>JAIUNL010000008.1 GCA_020161835.1 Bacteroidota bacterium | reverse complement strand
TATTCATGCGTTGGAACAGGAGAAGAAAACTGGAGTGGCCATCACGAATTGGAGACCCTTCAAGTTTGTGTTTGCTGCACAAATGTACGGTGCAGGCAAAACTCGCCTCGGGGCAGAATTTTTGGACCAAGTCAAGAAGTTTCCCCAAGACGAGCTCTTCAAGTATGACCCCACTGCCACCCCACAAGAGCAAGAAGAAATTCTCCAAGTTGTAAAACGTTTTGAAGGTGCCGAACGACGCCTTTATAACCTGATCAACAAAAAAACCCTCCGAACTGTCCTTGGAGTGATGCGTTCTCCTCCAATCCCGAGAAGTGTCGATCTACAGGACATAAAAGAAGAAATTCTTCAGATGCTGAGATCACCAAACATTGCATCAAAACGCTGGATTTATGAGCAATATGATTCAATGGTTCGTACCAATTCGGTTACCCAAACCGGTGCAACTGATTCTGCTGTCATCCGCATTAAAGGCACCAACAAAGCACTTGCAATGAAAACAGATTGCAACGGCCGGTATGTTTATTTGAATCCACGCAAGGGCGGACAGATTGCTGTTGCTGAAGCTGCAAGAAACGTGGTATGCTCGGGTGCCAAACCGTTAGCTATTACCAATTGCCTTAATTTTGGAAACCCTTACAAACCAGAAGTTTACTGGCAGTTTTCTGAAGCTCTTGGCGGAATGGGTGATGCATGCCATGTTTTTGAGACTCCTGTAACCGGTGGCAACGTGTCTTTTTATAATGAAAGCCCTGATAGTTCTGTGTTCCCGACACCCACAATTGGTATGTTAGGGTTAATTGAAGACACAGAAAAAACAAATCCGTTGTTTTCTGGCTTAAAAGAAGAAGGGGAGTCACTTTATCTGATCGGGAAAACGGGATCATCTATTGACGGATCAGAATACCTCTCCTGGATTCATGGTAAAACCTTAGGGGATGCACCGTATCTTAATCTTGAAGACGAGTTGGTTCTTCATAAGTTGATTCTTGAAGGAAATGAAGCCGGACTTTACAGTTCCTGCCATGATCTAAGTGATGGTGGGTTTGTAATGGCTGTAATTGAAATGGTTTTACTTAGAAGAAAAGACAAATTGGGACTCGACATCAGTTCAATTCCAACTACCGGGAACCTTGAAAGTGCCTTGTTTAATGAAGATCAGGGTCGTGTGTTGGTTTCCGTTAAAAAGGGCAGGGAATCAGAGTTTGAAAAACTTGCAAATAAACTCAATGTACCTGTTCAGGTTATCGGGAAGGTAACTGACAATAACCAAGTTAAAATTAAATCAGTTGGAGAGTTCTCATTCGATGAACTTGCTTCACCTTATTATAAAACAATCGAAAGCTATTATAAAAGGTAAAAAAAAAGTCCGTCGGGAATGACGGACTTTTTAACAAGCAACTACTTTACATAACAAGGGTTATTTTGTTAGGTAGCCAGGTTTAAGAAATGGAATACGTTTTCCTTCCTTTGCATCCTGCATTAATTTTTCAATGGTCTCTTTTTCAAGCATTTCTTTGATATTATTTCTTATCATTGCCCATTCTTCATGAAAGGGGCAAGGGTCTTCACGATGGCATTCAGGGAAACCGGCAACACATTTATTAACAAGATCAAAACCATCGATAGCCTCAACAATCATGAGCGCAGTAATCTTGTTCGGAGTCTCATAAAGTGCAAAGCCACCGTTCGGTCCTTTCTGAGAATCCAACAAACCAGACTTGGCTAGTTTCTGCAGGATTTTACCCAAAAAATGTTTCGGGATGTTAACTTTTTCTGCAACTTCTTTAAGCAGAACCATTTGATTCCGTGGTTGCATAGCTATGTACATGACTGCCTGAAGGGCATATTCGCATGATCTTGAAAAAATGACTGACATAATTACACCTTTTAAATATCCTTTTGTCTGAAACTAAGAAAAAGAATTCTAAATTCCAATATCTTATAAATATTTATATGTCTTTAATTAGTATATAATATATATTATGTAAAGTATAAAACCGCTGTACCCAGCGGCCTGTTTCATTTAAGGTGTTTCTTTAAGGCTGCTCTGAGTTCGTCTTCGCTGAATGGTTTTGTGAGATAATCAGATGCACCCTGTTTCATTCCCCAAAACCGGTCAGAATCCTGATCTTTTGAGGTTAACATGATTATAGGTGTTTTTTCAAATCCTGGTGTTTTTCTGATTTCACGCAGGAGTTCAAATCCGTTCCGGCCAGGCATGACCACATCAAGAATCATCGCTTCAGGTTTTTCACTTTTAGCAACTGTCTCACCTTCAAAACCATCACCAGCTTCGCAGGTTGTATGTCCGAGGCTGAGCAAATAATTAACTATCACTTTCCGGTTGGTAATGCTATCATCTACGACAAGAATATGGGCCATTTAACGCTCCTTTTGTTCGGCTGGGTCTGTGTTAATTTTTAATCTACAGTATTTTTCTTAATTTTAAATATATCAGATTCTGTTAAATCAAACAACTTATGAATAGGAAAATATGAAAGGAAGAGTCACTAAATCTGTTGGAAGTACTTATCAGGTGAAATTGGATGATGGTTCTTTCATTTCTGCATCACTCAGAGGTAAACTCAGGCTCATTGAATCAAAGGCCACCAACCCGGTTGTAGTTGGAGATTTTGTCACCATTGATAAACAGGATGAATGGGTTATAACTGCTGTCCTTCCCCGATTAAATAAGATGACCCGCAGTGCAATCGGCAACGATAATAATGAACACGTGCTTGCTGCAAATGTAGATCAGGTTGTGATTGTATCATCACTCACAAAACCTGCTCCAAAATTTAATTTTATTGACAGATGTCTGGTTACGGCACAGGCGTACCGGATTCCCGCTATTCTGGTTTTCACCAAAGTTGATCTTGTAAAACAGATTGATGAAGAAATCAATCAAATCAGATCTTTATACTCTGGGTGCACAGACGGAATTTTCTTTGAGAATTTACTTTCAGATTCAGATGGTAAACTGTTTAAATCGGTTTTCCAAAACAAGCTATCTTCACTCACAGGACTTAGCGGCGTTGGCAAAACAACTCTAATCAGTTCGATAAATCCAGATCTGGCACTTAGAATTGGTAAAACGTCCGATAAGTGGAATCAGGGCAAACACACGACCAGTAATGCCGAATTATTTGAGGTGATGGAAAATTCTTTTATAATTGATACACCCGGTTTACGTGAGTTTGGACTGAGGAATATTGAAGCGTATGAATTGAGCCATTTTTTTAGGGAAATGGTACCCTATCTCGAAGATTGCAAATTTTCAAAATGTTCACATACCCATGAACCAGTTTGTGCAGTCAAAGTTGCAGTTGAAAAAGGTCATATTCACCCGCTGAGGTATGAAAGCTATCTTCAAATGCTCAAAGATCTTGATTGATTACACCACGCTGAAATGTTCTGTTGAATCTACAAATACTGATCGGATCATCCCTATTGCAATTAGCCTGCTTAATCTCACAGAGGATTCAGCTTCAGTTAATCCTGATAAAACTGAGAATTTTTGAAAGGTAATAGTCCCATAAGCAGAAAGATAATCGAACAGAAGTTTTTCTGATTCACCAAAATCTACCCGTGTACTTTTATTATTTGCTTCTTTCATTAATGCAAGCTGAACCTGACTGGCTATAAGCGATTTATCCCCTATTCTGATATAAGCAGAATGATCTTTTTTAAGAAAATGGGGTTTTATACTACTTTCAGGAACCTCAATCAGGATGACATATTTTCCGTCAATTTTAATTGAAAAAAGGTTGTATTTTACTGGAGGATCGCATTCAGAAGAAGAAATCATCTCAATAAATTCAGCGGGATATTTTTCGTCTTCAATTCCGTAAACGAACCCATTATCATCTACCCCTATAATTAAAAAACCACCCAGAGTATTGGCAAAAGCAACTAGACTTTTACCAATTTTCTTTGGATGGTTTATTCTTCTTTTAAACTCCAGCGCGATACCTTCACCCTGCTGGATCAGACTTTTAAGTGCGGCCTCAGAAAACCGCATAGATTTACTTAATATCTTTATATTTCAGAGAATTCAGAAACAGATTGATAATACCCGTGTCAGAATCATTTAAACTGCCATTGGGATATTCAACAAAAGCAGCTACAACTTCCCCTTTTCTCTGAAGGAACAATGCAGCGATTTCTTTCGATCCGAAGTGATATTTTGCAACATAACTCTGATCAGCTCCAAAAGACTGTACCCTTGACTTCGGGAACATGATGTAGTTTCCGGATAACTGATTTTTACCGTATGAAGAAGCTTCATAAATGGCTGCCCAGTAATGCAGAGAATCAACAGAAGCAATTGACTGATTTATGGTAATGATGATTTTCTTATCTGGACTTGTGTAAGAAATCACAGGAAACTTAAATTTTTCATTAACTCTCCAGGCGTCTGGAATCCGGAAAGTGAAAATCATGGAGTCTTTCTGGATTGTTTTGAAAATGTTTCCGTTTTCAGGAAGGTTTTTATCAAGATATGATTTAACAGGGTTTACTCTGGGGTCAGTAGTCAAGGGTGTTTTTGCATCAAAATCCCAGTCAGCACTCGGGTCAAGTAACCTTCTGCTTGCAACTGTTGAAGACATTCCTGCTGAGGCTGTAAGGTTTTTAAGATCACGGGTGATGACTTTCAGAGCGTGGTGACGTTCTGTCATATAAATCGTTTCTCTTTGCTTTGGATCAAGCCCTGGAATAAGCGTTCCAACTAAAGTTAATGATGAATCAGCATCAATGACAAGTTTTCTGGCTGAAAGCAGGTTGGCCTTAATATCGACATTGGAAGCTGACTGACTTTGAGCGTTTGTAGAATCAGATGATTCAGACTGTGCCACCTCAGCATCCGGTTTAGCTGATGAAGAATTTGTCTTTTCAAGAAGAGATCTGGCTTCACTTAAGTTTTTATCGGCATAATCCAGCTTTTCAGCCAAACTAATATGTGCAGATGAAGATTTGACCAAGAGTTGTTTTGAAGATTCCTGAAGAAATTTAATTTTCTTTTTCAGCGTCTGGGATTTTGGGACTTTCGGATCAAGCAGTTCTACCCTGAGTCTGAGTTCATATAATAGTGAATCAGTTTCACTAATCAGTTTATACGTATTGACCGAAACAGTAGGTTGAACAACAGCTTTAGTTGTGTCTCCCGGTTGGGGCTGAGGTTGAACAGGTGCTTGCTCTGCGACAGGTTGTTTAGATATAGTTTGGTTTATTGTGGCCAATTTCGATTCAGCAGCAACAATTCCCTTTTCAATCTGAGGGGTTAGTGTATCTGCGGGTGCAGCAAGAACAGGCAATGGGGGTGCCGTTGTTGTAGCGGGTGGAACTGGGTTGTTTTGTCCAAATACCGGAAATGCGGTCAGTATAACCAGATAGGTTAATGCAAAAAGGCGGGGATTTCTTTTCATTTTTGAGTCCTCAATTCTAAACCGGACAAATAAGTTAACTAATCTATTAAATTACCTAAATAAGTTGAGGAAATCAATTTCCCCAATCCTCGTCTTTTACTGATCTTGTCATCAGCATTTTTACAACTTCTTTCGGATCTTGATCTTCGAATAAAATACTGTGAACGGCATTTGTTATGGGCATATCAATACCCATTTTTTGAGAAAGTCCAAGGGTTGATTTTGTAGTATTTACACCTTCAGCCACCATAATCATGGAATCAAGAACCTGTTTCAGAGTCTTCCCTTTCCCAATTTCTTCACCAACATGACGGTTTCGTGAATGGCGTGACATACAGGTTACAATAAGGTCACCAATACCGGTTAAGCCGGCAAAAGTTTCCTTTTTTGCTCCAAGAGCTACTCCAAGACGTGTAATTTCAGTTATTCCACGGGTCATCAAGGCAGCTTTGGCATTGTCACCAAACCCAATTCCATCAGAGATACCCGCGGCAATAGCCATTACGTTTTTTACAGATCCGCCAATTTCGACTCCAATTATATCTGTGTTTGAATAGACACGAAACATTGGGGTAACAAATATTTCACGGATTTTTCGTGCAGTTTCCAAATCAGATGAAGCGCTTACAACTGTGGTTGGCAATCCACGACTAACTTCTTCAGCGTGTGATGGGCCATAAAGAGCTACAATTCTATCTGGCGTAATACCAGGAATCACATCAGAGATAACCTGTGACATGGTAAAGAATGTACCGTTTTCAATTCCTTTTGCTACATTGACGAGAATGGAATTGGGCTTGATAATTCCAATGAGATTTTTTACAACACTTCGGATTGTGTGGGAAGGTGTCGCCAGAACAATAATATCTGCATTTTCAACTGCTGGTTTCAATTCAGACGTGATAACCAAAGCTTCCGGAAAAACGATATCGTCTCCGAGATATTTCAAATTCTTTCTTGTTTTCTGAAGAATCTCTGCCGCTTCAACACTGAATTCCCAAAGGGTAACCTGATGGCCTTTTTGCGAAAGCAAAATTGCAAGACTATTTCCCCAGCTTCCTGCCCCTAATACAGCGATCTGACTTAAATTATTTGGTTGCATTTCCACCCTTCAGACTGGTTATTTTATTTTCTGTGCCATTTAGAAGACGTTGAATATTACTTCTGTGTGTGTAAATAATCAGAATTGCAATTGCTGAAGTGATATAAATAAGTACGGGTTCAAGTTCAGGATTGGTTGTGAATTTTTGCAAAATCAATATGGAGGGAATGCCAATTGCGGCACAAACCGACCCAAGACTTACATATCTGAAAATGAAAAACAGAGTAAAGAAAATGACCATCCCACCCAATGCAGCAACAGGAATCAATCCAAATAAAAAACCGGCTGCGGTGCCCACACCTTTTCCACCTTTAAACCCTGCAAAAACTGTCCAGATATGACCGATTATTGCAAACACACCGGCAAGAATTGAAAAATAAACAGGATTAATAGGTTCGCCGGGGAAAAAACTGAGCTGAGAAAGGTAAACCGTTGCGAGGTAACCTTTTAGCATATCAACCAACATGACAAAAACACCCAGTTTCCAGCCAAGAACCCTGAATACATTTGTACCACCGGCATTACCGCTGCCGTGCTGCCTGATGTCAATACCACGTGATAATTTGCCAACAAGAATTGCAGTAGGAAAGGAACCGGCGAGATAAGAAGAAAGTGCAATAATAACCAGATTCAGCATAGATTATCCCTGAGAAAAAAGTTTACCGGAGTAATTCCTTACTAAAATAATATAAAAAATGCGATTTACCGCATAAATGGCAAACGGGAGCCCGTTATTGTGATTAAAATGGAATAGGTTATGAAGAGGATAAAAAAAAGCCGGCTATTTGCCGGCTCCTGTCAGACAATGGTTCCAATTTCAAAAGGCAATTCTCCCTTTGAAACAAGATGAGACTTTACTTCAGACAGTTTTTCAGGTGAAACGATTAAAACAAGACCAATACCCAGGTTAAATGTTCTGCGCATATCTTCTTCAGGAACATTTCCTAACTCCTGAATAAGCTTATAAATGACAGGTCGTTGCCATGAATCCCAGTTTACATCCATTTTCAATCCATCGGGAACAACTCTCATCGTATTTGAAATGAGTCCACCACCTGTAATATGACTGATTCCATTTACCAATTTTTGCTCAATCAACGGAAAAACAGAATGAAAATAAGACCTGTGAACGGCCAGAAGTGCTTCACCAAAAGTCATTCCAAGTTCTGCTGAGAAATCAGAAAATTCATGATTCAAAAGAATAACCCGGCGGGCTAAACTATAACCGTTGGTATGGAGTCCGGTAGAAGGAAGAGCTAATAAAATATCACCCTTTTTGACATTATCACGACTCAGAATATTCGATTTTTCAGCAACACCCACGATGGTACCGGCAATATCATAATCTTCATCATTATAGACGCCAGGCATTTCAGCAGTTTCGCCACCAATCAAGGCACAACCGTTTTCACCGGCGGCTTTAGCCATTCCGCCAATAACATGCTCGGCAATTTCCGGATTCAATTTTCCCGTTGCAAAATAATCAAGGAAGAAAAGAGGTTTTGCTCCACAAACAAGGATGTCATTGATACAGTGATTAACCAGATCCTGACCGATTGTATCATGTTTGTTGACAGCTTGAGCAACTTTTAGTTTTGTTCCTACTCCATCAACAGATGAGACGAGAACGGGTTCTTTATATTCAGGGAAACGGGCATCAAACATGCCGCCAAAACTTCCCAGATCAGACAAAACCTTTGAATTGAACGTCTTTTTAACGTGGGGTTTGATCCGTTGAACTGTTTCTTCGCCGGCATCAATATCCACACCAGCTGATTTGTAAGTAATTTGTTGTTTAGACACCGTATTCCTGCTGTAATTTTACTATATAATTATGTTGTTCAAGAGTGAGATAACCGAGTTCCATCATGATCTCACCCAAATAGCCTTTGATTTTTTTCTGAAAGGCCAATGCCCGCTCAATATCAACTGCCGAGGCGTAGCCGAATTCTTCACAAATCTGACCAAATTTTTTACCGCCACCATCAGGTGATTTCCCGAAAGTCAGTGCTTCATACTGTTGTTCAAGCGTGATAATTCCCATGTCAATCATCACTTTTCCCAGCAATTTTTCACTGGTTCTCTGGTATTCAAGTGCTTTTAATACCTGTTCTTCAGTTGCATACCCTTCATCTACGACCAATTCACCATACCGCTTCATGGCATATTTCCTTACTCTTATTTTGCTACAATATTCACAAGTTTATTTGGTATTACAATAATTTTCACAATTGAAAGACCTGTCAGGAATTTCTGAACCTGTTCATTTGAGATTGACAACTCTTTTACAGTTTCTTCTGAGGAATCTCTTGGGACTTCTATATTTCCCCTGAGTTTTCCGTTTACCTGAATGACCAGTGTAATGGTGTCTGAAATGGTTGCTTCCTGATGAAAAGATGGCCATCCGCGTTCGAATACAGTACCATCGAAGCCAAGTTGGGATAACAATTCTTCAGAAATATGTGGTGCAATTGGTGTGAAAACTTCAAGAAATCTTACAGTGCAGTGTTTAATCACTTCCCGGTAAAGCTGATTGGATTCTAAAAGAGCACGATCAGTTTTGTTCAGTTCATTCATGAGTTCCATAAAGGCGGCAACTGCAGTGTTAAACTTGAAATCACCCAGATCATCAGTTACTTTTTTAACGGTCTGATGAGTTTTCTGATAAATTTTAAAGGAAACCGGATCCAGTTCTTTGATCTCAAACCGGGATTTAAATTCAGTTTTTTCCAACAGATCAAGATTATCGGTTACAAATGCCCAGATTCTGTTCAGAAAACGGTTTGCACCGGCAACACCTTCATTCGTCCATTCAAAATCACGTTCTGGCGGAGCTGCAAACAGGATCATGACCCGGCCGGTATCCGCTCCCCATTCTTTTACAAACTCTCCAACTGGAACCACATTTCCTTTTGACTTCGACATTTTCTCCAATTTTCCTGTTTTGGGGGAAAACATGGTTACCATGCCCTGAGTAAACAGGTTATGGAATGGCTCGGTGAAATTGATGAGTCCGATGCGGTGAAGTGCTTTGGTTATAAACCTGGAATAAAGCAGGTGAAGAACAGCATGTTCGGCACCACCAATATATTGATCTACTGGTAGCCACATGTTGGCGATATCAGAATCAAAAATGGATTCACTGTTTTTATTATCTGAATACCTGAGGTAATACCAGGAAGAACACATAAAGGTATCCATGGTATCAGCATCCCGTTTGGCAGGTCCGCCACAGGTTGGGCAGGTGGTGTTAATCCACGACTCATCTGTTTCAAGCGGAGTTTTGCCCTGAGGTTTTAACTGCACATTTTTTTCGGAAGGAAGTCTGACCGGCAGCGACGGATCTTTTACCACACCGCACTTTGCACAATGAATCATCGGGATTGGTGCACCCCAGTACCGCTGACGTGAAATTAACCAGTCACGCAGACGATAATTGATGGTTTTCTTGCCAAATCCTTCTTTTTCAATCCGTTCGGCGATTGCAACAATAAATTCTTCTGAGGACTTTCCGTCGTAACCAGGTGTATTAATCATGATACCTTCATCAGTGAAGGCATTTTCCATGGTTTCAGCAGTTAAGTTATTTTTTGGATCCTGAATTACCAGTACAATCGGCAGGTCATATTTTTTTGCAAAAGCAAAATCACGTTCATCGTGGGCAGGTACACCCATTACAATCCCGGTTCCGTAAGTTGCCAGAACGTAATCACCAATCCAAAGCGGTACTTTTTTCCCGGTTAACGGATGGATGAGATCAAGTCCGGAATAAATCCCGGTTTTTTCCCCGGTTGATGTCCGTTCAATTTCAGTTTTGGCTTTTGAAAGAACTTGATAGGCTTCAATTCCCTTTTTCTGCTCAGGTGTGACCAGTTTCTTGATTTCTTCGACAAGAGGTTGTTCTGGCGAAATTGAAACGAAAGTGACCCCGTAAATGGTGTCAGGACGGGTGGTGAAGACCGTTAGTTTCTGATTGAGTTCGGGCTGCTGAAATTGAATTTCAACACCGAGTGATTTCCCGATCCAGTCAACCTGCTGTTTTTTTACACTTTCCGGCCAGTTACTTAACTGATCCATGTCAGCGAGCAAATCATCAGCAAATTCAGTGATCTTTAAAAACCATTGTTCAAGATTTTTCTTGGTTACAGGGGTTCCGTGACGGTAACAAACGCCATTTTCAACCTGTTCATTTGCTAAAACGGTCTGGCAGTCGTTACACCAGTTAACAAATGCTTTTTTGCGGTAAGCCAGTCCATTATCGAAAAGAAGTTGGAAAATGTGCTGCGTCCACCGGTAATAATCTTCACGGCAAGTGACAACTTCCCTGTCCCAGTCATAGCTTAAGCCAAGCAGTGACATGGTTTTCTTGTAAGTTTCAATATTGCCGTATGTCCAGTCACCGGGAGATACATTCCGTTCGATGGCAGCATTTTCTGCCGGAAGTCCGAACGCATCAAATCCCATCGGATGGAGAATGTCGTAACCGTGGAGTTTTTTATACCGGGCAACCACATCGCCAATCACGTAGTTTTTCAGATGTCCCACATGCAGATCACCTGACGGATACGGGAACATTTCAAGTACATAAAACTTTTTCTTTGGAGCTTTGGGCGTTTTAAAAATCCCTTTTGTTTCCCAAACAGACTGCCATTTGGGTTCAACATCTTTAAACGAATATCTTGCCATAATTGTAAATACTGAATTAAAAAAAGAAATTGAAATTTCTGGATTCCCGCCTTCGCGGGAATGACAACCAGAACATATTACGGTTTCAGGCGGCCCATCAATCTTGCAAACGGAATGGTTTCCCGAACGTGGTGAATGCCGCAGATCCAGGAAACAGTTCTTTCAACACCCATTCCAAATCCGGCATGCGGAACAGAACCATATCTTCTGAGATCGAGATACCAGTCATAAGCTTCTTCAGGGAGTTTATGTTCACGTATCTTTTCAAGAAGAAGATCAAGATTGTCTTCTCTTTGCGCTCCGCCGATGATTTCGCCGTAGCCTTCAGGTGCGAGCATATCAACACCCTTAGCCTTTGACGGGTCTTTTTCATCCTGCTTCATATAGAAGGCTTTAACTTCCTTCGGCCAATTGTAAACCATGACCGGTTTGTCAAAATCTTCACCGATTCCCGTTTCATCTGGTGCACCGAAATCATTTCCATATTCAAACGGAAGTCCTTTTTTATGAAGGATTGCAACTGCTTCGTCATAGGAAATACGTGGAAATGGACGTTTGATAACTTCAAGTTTGGTAATGTCTCTTTCCAAAACTTCAAGTTCCATTTTCCGGTTGGTAAGAACCTGCTGAACGATATGTTCAACGAATTCTTCCATCAAATCCATATTCATATCCAGATCATAAAACGCCATTTCAGGCTCAACCATCCAGAATTCAGTCAGGTGACGACGGGTTTTTGATTTTTCTGCCCGGAAGGTTGGTCCAAATACGTATGCTTTGCCAAAAGCCATTGCTCCGGCTTCACCGTAAAGCTGTCCTGATTGGGTCAGGTAGGCAGAACCTTCATCGAAATAGGGAGTTTCAAAAAGGGTGGTGGTACCTTCAACCGAATTCGGAGTAAAAATCGGCGCATCAAAAAGAGTAAATCCCCGGTCATCAAAAAAGTTACGGATGGATTTAATAATTTCATGGCGGATTCTGAGGATTGCCCATTGGCGATGGGAGCGAACCCATAAGTGCCGGCGATCAGCGAGGAATTCCACACCGTGTTCTTTTGGCGTAATCGGATATTCCTGGGCAAGATGAACAAGTTCAACTTTCTGAACGTCAAGTTCGTAGCCACCTACTGAGCGGGGTTCAGCTTTTACTGTTCCGGTCACAATAAAGCTGCTTTCCTGCGTGAGTGATTTTGCAACTTCAAACTCACCTTCTGCAACATTCTTTATAAAGACAACACACTGACTGAGTCCTGTGCCGTCTCTCATGATTAAAAAAACCAGTTTTCCGCTGTGGCGGCTGTTGTAAAGCCAGCCTTTCAGGGTAACGGTTTCACCAACGTGGTTTTTTAGGTCGGAAATGTAGGTCTGTTTCATAGTTTTTCTAAAAATATTCTGAAAAAGGAATAAGTCAGGAAGATAATTAATCTATCTGATAAGTTCAAAAAATAAAGAGGAAGAAGTCGGAGAACAGAAGATAGAAGAAAGAAGTTAGAAGGTAGAAGATGGAAGGAAATTCATATTTCATTCTTCAAAATTAAAAATTACCTTCCTTTCCTGTATCTTTGCTATTATGCTCAATTTAACTCTAAACTACGCAGAAATTTCAAAAGCCCTTGAACTTTTCATCCGGCAGGAAGTAACAGAGCCCGGATTTAAAAAAGTGGTTCTCGGACTTTCAGGTGGAATTGACTCTGCCCTCGTTGCCGGACTTGCAGCCCGTGCTTTGGGTCCCGAAAATGTACTCGGTGTGAGAATGCCTTATCAGACCAGCTCTGCCGATTCCCTTTCGCACGCCGAACTTGTGGCAGATACTTTTAAAATCAGAACGGAAACCAAACCGATTACATCCGCTTGTGAAGGATATTTTTCTTCTGATCCCGACATGAATGCCCAAAGAAAAGGCAATGTGATGGCCAGAATGAGAATGATTACTTTATTTGATCTTTCCTTCAGGGAATCTGCTTTGGTTCTGGGAACTTCAAATAAAACTGAACTTATGCTGGGCTACGGAACCTGGTATGGTGATATGGCTTCAGCAATTAATCCGATCGGTGATCTTTATAAAACCCAGATCTGGGAATTATCCCGGTTTATCGGGGTTCCAGAAGAGGTAATCACCAAAAAACCGTCTGCTGACCTTTGGGTTGGTCAGACTGATGAGCAGGAAATGGGTTTCACTTACCCGGAAGCTGATCAGATTTTATATCACATGATTGATCTTCGTAAAAAAGATGAAGAAATCGCTGAACTTGGATTTTCAACTGATCTCGTCAAAAAAATCAGACGAATGGTGATCAGATCCCAATATAAAAGAAGAATGCCAGTCATCGCCAAATTAACCACACGTGCAGTCGGGACCGATTTTCTTTATCCCCGTGACTGGTATCAGCAGGTCTGAATGTCAAATAACGCCTCACCCGGAACCCTTTACCTCGTAGCAACTCCCATCGGCAATCTTGATGACATGACCTTTCGTGCCGTCAATATTCTCAAAACGGCTGACCTTGTTGCTGCTGAAGACACAAGAACTTCTTCAGTTCTATTCCGTCATTTTGAGATTAAAACACCTATGACGGCCTATCATGAATATAATGAACGGACAAAAGGACCTGAACTGATTCAGGATCTCCTTGGCGGGAAATCTGTGGCCGTCATTACCGATGCCGGAACACCTGGTATTTCTGACCCGTGCTATCCGCTGGTAAAACTGGCAATTGAGGCGGGAATACGTGTTGAATCAATTCCCGGCGCCTGTGCTGCTATTTCTGCTCTCGTTATTTCTGGTTTGCCGGTTCACCGTTTTCGTTACGAAGGATTTCTTCCGCACAAAAAAGGACGCCAAACCCGGATGCTTTCATTAAAAGAAGAAACCGGATCCATCATTTTCTATGAATCTCCACACCGGGTTGTAAAATTACTGGAAGAAGTAAAAGAATTTTTGGGCGAAAGAAACGTATCTGTTTCCCGTGAACTCACCAAGAAATTTGAAGAAACGATTCGTGGTTCTGTTTCTGATGTTCTGGCTATTTTAAAATCAAAAGAACACAAAGGTGAGTTTGTTGTGGTCATTGAAGGTCTTTCTGACCGGCGGAGACCCAATGAAGACTGACCGGTTCATTGTATCGGTTATGGTTGCCGGATTGGTTTTGCTTGCTGTTCTTGTTTTTACCTTTCTTTTTTCCCTTCGGTATCAAACTGAGACTACTGAATTAAGTGCCCCTGAGCTGGATGGATTTCATCATTATAAGGGCATTTTTCATGTTTTAACAACCTATTCCGGCGCTGACATAGATTATCCCGGTTTAAAACAAACAGTGGCCGGTTACGATTTTGTCATCACAACCGAAAAAAATTCTTTTGAAGCCAAGTTTCGTGGAGAATGGGGTTTTTATGACAGTCTGACGGTTCAATCAGAAATACAAGTCTCACTTCCCGGTGATTCAGGCTGGTTTGCTTCTCTTGATCTTCCTGATCTGTCTGATGTGGCGATGGGTGATCGGTTTGATTTCTACTCACCAACTGAAAAACCTTTTTCTAACGGATTCAATATCGCCCTTTATTCGGGTCATCCCGATTTGGATTGGCGATCTTCTGATTCAACCGTTCAGGCTGTAGAAATCTGGAATTTTGAATCTGGTTGGCGAAATACTTTCTCCCCGTTTTTTTCTGTAACCTCTTTTCTGCTGTCTGACCACTTTCCGTGGATTTTAAATAAATATATGACCTACCCGGAATCCGGGATCAATTGGGTTAATCGTCCCACTGAAGAACCTTTGGTTTTAATGGGTGGATCCGGTGCTGTTGAACCCAAAAAGTGGCTGGGATTCTGGACTGTTCAGTTCCCTTCTTATCCTTCCGCAATAAAAACATCTGTTCTTCATTTGCTGACTGAACCCTCACTTACAAGGTCAGCCCATCAGAATTCCCTTGTAATCAATCATGCCCTTCGTGAAGGACAATTTTTCGTTTCAAATGATTTACTTGCACCGGCAGACGGATTCAGAACGTGGATGACCATCCGCGGAAAATCGTACACCAATATCCATTTGCATGCAGATCCTGATACAGCAATCTGGACAATGAAAATTCCAAAAACTGAAAGCCAATTGATTCTTCGTCTGTTTAAAAATGGGTTACTCTGGAAGGAAATCGAAAATCCGGATGATCAGGACATTCTCCTCGAAAAAGATGGCCGTTACCGTGCTGAAGTCTGGCAAATCAGAAAACCCTGGTATGGTTTCCTTTGTTTCTGGAATGATAATTCGGACTGGGCACTTCCCTGGATTTTTACACAGAATTACAGGATTGGCACTTGAGGACGGGGTACGCTGTACGTTTTACGGGGTATGGAATAAATTTTAAATTACACGACCGGTCACTGAGTCCCGATATTCGGGAAAGTGCCCGGTTACAAGTTACAGAGTTATAAGTGATATAAGACAGGCCATTTCCATGCAATCATTTTTAAAATCTTTATTTATCGAACCCAAAGCCGGGAAAGAATTTCTGGGATATTTTCTTGGCGGACTTTTCTGGTGCCTGAGTTTTCCGCCATTTAATCTTTCCATTTTAGGCTGGATTTCATTACTTCCCTTATTTTTCCTTTTTAAAAGAAATGAAGGATTCGGAACAACCTGGGTAAAAACCTATCTCTACCTTTTAATCACCCACACCCTCACCGTTTATTGGATTTGTTTTTCCACTTTTATGGGTGGAATGATGGCCATTTTGGTCAATCCGATTTTTCTGATGATACCCGTTACCATTTGGTTAATACTAAGAAACCGGATTAAATCAGAAGCAATTTCACTTGTTTTTCTTCTTTTCTTATGGATTTCTGGGGAATATTTCCTAAGTATTTGGGAGTTGGCCTTCCCCTGGATGCTTCTTGCAAACGGACAGTACCTTATTTCACCCCTGCTTCAATGGGCATCTGTTGGTGGCGCCTGGCTGGTTTCTGCCATTGTTTTTGCGTTTAATATTTTGTTCTATTTTCTGGTTTTAAGTTGGATTCATGATCGGCCCATTACCAACAAAGTCCGCTTAATTGTCACTTTTTCTGTATTGATGCCGGTTTTGATTGGATTTTTCATCGGACAGGAAAAACTTCCAACTATTGGAAAGATGAAGGCCGGAATCATTCAGCCGAATGTGGATCCGTGGATCAAGTGGGATAAAGATCTTGAAAACTATGAGCAGTTGATGAACTTGTCCGACAGTCTCATTCAGCAGGATACGTCCATCAGTCTGATCGTCTGGCCGGAAACTGCTATTTCATACTATTTACTGGATGATCGTGGTGCATTCATCAGAAAAGAAATGGAAACGTTCAGTACAGAAAATCATACCGCCATTCTGACCGGTTACCCGCATATCTTCTATTATGAAGATTCACTTTCTGCCCCACCCAGTGCCCGATGGAGCCGGATGAGCCAGAAATACTACCACAATTACAATGCTGCAACGGTTATAGATGGAATTACAGAACCTCATTTTTATGGTAAAATCTCATTGGTTCCCTTTGCAGAACGTGTACCGTGGGTTGATTCAGTTCCCTTCATGAAAGATCTCAGATTTAATCTTGCCGGACTTGGCGGATGGGGAAAAGGAAAAGACACATCAAATTATGTTTTGTCCAGAGATCAACATGCAGTTTTCCCGACAGCAATTTGCTATGAGTCAGCTTTCCCGGAGCAAATCAGAACTTTCGTAAAAAAAGGAGCCACCTTCCTTACTGTGATCACAAATGACGGCTGGTGGGGAAACACTTCAGGTTATCACCAGCACTTTGAATTTTCACGCCTCAGAGCCATTGAAAATCACCGTTGGGTTGTCAGATCTGCCAATAATGGAATTTCAGGCTTTATTGATCCGCATGGAAATTTGATTCAATCAACTGATTACTGGACTGAAAGAATTTTATCGCAGCAAATTGAACTTATTACTGAACTTACACTGTACACCCGGTTTGGTGATTGGTTTCCACAGCTTTTGTTTGTGTTATCTATTGGTGTGACTGGTCTGATTCTTGTCAGAAAGCGGAAAATTTGAAGTGTTTTTTTGAAAGAATTAATTCAACAAAAGAAAATGGGTGTAATCTTCAATTAATTTTTCTATTGTTAAATTAGAGATCTCGTTTTTTACGGAATTTGCCTTATTACTCAATGATTTTAAAGGATTTCCCCGGTTTGAAAAATAAAATTATATCCTTTTTTGCATCCCTTTTCCTTCTCACTGGAATCCCAGAGCTTTTAAAATCCCAGTCTCTTTTTGAAGTCACGAAACTGGGTCAGGATCCGGTCATCCGGATTTTACTTTACAAAGGAAATACTCCACAGAAAATTACATTTCCAACCGGCACTGAATTCACGACATCCACTGGTATCCGCCGGATTGCCCTACAAACACAAAGTCAGGTTGCAGTTAAAGAAAATTCAATTTCTCTGACCGTTGGGAATAACAAATTTGTATCTCCTGATTCCCTTCTCATCAGGATTCCTGCCGGTGAAACCTTTCTATATGATGGAAATGCCTACCGTGGGAACCTCGTGTTTCATTCCGACGAAAAATCACTGGTTGTTGTCAATCATGTTGATCTGGAATCCTACCTTCAGTCAGTCATCCCAACGGAGATTGGGCAAGGACGAAAGAAGCAGGATCTCGAATCTGTTAAAGTTCAGGCAATAGCTGCCAGAACGTTTACTTACGGAAAGTTGCTGAGTAAAAAAGCCACCGATGGTCATTATGATCTGCTTCCAACTGTTATGGATCAGGCTTATTTCGGGGTAAAAAGTGAAAACACGACTTATCGGGAAGCCATTGCAGCAACAAATGGTATGGTTGGTGTTTACGATTCAACCCTTATTCAAGCTTTGTATCATTCAACCTGTGGCGGACTCACAGAAAATTCAGAAAGTGTCTGGGGTGGTAAAAAGATTGCCTATTTGCGTTCTGTTTATTGCGGGGATGATACGACCTCATTTTGCAAAGCTTCACCTTTCTTTTATTGGGAGAGAAAGGTTGATATGGATAAACATAACACATTCTTCTTCAAGCAGATAGGGAAATATGTTGAGAAAGATCCGGCACATCCCATTTTCAAAGATAAAAGTGTTTCCCGCATTGAAATTTCGGGCAGAGATTCATCCGGACGGGTTTTAGGTCTCAGAATTGGTAACGGATCAGGTACAGAAGTCCTTGCACAAGGTGATTACGTGAGGTGGCTTTTCCCTGATTCGACCGGGAAAATTCTGTCATCCGTCTGGTTTGATCTGGAGTTAACCCGTTCAGATTCCGGTGAGATAACGACTGTTTTGTTCAAAGGCCGGGGGTATGGTCACGGATTGGGAATCTGCCAGTGGGGTGCGGTAGGAATGAGCCGCCGGGGATATACGTTCGATCAGATTTTCAGGTTTTATTACCGGGGAGCAAGGATAGTGAAGTTGTATTGAGTGAATAAATTCATTTTACCATACTATCAAAAAAGGAAAAGTCGATGAAAATTGTTTTAAATGTTATTATTTGCCAAAGACTTTTGCTGGTATTTTCACTGGTTTTAACAGTTGGTTGTAATTCTTATTTTTTAAAGGAAAAACATTCCAATTTTGTTGAAATTTCAGACAATATTCTTAATTATCACCTTAAAATGGACTGGAAGGATCCCGTATATCATTCAGATGACAAAGTAAATAGTGAACTTATTTTTAAAACCGGTAAAATTGATTTTGTTGAGAAATGTGATACCTTTTTCATTCTCGAACAATCCGATATAGAAAGTGGAACATTTTATTACCAAATTTGGGATAAGCGCGGAAATTCAGTTCAATATTCATGTCGCTTTAAAGAGCTTTCTTTCCCGAATGATGGACCCCTGTTTTCTAACTATATGGTATCCCTTGTGACAAACTGGGATCTTGCAGAAATTAAAAAGGAAGAAATGGAACACCCTTTAGGCGGAAGAATTTTTGCAACAAGGGTTATAAGAAAAAATCCCGGGTTTTCTTTTGAGTGTATATATTTTGAGGAATTTTTTGACCTGGAACGCGATCGTTGGATTTTCTAAATAAAAAAGGGGGCGGCCTTCACAGACCGACCCCTTCTCTCGTGGAGGAAGTTTGTGAGTTTTACTTCACAAGCATCATTTTGATGGTCTTGTTCATATCACCAAAACTCATTTTAACCAGATAAATACCAGAAGCCATATTCTGACCATTAAAGGAAACAGAATACTTTCCGGCAGCGTTAGCAACGAAATTTTGGGTCATCACTTTTTGTCCGAGAATGTTGAACACGTCAAAGGTTGCTTTTCCTGCAGATGGCAGAGAAAAAGGAACGGTGGTTGCCGGGTTGAACGGATTCGGGTAGTTTTGATTCAGTTCAAAAGCAGTAGCTTTGTTTCCGTTTTCATCCACACCAACATATATTCCTTCAGGTGAATCTTCCTTGATAAAGTATTCCTTGCCAAATTTGTCTGTTGGGAAGGTGTAGTTTGAAGGCCAATTGCCCACCCCATTGTTTTTGATGTATCTCACCCGGTAACGATTTGGAGAATCATATCCATTATTACCCTCATCTTTCCCCTGGTAAGCATACCCATAAATAAATCCATTTCTGGCTGGTCCCACTACCGGAAAGGTCAATGTATAAATGGAGTCATTGTTATCATCAGAGAGAAACAATTTCTTTTGAATTCCTGTTTCGCCAGTATTAAAGAGAGTATTCCCGTTACGGTTCTGTATGAAAGAATAAATCGGATCGGGTCCATTTATAAAAACGGTGTCAACACCAATTACAAAAGGTGCAGCCGTTTTTTTAATTTCATCCCTCATGTCTACATTAACTGTAAGATTTACCGTAGAACCTGCAGGAATGATCCCATCAGGATGGGCATCATAGGCATACTCCAGTGGTAATTCTGTGTCTGTACCGGTAAATTTAAAAGTATAATTGGCGCCACCTCTGAAACCTGATTCCAGCCATCCCATATTGGTTCTCGGGAAGATCCCTGTGTTTTTAATGTAGGTTTTATATGAAATAACGGTTCCTGGCTCTTCAGTAAATGAGCGGGTATAACTGTAGATATAAGGATTAAACGGATCGGCTTCCATTATATTACCCACTGTTCCAGAAGAATTCCAGGTATTGAATTGACCTGGAACCGTTAAAGTATCCTGATCCCTGCGGAATAAGCCGAGGGTTTCAATCCCTGTTACATCAACCTGAAAAGTAATATTTGCAGTAGCAATATTGGAAATTTCCTTTTTATCACCAAAATATTTCCACATCAGGGTAGTATCGCCTTTCAATGTGAAATAGCGGTTACCATCTTTATTGTCAATGATTCCTTCTTCCCATGTGCGGATGGTTCCGCCCCGTTTAATAATAAACTTGTACGGGATTGTGATTCCCACTTTTGATTTTGGCAATAAAACTACTTTGCTGAAAAACTTGGTACCCTTGTAGGTTGGTCCGTCTTTATGATTACTTTCCTGAACCAATTCAGTTTTTGTTGCACCCCATGGACCCAATTGCACTGCTTCACCGGCAACCAAAATATGGTCAAGGGCAGCATCAAAATCGGCAACAGAACCCACATTGACTCTGAAAAGAACGGCAACAGAATCCCCTTTATTGCCTGGATTCAACGGATCATTTCCGGGATAGGTGTTGGCACCATTTGCAAAAAGCATAACGGTAGAGTCTTGTGACGGAGCAGGTCCGATATTGCGGTCAGACATATCCCATCCGGTTCCACTATTGGTAACGGTTACCGGTTTAAAGGTACCGGTTACGTCCCCTTTTTTCATTTTAATGGTAAGACCCCAATAATCACCGCTGATCTGGCTCATGGCATTTTTTGTGGTTAAACTCCAGTCACCGTAGTAGGCACTTCCGCCCCTGAGCGAAACCAAAGCATTTTTATTGATTGTGTCAGGAATGGCAGCCGTGTTCACGATAAAATGAACGTTGACTGAATCCTGAGCGAAGGCAGATCCTGCAAGTAACAAAGACCCGAAGATCAGTGTTGCAGCATGACGAACGATACCCCTGGTATTCATGTTAGCTCCTTGTTTTGTGTTTGTGTTGGTTGGTAAAAATCAGAATTTCACGCCAAATGAGAACATTTGAACGGCATCCAGATATTTATGCCCCATGTAGGCATAATCTATTGAGATTGGAACCGACTCAAAAGCGTCATAACTAAGCCCCATCCCGAGTGAAAAAGTGTCTGTCCGGTTATCCTGGAACAGATTTCTGAGACCGCCTCTGAGTTTGATTAAATCCCCCCAGAAAGCAAGTTCAGTCCCAAGATTGACTCCCGGTGTATTATCGTTTGAATAAACGGCATCAGCGGCTAAGAGTATTTTGGTATAGTCAGTGATTTTAAAATCGTTTGAAATTCCTGTCCGGAGAATAATCGGCATTTCGAATTTATCCGTTTTTACAGTGGCTTCAATACGGTCATTGGCACCGTTTTTACCTGAATTGTTGCTTACGTAGGTAAGTAAATCTTCCCCGGTCATCTGCATTTTTGACCCATAATTGAAAACCACGGCCGAAAATTTGGTATCCCAGAATGGGGTGACAAAATAGGAACCAATATCGAAGGCAAATGCCTGAGATTCAGAGTTCCAGATGTATTCATTCACGTACCGGGCAGAACCACCAATTGCAAACCGGTCGGTTATAAATTTTCCGTAAGAAAACGTGACTGCATAACTTCCGGCATTGAAGATTTCACCGGTGCCATCCTGGTACTGCTCAGTCGTAACATCCATCTCGTCCATGCCCAAAGTAAGAACTGAAATGGCACCGGTTCCCAGCGAACCCATGGCGAATGCAGCACCAAAATAGTTGGTGTTCAGTTCGGCCAGGAGTTTTGAATGACTCACATCCGCAGAAAAATTGGTTATCAAACCCAGCATTGCCGGGTTCCAGTAAGCAGCAGTTGCATCATTTGCAATCGAGGAATAAGCTCCGCCCATTGCTAGTGCCCGTGCTCCTACCGGATTTTTCAGGAAGGATGCCGATGTCGTTCCAACTTTTGAAATTCCGCCTGATAATGCTGCTGAAAAAGCAGTTAACGAAGCACACAAAGTAAGGATGATGATCTTTTTCATTTACTGATTCCTTATTTAATAACGGCAAACTTGCCAATGTGAGTACCCACAGAACCCGCATCAACCTGATAAATGTAAACCCCGTATGAAACCGGTAGATTTTCATCTGTTACCAGATTCCAGTTTGCAGTACCGTTATCAAGTGTTGAGTTGTGGTCGATGGTTTTAACCAGTTCACCCGCCACATTAAAAATGCGGATGGTACAGGTTTTGGGAAGTTTGATAAAATGAATTTCTCTGTCTCCCCTTCCACTCCGGTATTGGTTTTTCTTTTCAAATGTAGAGAAACCAACATAAGGGTTGGGTACAACTTTGATTGCAGATAATGCTTTTTTTGCCAGACTTTCATCTATGCCCGGTTCTTTTGTTGAAAAGGTAAAAGCATCGGCAGAAGTGAAATGTTTTTTGATTGAAATATACAGCGTATCACCTGCCCTCGGACTTCTGACGTCACGGAAGGATTGCAGACTGTTCAGGTTTACACCCCAGGATTGTACAAACTCACCTGCAGGATTGCTTTCAAAAAGCAGCAGGTAGTCAGTAAAAATTCCACCGGCATTGAATCGGCTGTCACTACCACCAGCAAAAGTTGAGTCGGTCAATTGCTTACAGGCATCAAGAAAAGCAAACTTGACTGTATCATTTGTTAATGCATTTAATACGACAAAATTTACATCCAGTGGAAGAAAAGTTCTGACTGAACCTATCCT
The DNA here is from genome assembly GCA_020161835.1 of Bacteroidota bacterium. Classification (GTDB taxonomy): domain Bacteria; phylum Bacteroidota; class JABWAT01; order JABWAT01; family JABWAT01; genus JAFLBE01. The sequence goes on along the minus strand of JAIUNL010000008.1, from coordinate 161,185 downwards.
GTAAGTTGTAGCAAATGTTTTGTAAACATTGTGATCATAAAAAATGATTTTGTAATCGTTATAGACCCGCTTTTGGGGAGGATCTATTCCTGGGCGAGGATTCGGATTTCCGGCAGTATATTTCTTAAACTGAAAATCACGGATTCCCTTTTTGTTCCATTTTGATAAGGAGGTATCAATGGATCCAGGATTCAGTTCCGGCAAAAATTCAAGTTGAAAACCGGCCGTCACTTTTTGTTCACCAAAGTTCTTGCTGCGTCTGACCAAAGTATCAGGTGCAGCTGGATCAGTGATATTAACCAGACTGAAGTTTTTAGCTTTAAAGTTTACATCCCGTTTGGTCACGTCCAATTCAGTTTTTGGAGTTGAATCAAGCGTATCCTGAAAAACAATTCTGAACTTATTTTCCGGTTTAATTGCATTCGGATCAAGAATCCGGATTCCGATTTTACCGGTTGATTTCCCTTTTTCTTTGACAAGGGATTGAATTGAAGGGTCTACATAGCCGGCAGCCGGAGCATTGGGTACAACACGCACCACATTCCTGTCAAACTGATACTCTTTTGTGTTGTCATCAATTGAAACAGATTTTCCACTTTCTGTAGGTGAAATCTGGATTTTCTTTGCTCCTCTGTCGTAAGAAGTAACTGCATAAAAATATTGCTGTCCGTTTTGAACGGTTGTATCAATGAATGTATGCTGTAACCCGGTTTCATTGCCGAGATCAAAGGCAACCCCTTTAACAACCAGAGAGCTGTCGAAACCCTGATAACCATCTATAAGATCGTAAGTTGCCATGGGTTTCCAGTAAGTTGGATCACCATAGCCATCAGATATGACTTTTGCATCAATAAAATTGGGGTCAGAAGCCCGGTAAACTTTGTAACCTTCAAAATCATTTCCCTGACCCGGAAGAATTCCATTGATGTATTCATCAAAAGATTTTTCTGCGAGATCGTCCCAGTAAAGTGTTACCTTTCCGTTTCCAGGAACGGCTGTTACAGTTGGCTGAATAGGTGCTTTTGCGAACCTGTACCCTGAGTTGTAAGCTGTTTGGCAATGAGATTTGGTTCTAAGGACAGCTTCTTTATTGCTTCCAAAAACAATGGCGAATGAAAAACGTTCAGTCTGACCTGCCTTTAGCGGAAAATATCCGGAGGCGACATAGAGATTATTGTCACCGGCGACTCCATTAGGATCAACATATTTGCCCGGTTTCAACCGGTTTCTCCAATTGTAATCATCATCATTATCCCTTGCATCTCCAGAATTATCATACGCAACTGATGTGATACCGAGCATATCTGCTTCATCTACATCAGTTTTGTCGATGTTGGGCTCACCAGGGAATGGTGTTCCGCTTCCTGAAGTCGGAATCCCATCACCTTCACCAGTGTCATTTGTATTGGGCACACCATCAAGACCCAAGTCATCTGCAAACAGATTCCAGTCTCCATCGTCGTCCAGGAAATTATCCCGGCCTTCATCAATCATTTCATCAATATCTTCATCAATTCCTTCATCAATTTTGCCGTCACTATCGTTGTCAATTCCATCTGCATAAGCTAGACCGATATCTTCAGATCCCAGATCAAATAAAACGATTGTGGTACCCGGAACACGATACCTTTTAAACAGATCTGCTGAGGCGGTTGAAACCATATCAGTTGTAACAACCGGACTGCCGGTTTCACCAACAAACTTTTCTTTTTCTGATGGAGTTGACAATAACAATGCACCGTTGTCAATGTTGTCTTTGAATTTTTTCCCAAGTGATTCAGTGCCCAGCGCCAATAAATGAACAAGTCCCTGCTGGATGACATCCGTTTCCGGATTGACTGGCCATCTTTTCCATTTATCCAGTGATGCATCATCAATCATAGCCTGAGTCACAACCGGATTACCAACTTCGCCGTTATTGTTGTTATCAATTCCGTCAGCAAAGCCATTACCTGTCAGGTTATATTGATCTTTCAAATACTTTGCATTTTCATCAATTAGACCGTTACCATTGTTGTCAATCCCATCTGCCGGATCCTCATCCACCAGCATTTCTAAAGTAATAATAGGAGAATCTTTTTCACCATCAGCATCGTTGTCAATCCGGTCTTTGTTATTGCCCGGAGTTTCAAGAAAAGCAATTCCTACAAGCCCAAGTGGTTTTTTTTGATCGCCACCATTAAAACCATCCCGGTCAGTTGCCCAGGCAATGTTATTTCGTTTATCATAACTTGGAATGTCATCATTACCTTCAAAACCAACGAAATCTGCCAGATAAAAACCGATTGAACATTTATCAAGATCGGTTGTACCGTCATTTTTAATATCATAAATGAGAAACAGCACGTTATTCAATAAAATCTGCTGCCAGGCCATAACCCGGGTATCAATGATTAGCCCAAGTCCGCCACGGTTGAGATCAGTTGAATCAGGACGGAAAGATGCAGGGGCATTGAAAAGAGCTTTGTTCTGGTCGTCACTGGTTCTGAAATAAATTTCCTGATCTGCGTTTTTAATATCTTTTCCGAAGTATCCGTTCCATTTTCCTGCCCAACCCGGATCAGCAGGATCGGTCAATTTATCCGGCCACGTAGAGGGCCAGGAACCAGGATTTTTAATGTTTGCAATCCGTAATTTTTGATCAAGATTAACATTTGACTGATTGTAACCGGGTACAGGCTGGTTATTCCACGTTCCGCCGCCGGTAATGGCATTCCGGTAATCTGAAGCAGAGACAATCGGGTATTTTCGTCCGTCTGCACCGGTTACTTCTGCGCCGAACCACATGGTTGTGAGGGCGATATAGGGGTTTCCTGATCCTTTCGGCCATTCATAAGGAATCGGATCGTCATTTCCGTCAATCCGGCCTGAAAGACCAGAATTATAAATAACTGCACGGATTTCATTTTCGTCGATGGTGATTTTTCTTCTGAGATTCGAATCACCCCGTTCCTTGCCCGGAACATGCTTTTGGGCGAAAGTTGGAATTGCGATCCCGGCAATCAGGCAAACAAGTATTATGAGTCTGTTTTTCATTGGTTAACCTTCAAATTAAAAATTATAACTGAGACCTAACTGAATTTCCCTTGGGCTTGAATACCATTCGGGATGTTTCAGGAAGTCCTGGATACTTGTTGGCCGGTTCGGATTGAATAGTCCTGCAATTTCTTCTGCGGAAGGTGAGTTTGTTGACCCGGCCCGTCCTGTGTCGGTGAAAATCTCGAATTCATTAGCCCGATCAAACAAGTTGAAAACTTTACAGAATACAGTCATATTCTGTCCGAATACTTCAAACCTGTAATCACTGAATAAATCAAATGTGAGGGTATAAGGTCGTGTTCGGCTGTTTCTTGCCGGATCCTGTAAAACTGAACTTCCCTGCCTCGATGTACCTGGAAAGGATGGCGTGTAAGGAAAGCCGGTTGCAAACCGGCTGATCAGGCTGATTGAAACCGGATCAGGGTTATAGACCAGATTGATGTTCAGATTGTGTCTGACATCCCAGTCCAGCGGAATCAGTATTTTCACAGGTGAGGCGTTGCCGGTAATGGCATCCATTTCCTGTTGTGGATTTGAGTTAACTCCGTCTGCTGTCATATAGGTATATGAAACAGAATAGCTGGTTTCTTTTGAAAGACTTCCCCGGGCGTTGAGTACTATTCCCTTGGCATTTGCATAGTCTTTGTTGATGTATTGGGTGTATTTATCAATATCACCATACATTTTGATTGGTGCAGATACGGATACCCAATCTCTGATGTCCTTGTAGAAAATGGAACCTTCAAAATACAGGTAATCACCGAACTCCTGCTGAATACCGAATTCGTACGAAGTCGTTTTCTCTGATTTCAGATTTGCATTTCCATAAGGTCCGTTAATTGTAGTCTGTTCACTTCTTTTAAACTCCGGATTGGCAAACAGATACACCAGATCGGGAAATTTTGTGAATTGCCCAAAACTGAAATGGAGAACACCTGTTTCAGAAATCGGATAAGCAATGCCCATGCGTGGGGAGAATGTAAGCTCAGGTTCTGAATCTTTGTACCAGATTGCTTTTCGTTCTTCAAGAGTTTTAGTCAGCATTTCAGTTCTTTTTGGACGGTTGATATCCGGGTCACGAACATCAGCTAAAACTCTGCTGTTTGAATTAAAGTAATCTACTCGAAGCCCGAGATTGATGATCACATAATCAAATTCAATTTTATCCTGCAGAAACGATGAAATTTCATACGGTTTGCGTTCGTAGTAATCATTTCCCGGATCAGTCAACGCAGGAACAAACTGATAATATTTCCCGTTTGCATCTTTATTTGTTGAAAGACCAATATTATGGTTGGTTATGTTGTTGAAAGTGGACTGAAGTCCGGCTTTTATTAAGTGTTGCTGACCATATTGAATGGTATATTCACCTTTTAAAAGCCAGATTTTGTTAGTCCGGTAATAAATATTGTTTTGTGTACCGGCTCTTAAAAACGTGTAACTTCCTGAACCAACCTGCTGATCATTCGCCGGCAGATATCGTGCATCAGGTCCGCCATTCGGTCCATTTTTTTCACTTCCGTCACCATACAAAGAAGAATGGTTGTAGGAATCATTAAGTGAAACACTCAGATTGTAAAATGAAAAAGCATCAATGGCATGGTTCCATCCCAGAATATACAGGAATCCCCTGTTGATGTTTCTGTAGTCACCATCCGGATTCAATGAATTCGGACTCAACTGAGCAACGTGATCATAACTGTTTGATTTTCTTTGGTTTCCGATGAATGAAAAGTTCAATTTCATTCCTTTGGTGGCATCCACATTCCAGATTAATTTGGATTGCCAGAACCATTGCTCCTGATTGTTCATTGGGACGATTTCACCGTCACCATTTTTTCTTGGAACAACCAACCCGTTTACTGGAGTAACTCCAACGGTATCCATTTGTGGTAGGTAATCCCGGCGGCCGTACAACCACCCATCAGAGTAACTTCTTCTGGAACTGATAAAGAACCCGAGATTATTGCCGGTAAATGGAACAGGACCGCTCAGATTAACCTGAAAATTGGAATTTGCAAGTGGCGATATTTTTTCAAGATTACGATAGAGAGACGTTCTGCCGGTTACAAAATCACCACTGTAAAGTTGAAAACCCCCTTCAAATTTGGTGTTTCCTTCTTTGGTTACCTGATTCACAACGCCAGAAGTTGCCTGGCCGTATTCTGCATTGAACGTCCCCGAAATAACCTGTACTTCAGAGATAGAATTCTGATCAACTGCTACGGTTTGTCCGCCACCAAAACCGTCAGTAATGGGTACGCCATCAACCCAATAGGCAACTTCGCTTGACCGGCCTCCCCGAATGTGAATAGCACCTCCCCGATCCTGAACTACCCCTGCCTGAAGAGTTATAATTTGAGACACGTCATTTACGGGCATGTTTTCGATTGCGTCAGAACTGACTTTTACTTCAGATGAGGTTTTATCTCTGACAACGAGTGATTTGTTGGCTTCAATAACAATTTCAACACCCAGTTCCAGCGCCTCATCTTCCATAATCCAGTTTACTGTTGAAGTTTTATCAACAGAAACACTCACATTTTCAATGGTCATTTTTTTGTAACCAATCAAACTTGCTCTGAGTGTGTATTTTCCCGGTGGAACGTTGAGAATGACGTAATAGCCATTCAGATCTGTTGCGGCACCCAGAGAAGTACCCATCAGAATGACGTTTGCACCAATCAGGGGTTCACCGGTTGTTTTATCTTTTATTGTCCCTGTAATTTTACCGGTTGAACCGGCAAAAACCACCGATGTTAACAGTGTGAGGGTAAGAAGGCAGATAATCATTTGTCTAAAGTTCATAGATGCTCCAGGCTTAACTTATTCATTCCAGATTAAAACATCACCAGAAACCCCGCTGATTGGGATTTTAGCTTTTCCGTTCGTAACAGGGTATTTCATTGTATTTAATAAACTTTGCAGGCTGCCCTGGCTTTTCCCAACCTCAAATTCAGCAGATACCGGACCTTGATTTGCGTTTATCAGAACAATAGCAAACTGATCTTTTTCTGATCTTTTATAGGCCAGTACTTTCTGATTCGGATTGGTGAGCAAAACCCGCTCAGTATTACCATGGCTAAGAGCCGGTGTGGTTTTTCTGATGAAAATCAGGTTTTTATACCAGGAGAACAGGTCATAATCGAAGGAAACCGAATCTGGAGATCTTTTCCGGCCCCATGGATCTGCCATTTCAGGTTGATAAGAAAATTCTGGCCAAACCATGGGTTTTCTGTCTTCAGGATCATCACAGCCCCACATACCCGATTCTGTACCATAATAAATCATCGGCGAACTGACATCTGTCATCTGAAACAGAGCCATCAGTTTCAAAAGCTGATAATCAGCTTTTGAGGGTTTCGTCAGTTTGTAAGTTGAATCATCCATGCCGCTGCAATAATGATCAAACCACCGGTCAGGATTTGCAATACTGCTTGAAAGTCGGTCAACATCATGGCTGTCATATAGATTTTGGGTTGAATACACAAAATTTCCAGGAGCGTTTTTTCGTACGCTGTCCAGGCCAGACCAGAATTGATCAGCAGAAATGGAGTGTTTTTTATCTGCAAAAAAGTTAAAGGCAAGAGCTGCCCACGGGTAATTCATGATTCCGTCAAAAGTACCGGCTTCAAAATAGGGTTCTGGGTTAACCATTTTATTTTCAGGCCAGTTATCCCAGAAAATTTCGGCTGTGATGTAAGCCTCCGGGTTAATTGCCTTGACGTGTTTTCTGAAATCCTGCCAGAACGGAGTTGCAACCTTTTCTGCCACATCCAACCGCCAACCATCAATTCCATCTTCCGGATTTCCATCCCCATTCGGATCCATCCATTTTTTGACTGAATTAAAAATGTATGACTTTGGACCGGATACAATACCCAGTGAATCTTCACGGAGTTCTGGCAATTCGTAAATGTTCAGCCAGCCTTGCCATTTAAGTTCATTTTCTGGTGTTGAGGGGTCATCCCAGTTTAAAATGGTAAACCAGTCGGTAAACTTTGAGTTTTTTCCATTCTTTTCAAGATCATGAATCGCCCAGAATGTATTACCAACATGATTGAAAACGCCGTCGATGATAATTTTCATATCCCGCTTGTGTACTTCTTTTACCAGAATAAAAAATAAAGAATCAGCAGTTGTCATTTTCCAAGTGGTGGGATCATCAGGAACTTCAGTATTCCATATTTTAATATCTTTTTCAGGATCAGGACCAAAATTATTATCAATATGGTGATAAGTACTGCCATCATATTTGTGAAGAGACGGACTTTCAAACATCGGATTCAGATAAATTGCGGTAATGCCCAGATTTTTCAGGTAATCAAGTTTTTTGATAATACCCAAAATATCGCCGCCATATCGTCTGGTTTGAATAAAGTAACCCAGACTTTTTTCAGGGATTCCATTTTCCCATGGCTGCCGCTCATAAAAGTCACCTGTCCATTTACTCGGTTTCCAGTTTTCCCCTTTGTAATCATGAGGCCAACCGCCTGTCAATTCAGAAATTACAGGATCATTGGTTGTGTCGCCGTTAAAAAATCGATCAGGAAAAATCTGATACCAAACCGCTGATTCAGACCATTTGGGAGGAGCAGGAGCAGAATATTGATTGGTATGGCAAGAAGTTAGGAAAGCAAACGCCACCATAAACTGATAAAGGCAAATCGGAAAAAAACGAGCAAAAGTAAAGAAAACACTACTACACGTTGTAGTATGTAAAGTTGTTTGTCTCTTCAGGTTTATATTTGTCTGCATAAAAGGGTTACCGGGTGGTTAGTTGTTACATGACATCATTACTTGTCACCATGTCTGTGACAAATATAGACAGTTTTCAGATAATAGTGTAAACGCTTCCATTAAAATATTTCATCTTATGATAAATTAATATACAGACTTTGTGGTCTGATATTTACCAGATAAGTTGGCAAAAAATGGAAATCGATTTTTCCAGTAAACTTCAGAATGTTCATCGCCTTTAAATATTTTTGATGAAAAATTGAGTCCCCGTTGATATCCTTTCCTGTTCAGAAGTTCAGTGACTTTATCATGAAATTCAATCTGGTCGGCATCGAGGGTTTTTGTTCCTGTATCCAGATAAACCAAATGATTTGATGGTTCAGGCAGGTGGGATTCCAGGTAATTTAATATTTCAGGATCAACAGTTGACCATAATGCTGAAAAACTTCCGGCACCACAGAAAACATCGGGGTATTCACATAAAGCATAAAGACTGATCAGACCACCAAGGCCTGCCCCGGCAATGAAAGTTCCCTTTTGCTCAGATTGGGTTCTGAAATGTGAATCAATATAAGGTTTAAGTTCTGAAACAATAAACTGCAAATATGCATCAGATTGCGGATTTCCGAATTCATCTTTAAATTTTTCAAGGGATGATTTTGCTGCCTCAGACCGCATGGGTTTTTCTGGCATATAATCCAGAATACTATTATAAGTGTGTGAAAGACCTACAACAATAAAGGTATTTCCAGGGTGCAAACTATCCCATTTTGTCAGGGTTTCATCTACTCCCCAATCTACACCAATATAAGATGTACCCGGATCAAATAAGTTTTGTCCGTTATGCATGTAGAGGACCGGGAATTTTTTTGTGGTTTCGAGATTATATGAAGGTGGAATCCAGATATCAATATTTCGTGGTTCGGCAAAACGGGACGGGAAATCGGTAATCCTGATCAGTTGTCCGGTGATATTTGGTTTTAAATTGTTTTTAAATTCAGGCCACTTTAATTCATGACAAATACATTTGTTATAACAGATATGAAGTCCGTATTCTCTGTTTCTAACCCAGTGAAAATCTGAATATTCATTTTTAAAGCTGAATAAACTTAATGAAAACAAAACAATAAAGATCAGAATAAAAGTGGATGTCGTCCTGGCAAGGAAATGCCTTAATTTTGAAATCCGGTAGTCCAATAAGCGGGTAATGCGATTTTTAATTCCGGGTGCGGGTGGAATGAAAGCTTGAACGATTGCAAATTTCAACTTCCAGTGATGTTTGGGAAGTTCTGTTTCCAGTTTCCAGATTTTTGCCAGAGCAGATGCCATGACAAGCGGGTCATGAATGGATTTTATGGCCCGGTCATCACAAGAAAGCTCCCTAAGGTAAATTAACCGCCTCCAAACAACTGTTTTGACCAGATAGATGATACCCAGTCCACTCACAATGGAAAGAACAGAAACCAGTAATTCATGTTTGAAAAAATGGAAATAAAGCACATTGTGGTAAACAATGGTATCCAAAATAAAAAATAGTGCCGTAAGGGTAACACTTAAAATTGTGAATACATCAAGAAAAGAAATTAATAGATTATCTTTTCGCTTAATATGAACCATTTCATGAGTAAAAATGGCTTCAAGTTCTTTTGATGTTACTTTTTCAAAAACCAGCGGTGAGATAAAAATGGAGTGAAACCAGATCCCGTTTGTAAAAATCAGGGGTCGATGCCCATAGAATGGATAAAGTGCCGGGATGCGTGAAAGTCCGGTATTAAGAGCAGCTCTTTTAAATGCAAGGTGAACTTCTTCGAAACCATCAACCTGTAGAGAATTTAGCTGATGTTTAAGAAATCTGATGGAAATCCAGCTTAGTAAATATTTCAGAAAGGTTAACGATGTAACAAGCAGAAGAAAAATCATCAGAACATTCAGGATTCCCAAACGCTGTGGGTTTTCAATTAGGAAAAGAAAATTTCCTGTAATCCGCAAATAAAGTTCAGCCAATAAATCAGGCATTATCCCGAAGTTTTCTCTTTGCTTCGATAAGTTTGATCAGTTCATCAATTTTCTCAGGATTTTCTTCTTCAATTGAATCAAGAAAATGACTGATTGCCGGTGTTGAAAAATTTTCCATGAGTTCAGTAACCACTTTTCTGACGGAAAAGCTTGTAAAATCTTCTCTGGAATGAACCGGCTTATACAAAAAAGAATTTGAATCCTTGACCCGTTCAAGAATTCCTTTTACTGCAAGTCTAGACATGACCGTCATGACGGTTGTATAAGCAAGATCTCTGGTTTTATTCAGTTCAGTATAGACGTCTCTTACTGAAACGGTTTTACCGACCCAGACAATTTCCATGATATCGCTTTCGAGATCACCCAGCAGTTTTTTCATTCCCTTTTTATCAGGGTCAACAGTGAAGTTATGTATAGGCATAGTATAATTTTGTCATTAAATGTAAAACAAAGGTACTACGACTGGTAGTATTTGTCAAGTCACAGTGAAATGACATCCCATCTTTTCATTTGAAATCAGGTCGTATCTCAGAATTTCAGAATGAGTCGATTGCTAACTTTCTTCCGTTTAATTGGAAATTAACTGGTAGAACCTGACCTTTGCATGTATGAAAACAGTTAATTTTCTGATTTGGGCAGTTGTTGTTTTTTTAACTGTCAGTTCTATTTCTGTGAAACAAAAATCGGTTCAAATTGTGCAGAAACAGGTTCTTGAGCAGGTTAGTGAACCCCTTTTTGAGGTTCAGTTAAGAAGTAAAATAATTTCAGAGGAGAAATTTCAGGATTTGCTGGCAAAAAATCAGAAACTAAGAAATCAATTTTATAAGACTTTGCGAAAGAAACAGCAATGACCCACCTGATCGGAATTTTAAATTCATTTCCAGTGATTTTGGCAAGCCAATCACCACGCCGTCAGGAGTTATTGAAAAATCTTGGAATCATATTTTCTGTCATTTCCCCATCAATAGATGAAGATGATCATTCACTTTCACATGTTCCCGGAGAAATGGTGAAAGAACTTTCCTACCGGAAGGCTTCAAAAATCCAAAAAGACAATCCCGAAGCAATTGTAATCGCTGCAGATACAACGGTAGCCATCGAAGGTCATGTTCTTAACAAACCTTTGGAAAAAGAGGAAGCAGCACAAATGCTGATGCTGCTATCCGGGAAAACACACTCTGTTTATACGGGTTATACCGTTCTGTTTCCGGAATCAAATTTAAAAATATCCAGAACCATTGAAACCAAAGTCCGTTTTTCGGTTCTTTCAGCAGATGAAATAAAAAGTTATATTGAAACTGGCTCCCCTATGGATAAAGCGGGTGCGTATGGTATACAGGATAGTCTGATGTCAGCCTTTATTTCAAGTATAGAAGGTGATTATTATAATGTGATGGGTTTCCCGGTTAATGATTTTTACCAGCAGCTAAAACCCATTTTAAGTTCAGAAAAATTCTGATGGAAATTCCTGTATTATTTGTAGTTGGCCCGACTGCATCCGGGAAATCTGCTTTGGCACTTGAACTTGCGGAAAGAACCAATGGTGAAATTGTCTCCTGTGATTCCAGGCAGATTTATCGCCACATGCCAATAGGCACGGCTGCACCAACAAATTGTGAACTGGAACGAATTCGTCACCATTTTGTAGCTGAACTTGAACCCGATCAGCCTTTTTCAGCTTTTGATTTCTTCATTGAGGGAAGAAAACGGATTGCAGAAATTCGCAAACGGGATAAGCCGGTTATCGTCGCAGGCGGCTCCGGGTTGTACTTTTCTGCTCTAAAGAATGGAATTTCTGACATCCCCGCTGATACTGAAATCAGGAATAAGTTGCTTATAAGGCTTGAAAATGAAGGAAACGAAAAGCTTTTCGATGAGTTGAAGGAAATTGACCCTCAGGCAGCAGCCAGCCGGGATTCAACAAAAACCCAACGGGTTATCCGTGCACTTGAAGTCTGGTATGCTTCGGGTAAAACCATGACCTGGTGGCAGGAACATGATAAACCGGAACCCTTTCCTTTTCCCTATCTTTGTGCAGGTCTGGCCCCTGACCGTGAAGACTTATATAAAAGAATCAATACAAGGGTTCTTGATATGGTTGGAGCCGGACTGAAAAAAGAAGTCCAAACTTTGCTTGAAAAAGGATTCACTTCTCAGACAAACGCTTTAAAAACAGTTGGATATGAGGAATATTTCCCCTTTTTCCGGGATGAATATGATGAAAACCGGGTTATTGAGCTGATTCAGAGAAATTCAAGGCATTATGCAAAACGGCAAATGACCTGGTTTAAAAAGGATTCTGATGTGGTTTGGTTTAATCCGTCAGAACCTGAAACGTCAGAAAGTGTATTCAATTTTTGGATGGGTTAAGGTATTAAATAATCAAACCTCAAGCAACGGGGTTTATTTTTCAAATTAAAAAATAGATGTCATCCCGGACTTGATCCGGGAATCCAGTGTTCTGCGAAGCTCATCCATGAATCATTTTTTTTAAAGCACTCAGACAGTGACCTGTCTTTTTGTAATTCGTGACCCGTGATTTGTAACCCGTAATTTTTTGGATTGGAAAAGAATGCTTAACTACATCTGGCTCGGATTAATGGTAGTTTCGGTTGTCGTTGCTGCCTTTACAGGTAAAATGGCTGCAGTGACTCAGGCTGCTGTCGATTATGGTAAAACCGCCGTTGATATTTCAATCGGCCTGATCGGAATTATGGCACTTTGGCTTGGCATCATGCGGATCGGTGAAAAATCAGGTTTGGTTACCCTCATTTCAAAAGCTCTTTTCCCAATACTTAGAAAACTGTTCCCTTCCATCCCTGCAGATCATCCGGCATTGGGAGCTATTGTCATGAATCTTTCAGCTAATATGCTGGGATTGAATAATGCTGCAACTCCGCTCGGTTTAAAAGCCATGGAAGAACTTCAGTCGTTAAACAAAATCAAGGAACGGGCGACCAATGCAATGGTCATGTTTCTCGCTTTGAATACAAGTTCAGTTACCCTGGTTCCTGCAACAGTAATTGCAATTCTGGTCGCATCAGGTGCAACGTCACCCACGGATATTATCATAACGGCACTTATCGCCACCATATTTTCCACACTCACAGCGATTATTGCAGTAAAAGGCCTCGAAGTTTTCATGAAGGATAAGGAAGAGACTGTATGATCGACTTCCTTAAAACCGTTTCTGAATGGGCGATTCCTGTAATCATCGTTGGAATTCCGCTTTACGCAGTCATCAAAGCCCGTGTTCCGGTTTATGAAGAATTTGTTGAAGGCGCCAAGGAAGGATTTAATGTTGCAGTTAAAATAATACCCTACCTGGTTGCTATGCTCGTTGCCATCGGCATGTTCCGGGCCTCAGGTGCGATGGATCTGATTACACAATGGGCATCACCGGCTCTTGATTTTGTTGGCTTCCCTTCTGATCTGCTTCCTTTGGCGTTGATGAGACCTCTTTCCGGCAGCGGATCACTCGCCATTCTAACCGATCTGATAAAAACCCATGGTCCAGATTCGTTGATAGTCAAAATGGCTGCCACCATCATGGGCTCGACTGAAACCACTTTTTATGTTATTGCCGTTTATTTCGGATCTGTCGGGATAAAAAAATTCCGTCATTCCATTCCGGCTGGTCTCCTTGCAGATCTGGCTGGTATCATTGCAAGTATTATCATCTGTTATTGGGTTTTTTCCTGATTATGTCAAAAAAATATTATCTCATTTATAAACCGTTCAACATGCTGTCCCAATTTTCAAAGGAAGGTTCAGGAACTTGCCTGAAGGATTTGAATTTTTCTTTCCCTTCTGATGTTTATCCGGTTGGCCGGCTTGACAAAGACAGCGAAGGACTTCTTCTGCTTACCAATGACAAAGAAATCACACATTTGTTGCTTGATCCTGAATTCGGACATGAACGTGAGTATTGGGTTCAGGTTGAAGGTTCACCGACCTATCCTGATCTGCAGCCGTTTCGTTCCGGAATTACACTGGGAACTGAAAAATGCAGACCGGCAGCAGCAGAAATTTTAACTGTTATACCAGATTTTCCGGAAAGAAATCCGCCAATTCGTGTCAGACTCACCATTCCGGATACCTGGATAAAAGTAATCTTGAAGGAAGGTAAAAACCGTCAGGTTCGAAAAATGACAGCCGCCTGTTGTTTTCCAACGTTACGATTGGTCAGAACCCGGATTGAAAACCTTTTTCTTACGGGATTAAAACCCGGTGAAGTCAGAGAACTGACGCCAACAGAACTTTCAGGTTTAAAAACCAAATTAAAAGGCCGGGAAGACCTCAAACCCGCACCACGGAGAATCCGATTTTGACCCCGTTAACTGATCTGTTTCCCTCTGAGCACCTGCTTTCACGTTATTTGAATCAGGAAAAGGAAATTATTGACCTGTATCCCGGACATTTTCAAAGTGAAAAGGACTGGGAATCTGTCATTCAAAAAAGACTGGCGTTTCCTACCGAAACAAGAAAAGCTCTTCACTCTGCAATGGTACGGCAGAATTCAGGAATTTCAGCAAAAACAGATTATAATCTTGAGCAACTGGCTGAAAGTAATACTGTCGTAATTGTAACCGGTCAGCAGGCTGGTTTTTTTGGCGGTCCGTTATACACGCTGGTCAAAACCCTTTCCGCAATTAAGTGGGCTGAAGAGCTGGCTATCCGCCATCCAGACACAAATTTTGTTCCTGTTTTTTGGCTGGAAGTTGAAGATCATGACTTCAGGGAAATTGCTGTTTACCAACAACCTGAGAAACCGGCATTGCTTTTTCAGGAATCTGAGAATGAAGCCTATTTTCAGATTTCGGCAAGGAAAATTCCCGCCTCGTTTACTGAATTTCTGGATCAGGTCAATTCTCAATTGCCTGAAACTGATTTTAAAGCGGATATGGTTGAAAAACTAAAAACGTCATATAAACCTGGTGATTCTTACGCAACAGCTTTTCTGGCCTTGATCAGAGACTGGTTTGCCGATTATGGGTTGCTGGTTTTAAATCCATCAGATCCAGAAATCAAAAAATTGGCTCTCCCGCTTTTTACAAAAGAGCTAACGTCACAACTTGCAGGAAAAAGTGTTTCTGTTCAAACCAGATCGATGGTTGAAAGGTCAATTCCAGTTCAGTTAACTCCCAGAACCGTAAATCTTTTCATGATCAGAAACGGGAAAAGATTGGGTCTGGAACTTGTGCCAGATAGAAAATTAAAACTTGCCGGTACAGATGAAACGTACACAATTGAGCAAGTCATCAGTCTGATAAATGAAAATCCGGGATCTGTTAGTCCGAATGTTGTGACACGTCCATTATTTCAGGATACGGTTTTACCAACAGTTGGGGTGATTTTAGGTCCTGGCGAGTTCAGCTATTGGGGACAGTTAAAACTGGCCTATAACGAAACTGAAACTGTGATGCCTTTATGCATCCCAAGAACATCTGGTGTTTTTGTCGAACCTGCCATTCAGAGGTTGCTTGAAAAATTCAGGAAAACTCCTGAGGAGATCATGAATAATCCGGACTGGAGTGAAAGTGAACTTAAAAAACTGAGCGGAATTGATACCGATGTTGAATTCGAAAAGATAAAAAAGGATCTCAATTCCCTTTTCGGCGGTCACCTTCCGATGATAAAATCAATTGATTCAACCCTGGAAGATACCTGGAACGGACTAAACGCCAGAACGGTACAATCGGTTGAGCAATTCTTTTCAAGACTTGAAAAGTCTGTGAAAAAATCTCAGGAAGTAGCCTTTGGGCAAATGAAAAGATTGGATTCAAGTTTGATGCCCGAAGAAAAATGGCAGGAACGGTCTGTTTCCGGCTTGTATTTTCTTGTCAAATATGGTCCGGACTGGATAAAAGACCTGTACAGTCAGGTGACAACTGAACCTGTGTTTCATATCTTCCGTCCTTCAATCCTAAACAAATCAAACCGGGCAGAGGAAAAGAAATGAAGATGATGATGAAGGCACCCATTTTAACTGTTTTGATTTTGTTCGGGTTTTCTTCTGTTTTTGCACAATTAAAAGCCCCGCCATTAAGCCAGCCCAAACCCGTTCCTGGTAAAGAAACCTTGCCAGATCCGTCAAAAACCAAACCTAAAAAGGATAAAAAAGGTCAGACCGTTACCCAGCGGGATGCCAATGAACTTAGTCAGGTTGTTGCATTGAATGATCAGGACATCAGGTTGCTTTTTGAATCTTATAAACAGCGTGACCCGAATCTGTCAGGAAAAGTTGAGTTTTTGGTTACCATTAACCCAGATGGTAAAGTGACTAATGTAAAAACTATTCAGTCAAAACTTAAGAATCCGGCTTTTGTGAAATCACTGTCGACCCGAATCAAATTGTGGAAATTTTCTAAGATTGCACCCAAATCTGCAAATCAGACCATTAAGGTTCCTTACGTTTTTTCACGTTGAAGGTAACCTGAAAGCTGTCCTTCCATTTTTGACATGAATTTCTTAAGAAGTGGTTTGGCCTCATCAAAATGGCCGAATCGCTGAACATAATCCCGGATAGCAGGTCCTGTTCCCACATCACTGCCTTTTTGCAAACTCAGAAAATATTTGTGGTTCATAATTTCCACAAAAAGCTGGGTTGGCGTTCTCTGCGGAAATAATTCTTCAATTTCAGGTGTTGCCAGTTGTGCTGTGGTGGGCAAAAATACCTTTTGGTACCAGTTAACTGCAGCTTCATTCAAAGGCACCGGCTTCCCCTTTTTCTCACTCAAATACCACTTGTGTTCCTCAACCTGTTTAAGAAAAACCTGAAAAGATCCTTCCGGCATCCACTCAAGTTCAAAGGCAGGAGTTTGTAAATGGGTAACTTCTTCAAATTTCTGGCGGTCTCTGGTTATTTTAAGCCAGTGATCATACTTTTTAAGCATGTCTTTTTTTAATTTATGGATGTTGATATTTTTTTTCACACCCGCATGATTCAAATCTTCAAGTGTCCATTCAAGTGATTCAAAAAACAGATCCCAGTCTTCCATCCTTCTTTCATCCGAAATTGCCGGAAATTCTTCCATAGTTTCAGTATCAACCAAAATTCCTTCAAGAATAGTAAGGTTTCTTGCAGAACTTGGATATCTAACTTTTTTAAACCGGATCAGAACATTATTCAGACTTGCATCGCCCCAATAGATGTTATTTGCATGCAGATCCACAAATAACTGAATAATAGAATTCCATACTTTCTGTTCGTTAACCTTGCTGAGACCATAACCAAGCAGGTCTTTATCAGGAATAACATCACGCTGAAGGTTGGTAACCAAAAATCCGGTATCATTCTGTATTAAGGGTTGTCCGATCACATCATTCATTCTTACCGGGGGCCGGTTGACTTTTACCCAGCCGAGTGAGGTCAAAGTTGCAATTCCGAGCCGGTTCAATTGATCATAAAACCTGATTTCCTTCTCAGCCAGATGAGCCGGGATTTGCTTTATAGCCAAATATTTATGATAATGGTCTATAAACTTTACGGGATGGCGATGATTCCCTTTCCGGATATTAAGTTCTTTGATTCTTTGAACCTGATGCCAGTCTTCAAGATCAAGGTGCCAGGGTAAATCAGCAAGCAGAGAAAAATTCTTTTCATCTGTAAAATACTCAACTGAAAAAGTTTGTTTCAACCCCGTGTGCTTTCTATTTAAGGATTTCAATTATGCAAAAGTATTGGTTACTTGCACTCTTAGCAATTTCAGGTGTAAGCCTGACCTTTGCTCAAACAAGGTTACCCTATAAACCTTACATTGTTGCCGGTCGTGTTTCCCTCCCGTTCAATACAAGCAATGAAGATTATATCGTGATGCAGGAAACAGTTGCCGGATTCCCGAGTGAGTATGATATTCTGATGTACAGTATTAAAGAAGATCTGATGTACAACCTGACAGATGACAGAAAATCAACTTTTAGTGTTGTTCCGCCAAACAGCGCAATTGACCCAACCGGAAACTGGCTTCTTTTTTATTCATTCAGAAATCGTAAAAACGGTATTTACATTCAAAATCTCTGGAATAAGGAAGTTACCACCGTTACAACCAATGCAGATCCGTATTTTTTGTGTTCCTGGTCGCAGGATGGAAAAAAATTGCTCTATGGTGAAGAATCGGGTCTCATCAATACCCCAAATTCAGTTGTAAAAGTATATAATCTTGAAACAAAAGCCACCGATACGTACACCCTTACTGAGAATGAGGATTATACCGTAATCAGAGGGCATTCAAATCCGGCATGGTCTGCTGACGGAAACAGTATTTTTTACAATACCTATCTGAAAAAAGATGGCGATTTTATTTTTCAATATGATTTTGCCAAAAATCAGTTACGCAAACTGGTAAGAGGTTTAAAACCAAGAGTTAACCCGGCAAGCGGTGAACTTATTTATTTGGATAATGGGGCTTTGGTTGGTTTTGATCCGAAATCAAACTCTACCCGAAATATCTTTTCAGCGTTTAAAATTGAAAATGATGAAGAAAGTACATTTGATATCAGTGATGACGGGAAATCTGTTGCAGTAACTGCCAGAGTAGGTGAGTTTCCATCCGGTTATATTCGCCAAAGTATTTTTATTGTTGATGTAAATACATTGGCATTCAACCAAATTGAAGTGAAAGATAAATCACTTCTTTATCCGCAGTTTCTTAATTCAAAAGAGATCGTTTTTCAGATTAAGGGTTTGATGGTCGCAGGTAAAGACCAAATTTTTCAGCTTGAAAATAAACTCTTTAAGTCTGATATAGAAGGGAAAAAAGTGACCCGGATGTTTAACTGGGATTGAAAGAAAGAGAAGAGATGGAGATCTGAAAACCAGATCTCCAAAAAAAGATTATTGGCGGGTAATGTCGAGGACTTTCAGAGTCAATAAACCAGCGGGGACTTTAATTTCAACCAAATCACCAATTGAATGACCCAGTAATGCCCTTCCGATAGGAGAAAGAGTAGAAATCTTACCATTTGCCAGATCAGCTTCTTCTTCAGAAACCAGAGTATAATTGAACTCCTTGTTTGTCTTAGAGTTAGCAACTTTCACTGTGCTGAGAACAGTAACTTTTGTAAGGTCCAAATTCGAGGTATCCAGAATTCTGGACTTTGAAAGTGTTTCTTCCAGCTTGGCAATCCGCATTTCCAAATGACCCTGTGCTTCTTTGGCTGCATCATATTCAGCATTTTCTTTTAAGTCACCATGGGAACGGGCTTCGGCAATTCTTGATGCCATATCTTTACGGCCACTCGTTTTTAGTTCCCGAAGTTCTTTTTCAAGTCGTCCCCTGCCTTCCAGGGTAAGATAGATCGTTTCGTTTGACATGTTTCCTCTGATGCGCCTTTTTAAAAATAAAAAAAACCTGATGACACCTCACCAGGTTTTATGGCAACTAAAATACGCTTTTACTTATACTTTGTCAATTGTCTAATGAATCAACCCATTTCTCTTATTGTTTGCGTTCACAACGAGGAAAATAATCTTCCTGTACTCTTAGAGTCCATTAAACCCGGTAAGGATGACGAAATCCTGATTATTCTTGACCGGTGTACAGATCAATCTGAACAGATTGCTGACAGGTTTTCATCCATCCTCCCAATTCGAAAAATCATTATAACTGAAACTGAGTGGCCAGAATCACCCAAAAAATGGGCCGTTTTTCTTGGCATTTCCCATGCAGCTAATCAGAATCTTGTTTTTACTGATGCCGATTGTATCCTTCCAGTTTCTTTCTTCTCCGAGTACCGGTCACAATTCAATCAATCTGAGGTTATTGCCGGTTATAGTTTGCCCGATTTTGAACCGAATTCAGGGTTTTTACAGGAACTGCAATGGATGGATGCTTTATTCACAGCCATAAAATATACTTACTTTTATCAATTTAGTTGTCCATACATGTCTGTCGGACGGAATTGGGGATTCAAAAAGAATTTATTCCAAAAGGAGTATCTTGAGTCACACGCCATGATCAAATCGGGTGACGATGATCTGCTTTTCCAAAAATTGCTTTCAAATAACCCGAAAGTGGCGTTGCTCAAATTAAATGCTGCAACTACCGGAACAAAAAAGAGTTGGAAGGATCTTATCAACCAAAAGGCACGTCACTACAAGGCGGGCAGTAAATACCCCGTTAAAATCCTTATTTTGCTAGCTTTTTATGACCTTTGGTTTCCAGCATCAATCGTATTTTTAATGGGTTCTATTTACCTGGATTCATTTCAATCAGTGGTAATAGGTTCTTCTTTTATTTTTGCAAGTGTAATTTTTATTACAGCCCAAAGTAGACGTTTATTGTCCGAACTGGGTTTATTTGTGTCTTCCATCACCCGGATATCTCTTTTTGCCTTACCCTATCATTTTCTACTTCCATTTTTATCCGTATTTTTGCAGGTTCTTAGACCAAAGTGGAAAAGTTAACAAGCTCTTTTCTCGGAAAATAATTATTTGTTGAAAAACCTGTTCCAAAAATATTTTAATCAGCTCATCTGGGGACTGAAACTCTTTACCCTTGCCGGATTAGTTTCAGTCTGTTTTGTTATTGACTGGAACGAAGTATTTCGTCAGGGAAATCGTGCAGATTCATCATACATTATTCTTGCCGGATTGCTTGTTATCCCAAATGTTTTCTTCAGTTGGCTAAAATGGGATTATGTAGTCAGATTTATTGATTCCAGAATAAGAAAACGGGTTACCTTTTATTCTATGCTTTCAGGGCTTGCCCTTGATACTGTTACCCTTTCTCCACTTGGAGATTATGCAGGACGGTTACTTAACATGTCTGCATTCCCGAAAGCTTCACTCGTTGCTCTCCATTTTATAGAGAAAATTTCCCTTCTGTTTATTTCATGCATTGCCGGTTCAATTGCCTTTATTGTAATTGCCTTTAAATATATACCAGGTGCAGTTGAACAGGAACTGATCATGGGTATCGGTATTTTCTTTCTGATTTTTGGAATTGCCGGTATCGTTTTTTGCGCTACTCCAAAACCTTTTCTGAAATTGATACCTAAATTTAAATTTCTAGGTAAAATTCACATTGAAGGTGCGACCCTTGCTGCGAAAAGATTAAACAGTGGTGACAACCTTTATCTCATTATCGTAAACGTTCTTAAATATTTTACTTACATTACTCAATTTTATCTGATCATTCTTGCTTTTGGTAATGTGCCTATTGCAATCGGCTATTTGGGGGCAACGGCTACCCTGCTCGTCAGATCAGTTCTTTCCGGACTTACTTTCGGTGATTTGGGAATCCGTGAAATTTCATCTGTATATTTCTTTACTAAATTTGGAATTAGTGCCGAAGTTGCCCTTTTCAGCGCACTTCTTCTTTTTATTATCAACAGGTTAACCCCATCGGTAATCGGAATTCTGATCATTCTTGCCATGGAAATAAAGCCATCCTCCTTTGCAAAACAGTTCAGATACATGAAAATTCAGCGAATCAGAAAACGGCATTCCATAAAGCTTAAAACTAACCCCGTACCGGTTT
Organism: Bacteroidota bacterium; assembly: GCA_020161835.1. GTDB lineage: Bacteria > Bacteroidota > JABWAT01 > JABWAT01 > JABWAT01 > JAFLBE01. Next base: position 139,907 of record JAIUNL010000008.1, on the reverse strand, counting down.
CAAAATCAGTTGAATAATGGAAGTTGTACTGGTTGGTGCCTGCATTTTTTACCTCTCTGCACTGTTATGGTACCTTACCGGCTTTAAAAAACTTGATACTGAATTCAAAACTAATAAATTCCCCCCTCCTTCTGTTTCGGTTATAATTGCAGCAAGAAATGAAGAATCTAACATCCTTACCTGCCTGAATTCTTTGCTCGTACCCGAAAACAAAAAATTAATCACCGAAATTATTGTTGTAGATGACTTTTCAACTGATCAGACGTTTAAACTGATTACAGAGCTTTCAATTCAGAATCCAATCATAATACCCATCCAGACCCAAAACTTTCCACACTATTCAGGAATAAAAAGTCCTAAAAAACGTGCGATTCAGTGCGCACTTTCGGTAGCAAAGGGAGACTGGATTGCCTTTACCGATGCAGATTGTCTGGTTCCCCGAACCTGGGTTTCCGTTTTTACCCAGGCGGTTTCAAACTCTTCACAATTGATTGCAGGACCCGTGGAATTTTTTCGTAAGGGATCGTTTTTATCCTCCTGGCAACATCTTGAATTTGCAGGATTAATGGTTGTCGCAGGCGGTTCAAGTGGGCACAACCAGCCATCTACAATCAATGGAGCAAATCTCTGGATCAGGAAGTCAGCTTTTTCTGCTGTGGATGGGTTTTCAGGTATTGATCACCTGATCAGTGGGGACGATGAACTTCTCATGCACAAAATTCATTCGATGTTTAAAGACGGGATTCAATATCTGCCGACCAGAGAAGCTTTGGTTCTTACCCATGCCCAACCAGACTGGACATCATTGTTCAATCAGCGCAAAAGATGGGCAAGTAAGGGTTTTCACTACCAGTCAGGCCGTTACAAGGTTTTTCTCTCTTTATTCTGGTTCATCCACGTTTTATTTTTAGTCATGCCTGTTTTTGCTTTCTTTAATCTGGTGACCTGGGGTTTTATAGGTTTCATCTTACTTCTGAAATTTGCCGGTGATGCATTTTTTCTTTCTACATCAAACAGTTTCCTTAATCAGAAAATTAATCCGTTTTCGGTTCTCTGGTTTGGATGGATTCAAATCCCCTACCTGGTTTTTACGGGTTTTATGGGGACATTTTCCCGATTTGATTGGAAAGGTGTTCGCTACTGATGGTTATGAACTGGCTGACATTGCTTCTTTACCGGTTTCACACTCCGGGTTTTTATTTTAAAGGTCAGAGTAACCGGAAGGTTATTTACCTGACTATTGATGATGGTCCAAATGACAATACACCGAACCTGCTTCACTGGATGAATGAAAACCAGATTCAGGCAACTCATTTCTGGCCTGGCGAAAAAATTAAACAACGTCCAACTGTTTTTAGTCAGCTTGGTTCTCAGTTCGCTGCCTTCCATGGTTATACTCATAGGAAATATTCAAGGCTTTCAGATTTTGAGATTCAGGAAGAACTTACTCAACTTGATTCGCTTCAGGTCATGCATTTACCTGAATTCCAGTCCTGGTTCAGACCACCCTACGGAGCATGGAAACCTGGGTTGAATAAAAGGTTAACTCAAAATGGATTTCATCTTATTTTTTGGAATTTCATGTTTAAAGACTGGCTGCCTGATTTTTCACCTGATGAGATTAGCAGACGGAAAAAAGAATGGCTGAAGAATGGAGTTATACTTGTGTTTCATGATAAACCGGAATACAAGGATCGCCTTAAAGAATCACTTTTACGGGTAAAACTTATTTGTACCGAACATAATTTTGAGTTATCATGTCTTCCGTCCTTGAAATAATTTTCTGGGTTCTGACTGCAATTTATCTTCTTGAAAGCCTTAGAATTCTTTCCGGATTGAAAAAACAAGCAGTATCACGAGTTGTTGAAAGAGAAAAAAAGTCTGTCGATGGAATTTCTCTTATTATTCCGGTAAGAAATGAAATCTCAAATCTCAAAAATCTGATTTTAAACCTTGAGGCAATGAAACGCCCAAACTGTGGGTTTGAAGTCATTTTTGTTGACGACCATTCAGATGATGGATCTGAACTCCTTTTGAACCAGTTCACAATCGATTTCGAATGGGTTAAAGTTTCAAGAATGAAAGATGAATCAGGGAAACCTTTTGCACTTGATACTGGCATTCAGAATTCCAGTTTTTCGATTATAGTCACAACTGATGCTGATATGGTTTTGAACCCGGATTGGATCACGTTTCTTGAAGACAGATTTAAAGAAAATGCCAGCCTTGCAATGGTATGCGGTCCAACTGTTTCAGATTCAACCGGATTTTTAGGTGCAGTTCAGGAAACTGACTGGTTTTATATGATGGCAATTGCCTCTGGTAGTCATCACTCAGGTCACCCGTTTACGGCCATTGGCAATAATATGGCTTTTCTTAAAAAGGATTATCTGGAATTGGGTGGTTTCAGGAGTCTGCCCTTTACTATCACTGAAGATTTTGCACTTTTCAGGTTATTTCTCAATTCTGGCAAGGCAGTTATTTTCTCATCAACTCCTCAGAATATACATATTACACGTTCAAATCAATCGTGGCCGGAATTAGTTTTACAACGAAAACGTTGGATTCTGGGTGGAGTTAAAAGTCCTGTAAGAAGTTGGTTGCTGGTAATTTCGGCGGTCGGTCTGCACCTTTCTGTCATTTTTGGCTGGATATTGAATCCGTGGCTGACCATTATTTCAGCAGTTGTTAAACTATCAGCAGATTTCTTCCTCATCCGGCAATTCGCACGCCAGACGGAAATAATATTCAAACCAAAGGCATTTGTGCTTTATGAACTGGTTTACCCGCTTATTAATTTATCAATTCCCATCATGACCCTGTTTAGCAGGAAAGTTAAATGGAAAGGCAGAGAATACTTTGAACCCCGTTCTCGCTAACTATTATGTTACCAACAAGTGTAATGCCAGCTGTGATTTCTGTGACATCTGGGAGGACTTCAAATCACCCTTTATTGATCTCACTGATGCTGAAAAGAATCTGACAGATCTCAAGAGGCTGGGAGTTAAAGTATTGGACTTCACGGGTGGTGAACCCCTTCTTCATCCTCAAATTGATGTCTTGCTCAGAATGGCGAAATCAAAGGGGTTTCTTACAACCATCACGTCAAACGGACTTTTATATCCCAAAAAAGCAGAATCTATAAAGGGGTTAATTGACCTTCTTCATTTTTCACTTGATTCGCCAGTTAAGGAAGAACATGATCTTCACCGTGGTGTAAAATGTTACGACTCAGTTTTTGCAAGTATTGAGCTGGCTTTGTCTTTAGGCGAACGACCAGATTTGCATTTTACTGTAAGAAATGAGAATGTGCATCATTTACCAGCCATGATTGACCTGGCCCGCAAACATGGGGTGATCCTGATCATCAACCCTCTTTTCAGTTACGGTGACCGTGGCGGGCAACTTACGCCTGAAGTTTTAGATATTCTTGAGAGTTATACAAATACACCAGGAACCTATTTGAATCCCGCCTTTATAGATCTAAGAAGAAATGGTGGAAATCAAATCGCCGATCCGGTTTGCAAGGCGGTGAGCACCACTGTAGTAATCAGTGCCCGAAATGAGCTGCTTCTGCCTTGTTACCATTTTAATAACCAGAAAATACAGCTCAATGGTGATCTTTATGACCAACGCCAATCACAGACTGTAAAAGCCGCTGAAAGTATGCAGGGGAAATATAACTTTTGTCAGGGTTGTACTGTGAATTGCTACTTTGAACCCTCATTTGCAATGTCAATGAATGCATATGGAATGAGGTCTTTACCTTCAAAGGTGAAATATTCCTTTACTAAGTTTATTAGTCAGAAAATTTCTACTAAACTCAAATTTTTCAGGTAGGGAAAAAACGGGGTGTCGCCGGAAGGATAAAAAAAAGCCCCGATGGAAATCAGGGCTTTTTTAAAATCAAAATGTAGCTATTGCGGCATCAACAGTTTTGTGGCATTCAAAGACTTTAATCAGGTGGGTAACAACCAGCAACGATTCAATCTTTTGTTCCACTCTTGCAAGTTTGAGAGCACCGCCAGCTTCTTTTACTACGTTATGACAGCTAACGATAGCACCAAGGCCTGAACTGTTCATCCATTTAATGTTTCCAAGATCGAAAACAAATTTGGTATTCCCAGCCTTTACCTGTTTTTCAACTTCATCGCGTACTTCTCTGGTTTCGTCTCCGCCCATAAGTTTACCGTTAAGTTCCATTACGGTAATATGACCCACTTGACTAACTTTTATGCTCATTAAAAACTCCTGAGGCTTTTTTTATTTAAAAGCCAAATATCGCAGAAACCGTCCGGAATGTCAATCAGATTTATTATCTTGAATTAAATAAGTAGTCTTGTCGCAAGAAAAATTCTTTTTCATAGCAATTTCGTCAGATTTGTCACAATTTTATTGCAAATATATCCTTATCGAACATGTTTAAACTTCTATTCTCAACTTCAGACGCCTGGTTACAAACGGTTTGTTCTGATCTCAGCTCCCTGCTTAATGACCATGCAAATTGCGAACAAAAGGCGTCCGCAATGGCTATTTCACTATTAAACACTTTCCCGGAAAAAACAGAATTATCTGAGGTTTTGCCTGATCTTGCCATAGAGGAACTCACTCATTTTTCGATGGTAATCAAATTAATGAGGAAACGAAATATTCCATTCACCAAACCTGAACCATCACTTTATGCAAAATCTATGAAAAAACTGGCAAGAAATCCCAGACAGGACTACTTCCTTGACATGTTGCTGATTTCGGCAATTATTGAAGCACGTAGCTGTGAAAAATTTGATTTGCTGAGAAAGGGGTGCCAGGATGAAGAAATAAGGGCTCTTTATGATTCTCTGTTTGAATCAGAAGCCAGGCATTACACCCTTTATCTCTCTCTTGCTCTTCAATCTATAGAAAAACCGATTGTTTATAGCAGATTGGATGCATTGCTTGAAAAGGAAGCCGAAATACTGTCAGGGTTACCCATAACAGCCAGAATGTTTTAACTGTTTTTACGGATTTGAAGGATCGTAAATAATTTCAAACATATTTCCGTCAGGATCTGCAAAATAAAAGGAATAAGAGTTATCCCTGTGAAGTTTTGGCTGGGTTTTAAGTTGGGCGGGAGTTCCGGTCAGGTTGTTATATGCATCATCAACGGCCTGATTTGATGAAACACGAATTCCGGTATGCGGGTGGTGTTTTCCTCCCGGAATTAAAAGTGCAAGATCATCTCCGCTGTTTTTGTGTCTGAGAAGACCCCAGTCATCATAAACATAAATAACCTCAAATGGAAAATATGTTGAATAAAAATTGGCGGCTTCTTTAATATTACTGACTTCAATAGCCGTATGTCCCATCCTGACTGAATGAATCATTTTACTCAAGCTCCTTTTTTTCAGCAAGCCTTGCAGGCCGGCCAAATTCAACTTCAAATTCTTTCATCAGATAATAAAAAACCTGGTCGATGGGAACGTCTCGGCGGATAATTTCTTTCATTGAAGTCATTACATCAGAATTTAATCCACACGGATTTATTTTCTGGAAATAGGTCATATCCGTATTGATATTTAGTGCAATTCCATGAAAAGTAACCCATTTTTTAACTGATATCCCAATACTTGCAATTTTTTTGTCACCAACCCAGACTCCGGTATAATCTTTAACCTTAGAGCCTTTAATTCCCCACTTTGCCAATGCCCTGATGACAATATCTTCCAGACTTCTCAGGTAAAAATCCAAATGAGTGTTAATACCTTCCAGATTGATGATTGGGTAAATAACCAACTGTCCCGGACCATGATAAGTTACATCACCGCCTCTTTCAATCTCAAAAATGGGGACTGATCCTTCATCAAGAATATTGGCTCTGCTATCCTTTTTCCGTCCGACTGTGAAAACGTGTTCATGTTCGGTTACCAGAATGACGTCATCCAGTTTTTCTGAAATACGTTTTTCAACAAGGGTTCTTTGCAGGTTGAGAACATCCTCATATTTGGTAATGCCAAGCTGGTAAAAATTAAGATAAGTTTTCAAATCAAAGACCTTCCGCCATCTACTGTTAAAACAGATCCGGTCATAAATTCAGTTTCAAGAATCACCCTGATTAGTTTCACTACATCTTCAGGATTTCCGATTTTTTTCAGAACGGAACGTTGCCGTGCAGCTTCCATCCAGGCATCATCTGCACCCTCAAACGGAATAATAGTACCTGGAGCAACAGCATTAACTCTGATAAAAGGAGCCAATGTTTTAGCCATTATTCTGGTAAGCTGACTTACACCTGTTTTTGTTAAATTATAAATTGAATAATGAGGCCAGGTTAGACTTCCTGCTGTATCAGAAATCAAAACAATATTCCCTGAAATTTCATTTTTTGTCATGTCAAGAGCAACAGCCTGACTGAAAAAAAACACTGACTTCAGATTTATTGAAAAAATGCGATCCCAATCTGCAGGAGTACAAGTTAAAAAATCAGTTTCTTCAATAATCGCTGCATTGTTAACAAGAACATGAATATCACTTTTGAAATGATGCTTTGCTATTTCAATAAGTTCACTATACCGGGTCTGATTTACATCAGAAAGATCAGCAGGAATTGATAAAAAATCCAGTCCCTTCGTTTTTACTTCAAATTCTGCCGGAACAAGACCATTATGAATGGCAGCAACAGCATAACCTGCATTCAATAATCCTAAAGAAATGAGCCCGCCAAGGCGTCTCACCCCACCCGTAACGATTGCAATTTTCTTCTCAGCCAAAATAGTTATTTCCTGCAAGTTGGAACAAGGCAATTGAGCCTGCAATTCCGGCATTTAATGATTCTACACGGTCAGTATGCCCGGGAATATGGAGTTTTTTTGATTCTGAAAAAACAGAAAACGGGTCAAAACCTGAAAATCCGTTGGCTTCATTACCCACAACCAGACAAACCGGATGCTTGGTGCCTTTAATCTGATGAATGGAGTCTCCATCCATATCGAGAAAATAACCAGCCATTGATTTTCCAGTCAGGGCAAATAAACTCCGTTCACGGTTATCTTCATAAACAGGGCAAGAAGCAAAGCTTCCCATACTGCTTCTGATGACCTTCGGGTTCGTCCAGTCAACAGAATCATGTGAAAAGATGACAGCATCCCAACCGAACCAGGCAGCAGTTCTGAGCAGGGTTCCGGCATTTCCCGGATCCTGAAGTCCAAACAGATACAGAACACGTTGCATGGCAGAGAAATCGGGTTGAAATTGCTGATGACGGTTGTGTAATATAAATAAAACGGGCTGAGGATTTTCAGTTTCTGAAAGATCCGCAAGTTCCTTTTTAGACACACTCCTGAATAAATTCAGAGGCAAACCGGCAAATTCATCTGAATTCTGAAAATAAAACGACTCTTCAACCAGAATAAAATGAAACCAGCCAGGCAGGTTTTTAACTTGCCTGAAAAGATTTAACCCTTCACCGATAAACTGATTAAATTCCTTTCGGAACTTCTTCTGTTTTAACTTTTGGAAATGAAAAATTTCAGAACGGCTTACCGGTCTGATCACTTATCGTTCCTCTTTCATATCCAGATAGGTTTTGACATAGTTCTGATAGTTCAGACTCGATTGGTGCAGGTTTTTAATTTCTTCATCGGTCAGGTCACGGATGATTTTACCGGGAAGGCCTGCTACAAGAACGCCTTCGGGTACGACAAATCTTTCGCGGATAAGGGTTCCGGCTGCAATCAGTGAATTTTTTCCGATAACGGCCTGGTCAAGAATGGTAGCTCTCATTCCGATCAAAGCTGTATCATGAATTGTACAGCCATGAAGCATGACACCATGTCCCAGAGTCACATCGTTGCCAATAAGGGTTGGGTATGCATCATGCGTAACGTGGATGATGGTTCCATCCTGAACATTTGTACGTTCCCCGATCCTGATATGGTGAACATCACCACGAATGACAGAACCAAACCAAACACTGGAACCAGCACCTATTTCAACATCGCCAATGATGTAACAACCTTCTGTAACAAATACTGTTCGATGTAATTTCGGGAATTTATCTTTGTACGGTAACAACCGACCGTTCATGTAGTCCATGGTTAATCCTTATGAAAATGCAATAACAAATGAACGGAGTTTCCTGAACTTTTTCCAGCGTAAAAACTACAATTCAAAGACTCTCATGAAAAATTAAGCATGCGAAAGCAACGTCTTTTTTTCCTTCATCAGTCTGATGAATTCATCAAAAAGATAATGAGAATCGTGAGGTCCGGGTGAGGCTTCTGGGTGGTACTGAACAGAGAAGAACGGAAGTGTGCGGTGTTGAAAACCTTCAACAGTCTGATCATTCAGATTAAGGTGGGTCAGTTCAAGATTTGACGGAATTGAGTCAATATCTACAGCAAAACCGTGATTCTGAGCTGTAATTTCAATTTTATTGGTCCGCAGATCTTTAACCGGGTGATTTCCTCCCCGGTGACCAAATTTAAGTTTATAGGTTTTTGCTCCCAAAGCTAATGCACTGATCTGGTGACCCAGGCAAATACCAAAAACCGGAAGTCCGGAATTGATAAGCTTTGTTACTTCCGGAATGGAATAAGTGACTGCTTCAGGATCTCCCGGCCCATTTGACAGGAAAATACCGTCTGGATTTGAAGCAAGAATTTCAGAGGCAGAAACTGAACAGGGATAAACGGTAACATCACAACCCGTCTGGTGAAGAATACGAAGGATATTCTGCTTGATTCCATAATCAATTGCAGCAACCTTAAATCTGCGTTCAGAATGAATTGGAAGTGAATAACCGGTTAATTGATGAACAGGTTTGAATGAATACGTTTTTTCAGTTGAAACAACTTTGGCAAGATCAGCACCAATCATACTGGGTGAATTTTTTACTTTTTCAACAAGTGTTTCTACCGAACTTGTTAGGTCATGGGTGATGATACATCTCATTGCACCTTCAGTTCTGAGAATAAGGGTAAGATATCGGGTATCAATACCTTCAAGAGCAGGAATGTTGTGCTTTTTTAAATAATCGGGAAGCGAAGAGGTGGCCCTGAAATTGGAAACAATTTTTGAGACTTCCCTTACTATCATACCTGAAACGTGAACTTTTTCACTTTCGACATCTTCTTCGTTAACACCATAATTACCAATCATGGGGTAAGTGAAAACCATGGTTTGACCACAATAACTCGGATCGGTCAGAATTTCCTGATAACCCATCATCGAGGTATTGAACACGATTTCACCAAAGGAATCAACGGCAGCACCAAATGAACGGCCTGAAAGGCAAACGCCATTTTCAAGGACCAGACGAGCAGAAACGGATGTTGAAGTACTCATAGTTCTTTCAGAATAAAGTGAAGCAAAGAAACAAAATTCTGCAGAATTATTCAATTATCTGAACAAAGACCTTTACGTTTTAAGTCATTTTCTTCGTTTTTCTGACTGTACACGATTTCGTTTGATGGCGTTTATTTCACCGCCGGCCAGTAAGAGTAAAGAGGTAAGATACATCCAGATCATGAGAAGAGCCGTTGAACCAAGCACATTCAGGGTTTGTTTGAAAACCACCAGATAAGCCAGAATTTCATTTAACCCCCAGGTAGAGAAAACCCAGGATACTGAGAAAAGAAAACTTCCGGGCAAAACCGACTTCAGAGTCAGATTCAGCGAAGGAGCAAAAACATAAAGAAAAGCAACTGCGGTAAAAACAAGAAGCCATCCGGCACTCCATTGGAAAAAAGGAATCAAAACCTGGCCGAATGGTAAATGAAGAAATACGGTCAGAAATTGTTCTCCGTCTGAAACAAGAGAAAAGGCAGCAGACATGATAAGACCAAATGTAATCATGAGGATTACAGAACGTAATCTGATAACAAGAAATGAAGGGTGTTTTTTAACCCGGTAGGCGGTAAGCAATCCTTTAATGATAGCAGAAAAACCTGAAGAGCCAGACCAGGCGGCAAGAGCAAGACCAGCAAGTGCCCACCCGGTTGGATGTTCTGTCTGATTTAGAACAGAGAGTAATGTTTCAGTTAAAGGAATGAATCCATCAGGAAGCCAATGACTGATTTCAGCAGAAAGAAGAGCAGTTTTTGGCTGAAAACCAAGAATCTGAAGAAGCCAGGTAACAAAAAGCAAACAGGGAACGATTGATAATATCAATTGAAAAGCAACTGATCCGGAAATACGGATGATATCATGTTCACGAAACCGGCGAAAAAGTTGGGAAAAAAAACGCATTCCGTTTTATTTTTCTTTGGATTGCATTTCTTTTTCTTTATCCCGAAGTGCTTGTTCACGCTGTTTCAGAATATCAAGCTGTTGCTGCATATCGGCCTGCAACTGTTCGAGTTCAAGTTTCCGTTTGGTCAGATACTGGTCAACCCGGGTAAAATCTTCCCTGCTCCAATATCCACGATCCTCAAAATAGCCTTTGAAAAACCAGTTTCGTTTAAGAGCTTCCATGTTTTCTGAAAATGAATAAACGCCGTCTTCCAGTTTGGAAATGACCTGAACAAAATTGGTTGTACTTGACCGGATATCGTTGTACAACGAATCACTTGTCACAAGCTTGCCAATTGTGCCCTCACCCCGATTGATTTTATCCATAATTTGCTTGGATGTAGTCGAAATCTGGCCGAAGATACTCGAAATTTCACGTGACTGTTTACTGAATGATGAAAAGGCACTATCAACAGAAATAGCGGCAGAGGAGAAATTTTTATAAAGGGACTGATCGTAAATTAACCTGCCTATTGTTCCCTTTCCTCTTTGAATGGAATCAGCAATTGCATCAACATTCCGTACGATACTTGCAATATTTTCTGATGCATTTGCAAATTTCTTGGTGATGTCAGAAAGTTTTACCGGTTCAGTAGATTGAATAAATCCATTTTCTTCAACTTGTTTTGAAATGGTACTGCCCGGATCAATGACAACAAGTTTATACCCAACCAAACCTTCAGTTTCAATGTGAGCAACAGCATCTTCTCTGAGCAGATTTTTATAGCTGACTTCAACTTCCATTCTAACCATGACACGTTCGCCTACTTTTGTTGGAGGCCGAATACTTGAAACTTTTCCTGCATTTATACCTGAAATTCTGACCGGGGCCCCATTTTCAAGCCCGTCAACATCAGTAAACATGACATAAATGCCCATGGTTTTTTCAAACCAGCCTTTTCGCTCACCAAGACTTAAAATCCCGATAAAAAATCCAAAAAAGGCAACAGCAACAAATATTCCAAGTCGGTAAAGAGGCTTTTTAGTCATCATAGGTTAAGTTCCGGGCGTTTGGCCACTGAGGTCTCATAAAAGGTTTTAACCAGAGGTTCATCTGATTTTTCAATTTCAGCAATTCCCCCATCAAACAATATATTGCCTTCTGAAAGTAAAATTGCCCTGTCTGCAACTTTAAAAGCACAAGGCATATCGTGGGTAACAATTAACCCGGTTGTCCCGAATTGTTGCTGCAGCTTTAAAATCAGATCACTGATTTCATTGCTGGTAATGGGGTCAAGTCCGGTAGTAGGTTCATCATATAACATGACTTTGGGTTTTAAAATCAAACTTCTGGCAAGCCCAACACGTTTTCTCATCCCGCCGGAAAGTTCAGACGGCATTTTTTGTGCGGCGTTAGTTAAACTCACCCATCCCAAAGCTTCCATAACCTGATCTTCAATTTCATTTTCAGGTGTTTTAGTATGTCTTCTTATAGGAAAAGCCACATTTTCAAAAACAGAAAGAGAATCGTAAAGAGCCGCACCCTGAAAAAGAAAACCAAGTGTTTTTCTGTATTCCATTAATTCGTGCAATTTAAATTCGCCGATATTCTGACCGTCGACCAAAACGACTCCTTCATCAGGGTCGAGAAGGCGAACAACATGTTTGAGCAGAACAGATTTTCCTGAACCTGATTTTCCAAGAATGACAGTATTCTCACCGGTTTTAAACGTTAAAGAAACACCGTTCAAAACCTGAAGTGTGCCAAATCTTTTATAAATTTTTACAAGTTCAATCATCAGAAGAATAAAATAGAAATTTTTACAAGGACCACTTCTGCAACAATAATCAGAAGTGAAGAAAGAACGACTGCATTGGTTGCAGAAAGACCAACACCAACAGTCCCACCGGTTGTTTTATACCCGTTAAACGAACCCACAAAGGTAATAATTAAACCAAAAACAGTTGTTTTTAAAACACCGGGGAAAATATCATCAGGACCTAAAAACCGGATGGCAGCACTGATGTATTCCTGAAGTGTGATAGTACGTTCAATAAGAATTCCGAAGTATCCGCCAATGATTGCAATAAAATCACAATAGACAGTCAGAATTGGCAGGGCAATAATTCCGGCCATGATACGGGGAACGACAAGGAAATTAAACGAATCGACTGCAGAAACATCGAGGGCATCTATTTGTTCAGTCACCCTCATTGAACCCAATTCAGCGCCAATTCCTGAAGCAACACGGCCGGCAACAACAAGAGCGGTGATAATTGGACCAATTTCACGGATCACTGAAAGGGATATCATGGAGGGAAGCATGGATTCTGCACCAAACCGTGCAAGGGTGGCATTGAACTGCATTGAAAGGACGACACCTATCGCAAGTCCGGAAATTCCCACCAGAATAAGAGAACGTGACCCAATTTCATCGAATTGCTGAAGAAATTGACGCCATTCAAATTTCTGGGTAAACAGGCAAATAAAAAACTGTTTTAGAAAAAGAGCAGATTCACCAAACCAGATAAAAAATGGCTGAAACCTTTCCATTATTTACTTCAGGAATTTCAAAAGCATGGCCATGACATCACCTGAACTATTTTCACCTGACCCATCAAGTCCCGAAACCAACTTATTTAAAAAACCTGATGAGGCGTTCATATTACGTAATAGATAACCAACAGAAACACCCAAAGTAATCGCAATTCCAACCGCAAGTATCGGGTTTTTCTTCACAAATTCTTCAATTTCAATCATTGCAGGAAGTTGCGGTTGTTCTTGTCTGATTGCTTCTCTTGCCCTGATTTCTTCTTCCAGACGGAAAATTTCCTTTTCGAGATCAGCGGTTGATTTTTCAAGACTCATGATTCAGATTCTCCTTTAAATTGTCTGTACCAGTATTGAAGGCCATTTCCAAACCAGGACGGCTTGAAAAACAAAAGATAAAGTCCGGTTAAAATAAACATGCTTCCGTAGATCAGGAAGGCTGTTAATATTCCAAAAAAGTACAATCCAGAAATAAAAACAATTGAGGAAATCAGAATGAAAAAGCCAAGAAAATAAAAAATAAGTCCCGACATGAACTCAAGTGAGGACTTTGATTCAATTTTTCCTTCGGTCAACCTTTTCTCAACCTCAATTTCAATATTCAGTAGTCTGATCTGGGCTTGTATTTCGTGGTCAGTCAGGCTCGTAAGATGTTGAATCCTGGATTCTTTGCTATTTAGAACCGTCATCTTTTTTCTTGCCTGAAGTCAGAATACCGACCAGTAAACCAACACCAAAAGCCACGCCTAAGACGATTGCCGGGTTTTCACGAACGATTTTCCTGAAACCATCCAATCCTTTATTGACGCCATCATACATCCCGCCAAAATTGACTCCACCCTGTCCGGATTCCTGATTTTTCGTATAATTTGATTTTTCTTCCATAGTATCCTCAGAATAATTATTTAATTTAAGGAAAATGAACGGTCAAACAAAACGTTGGCAGTTATAAGTATCAGATGGTAAGTCGCAAGTTGCATGTGTTAAGCGAAAACTGAGAAGTCCATCCAATAATTTTCCTTTTTTAAGGCAACCTCATTTGTGAAAGTCTGATGGTGTTCTTTAAAGGAAAAACCACTCTGGCTAACTTCCCACTTGTCACCTTTCACTTACCACATAACACTTAATTACTATTTATTGCTGCCCAGCTTTTGTAGTCTGTCAATTTCATCCCGGATTTCAGCAGCCCGTTCAAATTCCAGATTTTTAGAAGCTGTTTTCATTTCATTCCTAAGCTGGAGAATCATTTTATCCACTTTTTCTTTCGGCAAATAAGAAAGTAACGGATCTGCAGCCGTGATATTTACTGTGTCTTCAGTGTAATATCTGGCTTCTTTTTTATTTCTGGAATCAGCAACCATTGTTGATTGCATGATCTGATCACGGGTTTTGAATACAGTTGTAGGTGTAATGCCATTCAGGGTGTTGTATTCTTCCTGCCGTTTTCTCCTTCTTTTCGTTTCGGCCATCATTCTTTCCATTGAACCGGTTATGGTATCTGCATATAAAATGACCAATCCGTTTTGATTTCTGGCAGCACGGCCGGCAACCTGAATCAGGGCAGTTTCAGATCGCAGAAAACCTTCCTTATCCGCATCCAGAATTGCAACGAGAGAAACCTCAGGAAGGTCAAGTCCTTCTCTGAGCAGGTTAATTCCTACCAGTACATCAAATTCTGCAAGACGGAGGCCACGAAGAATTTCAACCCGTTCGAGGGAATCAATATCAGAATGCAGGTATCTGATTTTGACATTCAGATTGTTCAGGTAATCGGTAAGATCTTCAGACATTCTCTTGGTAAGGGTTGTGACAAGAACTCTTTCGTTTTTGGCAACCCTTTTTCTGATTTCAGACAGTAAGTCATCTATCTGGTTTTTAACCGGACGGACACTTATTTCAGGATCAAGAAGTCCTGTTGGGCGGATAATTTGTTCTGCGATTACTCCCTTGCATTTTTCAAGTTCATAAGCTGCCGGTGTTGCTGAAACAAACAAAACCTGATTAATCATGGTTTCAAATTCTTCAAAACGCAACGGCCGGTTATCAAGTGCGGAAGGAAGACGAAAACCGTATTCAACAAGATTCATTTTTCTGGACCGGTCACCACCGTACATACCATGAATCTGCGGAATGGTTTGGTGTGATTCGTCAATGACAAGCAGGAAATCATCGGGGAAATAGTCAAGAAGAACAGATGGTCTGTCACCCTCTTTTCTGCGTGCAAGATGCCGTGAGTAATTTTCAATTCCTGAGCAATAGCCAATTTCCCTGATCATTTCAAGGTCAAAACGGGTACGTTCTTCAAGTCTTTTTGATTCGAGAAAACGACCTTCCTCCCTGAGAATGTTTAACCGCCATTTAAGTTCTGCTTCAATATCACGAAGTGCCTCTTCAAGTGATTCACGGCTTGTAACAAAATGCTTTGCAGGAAAAATTGCAATTTCGTCAGACCGTCCGATAACTGTATTTTCAATCGGATCGATCATGGTTATTTTTTCAACTTCATTATCCCAGAACTGAATACGGTAGGCAAATTCCTCATAGGCAGGAATCACATCAATAACATCACCCCGAACTCTGAATGTACCCCGTTTAAAATCGATATCGTTTCTTACATAATGAATGTTAACCAGGCTGTCGAGCAGCTCATTTCTTTTTAAGTTTTGCCCAACCTTAATTTCAACCAGCTGGTTCAAATATTCTTCAGGAGCCCCAATACCATAAATACACGAAACAGAAGAAACAATGATAACATCCTTCCTACCAGAAAGAAGAGAACTGGTAGCCCTTAACCTTAACCTGTCTATTTCGTCATTTATCGACATATCCTTTTCGATATATAAATCAGATGAAGGCAGGTAGGCCTCAGGTTGATAATAATCATAATATGAGATGAAGAACTCAACGGCATTATCCGGGAAAAACTGTTTTATTTCGCCGTAAAGCTGTGCTGCCAATGTTTTATTATGGGTAAGAACCAGAGTTGGTTTATTCAGGTTTTGCACAACATGTGCCACGGTAAACGTTTTCCCTGAACCAGTCACACCCAGTAAAGTCTGGAATTTCTCACCGGACCGAAAGCCCTCTGTGAGTTCCTTTATTGCTGTTGGTTGGTCACCAGCCGGAATATAATCAGAAATAACCTTAAATGAAGACATGTTTTATTGAAGTTTAATTTTAAAATAAGCTCTTTGAAAATGAAAGAATTGGGGCGAAAACAGTTGGTGACTTTATCCTAACACAACTTTTTCTTTGCTAAAGGTAGGTCAAATTTCTCTTATTTTGAAGTTCGGCCAATTGAATTCGATCTGAAAAAAATCTGATTGCACTGAAATCAAATAACCCGTTAATTCATTTATTAATGTAATCTAAACTAAATACCTTAATATTTTACATCAGATAACAATATCTGATAATAATTATTAAATAGTATACCCTCTTTTGCCTATCTTTGTAATGTGGTACGGCTTATTATATTTAATAAATAATGCCACATGAAGATTTGAGCTGTAATACTACTAACTTTTTGATTTCCGGTTGCTGCAATTAAAACCGTTTTCCAGTTTTGGAGGCCTTATGTTGAAGTATAAAACAATAATTTCATTTTTTCTTTTATCAGTAGTATTCTCTTCTGCTGCTTATGCTCAGAAAGAATGGACACCCTGGAAAGAACACCCAACTGAACCCAGTTTATCTTACCGGATTTCATTTGCCAAGGCTGATGAAGTTGAAAATAAGGCGGGATACTACGTCGAGATTAGAAATGAGTCTGCCAACCGTGCCTGGTTTACTTTCATGCTAAGCCCTGAGGCAGATGAAAACAGTGTGAAGAGTCTCACTACCTTAAAACCGGGAACCAAATCAGTAATTGGCATTTTTTGGACGAAAGCAGTTATTGGTACTAGTCCATCCGGACAGTTTTTTAACGTCCGATTTGAGCCGGTAAGCACTGAACAAAACCCAGTTAAACTAACAGAAGCAGCTTCTTCTTCCCGATAATTTTAGGGCACCCTGATAAAATCAGGAACAATAGTCGCATTTGGATAAAGCATAATCAGCTTGTCAAGAGCATCTTTTGCTTCGTCGTGAGTTTGATAATTCCCTACCCTGAGAATGTAATTGGGAGCTGCAAAAGTGATATGGGCTGAAAGTCCATAAAGGTTTTTAGCTTCGGCTGCAACTTCATCTGCTTTTGTTCTTGAAGTTGTAGAGTATAATTGAAGCCTGTACCCTTTAACTTCCCGTCCCGACTTTTTCTGAGAAACGGCTTCATTTCCCTTGGGTTGATACCAGTCAGCGGTTGTATCTAACCCGACAATCAGGGGTTCATCACGATCAGTTACAGGAGTTCTGGTTGCTTTCCAGTCAACATTCAAACGTTCAGGTGATTCTTTTCCTGACCGTTTTGAATCATCCCGCCCGGAACCTGAAGATCCGCACGAAACAATAAAAACAAATCCTAAAAGTGTAAGAAATAATTTCATCAGTATGTTGATTTTGTTTCTTCATGTTTAACAATTGCAACTGAAGCACTTGCCCCGATCCGGCTAGCACCGTGCGCAATCATTTTTTCAGCATCATCGAAAGAACGAACTCCACCTGATGCTTTAACTCCCATAAGAGGACCGACAACTTTCCTCATCAGGGCAATATCCTGAACAGTAGCTCCGCCTTTTGAAAAACCGGTTGATGTTTTAACAAAATTTGCCTCAGCATTTTTACTCAGAATACAGGCAATCACCTTCTCTTCATCGGTGAGCAAACAAGTTTCCAGAATAACTTTGGTTAGCACATGATTACAACTGGCCGCCTCAACCACAGCTCTGATATCAGCTTCAACTTCCTCATACATTTTTGATTTCAGAAATCCGACATTTATTACCATGTCAACTTCTGTGGCACCATCTTCAATTGCAATGCGGGTTTCCATAGCCTTGGCCCTTGAGGTTGTGGCACCAAGAGGAAAACCAATAACCGTACAAACATCCACTTTTGAATCTTTCAGTTCCCTTGAGGCAAGTGAAACCCAGCCCGGATTGATGCAAACTGATGCAAATTGAAATTCCCTTGCTTCTTTGCAAAGCTGAAGAATTTCCTCACGGGTTCCCTCAGGTTTCAGAAGAGTGTGGTCAATCATTCTGGCAACATTGGGTGTAACTTCACATGAACCTAAAGCATTCCCAACCCGGCATGCCCCGGCATTGATGATTTGGGAAACTACATCAGATTTATGGCTTGGGCAATCCCAGCCATGGGTGCAGGTACCATATAGTTTGTCATTGCATTTTACCGGAGCAGAACTGGTTTTTGCCTGATCGTGCATGACAGACAGAATGATTTTTTCAACAAGTTGGTTATCAGATGGCATAGAATCAGACCTGAGGTAAATAATCGAGAATTTGTTGCAAATCATGAACCAAAGCGATGTTGCCCGGAAGTTGAGGCAACTGGGTATATCGGTTTACCAGTATAGTAGGTATTCCAACGGCAACTGCACCTGCAACATCCGTTTCTACGTTATCCGCAATGAATAACACATCCTGCGGATTCAAACCCATTGCTTCAAGTGCCATTGCGAAAAATTCAGGATTTGGCTTGGATACACCCAAATCTGAACTGCAAAGAATGGTATCAAAAAAATGATTGATTTTCAATTGTTTCAATTTTTCTGCATACATTCTTGCGGGAATTATTGAATTGGATAAAATGGCTTGCATATAATTGCGGTCATAAACAGCATTTATAACCGTTAAAGTAGCCGGCGAAAGTGCAAAATCATTAACACGGTTGAATGTGTAGATTATATTTTCAACTAGTTCATCAGAGGGTTCAACCTGGCTGTATTTTCGCAAAACTGTTCGGGTAACGGTTCCGGTATCCGGATAGAGCTGGCTTTCTTTTCCGTTTCTGATTGCAACACCCATTTCAGTACGGATATCAGAAAGCACTCTAGACCGCCATTTTCTTGGGCCGATATACTGTCTAAGTTCTTTGAGGTCATTTCTTGCAAGCGAAAATTGATTATCCAATATTTCTTCATCTTCATAACTCTCGCCCATCAATGCGCTCATACTATACAGTACAGCCCGGTAATTTTGCATGTGAAATCCTTTTTTTTTACTGAACGCTGGTTAGGGTTTTCCTGTGAAAACCCAATTCGGCAGTCAGTTTTTCAAGTTTAGCAATAATCTGTTCACGGTTCTCGAAACCGGAACCTGAAATAAATTTCCAGCCGGTAACACCCCGGTCGGGCAGTACCAGTTGACTTTGAGCTGTCAATGACCGCAGTTCACTAACCGGCACCGGATAAAGACTGGAATGGAGCTGTGATGATTTTTCAGTCCAGATAATCATATCGGGTGGAACAGGTACAGTGATCTTTTTTTGAAGCGGAAAAATTCGGGGAAGATTTAATGTAAGAATGAGCTGTGAATCAGATGATCTGACTTCACTGAGGTAATTTGGCGGAACCAATTCCTGAAAAAGTGTGGGGAATCTAAGAACCAATTGCTCACTTGACGAATCTGGATAAATAAACTGTTTTGGCAGTTCAGCCCCTATACTGAGCAGACCGTCTCCAAGCCATGAAGCACCCCGCTTTACAAGATTGTATGCCAGTGTTGATTTGCCGGAAGCACGTGCCCCCAAGATCAGGATGACAACGGAATTCAGACAGACGGCTGACCCGTTAAGTGTATTCATTACTTGATCCGGATAAATAAAGCTGAAATATAGAGTTTAGTCCTTTAATTTCATAAATTTATAATTAATTTAAGTTGATTCCAAATCTGCAATTATCCATTAACCCAATATTAATTCCATGGAAAATCCTAACGAACCTGAAGCAACCCTTAAAGAAAAACCGGTAAAAAAGGGTGATATGGTAACATTAACCATAGATTCTATTGGTTTTGAAGGCAAAAGCATTGCCAGAATCAATGATTTTGTTGTTTTTCTTCCAATGGCAGCACCTGGTGATCTTGTTGAAGTTGAAATTACCAAAGTAAAATCATCCTACGCTGAAGGTTGGATTAAATCACTTCTTAAACCCGGACCATCAAGAATTAAGCCGGTTTGCAGCCATTTTGGTGAATGTGGCGGATGTAAATGGCAACATATTTCCTATGAGACACAGTTAAAAGCCAAACATCAACAAGTCATTGATGCCCTTGTCAGGGTAGGTGGATTTGAAAATCCCCAGGTTTTGCCAATTATTGGTGTGGGAAATCCGTTTAATTACCGCAATAAGATGGATTTTACTTTTTCTGATTCACGATGGCTAACTTCATCTGAAATTAAAAACGGAATCGAAAAACCGGAAGGATTTGCTCTTGGGCTTCACGTCCCTGGCCGGTATGACAAATTGGTTGACCTTGATGCCTGCCATATTCAACCTGAAACGGGTAACCGGATTTTAAATCTGGTGAAATCGTTTTGTTTCGAAAATGGAGTTCTGCCCTACTCTTCGAAAAGTCATACTGGTTTTCTCAGATCTTTAATCTTACGGTTTGGTATAAATACCGGCGATTTAATGGTCATTCTCGTCACGACATACGAAGATTCTGAATTTAACCGGAAACTTGCTGATTTATTTAAGCATGACATTCCAGAGATCAAAAGTTTTGTCAATATTCTTCATTCAGGTAAAGGTCCTGTGCCAAAAGGTGAAGGAGAAATCACAGTTTTCGGTTCAGGTGTTTTAACTGAAAAATTACTTGGAGTTGAATTTATTATTCATCCGAATTCTTTTTTCCAAACCAATTCACTTCAGGCCGAAGTCTTATTTGCAACAGCATTTGAAGCAGCAAATCTAAAAGAGACCGATATTCTTTTTGATCTTTTCTGCGGACCGGGAACAATCGGTTTGATGGCGGCCAACCGGGTTAAAAAAGTTGCGGGTATTGAACTGATTCCGGAAGCAGTGGAAAATGCCATTGAAAATGCCCGTGCAAACGGAATAAACAACGCTTCGTTTGTTCAGGGAGATATCGGAAAAAGTCTTGATCTGTTAAAGCAGTGGGAAGAAAATATTGGGAAACCAGATATTATCGTTGTTGATCCGCCCAGAGCAGGATTAACAGAAGAAACTGCCCGGTTTCTGCCACAATTTGGTGCTGACCGGATTCTTTATATTTCCTGTAACCCCATGACTCAAGCCAGAGATTTAAAGATTATTGCATCTTTTAATTATGACCTAACGTATATCAGGCCTGTTGACATGTTCCCGCATACCTATCACATTGAAAATATTGTTGTTCTTAAAAAACGGAGTTAATTCAATGCCTCGACTATTTATTAATGCTACCTTACTTTTTTCAATTGTAACATTTTTGGCAATTGATCTGTCTGCTCAGCCCTCAAAGGGAATCAGGAGCGAAAAAACAATGTCAGTTTTGGTTCAGGGTGGTCTGGGTTATACATTTTATAAAATGGAAAATGAAATAACTCTGATTGACAATCTGAAGGAAACGGGAAAACTTGCGGATCTTTCAAATCCATCAGGTGGGATTTCAAGTCAGGTCGGATTCGGACTCTTGTTTCATGACCCGATGATTCGCCTGTATTCAGATATCAGATGGGATAATTATGGAAACGAAGGGGTTAAAATTCCTTTCTTTTTCCTTGATTTTATGTTGAAAGCCTTTGACAATACCGGTTATTATCTCAACCATTCAGTAACAACTGTGAACCTGCATGCCGATAAATTGTTCTGGCATGATGTTGCTGATAAAGATTTGTATTACGGACTTGGCGGAAGTTACGGCTGGATTTTTGATACCCGAAGTGAAACAGTAACCTTCAGAAAAAGTGGAAGTGATGAAGAATTCAAGGAAGATCTTGACATTAATGCCCAGGTTGCCGGCATTCAGGCTGTAATCGGAAAGTTTTATCAAAATGGTGTGACCTATTCAGAATTCAGGCTTGGATATCAGGTTGAAACCGGTTTCACAGTTGATTCCAGCAAAAAAACAGGACGTTCTGCAAAAAGCTTCAAACCCGATTACAGTGGAATTAAACTTTCAATTCATCTCGGACTTGCCCTATGAAAAATCTTATTCTTTCCCTTTCACTCATTTTCATTCTTTTCGCCTGCGATTCGCAGGAATCATTTACCGGATCTGATGAACTTGAATTTTCATCACTCCCCAAGGCTGGACTTGCAACTGTAACCAACACCTACCAAACAATCATTAAACAGGAAAATCTGCCGGCTGGCACATCAAAATACACATGGAACGGTAAAAATTCATCAGAAATTCAGGTTTCTAACGGATTGTACCTGATCACCATTACTGTTGATGATGAAATTATATCCAGTACTGCAGCCATTATAAAACGGTGATGAAAGGTTTCTCTGCCAGATTTTTTTTATGGGTTACTGTTTGGATTTCTATTAGCAGTCTTAACCTTTTTGCTCAGGAAAATAGTGAACCCGGGGTAGATGGAATTTTTTATAAAAAAAGTAAAATTCCCCCTGATGTTGTGTTTTTGCCTTTTCTTAGCCTGGGTTATACTGCATATAATATGGATAATGAAAATGAGCTGATCAAAAATTTGAGTGAATACTCGTCTGGTTCTGAAATTCGGGATTTAACACCAGGTGCAAGTTTACGTGGTGGGCTCGGGATTTTTCTGCCTTATGCAAATTCCCGAATTGTGTTTGAGTACCAACAAGACAGACTGTCAAATACAACATTTAAACTTTTTGGTGAAGGAACTTCCTTTTACCTTACTCATGACATGAATGTTTTTCTTGTTCAATTTGATAAATTATTTCAGTTTAGAACAAAGATGTATTCAGCTTCCAACGCATATGCAGGGGTTGGTTTGGGTGTTATCCTGATTTCAGATACCCGAAAAAGTGAACTCGATTATAAATATAACCTTGGTTCAGTTGGTCATGTAAGTTCTAAATTGAAAACAGAATCCTATCTGGCAGTTGTTAACCTGATGGCCGGAAAGTTTAATTCAACAACCGGTTCTGTTTTTATGGAGTTGAGGGCCGGATACCAATTTACAATCAGTACAAGAATTTATGGTGAGAAAAAACCCGGTTTTGATCCATCTGATTATTCTCCCGATCTCAATGCGTTCCGGATTTCGGTATTATTTGGAATTATCTTATGAAAAAGTTTCTATTTTTTACCCTGATTCTGTTTTTTTCGTCCTGCCAGGACAATTCTTACATTACTATTCCCGGTTCAATCGTATTTGAAGGTACTTATGAGTCTGATTTGGTGGTTGCAAATATCACCAATGAGTTTGATACCAAAATCAGACAGGATACCCTTTCACTGGAAGAAAAACGGGAATTAAGGTATATATGGGATCGGAATGACAATGAGAAGAACAGGGTTGTTGATGGGATTTATTTTGTAAATATTTTTTCAGAGGGGAAAAACAGAACCATCGGTAAAGGGATGGTTGTAGTTGATTGAGTCAAATTATTTCCCGACCAGAATAATAACTGTCCTGGGTCTGACTTCATAAGAATCCTGGTTAAAAAGCAATATTTCGTTTCCTTCAGTGGTAATATCAAGCGGTGATGGCCGGGATGTATCAACGAAAAGGTGCCACTGTTTCAAAACAAGTCTTGGTAACTCAAAGTTGTGCGTTTCCCAATGTGCATTGATAATCAGGTGAACGTGTTTATACCCTGAAAGTTCAGGAAAACGGGTTGCAGTAATATGAACTGAAATCCATCTTGAATCATCAGACCAGTCGGGTTCAAACAATTTAAACCCGTGCCAATTGAGATCAAAATCACTGAATTTCTCACGCTTCAGAATGGGGTTTGCTTTTCTGAATGCAATCATGAGTTTGAAAAAGCGGTGCAGGTCACTGTATTTTTTTAGATTTGACCAGTTTACCCACGAAATATCGTTATCATGGCAATAGGCGTTATTGTTGCCTCTTTGTGTTCGACCAAGTTCATCTCCGGCAAGAATCATTGGCACACCGAATGAGGTCAGAAGGATTGCAGCAAAATTTTTAACCTGTCTCGTTCTTAAGGTGTTAATTTCCTCATCATCAGTTGGGCCTTCAAACCCACAATTCCAACTATAATTATCTTGAGTTCCATCCAGTTGGTTTTCACCATTGGTTTCATTTTGTTTCACATTGAATGAAACCAAATCCATCAAAGTAAAACCGTCATGACAGGTTACAAAATTGATACTGTCGTAGGGTGCCCGTGAAGATTTTTCATAAAGATCGGCACTGCCTGTAAGACGTTTTGCCATGGTTCCGGCCAAACCGGGATCCCCTTTTATAAACTTTCTTACATCATCCCGGAATTTACCATTCCATTCTGCCCATCTTTGCCAATGAGGAAACGATCCAACCTGGTACAAACCTGCAGCATCCCAGGCTTCAGCAATAATTTTAGTGTTTGATAAAACGGGGTCAGCAGCAATTCTTTCAAGTAATGGCGGATTGTTCAATACAGTTCCGTCCTGATCACGGCCCAGAATACTGGCAAGATCAAACCGGAAACCGTCTACTTTCATTTCGGTAACCCAATATTTCAGACAATCAATAAAGAAATCTCTGACAAACGGATGGTTACAGTTTATTGTGTTACCGCAACCTGAATAATTGTGATATTTACCGGTAATGGGGTCAATTATATAATAGGTTTGGTTGTCAATGCCCCTGAAACTCTGGGTAAATCCGTTTTCATTTCCTTCAGCGGTGTGGTTAAAAACAACATCCAGAATAATTTCAATGCCGGCCGCATGAAAAGCACGAACCATTTCTTTAAACTCAGTGACCTGTGCACCACTTGCTCCTGATGCGGCATAAGATGCTTTTGGTGCAAAAAAAGAAATTGGGTTGTATCCCCAGAAATTCATCAGCGGTTCACCGGTAACCGGATTCTGCCTGTCTGATCCTTCCATTTCTTCAAATTCGTTTACAGGCAACAATTCAACGGCAGTTACACCCAAATCTTTCAGATAAGGGATTTTCTGAACCAAAGCTTTAAAAGTGCCACGATTGGTTACACCTGATGAAGGATGGGCAGTAAATCCGCGAAGATGCATTTCATAAATTACCGAGTCGAGCAGATGAATATTCAGTGGCTTGTCATTTTGCCAGTCAAACTCATCATTTATGATTGCAGAGAATCGTTCTTTGTGAACTGATTTATTCCAAACGTGGCCACCGGTTAAGGCCTTTGCATAAGGGTCAATCAAAACGACCTGACTGTTATACCGGTGAATATGGGGCCGCATATTGGGCTCTCTGTCCATTCTCCAGCCATAACACAAAGTCTGGTCAAGATCTTTCAAGAAACAGTGCCAGATATCACCGGTTTTGTTGTAGGCTTTTTCTAATGGCCATTCATAAACGATTTCAGAAGTAATCGGGCTAATGAGTACGAGATTTACGCTGGTAGCATGTTTTGAATAAATAGAAAAATTTATTCCGCCCCGCCAAAGTGAAGCACCAAATGGCATCGGATGGCCTCTTGTGAGTTCATAATCCGTTCCGATGTAACTTTCAGATGCCGGAAGTCTTCTTTTCATTTTCTTCATAAATTGAAGTTAACGAATTGGGGCTGATTTGGCAACCCGTCCCACTCCCATCACAACATTTTAAAACGTGATTTTGCATATTTGTACAATGAAATTCATAATTACTCTATTTTCACTCCTTTACTGCCTCCAGGCTCAGTCTCAGATTTTGGAAAAGGCAGGTATCCATCTTAAAAAAGAACTGACTTTTTCCCGATCCGTTTTGGCAAAAAACGATCCGAAAACAGTGCAAGAGTCTCAGTATTTATTGAAACTATCAGATCAAGTTTCATCTTTTCAGTTTCGAACTGAACTTGAATCAGCCGGTGCTCAGATTGGTTCAATTTTTGGAAATCTGGTCACTATTACCTGCTCAAAATCTGCCCTGACCAGAATTGCATCTCTTCCTTTCATTAAAACAATCGAATCAGAACCGGGTGATATGCCGTTGATGAACGTGAGCCTTTCAAAACAAATGAACGGATCCACATTCAGAGGTACCTGGACAGATACGGTTCATACTCTGGGATATACCGGAAAAAAGGTGATTATTGGAATTGTGGATGACGGGTTTACTTTTAATCACGGAGATTTTCAGAATCCGGATGGGTCTTCCCGGGTACTTTTTATCTGGAATCAGGGCACCAATACCGCATCAAAATATCCGGTGATACCGTCGTATTCTTATGGTACAGAATGGACAAATGCACACATTAATGCCAGTCAGGTTACCGGAGTACCTACAAATTCACACGGCTCCAATTGCCTCTCCATTGCTTGCTCTGATGGTTCATCATCCGGAAAAAAGGGAATGGCTCCCGAAGCGGATATCATCCTTGTTGTCAGAAAATCAGGGTCAACACTGGCAAATACCATTGATGCCTTTAATTATATTCAGAAAAAGGCGA
The DNA here is from genome assembly GCA_020161835.1 of Bacteroidota bacterium. Classification (GTDB taxonomy): domain Bacteria; phylum Bacteroidota; class JABWAT01; order JABWAT01; family JABWAT01; genus JAFLBE01. The sequence goes on along the minus strand of JAIUNL010000008.1, from coordinate 113,724 downwards.
AATCACTCGGGAAACCTGTTGTGATCAGTTATAGTCTGGGCAGCCAGTTTGGTCCGCACGATGGAACCAAAATTCACGAAATTGCCATCGATTCCCTTTCCGGACCCGGATCCATTTTTGCAATTGCCGCCGGAAACAGTGGAGGACAAAATATTCACATTTCAGGAAACCTCCCGGCAACTGGTTTTACTGATACCCTTCGTTTTACCATTTCCTCAAATCCGAACGGAAATAATCAGAGTTTCAGTGTGAACTCCTGGTATCTGTCAGGTGACAGTCTTGATTTTTCATTGATTGGCCCAACGGGAACTGTTTACGGTCCGTTTTCACTGAAAGCGAGCTTTGATACCCTTTCAACTCCGGATGGATTTTTGTATGTCGGAAATAATTTTGATGCCATCAGTCAACGGAATTTAATTGACTGGGAACTCATCAATTTTAATAACCGGAAAGTAAAAACCGGTCAATGGAAGGCTGTTCACTTCTCAAAACGGAATATTTCTGGTTCTTCTTTTGATGGATGGATTAATATCAGTTCGGTACCAGGTTCGTTTCAGGATCATGTTAACAGTCAAAAAGTGATTACCATGCCCGGAACTGCTGTTCAGGCAGTAACTGCCGGGGCGTATGAAATCTCAACCGGATCACGACAATCGGGTTCAAGTATCGGGCCTACCCGTGATGGACGGTTGAAACCTGAACTTTCTGCTCCATCAAATGTGACAACCGCATTTGGCGTTTTCGGCGGAACATCAGCTTCAGCGCCACATCTGGCGGGGGCCATTGCCTTGCTTCTTGATGCCGATTCATCGCTGACTCCTACCCAAATAAAAGATCTATTGCAAAATGGAGCTAATGTTGACGGAGCAACCGGTTCAGTTCCAAATGACTCCTGGGGATATGGAAAATTGAACAGTTTCGAGGCCATTGCACCGTTACTGGTTCCTTCAACACCCTTACCCGTATCCATTCTGAGTTTTACCGGGCAATTTATTAACGGAAATCTGATTTTTAACTGGAGAACAGCTCACGAACTGAATCTGGCTGGATACGATATCGAAATTTTATCCAGTCAAAATCAGTGGAATTTACTGGCATCCTGGCAAACCCGACAAGAAATGAGATTTTCTCCGGAATCAGAAAACAGGTACGCAGTTTCTATCCCGTTTCATCCGCAAAAAGAAAAAGAGTATTTTTTCAGGATTTCAGGAGTTGATCTTGATGGTACCCGAACTCCCGGAGGTCTATTGTCACTTACAACTGATGCTGGCAGTCAACCGGAAAGTTTCGCCGTTTCTGAACTTTATCCAAATCCGGCTAATCCTGAATCCTCATTCCAACTCACAGCAGATCAAAATCAAACTGTTAAAGTTGAAATATTTACTCTGGCAGGACAATTGGTTTCAGATTTCGGGTTGGAAAATTTAAAATCAGGTGAAGTGAAAACCGTAACTCTTTCCACAGAAAACTTATCTTCCGGTATTTATTTTGTTCAGATCACCGGTCTAAAGCGAACCTTTACCCGAAAAATGGTGGTTTTGAAATAGTCAGAAAATTCCAGTTTCAAATCAACCTCAACTTTCCTACCTTTGGGCAGACCAAACCATGACCAAGGAAAAGGAAAATCTGCTATGCGTTTCCCAGCCGAACCGTTTAAAATAAAAGTAGTTGAATCGATTAAAATGACAACCCTTGAAGAACGGGTTAAATTTCTGGAAGAAGCCGGAAATAATCTGTTCTCTATCCCTGCCGATACCATTTTTGTTGATTTACTCACCGATTCAGGAACCAGCGCAATGAGTGACCGGCAATGGGCCGGGATGATGACGGGTGACGAAGCTTATGCAGGCAGCCGGAGTTTCTACCGATTTGAAGAAACCATCAAAAGTATTACCGGCTTTAAACATGTGATTCCCACACACCAGGGCCGGGTTGCCGAAAACCTGCTTTTCAGCCTGATAGCCAATGAAAATACCGTCATCCCGAGCAACAGCCATTTTGATACCACACGGGCAAACATTGAATTCCACAAAGGAACGGCACTTGATCTGGTGATAGATGAAGCTTATCAGCCTGAACTTGAACTTCCGTTCAAAGGCAATATGGATTTGAAAAAACTGGAAGCCGTTATCACACAATATGGAAAGGAACGAATTCCGGTTTGCATGCTGACCATCACCAATAACTCGGGTGGCGGACAGCCGGTTTCGATGGAAAATATCAGGTCGGTAAGTTCCCTTCTGAAATCAGTTGGCATTCCCCTGTTTCTTGATGCCTGCCGGTTTGCTGAAAATGCCTATTTCATCAAGACCCGTGAAAAGGGATACGAAAACAAATCCATCATGGAAATTGCCAATGAAATGTTTTCTTATGCCGATGGCTGTACCATGAGTGCAAAGAAAGATGGATTGGTGAACATTGGCGGATTTCTTGCCCTGAATGATACTGAACTTTCACGAAGAATTACCAATTATCTGATTCTGATCGAAGGTTTCCCTACTTATGGCGGACTTGCCGGCCGTGATCTTGAAGCCATTTCAATCGGGATCATGGAAGCTTTGGATGAAAATTATCTGGCCTACCGGACCAATCAGGTGAAATATCTGGCTGATTTACTGACCGGTGCAGGCATTTCGGTCATTCGTCCTGCTGGCGGACATGCCGTTTACATTGATGCCAGAAAGTTTTACCCAAACATCAAACCAGAAGAATTTCCTGGTCAGGCTCTCGTTGTTGAACTTTATAAACAGTTTGGAATCCGTGGTGTGGAAGTCGGTTCGCTCATGTTCGGAAAGAAGGATGAAGCAACGGGAAAAGAAATTTTGCCAAGATTGGATTTGGTTCGGCTGGCAATTCCAAGACGGGTTTATACAACCATGCACATGAATTATGTGGCGGAAGGATTGATAGAGTTGTTTACTCACCGTGATTCAGTACGGGGATTGAAAATTGTCTATGAAGCTCCCGTTTTAAGACACTTTACGGCAAGACTGGAAAGAATCTGAGGGAAGTTTCACCACGAAACACACGAATTTGGCTGTCATTCCCGCGAAGGCGGGAATCCAGTATTAATTACCTGAACGGAGGAATGAATTCCTCCCGCTTGCGGGACGGGAATGACATCTAAATGAACAAAGGGGCGAGGATATAAACCCATTTGTATTTAAATAAAAACCGTATTTTTTCGTGATTTTCGTGTGTTTCGTGGTTAAAGAATTTGGTAGTTATTGTATTTCGTATTTACTGTATTTTCATAATTCCGGCCATCATTCTGCCGGTAACCCCGCCATCCCGGCGATAGGAATAAAAAACGTCGGGTTCACAGTAGGTGCACCGATCCATATCTTCAATATTTTTTTGCCAGATCCCAAGATCAAGAAAATCCTGACGGATAATGCCGGGTAAATCCACAAAAAACTTACCAATCGTTTCACTTTCACGGATGAATTTCAGTGGAAAACATTCTGCAACTTCACCACCCACTTCAAAGTGGCATAAACGGATGCCGGGTCCGATAACAACCTGGATATTTTCAATTTTACTGCCGGTTTCAATCAACTTTTGAACCTGGATTTTATGGATTCCTTTTGCAATTCCCCGCCATCCGCAATGAGTCAATCCAATCCATCCCGTAACAGAATCATGAAACCAAACCGGAAAGCAATCGGCAATTGAAACATTTAACAGTAAACCGGGTGTTTGAGTCATAAAACCATCGACATCAGTAAACTCACCCGGTGAACCAACAGTTTCAATCTGACTGCCATGGCATTGAAAAGCGAAAACCATTTTTCCGGGATTTGCACCATACCAACTGGCATAAGCTTCCCTGTTTTTATTTACAGGAATAAGATCGTCACCCGAACTTTTCCCCAGATTGAAAGAGGAGTATGGACCTCCGCTTTCGCCACCCATACGGGTTGAAACGGCCGCCTTTATTTTAAAAGGTGAGTTAAATTGAATTTCGATAAAGCTTTTATTTTTCGTCATAATCAATGATTTCCGGGATTAATTCTTTGATTTCGGCCGGTGTTTCACCAAACGGTGCATTAAAATAGGTTGGGTCGCAGTAAACAAAATATCTTGAGTCAAACTCATACACTTCACCCTGCCAACCTTCCGGAGCAGTAATCAGTAAACTGACATGTTCAGGAAAGTCTGCCAGCAAGGGTTTTAAGGTAGTCAATTGTTCAACAAGTTTGAACATGAAAACCGACCGGTCTTCACAATCACACCCATCAGAAAGCAAAATTTCTTCGGGAAACTGAAGATGCTCATATCCAAACAAAACCTGATCGTCAATGTAAGGAAAACATTGCAGTAGCATTTGCCTGATGCATTCCACTTTTTCGTGTTCAGTTAACCCATTTTCTTTCATCAGGGCTTTTAGTGGAATAACCAAAGAGCGCAGCAGGCCAGGTGAAAACCGGTATAACAAGGCGTCCTGAAACCGGATATTGGGTAAACTCAGATAATAATCAGCCAGATTCCGGTTAATTTCTACCGTTAAAGAGTAGGTTTTCTCTTTGAAAATCCAGTCCAGTTTCTTTTCAGATTTTGATTCTGAAATAACGGGAAGTTGTGACAAATCGATAAAAGCAGGTTTTAAACCGGAATCCTCTTCAGATTCTGTTTCTTCAAGCGTGATTTTAATTTTCCCGTTTAGCTTTTCTGTCTGGGTCAGTTTTAAAACGTCATAGAATTTTTTCCCTGAAATTCGGTAGAATTGAAGTCCGAATAGTTGCTGGTGAATGGCAATAAGCGGAACTCTTAACCCAGAATCTGTTTTCACCCACTCCGTATCAAAACCCCATTTTTTCCAGATAAAATAGGTTAATTTACTTGATTTAGAGTCCTGGTTGGGGAATAATACCCCAGAATAAGCAATTGAAAGCCTGATTTTTTGCCAATCCGTTAAGGTCTTCCAATTAAGAGATTCTGAAACCAGGTCTTCGGCAACCCATTCAAACTGATTATCAAGCAAATCTATTTTCTTTTCTGATTTTGCCCATTCAATGTGAACAGGATTAACCGGAACTTGAAGTCCAAACAAATTTAGTGTCTGGCTTTGAAGAAAAAGACAAAGGCAAAGGAGAGTCGTCATGACTGAAGGAATTGAGCAAGTGAAAGAGTCAAATCCATTTTCGTTTGACCATCAAGTTTCCCGAACCACTGTTCGTGCGAGGCAAGAGCCTGGCCAATAAACATATCTAAACCATTTTGTGTCTTGATTGATTTTTCATTGAAGAAAGATAAAAAACGGGTTTCTGCAGGTGTGTAAATAATATCATAAGCAAAGTTTGTTTCAGGCAGTAATTTCAGAAATACGTCCGAAAAGTTCTCAGTTTTCCCGGTCATTCCGAGTGGTGTTGTATTGATTATGATATCTGTTGGCGGAAGTGACTCAGGCAACACGGAATAATCTGAAATAATCCAATTAATCCCGTCAAGTTCTTCATGTTTTTTTCTGCTTACAATGGTGATTTTACAGTTTGGCCAGACGGTTCTGAGTCCAAAAACAACACCTTTGGCTGCACCACCCCAACCTAGAATAAGAGCTGAGTTTAGGTTTTCTTTTCTGATCGGATCTACAAAGCCAACCCAATCAGTATTTTCCCCAAAAAATTGTCCTGAACGGGAAATCAGAGTATTCACAGAGCCAATTTGAAGCAATTTTTCCGGGCGGAATTTTCTGAATACCGTTTCTTTAAAAGGAATGGTGATATTAAATCCCGGAATGTTTGGATGTTTTTCACATTCATCCAGAAAATCAGAAAGATTCAGGTCTGTTTCGAAAGAAAGTGCAAAATACCTGGCTTTGATACCGAGTGCAGAATAAATGAAGGAATGGAGTTTGGGTGAACGGGAATGAGAAATTGGATTCCCAATTACACCAAGAAAGGACGTGTTTGTATCCTTTGAGGCAAGTTCAAGGAATTCAGACCCGGAAATAACCATCTGGGTTACTTCAAATCTTTGAAAAAATTATCCTGAATATCAGGCATCTGATCAAGAATGGTCTGGATTTTTGATGGATCAATTTTAAACGCTGCTTTCAAATGAATCCAGGCATCTTTTTCTTTTTCAACGGCAAAATAAATCTGTGAAGCAAGAATCCGATAGTCGTAATTATTTCCGCTTTGCAGAACGGCCAGAGAAATGGCTTTTTCGGCTTCCCTGAATAAATTGAGTTCAAATGCGGTTTCAGCCAGATCAAACCAGGCCAAATGATTGGCAGAATCCAGGGAAACTACTTTTTTATATACCGGAAGGGACTCTTCAGGCCTACCAAGATTATATAATGTGTCGGCTACAGCGTATAAATATTCTGAGTTTTCACTTTCGAACCTGACGGCCATCTGAAAGGCTGTTAATGCTTCGATAAACCGTTCATTTCCATCGTAAGCACAACCCAATGCATACCAGGCATCGGCGTTTTCAGGTTCATCTGAGACCACTTCCTTTAAGTACGGAATGGCTTTTGAATACTTTTCGATTTCCAGAAAAGCATTGGCAATATTCTCTCTTGCAGCATTATCATTGGGTTCGTTACGGAGATAATCTTCATATTCAGCGATGGCCTGAACAAATTTTCCCATACGAACCAGTGTATTCGCTTTGTTAAACTGTGACGGACCAAATTTCTCATTGATAGCCAATGACATATCAAACGCATGAAGAGCCCGCTCAAACGCTTCCTGTTTTGATAAAGCCACACCCAGATTGTACCAGGCGTTAAAATTGTACGGATCTGAATCCAGTTGTTTTTCGTAATATTCGATAGATTTTTCTGATTCACCAATCATATCGTAGCAATAACCCAGCTCAAAAGCGGCATCACGATGCATGGGGTTTAAGACTAAAGCCGTTTTGAAATTTTCAATGGCTTCGCCGTATTCTTCCAGTTTTTCATACGAAACACCCAGATTGTAATGGATGTCAGGATTTGCCGGATCCATAGAAAGTGCCTGTTCAAAAGACTGGATGGCTTCTTCAAAACTACCCATATTATCAAGACAAACGCCACGGAATAAATGGACTTCAGAATCGGTTGGATTATAGGTCAGTGCGGTCTGGAAACAATTAAAGGCATCTTCCCAATATTGGTTTTCAGTAAGAAGAACGCCTTTTCTAAACCAGAAATCTGAATTGTGGGGTGAAGCTTCAAGAACAAAATTGATGATTTCAAGGGCTTCATCATCATAATCGTTTTCGGTGTAAAACTCGAGCATGTCATCCAGATTTTCGGAATCAAAATTAAGAACCCCGACCTCAAAAAGGAGGGCTTTCATTTCGTCGAATTCTTTTTTCCGGGGCGAGTCGCCTTTTCTTTTCCGGGATGATCCGGGTCCGTCCTGATGTAAGTTCATGGAGTTGCCCTGTTTTTCTTACAAAAATAACAAGCAAAAGGTGATTTTCTAAACGGAATCGGTAAGGGGAAAATAAATGGGACAGTTAAAACCAAACTGTGACAGATAGGACATGACCGATCAGGTGAAAATTATCCAACAGATTTCTATTTAAAAACACCGATTTCTCAGTTGATTTTCGTTTTTGCAAACTTCCAGAGACCTGCATATTGTGTGATCAGAACTCCTGAAATAACCAGAACTCCACCTGCCAGAAACGGTAACGTAATGGCTTGACTGAGAATGAAATAACTCAAAATTGTGGTCATGATCGGCTGCCCGTTTGTGAAAATCGCCACACGGCTGGGTTCAAGAACTTTAAGACCGGTTACCCAAAGTGCGTAACTCACAATGGTTCCGAAAATGGCAAGATAACCGATAACTCCCCAGACTTCAGGTTTGGCTGATAACGGAATCCCGTTGAATACAACCCAGATAATCAGCGGGAAACTCCAGACCGCCCCATGAGTCAGCATTTTGAGAGAAAAAACAAACGGATTATACCGAATGCTGAACCGGCGGCTTTCAACGGTGTAAAAGGCCCAGGTAACAGCACCAGCCAGAATGGTTAAATTTCCCCAGAGATGTCCGGCTGAAAAAGCAGTATGCGTACTGAGTAAAATGATCAGAACTCCGATAAAAGCTATCAAAACCCCTGACATCCTTTTAAACTCAAAAAACTCTTCCTTCCTGAAAAGTGAAATCAGATAAGTGATCACAGGAACAAGGGCATAAATGACGGCAGCTTCACCGGTTGAGGTGTAATGAATCCCGATTAAAAAGCAACTTTGATTCAGCGGAACTGCCAGAAAAGACAACTTCCACAAAGCCTTGCTTTCGTTTATTTCACTGGCTTCAGTTTTGTACAAGATTTGAATCAACAGAAAAGAAACAAGACCTGTTATAAAAGCACGGAAAAATAATATGGAAAACGGATCCATATCAAAACCAATTGCTTTTGTCAAAATATAACCCAGACTTACAACAAAAGTTTGAATGGTTAAAAACGTTACGGCGGTTTTGTGGGTCATAGAGTTATATACCGATCGAGCGAAATAGCTAGCAGAGACGGTAAAATCAAAATTTTAAGGACGAGTGAGATTAAAGAAAAATCCCGTTTGGATTTGGCAAGAAAAAGATAAACTGAAAGAACGATGGCTGGAATTCCAACAAACCCAATAACCACAATCAGGTAAAATGAGCCATAATAATTACTTAATGTCGGAACTGGTAATAACAAGACAGTCATCCAGATAACAGAAATAGATAAATGTTTTGCAGATTGGATTCCGTAGACAACCGGAAAGGTTTTCATCTGTGCAGTTTGGTCACCTTCAATATCCTCAAGGTCTTTCACTAGCTCCCTTGCAAAGGTAAAAAGAAAAGCAAATCCGGCAGGAACCAAACCGGCAATTGGATTTCCGAGCAGTACCGATCCGTAAATAAACGTCAATCCCATCAAAAAGGAAATGAGAAGATTGCCGTAAAGTGGTAGACGTTTGAGTAAACGGGAGTAGAAAAAAAGTGAGAGATGGGTTAACAAAATGATCAGGTTGCTTTCCTTTGATAGAAAGAAAAACCCAATTATCAGCGATGAAATAATCAAGCCACCATAAAGCCCCATTGCAGTTGAAACTATTAACTTCCCGGAAGGAAGAATCCGGTCTGGCCGGTTAATCCGGTCTGGTTCCAAATCAAAAATGTCATTGATCACATTCCCGGCGGCAGCAGTTAAGGCCGCTGCAAGTGCTCCAAAAAGCAAAACAGAATCAAAAGGAATCAAAGTGCCCCCTGCAACGATCCAGGCTGTACAGACAGCAACAAACGTCAGCAGACTGTTTCCTGGCCGGCAAATCCTTATAAAGGGTGTAACTCGGTTCAATTTACAACTTTCAGACGTTTGGGTTATGATTCAACAACTGGCTTCTGTATTTTTGCAGACTGTTTAGCAAACATTGAAAATATGAAAAAAATCACAACAAAATTAATTATTGTCATTCTGATTGCAGCAATCGGATTGACCTACGGCATCAGTTATTTTCTGAAACCGGGATCATCTGTTCCCCATCAGCAGGTAACTGAAGATGCCATTAAATTCAGAAAAGACGGCGAATTGTCCTTTATCAAAAACGACAGTTCCCATTTAAAAATTGAAATTGAAATTGCCGATAATGATCAGAGCCGGATGCAGGGACTTATGTACCGGAAGCACATGGCTGAAACAGAAGGCATGCTTTTCATTTTTGACTATGAAAGTCCGCAAACCTTCTGGATGAAAAACACTCACCTTACCCTTGACATGATTTTTATCAACAGAGCTTTGGAAGTGGTCTCCATTCAGAAGTACACCCAACCTTTCTCAGAAGGAAAATATCCGTCTGAAGGTTCTGCACTTTACGTTCTTGAAGTTGTTGGCGGATTTTCAGACAGACATAACATTCAGCCGGGTGATAAAATCCGGTTTTCCCGTTCTGGTATTCCTGCTTCCTGACCTGGAGTTCAGGCAATATGCGTAAGCTTATCACTCATCTTTCAACTTTGATCTGGGGCATCGGCGCCATCGCGGCTTTGATTCTCAATGCTTTGGGAATTTTGCCTGAAACTGCTCTGCTTCCCATGCTTTTCCTGATTGTATGTCTCTTCGTTTTTTACATGGTTGCCCAAAACTGGCAGGTTTCAAGCCGGATGGATGCAATTGAAAGTATCCTCAAGTCAAATCGTGATCGTCTTGATTCTTATTTCCTGGAACCTAAAGTATTGAAACCCAGAATCCGGATTGAGGATAACCCAAGAAATATTGCGCTTTGGTCAGGTTTTCGCAATGAATTTTCCTTCTTCAATGCACCGTTTACCCTGGCCTATGAGGATTTACTCCCCAATTTTGTTGATATTTTCAAAGATACCGGCATCCGGAAAGTCAGAATTCTGGTATTTGAAGGAAAAACGGACGAGCAGATTCTTCAATATCGCCGCCGGATGGAACGGCTCACTGTTTTCACAAATAAACTTAAATCGTCAACTTCTGAAACCATCATCCGTGAAAAAATGCAGGTTCGGGTTGCAGATGAAAGTTACGTTCCGGTGAATATGTTTTTTCTCGGAACCCGTGACGGATTTTCTGTGGCGATTATGTACGTTTATCCGCTGATTCACGGTGATACCCCGCAGGCAGCATTTGAAATTCATGATGAAAAAGTGGTCAATCAGCTCAAAGCTGAATTCGACAGGCAATGGGAAAATTCCCGTCCGCTTTCACTTGACGAGTTGTTTAAATCTTAAAATTTGTAATAGAAAGTGAGTCCGGACTTGAGTACAACGATAAATGTAATGATGATTGGCGATGTTATTTCAGATTCCGGACTGAACATTGTCGAGAAAATGCTGCCTTCTTTCATCCAGAAATACGAACTGGATTTTGTGATTGCCAATGGTGAAAACCTTCACGAAGGACGTGGCTTGAATGAAGAAATGATCAAACGTCTTTATGGTGCAGGCGTTAACGTAATCACTGGTGGAAACCATTCCTTCGATAAGCATAAGATTTTCCCTTACATGGCAACAGATAAACGATTGCTACGCCCGCTGAACTATCCGAAAGGAAATCCGGGTTATGGCTATGGCGTTTATGATATTCCCAACGGAAAAGGTAAAATCGGTGTTCTCAATCTTCAGGGCAGAACTTTTATGTATCCGATCGACTGTCCGTTCAGAACCTCTGATTGGATTATTGATAAAATAAAGCAGGAATCACAGGTTTTATTCGTCGATTTTCATGCGGATGCATCTGCTGAAAAAGTCGCAATGGGCTGGTATCTCAACGGAAAAGTTTCTGCAGTTCTTGGAACCCATACCCATACGCCAACTGCTGATGAACGGATTCTTTCTGAAGGAACTGCCTACATTTCAGATGTTGGCATGACCGGCGCCTACGATTCAGTAATCGGCATGAAAAAAGAAGCTGCCATGAAACGTTTCGTTCTTGGAACGCCATCCAAATATGAATCTGCAACAGAAGACAATCACTTCGCCTCTGTTATCGTTAAGGTGGAACTTGCCACCGGAAAAGCAAAAAACATCCAAAGACTCTTTTTCCCGGAATTCGACAAATGACTCAGTTAATTGACGGAAAAGCCATTGCCCTGCAAATCAGACAGGAACTCAAAATTGAGGTTGATAAACTGATTTTTTCCGGGAAACCGGTTCCCGGACTTGCAGTAATCTTAGTTGGTGAAAACCCAGCTTCCCAGGCTTATGTGGGCTCCAAAATCAAAGCCTGTGAAGAACTTGGTTTCCTGAGTGTTTCAGAACGTTATCCTGAAACGATTACTGAAGAGTTTCTTCTTGAACGGATTTCACTTCTCAACCATCGGACAGATATTCATGGCATTCTGGTTCAGATGCCACTTCCAAAACACATTTCCGAAAAAAAGGTTATTGAAGCCATTGATTACAGAAAAGATGTAGACGGATTTCATCCGGTAAATGTTGGGAAATTGGTCATTGGTGAACCGGGCTTTGTTCCCTGTACGCCGGCCGGAATTATGGTTTTGCTTGAAAGATCAGGAAATCTGCCTGACGGAAAACATGTTGTTGTAGTCGGAAGAAGCAATATTGTAGGTAAACCGATTGCCAATCTGCTCGTTCAAAAATCAAAACTAGCCAATGCAACCGTAACTGTTTGCCATACCGGCACACCTGATATCGCCAAATTTACCCGTGAAGCTGACATTGTGATTGCTGCAGCAGGTAAACCAAATGCCATCACCGGTGATATGATTAAAGATGGTTGTGTTTTAATTGATGTTGGTATCAACAGAATCCCTGATTCTTCTGCAAAATCGGGATATCGCTTGGTTGGTGACGCACATTTTGAGAGTTGTGCACCAAAATGCAAGGCAATAACCCCTGTTCCAGGTGGTGTAGGCCCTATGACGATAGCAATGTTGATGAAAAATACCTTTTCAGGTGCAACTGGTCAATTTTTTTATTAAATTAGTATTTACCCTAAAAATTAAGCCACTTCTGTTATCGGAGTTTAGTAAAACGACATGCTGAAATCAAAAAAACCTGTCAAAGTATCACACAAGGAAATCAAAGAAGACCAATTGGTCACTGCTTACACTGAAGTCCTTGCTTATTATTATAAATTTCAAAAACAAATCCTGATTGCCGGTGTAGCATTTCTGGTTATTGTTGCCGGCACTGCTGCCTATCTGTTTTTAAAGAGCAGCAATGAAAAAGAAGCTGCTGATTTGCTTTCAAAAGTGTATCCGTTTGTAGAATCAAATCAGATTGATCTGGCTCTTAACGGAGAAACAAAGACCGGTGTTATTGGTCTGAAAGCCATTGCAGATGATTTTGGCTCAACCCCAAGCGGAACTGTTGCCGAATTATATACTGCAAAATTTTCTTATGATCTGAAAAATTATGATGAGGCTGAAAAGTATTATGATGCAATCAGCTCTGATGATCCTACACTTCAAAGTGCCGCTTATTCTGGTCTTGCCGCTGTAAAAGAACAGAAAAAAGATTTTGAAGCTGCCGCGGGCCTTTATATTAAAGCTGCAGATCAGGCAGATAACAAGGCTTTATCACCAAGGTTTTTACACCTTGCCGCTTTAAATTATGCTGAAGCCGGAAATTTCAAAAATGCAGTCTCTACTTTAACTGACCTAAAAGAAAAGTATAAAGACAGTTCTTATGGCAAAGAAGCAGATAAATTTATTGCTCTTTTCAGTGCAAAAATTGCCGAATAAACCGGTTCCTGGTTTTCATTTTAAAAAGTCCGTTTTATACGGACTTTTTTTTTTGCTTTCATTGGCATAAATCCCTTCATGCTCTGAACCCATCAAAAAATTGGAACACCGCATGTTTTTTCTTAACTTCAGTCTATGATCATTATCCGAACGCTTAAAAAAGCCAGATTGTTTCTGATTTTATTCCTGCTTTCCGGATTTCATCCGGTCTTCTCCTCCCCTTTTATCCATATTTTCCGTCCTTCAGATTATAAGGCTGATCCTCAAACCTATTGCTCGGTTCAGGCTCCGAACGGCATGATGTATTTTGGCAATAACCGTGGCGGTGTGCTTGAGTTTGACGGGAAAAACTGGACATTTATTGATACACCCCAAAATGGCGTAGTCAGATCACTCGCAATTGGCAGTGACAGGCAGGTCTATGTTGGAGGAACAAGTGATCTGGGTTTTCTCGAAACAGATAAAAATGGAAAACTTTCTTTTCATAGTCTTCTTTCTCTGCTTCCTGATTCTGCCCGCTCATTTAATGAAGTCTGGAAAACAATAAGTTTTGATAACCGGATTTACTTCCTGACAGCCAAAGCGTTATACGTGTATGATTATTCAACAATTACGGTAATCAAACCCCAAAAAAAGGTTTTTTCTAACCTTTTTACTGTTGAAAATACGCTCTTTCTTCTTGAACACGAAGTTGGATTATTACAAGTAACCGGGGAAATTGTTAAGCGAATAAGTGATCACTCCGTTTTCATGAAAGAAGAAATTCCGTTTGGATTTAAAACAAAAACTGGCAGAACCATTTTTATTTCAGAAAGCAAAGGGCTTTTTGAGTTCAAGAATAACATTCCGGTTTTTTTAGATTCTCCAGCCTCTGCTTATCTGAAAAAATTCAAATCTTACATTCAGCCGGTCTTGCTCAGCAATGGGAATATTGCAATTCCAACCATTCGTGGTGGTGTTCTGATCATCGATCAGGAAGGAAATATTGTTTTTGTTCTTTCAGAAAAACAGGGATTGCCTTCAAATATTGTTTATTCTGTTACATCAGACCATGAAAACGGGTTATGGGTAACTGGTGAACAAGGAATTTCACGTGTGGAATATCCGTCCCCATGGGGTTACTATTCGAAAAATAACGGCATAAAGGGAATTGTCCTTTCTATTCTTGTCACCCGTGATGTTCTTTACGCCGGCACCATGTTCGGACTTTTTACCGCAGAACTTCGTGAGCCAAACGGATCTTCTGCAAATTCAGAAACAGATCTGGAGTTTAAGCAGGTACCTGACCTTTCAGGTGAAGTTTGGCATCTTGAACAAACAGGAAATACTATTCTTATCGCCTCAAGTGATGGCCTCTTCCAATTGGTAAACGGAAAACTCAATAAAATCGTAAGTGCCAATCAATCAACCTTACTGGTTTCAAAACGTTTTCCCGGCATACTTTTTTCAGGTTCACCTGATGGACTTTTTGTTTATCAGATGGAAAAAAACAAGATCAGGCAAATTGGAAGGGTAAATAACAGTAAAATCGGCATTTATTCCCTAAATGAAGATGAATCTGGCCGAATCTGGTCAGGAAGTTTTTATGAAGGTGTTAACAGGTTCACATTTGAAAAGGATAATTGGCTTAACCCTGAAGTCACTCATTTTGATAAAGCGGATGGGTTACCCCCTGCCGAAAATTTTACTTCTGAATTCAGAAGAAAACTTGTAATTTCTACTGTTTCTGGTCTTTATCAAAAACCAGATGACCAAAGCCCTTTTTCATTGGTACCCGGTTTCCCCAATGAACTGATTGATGCCTCAAGTATTATCAGACAAAGAAATGATTCAACACTTTGGGTTACCAATTCTTCACAGGTTTTTCTGGTAACATTCTCTAAATCAGGAACTTACAGATATCAGGCGGCTCCCTTTAACCGATTACCATTGGGCGGAATTTGGTCTATTGCCGAATCAGATCCTGGCGTGACCTGGTTTGGCGGTGATAACGGGATTTTCAGTTATAGTTCGGCAATTGAAAAAAATATTTCAGCCAGTTTTTTTACACACATCAAAGAAGTAAAATCTGACAGTGGTTTGGTTGCACTTGCAGATTCAACTGTAAGCGGTTGGCCTGTTTTGCCCTGGTCACAACGAAATCTGCAATTTCATTTCTCCTCTGCAACATTTGATGGCGACGGCAAAACTGAGTTTCAATATCGGCTGTTGGGATTTAGTAATCAGTGGAGTGTATGGACATCTGAAACCGTTAAGGAATTTACCAATCTGCCGGCTGGTGAGTACCAGTTTCAGGTCAGAAGTAAAAATGTTTATGGCCTTATCTCAGAATCTGCCTCAACCGGATTTATAATCCTGCCGGCCTGGTACTCAACCTGGTGGGCAAGATCGGTTTATCTGATCGTTTTACTTCTTAGTATTTTCCTTTTCATCCAATGGCGGATTACCAAAACCCAGAAAGAAAAAATCCTGCTTGAAAAGCTGGTTTTTGAGAAAACCTCTGAGCTAGCTACAAGTTATGAACAGCTTAAACAGTCTCAGACTCAACTCATCCAGTCAGAAAAAATGGCGTCTTTGGGTACATTGGTAGCCGGAATTGCACACGAGATTAATAATCCGGTCAATTTCATTCAATCCAGTATCTATCCTTTAAAAGAGGATGTTGGTGAACTTTTGAAGTATTTGATTTTATACCAGCGTCTCGAAACAATTTTGACAAAAGATCCTGAAAGTGAAGAAGCTGACAAAATTCTTGCTGAAATAAGTAAACTTAAAAATTCAATTTCACCTGAGGAATTAAAAACAGAGATTGATCAGTTGTTTGCCGGTATGGAAAGCGGTGCCAGCAGAACCTCTGATATTGTTAAGAGTCTGCGTACTTTTTCCCGTGTTGATGAAAATGATATGAAAGTGTTTGACCTTTCAGAAGGATTTGAAATTACTCTCAAATTACTTGAGAAAGAAATCGCTGGTCGGATAGAAATCAAAACAGCATTTAACCACACTTCATTGATAACAGGCTTCCCGGGGCAGATCAATCAGGTTCTGATGAATGTGCTGATGAATGCCATTCAGGCAATAGAGACGACTGGAATAATTGAGGTAAACTCTTCAGAAACTGAAGAATTTGTCATTTTATCGGTTACTGATAATGGAATTGGGATACCTGAAGGCAATATATCAAAACTTTTTGATCCGTTTTTCACAACCAAAGCAGTTGGAAAAGGTACCGGGTTAGGGCTTTCAATCTCCTACCAGATCATTCAGCGGCATCGGGGGAAAATTACAGTAACCAGTGAACCTGGCAAAGGCTCCTGCTTTACAATCATGCTTCCGAAGGTTCCGAACTTGACTGAAGTGGCGGATGCACCGGTAGCATAACCGTTACCGTTGTTCCCTTTTTCAATGTACTTGAAACCGTGATCTGGCCTTGATGTGCTTTTATGATTCCGTAACAAACAAACAATCCCAGCCCAACACCCTGGCCAATTTCCTTCGTAGAAAAGAACGGATCAAATATTTTGGGAAGAACACCCTCCGGAATCCCTGCTCCGTCATCTGTAAAAGAAAGAAAAACTTCACTTCCCTCACGCCATGATTTTAAAGTAAGAGTTCCCTTTCCAGAAATTGCATCAAGTGAGTTTTGAAGCAGGTTCATGAAAACCTGATTTAACTGTCCGGGATAGCAGTCAACCATGGGTATTTCTTCGAAATCCCTGATAATCGTGATCTGTTCACCAATTCGGTTTCTGAGAAGAAAGAGTGTGTTTTCAATATTTAGAAGTAAATCAATTTTTTTAGGAATGTCTTCATCAAGACGGGAAAAATTTCTAAGGCTTCTTACAATCAGATCAGTACGCCTGGCTCCATCTTCGATTCCTTCCAGAAGAACCGGAATTTCTTCACCTACTTCATAAAAATCATGAAGTTTCAAAATTTGATTGATCTGCTCCCTATTTCCAGGAAATGAATCAACGAGATGTTCAATGGTAGCAAGCAAATTTTCGACATCACGCCTTAATGGAAGAACTGCAGAAAAGATATAGTTTATGGGATTATTTAATTCATGGGCAATACCGGCAGTAAGCTGACCAACCGAGATCATTTTCTCTGATTGAATAAGCTGAGACTGTGTTTTTCTGAGTTGAACCAGGGCTTGTTCCAGTTCTTCAGTCTTTATTTTTAGATTTTGTTGAGCGGCCTCAGTTGTTTTGAGAGCTGTTTCAGCTTTTTCCTTTTCAGAAAAAATAGCTTTAGTTCTTTCTGCAACCTGATTCTGAAGCCGTTTTTCGTGAAATTTTAATTGATTGACTCTATAAAAATGGAGTCCGGCCAGAATTGAAATCAAAAAGGCACCAAGTAAGGTCCAGAACCACCAGGTTTGATAGTAAAACGGTTCAAGGTAAAGAGAGACACTGGCACCTTCAGAATTCCAGACACCATCTTTGTTGGCGGCAATGACCCTGAAAGTATAATTACCTGGCGGAAGGTTGGTATAATAGGCAACCCTGCGTGAACCCGCATCAACCCAGGATTCATCAAAACCGTCCAGTAAATATTTGAACTTAACCTTTTCAGGTTCGATAAAGGTTAGTGCTGCGAAATGGAATTCAAACCGTTTTTTACCCGGTTCAAGGTTAATCATTTCTTCAATAAGAACAGGTTCGTTGAACGACAAAACCTTTTCGATAACGACGGGTGGCGGAACGAGATTTTTTAACTGTCCACCTTCCGGGTAAATAACAGCAACTCCTTTTGCAGTCGGGAAGGTTAACCTTCCGTCTTTTAACCTCCAACCGGCAGGTTGAGAAGAACCGTTGCACTGACTTGTTTTCAATCCATCTGATTTACCATAAACTTTACAGGTTATTCTGATTAGTTTGCCATCAGCATAGTCAAGCAAATCCTGTTTCTTAACTTCGTAAATACCCTTATTGCAACTCATCCAAAGATTACCAGGCCCATCTTCGAGTATCTGAAAAGCGATATCATCGTACAAACCATCCTGAATGGTAAAGGTAACAAGTTTACCATTTCTGAAAAGCAAAAGACCGTTGTCAGTTCCAACCCAAATGTTATTTCCGGCATCAGGGTAAATGCAAAATACATTTGAATGCAGATTTCCGTTTGAATCCCTGTAAACTGAAATTTTACCATCCGGGGTCATAGAATTCAACCCCGAGGCAGTGCCAATCCAAAGTCTGTCAGATTTATCTTTAGCAAGTGAAAGTATGATATTGCCGGAAAGCCCTTCATCTGAGTTAAACTTAGTAAAACCGGTTCCGTCAAAAAGGTTAAGGCCACGGTTGGTTCCAATCCAAACCTTGCCATTAGACTCAGGTAAGATAGCTCTGACGGTATTCGAAAGAAGGCCGTCATTGGTTGTATAATTTTTAAAGACACCATTTCTTAACACAGAAAAACCATTATTTCCGGTGCCAACAATTAAAGCACCGTCATCCTGACCTGCAAGTGAAATGATTTCTTCGCCGGGTAATCCTTTTGAAACCGGGTAGGTTTTTATTCCATTTTTTCCAATAGCATTCAATCCGGCACCGGTTCCGACCCAGATTGTTTCATTTTTATCCTGATAAACAGTTCTCACAAAATCATCAGAAAGACCTTTTTGAGAGGTAATGACTGTAAATCTACCCTGCCTCAGATTGTTTAGTCCAACATTGGTCCCAATCCAGATTGTCCCCTCAATATCCTGAAAAAGAGCTCTAACCTTATTATTCGAAAGTCCGTCTTTGACTGAAAAAACTGATAAATCCCAATCCTTCCATCGGGCAAGTCCTGCTTCAGTTCCAATCCATATTGCACCTGTCTGATCCTCAATGAGTGAGGTAATAATTTGGTTTGGAAGTGTGAGTTGTTCAGGGATCGAATTTATAATTCCGTTGATCACCTTTACAAGACCGTTTGAGGTTCCGACCCAAACTACATTATCACGATCAACCAAAAGTGATCTTATAAATGTGTTAGGAAGTTTTGATTTTACAACCGGTGTAAAAAATTTGCCGTCCTTGAAATATTGAAGTCCGTTTGAAGTACCAACCCAAAGTCGTCCCTCCTGGTCTTCTTCAAGTGCAGTAATATTCGGATTTATGAGTCCGTCTTCCGTTGAATAAATTTTCAACAAACCTTTAGAATAAGCACCCAAACCTGATTCAGTTGCAAACCAGACCGTTTTTTGGCGGTCTTCATGGATTGCTCTTACAAATTGATTTTTAAGTTGCAATACAGCAGAATCTGAAAGCAGTTTACCAGATTTATACCGGTTTACTCCAAGCCGTGTCCCAATCCATAAACAGGAATCAGAACTTTCAGTCAGAGAAAGAATGGACTTATTTGTTAACCCGGGAAGATTTCGTTTATCAAAAACTTTAAACTCAGTGCCGTTGAATCTGACCAACCCCTCGTAGGTTGCAAGCCAAATATATCCATCTTTGGTTTGTTGAACTGAAAGAACTGTATTTTGGGGTAATCCGTCATCGGTTGTCCATTCTTCATGAGTAAACTGAGACAAATCTTGCCCATTGACTGATGAAAAAAGCAAAAACAAAATCCCGGAAAAAAGGAAGCGAAGTGAAGTATTCAAGTTGGAAAAATAGGCTGTTAATTGGGTAACAAGTTGAAATATAGTTGCTATGCAAACATAATCTTAAATGGGGAGTAAAAGCAAGGTAATGACAAAAAGAAGTCGTACAAACTTAAGTGTCTCTAATTACTTTCTAATAGCAGTCCAAATAAAATCCTGTATTTTTACGCTTCAAGAAAAAGAGGTTGGTTATGAAGGTTCCTGAGTTAATGGCTCCCGCAGGCAATAAAACCATGTTAAAAGCAGCACTGAATGCCGGTGCCGATGGAATCTATTTTGGTTCATCACTTTTTAACATGAGGGCACGGGCAAAAAATTTCCAGCCCGATGATCTCGATTCGGTTGTATCTGCGTGTATTTCAGCAGGGGCAAAATCGTATCTGGTCATGAACACGATTGTTTATGAACACGAACTTGAAGAAATGAGAAACCTGGTTAATCTGGCTTCACGTGCTCAGGTCGACAGTATTATTTGCTGGGATCTTTCCGTTATTGAAGCCTGTAAGGAAGCGGGTATTCCCTTCTGTATTTCCACTCAGGCATCCATTTCCAATTCGATGTCAGCAAAAAGATATGAAGCATTAGGAGCAAGCCGGATTGTGCTCGCCCGTGAATGTTCACTTGATGATGTGAAAAAAATCAGACAATCGACCAATATGGAAATTGAAGTTTTTATTCACGGGGCAATGTGTATTGCAGTTTCCGGACGCTGTTTCATGAGTCAGGAAATGTTTAATACCAGTGCCAACCGTGGAGATTGTATTCAGCCTTGCCGCAGGAATTACCAGGTCACTTTAACCGATACTGAAACTAAAAAACAAATGGTTTTGGGTGAAGATCATGTTCTTTCGCCTAAAGATTTGTGTGCACTTCCCTTCATCGAACAGATTTTGAATTCTGGTGTTGATTCACTTAAAATTGAAGGTAGAAAACGGTCACCTGAATATGTTTCAACCGTTGTTTCGGTTTACCGCCTTGCCATCGACTTATGGGCAGAAGGAAAGTTAACTGACATCAGGAAAAATGAGTTGATGGACCGGCTCAAAATGGTTTATAACCGTGGTTTTTCTGACGGATTTTTTCTTGATATTCCAGGTGAAACTGAATTTTCTGAAGTTTCAGGCAATCTTTCTCCCTACAGGAAAGAATATGTCGGCAAGATAATAGGACTTTCTGATGACGGAATGTCCGCCAAATTAAAGGTAGAATCCAGCCTTTTTACACCGGGTGAACCTTTTCTTTTCATTTCTGAAGAAACAGGTGTTTCTGAAATCATTTCTCAGGTACTAAGTCATCATCCCATCGAAAAAGGAATTATTCTTGATATTGCCGTACCTGATAATGTACACATTAAAGACCAGGTTTTCAGGATTGTAAGTTCTGATCAGGAAAAATCCGCCAGATATTAAATGTGGTGTTAGACAGATGATTGCTTATCTTTAAAAGATATACGAGGCAGAGAGAAAATATTTATATGGCTGGTTCACATCTTTACTTCATCGTAAACCCAAATGCCGGCGGCGGAAAAGGGAAAAGTTATGGTGAAACCCTTGAATCTGAGTTAAAATTGCGGGGAATTTCTGCTGACATCAAATACACAACCGGTGTTGGCGATGCAATTAAACTGGCAGGTTACCTTCCAAATGGAACCACTCACATCATTGCTGTTGGTGGTGACGGAACAGTGAATGAAGTGATTAACGGCATCCAGGATTCATCTGTCGTTTTCGGGTTGATTCCCTGTGGGACCGGAAATGATTTCATGAAGATGATTGGCATGTCGACATCTGTACATGATGCACTGGACCAGATTTTGAAGTTTGACGAACGGTCAGTTGATGTCGGATTTGTAAAAACGAACAATACTCAACGGTATTTCATCAATAATATCGGAATTGGTTTCGATGCTGTCGTCGCTGAAAAGGCGAATAAACTCAAATATCTTGGCATCCTGTCTTATATCTATTCGGTTGTTACCACTCTCGTTACATACAAAGAACCCAAAATCGTGCTTCGTACAAATGAAGAAGATTTCCACATCGATTTATTTCTGATGACCTTCGGAAACGGAACCAATGCCGGTGGAATATTTAAACTAACCCCACATGCAAAAGTCGACGATGGTGTTTTTCATGCCACTGTGATTTCAGGGGTAAAGAAAATGCGTGTTTTTGATATTTTCCCAAAAGTAATCAAAGGAACCCACCTGAGTGAACCTGAAATTTCTTCCTTTACAACTGATGCAGGTTCAATTTCAAGTCTTGTTGATTTAACAATTCATGCAGATGGTGAAATTATTGATACACGGGCAATGGAAATTGAAGTGTCAATTCTGGCGGGAAAACAAAAGGTTTTATTCGGGATTTAAAAAGGTGCCGCAACACTGCTATTGATGAAAATGAAGAATCTCATTTTCCTGCACGGTGGGGAGGGTTTTATCAATTCTTGCTTCCACTGAACATCTTTGGCCACCTGCTGATAACCACTTAAGGTGTCAGGTGAGATGAAATCCCGAAGGAGTGAGGCCTGCATTACAAGATAAAAACTGTGTCCCCTGGAAGTATTATTTGTCAGATTCTTTTTGTTCGTGTCAATAGCAGGTGCGACAAAACAAATATCGGATGAGATCAGTCTTTTAGCAAGTCAGTCGTATACCTGACCATTTTTTCAACTTCAGTTTGGTAAAACTCATCCGGTTCTTCAGTTTTCTTTTTCTGAATTTCGAGTTCTTCGGCAAGATTCAGTGCAGCAATTACCGCCAAAGCAACCGGTGACCGGTCTGAACGACCACGGCTGAGTTCTCTCATCGTCTGATCTACAACTGACGCACATTTTCTGATCAGTTCAGGATCATCACCTTTTAAGGCATATTCTGTGTCAAAGATGTGAACTTTTACAGTTTCCATCAGATTAACTCCTCACCGGTAATTGAATCAATTCTGTCGATCAGACTTTGCACTTTGGTTTCAAACTGCTTTTTTTCTTCAGTAACCGTTTGCTGATTGGTTTGAAAAAGCATTCTCATCTGATTCAAATCAGATTCTTTTGCTCTGAGTTTTTCTTCCAGTTGCTGATTATTCAGTAATAATCTGTCAATTTCATTCTTCTGTAACCGTAGCTTTTCCTGGATTTCCTGCAAATTGATCCATAATTGCTGAATCGATTCCCGTTCCATTATGCTCCTCTGAGTCTGGCTTTAAATTTAGAATCAAGAGTTTGGGTAATTGCATTCATAATTCCCTCTATTTCATCATCAGTGAAGGTTTTCTCAGGGTTTTGCAGGGTCATTCTGAATGCAACTGATTTTTCCTGATCGGGATTTTGTTTTGCCTCAAATACATCGAAAATGATCACATTCCTGATGAATTCAGCGTTAACCGACTTTATTGCAAGAAGCATTTCATCAGCAGCAACTGTTTTTGAAACCCAGAAGGCCATATCTTTTTCAACTGGAAGAAATTTTGAAAGTTCCTGATATCTGGCAACTTTTGGTTTTAACGATCTGATTTCATCCAGATAAAATTCAGCGATAAAAACAGGCTGCTTCAAACCATAGAAATTCTGAACAGATTTGGAAATCTTGCCAAGGTACCCGATTTCCTGATTTTTCACATTCAGAGTCAGATAATCTTCATAATAGCTGCTTTCCTTCACAGCAAGGGTAACCGGATCAGCAAACTGAAAAGCACCAACTACGGCGTTCAGGTAACCTTTTAAGTCGAAAAGGGAAACCGCTTTAGATTCGTGATTCCACGAAACCGGCATAAAATTTCCTGACAGCAGAAAACCTAACCGGATGGTTTCATCATAACCAGTGATTTTTGAATATCGTTTTGATGCTTTCTTCAGAAAACAATGTCCCAATTCAAAAAACTTGAGATCAGCAAGTCCATGGTTTTGATTTTTTACAGCAATTGCCAGCATTCCTGGAGCCAATGCCGGTCTCATAATACCCATGTCTTCTGATTGCGGATTTAAAATCGGTACAATTTCAGAAGTCACCAGTTCGGCATCAGCTTTGGGAATCATCGAATTGCAGAGAATTTCCTGAAATCCGGCACCGTTCAACAGGTAACGAAGATTATTTTCTTCAGAATAGTAACTCTTTTGCTCAGGTGTGTAAGAAACGGCAACTGTTTCTGCTTCAGGTACATGATGGAACCCATAAATTCTGATGAGTTCTTCAATGAGATCAATTTCCCGGGTAACATCCGGGCGGTGAGAAGGAACCTTAACCATCATTTCAGTTGAGTTTTCACCAACCATTTTAAAGCCAAGAGAATCTAAAATCTGATGAATGGTATCTTTCGGGATTTCGATACCAAGAATCCGCTTGACCTGAGCAAAACGAAGTGTCAGTTCCAAAACAGGAGTCGGTTTCGCAACTGCCTCAACTGGTTTGAAAGAAGCTTTTCCACCGCCAAGTTCAACTATTAATTTTGTTGCACGGCGAGCGGCAATAGTTTGGAGGTTGTGATCAATTCCACGCTCAAAACGGTAAGATGAGTCAGTACTCAAACTCAGTTTTTTTGCAGTTTTTCTAACTGATGATGGATTAAACCACGCAGATTCAAGCAAAACTTTTGAAGTCGAATCAACCACTTCAGAATTTTCTCCGCCCATAATTCCTGCAATTGCAACGGGTTCTTCCCCATCGCAGATCATCAGCGCATTCTCAGGAAGTTGGCGGGACTTGGAATCCAAAGTTGTAAAAGACAACCCAGAAAAGGTTTTAACTTTTATGGTTTTGGTTTTTAAACGGTCGTAATCAAATGCGTGCAGGGGCTGGCCAAGTTCCATCATGACGTAATTGGTCACATCAACCAGAATATTCCGTGGCCGAAGTCCCATTTGTTTCAACCGGGTTTGCATCCATTCCGGACTCTGTCTGGCTTCCAAACCTTCAAGATACCAGCCAACATAAGTTGAACAGGCTTCCGGACTTTCTATTTCAATTTTTATTTTTTCTGATGATTCAGATTGAGATAAATATTTCGGGTCGATGGAAAGATCAGGTATTCTGACCATTTTTCCGGCCAGAGCAGCTACATCACGGGCAACACCCAAATGACTAAGTGCATCACCCCGATTGGCAGTAATAGCAACTTCCAGAACATAATCTTCTTTTAGATTCAGAATGGTAGCAAAATCCAGTCCTGCAATTAAAGAGTCTTCAAGAATCCAGATGCCATCAGACTTTCCTTCTTCCAAACCCAGCTCAGATTTTGAACAGATCATCCCGTTGGATTCCTGTCCGCGGATGGCAGCTTTTTTTATAACAAAATCACCACCTAAAACAGCACCAACAGTTGCAACCGGGACGGTTTGCCCTGCGGCCACATTTGGCGCTCCACAAACAATCTGAACCGGATGTCCGTCACCCAGATCAACCATACAAACACTGAGTTTATCAGCATTGGGGTGTTTTTCACGGGAAACGACTTTTCCGACTACAACGCCTTTAAATCCGGCTCCTGTACGTTCAATACCTTCAACCTCAAGACCGGTCATGGTTAGTTTATTGGCAAGTTCTTCGGCTGTCCAGTCGAAGTCAACAAATTCTTTAAGCCAGCTGTATATGATTTTCATAGTTAAAACTGTTGTAAAAACCGTAAATTATTATCCCAAAGAAGTCGAATGTCATCAATTCCGTAGCGCATCATGGCAATACGGTCAATTCCCATTCCAAAAGCGTATCCAGAATACACTTCCGGATCAATTTTCGCAGCTCTAAGAACATTGGGGTCAACCATTCCGCAACCCAGAATTTCAAGCCATCCAGAATGTTTGCAAACCCGGCAGCCTTTTCCGTGACATAAATGACAACTTACATCAACTTCAGCGGAAGGTTCTGTAAACGGAAAATAGGAAGGTCTCAGTTTGATTTTTGTCTGCGGCCCAAAAAACTCCCTGGCAAATGCAAGCAAAATGGTTTTCAGATCAACAAAGGAAACATTCTTATCAATGAGAAGTCCTTCAAGCTGATGAAACAGACAGTAACTCCGGGCAGAAACGGCTTCATTCCGGTAAACACGACCGGGCATGATTGATCTGATCGGTGGTTTCTGGTTTTCCATAACTCTGATCTGAACAGGTGATGTATGAGTTCTCAGCAGAAGATCCTTATCAATGAAATAAGTATCCTGCATATCCCTGGCCGGGTGATCATGCTCAAAATTCAATGCTTCAAAATTGTACCAGTCATGCTCCAGTTCCGGACCTGATGCCACTGAAAAACCGAGAAATCTGAAAATCTCAATCATTTCATTTAAGACAACGGTTAACGGATGAAGTCTGCCGAACTGAACGGGTGTTCCCGGTAAAGTCAGGTCGGTTTTGGGGATGACAAGGGATTTGCCGTTTTCGGCAGCAGAAGCAGAATCAATTGCACTTTGAGCTTTGATCTTCAGCTCATTGAGCAGCTTTCCAACTTGTCCTTTTTGCTCTTTGGGAACACTGCCAAGTTGCTCGAACAGAGCACTTACAGTTCCCTTCCGGCCAAGAAAACGAATTCTGAAAGCTTCAATGGCATCAGATGAACTCAAAGGCAAAGAAGCATCAATGGCTTCATGAACCAGTTTAATCTGTTCTTCCATTTTGCACTCTATAAAAAAAGAAAGGGAACAGCCTGCAGGTCATTGCCCCGCTGACTGTTCCCTTTTCGGTTAAAGAAAAATCAGGCCAGAGCTTGTTTTACAACAGCTGCAAAGGCTTCCGGATTGTTCACTGCCAATTCAGCAAGTGATTTACGGTTAAGTGTGATATTCTTTACATCAAGTGCGTGGATCAGACGGCTGTAAGTTGTACCGTTTTGATGTGCACCTGCGTTGATACGGGCAATCCAGAGATTTCTGAAATTCCGTCTACGAACCCGGCGGTCACTGAATGAATAGGCTAAACCTTTTTCAACAGCATTTTTTGCAACGGTGTAAACAGCGTTACGGCGACCGAAATATCCGCTGGCCTGAGCAATAATTTTTTTGCGGCGGCGGTGGGAAGCTACTTTATTTTGCGAACGTGGCATTTTAAACTCCTGATTTTAAATATCGATTACATTCCAAGCATCCGTTTTACGCGTGGCATATCCACCTCAGCCATCACATAGACTTTGCGAAGGCTTCTTTTGCGCTTACGGGATTTGGATGTTAAAATGTGACGTGCAAAAGCTTTGGCGCGGAGAATTTTTCCGGTACCGGTTACTTTGAACCTCTTTTTTGCACTTTTGTTGGTTTTCATTTTAGGCATGGCGTCCTCTTGTTGATTATTATTTTTTCTTTTTCTCCGGTGAGAGCATCACCGTCATGGCACGGCCTTCCAGCTTTGGCTCCTGATCAACCTTGCAGTAATCTTCAAGGCGTTCGAGGAATCTTTTCAGGAGATCCAATCCCTGATTTTGGTAAGTAATTTCCCGGCCCTTAAAAATCACAGAGCCTTTTACTTTATTACCTTCTTCAAGAAACCGGATGGCGTGTTTGGTTTTAAAATCAAAATCGTGAACATCGGTATTGATGTGGAAGCGTACTTCCTTAACAATAACTACCGTTTGTTTTTTCTTGGCGACTTTTTCTTTTTTCGTCAATTCATATTTGTACTTGCCAAAATCTACAATCTTGCAGACCGGAGGGTCTGCCATCGGCGAGATTTCGACCAGATCAAGCTGTTTGGATTCAGCTAAAGCTAAAGCTTCCTGGATGGAATAAATTCCATGGATTCCGTCCGGATCAACGACACGAACACGTTTTGCACGAATATCTTCGTTGATTCTGACTTTATCAGATGAGGGTTTAACAGGACCGTTAATAGGTTCTTCTCCTTGATTATTACAAACTTCTGGACTGGATTTCAGTACTGATCATTTTTACAAATTCAGCAACCGGAACTGTTCCCTGATCACCCTGTCCGTGCTTCCTGATGGAAATTGAACCGCTTTCGGCTTCTTTTCCGCCAATGACAAGCATGTAAGGTACTTTTTGGGTTTCCCAGTCACGGATCTTATATCCGATTTTTTCATTGCGCAGGTCCAGTTTTACTCTTACACCTGCATCAGCCAATTGTTTTTCAACATCGGCAGCATAGTCATTGAACACTTCACTGATCGGGAGAACCGCAGCCTGAACCGGTGACAGCCAGGTTGGGAAATTCCCTGCAAAATGTTCAATCAGAATACTTAAGAAACGTTCCATCGAACCAAAAGGTGCACGATGGATAATAACAGGACGCAGTTTGGTGTTTTCAGGCCCAACATATTCAAGACCGAAACGCTCAGGCATCACATAGTCAACCTGAACGGTACCCAACTGCCATTTACGGCCGATGGCATCCTTTACAATAAAATCAAATTTTGGACCGTAGAATGCAGCTTCGCCCATTCCTACAAAGTAGTCAAGATCCATGGTTTTGGCAACATCCAGAATTTCTTCCTGTGATTGTTCCCACATTTCAGGTGATCCTGCATATTTGTCTTTATTGTTCGGATCCCAGAAAGACAACCGGGTTTTTACCGGCATGTTGAAAAGCTTGAAAACGAGCTGAGTAAGCTCTATTGCATTGATAAGTTCAGCTTTTAACTGATCATGGGTGCAATAAATGTGTGCATCGTCCTGGGTAAAACCACGAACCCGTGAAAGTCCGTTGAGTTCACCTGATTGTTCGTACCGGTAAACCGTACCAAACTCAGCCAGACGAAGCGGAAGATCACGATAGGATCTTGGCTGATTGGAATAAATCTGGTGGTGATGCGGGCAGTTCATCGGTTTCAGAAGATATTGTTCATCTTCTACAGTCATCGGTGCAAACTGAGAATCGGAATAATACGGGTAATGACCTGAGGTTTTGTACATCTCAAGATTACCAATATGAGGCGTAATCACTTCCACATAACCGCGTTTCAGAAGTTCTTCACGAAGAAATTGCTCAAGAGTACGGCGGATGATAGTTCCGTTCGGAAGCCAAACCGGTAATCCACGTCCAACCATCGGACTGAACATAAATAATTGAAGCTGCTTGCCAAGTTTCTTGTGATCCCGTTTTTTGGCTTCTTCAAGTTGAAACAAATACTCATCAAGAAGGGTTTGTTTAGGGAAGGTTATGGCATAAATACGTTGCATCACCTGGCGGGAAGCATCTCCCCTCCAGTAACTGGATGAAACGGATAAAACTTTTACAGCTTTTAAACGGGATGTATTCGGTAAATGCGGACCGGTACAAAGATCTGAAAATTCACCCTGATGGTAGACTGAAACAACATCATCTTCTTTAATGGTGTTTTCAAGAATTTCAACTTTATAAAGATCCTGACGTGACGTTTTAAAATAGGTTATAGCTTCATCGCGGGAAAGCTCCTGACGGCGGATGGTCAGTTCCCTTTTTGCGATTTCTTTCATCTTATCTTCAATAAGCTTGAAATCTTCAGGAGTGAAAGAATGGGGAGAATCGATATCGTAGTAAAAGCCATTTTCAATGGAAGGACCGGCACCAAACTTGGTTCCAGGGAACAATTCTTCGATTGCCTGCGCCATAATATGTGAACTGGAGTGCCAGTAAATATCTTTTCCTTCATCAGAATCGAAGGTAATGATACGAATATGGGCATCCTGATTCAGAGGCAGATTGATATCTTTTACTTTGCCGTTTACAGCAATAGCAAGAGAATCCTTTTCCAGTGAACGGGAAATGGAGGTTGCGATTTCCAGACCGGTTGTACCGATTGGATAGTCACGTACCGATTGATCCGGCAACGTTATACGGATTTTGTCCACGACAGGGTCCTGCGAAAGTTAAAAGTAGCAGTGGGCGGTACAAGATTCGAACTAGTGACCTCTACGATGTCAACGTAGCGCTCTAACCAACTGAGCTAACCGCCCAATGCTATTTCATTTCAAATGACAGATACTGATTTCTTTAGAATAACAACACGGCGTGGTGAATCAGAAGAGCTTAAGAACCACGACCGCTGATTAAGGTTATGTACCGAGAGCGGGAATCGAACCCGCACGGCTGTTAGCAGCCAAGGGATTTTAAGTCCCTCTTGTCTACCTATTCCAACATCTCGGCGACACAATACAAAGGCAAAGAGGCGACGGGCGGATTCGAACCGCCGAATGAAAGTTTTGCAGACTTCTCCCTTAGCCACTTGGGTACGTCGCCGGACTATAAAGAACATTTTCTAAACGAAAAATCCCGACCAACCGGGATTTTTTTAGAGCGGGAAACGAGACTCGAACTCGCGACATCAACCTTGGCAAGGTTGCGCTCTACCAACTGAGCTATTCCCGCTTGTGTTTTAAAGTGGTACAAAGATACGGCAAAGATTTTACGTGCGCAAGTCCATTTTGAGCAATAATTAAAAAAAATAGTGCAATTTTAACTAACAAAATCAGAGGTGTTTTCTATTATCAGTCTTTTGTCTGAAAGATATTGCTGCAAAAGTTTAAGAACTTCCAAAACACCATATTCTGTATAGTTAATTACTTTCTGAAGGGATTGGCACGTTTCAAATAGTTTTGCAAGATTTGAGTCTTTAATATCTGTAGAACCACCCAGTTGAAGAATGAGTGCCGGCTCTACGTAGATGATCCGGCTGGTTCCCGTGTATCTTGGAAGAATTTTGCCGGCGACATCTGAAATCTTCTCAGCAAGAACCATCAAAGGTCCGTATGAATCAAGCACATTCCGGTTTGGAATTTTTTCACCTTCATCAAATTTAAATTTTCCTGTCTGAAGGGTGAACAAATAGAAAATAGCCTGCTTCCCTATCCGGTTAATTGATTTGGCATAAACGATTTCGCCATCCTTGAACCCAACAAAAGATGTTTCTCCCCAATGTACAACACGAAGAATTCCACTTTGTTTTTTCATCCGGATGTTGTCAAATATCAATCTGAGCGGGTTGCTTCTCAGGTCCCCACTGGTATTTGTTTCAGGGTTGTAGTATGGGTCTTTTCTGAGTTTTATCTGGAGATTCAGTCTCACAAGCAGATCTTTAAACTCGTACGGTTTGGCAATGAATTCATCGGCAGTTGATTCAAAAGCCTTTATTTTAGTCTGGGTATCAGCCTGATAACTCAGAAAGATAAAAGGAATCCGAACCATCCGTTCAATTTTCCTGACTTCAGATAGAAATGCAAAGCCATTCATTTCAGGAATGTTAATTTCTGAAATGATAAGTTCGGGCCTGAAAACCTCTGCTGCGGCCAGGGCATCAGCCGGCCGGTCAAAAATCATGGTTTCAAAGCCACCGGCTGTGAGCTGCATATTCAATTGTTTCAGTGAAACACTATCTGGATCTACAATCATGATTTTATTCATTGAACTGCTTTCAAAATCAAAAGTTACTCACCAAGGTCGTATTTTTTTCGCTTTTCCCAAAGGTTCTTGGTCGAAATGTTTAAGACATCAGCAGCTTCCTGATAAGATTTTGCATGATATTTTAAAATGTACTGAATATATTCCTTTTCCAGGCCTTCAAGATCAACAACTCTTCCAATTCCAAAGATCATGGAATCAGACTTTTTAGATGAGCTGAAACTCAGATTCAGATCTTCTGGCTTTATAACCCCATCAGAACAGAAAATAAGTGCCCGCTCCAGAATATTTCTGAGCTCTCTAACATTACCTGGAAAGTGATAGCGGGTTAAAAGTTCTGCAGCATCTTCACGGATTTTCGCATCCCCTTTTCCAAACCTGACAGCAGCTTCTTCAAGAATTTTTTCTGCAATTAACGGGATATCAAAAGGTATTTCACGTAAAGCCGGCATTTTTAGATTAATTACATTTATCCGGTAGTATAAATCTTCACGGAATAATCCGTTGTGACAATACTCTTCAAGATTGGCATTGGTTGCAACAACTACACGGGTTGTAATAGAGACTTCTTTAAGTCCGCCAATTCGCCTTGCTTTTTTAGATTCCAGAAAAGATAGAAGCTTGGCCTGAGTCTGCAGAGGAACTGAATCAATTTCATCAAGAAATAAAGTACCGTCCTGAGCTTCTTCAACCAACCCTATTTTATCTTTTTTGGCATCAGTAAATGAACCTTTCATATAACCAAAAAGTTCAGACTCAAAAATGGTACCGGGAATAGCACCAGAATTTACTTCAACAAAACTGTGTCCTGATGTTTCAGGTGTAATATAATGAAGAATTTTAGCCAGAAAACTTTTGCCTGTACCGGTTTCGCCGGTTATTAAAACAGGAGCTTCAGGTACATTTGCAAGTTTCTGTAACTGATCACGAAGTTTGTCAAAAACCGGGGACTTGCCGACCAAAGAGTCAAGGTTAAAATCTGATCTGACCTGCCTCTTGAACTGACTGATTTCGACTTTTAAATTTCTGACCTCAAGGGCCTGTTCAACTGTTTTGAAAAGTTCTTCACGGTTAATGGGCTTTTTAATATAATGATAAGCACCCGACCTGAGGCTTTCTATAGCATAATCAACATTGTTACTTGCTGTAACCATGATTACAGGTATCTGAGGAAAGGTTTGCTTAACTTCCTTCAGCAAGCTTATGCCATCAATTTCAGGCATTGAAATATCCATACAGATGATATGGGGATAAAATGAGGCTATTTCATCCATCAGGCGTCTTGGGTTTTGAACACCAAGCGTCGTGTACCCATATTTATTAAAAGTATGCGTAAGTAAAGTAAGCAGATTTGAGTCATCATCAACAAACAGTATTTTCTTACTCATAATATTTCTGATATTCCTTTTCTGAGAAGACTGATTCCTTCTCCGGGAATTTTATATTTGAACACAGCTGAACCAGCAACCATAACATTTGCGCCTGCTTCAGTCACTTTCCCAATCGTTTGGGGTGTAATTCCGCCATCAACTTCAATTAACAGGCCCGGGTTAAGCTGGTCTGCCATACGTCTCAGTTTTTTTATTTTTTCCGGAATCGTTGGAATAAATTCTTGTCCGCCAAATCCAGGATTTACAGACATGATAAGTACAAGGTCAATGAAGGGTAAAATTTCTTCAAGTGTAGAAACGGGTGTACCGGGGTTGATTGAAACTCCGGGTTGGGCTCCCAGCGATCTGATAAGAGAAACAGAACGATGAAGGTGATAAACTGCTTCCTGATGTACAGTTACAATACTTGCACCTGCTTTAATAAATTCCGGAATATACTGGTCTGCATGTTCAATCATCAGATGAACATCCAAAGGAAGGTGAGTTACTTTTTTGGCGGCCGCAACGATAAATGGACCAAAGGTCAGATTTGGGACAAAATGTCCATCCATAATATCACAATGAATCCAGTCAGCACCCCCGGTTTCACAGGCTTTGATCTGTTCTCCTAATATAGAGAAGTCGGCAGACAATAAACTGGGTGCAATGAGAACGGGTTTAGTCACGACCTTTACTTTCTGTTTTGGATTCAGGTTTTCCTTTTTTTGTTACCCAGACGTCAACAGGTTTACCAGAGCTGATCTGACCACCCGATTTTGGAAACTGATC
Source organism: Bacteroidota bacterium (assembly GCA_020161835.1). Lineage (GTDB taxonomy): Bacteria > Bacteroidota > JABWAT01 > JABWAT01 > JABWAT01 > JAFLBE01. The sequence goes on along the minus strand of JAIUNL010000008.1, from coordinate 80,495 downwards.
AACTATCGTGTTTGGCAGCATCTCATCTGTATATTGAAAGTTTATCGAACCCAGAGTAAGATTGGCTTTGAGAAGTAAATTTTGACCTTCGTTCAATGATTGGGAAGTTAAATCGGGCACCTGTACAAAATCCCGAACTGAACCTTTTGAGATGACCAATGTGATAAATGAACCTTCCCTGACTTCACGGCCTGCAGATACCGATTGACTCATCACCACATTCTCAGGAATATTTTCACTTTGACTGTAGATGACACCACCTTTTTTCAGTTTCGCTTTTTCCAGTAAAATCGTTGCTTCACGTTCTGATTTAGAAGTCAGTTCAGGAACTGCAACTTTGGCTGCTTCTGAGGCAGTTACAGTCAAATAAACACGTCTGCCAACTTTTACGCTGACTGAACCTTCAGGATTTTGCGAAATAACCGTGTTTGGTTTTTGCTTTGGGTCATAGTTTGAAATTGCAACAATTGGCTCAAGATCGAGAGATGTAAGATTTTGCTCGGCCTCTTCACGTGAAAGTCCCATAACGCCGGGCACTGCGACTACGTCTTTCTGGTTGACATAGTAGGGCATCACTACCCCATTAAAAAGGACAGCAAGTCCAGACAGTATCCCGATACAGATAAAAAAATAGATCAGATAGGTTTTAATGCGGCGTTTTATAAATGTGTTCATCGTCTTACTCACAATTGTACAATATAAGTTTATTACTTTTTGTAATCAAACAGGAGAAAATATTTATTTTCAATTGTTCTGCAGAGCTTTTTGAACATGGTATGTTCCAGTAAAATATATGCAGCGGCTCTGGTTTTACCCGTTAACAAAGGTGCGCTTGCTTGAAAAAAAAATTCTTGCCTAAAATTTCGAATTTAGATTTAATTTTAACCTGTTATTTGTATTTTCATACCAGACCAAACAGAGGGATACGATGAAACCCATTTTATTTGCAATTCTGACTTCAATGGCTTGGGGAATTGGTGGATATTTTGAGAAAAAAGGACTTCACATGGGAAACCTGAGTCCACAACTGGGAATAACAATCCGAACAGCCGTTGCACTTCTGATTTTAGGTGCCGTCAGTTACCCAGATTGGAAGCTGATTGGAAATGCAGGACCCAAAGCTCTTCTTTATATGGTTGTAGGTGGTGGAATTGTTGCCGGTTCAGTCGGCATGCTGTGTTTCTACATGGCAATTAAGGGAGCACCTTTAAGCACAGTCATGCCAATAGCCTTTACTTCCCCATTTTTTGGTGCGTTGATGGGAATTGTTTACGGTGGCGAACCGTTGGAAGTAAAAACAATTGTTGGAATGTTGCTCACTATTTCTGGAATTGTTGTACTTACGGTGAAAGTCTGATATGGAAAAACAAAGAGAAACCGTCTTTATTAAAAATATGGTTTGCCCAAGGTGTATAAGTGCAGTTGAATCCATTCTTTCGGGCATTGGCATTTCTTTTTCCGAAATTAGACTGGGTGAAGCGGATCTTCTTTCAAATATAACTGAATCACAGCGTTTTGAATTGGAAAGTAAACTAATTGCCGCAGGGTTTGATTTATTGAAAAGCAGGGATGATCAGGTTTGTGATCAGGTAAAAACTTTTTTGCTGCAAACAGTCAATCAACTCGATTCCAATCCGCTCAGTCAAAATATATCAGATTTACTCACCTTTCATTTTTCGATGAGTTATTCAAGATTGACCCAGTTATTTTCCAAACATGAAAACATTACGATTGAAAAATATTTCATTCTTTTAAAGATTGAAAAAGCCAAGGAATGGATTTCTTACGGTGACCTGCCCAATAAGGTCATTGCTGCGAAACTTCAATATTCTTCAGCAGCCCACTTTTCTGCCCAGTTTAAACAAGTTACCGGACTTTCAATAACTGAGTTCAGGCAATCAGCTTCAAAAAATCGTCATTCCCTCGATAATATTCAACCAAAAGCCCATTCACACTAACGTTCCTCCCTGCAAAAGGCTAATGGTTTCTTTCCCGGCGAAAATCATGAATCATTTCGGAAAAATTCTGTAACAGTTATTTCCTGATTCTTTCTCATCTTTGCATATCGATTTTCACATTATTCATTGGAGCTAAGATGAAAACTGTTCACAAACTCAAAATTGAAGGTATGCACTGTATGAATTCCTGTGTACGTTCAGTAAAGGAAGAACTTAACGCCATACCGGAAGTTAAAATTATTAATGTGCTGGTGGGTGAAGCCGAAATTGAATATGATGATGAAGTAGTATCATCAAAACAGTTAACGGCTGCAATTTCAGAAGCAGGATTCAAACTGATTGACGTTAACTGATGCAAAAACTAGTTGATATTCCTGTTGAAGGAATGACTTGTGCATCATGTGTAAACAGGATTGAAAAAAAACTTTTGAAATCTGATGGTGTTTTGGAAGTTTCAGTAAATCTTGCCAGTGAAAAAGCATCTGTTACCTATGACCCCGATTTAACCTCAAAATCAAACCTGATTACAATTATTGAAAAGGCAGGTTATCAGGTTCCGAAACCAAAAACAGAAAATGCCAACTTGATTATTTCAGGTATGACTTGTGCAAATTGTGTGAACCGGATTGAGAAAAAAGTTGGCAAAATGGCGGGGGTCATTTCCATTTCCGTTAACCTTGGAACCGAAAAAGCTTCTGTTTCCTATGATTCTGATCAAACTTCTTTGAGCACCATTCAAAGCCGGATCAGGGAAATCGGCTATGGGGTAAAAGCTGAAAACCCAGATCAAAAAGCAGTAGACCCAAAAAAATCTTCAGAGTTAAATGAACTGATCTTATCATTAATCCTGACTGCTCCATTTCTATTTCTAATGCTGGATATGGTGATCATGGTTCTCAATTCCGGGCACCATCTTCTTCCTCATTTCATGCATACTGGCTGGTTCCAGTTCTGGCTTGCCCTTCCTGTTCAGGTTTGGTTCGGCAGAAAATTTCATATTCATTCCTATAAGGCAATTTCACAGCTTTCTCCGGACATGAATGTTCTGGTAAGTCTTGGCAGCTGGGCTGCATTTCTTTATAGTTCTTATTCTCTTGTTTCGGGCGGAGACCATTTTTATTTCGAATCTGGGTCAATGGTCATTAGTTTGGTTATGCTTGGCAAATATCTCGAAAAAAATGCCAGACAAAAGTCGGGTGAAGCTATAAGTGACCTCCTGAACCTTACTCCCAAAACCTGCACACTGATCAAGGATACCACTGAAATTGTTACAGATGTTTCCAGTATTATTCCAGGTGATGTGATCCGGGTTTTACCTGGGGAATATTTCCCCGTTGACGGGATAATCACCCTAGGATCTTCTTCTGTTGATGAATCTCTGCTTACCGGTGAACCCGTTCCTGCAGAAAAAACGACTGGTCAGGTTGTTACTGCCGGTACACTTAATTTGACAGGTGTTTTACATATACGAACTGAAAAAATTGGTTCTGAAACGGTTATTGCCGGAATTATCAGACTTGTTGAACAGGCACAAACCTCCAAACCTCCCATACAAGTGCTGGCTGATAAAATTGCAGGACTTTTTGTTCCGGCGGTTCTTGTCATTTCGCTGATTACTTTTGGTGTCTGGATCATTTTTACCAAGCCTGGTCATTTTGAACCAGCGTTACTTGCGGCAATCTCGGTTCTGGTAATCGCCTGCCCCTGTGCCCTCGGACTTGCAACTCCTATATCCATTTTGGTAGCAACCGGTCGTTCAGCCAAAAATGGAATCCTATTCAGAAACGGTGGGGCTTTAGAAAATCTTGCCAAAATTGATGTTTTGGTGTTAGATAAAACAGGTACATTGACTTCAGGTAAGTTATCAGTTTTGAAGACTTATACCTTCAACGGACATACTGAAAATAATGTACTTTCAATTGCAGCTTCACTTGGAAAATTTTCAATGCATCCCCTTTCAAATGCAATCTGCGAATTTGCTGATGAGCATCAAATCGGGTTAAAGGAAGTTACAGATTTTGCCACGATAACGGGTTCTGGCTTAAAAGGATTTGTGGATGGAAAAGAAGTTCTTACCGGAAACAGGAATTTTGTTTTTAGTGGAAGAGATTGGCAAACACCTGACTTTAGTCCTATCCTTAACCCCTTGGTTTATGTAAGCTTTGGAGATGAAATTATTGGTGCAATTGAACTTGAAGACCATGTAAAAGAGTCTTCAGCAGACCTTGTTTATTTTTTTGAATTGCGTGGGATTGATGTTTGGATGCTTACTGGTGACAGAACTGAAGTGGCCGGATCAGTTGCACAACAAACCGGGATATCAAACTGGAAATCAGAACAGCGTCCTGAAGAAAAGGCAAATTTCGTTTCCGGTTTAAAAAAATCAGGAAAAATGGTGGCTTTTGCCGGAGATGGAATGAATGATGCCGGTGCGCTTGCTGAAGCTGATGTGGGTATAGCAATGGGATCAGGTGCAGATGTGGCAATCAATGCCGGAACAATTACCATACTGAACAGCAATCCGGAGAGCATCATCACAGCATTTCTGATCAGTAAAGCAGCATCAAAAAACATTCAGCAGAATTTTGGATGGGCTTTCGGATATAATCTGATTGGTATCCCGGTTGCGGCAATGGGTTTACTTACACCGTGGATTGCGGGTGGAGCCATGGCATTCAGTTCAGTTTCAGTTGTATTAAATGCGCTAAGACTTAAAAGAATAAAACTGTAATTATTTCAGATTAACACCCTGCTCATTGGGTGGTGCATCAAGTAAAGTCAAATCCGGATTTTTTTCTTTTACGTAATTTAATTCCCATTCAGAATCAAATAAAAGAACACGTCTGCCCTGAGTGTCTTTATAGAGGTTAAACGATCTGCCTTCCGGAAGTTTTTGTCCGTCGGGTATCCATCTGCAGCGGGTAAAGGAGAGCTCTTCAAATTTGATTTTTTCACGGTATTCTTCTTCCATCCGTGTAGCAAAAACTTCAAGCTGCAACTGCCCAACTGCACCTATTACAGGTGTTGGTGTATCGTTTGCATCATAGAATAGCTGAATGACACCTTCTTCACCCAGTTCGGTAACCCCTTTTTTAAATCCTTTTGAAAAAGAATAAGCTGCCGGATAAACACGGGAGAAAATTTCAGGAGCAAATCTTGGAAACCGGGCAATATCAAAACGGGGACCGGCGGAAACAACATCACCGACTCTGAAAACACCTGGGTTAATTAAACCGATAACATCACCCGGCCATGCTTCTTCAACCATTGAACGATCCTGGCCAAAAATTTTGTACGAATAGGAAAGTTTTACATCTTTTCCCATTCTGAAGTGATAGGCATCCATACCCCGCTCAAACTTACCTGACATGATGCGCATAAACGCAACCCGGTCACGGTGTTTCTGGTTCATATTTGCCTGGACTTTGTAAATAAATGCAGAGAAAAAATCGGCATCAGGTTTAACTTCACCGATAGTTGTTTTAAACGAACCGGGAACGGGAGTCAGGCGAACCAAACTGTCAAGAAAATGCTCAATCCCAAAGTTGTTTATTGCACTTCCCCAGAAAACCGGTGTAATTTCCTGAGCCATGAAATATTCATTATCAAATTCAGGGAGTGCCTCACGAAGGAGTTTAACGTCTTCGTTTAGTTGTTTTTGTGCTTTTGTACCAATCAGATCTGTCAGTTCATGTGCATTTAACCCTGAAACCTTCTCTGGTGCCCGATATTGACCTTTAACCACTTCCTGAAATTTGGAGATTTTGAGGGTTTCAAGTTCAAGAATTCCCTGAAACTCATCACCATTACCAATCGGCCAGGTTAGAGGAACGCAGGTGATGCCCAAAACATTTTCAACTTCTGCCATCAGATCAAAGGGATTTTGTCCCGGGCGATCAAGTTTGTTCATGAAAGTGATAATCGGGATGCCACGGTCTTTACAAACTTTAAATAATTTGATGGTCTGCGGTTCGACCCCTTTTGCAGCATCAATAAGCATGATGGCACAATCAACTGCAATCAGAGTACGGTAAGTATCTTCACTGAAATCCTGGTGGCCGGGTGTGTCGAGGATGTTGAGTAAATAATCGCCGTATTCAACCTGCATAGCCGAAGAAGAAATTGAAATTCCCCGGTTTTGTTCAATTGACATCCAGTCAGAAGTGGTCGATTTGGTTCCGGCCTTTCCAGTTACAGATCCGGCACGGTGAATCGCACCTGAATAAAGTAAAAGCTTTTCTGTTAACGTTGTTTTTCCGGCATCCGGGTGTGAAATAATGGCAAGGGTACGACGACGTTGGATTTCCTGATCAATTCCTGGAACGGGCATTAAAATCTCTGCTGATTAAAAAATTTGGAGGGCAAATATACGGAATCTGATGGAAAGATATAAATGGCGGGCGGAATGTGGTAAATGAAAAGTGGCAAGTGGTATGTAGTAAGTGATAGGTAAAAACGGGCACTTACGAGAAAAACGGGACTCAGTTACCGTCTTTCTCGTAACTTACCACTTACAACTTATCACTTACAACAAATTTTCAATCATCATCAACATCAGAAGAATTCGTGAGCATGTCATTGAAATCATTCGTCTGTTTGGGTTGAGCCTGTGGAGGGCGTTGATCTCTGACAGGATGAAGGGGCTCTCTGGATTCCGGATCAATTTTTAAAATTTTCCAGGCTTGAAGGGTATTGTAATAATTCTTCCCGCCGTTTTGATTATTAAAGGCTCTGCCTTTCAGATTAAAATGAAGTTCAACAAATTCATCAATTTTGTAGTTATCCAGAATTGTGCATTTATCATGATTGAATTCAAACTTGAGATATTCGGGATATTGGGAATTCTCAATATACTCAACAACAAATTCCCTTTTTTTAAATTTCTCATTCACCTGAATGATGCCAAAAATCTCAACAATTTTCCCTTGAATAGATAATGTCATTTTATAAGTTCCATGTAAATACCTGTGACACTCTACTGATACCCTCTGATTGAAAGTCACATGGCAAATAATATTTTTTATTTGATACCAGCATCCATAAAAATGTCAACAAATTATCAGAATAACAACATCTTATAAAATTAAATTATAAATAATAGGTTCAAAAAGAGTCTTTTATCAAAACATCATTCAAAATCCCTAAAATGTCTACAAAACCTGTCTGATAATTTATATATTTTTAATCTGTAAAAAATGGAACCACTTTCATAAATGAATCTGCCGTGCGAATGCGATCAACGTCACATAAAATAGCATTTATCGACCGTGAAATCCTTCAATAACTTGAATTAAAGAAGCAAAAGAGCAATATTTCCGGCAGAAACTCCTGTTCAAATACCTGCCCGATTTAACTTCTTCTGTTATTCCTGGCAAATCTTCGTTAATTCAAAAGGGTTTATTGTAATGCTATTAAATAACTTAACCCGTTTCGGGTTTTTGGCTTCATTTTCCATCATTTCTGCCACTTCCCTGTTTGCAGATGAGCATGACACTCACCTTTCCGGGAAAAAACTGCTGAATTCAATCCGAACGGTCGTCAACAAACCAGCTATTTCAGATGAAACTGCACTCGTCACAGGATTTCGTCTTGGGTTTAACCCGTCAGCTATTCCGGCTCCTATTTCCCCGGATTACACCCTTTCAGTATTGGGTAAATGCGGAACGGAATTGGTAAAAACCTATTATCAGTCAAAACAATCACTTTCACCAGAAAGTATTAAAGAAATTGATTCGTATCTACAGCCAAAAACTTCACAGGTTGCATCAATATATAACTCACCTTCAGGCAGATTCCAGGTTACCTATGAAACTTCAGGCACAAATGCTGTCCCAACGGCAGATGGAAATACAAATGGTATTCCCGATTACGTTGAAAAAGTTGCATTGTACTTTGATCAGTCATGGGATAAGGAAGTAACCGAACTTGGATTTACTGCACCACCGGCGTCTTCATCTAACCCGTACCTGATCAGTTTTGAAAAAATGGAATATTACGGTTACACAGAACCTGTAAGCGGAACCAATGGAACCCACATTGTTATGCACAATAGCTTTTCAGGATTTCCTGTAAATAATGATCCGGAGGGTAAAGTCATTGGTGCAGCCAAGGTAACTGCTGCCCACGAATTTAAACACGCACTGCAGTTCATGAGCACTGGCTGGGATGGTGAATCTGGAAACTGGCTTGAAATGGATGCAACCTGGGCAGAAGATATTGTGTATGATTATGTAAACGATTACTATAATTATCTATCCGGCTCCGGCAATTTATTTACAACACCGGCTACAACACTGAACCCGGGTTCCTATGAAGATGCTACATTTTCACATTATTTTTCACAATCTATTTCTGAAGTTTTTTGGGTAGAAGTCTGGAAAGCCATCGAAGAAAATCCAAATCTGACGATGGTAGAGGCCTTAACAGCAGTTCTTTCTGAATATGGAAAATCATTTCAGCAGGAATTTAATTTGGCTTATGTGTGGCATACTGCAAGCGGTTCAAGAGCTGTTGCCGGATTCGGGTTTGATGAAGCATCTAAATATCCAACTCAAACTCCAACCAAAACCCATACGTCCTCGCCGTTTGCTGGTTCTCAAACTGGAACTTCTCTTGCCAAACTTTCTGCCAATGTTATTTCAATAAAAGCAGAAGCAATTCCACCTTCAGACACTTTGTATTTTGATGGTGCTGATAATGGAAATTTGGGCGTTTCTATGTTAACCTTTAAAAAAGATGGTACCCTGTTATCTGAATACTTTGCCCCTGATCCTACTTCAAAAAAGGATACACTTCTTTTTAATACGCCTGATTCTCTTGTAAAGGAAATCGTTCTGGTTGTAACCAACAATAACAACTCTGCTTCAACTACCTTTAGATATGGACCCGGTGTGCTTGCCAATTACGTCCTCTACGGCGATTTAAATGAAACAAAAACACTTACCGCAGTTGATGCTTCTGCTATCCTCAGAAGTTCGGCCGGAACTATTCCCCCCTACATTGGCGACAAATTCATTGCAGGTGATGTCAGTGGAAATAAAACTCTTTCAGCTTACGATGCCTCTTTAATCCTTCAGAAATCAGCCGGGTTAATTCAATTCTTCCCTGTTGATGCAAATAAAGATGGTTATGGACCTGAAATTGGAAGTTCGAAAATAAACAGCCAGCCTTTAGCTGGAATCAGAGTCAATCAAACAGGTGATTTCTATTTGATTCATTCGCAGTCTGACATTGCGATTTCTGCAATTGATGTAGTTGTTTCCGGCTCAACAACTGATCTGAATAAAGTCACACTAACTCCTTTGTTTTCAGAATCAATAGTGTCTGACAGGTCAATGAGACAAGTAAATACAACTCAATCAGAACTTGTTTATGCCGGTGCCAGCGGCGAAGAAGTATCAGGTAAGGAGCTTTTTAAAATTCAGGTCAATGGTAAACTTACTGGTAATCTATCCATTCGGTTGTCAGTTAATGAGTCAGAAGACGCTGAATTGCTTTTAAAACCCAATGCAGATTTTACTGAAGTCCCAGACCGTTTTAGTGTTGAGCAAAACTATCCAAATCCATTTAATCCTTCTACTTCAATAAAATTTGGTCTTGCAGATAAGCAACAAGTCACAATCAAAGTATTCAATTTGCTTGGACAGGATGTAACTGTACTTCTTAAAGGTCTCGAATCTGTAAAAAGAGAATTCCCCGCCGGATATCATTCCATTCAGATCGAAGCAGGGTCTCTTCCTTCAGGAACTTACCTGTTTCAGGTTAAGGCCGGAAACTCAGTTCAAACCAGAAAAATGACTTTACTGAAATAATTCAATTTAAAGGTATCGATTATGTCTTTCAGACTTAGAACAATTTTTTATCTTCTCCTGGTGACCGGTTTATCATTCAATTCCGGTTTTGCATTTCCAGAAGGTAAATCAACATCAGTAACTAAAAACCACAAGAAAACTAAACTTGATCAGTCCTCCTTTTCAAAACTTTTAAAAGGTGAGAATGAAAAATCAATTTTAAAATCCATTAAAAAGGAACGGATTTCGCAGGAAGAAAAAACCAGCTTTAAAGAGAAAAGAAACCAAGATAATTTCTTTGCAAAAAGCAAATTTAACAGAATTCAGCTTGTTGACCCAGTCTATTCAGAGAATTTTGAAACAACAGCAAACGGTCAAAAACCCTCAGGATGGGTGATCAGCTATCTGGGTGATTCCGGTTATGGATTTAAGGTTGGTTCAGACAGTTATGCTCTGGATACAGGAAATGATTCAAAATATCTACTTGCAGACGATGACGATGCAGGAGAAAGTGTTTCTTTGCATACAACAGCATTATCACCTGCATTAAATGTGTCAGGCGCAACAAAATCAGTTGTTTTATCAATTTTTCACGATTTTGAGCAAGAGGATGGTGTACCCTCTTTTGGAAAAGTATTTGTTGTTGTAAATGGTGTTTCACATCTGGTTGCAACATTTGATGAGACAACATCCTGGACAACCAGCCAGATTGACCTTTCTGCTTATGCCCTTTCGGCAAATTCAATCAATCTGAAATTTGAATATTCAGATGGTGATGATTGGGCATGGGGCTGGGGAATTGATGATATTAAAGTTTTTGTTGATGCCGGTGACCTCACACCCCCTGAAGTTTCAGTTGAACCGTACGCTTTCACAACCGCAAAAACGATTCCAATTCCGGTTTCTGCAACTGTAACTGATTCAGACTCTGGAGTTGATTCAGTGGTTTTAAATTATGGTTTTGCTGAAGAAGGTCCATTTACCTCAGTTGAAATGTCTTCGTCAGGTCAATCTGTATGGTCTGCAGAAATACCAGGGCAGGAAGGTAATACTGATGTTTATTTTTACATTGAGGCAGTAGACGTTTCAGGAAATTGTACAAAATCTGAAATTGAAGGCTATACGATTGAATCGTTGTTTGTAACCCCTTATGCTGAAAGTTTTGATCTGGATGATTTTTCTGCTTCTCTCTGGATTTATGAAGGTGACCATTATCTGGGTCTGGTAGGGACTGATGATTCGTATGGTATTGGATCAAATCTATGGTCTGAAAGTCAATTTTTTCAACTTGTAACGACCCACTTTGCCCCTGCCCCTGACTTGAAGTTTTCCTTCCAATACCGGATTCAGGAGTACGCAGATAATGGTGATCTATTAAACCCTGAAATTATCACAGCACCAGCTTACGATCTGCAGGATGGAGATTCTATTTCTGTCTGGGCTTTGATTGATGACGAAGTCTGGTTTCATCTCGGTTCAATTACTTCATTAACACATTCATCAAATACTGATTTCGTTGAGATGAAATATGACCTGTCTGCCTTCACTTCAAATACCATTCAATTACATTTTCTTGGTTACCACGGTGGCGGAGTTGGTGACTTTTTGTTCATTGCTGATAATTATGAGCTGAAATCAGAAAAGGGTGATCCGGTGGATACGACTAAAGTCACCCTTCATTTTCCATCATCAGATTCAGTTGCAGTCGGATCGCTTATCAGAGTACCTGTGTACACCACCCCACTCAACGGACTTGAAGTTTTTGCAATGGATTGCTCTGTGACTTATGATCCGGCAATTTTAACTTATTCAAAAGTCATAATCGCAGGAACACTTTCTTCAGGAATGGCAACGGCGGTCAACTTTTCTAAGCCAGGAACATTGACACTGTCTGCAGCGCAGGCAACTGCCCTTTCAGGATCTGATAGTGTTCTGATTCTTTTTGAATTCAGAGGGAAAGCACTCGGCAACACTCAGCTCAGTTTTACAAAAGCTCTTTTCAATGATGGAGTACCTTCTGTAAAAACCGTTCCCGGAACCATTCATGTTGTGCTTTCAACTGATGTGGCTGAAAAGGAAATGCCAACTTCATTTATGGTGCATGGTAATTACCCGAATCCATTCAATCCGACGACAAAACTCAGTTATGGAATTCCACAACCGGGTCTTGTGTCGGTTGTTGTCTTCAATGCACTTGGCCAGGAAGTTGCAAATCTTGGAACAGGTAAAAAATTGCCTGCCGGTAACCATGAACTTGAATTTGATGCTTCTGATTTTGGATCTGGTGTTTATTTTTATCAGATCAGATTCGGAAATCAGGTGAAAACAGGTAAAATGGTTCTGACTAAATAAGAGTTTTCCTTTCTAACAAAAAAGTCCGCTCAATGCGGACTTTTTTGTTTCATCAGATGGTAAATGGTTCGGTTTTATTCTAATTTTGAAAATGAAAATATTTCTTCTTCTTCCACTTTTCTTCATTCTTCTTTTTTCCTGCGGAAAATCAGGTGCTGATTTACTTCCAGTCAAACAGGAAAAACTGGTTGACGTTTTATTTGACTTCTATCTGCTTCAGGCGAGAATTCAAAATAACATCAAAGTTGACAGCACTCTGTTCTCAGATAAAAAAACGTTGCTGGCTTATCACCAGGTCACTGAAAAACAATTGGATTCCTGTACAACGTTGATGAAGAAAGATCCTGAACTTTTTTCAGATGTTCAGAAACAGGTTGAAGATAAAATATCCCGCTTCGAAAAGTCTTTGTCTACCAAATAAGTTCAATTTCTGAACCGTTTCCTTTTCTTATTTCCCTGAACCAGCCTTCCTTCAAACCAAAAGTAATGACCTGATCAATTCGGTTTTTCGACAGGATTGAAGACTTTTCATCATACCAAACGCCTGAAAGCTGAACCAATAAATCCCTATAGGTCATCCTGTTGTTATTATTCCGCAAATAAGTGGTAATCAGATCCATATCGCCAAGACTTGAGCTGCCTTCACTTTTCTCGAGACAGGGCGAACATTGACCACAAGAATACCCCTTCTTTCCTGCACCCAGTTCAGTAACCAATGAATTCATTAAGCAGGTATTGCCAGTTAAGTAAAGCAGCCAAAACCTGAGTTTTTCCAGTTTCTGACGGATTATACTTTTCAATAATCCGGGTGATTTTTCAGGGGAATTCCATTTTGCAGGCAAAGTAAACGGAAGTTGGTTTTTTTGTTCATTCAGAACAAGTATCCCGGATGAAACCAAATTTAAAAGTCTATGAAAAAGCTCTGTTCTGGTTATATTAAGACTATCAGAAAGTTTAACAAGATCAATGGTCACAAAATCAACAGCTATTTTTCCGGTATAAAGGTGCACAAGAAGATCAGGTATCGTAAGTTCTCCCTGCCCGTGTTCTGAAGTTGTGGAAACATGGCTTTCGATTCTTACTTTTAAATAAAACGGAATCTCTGAAAACTCAGATTCTGCCACAAGAAGAGGATAATGAGTCTGAAGAACCGATGAAAATTGTTTTCTTGCATAGGGGGATCTAAAGTCAGGTTTTGAAAGAAACTCACCAGGTTCAGAGTTGAGCCAATTTTCAATTTCTTCAATCCCCTTTTTCAACCAGTGAACCTGTTCCTGTTCCATAATCAGATAAATCCATGATTTTTTACCATCACGTCCGGCTCTACCAGTTTCCTGCAAATACTCTTCAATAGTTTCAGGTATATCAAAATGAAAAATGTATCGGATATCTGGTTTATCAATCCCCATCCCGAATGCACTTGTGGCGACCATAAAATCTGATTTGCCTGAAAGGAAAGAGGCACTTTGTTTCTGCTTTTCAGATTTCTCAAGTCCGGCATGAAACCACGAAACCACCTGACGTTTTGAAGCGAAAAGTTCAGCCAGTTTTTCTACACCATCCCGGCTTTGATGGTATAACACCGAAGCCCCTTTCAATTTCCCGGTTACTTCAGACAGGAAATCGAGTGCAGATGGCACAATTCTTACTGCATAGGAAAGATTATACCGGTACAAATCACCGGTGAATATTCTCAGTTTTCCAGGTTGAAACTGATCATTAACCAGTTTGATCAGATCAGGTGTGGGTGTTGCTGAAAGCACGAGCAGGCGGGATTCGGAGTGTGATACAAAATCATATTTCATTTCAGTATAGGATGGACGGAAAGATTGCCCCCAAACAGAAATACAATGTGCTTCATCAATGACAAGAAATATACTTTGCTCTCTTTTCTCAATTTGGTCTCTGACCTGGAGATTCCACCTTTCGGGCGATAAAATGAGTAAACCGGTTTCTGCTTTAAAAAACAGGTCAAGGGTAATTTTATTTTCTTCGTTCGATTGAAGTCCGTGAAGTTCAAAAACAGGGATTTTTAACTTTCTTGCTCTCTCTGCCTGATCTCTTATTAGCGCAATCAGGGGAGAAATGACAACTGTTTTCAATTTAAGAAAAGTTGTAGGAACCTGATAAAGCAGTGTCTTCCCCATCCCGGTTGGGAGAAAGGCAGCTACGTGTTCTCCGTTCAGAACAGAAAGAACAATTTCTTCCTGAAGTGACCGGAATCCGGCTATATGGTACACCCTCTGAAGGTGATCAGTTAAAGTTTCAGCCAAGGTAAATTTTCGGGATCAATAATCAGGAAATCAGACGGTCTGCCAAAATAAAGAAAAACAGAACGACTGATATTGCACTGTTCAGGTGAAAAAATGCGATATTAATTTTTGACAGATCTTTCGGGTTCACAATCCGGTGTTCGATGGTAAGAAGGATGACCAAAGTGATCATTCCTGCAAAATAAATCCAACCGGAAGGTACAAGTAATCCAACAGAAATCATGATCAGAACCATGATGCCATGCAACATTCTGGCAAATAAAAGTGAATGTTCAATACCAAATCTTACAGGAATACTTTTTAAACTGACCTCACGGTCAAAGTTGACATCCTGGCAAGCATAAATGATATCAAACCCGGCAATCCAAACAGTAACGGCAAAACCCAGCAAAACAGGAACCCAGTCAAATTCACCGGTAATCGCAAGCCAGGCACCAACAGGAGCAAGCCCGATACCAAGACCCAGAAAAAGATGGGCAGCCCATGTAAATCGCTTTGTTAACGAATAGAAGAAAATTACAGCTAGGGCAACGGGTGAAAGATAAAAACAGAGCTCATTCAGCTTCCACGCAGAGAAAACAAATAAAACTGAAGCAATGCTGATAAAAATCCAGGCAGTCTGAACTGATATTTTTCCGGCAGGAATTTCACGCATGCTCGTTCTGGGGTTGTTTTTGTCATAATCTGCATCTACAACCCGGTTGAAACCCATTGCAGCCGAACGGGCACCAACCATTGCCAGAACAATCCACAGTAATTTTTCACCAAAAATCAGAGCAAACGGAACGTCGTAACTGGCTAACACAAGACTGATCATGGCAAATGGAAGTGCAAAAACAG
Organism: Bacteroidota bacterium; assembly: GCA_020161835.1. Classification (GTDB taxonomy): domain Bacteria; phylum Bacteroidota; class JABWAT01; order JABWAT01; family JABWAT01; genus JAFLBE01. The sequence goes on along the minus strand of JAIUNL010000008.1, from coordinate 65,282 downwards.
TATGTGAGAACTTGATCAAAGAACCAAAAGTACGTATAGAAGAAATAAGTTCAGACATAGTTAACCGATAATCGTTTCCTTCGGAAAGGTCAGAGTAATTTTCGTTCCCTTTCCAACGATGGAATCAACCTTCATTGTACCACCATGAAGTGAGGCAAGCAAGCGGGATAGCTTGAGACCAAACCCCATGCCCTGCTTTGGAACAAAGTCACGATAATTCCCTGGTTCAGCATCCCCGGTTACCAGTTTTATATTCTCTGCTGGAATTCCAATTCCTGAATCTTCAATTTCAATGACGGCAACGCCATTTTCAAGACTTGAAGATAAAGTAACTGTGCCGCCAACCCGGTTATACTTGACTGCATTTGAAATGAGGTTCAGCATAATTTGCTTAAAACGGTTCTGATCAACTTTGATCATGTCCAGCTTTTTATCAAAATTAGTCACAACCTTAACCTGGCGTTGTTCGATGTTGAATTCAAGAATGGCTAAAACTGTTTCGATTAAGTCATTAAGTGAAATAAGTTCACGGTGAAGGTTTAAATCTCCTGAGTGAATTCGGGCGAGATCCATCATTTCCATCATCATTGACATGATATTCCGTGCAGATTTGTCAATAATATCAAGGTATTTTCTTGATTTTTCATCATCACTCTGATGCTGATTGATCATATCGGCATAGCCAATAATGGCTGAAAGCGGACCTTTGAGCTCATGATTAAGATTTGTAAGGTACCAGATATTTTCCTTGTTAATCTTATCGCTTTGGGTTGCTTCAGTAAATAATTTCTCGTTTAATCCCATTAACTGATCAATAATTTCCCGGGTTGACCGGTGATCGACAATGGTAATTTCATTTCCGGCAATAGTATTGGTTTTACATTCTTTTAGAACTTTGACCGGATTAAAGCCAGAAACATTCACGATGAGTTCCTGAGTGTCTTCATCTTTCCCATTCACTTTCATGGGGCAATCAACTGAATGACAGTTGAAAATTTCAAGACATTTTTTATCCTGAAGCGATTTTGTGCTTGAAAACAAAATGGTGTGAATTGAAGAATCCCAGGATATCAGCTTCAGGTTGTAATCTGACGATAATTTAGCTTTTTGGGCGTATCGGTTTTCGTATGCTTCCCTGATGGATGAATAGAGTCTGATCTGACTTTTGATCCGGGCATTCAGCTCTCTGAAATCAAAAGGTTTCGTAATATAATCTTCAATACCCGATTCAAAACCGGCAAGTTTGTCATCCAGTTCTGATTTGGCAGTTAGCAGAATTACCGGAATAAGCTTGGTAGTTTCATCAGCCTTAAGCTCACGGGCAACTTCAATACCCGTTTTACCCGGCATCATGACGTCAAGAACCACACAATCTGGTTGTTCCTTTTTAATCGTTTCAAAAGCCTTCATGCCACTTTCAAGTGTGATCACATCATAATCTTCACAATTAAGCTGGATGTTTAGGGCATCAAGAAGGTAGAAGTCATCATCGACAACAACGACTTTATGTTTCTTGTTCATAGTAATCCTCTGTCATTCGGAAGCAATAAGGTAAATGTAGAACCAACGCCAACTTCACTTTCAAGTTCCAGCCGACCACCTAATAACGTGGCCAGTTTCTGAGAAATTGATAGTCCAAGCCCGGTTCCACCGGCTTTTCTGGATGCAGAACCATCGGCCTGCCTGAAACTTTCAAAAATCAGTTCTTTAGATTCATCCGGAATTCCGGTTCCGGTATCTTTAACTGATATAAATATCTGTTCTTCACTTAATTCACCAAAGGTAATAAAAATTCCACCTTCGTCAGTAAACTTAAGTGCATTTGAGACCAGATTAATCAAAATCTGCTTGACCCTGATTTCGTCTGTGAGTAAGACTACTCTTGATTCGGGAGGTGTAACATTAAGCTGAATTCCCTTTTGCTGAGTCTGAAGTTCAAAAGTGGATACAGCCGAATAAATAATCATCGAAAGATCAACTTCCGATTTATGAATATTCATCATCCCTGCTTCAATTTTTGACAGATCAAGAATATCATTTATCAGATTCAGCAGGTGTTTTGACGACATTTTTATGCGGTCAACTGATTTTTTCTGTCTGTCGTTGAATGTTTCATAATCACGCAGTAAAATATCAGTATAGGCAATAATGGAGGTTAACGGAGTTCTGAGTTCATGACTCATGTTACTCAGAAACTCAGATTTCAAGGCCTGTGCCTGCTGTGCTTTCCGGGTTGTTTCCTGTTCCATTGTAAACAGTTTTGCATTTTTAAGTGCAATGGAAATAAACGGCATGAGCATTTCCATATACTCAAGATCACGTTGAACATACCCGTTTTCATCAAGTTTATTGATCAGCTGAACAACACCATAAATCATATTGTCAGGACCGATAATCGGTGTACAGAGAATACTGTCTGTTCGGTGCTGAAGAATTTTGTCGACACCCTTATCATGCCGTTTATCATTCCCGGTATTATTCACAATTTGTGAATGTCGGTTTGTAAACACCCAACCTGCAATACCTTTTGTACTGGGCATTCTGAAACCTTCAATTGACTTGTTCTTCTCAGATGCCACCATGCTGATGATCAGTTCATCAGTTGAATCATCATATAGAAACAACGATGCATCTTCGCACTCAGAAGCCTGAACCAAACTTTTCAAAATAGTTTTAAGAAGGGCACCCTGGTCAAGAACAGAGGTAATTGCCTGACCAAGCAGGTTGATTGTTTTTAATTCCTGATTTGATCTTTCAAGTTCACGGCTATGTTCAAAAATCTTACTTTCCATCTGCCGTTTTTCGATTTCAAACGCCAGTTTATGAGCCAGGAAGTAAAGCATATCTTCTTCAAACATCGAGATCGTCTTCACAAACTTTGACGCAGCAAACAATGTTCCGTAGGGGACCTGATTAATCAGGATAGGCGTGCTGAAAAAGGTTGAAAATCCCAAATGCTGATAAACAGGATGGTTCACATATTTTTTCATGGTGAACGGATTTTTCATATCCATATCCTGGTTATGTCCGCCACCTTTAACGGTTACTTTAAAATGATCGAGCGAGGGAAACTGATCTCCCTTTCTGAGGATGTTTTCTTTATCGTAGATATATTCAAGTACAAGAAAATCTCCTGAACTGTGTCCCATACCGATGGTTTCCATGTTGAGAAGATCAGAAACAACCTTAAAAGTATCCTTCATCAGCGTTTCCTGATCACGGCTGCCTGAAAGCATAACTTCAACAACACGGCGGAGCTTGGTATCAATATTATCTAACTGTTCTCCCTTTTTCTGGATGTCAGTTGATTTCTGATTGATAATTTTCCGGTCAACATGAACCTGCTTTTCCAGGATTTCAAGCTTGTCCTTCATTTCAAGTCTTGAAATAAGAACGCTTAGATGACTGGCTACGAATTTAAGCTGGTTTTCGTCAACAAACGCTGGTGAATTTTCACTTGTAAAATAGAGAGAAAACAAAAACCGGGGCTCATTACCAATACCGACCGGGAGTACAACAGCCGAAGAAAGACGTTTTGCCTGAATTTCTTGCATGAATTCAAGACAAATGGGCGCCTCATCAACATTTTTTGAAATAATAACATCCTTAGCAGACAAACAGGAGTTTAAAATTCCACCTTCATTACGGTGAATATGGAAGGTTGAAACTGATCTCATCAGGTTCGGGTTCAGATTCACTGAACCTATCAAACTGATTATATCAGCGGCTTTTTGATATTGATAAGCTAAAACAACTGTTGCATTGAGAGTTTGATTGCAGTAATCGCATACCAACTGAATACCTTCAGTAAGGGGAATATCTGTTGCCAGCAATTCGGTTAGGTTTTCAATAACCTCGACCGGGAATCCGGTTTTTACAGTTGGTTGCATGTAGTCATAAATAATTTTACTGCCATAAGATCAAATTAAGAAACACATGCCGTTTTTACAAAAAACAGTGCTGATTTTATTCATTTCTTTTCATTTTTTCTTTTTGCAGTCCGAAAAATGAACTCATTCCCCCAGGAATCCCCGATAAAATATTGAATAGAAACCTAAAAATATCTGTTTTGGATTTTTTTGTTTAAATTGCGTCTCAATAACTATTTTAATGCTAATTGACAGAACCCAAATTAACAGGAAAATTGAATGGCGAATGAGGAACAAAAAGATTTCAGATATAAAAATCAGGTTCCGTCTTTGCTGGGTCTTGTTGAACTTTCCCTGAAATTTCAGGGGTTGAAAAAAGACCCGCAGGAATACTGCATGGAAGCCATCAGATATATGAACCGGTTTTTTCCGGAAATAACTGATCTTGCCATTTACATGCCTGATGCACGTACCGGCACATTTGACCTTTCTATTGACCGAATTGCAAACCGGAAACTCGCAAGTACTGAATTATTCAAACTGGGAGATGGTCACAGTTGGGAAGTTTACCTTTCCGGCTTTTCAAGACTGATTCCCAATCTTGCAGAAGATCCATATTTTGCCTCAAAAGAAAACCTTCCCGGTAACAACGGTTCCTACTTTTGTTTTCCGATTGAGCAATCGAACCTCAAACGGGTTGGAACTATATCAGTTTACTCACCCGATCCTTTTTTCTTTGACGAACATTCCTGTGTTGTATTAGGCAAGGTTTCTACCCTTTTGGGTATGGCCATTGAAACCTTTTACTCAATTAAAGAAGCGGTTGAAAGAAGTTTCAGAGATGAATTGACCGGTGCTTATAACCGTCGGTTTTTCAACGAACATTATGAGCATGAATATTACCGCCATAAACGGTATAAAACTCCCTACGGAATTCTCATGCTGGATATAGATTTTTTCAAGAAACTGAATGATACTTTCGGTCATGCAATCGGTGATGTTGTTCTAAAAAAGGTTTCTGAATCCATAAATGTCAACATCAGAAAGTCTGATACTTTTGCCCGTTGGGGCGGCGAAGAATTTATAATTTTCCTGCCGGATACGAACGATCAGAATGCATTGCTTGTTGCAGAGAAGATAAGAAAAGGTATTGAAGATCTTTACATCACCCAAAAAAGTGAACTTGATTTTCTGAGATCACCCATTACAGTTTCAATTGGTGTGGCAGCTTTCCCCAGTGATTGTGAAGATAAAGCTGAAATGATTACCTTTGCAGATTCAAATTTATATAAGGCCAAACATCAGGGCCGGAACAGAGTAGCAGCAGGATAAAAGCAGTTTATGGATATTGTTTTTCAAAAAATTGATACCGAAGCCCAGTCAAAAATTATTGAAACGGTTTACAATAAAATTTCTTCTGGTGAACGGATTTCACGTGAAGAAGGCATTTCACTTTTTGATGTTGAAGATCTCACCACGCTTGGCCTACTAGCCGACCTGGTAAGGTGGAAACTTCACCCGAAGAATGAAGTCAGTTACATTATTGACCGAAATATCAACTATACAAACGTTTGTACTGCTGACTGCAAATTCTGTGCTTTTTACAGACGCCCCGGTGATTCTGAAGGTTATACCCTTGACAAAAAAACAATCGGTGAAAAAATTCAGGAAACACTTGATCTTGGCGGAACCCGCATTCTTCTTCAGGGTGGTCACAACCCTGAACTCAAAATTGAGTGGTATGAAGACATGTTTGGGTGGATCAAGTCGAACTACAATATTATCCTTCATGCTTTAAGTCCATCAGAAATCATCACCATTTCAAAAGTTTCTAAAATTTCAATTCCGGAAGTCATTTCACGGTTGAAAAATGCCGGACTTGACTCCATTCCGGGCGGAGGTGCAGAAGTATTATCAGATCGGGTAAGGACTATTATTGCTCCTGGTAAAACGACTTCCACTGAATGGCTTGATGTGATGGAAGAAGCCCACCGTCAGGGACTGAAATCAACTGCCACGATGATGTTTGGTCACGTAGAAACAGTTGCAGAACGAATTGATCACATGATTCTTTGCCGTGAACTTCAGGACCGCACCGGCGGTTTTTATAATTTTATTCCCTGGACATTCCACAGAGGAAATACTGAACTGGACTTTGTTCTGCTTCCTGAACGGGAAAAAACATCAGCTTTCGAATACCTGAAAACTGTTGCCATCAGCCGAATCATGGTTGATAATATTGATACCATTCAGTCTTCGTGGGTTACTCAGGGTTTAAAAGTTGCACAGATTTCCCTCCGGTTTGGGGCAAATGATTTCGGAAGCCTGATGATTGAAGAAAATGTAGTTTCTGCAACAGGACTTCAATATAATATGACCCTGAAAAAAATGAAAAAGGCCATTAAATCAGCCGGTTTTGAACCCATTCAAAGAAGCTGGTAATCTTTTAGAACGTCATAACCCCTCCGGTTGTGACGTTTTTCCCTGAGCATTTTCTTTCGCACTTTTCCCGTTGTTTTTCTGAAATTCAATGAAAAATATCCCCCCACATTCAGTTCAATACATCAAATCAATTGGTTTATACTTCTCTTCCCATCCCAAAATAAAATTTTCTGTCATTTTTTTTCTGATTCTATTTCTGGTTTTTGTTTCGCTTGATCTGATATTCCCTGCTCCAAAACCATCCGGGTACTCTCAAATTGTTTCTGATTCTTCTGGGAAACCACTTTATGCGTTTCTAAGTTCTGATGATAAATGGCGGATGAAAACTGAACTGAGTGAAATCTCCGATCAGTTAAAAAAATCGCTGATCTATAAGGAAGACAAGTTTTTTTATTTCCACCCTGGTTTTAACCCTTTTTCAATCGTCCGGGCAGGAATTAACAATTTGATTACCGGAAAGATCACTTCAGGTGCATCAACTATAACCATGCAGGTAGTTCGTTTACTTGAACCACGCAAACGAACTTATCTAAGTAAAATCACAGAAATGTTCAGAGCCTTACAGCTTGAGTTTCATTACTCAAAAGATGAAATTCTCCAGCTTTACCTCAATCTTGTCCCCTATGGCGGAAATATTGAAGGCGTTAAATCTGCTTCACTGCTTTATATGGGCAGAAACCCGGAATTACTTAGCCTTTCACAAGTTGTAACTCTTACTATTATCCCAAATAAACCCGGGTATTTTCTCCCGGGGAAAGAAAATGAACGGATCAAAGCCGAACGTGATCTTTGGTTGAACCGGATGAAAACAGATCAGCTTTTCAGTGAAAGTGAAATTGAAAATGCACTGACAGAACCTTTAAACTTAACCCGTAAAAGTCCACCCAGATTTGCACCCCATTTCTCTCAGCGGATTCATGCCCTGTACCCCGATAGTTCAAATATTAAAACAGGAATTCATCTCGAGACCCAACAAAAGTCAGAAGAAATTCTCAGAAACCACGTCAGACGGTTATCATCTTATGGAATCAGCCAGGCAGCAGTTCTTATTATGGATAACAAGTCGGGTTTTATCATTTCTTACGTGGGCTCGGCTGATTTTAACGATCAGTTGCTTTCAGGTCAGGTTGATGGTGTTAGTGCAGTAAGGTCACCCGGAAGTACGTTGAAACCTTTTGCCTATGCACTTGCAATTGATAAGGGTGTTGTAACCCCCAAAAGTATGCTGCTAGACGTACCAACTGATTTTAATGGATATTCACCCGAGAACTTTGATGAATCTTTTACCGGACCTGTTACAATGGAAGATGCACTTGCCAAATCACTGAATCTTCCGGCGGTAAGTTTAACCGATGCACTTTCACCCCGAATATTAATTGAAACGCTGGTTTCATCAGGTTTTCGGCAGATCAAGACTGACAGCTATAAGCTCGGACTTTCAGTTGTTTTGGGTGGTTGCGGGGTTCGTTTGGAAGAACTTGTAACAGCCTATTCTGTTTTTTCAAGACGGGGCCGGTATTTACCCTTAAAATGGATAAAAAGTGATACATCAACTTACACCATTCCCATTATTTCAGAAGCCTCTGCCTACTCAACCGGGATCATTTTAACTTCACTCACAAGACCAGATTTTCCGCAATATTATCAAAGTGGTATCCATCTTCCCAAACTTGGCTGGAAAACCGGTACAAGTTACGGCAGACGTGACGGATGGAGTATTGGTTTTAATCACCGTTTCACCATTGGGGTTTGGGTTGGTAATTTCTCAGGACAGGGTGTTCCTGAGCTAACTGGTGCAGATATGGCCACTCCACTTCTTTTTGATTTGTTTAATGCAGTTGATTATAATTCTACAAATGAATGGTTTCCCAGACCAAAAGAGCTCGAATTCCGTTTGGTTTGTGCTGAATCCGGATTGCCTCCCGGTCAAAATTGTACGCAAAAAATCATGGATGATTTTTTGCCGTCAGTCTCCTCAAACAGAATTTGTACCCATCTCAAGCAGGTTAAAACGAATGAAACCGGAACGATTTCATACTGTACAAGATGTGACCCTGGTACAGGAACAAAATTGGTAACTTTTCCTGATTTGCAGCCCGAACTTATCTCATGGTACACTCAAAATGGTATTCGTTTCAAAAAAATACCACCCCACAATCCGTCCTGCACAAGGATTTTTACAGATAACGGACCGATAATTTCCTCTCCATCAAATCAGACCGAATATATTATCGAAAAAGGTGAAAAACAGAAAATCCAGTTACTTGCTCAGGCTGAAACCGATGTTTCAAACCTTTACTGGTACGTGAATGACAGGTTAAACGTAACCACCAAACCCGGTATCCCCGGCTGGATGGAATTATTGCCCGGATCCTATAAAATTCAATGTTCTGATGACAAAGGCCGGTCATCAACCATTCGTTTTCGGGTTACCTACCCATAAAACTTGTTTTTTATCACAAAATTGGATTTAAAACAAAGTTATTTCTAATGCTCCTCTAATTATTTGTTTGAACATTCATTATTTTTATAGAATATAAATAATGAGGTATCCGAGCATGAAGCAAATCAGTTTGTTAGTTATCCTTTTCTCTGTTTCCTTCCTTTTCTTACAATGCAAATCTGAAGTTGCTGGTCCTGATGAAGGAAGTACCCCTATTGATACAGCAAAAACCTATCTCTATGATCCGGATATCAAGAAAATTTTGAATTCAAATTGCATTTCATGTCATGGAGCTTCTTTTCCCTCTGGCGGACTGAGTCTGACTTCCTATAATGCAGTTTCTGCGGTATCAGGAAAAATAAAAGACAGAGTTAACAGAACAGATGGCTTAATGATGCCTCAGGGTGGACCTCAGCTTTCTGTTTCAGACAGGAAAATCATTGATGCCTGGATTGCCACAGGAAAGAAGGAAAAATGATGAAAACAATCTTTGTTTCAATTGCACTTCTGGTTATTGGGTCATTGAGCGGATTCTCTCAAACCTATTCGATTAAAAACGGGCAGGCCAAATTCACAACTTCCGCAGAAACTTTTGGTGTGGACTCCCAATTTGAAGGAACTGGTAACGGTTTGAACGGAAGTATAAACCTTTCAGACAGTACATTCAGTTTTACTTTTGATCTGATCAAATTGCAAACCGGAATCAGGTTACGTGACAATCACATGCATGAAGATTATCTTGAAACCGATACCTATCCGAAAGCAACATTTGCAGGAAAACTTAAGTCTACCGGGAAATTCAATGAATTTTTGGCAACAGGTGACTTTTCAATGCACGGTAACAAGAAAAGAATTACTGCCACGGGCACACTTCTTTCGAACCGATTAAAAGCGTCATGGAAAATAAATCTGAATGATTTTAAAATCGAAATCCCCGAAAAATTTATGATTGGGAAAATAAGTGAAATTCTGAACATGTCTGCCGATGCAATTTTAACCGAGGTAAAAACGAAATGACAAAATTTTTTCTCATAACTTTTCTGCTTATTTCTTTCTCTTTTGCAGGATACAGTCAGATTTATGTGATAAAAGGTGGAATTGCCCGGTTTTCAACTTCAGCAGAAACATTTGGTATTGATTCCCAGTTTGAAGGTGTGGGTCCGGGTTTAAACGGAACCATTAATTTAAATGACAGTACTTTCAGATTTACTTTTGAACTTAAAAAGCTGAAAACCGGAATAAAATTACGTGATACCCACATGCACGAAGATTATCTGGAAACTGATTACTATCCGCTGGCAACTTATAACGGGAAAATAAAATCGAACGGAAGGTCAGGGGCAGTTATAGCAACAGGTGCCTTTACCATTCATGGTGTAACTCAAACGGTTACGGCCACTGGTTTTATTTCTGATACAAGGCTAAAGGCACGCTGGCTCATTAAACTAACTGATTATGGTATTGAAGTGCCCGAAAAATTCATCATTAATAAGGTAAAAGACACACTGAGTATGTCAGTGGACGTTGAAATAAAGGAGAAAAAATGACTTTTTTTATTGGATTATTACTGCTTTTTTCAGGGATGGAAGATTCAGTTTCGACAGAATTAACTCCCGTTTCAAGAACCTTCAGAAGTACTCAAATTATTAATCAGAGGTCAGTTGATCAGTTATTTGGTCAAACACTTGAGTTCAGAATGGGACACCGTTTTGGCGATTCATATACAGGCCTTAAAGATTTATTCGGCATTGATCTTGGCGCTTCAGTTTATTTTGGATTGGATTACGCCATCACAGACGATATTATGGCCGGTTTTTCACGTTTAGGCGGTGCAGGTGCCCTGAAAACTTATGAAGTACATAGTCAATATAAACTGATCAGTCAGAAAGTTGAAGGTGGAAGTCCGGTAACACTAAGTTTGTATGGTGAAGCTGCTTTTGCCACGACCACGGGTGCAGAACAAACTCACCTCATGCTGATGCCCCTGGTTGCAAGAAAGTGGACCAAAGAATTTTCTACCCAGGTTAGTCCGTTTTACATCCAAAGACTTGAAAATAAGGATAATTTCATCGGTGCACAGCCCATTTATGGTGCAAATGTAGCGGTTAACTACATTCTGACAAAAAAGGTTGGGCTGGTTTTCGAGTGGTCTCCCCTTTTCAACCGGAATGAGATGAATGGCAATTCACGGACTACTTATAAATATAACAGCATTTCAGCAGGTGTGAATCTTGAAATTTCAGGGCATACGTTTCAGTTGGTTGCATCAAATACCCAGCATATTTCAACGATTAGTTCCTTACTCGGGACAAACGCAGATTATACAGGCCGCCATTTTTATTTAGGGTTTAACATAACCCGGCTTTATTCGTTTGAATCTGAATACTAGGAACAAGTGGTAAGTGATAAGTGGCAAGTAATAAGTCATAAAAAAGCCCCGTTTTCAGAAGAAAACGGGGCTTTTTTATTAAACAAACAGCATCATTCTTCGAGTGTAGAAATATCGCCGACATCCTGCCCCAATGCACGGGCTTTCAGAACTCTGCGCATGATTTTGCCACTTCGGGTTTTGGGCAGGCTATCAACGAATTCAATATGTTCAGGTTTGGCGATAGGACCCAATTCCCTGCTCACATGTTCTTTTAATTCTTCCTCGAGTGCTTTATTTCCAGTCATTCCGGCACGAAGAATAACGTAACAGTGAATGGCGTTACCTTTTATTTCATGAGGTAAGCCAACAACCGCAGACTCAGAAACAGCATAATGCGTGATCAGAGCACTTTCAATTTCAGCAGTACCAAGGCGATAACCTGAAACCTTGATGACGTCATCAATCCGGCCAATAATCCAGAAATAGCCGTCTTTATCTTTACGGGCAGCATCTCCGGCTTTATACCAGCCTTGCTTTTCATAATCTTTCCAGTAAGTTTCTTTAAACCGGTCAGGATCACCCCAAATTGATCTTGCCATTCCCGGCCATGGAGCCTGAAGTACCAGTTTTCCTTCTTCACCATCTGCAACCTGATTTCCCTGCTCATCTACAATGGCAACTTCGTGACCAAAGAACGGTTTTGTAGCTGAACCCGGTTTCAACGCCGTGATTGGAAGAGGTGTAATAACGAATCCGCCAGTTTCAGTTTGCCACCAGGTATCCATGATGGGACACTTTCCGCCACCTATTACACGGTGATACCATTTCCAGGCTTCCGGGTTGATTGGTTCTCCTACTGAGCCAAGCAAACGCAATGAAGTCAGATCATGACGATTTGGCCAGGATTCACCAAACCGCATCAAACCACGGATTGCAGTGGGCGACGTGTAAAGAATGGTAATGCCGTATTTTTCAACCATACTCCACCACCGGTTCGGATACGGATGGTTTGGGGCACCTTCATACATCATGAGTGTTGCACCATTGATCAAAGGCGAATAAACCAGATAACTATGTCCGGTGATCCAGCCCGGATCAGCAGCACACCACCAGCGGTCTTCATCCTTGATATCAAAAACATATTTGTGTGTGGTAGACGTATAAACTGCATAACCACCATGGGAATGCATAAGTCCTTTTGGTTTCCCTGTTGTACCTGAAGTGTACAGAATAAACAGCGGATCTTCAGCATCCATGACTTCTGTTTCACATTTCGGATTTGCAATGGGTAGAGCCATCAGGTCATGATACCAGAAATCACGGTCACCCTGCATGTGAACATCCTGAGCCGTTCTTTTAACTACGATACAAACTTCAATCGTAGCAGAACGTCTCATTGCTTCATTGGCAATTCCCTTTAAATCGGTAATATTTCCCCGTCGAAAGCCCCCATCTGCTGTTATGAGCGTTCTGCTCTTCGCATCTTCGATTCTTCCGGCAAGTGCTTCTGCACTGAAGCCACCGTAAATTACAGAGTGGATCGCACCAATTTTTGCACAGGCCAGCATGGCAATTGGTAACTCCGGAATCTGAGGCATATAAATGGTGACGACTTCACCTTTGTGAACGCCCATGCTTTTAAGAACATTCGCAAACTTTGAAACTTCCCGGTTCAGGGCGTGATAAGACATGGTTTTAACATCACCGGGTTCACCTTCCCAGATAATCGCCAGCTTATTTCTGCGCCAGTTTTTCAAATGCCGGTCAATGGCATTGGCGATTATGTTAAACTTTCCGCCCGTAAACCATTTGTAAAACGGCTTTTTACTATCGTCAAGAACTTTATCCCACTTTTTGAACCAGGTTAACTTCTTAGCTTCTTCAGCCCAGAATCCTTCACGGTCTTCAACTGATCTTTTATATATTTTATCATAGTCTTTAATCAAAGCCTGCTTTACAACATCTTTTGACGGATTTATAAATTCGGCATCATAATCAACATGGTGGTGGTGTTTATCTTTCATCACTGATCTCCAACAACTTAACTGTTTTTAAAACTAAAAATAATCCAGAGTATTAAAACAAGTGAAACAATGACCACATAAAATACAAGCCATTGCACAATTTTTTGAAGGTTCTGATTTTCCTGGCGGATTTGTTCAACATCCTGCTGAAGCTGATCATTGCGACTATTGAGTCGCTCAACAATTGCTTCAAGACGGTGAATCTGGTCATTCTGATCAGCACCTGCTTTTTTCTCAGTGCGATCTGTTATCACCTGTTTTACTTTTGAAACGACGGTTGGTCCGTGTTGAATGAGTAATCCAAGAAGTGTTTGCCAGGGAAAGATCATAATTTTGAATTCTGAATTTTGAGTTTTGAATTTCAGGGCACTTCGACTCCGCTCAGTGACCTGATTGTTTTATACTTGGCTTAATTAATGGAAGCCCAATACAAGCCGGGGGTGGCTGGATGTGAAGCAGGTCAGCAACAGTTGCAGCGACATCAACAACAAAAACCTGTTCATTATTTTCCTGGATGGGTACATTCCATCCGTAAAACAAAATGGGAACGTGTGTGTCATATCTGAAAGGAGAACCGTGTGTAGCACCTATTTCAGTTTTTCCTTCGAGAAAGTGAGGTCTCAGTAAAAAGGCAACATCGCCTGACCTGGCCGGGTTCCAACCATTTAAAATCATATTCTCCAAATCCCTTTTAGCAGATTTGCCGTCCAGATTTTTTCTGAGTTGAATTTCACTTACCATTTCCATTTGAGTTCTGATCCAATAAGCGGTAGCCGTTTGCAATTCTTCAAAGTTAATTTTGTTTTGATCAGCAACAGCATGATTCAAAAAAACCTGATTATTAGAAATATTGATTACCAAATCTGAAACACCAAATTTAGTTTTCAGATAAGCAGACAATGAATCGGTTGTTGCTTTTCTTGAATAATATCCATGGGGAATATGATTTTCTTCAAGAAATCCGTGTGCTTCACCGACAGCATGATCAGCCGTCAGGAAAAGAAGATAATTCCCTTTTCCAACCTGATCATCGAGAGTTTTAAGTAAACGGGAAATCTGGTCGTCAAGACGGATGTAGGTATCCATAACTTCAACTGAGTTTGGACCGAAGGTGTGACCAATATAATCAGGTGAAGAAAAAGAAATAGCCAGAAAATCAGCATCCCGTTTCTTTCCAATATTTTCACCTGTTATCAGCGATTGAGCAAACTGAAGCAGAATTTCATTTCCAAATGGTGTGGTTTTAATTTTGTCGAGCTTTTCGATTTCAGTCAGTCCTGAAAAATCATGAGGGAAACTGGTATCCTTTTCTTTGAAAATATCATATTCCCAGGGAACTTCATCACGGGTTTGAACACGGTAAAGGTCTGAGTTAGCCTTTAATTCCCACGATTTGGCCATCAGGGATTTTGCAATCTGTTTTGAATTAAAAGATTCAGCCCATTCAGGTTGAGATTTCTGATAATAAGATGAGGTTACAAAATTTCCCGATTTTCCATCAAACCACCAGGCACCATTTGCCATGAACCCACCGGGCAAAACTGATCCACGATCCTTGATCGAAACAGAAAAAACCCGGGAATTTGGATTGTCAATTTTAAACTGATCAGTAATCGTTGGCGTTTTTAATCTGTGTGGAGAGCTTTTACCTGCACTTGTTGAACTTCCAACTGTTTCATAAGCTGGATCATCAACTACATAAATTTCTTTATCTTCTGTTCCTTCGTACCAATCATTTGAAATGATGCCGTGATAGTGAGGGGTGGTACCCGTATAAACAGTTGCATGGCCGGGTGCCGTATAGGTAGGAACATAATTGAAGTGGCCGTTGGTAAAGTTCGAGCCCTCATTTTTTAACCGGAGGAAACCATTCTTTCCATATCCGGCAGAAAATCTTTCAAGATAATCATATCTCATCTGATCAATAACAATTCCAACTATCAATTTTGGCTTGGGTGCCTGAGCAGAGAGTAAAAGCGGGAATAAAAGCAGAGTAAATAAAAATAGACGGGACAAAATTATCCTCCATGTAAAAAATGAAGAACAAATATATCAGATTCAGATGAAGAAGAAAAACTTTAACAGAATGGGATGAGTAAATTCGGGATATTGATCTGGGGTAGATAAGAAATCAAAAAAAAACGACTGCCAATGAGTTCAGTGACAGCCGTTCCAACCATTCAACAACAATTTATTCGTAAACAAAAAAAGAATTCGAGATCGTCTGCTGACTTCCAATTGATTTCGTCATGTCCTGATTCATGAAGATCCGGTGGTTAACTCTGAAAATATTCACACCTCCGGCCGGAACAACTGGTAGTGCGAATTTATATGACAGACTACTTCCGGCATTCAAAGAATATACTTTTCCACTAGGAATCACATGACTGGCCACAACCGTTTTCCAGTTTTCAACGGTCTTTTGCTGGAGCTGGTAATCAACCAAAGAGGAGTCAGTACCATCAATGGAAATATAGATAACCTGATCCATATCATTCATAATATTAACCAAAACCGAGTCACCGACAGTATATTCAGTGCGGTCAGTTGTTACTTTGGTTTTGTAATCGGGTACTTCAGGGGAGTCACAGGAAAAAGCCAATCCGGCAAGTGCGAGAATGGTAAGCCATTTGTTCATAAAAACTCCAGGGTTGGTTAAAATTGTTTAGCCGGTTTTACGGCAGTCAAATAAAAAAGTTTTACCAGTTTCAAAACGTAACATTTTTTCATTCCTGATTGAATTCTTCGCTGAAACTAAAGACATTTCTGAAGCGTTTAACTGCTGATGGATTTTAAAAAAACTAAAAGGAGCTCAACATGATACTCACAACAACAAATACAATCGAAGGAAAAACCATTAAAGAGTATAAGGGAATTGTGACTGGCGAAGCAATTATGGGTGCAAATGTTTTTAAAGATCTTTTTGCCAGCATAACTGATATTGTTGGCGGCAGATCACAAACCTATGAACGGGAACTAGCCAAAGCCCGTGAAATCGCACTGCAGGAACTTGAAATGGCAGCAAGTCAAAAAGGTGCCAATGCCGTCGTTGGGATTGATCTGGATTATGAAGTGTTGGGATCAGGCGGATCGATGCTGATGGTAACTGCGAGCGGAACGGCGGTTGTTACCAGTGACAAGTTATAAGTTATAAGTTGCAAGTGGTAAGTTATAAGTGGTAAGTGGTAAAACACGGACACTGAGCGGAGTCGAAGTGCCCGTGTTTTATGAGAAAAAGTCGAGCGAAGCGATGATCCCGAATTCACTTCGGGATTATAAGTTACAAGTGGTACGTTGTACGCATAAATTCTAAAACACCGGTCACTTTGGTAATTGAAGTGACCGGAAAATTTAACTGAAATCATAATACCTTTTATTTCAGAAAGACCATCCTCAATACTTTTCTGTTTTCCCCTGCTGATAACCGGTATAAATACTGTCCGGATGCAGCCATTCTCCCCGAATCATCACGCCCATCCCAGGAAAATGAATAATAATCTGCGAGCAAGGGTTGGTTTACCAAAGTTCTAACCCTCTGACCCAGAATATTGTATATTTCAAGGGATACCTGTCTGTTAACCGGAAGCTGAAAATTGATGGTAGTTGAGTTATTGAACGGATTCGGATAATTCTGACTGAGGATAAATTGATCTGGTACACCAATTTCAATTAATAATGGAACTCCGTCTAAAATCCTTCCATTTAGATCAATTTGCCTGAGTCGATAGGTAATAATTCCCCGTTTTGCCTTAATATTATGCGTGAAATCATAGTTTTGGGTGGATTGTGTCGTTCCGGCACCTTTAACAAATCCAACTGAAATCCAGCTTGCCGAAGTATTTGAACTTTGTTCGCCAGTTGTTTCTGCATCTGTTTTAACCTGGATTTCAAAACCGGCATTAGCGGTTTCTGAACTCGTTTTCCAACTGAGTTGAACGGACTTACCATCCCAGAATCCAGAAAAATCAGAAATTTCAACGGGAAGTGTACCGCCTATCTGATTGAGCCAATCAGGAATTCCGTATAGAAAACTTTCAATTCCCATTTCAGAAACCTGGTTAAAACCGAATCCCAGAACAGCAACATTGGCTGGTCCATTAAAATAAATGCCAGCTACCGTATCAACTGAACTTAATCCGGAATATTGCGCTGCTACAAACGATCCATTTACCGGTTTCATTGCATCAGGTGACAGTGATGTAAGAGTTGAAACTGAACCCGGTGAAATGCCATCCCCAAAAATTGGAATAGTTGGGTTCTCACCATTGATATCATTTGAAACAGGTTTAACCCTCAGATAATTGTAAAGAAAGGAAGTATCTGGCATAGTCCCGGTTGTACCATGTGAATAAACCACATTTTCACCGGCAAGAATCAGTGACCGTTCGTTTCCCTGATCCAGAAATCGTTTTATTCCATTTCTTTGGCTGGATGTAAGTGAACCGGGTTCATCCCAGAAAATAGTCTTCCAGTTTACCCAGGATGTATCACCTGCTGATCGGTCAAGGTTATCAAAGACAAGGTTATTGGCGGTCAAAACTGCTGCAATTGAATCACGGGCTTCTTGATTTTTCCAACTGATCAGAATATTGTTAAACTGCCTGATGGAAAAGTCTCTCTTCATTGCCAGAGATTTTACGCCTGCATTATTCATTACCTGAAGTTCCAGTTGATAGGTGCTGTCATTTTCACCGTTTGTAAGGGGTAAGTCTGCAACCCAGCCGGCAAACTCAGAAAGGGTTGCGGAATTTAACACTCCATTTGTAAGTACAGATCCTTTTTTTGAGATTTTCCATTCTGCCAGTTCGATCTCAGAAAGGCCTCCTTTGCCCTTCTCAACCCATAAAGGCCGGGAAGATAACAAACTCCAATTCCCAAGATTATCTAATGCCCTAAACCGAAGCAGATGAAATCCGCTTTGCAACCCGGATAAATCCAGAATAACATTTTTATCAATTTTATTTGCCGGCGAAACTGGTACCGGATTTCCCTTTCCAAAGCCGGGATCCTCGTCAACAAAAAATTCGAAACCGGAGATTAAACCCTGATTATCATTCTGAATTCCCTGTTTTATAAAACTTCGGTGGGTTGTAAAACTCCAGGAGTCCGAACTTGTTTTTACACGGATTCCCAGATTATGAATACCATTCTCAATCCCGTTTAAATCAACCAAAACCGAGTCAGTTAACCGTTGTACCGGTGAAACCTGAATCATTTTACCCAATCCCAAACCGGGGTCTGAATCAAAAAAGGTTTCAACAATTTCAATACGGTCAGTTGAGTCACTTGTAATTTTTTCAACCAGAAGCGGTTTCATTATCGGGATTCCCCACAAACCAAGTTCTGTTTTTGCGCGGAAGTAAATGGCATGAAAGCCGGGGGTCAGTCCAGGAAGAGTTACTGATAAGTTCAGGGAAACCAAGGTATCTGCAGGTACCGGTAACCAGTTTCCTGAACCCTGCCCCGGATCAGAATCAAAATAATACTCCAGACCTGACACTTTTGCAGAAAACAGAGGACTTTGGTCAGCAAGTAAAAATCCTCTTGAATGATCTAAACTCCAACCGCCGGTTTCATCCTGATACCTGAAATAAATTCGATGGAAACCAGGAGATAACCCAGTCGGAACTGCAACAAGGAAACGATTATCAAGTGTATCGGCCGGAAAAGAAATGGTTGTTCCAAGACCATAACCCGGATCGGAATCAAAAAAATACTCGAGTTTTTGAATTTTGTTTTTTACCAGTGGATCCTGACTTGAAAGAATAAAACTTTTGGATTGGGGTAACCCCCACCTGCCACTGTCATCCTGAGCCCGGAAAAATATCCGGTGAAATCCGTTTTCCAGGGTTGAGGTTTCTGCAGAAAACGAAAGATCAGCGGTAGAATCAAGGGAAACAGAAACCTGAATTCCATTTCCCTGTCCCGGATCAGCGTCAAAGTAATATTCGATCCGTACAAGATTCTGGCCAGAAACCAGAAACGGGAAAATCAAAAGCAAAAGGATACATCCCTTTTTCATGGCTAACTCCGCTGAGGTTAATCTCACCGGTTGGATTTTGCTTTGATCCGGACAGGAAGTCCGTTTGTAGCCGACCCGGAAGCTGGTGCTTCAAGATAATAAATAGTGGGTAAGGAGGGAATCCCAGAGATCACATATGGATCCCAGCCCCCAAACGGACCTACATCAGTACCATCTGTTCCGTAATTGTCACCGTCTGACCCATCCTTGAGCTGATAATAAGCATCGGTGCCACCGGTAGAAACAAAAAGGGTTGAATTCATACCAATATTTTGTTTATTTGAACCCGCCGGAAGCTGATTAGAATTACAAAGGTTATTTGTGATCAGGTTATTTGCTCCGGTATAATACCCGCCTGCCATGATATTGTTTGTGACCACACAATAGTTGACGCTCCAATAACCGTGAGTGAAGTTATTGGCAATGGTAGCAGAAGACGATGCCGGACAACTGATTGAATAACCGTAAGAGTTATCAGAAATCTGGATAAAATTATTTCGGATTTCAATATTGGTATTCTGACCCTGTAACTGAACCGCATAACAAATATTTCCGGTATAATCATTCTGAATATAGTTTTGAATGATAAATACATTCCCGGTTTCTGAACTAATTTGAATAGAAGCTGTGCCAGTTGTAAAGCCATAAACCCTGTTTCGTTTGAAAACAATATTACTTGCGTTTAATATTATTTGGCTTCTTGCACTCAAAAGTGTGGAATAATAAAAATAAAGTCCGGTTATGAGTGAACCTTCTGAACCCGGATTCAGATCGGTAAGCCCGATCCGTGCTTCTGATATATTCGCCTGAGTTTCCGGATTTTCAGCCAGGAAAAAACCGGGACCAAACAGATTCAGGCGTTTCGTCATGACGAGGGGTCCATACGGAACACCGGAACCCATTATATAAAGGGTATCGCCGGCAGAAGCTGCATCGTGTGCGGCCTGAACAGTTGTAAAGTCAGCAGAATTACCCGGGTTACTATCGACATGCCATATCTTTCCGGATGCAGGTGCAACTGAAAGACAGATTAAAATGAAAAATACCACAGATTTCATAATACCCTCCACCTCTTGATGGTGTTATATTATGACATTTTACAATAAAATGAAATACTAATTATAGCAATTTAACTGTTGGATTCTGATTTGTGAGCGAAATCAAAATGGTGATAAGTGGTAAGTGGTAAGTGATAGGTGGTAAGTTTTACATGGTAGGTGGTACGAGGTACGGGGTACGTTGTACGCAATGTAATTGCCTGAATAACGTTGACAAGATTAATTAAGAATGTCACTTCGATTTATAATTAAAATATTCGAATTGATCCGGTGTTAAGTTGTTAAGAGAACTGTGAGTTTTTTCATGATTGTAAAGATAAACAGTCTTTTTAAGTAAAAGAGAAAGTTCAGAGAAAGACTGCGGTTTTTTAGGGATCAGGTAGTCATTTTTTATTGTACCATTGATTCTTTCCGCATTCGCGTTTTCATAACAGGATTGCGCTCTGCTACTCTGAATCGTGTACTTTTTGACAATGGTCAGAACGTTGTGGGAAAAATATTGACCCCCACCATCAGAGTGTAGAATCAATTTGGGAGGAATCTCATTGTTTCTGGTTTTAATTGCTTTTTTTAGTGCAGGAAGAACAGTTTCATCGGCCAGAAGTGTCTGACTTGCAATTGCAGAAAGGATTTTCCGGCTGAACATATCCATGATAAAGGTCAGATAGGCAAAATGATTACCCATCCAAAAATAAGTGATATCACTCACCCAAAGTTGGTTGACACGTGTCACTTCCAGACCCAGTACCAGATTTTTGGTTGTCAGTCCGGGAAGTGACCAGGTTGTGCGGATCGGCGATTTAGATTTAGGCAATACCAGATTGTATTGACGGGCAAATTCAATAAATAAGTCTCTGCCCATGGTTTTTGGGCTAAGTTTCCGGTAAATATGACGCAGTCCCATGCGAGGATGGTCTTCCCGGATATCTTTGATGATGGGAATCAGGGTCAGTTCTTCTTCACAGTGCCGGTTTTTCCGGTTCAAGTACTGACTTACCGCCTGCCGGGTTGTTCTCATGGCTCTGTAAACCAAAGTGAGTTGATGATGATGAACTTCTGGGTTTTGTTTAAACCAGATCATGACTGACCACCAGAGTTTTTTTTTATTTTGATCCGGTAGGTTTCTTCTGCCAGTTCAATCATTTTCTGGTGAAATTCGAGTTCAATCTGTTTCTGGCCAACAAGTTGTTCGAGTTCGCGTACTTTTTGTTCGAGTAACCCAATCCGGCGGGTGTCACTCTCTGTTTCAACAACAAGCCGGACACCTTGCTGTTTGAGCGAAGAATACTTGTTTATCCAACGGTAAACTGTATTCCGGCAAACCTGATAGGTTCGGCAGATTTCAGCTATGGTGGTGATCCGCTTTTCTAGTTCGGTGACTTTTTGCTTTCTGAAGCTTTCACTGAAATAGCGGGCTTTTCTTTCTGGCTTTGTTAAATTTGTTGTTTGACCTGTTTCCATTAGCGCCTCCGGGAAGTTACAAATATGCACGGTTTTAGGTCAACATATTTCAGGCAAGGACACAAAAACTCAAGAATCCGGTCACTTCAATTAGTAAAATGACCGGATTTTATTTTTCAATACTTCAGTAAAATCCGCCAGGTGCCCGCCGGAAGTCTGACTTCCCTTTCGGTCCAGTCTTCCCACGGCTTTCCATTGACCAACACGGCTTTAAGATCTTTTGACAAAGGTGATTTCACAATCAGCCGGGTGCCTGGTTTTAGATTTCCATCCACACGAATCTCTATTCCATTCGAAACTTTTTCTGCTTCCCACGACACATTTCCGAATAAAGTGAAAGCATTTTCGATTCCGATTGGAAAAGGAGAATTCAACCAGTCATCAGGAATTCCTGCTGCCAGAACCAGTTCTTTTTTGCTTTCATTTTCAAATACAAACATCGACCTGAATGCATGCAGATAATCTGACCCAATCCAGGTGTGAGGCATATCGCCGATCCATCGGCCTTCCCGTTCATTCCGCCAGACAATTTCTGCCCATTGGTTCCAGGCCTGGGGTCTCTGATCTTTAAATAGAAAATCAAAGGTTTTAAATGCCCGTTCTTTTTGTCCGAGCAGGATAAACGAATGGGTATTTCTGATTTCGTAAGGTGTGTAATCATTCCAGGTGGAAGTTGGCAATAACCGGGAATCGACAAACTCACTGTACCGGTCAAAGGTTGCCTGAAGTCCGGTAGATTTCAGTTCGTCTTTTTCATCGCCGGGATATAACGCAATTGAAGTTGAAGTTGCATCGAAGTCCCCCAGTTCTGCGCAACCCGGAATATAAGCAATTCCCATTTCTGACTGAGTTTTTGCAATAGAAGCCAGAATATCTTTTCTGTAGTCAACTGATTCAGTTTTGTACTTTTCTGCAAGGGTTTTATCCCCCAAAACATCGGCCAGAAATGAAGCATCTTTAAGACCCTTCAATGAGAAAAAATTATCCCAATGGGAATGCATGGCTTTTGCCGAGTATCCTTCATGGGAAATGGATTCAGGAACAAGTCCGAAATAGCGTGTCCCTTCGTAAGCGGGTGTTTTACGCTCATTCCGCATGGTGATAATGTAATCGGCTGCCCGGACAAGTATTGGCCAGTGTTTTTTAACAAACGCCGTGTCACCGGTATATTGGAAGTAATGCGCAAAAGCGTAAAGCAATTCACCGTTGCTGTCATTTTCAGGAACGGCATCGGCTCCCCGCTGATCGACGACACACGGAACACGGCCGGAAGGAAACACATTCGGAGTAAACCAATCCAGAAAAGCTTTCACTTCCTTCGGATTTCCGGTTTGAAGTAATCCGGCCGATGTCATCGAGCCATCTCTGATCCATGACCGCAGGTAACTTCTTGATCCAGGCTGGATTCGGGGTCCGTCCCGATTGATAAAAATGTAGGCCAGATAACTTCTGAACGTATTCAGCATTTTTTCGCCTGCGGGCGGGACGAGAAACGACGTGCGATTCAGTTTTTCTGACCAGGAGGAAATCAGTTTGGATTTCTGTTTTGAATAGAACTCAGACGGATTAGCAGCGCCATCTCTGAATTCTTTTTCTTTTTCTGCGGACCAGGGAACGGAAACAATCACTTCAGTGGATTCATCGGGTTTCAGTGAAAACGGGTAAATCAATCCACCGGAGAGTAATCCATCAGGATCTTTCATTTCTTTTTCAGTTGGAAATTTTCCGGATTGCACCATACCGGCAATGTCAGCATCCCGGAATCGGGTAATTCCGGTTTGTGCAGGTTTTGAAACCGGAAGAATGGACACAGAATCGTTCAGAATCCACTTTGAGTTTTCCCATTTTCCTGAGTGAATACGTGCAAGTCCGCCTTCAACCAAACGGTTTACATTTTGCCAGGGCGGATTCACCTGAAATGGACGGAAGGCAACAACAAGTTCGCCGTTTTGGATCTTCTTACTTGTATTGACCATCCGGTAACGGACCAGCTGACCCGTATTTCCGGCCGTTCCAACTGAGAGCAATTCGGTGGAAAGTTCAACCGGTTTTCCGGTCCAGGTTACGGATGGAATCGGGAAATAACCCTGTTCAAGTGACTGAACCGGTTTAACATCGGCCCAGGTGATCCGTTCTTTTCCGAGGCGAAGAAAGGGCTCAAGTGACAGATTTTCCATGCCGACTTCGAAG
The DNA here is from genome assembly GCA_020161835.1 of Bacteroidota bacterium. GTDB lineage: Bacteria > Bacteroidota > JABWAT01 > JABWAT01 > JABWAT01 > JAFLBE01. The sequence continues at coordinate 41,402 of JAIUNL010000008.1, read as the reverse complement.
GCACCGTCTTCGTTGAATAAAGCTTCACGCTGATCGCCATCAACACCTGAAACCGTCCAGTAGGACATCTCACCGGTGAAAAAACGGGGATATTCTCCCCGTTTTGAGTCCTTTGCAAGGGCCGTAAACTGCTTGTTGGCATCACCGGCAGCTTCTGAACCCGAAACCAGAATCTCCTTCAGATCTACAATTTTTGGCGAATTCCATTTAATTCTGATGACAGATGGACGTGCATCCTGGAAAATAACTTCATCTTTTCCGCCATTTCCACGGGTTCTTGTAAAAACCTGAGAAAAGTGAATCCGGTCATCAGACAGTTCAACCGAATAATCAGCCGGAAACTTTTTTCCCCAGAAAAGCTGGAGAGCACCTACACTGGTCGGGCGTTTAAACGTGAGCAGAATTTGTCCGGATGAGAGACTATTTCCAGTTTTGAGTTGTCCATCACTAATTTTGGATGAACCGGTTCCATCAACCAGAAAGACATCTTCGTCACCAACCGGAATCACTTCTTTAAGTTCAGTTCCCTTTTCAAGTTCTGCTTCAAGTTTGAGTCCGTCTGCAGAAACCGGATTCCAGCGAATTATTCGTCCGTCCCATACACCCGTTTCATCAGAGAAAACCAGCTTTTCCTTCTTTCCATTCAGCAGATAAACTTTCACTTTTTTCAGTGGTGATCCTGTTTGGCGGATTTCCAGTCCGGCGACTTTTTGAATTTGCAGGAACTTAAGTGAAACTGATTTTTTCCCGGATTCGGTTATCAACCAGCCGGTAGCCAAACTTCCATCAGTTAATGACTTTCCGGTTTCAGAATCCAGCTCTTTGCCGGAAACGACCGACTTAAAATCAGTTTTGGCGTACCCCAGATTGGTTAGTTTGAGATCAGAAATCAGCAAATCCCCTTTCCCGCCTTCAAGGCTGGTCATCACAATTTCTATCCGGCTCAACCGTTTTAATTCGGCAACAGCTTTGGGTCCCCAGGCGTATGAAACATCTTTTGATTTGACGGAAAGGGTTTTAGGTTCTGAGGAAACTTTGAATCCGGTAAACGGCCGCCACCAGGTGTTACCAAATTCATCGATCAGCTTAAACTCGATGGTGTTGGTAACCGGCGTTCCGGAAAGAGAAAAAGTCAGTTCATAATCGGACGGAAGTTCAAGATCGAAAGGCTTTGAAGTGAAGGCGTAACCTTTGGCTTTTGATAAATCGTAGGATAAAACCAGTGATTGACTTCCCCGTGAAAGGGAAGCTGTGACGCCATCAGATTGACCTGAAACCCATCCCGAAATTTCGGAGAAATCATCCAGAATCCGGGTCTCACCGAAGCCGGGAGGTTGGGTTTGAGCATGCAAAAATAAAGGAAGAAAAAGGAAGGATAGGTTTAAGTAGGATTTCATATCATATTAAGGGTTAAGTGGTTAGGAATAATGCATAAATATGCAGAGGCATGTGATATGTGATATGTGGTATGTGGCAAGTGGTAGGTACCATAAAAATCCAAGGACGCTGAGCGGAGTCGAAGTGCCCCTGGATTTTTATTACTAAAGAGCGGGCACTTCGACTCCGCTCAGTGACCGCTCTTACCACTTATCACTTACTACTTACCACTATTATTTACTCCTTCACGCCGCCCATCATGATGCCCTGGATGTAATATTTCTGCAGGACAATGAAGAGAATGATAATCGGCAGAACGGTCATGACCGAACCGGCCATCATGAGTTCGGTATCCTGCACATGTTCGCCCATCAGGTTCGCAAGTGCAATGGGCAGAGTGTACATTTCCTGATCATTCAAAACAATCAATGGCCAGAGGAAATCATTCCAGGTTCCCATAAAAGTGAAGATTGCCAGCGTGATCAGAATCGGTTTGCAAAGCGGAAGAATCACTTTCCAGTAAACCTGAAAGTCGGTGGCGCCATCCATTCTGGCGGCCTCGATCAAACTATCGGGAATGGAAAGTGCATATTGGCGGATCAGGAAAATGCCAAAAATCGAAGCCATTCCCGGTATCAGAATCGCCCAGTACGTATTGATGAGTCCCATTTCCTTCAGCATCAGAAAAACCGGAAGCATGGTCACCTGCCCCGGAATCACAAGTGCAGCCATCAGGACTTTGAAAAGCCCTTCTTTTCCTTTAAACCGAAGTTTGGCAAAGGCATACCCTGCCATGGAATTCACCAACAGTGAAATCAGAGTTGCTGCACCTGAAATCAAAACAGAATTCAGAAAATAACGGGAAAGATTCAACCGGTCGAATAACGTGCGGTAATGTTCAATGGTAAATTGTTCAGGCCAGAATCTTGGCGGAAACTGTCCGGTTTCACCTGCCGTCATGAAAGAGGCAGACAACATCCAGAGAAACGGAATCAGACAAATCAGGGCAACAATTGAAAGTCCGATATGGTGGAGAGTTTTTTTCATTTCAATGACTCCCCTCTTTTTGCAGCCGAAGCTGGATAGCCGTGGCAATAAAAATGATAATAAATAAAACGAAGGCAATGGCCGCCGAAAATCCCATATTCCACCAGCGGAATCCTTCCTGATACATGTAAAGCACAATACTCAGAGTTTCGTTGAGCGGACCACCCTGCGTCATGACGTAAGGTTCTGCGAAAAACTGGAAATACCCGATAATCGTCATCAGGGTGATAAAAACGGTGGTCGGCGCCAGCATCGGCAAGGTGATGTACCTGAACTGCTGCCACGGATTGGCACCTTCGAGCATAGCAGATTCGTACAAATCTTTCGGGATGTTTTGAAGTCCGGCAATGAAAATGATCATATTGTAGCCGAAATTTTTCCAGACTGCCATGATAATCAGCGATGGCATTGCCCAGAAGGGATCGCCAAGCCAGTCAACCGGACTGATATCGAGGAAACTGAGTCCGTAATTGAGCAAACCGAACTTGGGATGGTAAATGTACCGCCAGATCACAGCCACTGCCACAAGGGTCGTTACGACCGGCAGGAAGTACACGACCCGGAACATGCTTCTGAGTTTGGTGAGCGGACTGTTGAGCATCATAGCCGCCATGAGAGAAACTGCAATTGAAAGCGGACCGCCAACCAAAACGAAATAAAACGTATTTTTCAGAGCCTGCCAGAAAACCGGATTCTCCATCAACTTCTGATAATTTGCAAATCCAACAAACCGGGCAAAATCCCAGTTTCCGAGTGAATAAATATCAAAATCGGTGAAACTCATAAAAAAGGCAGCAATCACCGGAATGAAAAAGAAAACCCCGATTGCACCGAGAGCAGGACCGAGAAAGAGAAAAACCGAACCCCAGTGAGTTGAACTCCGGATGGCACTCATGGTTTCACCTTTCCGATTTTTTCGAGATACCAGCGACGTTTTTCAAGGATGATGTTCACCGATTCATCAAGCTGTTTCAGTGTTTGGTCAATCGTGAGTTTACGGGCTGTGGCAAGTTCAGCAAAAGTTTGAATACGGGAAAAAGCAATTTGCTCCCATTCCGGGATTTTGGGCGTAGACTTCACATGATCAAGTTGCTGTCTGAAGGCGGCAAGGTAGGGATCCGCCAGAAAAACAGAATCCTGCCAGGCTTCTTTAACGGCTGGCAAATCACCTGAAACGGTGAAAAATTTAAGCTGTGTAGACTTCCGTGAAAGAAATTCAACAAACTTCCAGGTGAGTTCCGGGTTTTTGGAATTTCTGAACATGACCAGCGATGATCCGCCTGCCAGTGAATAACCCGGGTATTGATTGTCAGGACCGGGCAAAGGTGCCGTCATCCATTCAGACTGAAGATGTTCAGGAAGGCGTTTTTTAAATTCGGGAATATTCCAGGGACCTGACATGTATATTGAGAAAAAGCCCTGTTCGATAGCCTGATAAACGTTTGTCACTTCAGTAAAACGTGGCGGAGCAAGGGAATCGTAAAGAAAACTCATCAAGTAGGTGAAGGAACGTCGGAATTCAGGATCGGAGAACGCCCCACGGGTATCAGAATCTTTTAGAATCGGAGAACCGGCTTGCAGTCCGAAAGTAACAAAGTGTGACCATTCGTTTGCGGGCAAATAAATGGCGTAATTTTTCGAGTTGCCGGGAAGTTTTTTGATTTTTTCGCACAAATCACGAAGTTCATCCCAGGTTTTTGGCGGATGATCATAGCCCGCTTTTTTAAAGACATCCTTCCGGTAAAACATGACCCGGGTATCAACATACCAGGGAATTCCGTACAGGTTTTTATCAAGAACGTTGGTTTCCCAAACTCCCTCAAAGAACTTCGATTGGGTTGCACTTTCAGACTGATTTGCAAGGGAATCCAGATTTTTCAAAGCACCCAGAGCAACAAATTCGGGGATCCAGGTATTACCAAGCTGGGTGAGATCGGGTTCAGTGCCGGAAGCCACAGCCGTTACCAGTTTTTCATGGGCTGCCGTCCAGGGAATCATCTGAACAGAAACGGTTACTCCGGGATTTTCTTTTTCAAATTCGGGAATAACCAGTTTGACCTTCTCCCCTTCTGCACCCATCGCCCAAAAGCGGATTTCATTTGGCTGAGATTTTTTCTGACATCCTGAAAATGCCAGAAAGAAAGCAAGTGCAAAACCGAGAGTTGTTTTCATTTATTTTTGAAAAATTACTTTTTGGGTTTGAATTCCGGTTCCGGTTTGGAAGCGGATAAAATAAAGTCCGGACGAAACAGGTTTTCCTGATTGGTTATTTCCATCCCAGTTCACGAGTCCTTCATTTCCTGATTCTGAAACCACACCTAACGTTCTCACTGTCTGTCCCAGCAGGTTAATGATATCAACCTGAACTTTTGAACCGGCGGGAGCATGAAACGGAACTGATACTGAGCCGTTGAACGGATTTGGATAAGCGGGATCCATTAAAAACGTCATTTCATCACGGTGATCATCCATCACGTCCGTCGGAACCATTCCGATTGCAGTCAGCATAGGCTGAATTTCGGTGTTTTTCATGAACAGATTCCAGAGAAGCTGGGTGCGGTAGTTTTCAATCATAACCACAATCGGACCCTGATCGATCGCCAGATAACTGGTAGCAAACCATTTTTGAGTAGGATTGAATGCATCGTAAAATCCGTATTGACCCCAAACGGAATCCTGATAAGTTACATAAAAGTGCTTTATGGCTTTAATTGATTGAGAGGGCGTGTAAGGCGTTGAAGACAATGCTGCAGTCGGAGAAATGGTACCATTGTCATTATTGGGTTCATGAACCCGGTATCCCGTTGGGTCATCACTTGCCGTTAATCCCCAACTGTTGATTGAGTAACCTTTGAACTTTTTGGGGTTTGCTGCACTGTACAAATTGTGAATCATCGAAACATTACGGTTGTTCGTAAAATAGTTGGTGTATGCATCCTTCCTGTCCCGGGGATCAAAACCAAGGAAAGAATAATGGGCAAAGAAAAGAGGACCGCCGTAATCCCAACCAACATCAATCTTGTAACCGTAAAAGGATTTTCCGTTTTTATAATAACTGGCTGAAGCCCAGCCTTTTGTGTAGGAATCTGCTGGAATCGGATGGGTGGGTGATGCAATGGCGAGCAGATACGTGATCATGGTTTCATTCCAGCCTTTGAGCTGAAAATTCATATCCCAGCCATAATTGGGTGACCAGTGCCAGTAAAGCACTTTTCCACCGGCATAACGAAGATACCAATCCCACTCAACACCTTTCCAAAGCAAATCAATCAGAGTCCGGCTAAATACCTCATCTGATGCAGTTCCGTTGAAATATTGTTTTACTGTAAGCAAACCCTGAATCATAAAAGCCGTTTCGACCAGATCACCGCCGTTATCTTTGGTTCCAAACGGAATTACATCACCGGTTGATCCGTTAATCCAATGGGGCCAAGCACCATGAAATTTGTTGGCACCATATAAAAACTGAACCATCTTTTTAACTCTTGCCGCACCTTCAGCCCGGGTGATCCATCCCCGTTCTACTGCGACCGGGATTGTCATGATTCCAAAACCGCTGCCACCCGTTGTGACAGTATTCCCTGAATTATATCGTTCTCTGGCCAACCCGGATGTAGGATGAGCATAGTCCCAGAAATAGCGGAAGGTGGCTTCCTGAACCATATCCAAATACTCATCATCAGTCATCACTTTGAAGGAAAGCTGAACAGAATCTGATAAAACTGATTCATTTCCACCGCCATCAATTCCCTTGAGTGCATACCAGGCTGTTTCAGCACTTTCAGGCGTTTTCCAGTAATGAAGAAAGAGGTTACCATAATTCAGTTTGGTTACTTTTTCCCAGTCACCGGTCGTCTTTCTGTATAAATTATACCCTGAATAGGCCTGAGTAACTGATATATTGAATTCAAGATGACGTTCATAACCGTTTGCTTTAACCAGGGTTGGCGGATTTACAACGGCATTAGAATTCGTTGCTCCGGCAGTTGCCAGAAATACAAGAATTCCGGATAGAAAGGTATATTTTTTAAGGAGGTTCATTTTGTAAATTCCATTTTTGATTGCTTTTGGCTAATAATTTAGCTGATGAAAATATAGTTTATAATGCTAAATACTGGATTCCCGCCTTCGCGGGAATGACAACTTTTTCACTTTTTTTCTAAGATGGCTGTCATCCCGGACTTGATCCGGGATCCATTTCCCCTAAATATTTAATTTAGGACAAACCCAGTTATAGATTATTCCAGGTCTTCTTTAAATCCGATTGACTTTAACATTGGTTCAATTTCAGGGTTTGCCATGAATAATTTCCAGGGCAACTGAGTTCTGTAATTTTCGATCATCACGATAATGGGTCCCTGATCGATGGAAATGACACTTTTAGCAAACCAGTTTTCTGTCGGATTGAAGGCGTCACGAAATCCAAATTCACCAAACAGTGAATCCCGGTAAGTGTGATAGAAATATTTAAGCGTTGGCAAAGACAATTCAGGAACGTAAGGCATTGACGATAAAGCTGCTGTAGGAGAAATGGTGCCATTATCCTCCCTGAAAGGTTCCTGAGCTCCGTAACCCCACGGATTATCACTGGCTGTCAGCCCCCAGCACTCAGCATTATAGCCTTTAAATCCTTTCGGGTTTTCAACTGCATACTTTTGCTGGATCAGTGCCACATTCCGGTTATTCTTGAAATAATTGGTTAAACCATCCCGTTTGTTTCTGGGATCAAACCCCAGAAAAGAATAGTGGGTAAAGAATAAGGGTCCACCATAGTCCCAACCAACTTCAAGCTTGATGTCATAAAAGGATTTTCCGTTCAAATGTTTTCCAGATTGCCACCCTTTAGACCAACAATCAGCAGGAATGCCATGAGTTGGCGATGCAATGGCCAGCAGATAAGTGATCATGACTTCATTCCAGTTAACCAGCGGGAAATTCATATCCCAGCCATATTCCGGTGACCAATGCCAGTATAAAACTTTACTTTCAGGATAGCGAAGAAACCAATCCCACTCAACAGATTCCCACAATTCAGTAATCTTGTTTCTAAGATAAATCTCGTCAGGGACATCATTGGTAAAGTATTGTCTGACAGTGAGTAAACCCTGTATAAGATAAGCCGTTTCAACCAGATCGGCACCGTTATCTTTTTTACTGAATGGGTAGGCTTTCCCCGTTTTTCCGTTCAGCCAGTGGCTCCAGGCGCCGTGAAATCGTTCTGCCTTTGCGAGAAAGTCTACCATTTTTCTGATATGGTCAATTGCCTGCTGTCGGGTAATCCATCCGCGTTCAACGGCAACAGGAAAAGCCAACAAACCCATGCCTGTTCCGCCGGATGATACGATATCAGGAAAATCAACGGGGATCCGTTCAAGAGTAAGGCCCGAAACCGGATGGGAAGCATCATAAAAAAACCGGAATGCAGCTTCCTGCGTCATATCGAGATAATCATTATCCGTCATGGATCTGAATGCCAACGAAACAGAATCTGACAAGGCAGATTCAATTCCCTTTTCATTCACTGCTTTAACAGCAAAAAGTCCTGAAGTGTTACTGTTCTTTTCTTTCCAAAACCGGGCTGAACCTGGAGTTTTTGATGGTTGTCCGGCTTTGATCCAGCCAGTTTCAGTTTTCTGATAAAATTGAAGGGATTCAACAGCCGGATCATCAGATTTCACCCTGACTTCAAGATGTTCTGAATAACCTTTAGCAGATAAGACAATGGGTTTGGAGGGAGGCTGAGTTGCACAGGAAAGAAGTGAAATTCCAGCCAAAAGAAAAAGGCAAAATCTGGTTTTCATACTTTTTCCCCAATTTTAATTTCAGACCGAAATTCAGAAAGAATACCTTTTTCACCCGCCAGGGTTACGATCAAACGTTGCTCATTCATCAGGTTTTCAGTAATGAAAAACTTGATGTCTTCAAAGGGAATATGAATCAGACTATCTGCAGAAAGTGAAAATGGACCCAATTTTCCAACTTCACTTTTCCCCACTGAAACTGTCACGGTGACCGCTCCGGCATCCTTCCACAAATCATTGATCAGCCAGATTTCCAGATTCAGCCGTGCTGCAGGAAGGTAAGACGTCTGACGAAGAAAAACAGAACAGTGAACAGGTTCAAAAGCTTTCTTGAGGGAATAAAATCCGGATTTACGCTTGCCATAATAATCCACAATTGACCAGGTTATAGATGGCCAGCAATCCTGAAACATAAACTGGAAGACACCGGTGATCGAGTTAAACCGTTTTCGCCTGTACCATTCAGTTGCCGTTTCAAGCACTTTCGATTGATACTTTTGTGAATTGGCTGCAAACTGATTGATCGATTTTCCTTTTTCAATACCGGCAATATTAAAAGTCTGATCATACTGAAAATCATGATATTCCCAGGTTGCCCAATCAGGAGGCCATAATTTGTTTGCCGGAATAAATTTTGATAGAGAATCAGGTTCTGGTAATGCCTGGGCGCCAAACTCAGTCACCATCGGACCCATTGGCGTTCCTGCATAATGCTCCGGGTTTCCCCAATACCAGCCGTCGTAGGGATGTTCTTCGTAATTAGAAGCCATTCTGACTATCCGGGTTGAATCTTCGGATAAAACAGCCCTGACCAGAAACGGATCAACTGTTTTTATCTGTTCGCCGGGTTCATTGTGACAGCACCAGAATGCAATTGAGGCATGATTTTTCAGAAGACGAACCATGTCTTTGATCTGTGAAACGGCATTTGAAATAAATTCCGGGGCATCAGAATACGTCCATTGAAGGGGGAAATCCTGCCAGACAAGTAAACCCTTCTGATCACAGGTTTTGTAAAATTCTGGACGGTTTACATGCGCATGAACCCTTACTATATTGATATTAGCTTCAACCATCAGGCTTATCATTGCTTCCAGTCGCTCATTTGATAACGTGCTGAGCAATTGGTCGGGAATGACATTGGTACCACGAAGAAACAACCTTTTTCCATTCAGAAAAAATTGTTTCTTGTCATCTGTCGAAACCGTTTTAATTCCGAAAGTAACTCTGGTTTCACCACATAAATCACAGGTAATCGCAGCGGTGTACAAAGGTTGACTTCCCGTATCCCAGGAATGCCAGAGTTTTGGTTTTTTAAGAAAAAAGGTATAACAGAAAGATCCCTGACCAGGGTTCAATTGTACCTGAACTTTTTCATGGGTAACTGATCCGTTCGGGTGAGTCAATGCAAGATTAAAGGAGACTGACTTCGGAAGAACAAATCCGTTTTGATAATAAACCTGAACATTAATCACAGTAGTTGCATGATCGGCGTTGAGTTCGCTGGAAACCGCCATTCTTTCAATCCACAAGGGCAAACCTGTGTGAAGACTTACACTGTTCCAAATTCCGCCGGTATTCATATCCTGACCAAATTCAGGACTGTTTGCTCCCGGCCTGCAATCGTGATGACCAAAAATTCCCTTAATCAGCGTTTTCTTCCAGGGCCAGACAGGACCTGCTTCTTCTTTCGGACTTGTTACCTTTATAATGAGATCATGTTCGGCTTGCAGATATAAAAAGTCAGGAATTTTAAATGTAAAAGGTTGAAAATATCCTTCATGATGCCCAAGATATTCACCATTCAGCCAAACGTCGGCAAAATAGTCGACACCTTTAAATTCAAGAAGGCTAAAGGAAGATAAAATCTGGTGAAAACGGGTACAAAACCAGACAGTACCAGAAAAATCCGGAAGTCCGTTATTGTGCCAGTTTGAAGGTACAGGCATCGCACCTGTTAACTGTCCGAAAAGAAATGATTCTCTGACCTTATTCACTGAAAGTTCAGAGTTTGGGTCAGCTTGAAACTGCCAGGATCCGTTCAAACTACTGATCATACCCAAAAAGATAGCCTTTCAATTAACGAGCAAGATTTTAATTTGACAGAAGTATCTAACCCGGATTGATTCTTTTTACCTGAATTTTGAAACAGCGGCTTTTCAGGACTTTGTGTGGCAACCAGCCAAAACAACAGGATGACAATAATGATAAGAAAAACCGTAAAAATGCGGTTCACTCTATCCATTTTATACCTCGGTGTTTCAGACATAAATAGTTTTTAGTGATAGGTGGTCAGTGATAGGTGATAAGTAATTAAATGTTATAAGCTGAGCAAATAGAAAATTCCGAACACTTTTGGGGGATAAAGAACAATTTGAAAGTTATAAGTGGCTACTATTTTTAACTTACCACTTACCACCGACCACTTGTCACTCAAATCACCCCATCACAACATCAACTGTCACTTCTTTTCCTGCCGTTACCGGAATAACATTTCCGGCAATTGCTTTCCCGTTTACGGTCATAGAAGTTACCCCGGTTGAAACACCTGACGGGTTGCTGATTTTGATGTGATAAGTTGTTCCGCGGTAAAGGCGTTTCACTGAATATCCTGGCCAGGATTTTGGAATACAAGGATCGACAATCAACCCGGCTTCATTGGTTCTGACTCCCAAAATCCAGTCAACCGTTACTTTTGCAAGCCAGGCAGCAGAACCGGTGTACCAGGTCCATCCGGCACGACCGTAAAGCGCAGAAGTCGGACCTTCAACATTTCCCGGAGTCACGTAAGGTTCAGCAGAATATTTATCTGGGTCTTCAGTTCCCTTCACAATGGGGCACAATTTTCTGAACACATCATGAGCAGCATCAGCATCCCGGTTCAGAGCAAAAGCCCAGATTGACCAGGTGGCTGCATGCATATAAACCCCACCATTTTCACGTCGGCCAGCAGCGTAACGAGTCAGGTAACCAATGTACTTATCCGGTTTACTGTATCCCGGATGGAGCAATAATGGACCATTTTCATAAATCAGGTGTTTTTTGACTGCAGCAAGAGCCAGTTTTTGTTTATCAGGATCTGCAATCCCAGACATCACTGACCAGGTTTGTGCATTCAGGAAAATCTTTCCTTCTTCATTTTCACTGCTTCCAAATTTTTCACCGGAATCTTTGGTTCCACGGAAATAATACTCACCATCCCAGGCGTGAAGGTCAAATGCTTTTTTTAATTCAACGGCTTTTGTTTCCAGTTTGGATGCAAAGGCAGTTTCTCCCCTTTTCCGGGCAACAGGTGCAAACCGGGTCAAAATGAAATAGAAAAATTCAGCCATCCAAACCGATTCACCTTTCATATCAAGGCCAACTGCTGAAAGTCCGTCATTCCAGTCACCGGCTCCGATTAAGGGCAATCCACGGTCACTGAACCGGGTAAATACTTTTTCAATTGCTCTTACCGAATGCTGATAAAGTCCTTCTTCAAGCTGGGCGTTGTCATAGTAAGGTTCTTTACTGTCTAGAGCCGAGTCATCGCCGGTTTCCCACAAATAATGAACAAGAACGAATGGCAACCAGAGCAAATCATCAACCATTTTGGTCGGAAGTCCGGTTTCTGAAATCGGATGCCACCAATGGAGTACAGTTCCGTCTTCAAACTGATGCCGGGCATGCAATTTCATTTGCTTCAAAGTCAGTTCAGGTTTGATGGTAAGATAAGTCAAACTATCCTGAAGCTGATCACGGAACCCGAACGCACCTGACTGCTGATAATAGGCGGTTCTTGCCCACAATCTTCCGGCAATTGCCTGATAACGTACCCATTTATTGGTAAACAGATTCATTTCCTTGTCAGGGGTTTCGATTTCGAGAGTTCCAAGATAATCCGCCCAGAACTTCTTCACTACGTTCAAAGCAGCATCAATTTTGGTTCCTGAATTATACTTCCCAATCAAAGCTGCAATCTGTTCTTTTTTCTCCTGGATGCCGGCGAGATACTGAAACCGGGTACTTTCTCCGCCATTGATCGTCAGGTCAGATTTGAGTGTGGCTACCGGATCATACCAGATTCCGGATGTGCCCGTCAAAACGCCTGTTGCAACTCCTTCCGGATTCATCAAATCGCCATAATTGCCAAGAAAATTCTCTTTATCACATTCAAATGAAGTGACTGAAGCTGTTGTAACCAGGAATCCTTTGTAGGGATATTCGATATTCCAGTGACCACGGTCGCCAAGTGGAATTTCCCAGATTCTTTTTCCGGCAACAAGTCCGTTTAAATTGGGATCAAACTCGGTTTCGATAAAACATTTGTGGAATTCACGGTGGTGATCGGCGGATGACCCGAGACACCATTCAAAATAAGTGTAAACAGAAAGACTGGCGGGTTTGGCATTCGTATTGGTGAGTTTCAAATCCCAGATTTCGACATTGTCGCCGATGGGAATTAAAATCGTCAGTTCTGCCTGGATTCCCTGAAATTCTGAAATGAATTTTGCGTATCCGAACCCAAACCGGACTTCATATTTATCGGGATTTTGCTTTACCGGTTGCCAGGTTGGTGACCAGACAATTCCGGTATCATTATTTTTGATGTAAAGATATTTTCCCCAGTTATCCTGAACCATATCCTGATGCCACCGGTTCAACCTGTTAAACTCAGAGTGGGTCAGAAAACTGAATCCGCCACCGGTTTGGGAGATGACAAGTCCGTACTCACCATTCGAAATAACATTGGTCCACGGCTTTGGGGTTTTCCATTGGTTGATGACAAATTCATTTCCATCATCAGTAAAAGTACCGTATTTGGTTTCAAATTGCATTGAGATCCTCTTAAGATTAGCTGGATTGGCCTAAAACCATACCAGTTGAAATAGTAACTAAGCGTGAAGCAATGTGAGATTCGCTGTTCATTCGATCAAGTAAAAGTGTGGCTGCGGTTTTACCGACTTCAGCAATCGGAACGCCAACAGTCATCAGTCTGGGTGATAAAAAACGGGAAACAAAAATATCATCAAATCCTGCAACGGCAACGTCTTCCGGGATGGACAGACCAAAAGAATCTGCACCTTCGTAACACCCGATTGCCATCATATCATTGGCAGCAAAAATGGCTTCCGGTTTTTGAATCAGTGACATCAATCTTCTGAAGGCTGCCTCACCACTTGGAATTGTAAAAGCACCATCAACAATCCAATGCGGATTCACTGTTAACCCATGATCCTGGTGAGCCTGAAGGTAGCCTTGCTTTCTTTGAACTGCATCTGAATTTTCAGGCGGACCCGCAATGTGGGCAATTTTGGTATATCCTTTTTTATTGATCAAATGACTGACCAGGGAATACGCTCCCTGATAATTGTCGATGGCAATCACATCCGTTTCTTTCAGTTCAGGATTTTCGCCAATGACCACAACCGGAATTCCTGACTCGCTCAATCCCTTTTTAATTGCTGGGGAGAGGTTAGTCGTCAACAAAATCAAACCATCAACCATTCTGCGGTGGGTAAAGGCTGCCAGCGTTTCGAGTAAGGAACCTTCACGACTATGAGTGCTTGCTACCAGAGTAAAATAACCGCCGGAATGTGCAACTGACTCAACACCCTTGATGACTTCAGTAAAAAACTCATCAACGATATCGGGCATAATAAGTCCGATAATATTCGATTTTCTTCTTACAAAATTTCTGGCGAGAATGTTCGGGCGGTAATTAAACTCTCTTGCAATTGAGACAACCAGTGCCTTTGTACTGGCCTTTACACGTTTGTCATTATTCAATGCCCGGCTAACCGTTGCAATGGAGACATCAGCCCGTTCTGCGATTTCTTTTATTGTATAATCCATGATTTCCTAAAATGTAAACGTTTACATTTATTGTAAAGGTAAAAGGTAAATACCCATCATACAAGAGCAATATAGCAAATAATGGCGTTGGAACCGCTTTACATAAATATCATTTAATCCGATGAGTTGAATCGATATAAACATACCCTCTCCTAACCCGTGATCTGTGATAGGTAACCCGTTACCGTAATCCGTGACCCGTTACCCGTGAATTTTCTGTATCTTTGCAGATGGAACTGACTTTCTAATAGTTCAGTCAGAACCCGGCGTTTACCTTTTACTTTGAAACCAATCCCCTTTCACTTTGTTTTTAAGTAAATATCTATTTTATAAGAGGATATATGAAGTTTATTTTGTTTTTGTTTGTTGCCATTTCTTTGGGCATTTTTTCAGGGTGTTCAACCTTTAGTGAACTTTCACCACGCCCACCGGTTTCTCCCGCCGAAGGCAATTACACCGAACTCAAGAAAAAAACGGATAGTTTTGAGCTAAGTAAAAAGGATAAGTATTTCATCAAATTTCCTGGAAGTACACAGGATAATATGGTTCTGACATTGAAATCAGACCAATTTTCATCGGTAAGAAGTTATTTGACCTCAAAATTTGATGATGGCAAAGGTGAGATCATTAAAACACCCGAACTGATGTCTAACCTGACCGGACAAAAAGTATGGAAGCTGGAAAAAACCGAAAAACCTGCTTTCTGGGTAATTGACAGTGTTTACTCAGACTTTAAACTTAACATTCAATACCGGTACCTTCCTGAATGGCGGTTCAGATATGAAAACCGGTTCGATGTTTTAAAGTCAGATTATGTTTCAAGCAAAGTAAACCGGTTTTATCTTGATTCACTCGGACTTAAAGCCAATTTTAATGGCTTTGATTTTGTCAAAGAACTTAGTTTACTTGAAAAAACACTCCCCACATTAGAACGGATACAATCCGAACTGAATGATACGAAATCTGTCATTCCCTCTACTTTTCAAAACTCTGCAGACCCGGCTTATTTATCATGGAAAGACCTCGATCAATCCGTCAGTTCAGAACTTTCCTTTCAGACTCTCTATAATAAGTTACTCAAGGCATATAAGCTGGATTCAGATTCCCGCCAAAATCAAGGTTTGCTTGCAGAAAATGCTGATCTGGTTACCGACCTGCTTCAGAATTTAAGTGCTTACCCTTCCAACACTCAAGCTGACATTCTCAAAACCTTCAGAAAAAGCATTCCAGCACTCAATTCCTGGTTTGATGGACGGATCCGGCAAAAATCTGATGCTAAACTTGTTGACGATGGAATTGCCAAAGTTGAAACGGTTTATCCGCTTCTGGTTATTCAACCTGAAGAAAATTTCAAGGCAGTTGTTGCTTTTAAAAACCGATTTAACCGGAATGTCACTGCACTCGAAAACGGACAGGCTGAATTTGAAACGATCCAACAGGAAGTTAAAAACTACTCAAATTGGCCAAGTTCCGATTTTTACGGTACGATTGTAAGGAAAATGGATAATCTCTCCTCCAATTTGCCGGCTGCCCAAACCTCAGAATATGGAAAATATGCCGGTGTGAAATCAGTTTCCATCCTGAACGGACAAGTGAAATCCTTCAACGATAAATTCGGAAAAGCACATTCCAATTATCGCCGTGCTTCAGTCATTGCAGGTGATGTAAATGAATTGAAGGCCAACGGTGATTTCAGGGGAATTTTATCTCTCCTTAAAAAGAATCAGGATCTTGATTTTCTCATCAGACAATATCGTGGACTTGACGAAGCCTCAGTAAAATCCCAAAAAGAAGCCATTTTAAAGGCCATTCAGGAAGGTGAATACCCAACAGCAGAAAACCTTCTGGTTGATTTCCACAGGGATACTGATTTTCTCGATATGAAAGGAATTGCGGCTACAAAGAACAAAGCCGTTAAGGAACTTGAAAAACAATTTCTTGAAACCATCGAAACCCGGACGAAGGAATTTGTAAATTTATTTATGGCAGCCAATCTTACAACTCTTGATTCTGTTGACAGTTTGTACCAGAATCAGGTTTGGTCACCCATTTATGAACTGACGTTTACAACCGGCAAAGAAGCCGATCTCAAAAAGAAAAATCAGTCCATCGCCGATCTGTTGACGAAACTGAAAACCATTACTTTCCCTGAAACTGCCATAGAGGCACTTTACAAGGACTTCGTTTCTGATATCAGTAATAAAGGCGTTGAAAAAGCCCGGGCAATCGTTTCGCACGGAAAATATTATCGTGGGTCTGATAAAAAAATCAAAACAGCCTTGGCTGAAGTAGATCCTTTGGTAGCGAAATGGATTGTTAAACCGGTTGTTTACCGAAAGATTTTCGTTACACCAGAAACCACCGTTAAGGGTGGAACCAATCAGTATCGCTTCAGATTGAATCTGATGCCAGAAACCGATGCAGCCTTCCCGGTTTGGGATATCAACATCAAGCTTCCTGCTGAAATCGCAAAAAATGCCGGGCAGGAATCCTGGTTTGAATCGATTACCGTCAACGGAAAGCCGGTTAAAAACGAAGGTCGCTTTACCATCGAAGCACCGGTTGCATCAAACGATTATACCGCCAGAATTACGCCAATTCAAACCAATAAAGGCAAAGAAAATATTCTGGAAGTCAGATTTACTCACAAATCATTTAAAGTTCACGAAGTCAGTGTGATGGTTCAGGTACCTTTAATCAAGAAAAACTGAGTTGAATTCTAGTAGGCAGTACTTGTTCACACTTCGATACAACTCATTTCATTCGTCACTCAGTGTGACATGTCAGGCTGAGTAGTCCGGCCACGGCCGGACATATCGAGGCCCCATAATTTTAACCAAGGAAATTTATGTACACAAAATATTATATCGGCGGTGGCGTTCTCGTTGCAGCAATTGCAGTCACTCTTTTTTTCTGGCCGTGGAATAAACTTAAAGACACCATTGCCCTCCCGTATATTTCTCACCAGCAACCGGTTCTTGATCCGCACCTACCTGCGCCCGATCCCCTTTCCGACAAACTTGACGAAGCTGTCTATGACGGACTTTTCAACATTTCAGCAAATCCATCCGGGGTGATTTATGAGGATGGCCTCGGTGAACTTGTTGGCGTTACAACTGATAATCAGGTCATCATTCGGCTGAAGCCCGCAAAAAAATGGCACCAATCTTTTACACCTGCTCTCGATGATGAAGAAGTAACGGTTACCGAGGGAAGTCCGGTTTTGGTAACTGATAAAGACCTGAGATTCACTTTACGTCGTATTTTGGCCCTCGGTAGTCTTTCACCCGATTATATTCTGGTTTCACAAGCACTTGAGACCTTTGATTTTGTTGGACCCGATGCGAACAATGAAGTTAGATTTCAACTGAAAGCGACACGAATATGGACAGAAAATGATGTGAAAGAGGTTTTCTCCTTCAAAATTCTGCCGGCAACATCTGAACTGAATCAGGCAGCTTACCCATTCGGAACCGGTCCTTATCTTGTCGTAAAACCAACTGGGATTCCTGATTTGTACATCCGAAATCCTGCAGGTGAAGCCACCATTACGAATCTGATTCTTAAACCTTTCATTGATAACTCAACTTACCAGACTGAATTTTCAAATGGTGAATTCAATTTCTTACCAGGAACACCTTTTGGTGCAGTTTCCCCGATTTTGAACGATCCTGAAGAGTTTTTTGCCAAAGCCAACATCAGTACAACCTTATTTGGTGTTCTTTTCAACACGACCAGGCTTTCACTTGAACAAAGAAAAGCCCTGAAAACTTTGCTGAACAAACAGGAAATCCTGAGCCGGTTTTTCAAAATCGGAACACCGCAGCAACGTAATATTCTCGATTACACAGGCAAAGAAAATAATTTCAACGATTTTCTGAACTACAGTGTTTTTCCTTCCAGCAGTTATTACGTCGACGAAGAAATTATCACCATTGATAAAAGTACACCCGTCGCTGATCTTTCTGTTTTACCCGATTCGATCAGAATCAAGGTTAACCTGAATTATGGAAACCGTGAAGAACTTGCCGAACTCATCCAGATTTTAAACGATCCGGCTGTTTCAAATGGAAAAATCAGAGCCTCAACTGCAACTGAAGAAGAAATTGCAGCAGGAAATTATGATGCCCTTCTGATGGGGTTTAATGGTTACAGAAGCAATTTCCTTTTTGATTTATACGACATTTTTCTTCGTGAGCCTGATCTGAAAACATACCGGATCAATCTGGTGACAAATGGAATGGGCGGAACTGTGAATGCCAAATCCTTCAAACAGGAACGGAATTTCTTCCGGTTGGATTCTGAAACGACAGAGAATGCTGAAGAAGTTAAACTGCTTCTCAATTACGTCTACGGCTTCATGTCGAGTCACAATATTGGTGACAAACAGGAATATGCCCGCCGGATTGATGAACTTGAAAAACAATTGGCGTTGGGATCCTGGCTCTTCTCTCTGCCAAGTTTGAATTATTTCTCTACCCAATACGATCCGGCTTCGATTTATTTGTATGGCGTTTCTTCCCAGCTTTCAACTGTTGAAAAATGGAAAGAAAAGAAAGAAGATTGAGCAGGAAGTTTAACCTTTCCGGATTTTTGCAGATTCAGTTTTTTGTTCTGCTTTTCGCAATCACTCCGGTTTGGGGGAAGTCCCAATTTTTTCTGATTCAAAAACCGGAAAAACTGGAAATCAGAAATCAGTTTGAACAAAAACTGACGCCTTCTGATTTTCAGTTACTTAAACCCTACCGACCGTTAAAACTTATTTCCAAATCTGAATTGCTCAGTGATGGCGTGACCAAAGCCATGGTTGTGGAACTTGCAGGAAAACGGTTTTACTTTCTTCTCGACGGCAATAAAAGTCCCATTCGAAAAAGGGAATCTGGTGAGTGGATTCAACTGGACAACCTTGAATCAGGATCAGGTTCCGGTTATGTATCACGGTCCACATCATTGGGTTCCGTGAGTCCGAACCATAAAACGGACAATCCCCTTCCTTCCGGAACGGTTGCTGAAATAATTGCATCACAAAACGGTAAAGTTCTGGTTTGGATTCAATCTCTGAATAGTACAGGATGGATTCCATCAAAAAGTCTTTCATCTTCCTCTTCAAAATCCTCAACCGAAAACAATGCTGTTCAACAAGCCGCGCCCGATTCTCTTCAGTGGGTTACAGAAATCCTTTCAGAAGCCAATCAAATACTAAAATCAGCATGTAACAAATCCGGACAACAGATTGTCCAATTTAGTCTGATTCCCCAAAAAGGTAGCTACCTGATTCGTGTTGAAGGTTCAACTCCTGATAGATTTGAACGGTCTTTTGAAAGTCTTTCCCGAAAAATCAGTTTGTACGCAACAGCAAAATCGGTATCAGTTGAACAAATTGAATCAGGACTCCGGTTGGAATGGGCCAAATAATGAAATCCATTCTGTTCAATCACCTGGTTGTTTTTCTGATTATTGCAGGTCTTTTCACTGGCTTGGGTCTTGTATCTGTGTTTCTTTATCATCCCGAAAAAGCAGAATCAAATCCTGAAATGACCAAATGGCTGCAAGATTCAACCATCAATTGGCAGGATCCATTACATCAGGCTCTGATCGCTGACGTTCTCGATTTAAAATCAGTTGAACAGGATGGTGAAGCTTTTGTAAGATCTGCTGCACGCCTTAAATCAGACGAAACAGCCAAAACCCTCGAGCAGCTCAGGCATCAAAAAGGACTTGTTTTTGGTGATTTCCCTGACTTTCTCCTCAAGTTGCTGGGTTTCTCTTTCATTTTTGGATTGGTTCTTTTCATTTTGGTTTGGGGTTCACAAACTCTGGGGCTTTATCGGTTTATCAGGTCAAAACAAGGCAAACGGACTTCCGGAAAACAATTCTGGCATTCAGTTTACAGTTTTTTCGGTTTGCTGATTTTATTCTCTCCGGGATATTTGATTGCCTACATGTTAAAGCCTCTGATTCCGTCTGATTCAATCATTCTGATGATTTCTCTCGGACTTATTACCAACGGCGCGTTGATCGTCTATTCCCAAAAGTTTTTAAACCTGATGAATCAGGAAATGGACAAAGGTTACGTTCTTGCTGCCCGTATCAGAAATGTAAACGAAAACTTCGAAAACGGACATCAATCAAATCTCACCTGGAAAGCAATTTTGGGCTTTCATAAACATTTTCCCGGGCATATTCTTCACCACATTTTGTTAAATGCCAAACGACAATACTGGAACACGGTTCGTGAATTGGCTGCCTTTACTATCACCAGTCTGATCATCCTTGAAATGGCATTAAATATTCAGGGACGGTATGGATATGAACTGCTCAGGCAGGTTTTATATGGCAATTATGGGGATGTTTTGGCCATGATGCTGGGACTTTTTCTGATAGTAAAGATTACCGAAGTCGCCATCGATTACCACATTTACAAACAAAAACTGAAGTTTGAAAATGGGAAATAAGCTGTTAGCTGCGGTCCCTGAGCGGAGTGGTCAGTGAGCCTGTCGAACTGTCGAAGGGTTGGCTTTTAGCTGTTAGCTATTGGCTATTGGCTATTGGCTGTTGGCTGTTAGCTATTTGGTTGTTGTCATTCCCGCGAAGGCGGGAATCCAGTATTTTAGGAAGTTCATCACCGCTCTAATTCTAGATATTTAGCTCCATCCGGTGGGATGGATTCCCGCCTTCGCGGGAATGACAACCCGTTTAGAATAACAAAAAGTTTCATTATTGTAATATTAATATAAACGAAAATCCTAACGTTCCTTTCAAGGTTTAAATGACACCAAAATTAAAAATGAAAATCCCTTCCATCTCAAACGATACCAAATGGATCCTCATTTGGCTTGCAGGGATTTCTGTTTTTCTGGTGTGGGATTTAATCTTTTTAAATAAACCTGCACTTGTCCGAGTCTGGTTGGGTTTCGGAAATACTTTACTGGTTTCGGCAATCAGTTTGACCACAGCGCTTCTTCTTTCGTTCACTGTGAGCAGCTGGATTACCCTTTCAAGGTGGAATGAAAGACCAAAATTGGCCAGAACTGGGGAATTATTCCTCAATATTTTCCGATCAGTACCCCAAATCATCGGATTGTTAACCGGTTTTCTCATTTTGACCTTACTGGTGACCGCTGAGATTATGACTGGGAAGACAGCAATTTTAACGGGTTTTGGGGTAACGGTTGGTGTCGTTATTTTTTATGAATTTTCAGATATGCTGCTCGAGCGGGTTGCCTGGTTTGAACAAACTGATTTTGTGAGCGCATCACGAACTGCCGGTGTTCCTGATACCCATTTACTCTTTATTGAAATTTGGATGCGAAACAGTCTTCCGCATCTGATCAATAAACTGATCAGCGGATTTGGCGCCACCATTTTCTTGCTTTGCAGTATTGATTTTGTTTTGTCCGTCGGGTTATCATCATCAGTCAGCCCGATAAATTTTCCACCGACATTGGGTTCTATGCTTGCCCAAATTGACAGTAAGCAGGATATTTTATCGATTGGAATTTTATTTACTGACCCGTTTTATTTTCCTTCCCTTTTTACCCGTCATTTGCAGGGTTTGTCGGTTGCTTTTCTGATTGTTTTTACTCTTGCCTGCTCTTTTAAAATTGGAAATGCCTTTACCCGAAGGCACCGGCTATGAAACCACTCACTTTTTCTGCTGATATTTCTGTTGGTTCTCATTCCATTCTTTCGATTACTGATTTTTCAATCGAACAGGGAAAAATCAATGTTCTTTTTGGCGAATCAGGAATTGGAAAAACACTCATCTCCAAGTCCATTTTTGGATTAACCGATCCCGATAAGTTGTCTATCGAAATCAATTCACTTGGTTACCAGGAATATTTAAAAACGGAACAGGTTGAAGCTTTTCGGAAAAATGGATTTTTTGTTCTTCAGGAACCGTCGTCGCAATTTAATCCGTCTTTGACCATTCAGGAACAACTCAACGAAGCAGATTTGAACTCAGATTTAACTGAAGCTGATATTTTGTCCGGTTTATGGCAGAGCGATCAGTGGAAATCACTTTTACCCCTTTATCCGCAGTCATTCAGACCCAGCGGAGGCGAAAAACAACGATTTTTACTCGCCATGGCTTTGAAAAAAATGGATAAACTTGCAATAGAAAATAGGTTATCAACAGAAACACTCTTTATTTTCGACGAACCCTCTGGTAGTTTAGATAACGGATTCAGGAATGCTTTTCTCGAACAACTAATCAGTCGGTATCAGCAAAACCGGTTTACAGTTTTAGTGATTACCCATGATTATACCATTATTCCCTGGTTCAAAAATCATAAATCCGAATTAAATTCAAATCTTTCCTGGCTTGAATTAGCCAAAACCGATTCAGGTGACCTTCAGTGCAATCCGTTTCTTCCCGATGAGTTTATTTCCTGGCAAAAAAAACTTTCCCCCATGGGATTAGTTAAAGGTGTGGCTGTTGCAGATTTAAATTCTGGGGTGATTTGTCACGGCCGGCAACTTTCATTTCAATCGGGAACAAAACCGATTGAGTCTCTTAAACTTAAATCGGGTACCCTAACCTATCTGAAAGCCCCCAGTGGTGTAGGAAAAACAACCGTTGCCCGGCTACTTTTGGGTTTGTATCACGGTGAAAATCTTCAGCTTTCAATATGTGGACACGAGTTTACCTCCCGAAATACTCAGGTGGACTGGAAGAAGAAGATTTGGGGGAAAAAGGCTGGAATGGCATTTCAGCTTGCCGATGAAGCTTTGAATCCGGTTTCGACGGTAAAACAGGTTTTCACAGCTTTAAAGAATCCAAAACTCAAAACCAATGACCAGATTTTGGATTTTCTTCAGCCCGTTTTCATCAAAAAACTGGATGAATCCTTTCTATCAGGACAGGTGAGGTATCTAAGCGGCGGACAAAAACAAAGACTGAATCTGATGCGGAGCATTGCATCTGAACCTGAAGTTTTGATTCTGGATGAACCTTTGAATGGTGTCGACTTCAGAACGATAAAAATGTTTACCGGGATTCTTGAAAAATTACTTCAAAACGGAACGGCAATCCTTCTCATTTCACACAATGAAGATATTTTTGACAAATTGTCTTTCAAAGACAACCAGATTCAATTGAAGGCAGATGAACTTCTTAAGGAAAATGCCTTTTCCACTGAGAAAACAGAGTCATAAAACAGAGTTACACTAAGTTGTTTTAATGGCTTAGGTTTATGCAAATTGTTACTAACGCAATAAATGAACAACCCTGCCACAAACAGCAGGGTATCTAATTCAAACGAAGATAACGTTGTCATCCCGGACTTGATCCGGGATCCATGCCTTCTAAACTGGATCCCCGCCTTCGCGGGGATGACAGTGGGCGCCGCAAGCAGCGGGGAAATTACCCCCAATGATTAAAAAACGAGAACAGGAGAACCAATAAGAAATTTGTTTTAAATTCTTCATTAAAATAACTCCCCTTATTCACTCTGTGAAAAACTCAGTGGACCTCAGTGGTAAGAGAATTCCTCTCTGGTAAATGATTTCCTTGCGTCTTTGTGCCTTAGGGGGCTCCCCCGTTTAAACCAGCCAGATGACCACAACTGCCATCGCACTTCCCAAAATCAGCGAACCAACACCCTTCCAGATAATCTTTTTCATTGCGCCATTTCCGTTAAAAAGAGCAAGGGAAAATTTAAATAATGTGTTGACTGTCATTCCTATCAGCATGGTAACGACAGCCACCTTGGCCAAAATTGCATCAGAGCCAGCATAATTAACCATCGAAAGCACAATCGCATCCACATCAGTGAGTCCTGAAAGCGCACCAACCAGAAAAATCCCACTTTCACCAAACATCGATTTCCCGGCCTGGACCAAAATTCCTACTACTGAAAAAAGGACAGCAAAAGTGACGGCATTTCTGATGTTCAGCGGATTTGAAATGGTAAACGTCTCTTGCGAGGGTTTAATCTCTGTACCCTTCATCAGCCACTTTCCGGTAAAAAGGCCGCCAACGCCAAGAAGTCCTGCCGGTAAACTCAGATATACGCCCAAAGCCGGATTTAAAAGGTAAACAATTAGTAGAACCCTGAGGTACATAATTGAACAGGCAAGAACAATTCCGGTTGCATATTGGGAAGCATGATCCGGGTCTTCCCTGCTTTTTTTACTGAAATCCCAGGTCAATGCAGTACTTGAAACGATTCCGCCCAACATGGCAGCAAACTGAATCCCTTTATCTGAGCCTTTGAGTTTCGTGAGTACATATCCGAAAAAGCTGATTCCCGAAATCAACACAATGACATAGCCAATTTGCCTCGGATTGATAGCAAGGTAAGGGCCGGTTTGTGTATCAGGCAAAACCGGGAGAATAATCGCAGCCATGATCACAAACTTTAAAAGTGCAAAAAAATCAGGCTGACCAAATTTTCCGAGTGCCGACAAAACCTGAAGTTTGATTGAAAGCAAAACGGTAATCAGGACGGCGGCAGAAACGGCGAGGAGAACTTCTCCACGAAAAACCAAAGCACCCAAAATAAAAGTGAGAATGAAAGAAACTTCTGTGGTTGCACCAATATCATTCCGCTGACTCAGTGTAAAGTAGGAAATAGAAACCAGTGCAATCACCGCAAGAAAGGCAATGGCAAAAATCCAATATCCTTCAGATTTGCCAAGTAATGCACTTAAATATCCAAGCAAACACACCAGCGGAAAGGTACGGACGCCGGCAAACAAACCCTGCCCGGGAACTAAATGACTGTATTCCCTTTCAAGGCCAATGAGTAAACCCATTCCAATGACAATGGCAAGATCAGATAGAATTTCCATTTCATAATCCTTTGCAAAGGTCTTTTATTTTGGTTCAGATCATTTTATTACCTCTTAAAGGTACTAAAAAATCAAATACCAAGAACAAAAAACCAAAATTTGCGTACTACTTTCATTTCTTCCTTATAATCAAAGGTTGTAACTTGAAACAAATTGCTGAGGATCAATGAATCTTGCCAAACGTATTCATGAGTTGCTGACGAAAGATCTTTCGTATGATGAATTTCAGCGGTTGCTGAGTCAGGATGCAAAAAAGACCGTCGCTTTTTACCTGAAGGATTCACCTGATAAAACCGGATCAATAAAATCCTGGAAATATTATGGATGGTACTTCCCCAGAATGATATTGATTTCGTTTCTCACAAAAATGCGGCCGGAGAGACGGGTTCTGTTCGCAATTGGATCCTTTCTTTTCCTTATCGGACTCTTACAGAGTGATACTTTATTTCTCTGGCTCGGTTTTCTGATCCCGTCCTTTCTTTTATTCATGGAACTGGCGGATAAACACATTCTGAAGACTGAACTTGATGTTGCTTCTGAAATCCAGAAAAGTTTGCTTCCTCAGGCACCCCCTGAATTGAATGATTTTACTGTAACGTTCAGGTCTATTTCTGCCTCAACGGTTGGTGGTGATTTTGTTCAATTTGAAAAAACAAAGGAAAACCAGACGGCAGTAATCGTTGGCGATGTCAGCGGAAAAGGAATTGGTGCAGCTCTCTACATGGTAAGAGCCATCTCCCTATACAAATATTTGTCAGAACAATCTGACTCATTAAAATCATGTCTTTCCGGATTTAATCAAGCCATCAGAAAACAATTTCCAAGACAGATTTTCCTCACAACCTCAGTTGCCGTAATTTCAGAATCCAGAAAACTTGAATTGGCACGTGCAGGCCACCTGCCCTTTATTCATTACAAACTCCAAACTGATGAAATTTCAGAGTTATCACCCAAAGGCCTGGCTATTGGGATGAATCCGGATAAAACTTTCTCAGTAAATCTGGAAACCCTTGAACTTGAATTTGAATCTGGTGACTGGCTTTTGATTTACACGGACGGCGTAACAGAATGCAGAAATGAAAATCAGCTGGAATTTGGAATCGACAGGTTAAAGAGCATTTTAATGAAATCGAGAAAATTCAATCCGGAACAGCTTCTCAACGCCGCCGTTCAGGAGCTTGAAATCTTCAGAGGTGAAAAAGAATCTCATGATGATCTCACTCTGGTTCTCATCAAATGTAAATAATAGTTTTGACCGAAAATCCCCAAGAAACAGAGGTAGGAGGAGGTTGTCATCCCGGACTTGATCCAGGATCCATGCTTTTTTTTCCAAAACCCTTCCTTTTTAACTTCCCCACCTACCTCCTCCCACCCGAAAGTATTTCCAGGTTTCACCAGATTTCCGATTTGTAATCAAACTTTGGCCAAAATGACATTTTGTCGGTTTTTATTAATAGTCCAAATAATCAATGGCTTATCATAAATAATATCTGTATTACAATATTTATTTATTGTTTTACAATAAATATATATTATCTTTGTCTTTGTGAAAGACTAAAAGAATTCACTTTGACACAAACAACTCATATCTTGATCAACTAATGTAAAGGTTAACAATAATGGCAAAAAACAACAGCTTTGTATTTATAACCCTAAGTGTAGTAGCCTGGATCATCTTCGCTGGCTTGTGCGTTGAAGCAGGCGGATTGGTTGTCAATTTTATATTCAGTCTTTACAAACCTGAATTTGTCCAAAACTTATATCAAAAGTTGGATTTAAGTGAAATGTATGCTCAAAGTAAATGGGCTTTTTTCAGTATCTACAGCTTTATATTGGTTATCTCCATTTTAAAAGCGTATTTATTTTATATAGTCAGCATGCTTGTAACCTCACTTGATATGTCAAAACCATTCAACAGTTTTGTATCAAAACAAATCACACAAATCAGTTATTTTACGCTATCCATTGGGCTTTTAAGTTATCTTGCCCGGCAAACTGCTGAGAAGTTACAACATCAAGGATACGAAATCGACCAATTAGCTCAGTTCTGGGTGGACAGTCAAGCTTTTATATTGATGGCTGCAATAGTCTATGTTATTGCATCTATATTCAAAAAGGGACTTGAAATTCAAAATGAAAACGATTTAACGGTATAAACAATGCCAATTATTGTAAACTTAGATGTCATGATGGCAAAACGAAAAATGTCGCTCAATGAGCTATCAGAAAAAGTCGAACTAACACTTTCTAACCTTTCTATCTTAAAAACTGGAAAAGCAAAAGCAATACGCTTTAGCACTTTGGAAGCTATTTGCAAGGCACTGAACTGTCAGCCTTCTGATATTCTTGAATATGTAGAAGAAACCCAAAAGTAATAGTTCGTTATTGTTGAGGTTCTCAGAGCAGGAAAACCACCCCCACCCCCCGATCCCGATTCTCGGGACGGGGCAGGCTCTCCTTTTAAAAAGTTGTAAATCCCGATTTTATCGGGGGAGGGAGTTTAATTTCTTTATCCCCGAAAGAGTTCAGTGTCTCCGCTTTGCTCGACTTCCCTACTTACCACTTATAACTTATCACTTATAACTATTCCCTACCGGTCCCTGACGAGCCTTATGGAATACCCCGTTTTTTTGTCATTTGCGCCCATCAGTACTTTACCGTTCCTATAGTCCATTGAATAAACTGTTGCAGTTCCGGTAATCTGGTCTGAGGTCGTCCACCAATGCCCATTTTCACTCATTGTAAAAAATGTGCCGTTATAACCTCTGTAACCGCCAGGTAATCCTTTAAAACCATAGTTATCGGTTCCGGCAAGTCCTGCCCGCCAACCAGAAACAGATTTCAGTTTTAATCCGGCAACGGTATCACCACCCGCAAAGGTAATCAGTTTAGCCCAATCTGAAGCGGAAGGGATTCTCCATCCACCTGAAACTGGTGCCAGTTTTCCTGAATTGATGGCTTTCCAGTTGTACAGATTTCCATAAGTGGCAACATTACTTTCAAGATTATTGTAAACACAATAAGCTCCGGCAGAAGCTGAACCCCATAAGGCATTGTCGGTTATTTTAGTAATAGGTAAACCATCGTTGTAATTTGTGGCTCTGAAATTCTCAATTGTCCATTCCTGATTCCCAATAATCACAGTGTGGTAAACATTTCCATTGACGTCATTTACCGTTCCCGGAAGTTTAACTGTCGTTTCCCATTTGGGTGCATTTGTCACCTTTTTAATGATGGCAACCGTAATTTCAGATCCAGTTCCTGTTCTTGTACTCACTGACTTAATGGTATTATCATCAGTAAATTCGATGGTACCCTTTGATGTCATTATTTCGGGAATCGTGATGGTTAGAGAATCCCCTTTCAAAACATAAGTGCCTGCAAACCGGGTTGTATCAGTTCCTTCTATGTAGAGTGTCCTGTAAACCCCATTTTCCCTAAAATAGGAGTAACTTTCAATTTCAGAAGGACTTCCATTCACCGACTCCAATTTCCAGTCTCCCAACAATCGCTCAAGGTTTTCTTTTTTGTCTTCCTCGTTATCACATCCAATTAAACCCAATAAGCCAAGGCAACTAATGAAAACAAGCCAATTCTTCATGATAAACCTCATTTTGATTTGGAAATCTCACATGTTCCCAATTTAAGACTATTTCAAACATCATATTGTGATTTAATTATCTTTTATTCTTTTTTAAACTTTCGGCGGGATTTTAAACACAGAGTCAAAATTCCTCTTAACACAGAGTTACACTGAGTTTTTCACAGAGGAATTGCACGGTTTTTTATTTAATTCTATAAAATAATTTGAATTCTCATAATCTTTTTTTTGACTACTTTCTATTGACCCGTTTTTTAGTCTGTTTGCGTATAAATCACTTTTTATAAGCAAACAGAATTTGACTTTCTCTGTGGAACTCTCCTGGTTATAACCTCTGATTCCTCTGTGGTTAAAGCATTTTCTCCATTATTTTCCACTAATTCTAAGTTCCATTTGCAACTTCTGCCCACTCTCTGCCGTATGTTCGCTCTTTCTAAATTCTTGAGGAGATGTTCATGCGCAAAACCCACCTGCTGCTTGCCGGACTGGCTTTACTTACAGCCCTTCCTGTATCAGCCCAACTGAAATCCGGTATTGATAAATCCAATTTTGATACATCCGTCCGCCCGCAGGATGATTTTTACCGGTACGTAAACGGAACCTGGCTAAACAAAACACAAATTCCCGCAGATAAATCGAATTACGGCTCATTTTCTGCACTTGCTGATCAGGCAGAACGTGATCTCAGAGCCATTATTGAAGAATCAGCTTCAGCTAAATCCAACAAAAAAGGAACAGAACCTCAATTGGTTGGTGATTTGTATAACAGTTTCATGGATACCGTTTCAATCGAAAAAGCGGGAATAAAACCTCTTAAAAATGAACTCGCCAAAATCAAAAACCTGAAATCTTCAAAGGATCTAACCAAACTTTTCGCATCTCTTTACAGATCAGGTGTTCAGATTCCCGTTTCCTTCTATGTCGGACAGGATGAGAAAAACCCCGAAGTTTACATTCCTTACGTTAATCAAAGCGGATTAGGACTTCCTGACCGTGACTATTATTTCAAAAAGGAAGATAAATTTGTTGGATACCGGACTGCCTATGTGGCTTATCTGGAAAAACTTTTGTCGCTTGCCGGTGAAAAGAATGCAAAATCAGCCGCAGAAAAAGTGCTTGCTATTGAAACCGATCTTGCAGAATATCACTGGACCCGGGTTCAAAACCGTGACCGTGAAAAAACCTACAATAAATACACAATTGACCAGTTAAATTCTGCAACGCCAGCTTTTGACTGGAAAGTTTTCGCCAAAGAATCGGGTGTTTCAATCCCGACAGACTATGTGGTCAGTCAGCCTTCCTATCTCGAAGGGATGAATAAAGTTCTGTCTAAATATCCCGTCGAAGACTGGAAAACCTACCTCACAGCCAAAGTTGTTCGTGATTATGCAGAATACCTGAGTTCTCCTTTTGTTGAGGCAAATTTTGAATTTTACAGCAAAACACTCCGTGGTGTTCAGCAAATGCAGCCAAGATGGAAACGTGGTGTAACCCTGATCGACCAAAATCTCGGTGAAGCTGCCGGAAAAGTGTATGTGTCAAAGCACTTCAAACCGGAAGCGAAAAAACGGATGACCGATCTGGTGAACAACCTGAAGGCTGCCATGAAAATCCGCATCGAAAAACTGGATTGGATGAGTGAAGAGACCAAAGTTCAGGCGTTGGATAAACTTGCAAACTTTACCACCAAAATTGGGTATCCTGATAAATGGAAAGATTACAGCAAGCTTGAAATCAAAAAAGGTGATCTGGTTGGAAATGTAATGCGGTCAACCGAATTCCAATTCAAGGAAAATGTTGAAAAATTGGGCAAACCTATTGATAAAACTGAATGGTTTATGACACCACAAACCGTGAATGCATATTACAATCCGGTAGCCAATGAAATCGTATTTCCTGCCGCTATTCTTCAGCCGCCTTTCTTCGATCTTGAAGCTGATGATGCCGTCAATTATGGTGCAATCGGTGCGGTAATCGGACACGAAATCAGCCACGGCTTCGATGATCAGGGTCGTTTATTTGATGGAAAAGGCGTTCTTCGTGACTGGTGGACTGAAAAAGATGCCGATGAATACAATAAACGTGCGGATATGCTGGTTGCTCAATATGACCAATTCTCACCCATTGATACGATGAAAATCAATGGCCGGTTTACTCTCGGTGAAAATATTGGCGATCTGGCTGGACTTACTGTTTCACACACTGCCTATGAAATTTCTCTGAACGGAAAACCTGCTTCTGTTATTGATGGTTTTACCGGCGATCAGCGTTTTTATCTGGGTTGGGCACAGATCTGGAGAAGAAAATACCGTGAGGATGAACTCAGAAACCGGATTATGACTGATCCGCACTCACCCAGTGAATATCGTTGCAATGGTATCGTTGCTAACCTTGAAGGATTTTACAAAGCCTTCGATGTCAAAGAAACCGATAAACTGTATCGTGGTGCTGACATCAGAGTGAAAATCTGGTAAAAGTAAATTTACCGCAGGGGCGCTGAGAGCGCAGAGGTAAATATATATTTAATGTATAGTTGTCATCCCCGCGAAGGCGGGGATCCATCCCCTGATTTTGAATTAAAGATGTCATCCCGGCCACAGAGCCGGGATCCATCCCTCCCGAATCGGTTTATTATCCCAGCCGGGAAGTTGGCTAGCGAAGTTCTGCGAAGCTCACCTTTCCCTCCATCCTGCCTTTATCCGCTTTAATTCGTATTTTACCAAAAATTCCTTTGTGTTCTAGTCTAAACCTTTGTGAACGTTGTGGTAAAATGAATTTATTTCTCTTCAAACCAACTTCCTCAGCAGCTTTACTTTTCTCCGGTTTGATCCTGATTCTCCTACTTCCCTGGCAGCTCATCCCCTGGAATGTGGATAACGCCTGGTATCTTTCTATGTATTACAATCCACTGGTAAAAAACCTTCCGCCGGATATTACATTCGGTTCAGGTAACGGCGCACTTCCCTGGTTTGGCAAAAGTCTCGTACCGCTTTATTCTCTTTGGTTTGGTTCTTTCGGTTGGGATTTACTCCCCGCTTTGCTGTTAAGCCGGATTTTTCTTTTTCTGGGTGGATGGATGTTTTTTGCTGCTTTCCTGAAATCCGGATTGTCAAAAATGGCTTCTGCTCTGCTGACTTTAACACTCATGATTTCCGAACCACTTCTTCTGGCTGGCGGATTTATCCGTCCGGAAACATTTCTTTTTATGATTGCCGGTGGAGTGTCATGGCTTGCAGTATCCGGGCACAGGTTTATTCCGGTTTTAATTTCCTTTCTCTGTATCGAAATTCATCCGTCTGCGGTTCTTCTTATTCCCTTCATCTGGATACTTATTTTCAGGTTTGGGAAAATAAATAATAATGTCATCCCGAAAGTCGAAGATCCGGCCACCGACGGAATTCAGGATCCATACAAAAAAAGTGGCGGTCCAAACAATCAGTTAAAACCCAATCTTCAAACTCAAATCTGGCGTTTTGTTGTCATCAACATTGTCTCTGGTTCAATTGCTGTTATCTTTTACCTGACACTTCATCCCGGAACCCTTACCGGGTTTATTGGAAATATTCAGGGCGGAGTGGCAGCTACCTCCGGATCTGCACTGACCCAACTTTTTAATTTCAGGCTTCAACTTCCCGGGGATGAAGGTTATAACCTGGTTTGGTCGAGAGTTGCCGAAATTAGTTGCTGGATGCTCCTGCTTTCTGGCGTTATTTGGGTTTCATGGAAGAAAAAATTGTGGTTTCTGCCTGCTCTGATTGGTTGGATCTTTCTGGCGGATTTTTTAAATCCAAAAGGAAATCAGCATTACACAGTTTTTTACGCCATTTTTCTGGTTTGGGGACTTTCTGAACTGATCAGAAATAAACATATTCTGTTACCCCTTTTGGCTGGTCTGATCATCATGGTGTTTTCCTTATGGAAGGTGAATTACCTGGCTGGCCATTCTGAATCCATTTTGGAATTCTCAGAAAGGATTGAGCAAAGCCAGAACTTGAAACTTGTCAATCTGAATAAAAGCTCAGTTATCCTGGGTTCACCAGAAGCCTGGTTCATTTACCGGGATTTCCAGTTTTATGCATCTGCCTATTCAGGCATAATCCCCGTATATCCTGATACTTTACTTCTGACAAACGAATCAATTTGGGAAAATCCGCCAGAAGGATTTAAAGCAGAAGCAGTTTTGAGGGACTTGAAGTCTTCTTTTGATTCTGTTCCGGGTGAAATGAATGGAGGATTTTCACAATTTGTACGAAAAAAGTTCCCTGAAATTTTTCTACCCCCATTACAAATCAATTAACCCTGTTAAATTTAGATGAAATTATGAGTTTATCCTTCCGCAGAGATTGAACCCTAAAATGAAAAGTTGTACCTTGGAAAGTTATTTAATAAAACGGAGTTATTATGAAAAAAATGATACTGATTGGTTTGGGATTATTAATGGGTTCCATGGTTTTTGGCCAGGTTACAATTACCCACTGGAATTTCAATAGTGGAAATACTGGAACTGCCCTTTCACAATGGCCAAGCCCCATTTCTGCTTCGTCTGGTACAGGAACACTTACCCATGATCTTGGTCCTACCGATGCATTTGCTGGTTCAACTCTGAACGCAGTTGGTGCTGATGCGTCAGGTTCATCCTTTTGCCCGGTTGATATGGCAAACAACGATAAGTCTTTTATTCTTAATGTTTCAACTGTAGGATATGTTGATATTATTGTTACTTACGCAACACGCGGAACTGCATCCGGCTTTTCAACCCATACAATTGATTATAGCACAGATGGAACAAATTTCACAAATTTTTCAACCTTAACTGGCAGGAATGTCACTACCTTTAGCATTCAATCTGTTGATTTAAGTGCTATTTCAGAAGTAGAAAATAATGCAAATTTTAAATTGCGAATAACCCTTTCTGGTGCTACCACTTCAACTGGGAATAATCGGTTTGACAACATTAAAGTAAATGGTGTTTTACCAATTAATGACGGTGATGGAACAGCTTCAATAACGAATAACTCTGGTGGTTTGCTTCAAGGAAAAGATATTTTTACTGAAAATTCCTCTACCAGTGCTGAAATAACACTTGTTGGAACTTCAACCGGAACGTTAACAACCGCATCAGTTTCAGTTCCTGCATCATGGGGTACAATTTCTGTAGCAAATGTGGCATTATCAGGTACTGGCTTATCTGTTGCTGACTTTGAGGTCATTGATAATGTTATTTTTATATATGCAGCTGCATTAACCAACGTTTCTACTGGGGTTGTTTCTCTTTCGAACCTGACAACACCCCACCCAACCTCTGCCTCAGATAATGGAAACTACACCTTTACTGTTCAAACAGCTAAATCTGGTGGTACTTTAACTCCAATTGCAAGTTCCCCAAAAGCCTATGTAATCATTCCGATCAGTTCAATCAGAGATGAGACAACTGGTGTTGCCAATGATCTTAATTCCTATGTTGCTGTAAGAGGAACGGTAAGTGTTCCATCAGGATGGTTATCAACCACAAATACTGAAACTTATATTCAGGATGAAACAGGTGGTGTAAATATTTTTAAAATTGGTCTTACAAAGATGAAAGCAGATACTTCATATATAGTGAAGGGTCAGGTTATTCAATTTTCAGGATTAACCGAAGTAAGTCCGGCATCGGGATCCGATATTATTGAAGTTGGTGCATCAACCCCTGTTGTTGAGTCAATTCAAACTGCTTCACTCCTGAATTCAAACGGTCCAACCTTCGAAGGTTCTTTAGTTGGAATTAAAAATGTTACTTTGGTTTCAGGTACATGGCCACTTATTGCTACAGACGCTTCCCTTTCATTCCAGGATGAATTTTCAACTCCTTTTACTGTTTATGTTGATGGAAACGGAGATATTGATGGTACTTCTGAGCCAGTTTGGCCAAAAGACCTTAGAGGAGTTTGGGTTGAAAAATCTGCTGGTCTTGGTTTACTTCTCAGATCATTGTCTGATATTTATGAAGCCAATACCCTTCCTGTTGAACTTTCCTCCTTCACCGTTTCTGCCTCTGGTAAAAACGCCTTATTGAAATGGGAAACAACAACTGAAACCAACAATGCCGGTTTTGAAGTTCTTCGTAACGGACAATCAGTTGGTTTTGTTTCTGGCAAAGGAACCACAACTGAAAAACAAGTTTATACTTTCACGGATAAAAATGTTTCCGGAAAAATTTCTTACCAGCTAAAACAAGTTGATACTGACGGAAAAGTTTCATTTTCTCAGATCCTTTCCTTTGTCGGAATCCCTTCTTCATTTGAAGTTGCAGGTAACTACCCTAATCCGTTTAATCCTACAACCATTATTAAGTTTACACTTCCTGAAGTTTCAACTGTTGTCGTGAAAGTTCACAACATCATTGGTCAGGAAATTGCAACTCTGGTTAATGGTAAATTGGATGCCGGTATTAAGGAAATCCGTTTTGATGCAAAAGGACTTTCAAGCGGAATCTATTTCTACTCCGTTTCTGCAAATGGTAAAACCTTTACCAAAAGCATGACCCTGATGAAATAATCTGTTTTCCTATTTGTTCTGATTTAAAGCCAGTCCGTCGCCAGATGGACTGGCTTTTTTGTTTTATTGCATCTTCTTCCGAATCAAGTCTATTTTCCCAAAATCAGGATCATAATTTTCACCACCTCTTAATGGTCCTCAGCGAATTATTCCTTTCATTTTCACTCATTCTTACCTTTCAAGGTTTCCTTTGTTAAGTTATTGTGAAAATAACCTGTTTGTTTTAAACAGAACTGTTTTTTCATATTTTTGTATAGAATTACTCAACCACTATTATTAACTCAGTTTCCGGACATCAAATGAAAAAACTGCTCCTGATTTCCATTCTGCCAGTGATCATTTCTCAAACTTTATTTGGACAGGTTACCCTTACCAATTCCTCGCCAACATATATTGAAAATTTCAATGCACTTCCTACATCTTCAGGAACATGGGCAAATAATACAACTTTGGTTGGTTGGTATGTAAAAACCGACAATACTGCAAGTATAACAACCATCGGGGTTAATACCGGATCAACGACTACTGCTGGGTTTTATTCATTTGGAAGCACCGGAAATTCAGACAGGGGAATTGGATTTGCCTCGTCAAATACTTATTCAGGCGGTTCTGGTACCGGAAAAAATTACATGGGATTAAGATTATCGAACTCTGGTTCTGCAGATATTACTTCTATTGCTGTTACCTGGTCAGGAGAACAATGGAGAAAAGAAAATAATGCTGCTGCACATAAACTTATACTCGCTTATCAGGTAGGTACCGGTTTAAGTGACCCAAAAGCCGGCACCTGGATTGCAACAACATCCGAGTTCACTTCACCGATAATCGGTGCAACAACAGCAACAGCAATTGATGGAAACCTTCCGGCAAATACGGTGACCGGAATTTCAATCAACATCCCGGTTACCATTCCCGTGGGTCAGGAAATCATGCTAAGATGGGAGGATCTGAATGATTCCGGCAATGACCATCAGCTTGCAATCGATGATGTAACGGTTTCTGCAACTTTTCTTGCATCCAAACCTACAAAGCTCGCCATCTCTTCTGTTTCACCCTCTACCCCCTTTGCAGATTCACTTTTTTCTGTAACAGTAGAATCCCATTCAGAATCAGGGACTACCGTTAATTTGTTGTATGATACCTACATTGCACTTTCTGTTTCGAATGGAACCGGAACTCTTTCCGGAGTAACGGATACCATTTTAACCGCCGGAACCAAAACAGTTACCTTTTCCGGGTTAAAGTATTCAAAAGCTGAAACCGGAGTCATTTTCACTGCAACCGCTGATCTTGGCGACACACTTACAGCAGCGTTAAGTTCTTCAGTGACTTTTGTTGCAGTTACCAATCCAACAAAATTAAAAATCACGTCTTTAAATCCTGTAAATCCAGTCGTAAACTCAATTTTTTCTGCCACGATTCAGTCTGTTGACGATAATAATGCTGTTCAAAAAGTCACTCAAAATACTGATTTTGCGCTCAGTTCAACCGGTACAGGATTTTCTCTTTCGGCAACCGGAACAATACCTACAGGTTCCAGTTCAGTTACGGTTTCCGGACTATCCTTTTCAGATGTTCAGACAGGAATTAAGCTGATCGCCACCCGGACTTCCGGTGATGACCTAAAGGCCGATACTTCATCAGTATTTAATGTTACCGGGCCAACCAAACTGGCGTTTAAATCAATTACTCCCACTTCTCCAGCCGCCAATTCAGATTTTACTGTTGTTATCGAGGCACAAAACTCTTCTGATGTTGCATCAACCGTTTCCACCAACACAATTGTCACCTTGGCACTTCAGTCAGGAACCGGGTCATTAACCGGCACGTTAACAGATACCATTAAAGCCGGGAACAGCTCGGTTTCATTTGGGACATTGCAGTACAATAAAGGTGGGGCTATTGTTCTCACTGCAACTCAGATTTCAGGACTCCCGGTTCTGAGTTCTGCAACAAGCTCATCCATTACGGTTCAACCTGGAGCAGAAGCACTTCCCTTCACCGAAAACTTTGACTATTCATCCGGAATCAGCCTGACCGCTTCCGGCAATAACTGGGCAGCACATAGTGGGTCTGGGACAAATTCAATCAAGGTGGTTTCACCGGGACTTTCCTATGACGGATCGCCGAATAATGCAATAGGAAATGCAGTTCAGATAACGGGTACCGGTGAAGACGTTAATAAAACCTTTTCAGCCATTGGAACTGGTACTATCTATGTCGCATTTATGTTAAATGTGCAATCAGTCTCAGCACTTGACTATTTTTTCCATCTTTCCGGATCACCTGTCAGCACATTTACTTCCAGATTGTATATCAAATCACAAGGAACTGGTTTTGCACTTGGCATATCAAAAACAAGTACAAGTCCAGCTTGGGATGCAAATACTCATTCACTTGATACAACCCATTATATTGTTATTAAATATACTTTTAATTCAGGAAGTGCTACCGATGATATTGTAGAATTATTTATTGACCCTGTTCTTGGAACAGGTGAACCCCTTCCGACTTCAACTAGTGTCTCAGGTGAAGCTGATTTTTCAGGTTCGATAGGAACCATTTGCATTCGGCAGGGCAGCAGCTCTCCTAATCTAACAATTGATGCATTTTCTGTCAGTACAGTTTGGGAAGATACGACGTTGCCCGTTGAACTTTCCTCCTTTACAGTTTCTGCCTCAGGCAAAAATGCTTTGCTAAAATGGGAAACCACAACTGAAACCAACAACGCTGGATTTGAAATACAGAAGTCTGAAGACAGCCCTTCGACTTCGCTCAGGGACCAAAGTAAGAAGTCAGAATGGGAAACCATCGGGTTTGTTACCGGAAAAGGAACTACAACCGAAAAGCAAACTTACAATTTCACTGACCCGTCACCTGTCACTAGTCATTCATCTCAGGTTTTTTACCGTTTAAAACAAATCGATACCGACGGTGCCGTCAACTATTCTCAGATTCAGTCATTCATTTCTTCACCGGTTTCATTTGAAGTGATCGGAAACTATCCGAATCCGTTCAACCCTTCTACTGTTATCAAGTTCACCCTTCCTGAAGTGTCTACTGTTGTTGTGAAAGTTCACAACATCATCGGTCAGGAAATTGCAACTCTCGTAAATGGTAAAATGGATGCCGGTGTTAAGGAAATACGTTTTGATGCAAAAGGACTTTCAAGCGGGATCTATTTCTACTCGGTTTCAGCAAATGGTAAAACCTTTACCCAAAGCATGACACTGATGAAATAATCCATTGCTTTCTTGTTTGATTTAAAAAGTCCGTCACTCGACGGACTTTTTTTTATCCCGACACTTTCTGACGTCTTTGGCACCTCTATAAACCTCAACAATGTCATCCTCAACTTGATTGGGTTAACGCAGTTCTGCGAAGCTCATCCATTATAAGAGAAAAAAAAAGGCTTTTAGAGGTGCATTCATAATTAAAATAAAACCACTTAATTCCCCTTTGTTGCACAGATCACATTTATAGATATAATTACAGACTTATTTATCTTATTAACCTGCATCACATTCTTAGCATTAAAAAGTAAAATGATTTTGGTTGTTGTCTTTATTTATTTACTATTGTTCTCAAATCTATGAGTTGATTATCCAAATGAAAAATAAAATCCTTTTTCTTACCCTTCTTTCCCTTTTCAGTTTTTCAACTGCATTTTGTGACATCAGATGGGTTAACTCTGTCTCTGGCTTTTCGTCACAATGGTCGACAAGTACATGGAGCGCAAATCAGGTCATTGGCGAACCAAATACCTATCCGGCTTATGGAGACATTACAACTTCATGGGCAAGTGCCGGCGGTGGTGATATTCAGCGTGAATGGCTGAATTTGGTTTATCTGAACCCGGAACCCATCAGTTCGATAGCCATTTATGAAACTTACAATCCCGGATCTGTTGATACCATTTATGTGAAAAATCCAGGAACTGGTCAGTGGGAAATTGTTTGGTCTGGTACCGCTTTTAATGCACCTGCAGTTTCAAGAAGTTTTGTTGTTGAATTTCCTTTGACCGAATTTCCTGTTTCAGAGATAAGAATTGCAATTAACTCACCACAGGTAACCTCATGGAATGAAATTGATGCAGTGGCAATCGCAGATTTTTCCCTTGCATCTTATTCCCTCCCTGTTGAGCTTTCCTCCTTCACAGTTTCTGCTTCCGGGAATAATGCCATATTGAAATGGGAAACCACATCTGAAACGAACAATGCAGGATTTGAAATACAGAAGTCAGAAGATGTCACCCTGAATGCGAACGAAGTGAGTGTATCGAAGGGCAGGAGTCAGAAAACAGAATGGAAAACCATAGGCTTTGTTAACGGAAAAGGAACGACAACTGAAAAACAAACATACTCTTTTTCCGACCCGTCACCTGTCAATCGTAACTTATCACCGGTATTTTACCAACTGAAACAAGTTGATACAGACGGCAAAACAAGCCTTTCTCAGATTCTTTCCTTTATGGGAACGCCTTCATCCTTTGAAGTTACCGGAAACTATCCGAATCCGTTCAATCCCGCAACTACCATTAAATTCACCCTTCCTGAAGTTTCGAATGTTGTCGTTAAAGTTCACAACATCATCGGGCAGGAAATTGTAACTCTAGTAAATGGAAAAATGGATGCTGGGGTAAAAGAAGTTCGTTTTGATGCAAAAGGTCTTTCAAGCGGAATTTATTTTTACTCGGTTTCAGCAAATGGTAAAACCTTTACCAGGAGCATGACTTTATTGAAATAGACATTTAATTGGGTCAACTCGTAAAAAGGGCTTCCAATTGAGTTCCCTTTTTATTTTTATAAAAATCTCACGCCTAAAAGTGAATTTTAATGATGGGAATAAATCTTATTTTGTATCTTGTACTTAACCTTAAATAAATGGAGTTCATATGAAAAGAATGGTAATGGCTTTGGGTTTACTAATTGGGTCGTTTGCCTTGGCAAATGCTCAGTTGCTTGTTGAAAATTTTGAATATACAGATGGTGTGAAACTTGAAACAACTGGAAACTGGAACATTCATTCCGGAACAACAGGTGGACCCACTGTTGATCCAACCATGCTGACTTTTACCGGATATGCTTATTCTGGTTTTAGTAAATCTGCTCTTTTGGATACAAACGGAATTGATATCAATCGTACATTTGCACCCCAAAGTGTCGGTTCAGTTTATGCATCTTTTATGGTAAATGTAACAAATGTTGTTGCTGGCTATTTTTTACACTTGGGTCCCGATCCGATTTCAACCTTCTTCAGAGGAAGAGTTTGGGTTGGCGGAACAAATACAGGCATGTCTTTTGGACTGTCAAAGGGAAGCAATACGCCTACTTCATCAGGGACCACTTATTTGAGTGGAACAACTTATCTGGTAGTTTTGAAATACGAAATTGTTGATGGTGCAGCAAATGACATCGTAAGTTTATTTGTTTTTGATTCTGAAATCCCTGCCTCAGAGCCTGTTACCCCAACAATTGGACCATTAACGGATGCGGCTATTTCTGACATTACTCCCGCTTCAATTGGATTGCGTCAATATAATGTTTCACAAAACGTTCTTGTAGGTGGAATCCGTGTGGGTACAAGTTGGGCAGAAACAGGTCTTCCTGTTGAACTCTCTTCATTCACTATTTCAGCTTCCGGCAAAAATGCTTTGTTGAAATGGGAAACCGCAACAGAAAAGAACAATGCCGGATTTGAAGTTCTCCGTAATGGTGAATCAGTCGGTTTTGTTTCGGGTAAGGGCACCACAACTGAAAAACAAACCTACACTTTTACCGATAAGAATGTAGCCGGACAAGCATCTTACCAACTTAAACAAGTTGATACAGACGGTAAAACCAGTTTTTCACAAATTCTTTCCTTCAATGGAACACCTTCTTCATTTGAAGTTGCCGGAAACTATCCAAATCCGTTCAATCCTGCAACCACAATTAAATTCACCCTTCCTGAAGTTTCGAATGTTGTAGTAAAAGTTCACAATATTATCGGTCAGGAAATTGCAACTCTTGTAAATGGTAAAATGAATGCCGGGGTTCAGGAAGTTCGTTTCGATGCTTCCAATCTCTCAAGTGGTGTTTATTTCTATTCCGTTTCTGCAAACGGTAAAACCTTTACCAAGAGCATGACTCTGATGAAATAAGGTTTCCGTTTTTCGTTTTAAATTAAAAAGTCCGGCAATTGCCGGACTTTTTTTGTATTACAAAGACCTGTAATAGCTTAATTTTAAAATTTGATTTGAAATATATAAATTTGAGTTCTAATTTTTTCCACCTACCACCTACCACCTGTCCTAGCCTGAAATATGTTGACCTAAAACCGTGCATATTTGTAACTTCCCGGAGGCGCTAATGGAAACAGGTCAAACAACAAATTTAACAAAGCCAGAAAGAAAAGCCCGCTATTTC
>JAIUNL010000007.1 GCA_020161835.1 Bacteroidota bacterium | reverse complement strand
TCCCTGTAAGGAAAAGGAAATCTTTTCTGGGGTAGTGAGTTCAAACCCACCATGAAGCCGGTCAGGGAAATCGGCAATCATTGGCCAGGATTTGGGTGTTAAATACCTGACAGGAATTTTCCCGTTATTACCTGTTGTATCCTCATCATATTGTTTAATCTCATCATGTCCAGAAACATATTTAACCGTTGCATCAATTTTTGATCCTTTTTCAAAAAAGAGCCCTGATTTTACTTGGTACTCATTTTCAAAGTTGATCATATACTGAAGTCCTGCAGCCCATGAAAACCCGTTTGAGGAGGATTTGGCGGTTGAAGTATATATTTTTTCATAAAAGTACAGTTGGTTAAACCCAACGTGAATTCCTGCTGAAAACTGGTCTGACGAGGACAGCATATTTTCTGATTTCCATGCCCCTGAAAGGGAAAAATAATGGAGGACGGATTCTTCCTCCCAAGTCCAGGTTGTACCAGTACCTTCTGGTTGTTCAAGTGTTGAAATTTCGTCTTCAGAAAAAAGTCTTGAATTATATTTCTGAACATAGCCTAATCCGAAAACGAAGGAATTTACCGGATAAACAAAACCTGCAGAAGCAGGGACAAGTGGTTGAGCCTGGCTGAATTCATTAACCCAGATATCAGGTTCAAGTTTAGAAAAAATCCGCCAGGAAATTCCGGTTTGTATGGATTTAAAATCTGAAAGTGCAGCAGGATTCTGATCTGCCAGATTGGTAACCGACTCAGGAAAAAGCGGATTATATCCTTTGCTGTCGAGTGCCGGTATTTGTAACCCGGTGGGTTTCAGGTAAAAGTAGGATTTGAAACCAATTGAGGCCTGGGCAAAGCCAATGACAGGCAAAAACAAGACAAGAAAAAGTAAACGTATACTTTTCATATTAAATCAATTTCAATTAAAATTTATAGCTGACACCGGCTTTTAAATGAGTTTGGGTTCTGTATTCGCCGGATGATAAATGGTTATCTCCAAGTGCCAGATCAAAGGTATAATTTTGCCAGACAAAATTAACGCCTGCGGTAAGGAAAACGGAACGATATCCTGACGATTTTACCTTAAATATTTCGTAATAAAATTCCGAAAAGTTGTCATTCTGTGTGTCTGAATAAAATCCACCGGAAACTCTGAGATTTTCTGTGATCGGGATTCCAACATTTCCGGCCACATTGAGCTGATTTTTGTAAGGTCTC
This sequence comes from Bacteroidota bacterium, assembly GCA_020161835.1. Taxonomy (GTDB): domain Bacteria; phylum Bacteroidota; class JABWAT01; order JABWAT01; family JABWAT01; genus JAFLBE01. The sequence continues at coordinate 184,777 of JAIUNL010000007.1, read as the reverse complement.
CAGGTTTGATCCATCCAGATATAAGATCCCTGTAAGGAAAAGGAAATCTTTTCTGGGGTAGTGAGTTCAAACCCACCATGAAGCCGGTCAGGGAAATCGGCAATCATTGGCCAGGATTTGGGTGTTAAATACCTGATAGGAATTTTCCCGTTATTACCTGTTGTATCCTCATCATATTGTTTAGTCTCATCATGGCCAGAAACATATTTTACCGTTCCCTCAATTTTAGATCCTCTTTCAAAAAATAAGCCTGATTTTATTTTAGATTCATTTTCAAAGTTGATTAAATACTGAAAGCCTGCGGCCCAGGAAAACCCGTTTGGGAATGATTTCGCTGTTGAAGTAAATATTTTACTCTGATAGAATAACTGGTTAAACCCAAGATGAACTCCTGCAGAAAACTGATCAGAACCAAACAGGATATTATCAATTTTCCAGGCGCCGGAAAGTGAGAAATAATGGTGAACAGTTTCGTCTTCCCACGTCCAGTTTTTGCCCGTTCCTTCAGGTTGTTCAAGTGTTACAAGTTCACCTTCTTCAAAAAGACTGGAATTGAACTTTTGAGAATAACCTAGTCCGAAAACAAAAGAGTTTACCGGGTAAACAAAACCTGCTGAAGCCGGAACAAGTGGTTGAGCCTGACCGAATTCCTTAACCCAGATATCAGGTTCAAGTTTTGAAAAAATCCGCCAGGAAATTCCGGTTTGCATGGATTTAAAGTCTGAAAGTGCAGCCGGATTCTGATCAGCCAGATTGGTAACCGTCTCAGGAAAAAGCGGATTATAACCTTTACTGTCGAAAGCGGGAACCTGAAATCCGACGGGTTTCAGGTAAAAGTAGGATTTTGTGCCGGATTGGGTAAAGCCACTGATTGGCAGAAACAGAGATAGAAAAAGGAAAAAAGCATTTTTCATATTAAATCCATTTCAATTAAAATTCATACCCAATTCCTGCTGTCAGGATGGTTTGTTTTCTGTATTTACCAGATTGGAGGTGGTTGTCGGCAAGAGCGAGATCAATCAAAAATCCGTTAACCCCGGCATGAATGCCGGTCGTAAGAAAAATAGAACGAAAATCACTGTTATTTAACGAAATTCCAGAATCCTTATTTGTATACCAGGAATCCCAAAGCAATCCGCCCGAAACTTTAACAGATTCAAATACCGGATAAACAACCGATCCAGAAAGTTCTGTCTGGTTTTTGGCAAGAAATCCGGCCGTTTCCCACATAAGAAGTGAACCCTGAAACAATGCCTGAATTCCGGACTGATAGGTAATTTCTGTCCCCAGATGAACACGAATTGGTAAGTTTGCTTCAAACTTGATCGGACCCGAAATAAGTATTGTACTGAAATTTGCAGGTAAATACCCGCCGTTTACATTCGGTTTGTAAAATCCAGTTCCCGAATAACTTTCTTTTGTTTCACAAAATAAACCAACCCGAAGTTTTTCTGCAAAATCAGGACTTGCTGAATAAATTACGCCAAAAGCAAAGGAAATAATTTCATCTTTAGAATCATAAACTTCTTTGTCAATTGCGCTCGTAACTTTCAATTTGCCATATTTAACTGTAAATCCATAGGCTAATTTTGAAAAATCGACTTTTGAGAGCATAAGATTCCCCGAAACTGTGAAGGAATAAATATCAAGACGGGCATCATCATAATAATCAAAAGTATTGCCTGGACCCTCAGGATCATCGGGTGATGTCCTGGAAATACCTTCAGAATACAGTGTGTAATTTATTGGCCGGGAATACCCTGCAGAAAAAGAGAGACCATAAAAAGGAATCGAAACACCTATACCGGAAGGAAATTCCAGCTTCAGTTGCCGGTAACCAAACCCCATCCAGGCATTTTTAATTTCAGAATTTTTCGCCCACTTTCCCCAAATGTGAATCTTTTCATCATTTAAGAAACCTGCCGGATTACTTGTAGCCGGGTTTCCGGAAAAAGATGAAAATACTGGATTGTACCCGTTCTGATCCAGGTAAATTGAATTAAACCCATTGGAAGTAAATAAAAAAGGCCTGGAGGCAACCCCTTGTCCAAGGGAATATTGAGTCAAAATTGATGAAAAACAAAAAAGTGTTAACCCAAAAATGAATATTTTTTTCATTGATTTCCCGGAATTTATAAAGGGGTTTATCGCTGATAGGGATAAAAGCAATACCTTTCCCCATTCAGATTTGCTAATTTTAATAATATTCCATTAATTAGCAAACGGTCACGATAAAATTTTCCTTCAGAAAGATCATGCAATGAAAACCCTGCTGAGTTTTTTGATTCCGGTTTTGGTTCTTTTTTCATCCTGCAAAGACAATTCAACTGATTCCACTGACGTATACGTAAATTGGGTTGGGGAATGGGTAAATACCGTAAGTTTCGACGACAAACCCTTTCCTGCTTATCATGGTTTCAGAATCAGTGAAGGAAATAAAATAGCCGAAATTGGTATCAGACATGAAACCGGAAAATTTGATTCGTATTCCCATTCAAGATATACGTCCTTTAATCCGAAATCGGCAATTTATGCAACCGTATATGTCAATTTCGGGGATAATAAGGGATACGAAGCAACTGCAAAATTCAATTCAACTGATAAATCTATAACGATAACTTTTTCAGGTGGTTGGACATCAACTTACTATTATTCTGAGCCCGGGAAACAGATTCAAGAACCAGTCACTTCTTTTGGTTCCCTTGTTTTTAATTCATTAGAATATACGTCCGAAAAAGTTTGCCCCTCTGTGCCGTTCAGTGCATTTGAACTTCAAGACACATTAAATATCTCTTTTGCTTCAGGAACTAATTCATTATGGGGTGCTTACCTGAATCTAAAAATTCCATCATTCACAGGATCAGGCACTTATTCTGTTTTAAAATCATTGGGAAGTTTGATGATTGTAGAGGGTGATATGATTATGACATATTCGATTGAAACACCAAATATCAACGCCATTACCATCACCCAAAACGGCAATCAATTAACCGGAACTTTCCAATTAGCGATGCAGGATGGGAAAGGCTTGGTTTACGAAGTAACCGACGGCTCATTTTCTGGTCCGCTGGTGAAAAGGTAACTTCAATCCAGTTCCGGATGGTTTTCGTGAAATCCCGTTGGGATACGGGTTCCATCCGGTTGTACTTTGACTGGATCAACGTGAACAAAGGCTTTTGAGACTTCATCAATTGCCTCAATTGAAGCTTCAACTTCATCTGAAATGTGGTGAGAATCTTCAGTTGTGAGTTTGTAGTCCACTTCAATATGAATTTCAACGTGAACTTTATTCCCGACGTAATGCGAACGGAGTGTATTTAACGCCAAAACGCCACGGACGGAAAGTGCTGCAAACCGGATTTTCCTGAGCATTTCTTCGTCGGCGGTTTTTCCCATGAGATAATCAATATTTTCAATGCCGATTTCCCAGCCGCCTTTGAAAATGAAAATGGCAACAACAATACCCGCCAGTGCATCAAAATATCCAAGTCCAAGATCTGCAACGATGACACCAAGAAGTGCAACTGAAGTCGCCAAAACATCATTTTTTGAATCGATTGCCAAAGCCTTTATGGAAGAAGAGTGAACTTTTTTTGATAGTCGTCTTAAATACCAGGCCATAATCAGTTTCGTTGCAATCGTTACAACCAGGGCAATAATGGCAAGACCGGCGATTAATTCCTTTTTTTCTTCGAAAAGAGACGAAACTGCATTTTGAACGACTTCAACTGCTAAAATACCGGCGATAACGGCAATGATGAGTCCGGCAATGGGTTCTGCTCGGTGATGACCAAACGGATGTTCTTTATCCGGATTTTCTCTGCCAACCTTTATTCCAACTGCAATGACAATGGTTGCAACCACATCCATCAAAGAATGAATTGCATCTGAAATCACAGCGATAGAACCCGACATGATTCCCAAAATCAGTTTGGTGAGAAAAAGAAAGGTGTTTCCTGCGAAAGCAAAAATCGTTGCTTTTCGTTTTGCGGATTCCTGAAGTAAGTTGGCCATATTTATTCCGATACCAGTTGTGTGGAAAACCACGTCAATAATTCTGCTGCAGACTTCACACCCACCAACGGCTCAAGCTGTTCACGGGTCGCAGTTCTTACCCCATCAACAGAGCCCAATTCTGTAAGCAATTTCTTCGCCTTCCCGGGTCCGATTGACGGAATTTGGGTTAATTCAGTTTGTAGAGTTCTCTTATCACGAAGATCACGGTGGAAGGTGATGGCAAAACGGTGAGCTTCATCCCGTGCCTGCTGAAGCAATTTCAAGCCGGAAGATGTTTTGGGAAGGTTGTACGGATCTTTATCACCGGGCAGAAACACTTCTTCGAGTTTTTTGGCAAGACCGATAACAGAAACCCCGGCGGCTTTTGTTTTTTTCAGAACTTCAACCGCATGCGAAAGCTGACCTTTTCCGCCATCAATCACGATCAGGTCTGGCAGAGGCAATTCCAGACTTAAACTACCGTTGTACCGGCGTTCCATAATTTCGGCCATGGTTGCAAAATCATCCGGGCCAACTACGGTTTGAACTTTAAATTTTCTGTATTCCGATTTTTTAGGTTTACCGTCGACAAAACAAACCATCGAAGAAACCGGGTCTGTTCCCTGAATGTTCGAGTTATCAAAACATTCGATTCTTTTCGGAAGGGTTGGCAGACGTAAATCACGCTGAAGAGCTTTGATTGAAGCCGGAACAAAATCTTCGAACCGTTTTTGCTTCTGAAGCAGCAAATCGGATAATAAATGGGATGCATTTTTCTCTGCCATTTCGAGCAGTTTCAGTTTTTCACCGATTTTCGGATGAACAATTGAAATTTTCCGTCCGGCCTGCTTTCTCAAAAACGCTTCAAGTCCTTTAAAATCAGCCTCTTCGGTTTGCTCTAGAATCAGTTCAGACGGAATAAACGGGTTGTTCTGATAATATTTAAATAGGAACGACTCAATTTCATCTGTTTTCAGATCCACACTGAATTTTTCAAGATAAAAATGCTGACTCCCGATCATCTTCCCTTCTCTCACCTGCAAAACCACACACGAAGCTTCTTCAGGTCCGAAAGCAAATCCGAAAAAATCCCGGTCGCCAAAATCATCATTCACAATTTTCTGGCGTGATTCGTACACATCCAAAGCATTCAACCGGTCACGAAGCAAAGCAGCCGTTTCAAACTCCAGATTTTCAGCTTTTACTTCCATCGCTTCACGGACAATCTGTTTCAGTGTTGTGGTTTTGCCGTTGATGAGCTGTACAACCTGAGCAATCATGTCATTGTAATCAGCTTTCGACTGATGCCCTGCACACGGACCCAAACATTTCTTGATATGATAATCAAGGCAAACTTTCCATTTTCCCTGAGAAATATTGTCTTCTGTCAGCGGAAGGTGACACGATCTCACCATGAACAGGTCTTTGATCATCTTCAAAGCTTGTTTCATATTCCCGACGTTCGTGTACGGACCAAAATACAAATTTCCGTTTTTGATCATTTTTCTCGTCGTGTAAACTTTCGGGAATTCTTCCTTCGTCACCACGATATAGGGAAAGGTTTTGTCATCTTTCAGGTTGATGTTGTACTTCGGCTTGAACTCTTTTACCAGATTGTTTTCGAGGATGAGAGCTTCCATCTCTGAATCTGTTTTGATGAATTCAACATCTTCAATGTGACTCACCAGCGACAATGTTTTGGCATCTCGTGGCCGGTTTTGCTGGAAGTAACTTTTTACCCGGTTTTTTAAATTTTTTGCCTTCCCCACATAAATCACCTTCCCGGTACTGTCGTGATATTGATACACGCCAGGACTGGTTGGAATATTTTCCAGTTTTTCGAGAAGAGTTGGTTTTATGAGATCAGACATGATAAGTTAAAGATCAACCGGCGGAATTTTAAGGATTTGGCGGATACGGTCAACATCAGAAAAATCTGTTCCCGGATTTGTTTTCACCACGTGACCCATTTTCCGGCCCGGTTTCGGATCCATTTTTCCGTAGAGATGCAGATTGACAAAATCCATAGAAAGTAAATGTTTCCAGTTGGGTTCGCCGGCAGTCCAGGAATCACCCAGAATATTAATCATGATGCCGGGAGAGTAAGGTTCGGTATTTCCCAGCGGAAGTCCGCAAATTGCACGGATGTGCTGCTGAAACTGGCTGGTTGCGCAAACATCAAAGGTTATATGACCCGAATTATGGGGTCGTGGTGCAATTTCGTTGATCAGAAGTTGACCATCGGCGGTTAAAAACATTTCGATGGTGAGAAGTCCGATAAGTTTGATCTTTTCAGCCATGGTTTTAGCCATTTCACGGGCTTTCCGCTTAATGTCTTTTTCCATTCTGGCCGGGAAAATCGTCGTATCAAGAATATGATTCCGGTGGATATTTTCAAAAACCGGGTAGGTCACGATTTCACCCGATTCATTTCTGGCAACGATCACTGAAATTTCGTGATCAAAATCGACCCACTTTTCGATTATGGCAGATTTGACGCCAAGTTGTTTCCAGGCTGCCTGAAAATCGGATTCAGCATCAACTTTGGCCTGTCCTTTCCCGTCGTAACCCAGAGTCAGTGTTTTTACAACTGCTTTTGATTTCCATTTTTTAACAGCAGATTCAATTTCTGCAGCAGATTTCACTTCTTCGAAGGGGGTTGTCGGGAAACCATTGGCTTCAAACCAATTTTTTTCACCCAGCCGGTTTTGCGAAATTTCCAGCACAAACGGATCGGGGTGAATTGGAGTAATTGCCCGGATTGCCTCGAGTGAAATGGCAGGAATATTTTCAAATTCAAAGGTGAGTACATCACAACCATGAGCAAATTGCTTCAGTTTGTCGATGTCATCATAATCACCTTCAACTTCAATATCAGAAACCTGACCGGCAGGCGTTTCAGTTCCGGGACCATAAACATAAACCGTGTAACCCATTTTCTTGGCTTCAATAGCACTCATCCGGCCAAGTTGTCCGTTACCGATAATTCCAATAATTTTTCCGGGTTTTATCATTCAAGTGTATCTTTAAGTACAGAATTGGTTTGTTGATCACGGAATTTTCTGAGGTTTTCTTTGAACTCCGGATATTTATTTCCCAAAATGGAAGTTGCCAGAATGGCTGCATTCTTTGCCCCGGCTTCACCGATTGCCAGAGTTCCAACCGGGATTCCGCCCGGCATTTGAACGATAGAAAGCAACGAATCGAGTCCGTTCAAAGCCTTCGACTGAACAGGAACGCCCAAGACCGGCAAAACCGTCATTGAAGCCACCATTCCGGGAAGATGGGCAGCTCCGCCGGCTCCGGCAATAATCACTTCCAACCCACGGCTTTCAGCCGATTTTGCGTACTCAACCAGCAAATCAGGCGTTCTGTGGGCAGAAACAATTTTTGATTCATGGGGAATTCCGAACTTTTCAAGAATTTCAGAGGCAGCCTTCATGGTTGCCCAGTCTGATTTGCTTCCCATGATAATACCGACAAGTGGTTTCATAAAATTTGTTTTTTTTTGATTTAATTCCCGTGCAAATCGTTTAGCAGGTATGTCATTTCCGTGCAGGCGGGAATCCAGAATTAAAGAAAGACAACCAGCTTTCACCGTAAGTTAAAAAAAAACAGGTTCAAATAGAAAAGGTAAACCATTTTCCATTTAAAATTCGTGACGTTTGGTTTGAGTAAACCGACAAATCTATCTATTTTTATCCTGACCGGAAAATAAATCCGGCCACCGGCATAACATCCGAAAGCGGATTGATGGATGCGAAGGGTGTTGAGTTGGTCTGCAACTGAGTCCGGAATTGGACCTTTTGCCAAATAAACAAATCGCCATTGTATTCAGTGAGGTTTTTATGTCAGTTCATACCTATTCCGTAATCGCAGCAACCGGTTCCTTTCTCCCGGAAAACAAAATCCCCAATTCCCATTTTCACAACCACGAATTTTATGATTCTGAAGGGAAAAAACTTCCGAATTCGACCGATGATGTCATCCGGAAATTTGTAAAAATTACGAATATTCAGGAACGCCGGTATGCTTCCCCCAATCAGGTAGCTTCCGATTTGGGTACATTGGCTGCAGAAAATGCCTTCGAATCGTCCGGAATTGACCGTGAAAGTCTTGACTATATCATTTGTGCCCATAATTTCGGTGATATTCAGGACGGTTCTTTACGGATTGATATTGTTCCCTCTCTTGCCTCCCGAATCAAACACAAACTGGGCATAAAAAACCCGAAAACGGTTGCTTTCGATCTTCCATTTGGCTGTCCGGGTTGGCTGCAGGGTGTCATCCAGGGCAATTATTTCATCAAATCGGGTGATGCAAACCGGGTGATGGTTATCGGGACTGAAACCCTTTCCCGCATCGTTGATCCGCATGACCGGGATACCATGATTTACTCGGATGGTGCCGGTGCCGTCATTCTTGAAGCGGTTGAAAGTGAAACTCCGGTCGGTATTTTGGCACAATCAAGCCGTTCTGATACAGTTACAGAAGTTGATTTTCTCTGGATGGGACAATCGAATAAACCAGGATATGCACCCGGCGATCTGTTTCTGAAAATGGACGGGAAGAAACTGTATGAATATGCACTAAACACCGTTCCTGGCGTCATCACCGAAACTGTTGAAAAATCCGGACTCCAATTTGACCAGGTCAAAAAAGCACTCATGCATCAGGCCAACGGAAAAATGAACGAAGCCATCCTGAAAAGAGTTTTTGAGCAAGCCGGACACGATACAATTCCGGAAGGATTTATGCCGATGGCCATTTCCTGGATGGGAAATAATTCAGTTGCCACCATTCCGGTTGTTCTTGACCTGATTTCTAAAGGCAAGTTTGAAGGACAGTCACTGAATAAAGGTGAAACGATTGTCTTTGCCTCGGTTGGAGCAGGAATGAATGTGAACTCGGTGGTTTACAGAATACCGTGATGGTTACTGGTCACATATCACGGGTTACAGAAAACTGGTTGTCATGTAACACCGACCTCCCGGTCGGTGTATTAATTTCAACCGACCGGGAGGTCGGTGTTACAGAATTTCCCCATCCCCAATTTCCTCGCAAAAATCACAGTTGCCGCAATTTTCTCCGCCGGTGAACCCGAAATAATCTTCAATACTGATCCGGCGGCATTTTTCATCCCGCACATACGTCACCATTGAATACAATTTGTTCTGATCCCTGATCAGTTTTTTCTTCAGATACTCCTCATCATCCAACTGTTCAGGCAACTCTTCAACCACTTCCAGATTTCTCTTTTCAAGTGATCCTTCTATCACGCCGTACCGGTCAAGAATTCCGAGCACCGTTTCAATCCGGAAATCTTTTTTCGATTTGAAATGAAGCTGTTCCCTCAGGTAATCAATTCCCATGGCATTCACTTCCATCTGGTAATGTGCCAGCAACTGATAAACCCGGTGATAAAATTCAGAACCCGGATTCGCCCATCTCACAAATTCATGCTGGATGGCCAGATCTTCCTGCTGATATAAAAGCTGACACAAAGACGGCAGTCCGTCACGGCCTGCACGTCCGATTTCCTGATAATAACTTTCAAGTGAACCCGGGGTTTCGGCATGAATCACAAACCGGATGTCAGATTTATCAATTCCCATTCCGAAAGCATTGGTTGCCAGAATCAGAGACGGATTTCCCTTGATAAAATGCGTCAAAGCCTGATTTCTTTGCCGATCCTGCAATTTGCCATGATAAACTCCGTGGTAAATACCTTTTGTCTGCAGCCATTCACTGTACTTTTCCAGCGTTTGAATCAGCGAAAAATAAATAATTCCTGAACCGTTGTAGGTTTTAATGGTTTCGAGAATCTTTTCCTTCTTAACTTTTTCATCCCAGATTTCAACAGCTTCAAGCCGAAGATTTTCCCGGCGGATTCCTTCGGAAAAGATTTTCATTTCGGACGGATTCAGATTCAGCTTGTCAATGATATCTTTCTGAACCGGAGGTGTTGCGGTTGCAGTCAAAGCAATCGTCAGCGGATTTCCGATCAGGGTGCGAAACTCTCCTAACCTGGAATAATCTGGTCTGAAATCGTGTCCCCATTCCGAGATGCAATGCGCTTCGTCAATGGCAAGCAGGTCAATTTTTGCTGATTTTATCGCTTCAACAAACTCAGGTTTTCTGAACCTTTCTGGAGTTACGTAGAGCAATTTTATTTTTCCGGAAACAAACTGCTTCAGCCGTTTTTCACGGTCTTCTCTTGAAACCGTCGAGTTGATGTAAGCCGCTGCAATGTGTTTTCGTTTCAGTGCTTCAACCTGATCCTGCATCAGCGCAATCAACGGGCTGATGACCAACGTTCCGCCTTCCAGACAAAGTGCAGGAACCTGATAGCATAGTGATTTTCCGCCACCGGTCGGCATCAGAACAAGTGCATGCTGCTTTTTATCAAGTAAATGCTGAATGATGGATTTCTGTTTGCCACGGAAGTCAGAAAAACCGAAAACTGTCGTTAAAATATCGTGGGGAGTCGGCATGAAGTATTTAATCTTTGAATAATCTGAATCTCAAAACAAAACCTGTCTGTTTGACTGCAAAAATAACAGGTTGTTCTCATATTCCGTAAATTCAGTTTCCGATTAATGAAAAGTAAAGACTGGCAATGGAAGATTTAGAATATGAATCAAAAAAAACCTAATTTTGTGCTCGTTTAATAAATAAGACACCTACTACTAAAATCAGATTTTAAACCCAATTCTAAGCATGTCCACTCTTCCAGAATTAACCAAAGAAGAAATTGAACGGTACAGCAGACATCTGTTGCTCCGGGAAGTTGGACTCGACGGACAAAAAAAGTTAAAGGATGCCAAAGTCCTGGTCGTTGGTACAGGCGGACTCGGTTCTCCGGTTGCCATGTATCTGGCTGCAGCCGGCGTTGGTACAATTGGTCTGGTTGATTTTGATGTTGTTGACCGTTCCAATTTGCAAAGACAGCTCATTCATGGTACCCGGAATGTTGGCGAACCCAAAATTCAGTCGGCTAAAACCCGGCTGGCTGATATTAATCCGGATATTGAAATTCAATGCTTTGAAACAAGACTTACCAGTTCAAATGCTTTTGACATCATAAAAAACTTTGATATTGTGGTTGATGGAACTGATAATTTCCCGTCAAGATATCTGATCAACGACGCCTGTGTTTTGCTTGGAAAACCTGTAATTTACGGATCTGTTTTTCGTTTTGAAGGACAAGTAAGCGTATTGGCCACTGAAAACGGTGCATGCTACCGGTGCCTTTACCCCGTTCCGCCCCCTCCCGGGTTGGTTCAATCTTGTGCTGAAGGTGGCGTTCTGGGTGTCCTTCCCGGAATCATCGGAAGCATGCAGGCAAACGAAACCATTAAAATCATTTTGGGAATTGGCGAACCCCTTATAAACCGGGTTTTATTAGTTGATGCACTTGGAATGAGCTTTCAGGAACTTAAAATTCATAAAAACCCTGATTGTCCTGTTTGTGGTAAAAACCCAACGATCCTTCAACTGATTGACTATGATGAATTTTGTGGAATATCCGCAACATCACGAAACTCAAACCAGACTGAAAATGATGAGATTTCTGCTCTTGAATTAAAAAAATGGATTGATCAGGGTAAAAACCTGCAGATAATTGATGTTCGTGAACCTTTTGAATTTGAAATTTCTAAATTGGCTGGTTCAAAACTGATTCCGTTAGGTCAGGTTGTTTCAAGAATTTCTGAAATTGATCCATCAATTTTGACAATTGTCATGTGCAAAGGTGGGACCAGGAGTGCAAAAGCGATTTCTGCTCTTAAACATGCCGGGTTTACCGGAAAACTTATCAATCTATCAGGTGGTATCACTTCCTGGTCAAAAGATATTGATCCTTCCTTACCAAATTACTAACCCCATTTTACGTTTTTCAGATTACCAGCAAATCCTCCCGTCAACTTTTTCCGCCTGTTAAATTCCATCTTCTATCCTCCATTTTCCTTATTACATCCGAAAAAGTAAATGAAGAGAATGTCTGTTTCCCATCTTTGCCCTTGTCAGTAAATTAAAAAGGGATTTAATTTGGCCGTTCACTGATCAGACTTGCTGTTTCAAAATACTCAGTCTAACTTTTTTCTACACAAACAATAAACACCATTGACAAACTAAACACTGTTTAGTAATTTTGTAAAAAAAGTAGAGTGACCCATGGGAATATCAGAAAGAAAAGAACGTGAACGCCAGGAAATGAGAGATCTGATTGTCGAAAAGGCAACACAGGTTTTCATTGAACTCGGTTACGAAAAAGCTTCCATCAGAACCATTGCGGAAAGAATCGAATACAGTCCGGCAACGATTTACCTGTATTTTAAAGATAAAGACTGGTTGTTTCTTGAAGTTCAGTCGGTTTCATTCGGACTTCTGCTGAAAGAATTCGAAAAGAACCAATCTATTGATGATCCATTTGAACGGCTTCAAGCTTTGGGAAGAGCTTATCTGGATTTTGGAATTGCAAATCCGGCACATTACGAACTCATGTTCATCAACAAGGAACCGGTTCAGTGTATCCAAAACGATGAACTCGAATGGCACAACGGAATAAAGCTGATGGAGCTATTCAGAAGTACACTTCAAACGTGTATTGATGCCGGAAAATTGAAAATTACCAATATCGACATTGCAGCCTTTGCTTTATGGGGAATGGTTCACGGTATTGTTTCTCTTTATGTGACGAATCATTACCACGTGATGGATATACCGGATGAAGTCGCCAAAATGATGCTTTATCAGTCACTGGATGCAACAATGGAATTACTTAAAGCTTAAAAAAATTTCCTCCAAAACTAAACACTGTTCACACTATAACCAATGATCACTATGCGTACAACTGTCATTTTAATCCTATTACTCAACAGTCTGAACGGTTTTGGGCAGACCCCCGTTTTGGATCAGTATTTAAAAACCGGACTTGAAGGAAATAAAAGCCTGAAACAGTCGGCTTCTCTTCTCGAAAAGGAAAAATACGGTCTCCGGGAAGCCAATAGTCTTTTCCTTCCCACAGTGGAATTTTCGGGTTCTTACTTAAAATCGGATGGGGGAAGAACAATTGACCTTCCTCTCGGTGATCTTATGAATCCGGTTTATACCACCCTTAACCAGTTAACTAACACGAATTCCTTCCCCCAGATTAAAAATGAATCGGTTCAACTGAATCCCGATAATTTTTATGATGCCAAATTCAGAGTCAGTGTACCACTTGTTAATAATGAAGTGTGGTACAACCGGCAGATAAAATCCGGGATTCTTGATCTTCAGGAAGCAGATCATAACCTGAACAAAAAAATCGTGATTCAGCAGATTAAAACCCGTTACTTTCAGGTTCTTCAGGCTGAAAAGGCAGTTTCCATTCTTGAAAATGCACTGAACCTTGTCAAAGAAAATGAAAGAGTGAATCAAAGTCTTGTGAAAAACGGACTTGCAACACCTTCTGTGGTCACCCGTGCAAAAAGTGAAGTCAGTAAAATGAGAACTTCACTTCAGGAGGCAAAAAACAATCTTGTGAATGCCAGGTCTGCATTTAACCTGACCATAGGACAATCCATTGATTCACCCGTTTTGGTTGACAGTTCACTTTTTAAGGAAACCCTTCCCTTTCCTGACGCCTCGTCAACAGGTTATACCCGGGAAGAAGTCAGAAAACTGAAAGCAGTTGTTGATGTAAAATCCAACCTGAACCGACTGAATTCCACTTTCTGGATTCCAAAACTATCGGCTTTCGCTGATCTGGGATCACAGGGAGAAGACTGGAAATTCAACAATAAAACCCGTTACACGATGGCTGGTCTGACGTTGTCATGGTCACTGAATTCTGGTCTTGGCGATTTCTGGAAAATCGGACAAACTTCAGCAGATGCTGAAGCTGCAGGCTGGCAACTGGCTGATCTTTCAGAACAACTCGATCTGGAAACTGATATTGCACGGAAAAACTACAGGTTGGCGATCGACCAATACCAAAGCCGGAAACTCGAAAATTCTTCTGCATGGGACTATTACACCGATATGAAGAAAAAATATCAGGCTGGCTCTGCACTTTATATTGAATTGCTTGATGCACAGAACCAGGCCGTTTCTGCCGACTTGCAGCAGGCGATCTCCTACTATCAGGTTTTAATCCGCCTCGCAGAAGTCAGACGCCTTACCGGGTCCGATGATACACTTTGAATTTTTTATTGTGTCATCCCGGACTTGATCCGGGATCCATCCCAATGGGCTGTATTTATTTAAAAGAGCCTCCTGTACAAAGGAAGATCTGCTGGTGATGATTGGAATACAATACTGGATCCCGGATCAAGTCCGGGATGACAAGGCAAAAAAGTATTTCAAAATATAAAAACCAAACCTTTTCTAGATGACAGCCAATCAATAAATTTTAAACCAAGGAAGTTACAAAATGAACGATACAAAAAAAGGAATGACCCGCTTCACCGGTTCCTTTCCAAAACTGAAACCTGCAATGATCCTTTATAGTCTGACAATCCTTCTCGCAATGGCTGGTGTTACCTGCCTGACAGCCTGTGGCGGAAAGAAAACCGAAGCAGCTATTGATGAATCCACCACCGTAGCCGTTCAACTGGCCAATGTGGAAACCGTGTCACAGGAAGAACCGGTTTCTGTCTCCGGACTGATTTCCGGAAAAAATGAATCAAAGCTTTCTTTCAAGACTGGCGGGATTATTCAGAAAATTCTGGTTCGGGAAGGTGAAAATGTTCAGGCTGGACAACTTCTGGCATCACTTAACCTCACTGAAATTGGGGCCATGACCGGTCAGGCTGAAGAAGCAGTTGCCAAAGCGGGACGTGATCTTCAGCGTGCGGAAGCTTTATTTAAAGATTCTGTGGTTTCAAAAGAACAACTCGACAACGCCAGAACCGGCTACACCATTGCCAAACAAAACGCCGATATCGCCGGCTTCAATAAAAACTATTCTGAAATCCGTGCGCCATTTGCCGGAACGGTTTTATTCAAGCTGATGAATGAAGGTGAACTCGCCGGGTCAGGATATCCTGTTTTGGTTTTGTCCTCCGGAAATTCTACCCAATGGATTTTCAAAGCCGGCCTGACTGATAAATTCTGGTCCAGGTTGAAAGTTGGCAATTCAGCAAAAATCCGTTCTGATCTTGCTGCAGATTCGCCGGTCAAGGCAAAAGTAACCAGCCTTTCTGCCGGTGCAGATCCTTACACAGGTTTGTATCAGGTTGAACTTTCTCTCGAGGCTACTTCCGTTCGGCTGGCATCCGGTTTATTTGCCCGGGCCGTCATTCAGGCGGGTTCTGCAAATTTCAAATCGGTTCCGATTGATGCGCTAGTTGAAGGAAATCTGAATGAAGCATTTGTTTTTCATGTTCAGGACGGAAAAGCCCATCGGATTCCGGTCAAGGTTGCCTGGCTGACGGATAGTAAAGCCATTATTTCTTCCGGTTTGGATGGTGTAAATCAGGTTGTAAAAGCCGGTTCTGCTTTTCTTACTGATCAATCACCCGTTTTGGTAAAACCCTGAGCTGAAAGTTAACCGATGAAACTTACTGAATTTTCCGTTAAAAATTACCGGTTCACCCTGATCATGTTTCTGGGTGCTTTAACTGTAGGGTTATTCGCCCTTTTCACCATGCCCCGGGGCGAAGATCCTGAAACCCATGCCCCATCTTATCTCATTACCGTAGTGTATCCGGGTGCTTCGCCTGCTGATATGGAAGAGCAGGTTGCTGAACCCATCGAGAACAAACTTCACGAACTTAAAAATATCACCAAACTGACGAGTGATAACTACGATGGACTATCAGTCATTTATATTGAATATACATTTGGCGTTGATACCGATGAAAAATTCCAGGAAGTGACCCGTGTCGTCAATTCTGTCAGAAATGATCTCCCGAAAGAACTGGCGGCTCTGCAAATTTCCCAATGGTCACCCCTTGATGTGAGTATTTATCAAATCGGACTCATCAGCGAAACCATGTCATGGGCAGACCTGAAAAACAAAGCTGATAAATTGAAAGACAAACTCGAAAAAGTTCAGTCCATCCGGAATATTAAAATATGGGGTCTGCCCGAACAGGAAGTCAGAGTTGAACTGAATCTTGAAAAGATGGCTCATCACCATATTCCTGCCAACGCCGTCATTGGTGCTCTTCAAAGTGAAGCAGTCAATATTCCCGGCGGAAGTATTGCCATCAGTAACCGGAAGTTTAACGTGAAGACCTCGGGCAATATGAAATCAGCTGATGAGGTTGCGAACACCGTTATTCTTGCAAACGGACCCAAAGTTGTTTTGCTGAAAGATATTGCTTCAGTTACCCTTCAGTATGAAAATCAGACTCACATCACCCGTCAGAACGGAAAACGGGCAATTTTTATCACGTTGAATCAAAAAGAGGGACAAAACATTCTGTCAGTGGAAGATGAAATTGAGCCGGTTCTGGCTGATTTTTCTGCGTCCCTGCCACCTTCTGTAAAATTTGAAAAAATCTTTGTTCAGAGTGAAAGTGTAAAAGAAAGACTTCTTCGGTTGGGAACTGATTTCAGTATTGCAATCCTTCTGGTCTTGCTGACTTTGCTTCCCCTTGGCGGCCGGGCTTCTGCCGTTGTCATGATTTCAATTCCTCTTTCTCTGGCTATCGGACTTACCCTGCTGAATCTGTTTGGTTTTACGATTAACCAGCTTTCCATTGTCGGGATGATTATTGCCCTTGGACTTCTGGTTGATGACAGTATTGTTGTCGTTGAAAATATTGAACGGTTTCTCAGATCGGGAAGTACGCCGTTCGAAGCAGCAATCAAAGCAACCAGCCAGATCAGTTCTGCTGTTGTAGGTTGCACAATTCTGCTGATTCTCTCCTTTATGCCTCTCGTGTTTCTTCCGGGCGGTGCCGGTGATTTTATCAGAAGTTTGCCGGTTGCGGTCATTTCTACTGTTTTTGCTTCCATGCTGGTTTCGTTAACCGTTGTTCCGTTTCTTGCCAGTAAATTACTTGTAAAACATGAAAATCCGGAAGGAAATATATTTCTCCGTGCGTTGAAAAGAGGAATTTCCGGCAGTTATTCGAAAGTTCTTGACCGTTCCCTTCTTCACCCCAAAACCACTTTATTGATTGCCGGATTGATCTTTGTCGGTGCGATGGCTCTGATTCCCATTGTTGGGACGAGTCTTTTTCCCAAATCTGAAAAGCCAATGTTTATGGTCAACATCAGAACCCCTGTTGGGACCAACATTTCTGCAACTGATTCGGTGACCCGTTATGTAGAGTCGGTTTTGAATAAGGAACCGCTGATTAAATCCTTTTCTTCAAATGTTGGAAAAGGAAATCCGCAGGTTTACTACAACGTCCTTCAGGATAATGAAGCAGAGAACATTGCTGAAATTTTTATTCAGCTTCAACCCGTTGATCCGGCAGAAAAAAATGAAATTATCGATCGTTTGCGGGAAGAGTTGAAATTTTACCCGAATGCCAAAATTGAAGTCAAAGATTTCGAACAGGGTCCGCCCGTTGAAGCACCCGTTGCCTACCGGATTTTTGGTGAGAATCTGGATACCCTCAGAAAAGTTGCTGCTGACATCGAAACGATTCTGAAAGAAACGGAAGGTATGATTTACGTTAACAATCCCGTCAACATTCAGCCGACTGATCTCAAAGTTGCTATAAACAAAGAAAAAGCTGGGTTACTGGGAGTAGCTTCTTCAGATGTTGATCTTGCCGTCAGGATGGGTGTTGCAGGGCTTCCGATTGGGTTTATCCGGAATGAAAAAGGTGATGAACACCAAATTATTGTGTCCCTTCCCAAACAGGGACGAACCCCGGATTTATCGGTTTTTGATCAGCTTTACATTGGTACTATGGCTGGAAATTCAATTCCGCTCAAACAGGTCGCTGACGTGAGAATGGAAACATCACCCAACCAAATCCGCCATTATCTGAAGCAACGGTATGTAACGGTTTCTGCTTTTGTAAAACCCGGTTTCAATGTGGCTGAGAAAAACTCTGAAATCATTTCCAAACTGGAAAATTACAACTGGCCGCCTGAATTTACCTATCAGGTTGGCGGTGAGCAGGAAAGCCGTGATGAAAGTTTTGGCGGAATCGGCACCATTGTGTTGTTGACTATTTTCGGGTTTATTGGTGTGCTGATTCTGGAGTTTAAAACCTTTAAAAGTATTCTGATTGTACTTTCTGTTGTTCCGCTGGGTATGGTGGGTGCCATTCTGATGCTGCTCATTTTTGGCGAAACATTTTCGTTCACTGCCACCATCGGTATGATTGCCCTGGTCGGACTTGAAATCAAAAACTCTCTGTTACTGGTTGATTTCACCAATCAGCTCAGGTTGCAGGGAAGAACGATCGAGGAAGCCATCCGTGAATCGGGTGAAATCAGATTTGTTCCGATTTTACTCACAACAGTTACTGCAATCGGCGGACTTTTGCCTTTGGTTATTGAGTATAATCAGCTTTACTCCCCGCTTGCACTGGTTCTCATCGGCGGACTGATCAGTTCAACGTTTCTTGCAAGATTGGTTACCCCGGTGATGTACAAACTGCTTCCACCGGAAGTAAGCGAAGGGTAAAGGGAAGGTTTAAGGCGTAAGGAATAAGGTCTAAGGAAAATGGCTGTCATCCCGGACTTGATCCGGGATCCATGATTTTTTTATTGGATGAGCTTCGTTGAACTTCGTTTTCATTCCTTCCTTTATATAACTTCCAAGCTAAAATGTAACACCGACCACCCGGTCGGTAATTCGAATTCAACAACTCACCGACCTAGAGGTCGGTGTTACAAAAACTCTCCATTTTTCCCATAAACAAAAAAGCCAGTCATCCGACTGGCTTTTTTGTTTCACTTACCACTTATAACTTATCACTTACCACTGATTTCAGCTTATCAGCGCCATCAGTTTGTTCATTCTCTTCATGAAGGCACTCATGCGGGGTCCGTTGAGCGGTGCCTGTCCCATTGAAGCAAGATCCCAGATATGTTCTGCAAGTTCTTTCACAAGCTCAGGACGGGTTGGCTCCATGATCAGGATTTTTCTTACCAGATCATTGTTTACGTTAACCACCAGAGTGGATTCGTCAAACATATCATCAACTGATTTATCTCCCTGCATCATCGTCATGGTACGCATCATTTCTTTCAAACGACGGCTTTCCTCAGAAACGATAATTTTACCGGGAATATCAGTTGCAGTCAGGTTTTCAACAGAGATTTTTACTTTTTCGTTGTTGATTGCGCCCTTGAAAACCTTTTCAAGAACTTCAGCCTGCTCTTTATTCACTTCAACCGTAACGGCATTCGGATTGATCAGTTTGTCAACTGTGTTTGAATCCACCCGGACAAACTTGATATCAGACCGTTTACGTTCAACCATTGAAATGAAGTGATTATCAATCAGGTGATCAAGAATAACGGCTTTAAGTCCCTTTTCCTTCACCTGGTCAAGATAAGTTGCCTGCTTGTTCTTGTCATTAGTGTAAAGAATGATGGTTTTATCACCCTCACCTTTGTTGGTTTCTTTGTTCTCTTCCACATATTCATTAATGGAAGTAAAACCACCTTCTGTTCTTTCAAGTAACGCAACATCCTGAACCCGGTCAAGAAAACTCTCATCGGTAACCATGCCGTACTTCACAAACGGAGAAATATCTTTCCAGTATTTCTCATAGTTTTCACGGTCATTGTTGTAAAGTTCATTCAGTTTATCACCAATTTTCTTTGTGATATGGCTCGAAATCTTCTTTACATTCCGGTCACTCTGCAGAAAGCTTCTGCTCACGTTCAGCGGAATATCGGGTGAATCAATAACGCCTCTGAGCAGGGTTAAAAACTCAGGAAGAATATCACTCACATTGTTTGAAACATAAACCTGCTGGCAATAAAGCTGAATCTGCCCTTTGTTGATGTCCATTTCGTGCATAATTTTCGGGAAGTATAAAATTCCGGTTAAACGAAACGGATAGTCAACATTCAGGTGAATCCAGAATAGGGGTTCCGGACCAAAACCATGGAGTTTCTGATAAAATTCTTTATACTCTTCATCTTTGACTTCAGAAGGCGTTTTGATCCAGGTCGGATGGGTATCATTGATCACCTGACCATCGAATTCAACTTCAACCGGCAGGAACCGGCAATATTTGGTCAGGATTTCTCTGATTTTTCCGGTTTCGAGAAAATCTTCATTATCCTTATCAATATGAAGGATAATTTCGGTTCCCCGTTCTTTTTTATCGGATGCATCAATCGTAAATTTTGTACTGCCGTCAGAAGTCCAGTGTGCAGCAGGAGCATCTGTGTATGATTTTGTGTGAATTTCTACACTTTCAGAAACCATAAACCCTGAGTAGAATCCGAGCCCGAAGTGACCGATAATGCCTGAGTTGGCATCGTCCTTTTTGTATTTTGCAACGAATTCTTCAGCACCTGAAAAAGCAATCTGGTTGATGTACTTCTTGATTTCTTCGGCAGTCATCCCGATACCGTCATCTTTAACACGGATTTCTTTTTTATCCTTGTCAAATGAAACGGTAACTTTTCCGCTAACATCACCTGAATATTCACCGAGTGATGCAAGATGTTTCAGTTTGGAAATGGCATCAACGCCGTTTGAAACCAATTCACGCAAAAATATTTCGTGATCGGCATACAGCCATTTTTTTATAATTGGAAGGATGTTTTCGGTGTGGATTGATATTTCACCGGTTTCTGAAACCAGTTTTTCTTTTTTTGCCATAAGTCGTCCTCTCGTTTATTGTCACGATGTCAGAAAGTCTGTCAAAGTGTTACATGAAATTTGCTGGCGGGCTTATGTGCCAAAAGTGTACCAATTTTCAAACAGTTGGCAAAAAATCCCAATTGAATTTGAAGGAGTTGGCTGAAATGGCATCAGAAAAGGTGAGAGAAACAATTTTCCCAGTCTTGGTTTTAACCTGAAAGGACTGGTTTGGACCCAGGCCAGGAGAAAAGCGGCTCCATTTGGAAGCAGAAATTGCTTTAAAAGCGGGTGAAAGCTGAAACCCGTTTGGCTGGGTAATGGTATTTGCAGGCTGAACCAGATAGAGGTTGGAAGGAGCATGATCAGATTCTGTATCAGAAATGATCATAAACGGAACGATTTTTTTTTCTGCCGGACCTTCCATATTCAAATAATAGATGCCATCGGTTTTGATTCCCGATTCTTTCAGGCTCATTGATGTTACCCCATCCGGACCAAAAAATGGCAAAACCTGATCCCAGCCTTTTGATCCGGCAACATTGAAAACCAGATTTCCCGGCATGAGCATAATATCTGTTTCAAGAAAATTCCGGTTCAGATCGCCAGGAACAGGATCAAGGGAAAGATTGATATTTTGGGAAAATGAAAATCCTTCAAAAATAGAAATGAGTCCGTTCATCAGGCTTTCCAGACATAATTGATATCTGCATCTTTAAGAAATGAGGCGGCTTTGTCTTTTCCGGAAATTAAATTCAGATCAGGCTGCATGGGCCATTCGATTCCTATTTCCGGATCGTTCCAAAGCAGGGATTTTTCACTTTGCGGTGCATAATAATTGGTGCACTTGTAGGTAAACTCAGCCGTTTCAGAGAGAACAATAAATCCATGAGCGAATCCGGCCGGAACGAACATCATCGCTTTATTTTCTTCGGAAAGAATCATTCCAAAATATTTCCCGAAGGTCGGCGACCCTTTTCTGATGTCAACGGCCACATCATAAACTTCACCAACTGAAACTCTTACCAATTTTCCCTGAGCATTGGGATCCAATTGATAATGGAGACCACGGAGTGTCCCTTTTGAAGAACGGCTGACGTTGTCCTGAACAAATTCCTCTGGAATTCCATTCTGTGCAAAACGTTCTTTGTGAAAACTTTCCAGAAAAAAACCTCTTGAATCACCAAAAACTTTAGGTTCGATGATCACAATTCCCGGAATGAAGGTGGTTTTAAAGGTCATAGCTGTTGTTCTTTATTATTTAATGGTTCAATTTTCGGAAATTCTGTTGAATTAATCCAGTTTCAGCCCGAAAGATGACTCATATTATTCTGATTCGTACCTTTATACCTTCAATTTTTAAAATTTTCAGGTAATCGAATATGAAAAAGAAAGCCGTTATCCTGGTTTCAGGCGGAATGGATAGTTGTGTTACCCTTGCTGAAGCGCTTACTTCTGGTTATGAACCCTGTCTTTTGCACGTCAATTACGGACAAAGAACTGAAAAACGTGAATTAAAAGCCTTCACAGAAATCGCTGACCATTATCAAATCAAACACAGACTGGTTACAGACATTCAGCATTTGGTAAAAATCGGTGGGTCATCACTCACAGATTCACACATTGAAGTCACAAAAGCTGATTTACAGAACGAGGAAATTCCATCCAGTTACGTTCCATTCAGAAATGCCAATATTTTGAGTATTGCAGTTTCCTGGGCTGAAGTTATTCACGCACATGCCATATATATTGGTGCCGTCGAAGAAGACTCAAGCGGATACCCGGACTGCAGAAAAGAATTTTTTGTTCAATATGAACGAATGGTTGAGCTGGGAACAAAGCCTGGTTCCAAAATTCACATCAAGACTCCAATAATAACAATGAAAAAGTTTGAAATTGTTAAAAGAGGGTTGGAACTCAATGCCCCACTCAATCTAACATGGTCATGTTACCAGTCAGAAGAGGAAGCCTGTGGCATTTGTGATTCCTGTGCGCTCAGATTAAGGGGATTCAGACAGGCAGGAGTTGAAGATCCGATTCCCTATCTCGTCAGACCAGTATATTAGAAATTAATTTCCTGATAAATAAAGTTGAAACAAAGGAGAACCCCTTTCCGTATTACTCGTCAGAAATACTGAAACTCCTCCAAGAGCAAACAAAAACTAGCCGGTTGGTGTGCCAAGATGCCAGCCGGCTTTTTTTATTTCGAAAAACCTCACATTCACCAACTATTCTACGCCAGCCACTCATTCTTTACATATTTAATACTATTTTGTGTTTATTTTGACATATAGTGACATTTTTATTAATTTACTATCATTATACCAGCCTACCTTTGCATATTTCCACACAACACTATAGTTTTACAACCTTAATTTAATAACGTATTAATTAATTAATGTTTTACGTTCAATAAATTAAACAAGTAAGGTGACATTTCCTGACATTGCTCTTGGAGGAGTTTCAATGAAAGGATTGTCCAACATTTCGAATAACAATATGGAGACTTTTGTTGATGACAAATCGCTTACAACTTACCGTTATCAGTACTTCTTTGCTTTTAATTGCTTCGGCCTCTTTTGGTCAGCAATTAAAATCTGCCGGAAAAATAAGTGAAGCTGCCGCCGCACTTGAAACCGATGCCGATGGCAACACGATCTGGTTGAAACCACAATCATCCTGGTCAACTGCTTCAGATAAAGCACTTCCTGAATTATTAAGTAAAGCCTACGGCCTTAAAGAAACCACTGAAATTTCAGAATTATCCACACAAAAAAGTGGTAATATGGTTCACTCCCGCCTGCAGCAATCGGTTAAAGGAATACCTGTTGAAGGTGGTGAAGTTATCGTTCACAGAACACTTTCCGGCGAAATTAACAGCGTTTCAGGTACACTGAGAAACGTTATTGCTGACGAATCTTTTTCAATCTCCGCTGCTGAAGCAGAAAAAATCGCAATCCGGACTACTGGCAAAGATAAACCTTACAGCTGGTTGAACGCAGATGATGAAGCTGCACTTAAATCTGCCACAGAAAACCCAAATGCATCTTACAAACCAGTAGCCAAACTCGTTTTTGCTCCCGTAAACGGCGATTTCAATTCCGACTACCGTTTATCATGGAAACTAACCCTTCAAATTGGCGGTGATTCTCCGGCCAGAATGGTTGTTTATGTTGATGCAAAAACCGGAAATGTAATTAACTCTTACAACTCCATTCACACCACAGCTGCTACCGGCACCGGTACCTCTTTGTATAGCGGAACTGTTTCTCTTGGAACTGATCTGGTTTCGTCAACTTATTATCTGCGGGATCTGAACAGGAAGGTTCAAACCTTCAATATGAATAATAAAACCTCATATACTACTGCTGCTATTTTCACCGATACTGATAATGTATGGAACACAACCGTTCAAAAAGCCGGCGTTGATGCTCATTATGGTGCATCCTGGACGTATGATTATTATCAAAATACTCAGGGAAGAAATTCTTTTGACAACGCAGGTGCTATTATCAAATCCTACGTTCATTACAGCTCAAGATATAACAACGCCTACTGGAACGGATCGGTAATGACCTACGGTGATGGTGATGGAACGACTTTCACTCCGCTTGTAACTCTTGATGTTGCCGGACATGAAATTACTCACGCTGTTACCGAGCGCTCAGCAAATCTTGCTTACCAAAATGAATCTGGTGCTTTGAATGAAGCATGGTCTGATATTTTTGGAACTGCAATTGAATTTTATGCCAAAGGTACAGCAGCAAACTGGCTGATTGGCGAAGATTGCTACACACCAGCAACCTCAGGCGATGCACTTCGTTCAATGAGTAATCCAAATTCAGGTCAGCAACCCGATACCTATCAGGGAACGTATTGGTACACCGGTACAGGCGATAACGGTGGTGTTCACTATAATTCTGGTGTTGCCAATTTCTGGTTTTATCTTCTAAGTGTTGGTGGATCTGGAACAAATGACAAATCAACGGCCTACAGTGTTACCGGAATCGGAATTACCAAAGCGGCCCGGATCGCTTATGTTGCTCTGACATCTTACATGACCTCATCCACCAATTATGCCGGTGCAAGAACTGCAACCCTGAATGCAGCTTCCCAGCTCTATGGTGCAACATCAGCAGAATATACTGCAGTAAACAATGCCTGGGCAGCAGTTAATGTTGGCGGAAGTGTAACACCTCCTCCTCCTGCTACCTTCACACCTTACACTGAAGTTGAATCAAACGGTACAACCGGGACAGCAAACGTGATTCCTGCACTTCCTGTAAAAATTACTGCCAAAATCGGGACAACTACAGATCTTGATTATTTCAAATCATCAGTTGGTGCCGGGAAGGTCATGACCTTAAAAATGACCCCTCCTTCAACAAAAGATTATGATTTGTATGTTTATAACAGCGCAGGCACGCTGATCACAAAATCAGAAAATGGTTCCGGAGCAGTTGAAAATATCTCGGTAAGCAATACCGGCACCGCAGCCGCAGTTGTTTACATCCAGATCAAAGGTTACAACAGAGCTTATTCAACAACCTTAACCTACACCTGTGAGGTTTCTGAAGCTGCTGCAATATCTGGAATTTCATCTCTTGATTCAGAAACACCGGCTGTTGCTTCAGCATTTGAGTTGACCGGAAACTATCCGAATCCTTTCAATCCATCAACCAAAATCACCTTTTCTGTTCCCGAAAAAGGACTTGCAAAAGTTGAGATTTTTAATATCCTCGGTCAAAATGCCGGTGTTATTTTAAATGAAGTTGTTGATGCTGGAAGAGTTTCTGTAGATTTCAATGCTTCGGGATTAACTTCCGGAACTTATCTTTATCGGGTTACTTTCGGAAATCAGGTTAAATCAGGAAAAATGATTCTGACCAAATAAGCACCTTTACATGTTTAGAAAAACAAAAAAGTCCGCCACCTGGCGGACTTTTTTGTTTACTGGAATTTGGTTACTGACTTAAAAAAATAGGTAAATTAAGAATAAAGCCTTGTTCATTGGCACCGTGCTTGGTTATTTAATTCACATTTGTTTTACAATCTTTTAAATTATTGGCCATTTTTTTCCTTACCACTTACCACTTACCACTTATAACTCTCCTACCCCAGTTTGAACTTCATCACCAGAATGTAAACTGCAAGAACGAGGGTAACTGAGTTTGCAAGAATAATCGAAACGGCCTGCATTTGAATTCCATAGAGCAACCACAGTGCAAGCCCGGTACAAAAGACAACATACATCCCCATAGAAATTGAAGCTGTGTTTCTCGTTTTCCTGATGTGAAGAACCTGTGGAATAAAAGAAACTGTTGTGCATATTCCGGCAAGAATCCCAAGTATTTCAGTCATAAGATCAACTTTCAAGGAAGAATGTAAATATCACCATACGATATCAGATCATTGCAAAAGTCTGTAGCCATCGGGAATTTGACAAGATATATTCGATGAAGTCCTGCAACTGACCCCAGAGTGCCCTGAGTACTTAGACGGGTGAGGTCAACGGGTAGAATCCAGCTTCCGGTACCAGGAGTTGTTTTCGGCCGTCCTAAACCCGGTATCAAACTCACCCAGTTTCCGTTGTTATCTTTGGCAATAATATCCAGATCAGTTAGAGTTTCCCCGGCCAGATCATAAATCGTGATTGAAAGTGAAATGACAGTTGTTCTTGCAGGATTGGGAGACGCTGGATTTACGAGTACATTCAGGGCATAACGTGGACTTACACGCCAGTCATCTTTATCCTTGTTGATAATTTCGCCCTGAAGGTTGGTTTTTGTATAGCCTGAAATTTCATCAGTTTCAAAATTGCATGACTCAACCTGTTTGAATGATTCACATCCTTCCGCCAGAATGACCGGCAGAAGGATAATCATAAAAAACTTAATACCCGTTTTTGATAAGGTCACGGGCAATAACAATATGCTGAACTTCTGAAGTCCCTTCATAAATCTCTGTAATTTTAGCGTCACGGAGCATTCTCTCAACATGGTACTCTTTCACATAACCATATCCACCATGGATTTGAATGGCTTCAAGTGCAACCTGAACTGCGTTTCTTGAGGCGTATAATTTACACATGGCTGATTCACGGCTGTACTTTTTATGTTCATCTTTCATTGACGCAGCACGCATAATCAGCAGTTCAGCTGCATCAGTTTGCATAGCCATTTCTGCCAATTTCCATTGGATTGCCTGAAAGTTACTGATTTCCTGACCGAATTGCTTTCTTTCTTTTGAATAACTCAGTGCTCTTTCGAGTGCACCTTTTGCAATTCCAAGTGCCTGAGAGGCGATGCCGATTCTTCCGCCATCAAGCGACTGCATCGCAATCCGGAAACCATCACCTTC
This sequence comes from Bacteroidota bacterium, assembly GCA_020161835.1. Lineage (GTDB taxonomy): Bacteria > Bacteroidota > JABWAT01 > JABWAT01 > JABWAT01 > JAFLBE01. The sequence goes on along the minus strand of JAIUNL010000007.1, from coordinate 157,698 downwards.
TTTGCCGATCATAGCCGATTGATGAACAACCACATCGGTAAAACCAAGAGAACAGGTATCAGAACCACGAATTCCTAGCTTTCTCTCTTTTTTAAGGACAGTAAACCCCGGAGCACCTTTTTCAACAACAAAGCACGAAATTCCGTGCGATTTATTCACTTTATCAGTAGATGCAAATACCAGGTATAAATCTGCATTTTGGCCGTTTGTAATCCAGTTTTTTGCACCATTTATAATCCAGTTTTCACCGTTTTTAACTGCTGATGTTGCCTGGTTTGATGCATCTGAACCGGCATTGGGCTCAGAAAGAGCAAAAGCACCTAATTTTTGTCCGGAGGCCAATGGTTTCAGATATTTTTCTTTCTGAAGAGTAGAACCGAATTCGTTCAATCCCCAGCAAACCAATGAATTATTGACTGACATCACCACTGCGGCAGAGGCATCTATCTTACTGATTTCGGTCATGGCAAGAACGTACGAAATGGCATCAAGACCAGAACCGCCCCATTGCTCAGGAACCATCATTCCCATAAAGCCCAGTTCACCCATTTTTTTTATTTGTTCATGCGGAAATTCTTCTTCCTCATCACGGTCAATAACACCGGGTAGCAATTCTTCTTCTGCAAATTGCCGGGCAGTATCCCGGATCATGAGTTGTTCTTCGGTCAGGTTGAAATTCATTTTATCCTCAGGGTTTGCTTGTTCTGGTCAGGAATAAGAGTAAAAGCCACGGCCGGATTTTTTACCCAGGTGACCGGCATCCACCATTTTTTTCAGTAACGGACAAGGGCGATATTTTGAGTCTGAAAAACCATCATGAAGCACATTCATGATAGCCAGACAGACATCAAGTCCAATAAAATCAGCAAGTTGCAACGGACCCATCGGGTGTGCCATTCCCAGCTTCATTATAGAATCAACTGCTTCGGGGGATGCAACACCTTCATAAACCGTAAAGATTGCTTCATTGATCATGGGCATCAGAATCCGGTTTGAAATAAATCCAGGAGAATCATTTACCTCAACGGGAATTTTATCAAGCGATTCTGACCAGGCTTTCACCTGATCAAAGGTTTTCTGTGAAGTTGAATATCCACGAATGATCTCAACCAGTTTCATCACCGGGACGGGATTCATGAAGTGCATGCCGATCACCAGTTCTGGTCTTTTGGTAACCGCAGCAATTTGAGTGATACTGATTGAGGACGTATTGGTGGCAAGAATACATTCAGCATCAGCCTGTTCATCCAGCGTTCTGAAAATGGATTTCTTTATTTCCGGATTTTCAGTGGCAGCTTCAATGATCAGGTTTTTTCCTTTTGCAGAAGCAGGAAGGTCGGTTGAAGCTGAAAGTCTTGAAAGTGTTTCAGCTTTTTGAGTTTCTGTTAAACTCCCTTTTTTTACCTGTCTGTCCAGGTTGCCGGAAATTGTGCTGAGTGCTTTATCCAAAAACTCCTGTTTTATATCAACAAGAGTGACCTCATAACCCGATTGGGCGAAAACGTGTGCAATTCCATTGCCCATTGTTCCGGCACCAATTACCATCACGGAATAATTCATTGATTTCTCCGGGTTAATTTCGCTCTACAATCAGACCGGCAGCTTCACCACCGCCAATACAAATTGCGGCCATACCCTTCTTCTTGTTATAGGTATGAAGTGCATGAATTAGAGTTACCAGAATTCTGGCACCTGAAGCACCAATCGGATGCCCCAATGCAACTGAGCCACCATTCACATTTAGTTTTTCAAGCGGAATTCCAAGTTCATTTTTTGCAGCAAGGGCAACAACTGCAAAAGCCTCATTAATTTCAAATAGGTCAATATCTTCAGATTTAAGTCCGGCTTTCTTTAACGTTTTAGGAATGACATCAACTGGAGCGGTTGTAAACCATTCAGGTGCCTTTGCTGCTGAAGCATGAGCGAGAATGGTTGCAAGTGGCTTTAACCCAAGGCTTTTTGCTTTTTCTTCTGACATTAAAATCAAAGCGGCAGCACCATCATTGATTGACGATGCATTGGCAGCAGTTACCGTTCCATCCTTTTTAAAAACAGGTTTAAGCGAAGGGATTTTATCGAATTTAACACGACCTGGCTCTTCATCAGTATCGAGAATAGTGACATTACCCTTTTTATCCTTCAATTCAACGGCGACGATTTCATTTTTAAACCGACCGGTTTCAATAGATTCAAGTGCAAGTTTATAACTTCTAACTGTTAGTTCATCCTGCGCATTCCGGTCAATTTTGCAGGTATCTGCACATAGTTCTGCAAGCACACCCATATGTTCACCGGAATACGGGTTCAATAAACCATCGAGTAAAATGGTGTCGAACATCTGAGCATGACCCATTCTGTATCCGGCTCTTGCTTTATCAAGCACATAAGGTGCGTTGGTCATCGATTCCATGCCGCCGGCGATAACAACCTCAGCATCACCCAGAGCAATAGCCTGAGCACCCAGCATGACAGCTTTCAGACCAGATCCGCACACTTTGTTGATCGTGGTACATTCTACTGATGTGGGTAAACCGGCTTTAATTGAGGCTTGTCTTGCCGGTGCCTGACCTTCACCACCCGTTAAAACGTTTCCAAGAATCAGTTCATTAACTTCGGCAGGATCAAGTTTAATGGCGGAAAGTGCACCTTTAATTGCAGCAGCTCCAAGTTCAACGGCAGTTAATTCACTATACATACCCTGAAATGAACCAATTGGTGTTCTTACAGCAGAAACAATAACTACTTTTTTCATGATTTTCCTCTAAAGGTAAATACCGGCATGCAGAAAAAGCGTGCCGGCCAACTAAAAATGGAGATTAAAGATTGCGATTAATCTTCGGTAAAAATGGGGATGTTACCGTTAAAAAACAACCAGAAATAAAGTTATCCCTTTTTTCCGTTTGGCTTTATGTTTTCCGGGCGTGATTCAAACGTTTCATAAGCATTGATAATCTCTTTAACGAGGCGATGACGAACTACATCGGCCTTATCGAGATACTGAAAGGCAATTCCTTCAACATGGTTCAAAATTGATTGAATCTGCACCAGACCGCTGCCTGTTTTTTCAGGAAGGTCAATCTGTGAAATATCACCTGTAATAATGGCTTTTGAATTTTGCCCGAGTCGTGTAAGAAACATTTTGAGCTGGGTTTGGGTTGTGTTCTGTGCTTCATCCAGAATTACAAAGGCGTTATTAAGAGTTCTGCCACGCATGAAGGCCAAAGGTGCAATTTCAATAATATCCTTTTCAAGATATTCCTTCACTTTTTCAGGAGGAAGCATGTCATTCAGAGCATCATATAACGGACGCAGGTAAGGATCTACTTTTTCTTTCATATCACCCGGAAGAAATCCCAGACTTTCCCCGGCTTCAACAGCAGGTCTTGCAAGAATAATACGGGTAACATCCCGGTTCTTCAAAGCTGCAACGGCAACCGCAACTGCCAGATAGGTTTTTCCGGTTCCGGCAGGGCCAATGGCAAAAACAATATCATTCGATACAATTTTTCTGAGATATTCTTTTTGTCCTTCAGTTTTACATCTGATCGGCTCATTTCTGGTAAAAAGAATCACATTATCAAAATCATCACGGGTAACCGTTTTTCCGACAGAAACCAGATCTAATACAGTTGTCACATCTGCTTCTGTCACCAACCCATGTTTACTGGCGATAAATGACAATTCCGAAAAAACTTTTTCAATAGCTCTGATGTCATCCATTTCACCTTTTACGGTTATATGAGTACCCCTGATTGAAATCTGGGCATTCTCAAAAAAGGAGGCGATTCTTTTCAGATTACGGTCACTGGTTCCGAGCACCTGGGTTGGATTCACTGAACTAAGGTCAATTTTTTTAATATGCAAAACGTTTTTCCTTAAAATAAAAAAGCCCATTCACTAAAAATGAATGGGCTTTTTTCAATTAGAAACCAATTGTTTCAAATTCTGCTCTTTATCAGTTAGCTTTCGGAATGGAAAGAATCTGACCAGGGTAAATCAGGTTAGGATCCTTGATTTTATCTTTATTGGCATTGTAAAGAGAAGGCCATTTGAATGGGTTATCATAAATAGTTTTCTTCTTGGCAATGTTCCACAAGCAGTCACGATCTTTAGACCATGTACCAACTGTGTAAGTTTGGGTAGTAGGCTGAACTTTACGCAGTTTGTCGATTTGGGAAACCATACCTTCAATGCGGCGTGAATTTTCAGAAAGCAGACTGAGTTTGTTCATTCTGAGTTTGTTCAAATCAGCTTCAATAACATCCAATTCAGCACGACGTGCAAAAAGTTCGTCATTTGAAAGGGCAGCCAATTGTTTGATGCGGTTTTCAATAGCATCCAACTCTTTGCCGTAAGCAGCTTTTGAATCTTTGTTAGCTTCAACAAGAGCTAAAATTTCTTCTTCAGTTTTAGCAGTGTTAGCTTTGGTTTGTTCCAGTTTAGCTTTCAGATTTTTACCATCTTCTTTACAGGCGGCTTCTTTGGCTTTCAGTACATTAAGAGTAGAATCGGCAGCTTTAATCTGCTTTTCCCAATCTGAAAATTCAACCTTTCTTTCCTGAGCAAAAGCGCTGACAGAAAAAGCGAGGAGGGCTACGATAGAGAGAATTGCGGTTTTTTTCATTATTTAAACTCCTTAAAATCTAAAGGGGGCCTGATTACTTTTTCTTGCCGGTTTTTTTAGGATCGACTGGGGGAGGTGCAGGTTTGAATGCATCCGGATTGAAGGAAGCAAGTCCCTTTTGTACAAAGGCTTTTTCATCCTGAGCTTTTTTAAGATTTGATTCAGCTTCAGCATTCTGTGAATTCAGAGCGGAATTATCGTTGTTACAGGTAGCAATCGCTTCTCTCATTTTCTTGATTTCAGCGTTTTTGGCGTCCAAAGCTGCCAGTTCTTCAGGAGATGCATATTTTGTACATCCCGAAAAAACTACTGCAGAAAGGAGGAGGGCAGAGCCAATCATAAAAATTGATCTGTTTTTGCGCATCAGGAGATCTCCATTAAGTAATATAGTTTCAATCATACGGGTTAATAACCAAACAAAAATAAGTTTACATACTTTTAATGTCAAGAAAAAGATATCTCTTTCACCCTTTTGTGGTAGTTATTTTCCATCAAAATAACCCATTTGAGCTAAAGAAGTGTAGTTCTTGCCACCAATGACAACATGATCAAGAACAGAAATCCCTAAAATCTTGCCTGAGTCAATCATTTTCTCTGTTAAACGGATATCTTCCTGACTGGGAGTGGGGTTTCCGCTGGGGTGATTATGCATTAAAATCACTGAATTTGCTTTCTGATCAATTGCCGGTTTAAACACTTCTCTCGGATGCGCAAGTGACTGATTTAAAGTACCTGAGGAAATTGGATGGTGTGAAAGAACCTGATTGGCAGTATCAAGTAAAAGAACGGAAAATACTTCATGGGAATAGTCTGAATACCGGTAACCAAAATACTGAAAGACCTCTTCAGGACCTTTTATGGTAACCATTTTATCAGGTGGAGACATTGAAACCCTTTTACCAAGTTCCAAAGCAGCAAGAATGGTAATAGCCTTAGCTTCACCAATCCCCTTTTTTTCTACCAGTTCAATGAATTTTGCTCTTCCGAATTTAAAGAGGGTGCCATAATCATTTAGAATCTGCCTGGCAATATCAAGTGCAGAATTATTCTGACTGCCGGTACCAATTAAAATGGCTATGAGTTCAGAGTCACTTAAACTTTCTGGTCCTCTGGTAATCAGTTTTTCACGGGGTCTGTCACCGGCAGGCCATTGATTTATCGGAAGGAATTCACTCATTCGCTAACGGAACAATTTCGTTATTGATTACCCTGAAAAACTGAAGATACTGGTTTGAATTGGTTCCATTAAACCAAATATCACTTTGAAGCCCGGAAACCGATTTCATTTCTTTGATTCGAAGAGCTGTATCTGTCTGATGCAAACTGTTATTTTGAAGTAGATTTTTCACCAAAATAAAACCATCTGCACCCCGAAGGGCAAGTTCATCGGGTTTCACTCTGAATTTATAAGTGAATTTTTTGAAAAATTGTTTAACATCCGTTCTGGATGTATCTACAGATTGATCTTTGACGATCAGCATCCCATTGAGCTGGGTTCTGTAATTTCTTAGCAAACTTTTGACATCCCAGTCTGTATTGCCAACAAATGTACCAAATAATTTGATATAGCTTAATTGGGAAACAATCATTTCAACCTGATCTTTTCCTGATGCGGGGGCATAAATCAAATCAATTACGGTTGGAGCTTCAGGGTCTTCTTTCTCATTCTGATCACGGAAAAAAGGAATTGATCTTCTGATGTCAGAACTTCCCTCTTTATAAAAACCTTTTTTCAGATCCAGTCCTTTTATTCCCTTCAGTTTTGATCCGAAGGCTTCTGCCATTTCAGCGGCATCAGAATTCTCTTCTGCAACGAGAAGAATCTGAACTTTAGGCTTTGTACCAATTATTTTCAGGGCAGCTTCGGCAGATCGTTTCCCCCGGGTTTCAAGTGTCTGATTCAGACCAAAAAACCAGTTTGAATTCCTGTAAAGTGATTCATCAGTTGCTGTAGGAGAAAAAAATGGGATTTTCCCGGATTCGGCAATTGGCCTGACCTGTTCGCATTCATCACTGAAAACCGGACCAAAAACCAGATCAACCAGTTCGGTTTTCACCAAGGATTCCGCAAGTTTTGCAGCATTAAACGGATCACCCTTAGTATCTTTTACAATCAGGGTAACACGGGTTTCAAGATCGGAATATTCTGAACCCAGTTTAACCATAAATCCTTTTAGAATTTCCCTGCCAATAACGGCACGTTCACCCGGTGTCCGTGATTTTTCATCAAGAGGTAAAAGAAGGCCAATCTTCACTTTTTTTACAGATTTCGAGTCATCGGCGACCTGTAACTGGCGCAGAAAATCAATTCGTTCGGCAGAAACCCTTCGTTTTGTGAACCAGGAGAATAAATTTTCAGCCTGATTCTGTCCTTTTGCCTTTTCTGCCAGCAACTCCTGAATAAAGGTATTATCTGCAACAGGGTAAACACCCAGTTCGCTATACAGATCAGCCATTGTCAGCTTGGTCATTACAACAAGCCTGATCAGTTTAGCGAGTTCATCACCTGTTTTTACATTCAGATCATAGGCAGTTAACCAGGTTCTGAGTGCCAACTGATAGTTGTAATTGCCCCAATAGGCCGTACCTGCTTCATAAAAATATTCCTGTAAAAGCACACCTTCAGCTTCAGGTTTTGGGTACTTTTCATAAAGAGAAAATGCTTCAGAAAACTGATTTAACCTGTTATATGATTTAATCAAAACCATCAATTGATCAATTGAATAGGTTGGGGTATTTTCTGATTTCAGTAAGGAAATTGATTTCTCATAGTTAGCCTTCGCAAATGCCTTCCATGCATCTGCAAGTGGTGTTTGCGCATTTAAATTGCTTAGCGGAATTAATAAAAAAAGAACAGCATATAAAAAGCTGAACTTAACAGTTAGTTTCACTTTATTCCCACTCAATGGTTGCGGGTGGTTTTGAACTGATATCATAAGCGACACGGTTAACACCTTTCACTTCATTGATTATCCGGTTTGAAACAAATCCTAAAAAGTCATAATCGAGTTTAGCCCAGTCTGCCGTCATGCCGTCTACCGAGGTCACTGCACGCAGAACAACCGTATTTTCATACGTTCTTTCATCACCCATCACACCAACAGACTGAATGGGAAGTAAAACAGCAAACGCCTGCCAGACATCTTTATAAAAGCCTTGTCTTTTTAATTCGCTGATAAAAATATGATCAACATCCTGCAGTAAACGCACTTTCTCAGGCGTAACATCTGAAATAATACGAATGGCAAGCCCAGGACCCGGAAACGGGTGGCGCTGAACAATATAATCGGGCACGCCAAGCTGGGCACCTATAACTCTAACTTCATCCTTGAACAATTCACGGAATGGCTCAAGAAGTTTCAAATTCATTTTTTCGGGAAGACCGCCCACGTTATGGTGAGATTTGATTGTGACAGACGGACCTTTAAAGGAAACAGATTCAATTACATCAGGGTAAAGGGTTCCCTGCCCCAACCATCTGGCACCTTCTACTTTTTTTGCTTCAGTGTCGAAAACATCAACAAAAAGCTTCCCGATGATTTTTCTCTTTTTCTCAGGATCAGTAACACCCGCCAACCCGTTAAAAAACAAATCGTGAGCTTTGATCACTTTCAGTTTGATATGGTATTTATTACGGATGGTGTCTTCAACTTCCTGAGCTTCATTTTTCCGGAGAAGTCCGTGGTCAACAAAGATGCAGTTTAACTGGTCACCGATGGCTTCATGAACAAGTACAGCAGCAACGGTTGAATCTACGCCGCCTGAAAGACCCAGAATGACCTGATCTTGTCCAACCTGTTTTCTGATTTCTGCAATTTTTGTCTGGATAAAGGACTCTGGCGTCCATGTTGGCTGACAACCTGCAACATTGAACAGAAAGTTTTTAATCAGATCGGCGCCAAATTCTGTATGAACCACTTCCGGATGAAATTGTACACCGTACCATTTTCTAACCGGATCTTCAATGATAACAAAAGGAGCATTTGTTGTCTGAGCGATAGGGGTAAAACCGGTTGGAGGGGCTGTGAGGTGATCGCCATGACTCATCCAAACCTGAAAAGAGGCGGGTAAACCGGAAAGAAAACCTGAATCCGGATTTTTAATTGAAATGATTGCTTTGCCAAATTCACGTTTTGCAGCAGGATCAACCTTTCCGCCAAAAAGATGAGCCAAAACCTGCATCCCGTAGCAAATTCCGAGAATCGGGAGATTGTGTTCAAAAATTGACAGGTCAGGAAGAGGAGATCCTTCCTGATAAACACTAAACGGACTTCCACTCAGGATGATGGCCTTGGGTTTAAGGTTTTCAATGGCCTTTACAGCCTGGTTAAACGGATGGATTTCGCAATAAACTTTTTGTTCTCTGACCCGCCGGGCGATAAGTTGGGTGTACTGACTGCCAAAATCAAGAATCAGAATGGTATCGGGATGGTTCATGAATTTTCAAATTAATTATAATCCGCAAAAATAGGTTTTCAACTTGAAAAGTAAAAGTAGACAACCAAATTAGGTTTTATACGAAATAAAAAAGGCCACCCTGAAGGTGACCTTTTTCCAAAACCAGGTTTTGTGAACCGGGAAGAAATTACCCGACGAGAACTTTATACCCTTCAGCAGAAAGAAGTTCTTCAATCTGAGCCGGATTCGATAATTTCACTTTTACCATCCAGCCTTTGCCGTACGGATCGTTATTCACCACACTCGCATCAGCGGCAAGATTTTCATTGATTTCAAGAATCGTTCCTGAAACTGGAAGAAATAAATCTGATACCGTTTTTACTGCTTCAACAGTTCCAAAAATTTCATTCTGTTTGAAACTGGAGCCAACAGCTTTTAAATCGACGTAAATAATATCTCCCAATTCATTCTGGGCAAAATCTGTGATACCAACAATACCGGTATCGCCATCAATTTTAATCCATTCATGATCTTTGGTGTATTTGAGGTCTTGAGGAAATGTCATGGTTTTTACTCTACTTTCATGTCAGGAATTTGGATCCCATTTTTCAAGGAATTTGGTATCAAACTTACCACTTCTGAAAAGTTTGGATCTCATTACCTTTTTGTGGAACGGAATAGTCGTTTTAACACCTTCAATTACAAATTCATCGAGGGCCCGAAGCATTTTATTCATGGCTTCTTCACGGGTACGGCCATGTACAATGAGTTTCCCGATCATAGAATCGTAATTTGGCGGAATTGTATATCCACTGTAGGCATGGCTGTCTGTGCGGACACCTTTGCCACCAGGAACATGGAAACTTGAAATTAAACCGGCAGACGGTCTGAAATCATGATCAGGATCTTCAGCATTAATCCGGCATTCAATAGCATGTCCTTCAGGAACCAGATTACCGAATTCAATTTTTTCACCGGCTGCCATTCTGATTTGTTCTCTGATGAGATCAAGACCGGTTACTTCTTCAGTTACACAATGTTCAACCTGAATACGGGTATTCATTTCCATAAAATAGAAATGACCGTGTTTATCAAGAAGAAATTCAATTGTGCCGGCTCCTTCATAATGAACAGCCATTGCACCTTTGATTGCAGCTTCACCCATTGCTTTCCTGATTGCAGGGGTTACAGCAGGTGAAGGAGATTCTTCGATGAGCTTTTGGTTCCGTCTTTGAACCGAACAATCACGTTCGCCCAAATGTACGACTTTACCGTGCTGGTCACCCAGAACCTGAATTTCAACGTGGCGGGGTTCTTCAACAAATTTTTCGATGTAAACGGCACCGTTACCAAAGGCAGATTCTGCTTCATTTCGGGCGGTGTTATACAACTTTTCAAAATCTTTTGGATCGGATACAATACGCATTCCACGACCGCCGCCACCTGCTGTTGCTTTCACAATAACCGGGTAGCCCACTTTCAGTGCAATTTTTTTGCCTTCTTCAGGTGTATCAACGAGTCCATCAGAACCCGGAACGACCGGAACGCCGGCAGCACGCATGGTATCTTTGGCAAAAGCTTTATCACCCATGGCCCTGATCATTTCAGGAGAAGGTCCGATAAATTTAATCCCGTGAGATTTACAGATTTCAGAAAAATCTGCGTTTTCAGAAAGGAAACCATAGCCAGGATGAATGGCATCCGCACCGGTAATTTCAGCGGCAGAAATAATGCGTGAAATATTCAGGTAAGATTCTTTGCCCGGAGGCGGACCTATGCAAACGGCTTCATCTGCAAAGCGAACATGAAGCGATTCAGCATCAGCAGTGGAATAAACAGCCACCGTCTTAATGCCCATTTCTTTACAGGTACGAATAACCCTGAGGGCAATTTCGCCACGGTTGGCAATCAATATTTTATTAAACAAGGAGCAGACTCCTGAACTTATTTCGAAGGCTCAATGAGGAACATAACCTGTCCGTATTCAACAGGCTGACCGTTCTCAACTACAATTTTTACTAGTTTTCCGGATACATCTGATTCAATTTCGTTCATCAGTTTCATAGCTTCAATGATACAAAGAACATCACCTGCCTTAATCATATCACCAACTTTTACATATTCTTCGGCATCAGGTGCCGGCGATTTGTAATAGGTACCCACAATCGGTGATTTGATTTCATGAAGTGACGAAGACGCAGCAGGAGCAGCAGGTGCTGATACAGAAGCCGGAGCAGGTGCTGCCTGAGCAGGAGCAGGGTTATTTGCTGGTGGAAAGTATGCGGGAGCCGGATAATATTGAGATGGATTAACAAGGGCACCACGATTTTTTTTAACAGAAATTTTGAAATCATCACGTTCAATTCTGACTTCATCAACATTACTGTCATCAACCATTTTTATGAGTAGACGAATGTCTTTTAGATCCATGATCCTCTCTGCTGATTTATTGAGTTTGAATCTGATTCCCTGCGGAAGGGAAATTAGTGTTTCAGATCACAAAGCCCGAAAATACCTTTCCCCCGTTTTAAAGTCAAGGAATGATGGGAACCTGAACCTTATCTATCCGTTCCTTTCAGGTCATCAATTATTGCTTTCAAGCCTTATCTGCTTGTGAATAATTGATTTTGGCACGGGTAAAATTTAATTTGCAGAAGTAATAATTTTTTATCGCAATCAATTACTGCACATCTCTTTTTTTCATTTGTCTGTGGCCTCAGAGGTAGTTATGAATTTCCAGGAAACCCAACTCCATATTCCGGCAGAAGCCGTTCATTCCACATTAAAAAAACACATGCTTGTTGATGGGTTTGATCTTGTTCTTGACCTTGAGAAAAGTGAAGGTTCAACCATCTTTGACAAACGTTTTAACCGCCGTTTTGTTGATTTCTTTACCTTCTTTGCCTCAAATCCTATCGGATTCAACCATCCCAGAATTGCACAGGATGAGGACTTCAAGCAGAAATTACTGAAGGTTGCTCTGGTAAAACCCAGCAATTCTGATGTGTACACCGAAGAAATGGCAGAATTTGTTGCTACGTTTTCAAGAGTCGGCATCCCGGCTCACCTGCCTCACCTGTTTATCATTGATGGTGGAACCCTTGCAGTGGAAAATGCCCTTAAGGTGGCTTTTGACTGGAAAGTGAGAAAGAATTTTGAAAAGGGACACAAGTCTGAAAAAGGTCATCAGATTATCCACTTTAAACAGGCATTCCACGGAAGGTCAGGTTATTGCCTCAGCATCACCAATACCATTTCTGATAAAACCGACTTTTTCCCAAAATTTCCCTGGCCAAGAATTACAAACCCAATGCTTCATTTCCCGTTAACTGAAGCCGGACTTGCCGAAACTGCCAGACTGGAAGCCCAGGCTTTCGATGAAATTCACCTGGCCATCAAACAAAATCCGGATGATATTGCTGCCATTATTATTGAACCGATTCAGGCGGAAGGCGGTGATCATCATTTCAGTAAGAACTTCCTGAAGAAACTCAGACAAATCTGTGATGAAAACGAAATCCTCCTCATTTTTGATGAGGTTCAAACCGGATTTGGAATCACAGGAAAGTTTTGGGCCCATGAACACTTTGTTGAACCCGATATTCTGGCATTTGGCAAAAAAGCCCAGGTTTGTGGTGTTCTTGCCGGAAAACGCATTGACGAAGTAAAAGACAATGTATTCAACAAATCAAGCCGTATCAATTCAACCTGGGGAAGCAATCTGGTTGATATGGTCAGAGTTACCCGGTTTCTTGAAATTATTGAAGATGAAAATCTGGTAGCCTATTCTGCCTCAACCGGAAAAGATCTTCTCAGCAAAATCCAGAATATGGCACTGGAATTTGAAGGAATTGTGACAAACCCAAGAGGTTTGGGGCTAATGTGTGCATTTGATCTTGTTTCTAAAGAACGCAGGAATATTTTTGTTGATCTTTGCTACAAAAACGGACTTTTAATTCTGGCCTGCGGCGAAAAAACTGTCAGGTTCAGACCCGCTTTGAATATACCGGGAGAAACCCTTTCTGAAGGAATGGAAATTATACAAAAAGTTCTGCGGCAGATGTAAAAACTAAAGAGTGGTCACTTTTTCGACCGGGGATTCTAAATGAGCATATATAAAGTTATCAATCTTAGTTATTTGAATGACATTGCCGATGGCGACAAGGAATTTATAAGAGAGATTCTTGGGATTTTTGTAGATCAGATGCCTGGTGAGGAAATCAGACTCAGAGAAGCCGTTGCGGCTGAAGACTGGCAAATGGTGAGAAATGTGGCTCACAAGGTTAAATCTTCGACTGGTAATCTTGGAATTAAAAAAGCTTACGACAATTTTGCAGAAATTGAAGAACGGGCTCAGAAGAAACTCAACCTGGATACCCTTCCGGCCCTGATTGAAGAAACACTTGAACTGTGCAGACTGGCAATGGGTGAAGTTGATGATGTTTTAAAAAACCTTTAAAACATTGTCAGTTTAACTGAGGATTCTCAGGATAATTTGACAGCAGGGCAAAGTCACCACCCATGTCTTTCAGGATTTTCCTCCAGAGTTTATCAGGTTCGGTTTCAAAAATATAATCTGACCGGCAGGTACCAAGAATCCAGCCGCCGCGGTCAAGTTCATCCTGAAGCTGCCCTTCTGCCCATCCCGAATAACCCAGAAAAAATCTGAACCTCTCAGATGAAACTAAGCCGGAAGTCATTTTAATTTTTATATCTTCGAAAGTTCCACCCCACCAAACACCCGGTGCGACTTCAATTGAGTCTTCAATCTCACCCGAAGCAGAATGAAGAACATGAAGCGTATCAGGTTGAACAGGTCCGCCCAGAAATAACGGAGCTTCTGGCAAACCATCTCCCGGCAGTACCTCATCAAGAGTCAGCGGAAGTTCCTTGTTCAAAACCAAACCAAACGACCCGGCGTCATTATGTTCGCAAAGTAAAATAACCGTCCGTTTAAAATTCGGATCCTGCAGCATGGGTTCGGCTAAGAGAAGAGTCCCTTTTTCAGGTTTTTTCATTTTGCAAATCCGAATTTTTTTCCGAGTCCACCCGTGTTTGATTTATCACGAACCAACCCTACCCGGTTCTTAATATTTCCTGCAGTATGAATAAGTGCTTTTTCAAGGCTGATATCTTTGTGAATGCTTCTGTGAAAAAGAGCTTCACGGACGGAATCTTTCAGCCAGGCAAAAGAATAACCCTCAGTTTCTTCGAGAATCTGTTTCCAGCCAGTTTCTGAAATTCCATCTTCTTTAAGTAAATCAACCAGATAATTTTTTCGGATGGATTCAGCCGGATAATCAAACCGCCAGACATGACCAAAAAGGTCGGGACGGAACTCGACAGCTGTTTTGAGAATGTCTGGATAAGATGAGGTTGCGATTACGATTGCTGTGTGTCCACTTCCCTTTTCAACACCCTGTTCAATCAGGTAGCGCCAGATTTGAAGTCCGTTCATTGACTCTGCAAGCGTATCCAATTCCTCAAAAACATAAACCCGTTTCGGGAACCGTTTTGATCTTTCGATGAAATCGAGGGCAATAAACGCATTTAAATCATCAGACGGACGGAACATGAAGAATTTATATTCGGGAAATTCAGTCATGAGAATATTTAGCATAAATGATTTTCCGCATCCGCTCGGACCCAAAACCGTTACAGAAGGAAGTGAATCTTCATAGGTGGAAACAAGAGTGGGATCGGGTCTTAGTCTTGATTCGAAGAAAACCTGATATTCTTTGATACGTTCTTCGGAAGCATAAAGATCTGACCACCGAACTGTTTTTGAATTAAAAACCGAAACCGTATCAACCTGAAACGGACCATTTGCCGTAATTTTATCAGTAAAATAAGCCGAAAAACCTTTGAGCAATTTGTCTTTGATTTCAACGTTTGATTTCGGAATAAAGAGAAACTGAGTCAGCAAACCTGGGTTCATACTGTTGAAAAAGAAGAGATTGGAAATCACAAACGGGACACCATCAAGTTCACCCAGATAAATGCCTTCATGGGTTTCTACATAATCTGTACTTTCCTGAAGCGAAGATTTTGATTTGAACGCATTTATTTTGAGGAACTCACCAAATGGAAATTGAAGAAAGATTCGTTTGATCTCAAAATTCTGAGAAAATCCGGTAGGCGAAAAGGGTTTGATAGAAATGGATTTTGCTTCACAAAATTCAAGAAAGGCCTCCATCGGAAGGTCATTCATTGTAAAAATATCAGCGGGAAAAAGTCCGGTTATCTCTTTGAGATATTTGCCCTGAATATATCTGGCAATACTTAGAGTTGAATCAACTGAATTGTTGGTTTCCATGCTTTCTTTCTTTTAAGATGACCTATCTGACAAATGATGCCGAATAGGCTGACTGAGACGGGTCATCAGTATAATCAATACTTATCATATCGTTTTCAATTGTGACGGGATATTTGGTAAGCGTACCAAAACCCTTTACTGCGTTGCCCGATTTTAAGTCAAACGACCAACCGTGAAATCCGCAGACAATGGTTCCATCCTTGTTTTCACATCCTTCAAAAGATGCCATCTGATGCGGACATTCATCTTTGATGACAATGAAATCATCGCCAGAACGATAAACGGCAAAGTAGTAAACATCAATATTCAGACAAATCGGCTTTTTTTCAGGAACGTCTGAAGTTTTGCAAAGTGTAATTTTTTTTGAGCTCATTAAAAAAGTGGTAAGTGATAAGTTATAAGTGATAAGTGGAAAACAAGTTAAAAGTGGTAAATTGTCGGTTTTATTATGATTTGGGTAACAAAACAGTTACCCATTAACCATTTATCATTTACCATCCCGAAAGTGTTCGGGATCTTCACTTCGTTCGATTAACCATTATTTCCCGACTGGTGTTAATCTGATCTGGTCAAGAAGGGCAGTATTCACTTCCATGTTCATATTTTCATTCCAGGGGTCAAATGCAATTCGGAAAGAGTTTTTCCCTTTTTTCAATTTTGCATAAACACCACCAGACCATCCCCATTCTTTCCAGTTTTCATCCCCTCTTTGTGGCAGCACAATGGCGCCCAAATACATTTTGCCAAGGTAAAGAGACCGGATGGCACATTTGTTATCGGTGTTGATGGGGCCTGAGCCATTTGAATACCGGAAGTCAATCCAATAGGTTCCTGCTGAAGGGACGGTTACTGAAACTGGTACCGAAAGATTATGTGATTTGGTCAATTTTACATAGCCTGAACCCAGAAACCCCGGAATCTCAGCCTCGGGTGTTTCATTCTCAACGTCAACAATTACGGGTTTTTTCTTTTCCGGACTGATTAAAACAGGTTCACTCAGCATGGAAGGAACTCCGGTTGCATCCACGGCTAAAACCTGAAATTCTTCTGTTTCTTTAGCCGGTTTCAAAGTAAATTCTGTTTCTTTAACAGATTTCAGCTTCTTACCATTTCTGATCACCTCGTATGAAACTGCACCTTTAACCGGCTCCCAGATTAATTTGCCCGACTCAAGTTTTACGACCGGATTTGCAGGTTGAACCACGTGGTCAACAAGATTTATTTTACCTGCTGGCCATTTGCCATTCAATGTGATTTCAATATTAAATTCACCGGTTGATCCAGCCGGAATGAAAGCACTTTTCGCCGGTTTGCCATTGATCAGAACTGACTTCACCCCATTTCCGAATCCGTTAACGGTCAGATTGACAACGGAATTGCGGTATTTCATTCCTGTAAGCGTCCGTTTGGATGCCCATGCTTTGGGAACCAAAGGTTCAATTTGCAATCCGGCTGCGGTATATTCCAGACCAAACAACACTTTATAAGTCATGGCCAGATTTCCGGCAACACTCCAAACCTGGCGGTCAGAATTAATTTCGGTTCCCATATAGGCACCGGTTGAGGCCACCATATTTTCTTTATTTGTCAGGAACAAGCCTGCTGCCCTTGTCATCACGGCGAGACCGTGTTCAGTAACGGCGGTATTTCCGGTTTGCTTTCCAGCTAGTGTGAAGAATGCCTGAACGAAAGGCCATACTGAATTATTGTGGTACGGATTCATATCGGGAATCTGCGGGAAAAAGGTTGGAACTCCAAATTCGTAAACCGGCACTGATTCCATCATTTTTTTTGACCGTTCTTTATCAGAAAGTCCGGTTATAACAGCAAGAGCTTCGCCCAATGCTTCAGATTTTGGAAGAACTGAAGGAAACAGTCTGCCATACCGATACATAGCGAAATACCCTTTATCTTCCATCCAGAAATACTTATTCACTGCTTTTTTTATTGATGCAGCTATTTTTGTAAACTCATCCTTCTGTCCAAGTTCCTTTGCCATTTCTCCAAGCAGACTATACGTTTTATAGTGAATTACATTGGTTCCGAGTCCGGCAGAGAGATAAATATCCTTCGGATCCATCCATTTGGGATAGGATTGTTCCCGCCAGTCGATAAACGAGGTTTCACCAAAGGCTAAACCTGTTTGCTGATCCAAAATTACTTTCTGATCATCTTTTGCAGAAGCACTGATGATATCAAATGAAGATTTAAGCCAGTTCTGATCGCCGGTTGAGAGATAAACCTCCCAGGCAGCCATTGCCCAAACCATCCGGTCAGAAGAACAGGGCCACGATCCGCCGGTTCCGGTATCCTGGATAATTTTTCCATTTTTAACTTTTGCCATCAAACTGATTTTGGCCGTTTCAGGGTTTACTGATGCAACAGCCAGAATGATGGCGTAACTGATGTCACGGGTCCAGACACCTGGCCATTCTTTTCCTGCCATCAATGCACCGTCAGGGCGGATGTCAAGAATCAATTCTTCGAGTGTTTTCTTGTATAGAGCATCCAATAAAACCTGTCCATGATTCACAACCGGATAAGAAGCCAGGTCGGCAGTTAGTTTCCAGCTTCCATCCTGAACGTGACCTTCAGGAAAAACTTCTTTTTTAAATAAAACCGGCAATTCAAATATCCCGTCGCCGTCAGTATCTTTAAATTCTGCATTTTTCCGGGTAAAAAGATTGTCAAAATCCCAGCTTAGAGGTAACGTTCCTCCGGCAAGAAAAACACCTTTATACTCTTCAGCAGTAATTTTTACTTTATTGAAAGTTTCGTAAAAACCCTTTTCTTTAATGGAAGTTAGAACCGGTCTCATATCCACCCGGAAGGTAACAGTTACATCCTGAGTAAGGGTTACTTCTTCACTTTTTACTTCGGGTTCAGCTTCGCCAAAAATATAAACCGGAGTTGATTGAGTGGAAAGTTCAGGATTGATGTAAAAAGTGTGATTTTTCCCGAATCCTCTTTCATTATCCTGTCCGTTGATGGCCAACTTGAATGAAATTTTGTTTTTCACGGGAAAGGAAGCTGCTGCACTGTAGGTTGAGGTAATGGCTTCTGATGATGCGGCAACTGCCTCAAACTTCCCCTGAACCACTTTATCAGAGTAGACAGAAAATGATTTTGATTTGTAAAGTGGTTGGGCAGAAAGACTACCGGCGAAAAAGGAAAGAATACCCATAATGACAACTTTTTTCATGGTACAACTCCAGATTATAAACGGGAAAGAGTAAGGATGATGTCAAATTCAAAATCTCTGAGCGGCATGACCGACAGTCTGCCCTGACGCACAAGGGCAATTTCACTTAATTGCGGATGTGACTTGATTTCAGCAAGGGAAACGGGTTTTTGAAGTGCTTCAACCGGAGCCAGTTCAACTACAACCCAGTTTGGATTATCAGTAGTTGGATCCTGATAAAATTCTTTGACAACTTTGGCAACACCAACAACTTCCATTCCTTCATTGCTGTGGTAAAACAGAACCAGATCATCAGTTTTCATGGCCTTCAGGTTGTTTCGTGCCTGATAATTTCTGACTCCGTCCCAAACGGCATTGCCATCTTTTAAAAATTTTGTCCAGGAATATTTGAAGGGTTCAGATTTGACAAGCCAATGGTTCATGGAGAAGGTTCAATTTTAATTTTGAAGGTTAAATGGAAAGAAAAACGAATTTTTAATTTTGAGGTTTAAATTTTGAATTGATGTATCTAAATTTCAGGTCTATAATTTTCTGACTTCTGACTTCTGACTTCTGACTTCTGACTTCTGACTTCTGACTTCTGACTTCTGACTTCTGACTTCTGACTTCTGAATCCACCAATTTACTAAACTTAATGATGAGTTTACAATCTATTCTGTGAAATAGACAGGATGCCGGGTTAACTCAGTTTATTTCAGGACCAGAACTAAAATTCCCCCCAAAACCAAGCCTCCGCCACCCCAAAGTAAATTCGATTTAATTCTGCCGGATTTCTCATTTTCAAGAATCCCGGCGGCCTTTTCAAGGTTTTCATCAAGGACTTTGAGCTGATTGGTGAGATTTGAATTTTCACGGGAAAGCTGAAGGAATTGAATCCGGTTTTTCTCCTGGTAAGCAACCAGAAATTCTGAAAAATCTGTATTTGCAGAATCAAGCCGATTTACACCCGAACGAATACCGGTCAGATTATTTTCAAGACCAGAAATGGGAACCAATAAATTTCTGATTTTACTGACCTGACTAACGGCAGTAAGATATTGACTGATCCCAATTTTATTGATGACAAAAACGGTATCTGCTTCAAAAAGAACGGGCTTGTTTTGTAATCCGGAAAGTGTGTCAATATCCGGTTTTATTGCAGATAAACGGTCGGCCGGAAATTTGAATACGGCGGTTTTTTGTGCGAAAACAAGTCCAGAAAAACAAAACAGGAATATAAGAAGAAAGGTATTTTTCATTTAGTTCATTCCGGAATTTCGAGTTCGTCTGCGTGATTTATTACTGATTTGAGTTGTTTTAACCCCGAATCTGCACTTTTTAATTCAGTGTCAAGCTTTTTCATTATCGCTGAATTCAGGGAATCTATTGTTTGAAGTTTTCGGCCAAGTCCGTCATTTCTTGTTGTGAGTTCATCAATTACTTTTTTCTGTTCTGAAAGTAATTGATTTGACTCTGAAATCACCGTTCTCGATTTATTAACAAGTTCAAGAGCGGCGTCAAGATCAGATTCAGTTTTCAGAAACGAATAAACTGACATGACAACCAGAAGAAGAACTACCCCTGCAAGTCCAAATTTGAGAATGAGTTTTCCCTGTATCATGTCGAAACTCCATCAGCTTGTGGAAAAAAGTCAACTCTGCCCCCTTTCAAATTCCCCAATAATGAAATCCAAATCAAGTTTGATCTGACATTTTTGTGCGTTTTTAAACAACCGTGCTAATGAAATTCCAATTTATCACCCCAAGATGACGCCCAAAATCCCACATTCTCACTAAAACAAGATTAGATCACTTGAATTGTCAAATAACCAGGTTGCTTTTCAGTTGTTACTGTGACAACCTGTTTTTCAATTAATAAAATTGAAGAACCGCCTGAATTTCCAAACAATATAAAGATAATACACTCTTTTATTAATAAATTCATGTGGATATTCCTAATAATTCATTAGAAACTGATTAACAGATAATTAGAGCGGAAGGTAGTGATTTATTTTGTTTTTCGATTTCACTAAACTGCAACCCGGAAAAGCAGGTATAAAATGTGTTATTTTTTTACCTGATTATGACCAGATTTTTTTATTAGAAAAACCAATGGAGAAAAAAATGTCTGCCAGTGAAAAAAAACATGTGTACTTCTTCGGAAACGGAGAATCAGACGGCCGCGCTGATATGAAGAATCTGCTCGGCGGTAAAGGGGCCAATCTTTGCGAAATGACCAATCTGAAACTTCCCGTCCCTCCTGGCATTATTATTTCAACAGAAGTTTGTGTTCATTTTTATAAAAACAACTGGACTTACCCGTTTGGCCTCGAAAATCAGGTTCACGAAGCCTTTTCAAAAGTTGAAAAACTGATGGGCAAAAAGTTCGGTGATTTAAAAAACCCATTGCTGGTTTCCGTTCGCTCAGGTGCAAGAACTTCAATGCCCGGCATGATGGATACCATTCTGAATCTGGGTTTGAATGATGAAACTGTAAAAGGATTGATTGCAAACACCGGAAATGAAAGATTTGCTTACGATTCTTACCGCCGGTTTATTGCCATGTATTCAGACGTGGTTCTTGGGGTTGGCAAAAACGGTGAATCAAATTTCTTTGATGAAATTCTGGATAAGAAAAAAGAAGATAAAGGTATTGAAAACGATACCGATCTTGATGCAAAAGATCTGAAAGAAATTGTAAAAGATTTCAAAGCCATTGTGAAAAAACGGACAGGCAAACCGTTCCCAGAAGATCCGAAAGATCAGTTGTGGGGTGCAATTTCTGCAGTTTTCAGATCATGGATGAACCCTAGAGCCATTGAGTACCGCAAAATTTATCACATTCCTGAAGAATGGGGAACGGCAGTAAACGTCATGGCGATGGTTTACGGTAATATGGGTGAAGATTGCGGAACCGGTGTTGCGTTTACAAGAAGCCCTGCCACGGGTGAAAATAAGTTATATGGTGAATACCTGGTTAATGCTCAGGGTGAAGATGTGGTTGCCGGTATCAGAACGCCGAAACACATTTCTGAAATGGAAGTTGAATCACCAGACATGTACAAACAGCTTGCCGATACAGCTCAGATTCTGGAACATCACTACAAGGACATGCAGGATATTGAATTCACCATCGAAAAAGGTAAATTCTTCATGCTGCAATGCCGTTCAGGAAAACGAACCGGTCTGGCAGCTCTTCGTATCGCTGTTGATCTTGTAGATCAGGGATATATTACAAAAGAAGAAGCCCTGATGCGCATTGAACCAACTCAAATGAATCAATTACTCCGTCCGACTTTTGATCCGAAGGAAGTCAAAGAAGCTACGAAAGCTGGTCGTCTGCTCGGAAAAGGATTGCCAGCCGGACCTGGTGCAGCTTCCGGAAGAATTGTGTTCCGGTCTGAAGATGTTGAACACTGGACTGATAAAGGCGATCCCGTTATTCTGGTCAGAATTGAAACTTCACCTGAAGATATCAAGGGAATGCGTCTCGCAGAAGGAATTCTGACTGCCCGTGGCGGGATGACTTCTCATGCTGCTCTTGTTGCCCGTCAGATGGGAAAAGTCTGTATCGTTGGCTGTGACCCGGTAACCATTGACTATCATACGTTTACGATGACAATCGGCGATAAAACCTACGAACAGGGACATTACATTTCGATTGACGGATCAACCGGTGAAGTGTTAGAAGGTCAATTAAAAACCCGTCCGTCAGACGTCATTCAAAAAGTACTGATGGGCAAGGATATGCCGGATTCTGTTGATGTGAAGTATTACGAAAAAATTATGGCCTGGACGGATGAAGTTCGTGCTATGAAAATTTTTGCCAACGCCGATCAGCCAGATCAATGCCAGCAGGCCATCGCATTTGGTGCTCAGGGAATCGGACTTTGCCGGACGGAACACATGTTCTTTGGCGAAGAAAGAATTACCCTCGTGAGAGAAATGCTGCTTTCAAGTACAGAAAAAGAACGCCGGAAATATCTTGCCGGACTTCTCGAACTTCAGCGCAGTGATTTTGAAGGCATTCTAGAAGTGATGAACGGTTACCCGGTTATCATCCGGACGATTGATCCGCCGCTGCATGAATTCCTTCCGAAAGAAAAAGCAAAAATCCAGGAAGTTGCCAATGCAATGAAAGTTGCACCAGCCAAACTGAAACGGAAAATTGATGAACTTCACGAAGAAAACCCCATGCTGGGTATGCGCGGATGCCGCCTGGGAATTATCTTTCCTGAAATCATTGAAATGCAGGCCAGAGCAATTCTTGAAGCTGCCCTGAATCTGAAAGCCAAAGGAAGACCTGTTCATCCTGAAATTATGATTCCGCTGGTTTCGAATGTGAATGAGCTGAATAACCAAAAGGCCGTTGTTGACCGGATCGCACGTGAATTGTTCAGCGAGCGCGGAATGGAAGTTGCCTATAAAGTGGGTACTATGATTGAAATTCCGAGAGCTGCCCTGACCGCTGACGAAATCGCCAAATCGGCTGAATTTTTCAGTTTCGGAACCAATGACCTGACTCAGACCACACTCGGACTTTCACGGGATGATGCCGGAAAGTTTTTACCTTATTATATTGAGAAAAACATTTTCGAATACGATCCGTTCGTCACCATTGACCAGACCGGTGTTGGTAAACTGATGGAAATCGCAGTTGCCGGCGGACGTAAATCACGTCCTGACATCGAAATCGGAATTTGCGGAGAACACGGCGGTGAACCGATGAGTATTGTTTTTGCCAATCATATTGGTTTGAACTACGTGTCCTGCTCACCCTTCCGGATCCCGATTGCCCGTCTTGCTGCTGCGCAGGCTGCAATCATGGAACGGAAATCGAAGAAATAATCAGGTTTCAATTCTGGTTTGATAAAAAAAGGCTGCCTGGAAGGCAGCCTTTTTTGTTGGAGGAAATTGGATAATAAATGAATGATCCCTAACTTTACCTATGTTTTATTAAAATCCCGAAAAAAGTATGACAAATATATTTCCCATTTTAATACCTTTACTTGCAGTTTTGGGTTTCCTGTTTTCTGGTTGTGGAACAAACAGCCAGACTTCCAAATGGATTCCAATGAGGCAAATTGAAATCAAAAACAATTTTCCGTTCTCACAACAGAAGTTTGTCGGAATTTATCTTGAAGGTGGAGAAGACTCCACATTTGATCATATACTCACAAATTTGTTTGAATTGGATTTAAAAAGCAGGGGATATAAAACCGTCAATTTATTTAAGACCATTCACTCCTCATTTTCAAATTACAGGGAGGGGCAGGAAATTTCATTGGATAGCATTGCCTCAGTTGCAAGAAGAATGGGAGTTGAATGGTTTGTAAAGGCTGATAGTAAATGGGAAACATCAAAGAAAACCCTTGCTGAAGGGGCTTTTTTGGGCGGATTTTATACTTTTGGTTTTAATATTGGGTCACTTAAATCCCGAATTACCGGACATTCAACGCAAAACCAGGATACCCTATTTGCAATTGATCAAACTTCAAAAGGAAATGTGTATTCAAACAGTTCCGTAAAGGAGAATTATGGCTTTAGGCAAGATCCGCCCTGGGTATTGGGAGCAAGCCATATTTCAAATGCGTTTAATAAACTGCCCTACAATGATTTAAAGGAAGACGCCATTCCAACTCATGAAATCCCAATTAGAATTGTAGTTGATCGGTCCTTTCAGATTCGGTTTTCTGATTGGAAAAACCGAATCTATCTGAGAATATTATTGGCAAACGATCATCTTTTAAACGAACTAAGTGTTAAACTTATTCCAAAAACAATCGAGCCCTGGAATTACAGTTGTGACGATTCCTTTGAACTTGCCTACAATAGGTTGATCAAAGATTTCCCGCAGAAAAAAGGTCTTTATACCATTGCCTTCACTTACATTGTGAATCAGGATACTGACTGGGATATGGAGAATGCCCTTGGAATGGGTTCTATCGGAGGATACCATTGCATAATCAGAGCAAAACCTTCAATGCCAACTGTAAAAGATTGGAATTCGATAGAGGAAGGGTTGGTTGTTGCCCACGAATTCGGACATAACCTGGGTTGTGTTCACAACAATAACAGTGAATCAATTATGTTTCCAACCACAAAATATATGAACCTTAAATTTGATGAAATCAACAAAAATATTGCTCAGGCAACACTATCGCAGGATCCTGAAAGTTCACCCAAAAACCGGATAAAATTCCTTGCAGAGATATATTCTGATGCTTATTCGAATTCAAAAAAGAACTTTTATTATTTTGGTGCAACTCTTGCATCCGCACTTTCAACCTTAATAGAGAACGGTGAAATTGATTCTGTTGCTTTTAAAAATGTTGATACCGTAAAAACATTTTTTAAATCTACAGTCAAGGATGAGGTTTTACAACTTATCGCAACTTCCTATTTTCTTTATGACCAAAAAGAATATAAAGCAGCTCTAAAAGTAATCAAACTGGCAGAGGAGATGGAAGATCAACGTGCGGAAATTCATCTTATTAAAGGTTACATTTATCGAAAACTTGAAGAACCTTTGTTAGCTGAAGATGAGTTCAATACCTGGGAAAGACTGGCAAATCCAAAATAAATATTAAAAGGAGATAGGGTTATTGCGCAAAAAAAGTTATTTATTCATTTTCCCTTTACTACTCAGTTTTTAATCATTCAGAATTCATCCTGCATATCCTGAATATCCTGTTTGAAAACCAGAATACCGACTGGGAGGTCGGTGTTACATGAGAGAAAACCACCCCGTCCCGCATGCTTTCGGGACACCCCTCCTTGAAAAGGAGGGGAAATCTCATTTACCCTTTAACGTTTAAAATTTAACATTAAACCTTATGCCTGCCCCTGTTTTTCAAACTCAGTTCTCGTCCAGTTGTCGGGACCGGATTTGGTCATGCAGATATTATCCTCGATACGGATGCCACCGAATTTTCTGAAGGAATCAACCCGGCTCCAGTTCACATATTTACCGTTTTCAGAGTTTTTCAGATCTTTTAAAAGCGGATCAATGAAGTAAAATCCCGGTTCAATAGTGAATACAAATCCTTCCTGAATGGTTCTTGTCAGGCGAAGAAACGGATGACCTTCAGGTTTTGCAATCAGATCGCCCTGAGGGTTTGACGAAAAACCGGCCACATCATGAACCTGCATCCCGAGCAAATGCCCGATTCCGTGCGGAAAGAAAAAGGAGGTTAACTTCTTATCCATGATGGATTCAGTTGACAGATCAATAAATTTAAAGTCGTGAAGAAGTCTGGCAACCGCACCATGAGCCCGCAAATGGGTTTGCGGATACGGATCACCAATTCTAAGCTGGCTGATGATTGCAAGTTGTTCTTTGTCGAGTTCGTGAATCAACTCTGCAAATTCATCTTCCAGAAAGGAATACGTTCTGGTAATATCAGCAGCATAACCCGAAACCTGGGCACCGGCATCAATCAGAAAAGAATGAAGTTCGTGATTGGGTTTTCTTGATTTATCGGTAACCTGATAATGCAAAACCGAACCATGTTCATTCAGAGCAATGATATTTCCGTAGGGCAAATCACTTTCCATAGACTGAACTGCATTGAGATACGCCAGATGGATTTCAAATTCGGATCCGCCATGATGGAAAGCCTGTTTGGCTGCTATATGGCCCGTCACTGCAACACGGGTTGCTTCCTTCATTAGTTCCTGTT
Organism: Bacteroidota bacterium; assembly: GCA_020161835.1. Classification (GTDB taxonomy): domain Bacteria; phylum Bacteroidota; class JABWAT01; order JABWAT01; family JABWAT01; genus JAFLBE01. The sequence goes on along the minus strand of JAIUNL010000007.1, from coordinate 131,498 downwards.
CGTAGGATGTTTTTACCGCACGAAGGAAATGAAGCCGGTTCATGAGGTGCTGCGGATTAAGTTGTTTGATCCCCATCGATTTAAACTGGATTCCTGACGGACCAATATAGGCAGCACCCGCCATATTTGCAGGTAAAAACGATTTCAGTGTATTCACATCCTCGATGATTTCGATATCAAAAGCATCCACCCAATACCCTTTTGGATGTTCCGGCATGATGTACCAGAAATCACTTGCAAGAAAAAACAGAAGTTTCGGTTTTTTGCCGGGCTGAAGAATGACGAAACAGTCCGGATTGTCGATAACCGGCACAAAATAATTAAAATGAGCATTCACCTTGAAAGGCAAACTCATATCATCCTGAAAACGATAATCGAGTGAACCGGAATGAATCACCAGCCAGTTGTAGCCAAGTTCGGTCATAACCTGAGTATAGGCTGCCGTTACCTTTTGAATATGGTCAGTAAATAAAGGTTTTAGATCTTTCATGGTATCCTCAAAGGTTGATAAGCTGATTCCGGAGTGATTTACCGTGGGTGCAGTCGTGTTCGATCATGTCAGAAACCCAAAAAAAGAAATCAGTCCGGCCATATTTTTCATGCTTTGCTTTCCAGTTCCAAACCGGATCTTCCTGATGACCCAGAAAGTTAACCAGTCTTTTTCTGCGGGCAACCCAGGAATCGAGCAGCCAAAGGTATGACTTTCCGCCGGTTTCAATAGATTCAGCATTTTTCTCTTCCCAATTTGATAACGGGAGATCTTTTGCTTTTATTTCAAGCGGAAGAAACCGGTTATAATACATCCAGTCTTCCCAATAATTCAAATGAGCCAAAACCTGAATGGCCGTCCATTTACCTTCAGGTGGAACAGCTTTTTCAAGTTTCTCACGGTTATCCAGAAAAAAATGCCGGGCTTCTGATGATTCCTGAAGAAAGACAGTCACGGCTTCCATGGGTGTATTAAAATCAAGTGTTTTCACGTTTATGTCAGGAAACGCCATTTTTAAGTCCTTTCAGTTTCAGATGAAAGCAGGTAAACCTGCCCGACGAGCACATTTTTCTTTTGCGGGAAACGGTCAAGCAAACGCGGATCTGCAACAATAGGCAAAGTAAAACCATCCCCGGTATCCACCCGGATCAGCCAGAATTCCTTATTCGTTTCAGGGTTGATCATCTTGTCATAATCTGAAACCAAACCGGAAAAAACAGCATCTGCAGAAGGCGTCCAATGCTCACCAAACTCTTCCATTTTTAAAACAGAAAGAGAAATTAACTGTTTCTGGAACGAAGCCCGAACCTGACTTTCGTACATTTCAATGCTGTCGTAAGCTGTCAGTTCAATGGCAAATGCCGTCAGGTAAACGTCACCTGACTTGTGCGGAGTAAATGGAATTTTCTCGGTAACCAGAGTCTGGTCTTTTACTTTAAGAACTTCAAATCCGTCACCCAGGTCGCTGGTTACGGTTTTAACAGATTCTGCCGGGAATTTATCTGACCGGAAAAAGGGAGAAAAAACAGAGAAAACACCCTTTTCCGGAATTCCCCACAATTCAATTCCATTGCCGATTTCAAGTTTTTTCCAGATTCCAAACGAAATGCCTTCAGTTTCCATACGTTTTGAAAGTGTTGTCCAGGTAGATTCAAGATGGAAATCTACAAACCCAAGATCTGAGAAATGGGAAATTTCATTTTCCTCTAACCTGCTGATCTGACGGCTTCTGTACAGCCAATACCCGATAACCAGTAATCCTAAAACAAGAATTGAAACAACGAAAACCATTTATTTCCCTTTTTCCTGATTTTCCAGGATTTATAATTCATCAAATATCGGATAAATCGGTGACAAGTGACAAGTGACAGGTGATCAATGCTGAGTAAAAACCACCCCATCCAAATTCCCTCATCGGTCTAGGACAACGGCTCATGACCACCTACCACCTATCACATACCACAAGTCATCCCTTAAAAACACGGTAATTCGGAAAAGTTGCCAGAGCCAACATTTCCCGGTCACCTTCTGTATCGCCATAAGCATAAATATCGTTAAATCTGGTGAGATCGATAACTTCACGGATCCGTCTTGCTTTTTCAGGACCAAAATTATTCGGAGTTGAAAGTTTACCGGTCATTTTTCCGTTTTTCACTTCCATGGTCGTCGAAATCAGGTTTACCCCCAAACTATCTGTCCACGGTTTCAGCCACAAATCAATTGAAGCCGTCACCACCCAAACCTCGTGTCCCTGCTGCAAATGCCAGTTTAACTTTTCCATTGCATCCGGCCTTAGAATTCCGGGGATTTTTTCAAGACTGTACGATTTTGCTGATTGAATAAACTGATGCTCACTCATCCCTTTGAAGAAATGGATTAAAACCAATTCCTTTGCCCTATGATTGGTTATCAGGTTTAACTTCCAGACAATGATGACCGGCACCATTAAAAACCATCCCAACCAGAACCGCCAGGCAGGAAAAATAACTTTCAAAGCATGGGTAAGGCTATCCTTCCGGGTAATCGTTCCATCAAAATCAAAAAGTGCCAAAGAATTAATTGGTGGCATCGGGTAATCCTCTTTCCTGTCCCGGTTCTTCGACCAGATTTTTCAACTCACTCATTTCCATTTTATCTGCAATCCGAAAAGAAAACAGTGAAGCCAGAAATACAAACCCGCCAGCAACAACACGTGTGATAACCGGCCAGTGATCGGTCAGAATGAGCAAACCCGCCATTGCTAAAACAGGCACAAACCATTTCCACCTGAAACCAATTTTGAAACGAAAAGCGACCACCGCCCTGATGTTAATAATCAGTAAAAGCCACAATACCCATTCTGCAATAAGAGTTGCCCAGGCTGCACCGATTGCTCCATAATCTGGAATCAAGAGCAGGTTAACCACAACATTAACAGAAACACTTATCAGGGTAAATATCAGGTTAAGTTTTGTTTTTCCGGCAATAAGCAAAAGATTTAAAAAAATGAGATTCATGCCCATTGGAATAAGTCCCCACCAGAGAATTCTGGCAAAACCTGCTCCGTCTGAAAATTGAGGTCCGAAAATAACAGGAAGTAAATCTGGCGCAGTTAAAAACCCACCAACTGCAACTGCAGTGGTAAAAAGTAAAACATATTTCAAAACTTTGGAAAGCAGATCTGGCAATTTTTTACGGTCACGTGCCCACAGCCGGTTTAAAGTTGGGAAAAGTGCTGCCAATCCAATAACGGCTACGGTGTGAACCAAATCCTGAATTTTCATGACGGCTGTATATTGCCCGATTTCTGCAAGATCGTCCCTGAAAAATTTCAGCATAACCACATCAACCCGAAGGTAAAGAACAACAAGAAAAGCAGTAAGAGAAACCGGGAGGGCTTTTGCCCAGACGTCCTTCCAGAGAAATACCGGTTTTTCACTATTTGCAAGTTGAATTGACTTATGTTTCATCACACGAATCCAACCAAAACCAACTGTTAACAGATTGGCAATTATCGAGTAATACAAGGCCAGTTCCATTGAATTTTGCAAAATTCCGGCAACTGAACCTATGGCGACCAATAACCGGTTTCCTGTTTTAACAATCGATTCAACCCGTTGATCGTCTTTGGACCAGAGTAAATGCTGTACGAATTCAACCCAGGTTCCGGTAATGAGAAACCCCGTCATGGCATAAATCAATGTTTGTTCAGACTGTGTCCAGGAAATTAAAAAGGAGGAACTCAGAGCCAATCCGCCAAAAGCCAGAGAAAGAAATAATTTTGCTCTTAGCAATTTTCGGGAATAAAGCGGGAATTTTTCTGGTGCCTGATTTACATCCCTTACCAGAACCAGGTTCAGTCCTAAATCTGCAATGACTATAAAAAGGGAAAGAAAACTGTAAACAGATGACCATGCTCCGTAACCTTCAGCTCCCATCCGGGACGTCAGCATGAGAATGACATAAAACATGGCAAGACGTGAAATAGCCTCTGCACCAGTTTTGAACAAGAAATGAGAAAATATCCGTGAAAGTGACATCAGATTATTTCAGTAACGCATGATTACGTATGGAAAATTGAACGGCCAATTCATACCATTGCCACCAGTCAGGATTTTCACCCCGGGTAAATGAATTGTGAAACAAAATAGAAACATGACCTTGCCAGGTTTTAACTTCCTTTAAAAGCAGTTCTGTGGCCTGATTGGCTTCTACCGAAGACAATTTTCTGTAATCGGTAAACGTTGCATCCATAGCAATAAGTGGAATGTAGGTGGTTTCTGTGAGTGACCATGTCTTAAAATCAAATCCCTTGAACGGGTGAACTGATGCCCGGCGAAACCCTTCGTGGTCGTGGAATCCAATTGTATAATCTTCTTCAATCCTCAAATCACGATGAACAGATGGAGTAAGTTCAGGATCAAACATCAGAAAGTGCTGGCGGTTTACCCGCTCGGCAGAAGGAATAGCCGAAGAAAGTTCTTGCCAGTCTTTATAAAATTGTTCAGGATCAGATGCTGATTTGATTGTCGGATGGATGCCAAGCCGGCACAAACCGGTTTTTGAATCCTCAACCAACTTGGCAATCAGGTCATGTTTGAAAGAAATTTGGGAATCCCGTTTATCACTTTTGCCGGAACGAAGAAAATAGATCGGGTTTACTTTGTGTTCGTTATTATAAGTTCGGATCTCTTCGAGTGCTGTTTCATACGGATCTTTTTCACTGAAGGAAGTTTTAAACTCAGTTGCTAATGCTTGCAGTTCTTTGAACGATGACCATGACTGAAGCAATTTCCGTGAAAAATACCCGGGTGTCCATTTTTTGAGATGATCAAGATCGTGGGTGAAGGTAATCTGCCAGGAAAATCCGTCATAAAAACTGAACGATTCCGGAATGCCAAGTGCCTGAAATCCGTTCATGATGGCTGCGCAGGTTTCATCAGCAAGAGCACGGTTTATCAGGCCAAGTTTATCAATCAGCGAATTCTTAAAAACAACCCGGTTCAGCTTATCCTTATCAGAAAACTGTTCATCCCAACCGGTCAGCAATACAAAAAGCTGAGAAATCAGGTCAGCCTGAAAAAGAACAGATTCTCCTGATATTTCAGCTGCCTGTGCCGATTGCCGGTTAACCGGAAAAAGACAGAGCAGATCCTGCTCCCTGATTCGGTAATTCTGAACTTTCTGGAGATTTACACGTTGTTTTCGAAACCAAAGTTGTTCTGCTTCCCTGCTGAACGGAATGAAAAGTAAACATGGAAGTTTGAGATATTTTTTTTCTTCTTCCTTGTAGTCCCAAACCACAACCAGATCTTCAGAAATTTCAAGTGCCGAAACCCGTTCCAGTTTTTCAATATTGAACAGAGCATTCAAATGCCTGATCACAAAATCTGCAGCAACATCTGCCTTCCCGGTTAAGGGTGAAAAAAATGGAATCATGGGTTTTGTTTCAGTTCAAAAAAAATTATAAACCTGCAAACCGGGAAAATTTTTCCGGAAATTCTGACCAGGAATTTATGTTAAATTCAGCAAGATCGCTTTGCCGTGATTGCCCGGAAAAGTCAAAGAAAACACTCTTCCATCCGGCCGAAACGGCTCCTTTGATATCAGTCTCAATCGAATCGCCGATATATAAATGATTATCGGGAGGCAACCCGGTTTTTTCTTCAGCAAATCTGAATATTCCCGGATACGGTTTTTGAACGCCGGCTTCTTCACTTAAAACAACAGTTTCAAACAAATCAGTCCACCCCATTTTTTCGATTTTCAGATATTGAAGTTCAATAAAACCGTTTGAAAGAACGCCAACTCTGAAACCGGCATTTTTCACAAATTTAATGGCGTCATCGGCACCCGGAATTGCTTTCCAGAACCTGACATAATTTTCATAATACAAGGCAGTAAAATTATCAATAATGACTTTATCTGAAGTTAGCTGACCCACACTTTCATCAAACCGGCCAAATTTCACATCATCTTTTGAAATTCTGGAATGGCTGTAGGCATCCCATAATCTCAAATTAATGGTGTGATATGCCAACCGGAATTCATCAAATCCATCTGCGGAGCCTAAAATATCAAGATAAGTTGAATGAAGTGCAGCTGTTTCGGCATGGGTGTGATCAATTAGCGTGTTATCCAGATCAAAAAAAACGAACGGGGACTTTATCAAGGATCAACTCCGAGTTTCTTAAGTTCAGTTTCAATTTCTCTTGCCATTGAGTTTGCAAAGACATGATCATCGAGATCTGATGCCTTTCTTAACAGGGCAATAGCCTCAGTTTTTTTTCCGGAAGCGAGGTGAATTTTTGACTGTTGGAAGATTGAATAAGGTACAAGCCATTTTTCCTGTTTGTAAACAGCCTTTTCGGAAAGTTTATAGTGTACCAAAGCAAGTTCAGGCTGCCGGCTTTCTTCGTAAACCCGGCCGATTCTGTAATCTGCCTCCCCGGCAAGATCACTATCCTGTCCGGCCAGTTTTTTTGCTTCAGTTAACAACTGAAGAGCACCGTTAAAATCGCCGGAATCAAACGTATTTCTGCCCAGCCAAAGTGATTTTTCAGCAGGGGTCATTGACCGGTTAATCCATTTTTTGCCTTCAGCGGCAGCATAGCTTTCAAAATCATTATTCTCACGGGGTTCAAGCAGTTTAAACCATTGACTGGCTTTTTCATGCTGTCCCGAAAGTTCATACGACAAACCCAACCGGAATCGGGCAAGTGTCAGAATCGTTTTTGTTTTGTAACCATCAAGAAATTCGTTAAAAAGCGGAATTGCTTTGTCAAACTGATTCAGGAAATAATAGCCTTCTGCAATCCTGAACAGTACCTGGTCAGCAAAAACAGGTGATGAATTTTTGATGGACTGATATTTACTTTCCATCAGAACAACTGATTCTCTGACGTCCCGGTTTCGCTGGAGTGCAACCGACTTCACTAAAAGGAAAACACCGTTTTCAGGATATTTTTCCAAAAGAATATTAAGCTTCTTCATTGACCTGAGGGGATCTTTGTCTACAAAGAGTTCAATGCTGGCAAGAAAAAACATGGCTTCATCAGAGGTAATAGTTCCATTGTCAGCGGCCTTCTGCAACTCAGTACGACCCAAAGACATTGACCCGGTAAAACCGGTAATGTTTACCAACCAGGAAAATCGGGATGGAACATTCCCAACCATAAAGTGAAAAATGCCCAACCCTTTTAACAGATCCGGATTTCCCGGATTTAACTCGTAAGCAGATTCGTAAAACTTATATGCTGATCTTGCATTCCAGGCAGCTGAAATAAAATCATTTTTTCTGATCTGAACAATAGCTCTCCAGAGTGTACCCTCCCCTTTCAGAAATAACACTTCATCATTTTCCGGCAAAGCTTCGGCATAATCATTCATCAATTCCCAGGCTGCTTCAAATTTTGCCAAATGACCCGGATCCTCAGTCAGCAAATATTGCCAGGCGGCAATCTGCATAAAATAAAAAAGGCGAATTCCTTCTGCCTGTCCTTTTAATGGCCGAACGGGAAGTAGTTTTTCTGCGCCCTTAAAATCAAATTTGAGTATTGTTGTTCTTACTGTTTCAAACGGAGGCAGACTAAACCCCGGCAGATAGCCGGCAGCAAGAAGGGATTGCCTGCCGGAAAAAGGAACAAAAAACAAAAAGGCTAGTAGTACACCAATTTTAAGCTGAAACATTTTCACCTGGCTGGTTTTCAAACAAATCTTCCTGAGTTGCAATTACTGAAGCAACAACTGCATCACCGGTAACATTAACAGTGGTTCTAAGCATGTCCAAAACCCGGTCAACACCAAAAATCAGGGCAATTCCTTCTGGTGGGATGTGAACTGACTGCAAAACAATGACGAGCATGATCATACCAACACCCGGCACAGCAGCGGTTCCAATTGAAGCCAGAGTTGCTGTGAGAATGATGGTAAGCTGTTCAGTCCAATGAAGTGGGATTCCGTAAACCTGTGCAATAAAAACGGCAGCAACTCCCTGATAAAGTGCTGTTCCATCCATATTGATGGTAGCCCCCAACGGAAGTACAAACCCGGTTACTTCCTCTTTAATTCCCAATTTTTTCTGGCACACATCCATATTTACCGCAAGTGTAGCTGCAGAACTTGATGAACTGAAGGCAACAAGTTGTACTTCAGAAAGAGCTTTGAAAAATTTCTTGACCGTTAACTTTGACAAAAATGCAATCATTGGCGCATACACAATTGCAACGTGAAGGAAAAGACCTAAAATAACTGCAAAGAAATATTTACCGAGTGGTTGAAGAATTTCAAACCCAAAATCAGCAATAACGGCGGCAATCAAGGCAAAAACGCCGTAGGGTGCAATTTTCATCACCATTTCAATAATCTTGATCATAGCATCCGTCAATCCGTCAAAAAAACGGATTACCGGTTGAGATTTTTCTGGTAAAACCATATTCAATGCAATACCAAGCAGAAGTGCAAAAAATACAATCTGTAACATTTCACCCCGTTCGGTAGCCAACGAATTGAACGGATTCAAGGGTACAATATCAAGTATTTGCTGGGTGATACTTACTTCTGCAGTTTTACTGATTTTGGAGTCAACAATGCCAGAATAGTCTGAACGAAGCTGTTCCTTTACTTTTTCATCCAATCCTTCACCCGGGCGAATCAGATTTGCCAAAACCAAACCAATCGTAATGGCAACCATAGTTGTGGCGATATAAAAAGCCATGGTTTTGGAACCGATTCTGGAAAGTTTTTTAAGATCTTTCATCGAGGCTACACCAACAATCAGCGATGCCAATACCAGAGGAACCGCTGTCATGGATATAAGTCGGATAAATAAAGATCCGACTGGTTTAATATAGCTGCTTACAACCCAGGCAAAGCCCATTTCATTGGCAATAACGCCAACAACCGCACCCAATATCATACCAATCAGGATTTTCCAATGGAGTTTCAGTTTGGGGAATTTAGACATAAACCTGCCGGATTTTTTTAAATTAAAATGAAAAGTAGCAATCAGTCACTTACTTTTGGAAAAAACAATCAACGAAGATAAAATGATTTTCAAGGCTTTCGCAAAAATAAATCTGGGATTAAGAATTCTGGAACGCCGGTCGGATGGTTATCACAACATTGAATCGGTATTTTGTTACCTGAATTGGTTCGATGAATTGTCCTTTTTGGATGCAGATAAATTCACATTCTCCTGTTCTGATCCTTCCCTTCCAACCGGTGAAGACAATCTGGTCGTAAAAGCAATCAGAAAGGTTGAACAGGCCACTCATCAGCCGTTTCATTTTTCAGTTCATCTGACAAAAAACATTCCGCATGGTGCTGGCCTGGGTGGCGGTTCTTCAGATGCTGCAGGTGTTATCCGTTTTGCTTTGATGAAATGGCCAGAATTATTTACAGCGGATCAGGCACAAATAATTGCCTCTGAACTAGGCTCTGACATTAATTTCTTTCTCAGTCCGGAAAGCCAGATTGCCACCGACCGGGGAATTGTTTTACGACCCATCAACTTTCAGATTCCGGCATGGATTGTCACTGTTTTTCCGGCCGTAACGGTACCGACAGGGTGGGCGTATCAACAAATTACACCAAAATCTGGGTATTCAGAAACCCTTGATGTCCTCTTATCCCGCCTGACTGATATTTCAGATTATTCAGGAAGCGTAGTAAACGATTTTGATGATCCAATTTCTTCTCAAAAGCCCGAAATACAGAACATAAAAGACCAATTGGTGACTTCTGGGGCAGATTATGTTTCATTATCCGGCAGCGGAAGTGCTTGTTTTGGTTTGTACAAACAAAAAAGCCAGGCAGAATCAGCGTTCCGGATGTTCAGAAAGAACTATCCGGCCAATCTGACACCACCTGGCTTTAAACCCAAGTAACCGACTTATTTTATTTTATCAACCCAGGCATCTTTTACCTCTGCCTTGAAAGCTGCCTGCCCTGCGATGGCTGCAGCCCGGGTTGGAAATTGACCAACACGAACCCGGAAAATGGTTTTACCATTAACAACCGATTCCTTGTAACCTGAAGCATACCCTTTCGCCTTCCAGGAGTTAACAGCTTTTTGGGCTTGCTCTGCTGTAGGCATAGAAGCAACATTAAGTGTGAATCCACCTTTTGCTTCATCATAAGTGCCCTTAAGTCCGTCAGCAAATCCGACAGTGGCAGATGGTTTAGCCTGTTCTGCTGGTTTGGCTTCTTTTTTAGGTTCTGTTTTTTGAACAGGTGGTGTTTTAACTGCCGGTTGCTCAGTAACTACCTTTGATGGCATTGCCGGAACTGTTGCTTTGGTAGCAGGAACCCCTTTTACGGCACCCATGGTTTCTGTTGGCGCTGTTACCGGTACTTTTGAAGCAGAAACAGTTGAAGGAACAACAACAGTTTGCTGATTTCCAGGTGAGGTTTGGCCAGGAATAACAGGAACACCCGATTCTTTTGAAGCAATCGAATCATTTTTTATTGAATCAAGAACTGAATTTACAAGAGTTTGTTTTGCAATTGAGTCTTTCAGGTCAGACGCAACCTGAACCTTCTGAGCAGTTTTGAGCTTTTTAACGTCACCCTGCATAAACCAATAAATAAATCCACCCAACGCAATTACACCCAGGCCAATTAACAGCCAAATATACCATTTATCCATTTCCTTGTTCAATTCTGCATGGCTGAGGTACTGGTATTGATATGAATTTCCACCCTCTCCCTCTTCTGCCTTTTTAAGGGGTTCACCCTCTGCAGCTTTTGTTGCAGGTGCTTCAGGTTCTGTCCATGAAAAGACAGGCTGGGGTTCTGCAGAAGGTTCAGCTACAGAGTCTGATGCAACAGCGGAAACTGAAGGTTCTGAAAAGGGTTCCGTGGCTGGAACTGGTTCCAAATCCTGAGGTTTCTGAGTTATTGATTCAAAACCAATAAACTCTGAACCAGGTTCTTCAGGAAGGATAACCTGTTCGGGTTCCCCAATAAATGGCGAGGATTCATCGGCAGAAACAACTTGTGATAAAACAATTTCGGGTTCAGATTCAATAAATGTTGGTGAAACCGGCTGTTCTTCGGGAATAAATTCATGACTTTCAGCCGGTTCCTGGCTGGTTTCAGGAAATACAGGTTCTTGATCTGAAGGTGCAGGTTCCGAAAAACCAGCTGATTCTGACTCAGGAAATGCCGGAGCAAAATCAGTTTCCAAATTGGTTAAAACCGGAGTTTCATCAGTCTGTTCAGGCACAACCTGTGGTTCAGATAGCAAGTCTGCCTGAGTTGGCGGGATAAGGTATGGTTCCTGAAGGGTATCAGCAGAAGTCTCAACCGGTAGAATTCCATCATCAATAACAATCGGCCGGCTATTGTTATACCGGTAATTGATCAGCTTTGCAAAATCCTGATTGGCTGTAAATTCAATTCTGGAGTATTCACTGAATGTAAAACTTCCAAATTCAGCAAAATCAACAGGCTGACCTGCCCGTGTTTTTTCAATCACTGAGGTAATAAGGGCATCAAGAACCAAGGCTATATCAGTCGGATTTTTCCCGGTTCCAGATTGAATCAGTTCAAAAAGTTTTTCAGCGTCCATTTGTTACTTTCAATTGTCCGGTGTGAATTCAAGACTATCTTTGGGTGGGTACAGCATAGTTTTTCCTGAAGCCGGATCAACTTCTTTTAAACTTGATAAATGCTGAATCTGAAGAATTCCCAAGCCCGGAAGATGTACCGGTTCTCCGGAAAACAGAGTTTCTTTCACGGTTTGGTGGAGCTTGTTTAGTATCAAATCAACGTCCTCATCGGGCAGATTCGTTTTTATTGCAAGTTCCTGAACAAACGTTTTTGAAAACATAACTGCGTTCCTGATCAAAGGTTGTAAGAAAGTCCGGCAAAGTATTGACGTTCTTTTTTAATTAAGCCGGGATAAAACTGGTCATGACCATTGGCGATAATCTTAAATTCTACGAAGAAATTCAATGCAAACCAATGAAAATCTTCAATTTTTAATGAAATATCGGTATAATTTGGCAGTTTTTCAGTTGAAAGTGTATCAAAATACCTTTTAGTGTGATACCGAACACGACCAGTTATTCTGTTTTTTTGATTTAGAGTGAGCCAGGCCACTTCAAAAAAACTCTCTTCACCTGGTTTAAAGGGCAGAGATTTCACCTCCCCGAAATATAATTCCTTTTTAAATCCTGCAGTCAGAGTTGTTGATAAAACTGGAATCCAGGATAAACGGGACTCAATACGATGTGACGACGTGCGCACAACAGAAAACTTTCCGGTTGAATCTGGAGCTATCCGGTCTTCTGCCTGGTGAAACCGGGTGCCGCCATAATAAATCCAGTTTTTTGACGGAATCCATTCAAAGCTGTAATCAATCCGTTGTCTCGAGAGAAGATCAAGCGCAGCAAAATCACCCGTTGAAATCCAGTTTTCATCACTGAGCAATTCATCAAATCCTGGTTGTACCACGACATAATTCCAGGTCAGCTTTTGATGGGTTTGGCGGGTATGAAAAGAAAATGTTGCCGTTCCAGCCGGACTCTTTTCTGACTGGGTAAGTCCGTTCCTGATAAAATATCCACCTGTAACACCAGCCTGAATCTGTTCATTTTGAAATTCAAAGCCGGTTTCAGCACTAACAGCTTGTTCTGAAGACCTTTTTATTCCGGTGCCAGCCCATCCGTTAACTGATGAAACCCAGTTCAAAAATGAAAAGTCGTACCGGTATTGACCGGAAAATGTTACCGTTCCAGTTTCAAACTGATTTCTCCCATCCGTAAAAAAATCAGAATAACCTGCAACTAGCCCCCATTGGTTGCCAGCCCGCATCGGATCACTGAAAACTTCAACGCCTGCATTCAATACCCTTACCGTTGTACTGTCAGTTTGTTTATCATGCGGATGATGCTGTTTTAACTGACCATCCACAGAGAAAACAAAAAAAACATCCGGAGCTTCAGGATCTGTGTTTAACTGATTATTTCCTGTTAAAAATGAACCTGAAGCCTCCCTTCGGGTATAATTTCCTTCATTGATCAAGAAACCTGAACCTTTAAGATCAATAAATTGAAATCCTGCAGGATTTTGGTAGTGAAATCCGCCAAGAATGTCACGGTCATGATTTCCTCCTGCAAAAAAGGAAAGTTTGGGTGAAGGAACGAACCTTTGCCCATAGGTTGGAATTAAATCTGACGGACCGAATAAATCCAGTTCCGGATTAATCATAGCCTGAGGTCTGACCTGAACCGAATAACGTTTCAGTGTTTCAAGATAAAGAACCGGATCTTTAAGCAGTTTTTTTTCAAAAACGGCCAGTGAATCAGACCTGTTTTGTCCCAGAGCAAAACCCTGAAACACCAACAGACTAATTAAGCAGACTACGGGCGTCTTTAACAATAGTAGTTTTAGGGTATTTTTTATCATATTCTTTGATCAGTTTCAGGGCTGCAGTTTTCTTTTTTTCCCTGAGAAACGATTTAACACTTAAAAGAAATATCTGATCTTCAACTTCACGGTCACGCGGCCAGGTCATTTTCCATGCTTCAGATTCCGTTAAAAATTCTGCCGATGGCAATGTTTCAGACAGTACTGTCATTTTCCTGATTTCGATCAATTTTCTTGACCTTTCCGGAAAAAAGGATTTGACCGATTCGTAATAACTATCAAAACCATCCCAGCCTTCATTTTGCGCAGTCCAGAACAAATCCTTTTTCAACAAATCAGAATATTCTGCAGAAACAGATTCCAGTTTAAGTGCCTGCCTTCTGAAAAACAATTCAAGTTCAGGGTCTGCCCTGCCTTCATAGAAACGGTTTAATCCCAGATAAAAATAAAATTTAAGAGTTGGAAGAACCGGAACTGAACCCTGATGAATTAAGATTTTCACCTGATTGGTGTCCAGTCTTGCATATTCAGTGAGGCTCAGCTGGTTTCTTAACAGATCAACATCCAGAGGGTCAATCCTGCCATCTTCAATCCATTTTGTAAAATCAGTCCAGGAATGGGTCAGGAAAAGTTTCCTGACAACCTGTGATTTTATCCAGCCACCATGCTGACTAAGGCTGAGCGCAAAAAGTTGTTCACCTTTTTCACCGGCATTTTTCTGTTCTTCAGACCACAGTAAATTAAAATTGGCAAGCTTTTCTTTATCCAATGATGCCGAAGTAACAAGTGCAGAAGTTGGTTTCAGACCGATCTGAGAGACAAGAATAAATAAACCTGCATCATCAAATTGCCTGAGAACGTTAAAAACCATAGGTGACAAAACCACGGCCTTTACAGAATCAGAACCCAGGTAACGGGTTGCAGTTTTCATAGCCAGAGAAAATGAATCAGGTGATTTCAACCGAACCAGACTTCCGGAAAAGAGACTGCTATTAAGCTCCTTCCGGTTACCTAAAACGTCGAGTTCTACAGGAATAAGCCAATCATCCGCCTGGAAACCATACTTTGACCGAAAATCCCGTATCCGGTTATTCAGATACGCAAAAGAACCACTGGCATATTCTGCTACAATTTGCATTAATTCTACAGATTCAGGAAGAAAATCGGGACTTAATCGGTTCAACACTCTGATATAACCCAGTGAAAGATCAGGACGACCAGCATGAAGAGTTACCCGTGCTGCCGTGTACATCATTTTATTTTTAACGGAATCACTTCCTGCATACCGGATCTTTTTATCCAGAAGTTCCAAACCTGTACGTTCCAACCCGATTCTGAAATAATTTTCTGCCTGCATCAAATCAATCTGATCATAATACTTCACATACCGGTCACGGTAAAGAGTTATTCTTTTTTGTAAAGTATCAAATTGTTCGGTTTGGATAAGAGATTGAATTCCGGAGAGAAAAGCATCACCTTCAAGCCTGTGTCCTCTGAAGTCTGAAATAAAACGGTCAAATTGCCCAAGGGCATCCTTAAATTTTCCCGAGTTAAAAAGTGCAACACCAGAATTATAAACCAGTTCTGGCCACGCAGACTTTTGATTTTCTTCATTGCTTTTTACTGCAATCCGGTAAGCTTTTGATGCATCTTTCCATCTACCCTGGTCAACAGCAACCTGTGCAACCTGAACCCATAGCGAATCAAGGCTGAGCCCGGTTTGGGTTTCACCGGCCAGAAGATTCAGATCTTTTTCGAATAAATCCCAACGGTTTAATTTAAGTGCAGCCCATAGCCTGTGATTCAGGTTATACTGATTGATTTCAGGTGAAAAAGTAAAAACCTGTAATTTTGCATCCAGGATCTGATCAATTTGCCCTGAACTTTTCCATAATTCAACCAGTAACACTTTTTTATAGGGTGAAAGCCAGGAATCTTCTGCAATTCTGTCAAGAACAAGCATTGCCCGGCTTTTTTGGTTTTCTTTCAGAAGTGCAAAAGCAAGACGAAACCGGATAAAATCAATCTGGTAGGATTCAGGATAGAGATTTTCATATCTCCCCAGATTAATGATGGCATCTTTCCACATTGCCATTCTGATGTAAGATTCAGAAATAATCAGTTGGCTTTTTTCCTTCTGCTCAGAATCCTGCAACAATGGCTGAAGCAAAAGCAAATTATCTACTGCCCGGGCAAAGTCACCCAAATGAAAATCACAATCAGCAACTGAGAGTGAAGCGTAATTACCGTTTACAGATTCCGGAAATTGCCGGTTGAAAAGCTCAAACTGATTTCTTGCTTCCTTCCATCTGCCCAATCTTGCAAAAACGTAACCACGAAGCAAGGTCGCATGTTCGGTCACCTCATTTTTGGTTTCCGCCATCATAACCGTATCAAGTTCTGCAAGCCCAGATTCAAACTGATCGTAATCAACCCGGGTTCTTGCAAGCCAGTAACGTATTGTTATTTGCCAGTTTCCGTCAGACAAGGGAATTAATTCTTCTAGAAAAGGAGCTGTTTCCTGCAATCTTCCCTGCTGAAGAAAAGTCATGCTTAACTGCCATAACCAGGATGCTCTTTCAGGATGGATGGGGTAATATTTTAATTTTTCCTTTAATTCATATTCAGAACTAACCCATTGTCCTGATTGAAAAAGAAAATTTGCGGGAGGCGGCAAGGGTTGGGTTTTGGCGTCTGGGGTGACGGCAAGAAAGGAAACAAAAAAGAGAAGAAATAGTTTCATGGCCTGATAAAGAGGAGATAGGCAAATATACCTAAAACCGATGCTATAGCAATACTAAAAAAGTTAACAGTGTCATTGTTAAAAACTCTGAACCCTTTAACAATCTGACCTGATGTGCCGCAGTGTTCACGATTTTCAGTTTCCCTGCCACAAATACGACAAGAAAAGTGAACCTGAAAAGCTGAACCCAGAATACTGTCAATCAAAGTACCTGAAAATCCCGCAGCAGTCACTAAAATCCAGAAATTCCATTCATTTTCAAAATAATAATCGGTTTGAATAAATAAAACACTTGAAATAACGGCAGCACCAGCAAATCCACCTGCAAGCCCGGCAAAACTAATACCACCGCTTTGTCCGGTTTCAACTGGCCTCCACTTCAGAATATCGGTTGGCTTTCCTTTACTTAAAAGCTGTCCAATTTCGGTACTCCAGGTATCTGCAGTGGCCGCACCAACAGCGGTAAGAAAAATAATATAGCTCCATGGCCACATATTATTCATTGCTGCCAGAAACAGAATAAGCGGTACACCACCGTTTGCCAAAACCTGAACCTGATCTCTCGGTCCCGATTTCTCAACCTGATCACCGGCGGCACGTCTGAACTTGTGTGAAAGAAAAGTGAGAATACTTGAAAGTAAAAAGAATAAAATCAGCGGAACGGCCCAAGCCCATCCGCCCATACCCAAAATAATAATCGCCATCAGAAACATAGCTGCAGCTCCGTTTCCCGAAAGAAACTTTAACCGCCAGGAAAGCCAGACAAACGGAATAATTTCAAATATAGTGATCCAAAGCGTGGTAACTTCTGCTGGTTCAACCAGTAAATAATCAAGAAAAAGTGCGGTTACCACCGGAATGAATAACGTCTCGGTTCCCTTTACCAGTAACACATCTGTCAGGGCTGTCACCAGCCCGATCAGGGCGGCAATCTGAACAAGTTCGAACAAGGTTAATTTTGATAGAAAACCTGAAAAACCGGCAGCAAGAATGATAAAATAAGTTGTAATCATGAGGGCTGCCAACCCTTCTGTACTCTTCTTCGGATTCACCCAATGAAGGGAGTGCTGATTTCTCAGATTATTCAATGCTATTGAGGAGAAGGTTCCGCCAAACCCAAGAACGAGCATTGAAACCTGAAGTATGGCCGGATGATAATCCCAGAAAAATATAACAAGAAGGGCAAATCCGACCGGGAAATAAACCGAACTTTCAGAATCTGCCAGAACCTGAAATAACGGTTTTAATCTATGAGCAAAAAGGCTGGAAAGAAAAAACAGAAGTGCAAGAAGAAGAACCGGAAACCTGGACTCAAAAAAGTAAGGGGTAAAAAAGCAGACGATTCCGGCCAGAATCTGAAAAAAATGGCGGGCAGTACCAGATGAAAATATTCCAGAACGAACCAGCAGACTGGCAGTAATCAGAAGTCCGGTAAAGCCGGAAAAAGTGATTCCAAACCAAAGCCAGTCAGCATGCATGAAAATACCATTTTAAAGTTTCAGACAAATATTCAGAGCCGGGGTTCGGTAACCATCTCCTGAGGGAAGGCTTCCTAAAGATAACTGAATATCCTGATTATGTAAATGGGCCTGCATAGCTGCATTGATAGCCGAAAAAGAATGGTTCAAAACGGTCATAACCAGAAAGGTATAGGCAGTATTGTGCATATCGTTGGCTTTTGTTCGCATGTTCCGGTAGGAAATAAACATCGAGGTCGGAGTTTCCATATTTTTCATTGGGGAAAGAGGATTATAATCCTTCCAGCCGGGGTTGAATTGTTCATATTTCCCAATCAGTTCATAATACTGCTGGGTATTATAAACCGGCAGAACATGAGAAAATTTAGCCTTACCACCAAACTCAAAAACCATTTGGCGTTCAAGGGCATTTAATTCATTCCACCAGGCCCGGTCACCAGGAGAAATGTCGTTTTTACTCGGATCTGAGTTGATCAGGTTATTTAAATTAACGGCCAGAGCTTTGGCTGTCTCATCCTGAGCTCCTGATTCCTGGGCCCAGTAAATCAGGTAATCGGCATATTTTCTTGCACTCCAGCCGGCATTCGGATCGTTAGCAACTTTTTGGTATGCCTTTTCACGGTCAGCGGCTTCATTGTCGTAATACAAGTATGCACCGATAAAAGCAATTTCGGCTGTAAAGAAACCAATGGCCGACTTGTAGGATTCTGTATATAATTCACCGGAACCGGGTATGACAGCCGAAAAAATGGCAGCTTTCAGCGGACTTTTTGTTTCGTCTTTAAAGAATGCAAATGGATCTGCAAAAACCTGATTTTTCTCCTGGAAGGAATCTATAAACGGATTTTTTGTAAGTGGTGATTCATTTCTTTTTTCAATCCCCTGCTTAACAGGTTGCGAGAAGGCAAAAGACAAACCGGCCAGAATAAAACTCAGTGAAAGAATTAATTTCCGTGATTCCATTTTTCCAATCCTAAATCAAAATTGAATAACATCCCGAAATGGTATTGCCATTCCCTGCCATAGGTGACAGTTGTTTTTCCATTTGCCGCTTCGAAATTCTCAGACAGGTTAACATCAAATCTGTCAAACCCGTAAGTTCCTGAGAAAAATATCCTCAAAGGCATTAAATAATAGGATGAGGTCTCCAGACGGAGTTCAAAACCTGCATCCCTTTTAAACTTGCCCGACTGATTAAATTCTCCGTTCCAGGCATTCCCCACATCTGTAAATACTGAACCGTAAAGCCGGTCGAAATAGATCATTTTCAAACTTTTATCAATATTTTTTATCAATGGGAAACGGTAACTCATTTGCACGTGTGCCATTTTATAACCACCAAGTGCATAAAACGGATATCCTCTCATCCCAGAAAACCCACCGGCATAATTGTAAAAAAAGGATTCTCCATTGCCCCCATATGTAGTTGCCTGCCGAATCCAGAATGATAACGTATTATTAAACCAGGGTAGTCCGATATGTTCTTTGTAACCTATACTGTATCTGAGAATATCAAAGTTGCTATAAATAGCTTTAACCTGTTCATCTCGTAAATCATACATTTTAAGAAGTTTATTCGATTCTTTTCCAATCGTAAAACTTCCTTCCCGACCAACCGGGTTGATCGAAGATTCTTTTGATGGAACCAAAGCTTCAAACACATAATTCAAACTGAAACCATGACCCATGAAATAATTTTCGTTGGAAGCTGGAAATTTGGTGTCTTTTCCTGAACCTGAAAAAACAAAACCATCAATTTTCGTTGAATAAAGTGAATATGCATATTTAAGCACCAGTTGATTGGCAGGGTCAATTCTTACAATCCCGCTGAATTCAACCTGATTGAGATTATAAATCACATTTGTCTTTACAGAATCTTCACCAATTCCCATTTCAGCAGCATCTTTCGCCTGCCTGATCAGATTGTAATAATCAACCGCCCATCTGACAGGAATCCAATTTTTAAATACCGGATCTGCAAGGTTCAATCCCAGAAAAATGTCACGGTCCCAGTCTCTGAAATCACCGTCACCACCCGGATTTATCAATGCACCAGCACTGAATTGGATCCAGTCGAGCGGGTCACCTGAGAAGGCGTACGTGCCAATTTTCAAATCACGGCTAATATTTCCCTTTAGCTTACTAAAATCATTGTTTCTGATATTGTCAAAGTAGGATCCATCAGATTTGATGTAGGCATCCAGACGCAAAACAGGATAAAATGAAATCGGATTTTGAGTTTTCATCCTGTAGTCTGATGTTCTGTAATTTCCCGGTTCAATTCGTTCAGAATTCAGTGACAGTGATTCAACATCTTCAGATTGGGGATTATTCACAAACGGATAGGTGATATGTGGTTTCAAATGCTTTTCTTCTATGGGCATTTTTCTGACTTTAAACCCATAACCCGTAAAAACTGAACCCAGAATCTGATTGTTCCCGACCGGAAGTCCCTGAAAAATACTGCCTTCTACCTGCGTAACCTGAGTTCTTTCACCAGCTTTTAGTGACATCACGTATAAATTGAAGATCCCGGTTTCATCCGATGAGAAAAGCAATTTTCCGTCCTGCATCCAGCGGGGTTCGCGGTTGTCATGACCGGTTTTTGGAAGTTCATTAAATACTTTGGTGGCCGGATTGTAAATTAAAAGCTGACGACCATGAACTTGCATAAAATCAGTGACAAGCAATCCTGAAGTTGTATCAAAATCGAGTGTATGAAATTCAGTTTCCGGGTAAGATTCTGTCAGATTATCAAAATCAATTAATTCTGATGTATTTACATTCAGATCTTTAATATCAATTGAAACAATTGATTTCTCAGCATTTTTATTGCTGATGGCATAAAGTTTATTTTTCCCGTCCCAGACTGGTGCAAACAAACGGGCTTCTTTCGTCAGTCTGATGGCTTCATTTTCCTTTAAATCCCACACATACAGATCAGAAAACTTTGACTGCATCAGGTTCGGTGGCGAAATCTGACTGTACAGCAGGTATTCCCTTCCCTTCCATGAAAAAAACCTGACTCTGGAATTGGCCTTTATTCCCTCAAACCGTTTTATTTCTTTTCCGGTAGAATCCATCAGAATAACCACAGACTGACCGAAGTAATCAGAGTTTTGATTTGACCTGATCAGTACATGTCCGGTTTTTGCATCAAAATCATCAGCCCAGTTTGAGAAACCAGTCTCAGAAAAAGGTGATCCCTGGTTGATTTCGTTGCCAATGGGTTTTACCTGTTCACTGTAATGCTTTTTTAACTCCTTAACCCAATCCTGATAGATGTCGTCTCCCGGTTTCCCGAAGGCATCTTCCATTGCACTGCTGATGGTAAGCAAACTTTTTTTTCTGAGACTTTCGTTCAGTTGTTTGACTGCATCAAGACCATAAGTTTTACTCAGGTAAGAAACAAAATTATATCCCTGATTATAAACCGTTTCACCATCAAGAGATGTCTTGTTAAAACTCATCATTTGTGAATAAGTGAGCAGAGTTGAATCAAGGGTTCTTGCTCTCAGAATCATATCACGGTGAGAATCCCAGTAATCGAAATAAAGGCCGGGAACGTTAAACTGTGCAGTTCCTTCGGCTAACCAGGCTGGTACGGTAATACTCAGAAAAGGGAAAGAAATGAGTCGGTTTGGGTAACCATATAAAATATCAGGCCTTCTAACATCTTCATAACCGAAATACTGAAAGTAAAAAGCAGGAACACGTTTGTTCCACTTCATTGCCGCCTGAATCTGAACAATGTGGGTAAATTCATGTGAAATGACATCTTCAAGCCATCGGTGGTTTCCACGAAGAGGGAAATCAAGTGCGGTTGCGAATATTTCGATTTTGTCATCGAAAAAATAGGCTGCCCCATTTGAGTAATCATCGGTATCTTTTAAAATTAAAGTCTGCCGGGATGGATAGTACTGATATACTTCACAAACAGGAACATAAATGGAATCATAAACAGCAGCCATCCGTTTTGCCATTTTTTCAAGTGGCTCATGATAGAGAACGGTTGCATATTTTGATTCAAATGTTTTCCAATTCAGGTTTTTATAAGCCAACGGAAAATAAATCTGGGAAAAAACTGAACCGCCCGCCAATACTGATAGTAAGACGGTTAAAAAACTTATCCGGAATAATTTCATGAATTTTCTATTTGATTAAAACGACTTTGAGGATCCTGGAAACTGATTTGCCTTCACCGGAAACTTCAACGGATGCGAAATATAAACCCGACTGCGCATTCCCGGTTTTCCAGATCCACTCTGTTTCCTGATTTTTTGAAAAGGATAAATCGAGTGCTCCAACTTTTTGTCCAGACAAATCAAAAAGGGTGATTTTACCGGTGCCCTGAAAAGGAAGATTGAGTCTGAACCTGACTAGACCGTCATGACTTGGGTTTGGCCAGGCATATATGGTTTCACTTTTGCCTTCAAAGGTTTGGGTATAGAGTTTCTGGGTTAATGTGGTTTGGCCCGTTAAAAGATTATCATAATTTCTGATCTTATACCCAGGATAAACAGTTTTAGCATTAAGAACAACCCGCTCCAATGACTTTCCACCAGGTAACAAGGTTGTTACAACTGTCCAGTTTTCCCCTGAAGAAAGACTTCCGTCTCCGGGTCCAACCTGAAGGACAGATGGTTCTCCGTCAGAAAAAAGTGTTTTTGAGTACCATGACCGGTTGGTTTTAATTAATGAAATAAGCTCTGAACCAGATTCAACAACTTTGACATCAAGAATTTTATCCTGGAATGTCAATGGAAAGGATGAAAGCTGAGTATCCCCCAAAAAGCCGGTCAATTCTTTTGACTCAGAATTTGTTTTACTCCGTTCCATCTTGATGTACCCATCCGAACTTGAAATTAAAAACCCATTGTAATCTGATAATTCACCAGCATGAACGGCCTGAGGGTTTATTTCGGTAAGTATAGACGAAATTGAATATGAAACCAGCTTATTTCCTTCCAGAATACAAAATATTTGCCCTGTACTTGTATCTGCAAATGACTTAATTGTTAGCCCAACATTTCTAACTTCACCAAACTTATCTTCCGAAGAAAGTGAAAATCCAAAGGGTTGTGGGGTTAAAAGGAAATTTTTATTTTCCCAGATAAATAAACCATTTGAAATTGTGAAGTCTGCAGCTGCTCCTGATAGTCCGATGAGTTCTGCAATTTTTCCGGAAGGAAATTCAGCAGCAAAAACTTTCCGGGAAGGTCGACTGATCAGAAGAAATACGATTTTGTTGCCTGTAACAACTGGTCCCGGATTGATTAACCATTCAGAATCCTGTCCGGGAATCGGTGGAATTGTCAAATTTTTGGAGGTAACGGTACCATTGGTTATAGAAATCAGATTGAATTTATTTTCACCTGAATAGTTTACAAGCAGGGTTGAATCTCCTTCATGAATAAAAACAGGTTCATAAATTCCGCCAGAACCTTTAATTGCAAAAACTTTTAATTTTTCTTTGAAAATTAAAAGTGAATCTGAAGTGAAAACAGCAGAAAAAAGAGTTCCATCCTGAATGAAGGAATTTCCTGCAAATTTATTGATTGCATAAGTACTTAATTTCAGCACATCCCGTGATTTGATAAGCGGATTTGCTTTTATTTCAGATGAAAAACTCACTCGGATTCCATTTCCTTCCCGGGTGAAATCTGTAAGTTTAAGTCCGGTCGGAACACGGTATCCCCAGTCACTTGACGGTGTTGATGCAGAAGAAAATTCACTTTTAAATAAAGGCGCTATGTTCCCGGAATACCAGTAATCAAAAATAGTACCGGTTTCAGATCCGCCGCCACCTGAAAAAAGGCCATAAGATTGCCCGATATCAAAACTGCCATCGGCTTCCATTACTTTTAAAACTTTGGTTGCGGGATCTGAATTGAGTTGAGAAAAAGTTTTTGTATCCATTTCCCTTGACAGTTGACGGTCATCAAGCCGCCAGATCAGCAGTCCGCCATTTATCGTATCCTTTTCAGAATTTATTCCGGCGGGAATTACCCAATATGGATTCGAAACATCAGTTATAACACCCTTTAATGCAGTTTGGGAATAGGAATAAAATTCGTCTTTATCGGTAACAAACGATGTTGAAACCGGGTTTCCGTTATCTGATGCAGTTACAGTAACCCCCTTATTAGTCAGATCAGGGTTTCTTGCGAGAGATTCAAGCAGATAATATTTACGGTCACCAAGATGAATGAACAACGGTTTGTCTGGTGTAATAATACCTGAAGATGGTAATTCTGCAATATCAGCAACTTGAGGGTTGATCCAGCCAAGCTGGTACTTTTCCCATGCATTTGGCGGACTCGGAATAAACCCGTTAAAATTGAAAAAACCGTATCCATCCATTAACCCGAAACTGCCAACACCTGATGCACCGGTTTTGGTGTTGTACAAATCAGGAAGACCAAGAAAGTTTCCAAAATTGGCCACCATCACCCCGTTAATACCAAAAGAAAGTAAAGCCTCTTTACCAAAACTTTCAATGGTTCTGCTCAGGGTTTCAGGGAGAATGCTCAGGTGGTCAATTACCATTCCGGACGGGTATTCTCTCTCAATAAAATTCATTTCGGAATTTCCGGTTACAAATAAACTTGGCAGATCACCGGGAGTAGGATCGCCACCAAGAATAGAACTCCAATCGATATCTTTACCCAATCCGGCATGAAAAAGGATAAAATGAGTTTTCCCTTTTCCCAGATAATGATCCTGAATTTCCTGAATAAGTGCCGGATTTTTGTCAAGCTCAGAAAAAAAATCAGAAAAAAGAACAGAATACCCGTCTGATTGTTTCTGACTGAGTGCGGAATAGGCTCTCATCTTTTTTGGCAAAGTGATGACAGTTTGCACAACATGTGTTTGCGAAATCGTCAGTTTTCCGTCTGAAACTCTGTTCCAGTAATTTTTGAGATAAATCAAATGATTCTCAAAATATTGTTTATTTCTGGGCCAGGAATCGAGAAAACCACTATCCCGGGCTGTTGTCACAAATTTTCCTGTACCATACGTCAGCAGGTCAGTATCCTTTCCGTCCTGTCCGGTTTCATCCTGAAAATCAACCATAATGGCAATTACAGAATAATTTCCGGTTGCATCAGGGGTAATACGGGTCGGACTTTGACCCAAACTGACCAAAGGAAAAAAAAGAAAAACACACAGTAAACGAGATAGGGTTGCCATCATAATTCAGACTTATTTTATTCTAAAACAGAAGAAATATTCATTCCAAGTGTCACACGGACCGTTCCGGCCAGCGGATGTGATTCTTCAAATGTTGAAATGTAACTAAAATCAACGTTCAGGAAGGAGTAGAGAATACCAGCACCATAGGTCATAAATTTACGGTTACCTGCACGGCGGTCTTCATAGAAAAATCCGGCACGCAGAGATACGTAATTATCGTAAACAAATTCACCACCCAACATCAGGTTTGCTTTATTCAATTCATTTTTCACCCCATCCTGGTACCATGATTTATAAATGGCCTGATAAACCGGATAGCGGGTGTCTTTATCCTTGTTTGAAACCAGCAGTTTTGCCATTTCAACATACGTGTCGAGATAGTAATATTCATCATCAACAACCCGATAAGCGATACCGGTACGAAATTTTGTAGGCAACGGATCGGCCTGTGCTTCATCAATGTAAGTCATTTTGGGGCCTATGTTCGAAATGTTGGTTCCCCAGCGGAAACGGTTTGAAAGATCAGCGATATCAAAACCAGGGACACCCAGAATGAAACTTTGAGGATGATATTCAAAAGCAAGGTCAACACCAAAACCTGAAGCAACACCCCTTCCTTCTTCCTGAGCTGTTGCAAACGGACTTAATCTCGAATAAATAAACCGGCCTCCGGTTCCAATACTCCAGTCTTCGTTTACGGGAACACCATAAGAAAGTCCAACTGCCATTTCCCAGCTCACAAACCGGCCAAGTTCCTGACCTGTTTGATCTGTTCTTACGTTTTCACCAAGATTAAGAAAAGTAATATGGCCACCCAAAGAACCTAAATCTGGTCCAAGCGGATAAACCATTGCCAGATAATCATAAAACAAATCACCAGTTAACTGAGGAAGCCAGTTTGAGTGAGTTATACTCACTTTGATTTCCTGAATCCGGTAAAGTGCAGCCGGATTCCAGAATATGGTATTCGGGTCTTTTCCGGCCATTGCAACACCACCTTCTCCGAATCCGCTTGAACGGCTGTCGGGGGCAATTTGCAAGAACGGAACGGCTGTTGTAGTAACCTGTGCATTTACACCGGTGACAGTGATAACCAGGAGAAGCAAGAGACCTGGCAGAGTTTTTTTCATGACTATGAACTCCATATTTTCAGACTATGTTGATTTGATTCAGTTATATTTTAAAAGCTTTGATATTTTTGATTCAGTTTTTCCGGAACGAAGATCTTTTATTTTAGTTTTTGCAATGTAAATTCCGTTCGCAATTTTATCGCCATCCTGATCTTTTCCGTCCCATTCAATTGCTTCACCTGCTGATGAACCTGAAAAATTTTGTTTCAATGTTCTGATCAGTAACCCGTTTATTGTAAAAATAGAAAGGGTAACCTGCAAATCAGTCTGATTTTGGTTATGGTTAAAGAAAAATTTGACCTTATCGCTGAACGGATTCGGATAGGGATATAGATTTTCAACAGCAAGTTTGCTTTCATTGGTTACTGTAAATCTTAATTCAGACTCAGCACCATTATTAAATGCATCCCAAACCTTAAGCCGGAAAGTATAATCACCTTCACTCAATGATCTGATCGGATATTCAATCCGCCCTTTTTTATAATTATCCTTTTCTGCAGTGTAAAACTGACTAAAATCAACAGGGGCAGAAATATCATTATTAAACACACCGGATAGCTGATGGCCGATTCCCAATCCCGTTGTATTTATGCCGGATTCATCACTGATTGATGCATAAAGAATACTTGCCGGCGACACTTTCTGTCCGTTTGTAAAAGTTGAATCATTAACATACAGGAAGACAGCCGGTGGTAAACTGTCTGGTTTAGAAGTTGTGTTTCCTGCCAGATAATAAACCTCAGGTGACACCAGTAACCCGTTTCTATCTGCGTTCCAGAAGTACCCCGATAGCCGAGTGGGGTAATTGTTTGGCAGAACATCACGTGGTGCTAAAAATTTAAGCGAGAACTTACCGGCAGTAACCGTTACCAGTCCTCTGAAAATATCAGGTCCCTCTGATAAGTAACTGGGCACATCTGTAAAGGGTCTGTTTTTCCACTCCGGAACTGAGACAAGAACCGGTTCTGCCTTAAGTCTGATAAAACACGTTCCGTTGAATGACAGATCAGGCTCACCCTGAAGTCCTGTAATTTTCCCCGAAATCAAGTTTTCTTCCATGGTTGTAAAACTTACCGATTTTGATGCATCAAGGAGTGTATCATTTTTTTCAAGAAACCCGGTTCCTTCCGGAATAACAAGCCTCATTGCCGGATCAGCAAGTAAGGCAAATTTTCTTACATTTTCATCGCCTTTGTATTTATTCTGAACCGAATCAAAATCAGCAAGTTTTCTTTTTGTCTTTACAAAAATCTCACCAAGTGACAGGTTTTTTCCGTTTTCATTTTTTTGATACAGATAGGTGAACAGATAATAATTCAAAGCAAGATTGTTTTTCCCGATGATTTGTTTATCGGTGTAAACCAATCGGGTTGTGGTGAAGATACCCACTACCCCTGATTCTTTGTGTGTGACAAGCAACTCAGCAGCACTCTGATCATCCGGGTCATCAAATTTTCCGAAATCACAGGTGGCGGTAATTAAAAAAGGTAACCTGTTTTTGTTATTCAGCCGGGGAAGAAACGTTCCGATTTCAAATACCCGTTCATGAGTCCATACTTTTGTATTGCCATGCCCAGAGTAGTTGACAACGGCAGAACCCTGGTTGAACAAATCAAGAATTGCATTACCGGCCTCAGGTTTTCTTCTTCCGTTACTGGTTGTGATGGAGGGGTAGGAAACCGTATAGATTTTTCGCTGTGACAAATAAGAGGGAATAATGCTTGCAACCGTTTCTGCATTTGAGGTGTGCAAATCACCATCATCACCGGTTGATGTCAGACCATCATCAGCAATCATCGTGACAAGTGAACGCCAGTCTCCCTGATCTGACCCAAGATCATAATTAATCAGTTTATCTACCATTCCTTCAGCTTCTGTCAGATTGGAAACCGGTAGGCGGCCAACACCCGCAGAATATTGATCCTGAACTGATAACTGACTGTAATCATCATCTGAGCAATGGGTATAGTCAAGATCAAGTGATTCAGTACTTTCAATTGTAGGAATAATTCCTGGGAATGGTTTTGTTCCGCCGATTCCCTTAACATCATAAGAGGCATCACCAAAAAGAAGTACATTCTGAAGTTTTTCTCCGCCGGAATTATAAACATCAGAAAGAAATGATTTTATGGCAGGTCCATTTTGCTTACCGCCTGAATAAACCAGATAAATATCTTCGAGCCAGGCAGCAGAACCTCTCCAACCTTGTTTTTCCCTGTGCGAAAGCAACCGTTTAACTGCTGGAGCAAACGCCTTTGGAGCAACAATCACATAATTAACACCTGAAAGAAAAGCTGTTCCGAGTTCGGGCGTTTGAATGGTTTCAGATGGAAGTGAACCAACAGAAGTAACGCCTGTATTCTTGTTGAATACATAAAACCTGTTGGGAGTACCCGATTTAAGTGTCCAACCAAATCGTAGATCACCGCCCATAATATTAACGGAAGAAATAGCTTTCGGTTGAAAAATATCACTCGTGTTTAAGGCAATTAAAGATGAATTTTCAAATCCGGAAAGTTTAATATTAACTTGTTTATCCGTTGTTTGTCCCGAAAAATAAAAATCAGCTTTGGTTTTTGGTAAAAGAAGGTTCTTTTGGTATTCCAGTGTAAACCAGTCAACCCAGCCTACTGAGGGGCCCACACTTACAAGAGAAAAATCAACAGAAGCCCGGTCTTCAGTTAATGAAGGAATAATGCCTGAAACCGTACGTTCACGGGCAACCTTGTCACTGTAGTTAGACGGATTTGAACTGCCGGTAATTATGTCTTTAACAATATATCTGCCAGATTCAAGAATTGACATTTTTGCCAAAACCGGATAAACATACTGTACAATAACTGATGAGGACAAACTTACAGGGGTTCCCGTTTTATAGTCCGGCAATTTTTTTGTAAAAACCATCGAACTGTTCGCAGAAATCCGCTGGCTGTAGAAGGCTTCACCTGACTTCAGAATGTTTTCATAATCCTGATTATCCCACACCATATATTTAGCGGACGTAACCTCTTCAGCATTAGCTAATGTTTCGCCGTCAACCTGAGCCATTCTGGCACCTGGCGAACTTTTAAACCCGACATAAATGAAGTGAACATTTGAAAACTGATCATCATAAAAAGTAACGGCGTTTTTCTTTGAATTAAAGACTAAACCCTTTGTGGTTTCTGTATAGAAATACCAGACCTGATCATTATCCCAAACCCCGGTTTCACTTTTTTCAGCAAGCAATGGTAATTCATTTGTTCCTGAAAGATACGGGTTGTACCCTGAAGAAGAGTAAACAGCAAGGTTTCGCTGATCGTTTTGATCAGTGAATCCGGCCTTTTTCAAATCAGAAGCAGTTACCTTATAAACACCTCCCTCAGAAAGTGAATACCTGACCCATCGACCCGAAGAAAACTCAGACAAGGTTCCTGTTTGATTGGATTTAGTGAGTTTAATTGCTGGTTTTATGTCCTGAAAGGTGTCTTTTCCAATGGTAAACTGCTTGCTCAGAACAAGTTTGGTTCCGTCGATCAGTCCAATTTGCTTAGAAGACCGGTTTTCATTCAAGCCACGGGAAGGTAAAAAACGGGGAGTCAAAGAGCCGGGTGTAACCTGACTCAGATCAGTCTCTACCCAGGAACCATCAGCCGGAATAACTTTATAATCCGTACCCTCTGCACCCAAATATAAGATTTTGCCGGACGGGGTAATATAGAGATCAGGATTTGAAATAATCCATTGCTTTGAAGATCCTGATTCGAATATGGAAAATGTGTGTTGAAGAGTCTGGGAAAGGTCAATCTGTTTGCCGGATTGCGTTAACCCGGCAGAACTGACGAGAGTCATCAAGAGGAATAAAATCAGAGTTTTCAGCATAGCACCACAGGCCAGTTTAATTAACGAAAGATAGGTGGAATATCCAGTAAGAATTCGTCCTTTAACATTTGGCCAATAACTGCTGCCCCTGATTTAATTTTAAGATTGTGAAAGTTAAGCAAGATCAAGAATAAAAACAACCTGATCACCCGGGAGGCCACAAAAATTTGCGCTTTCCGAGCACATGAGCATGAAGATGTGGAACCGATTGACCACCATCATCATTGGTATTTAACACAACCCGGTAACCTGACTGATCAATACCGGTTTTTTTTGCTAGCTCGGCGGCAGTGGCAAGAAGATGCCCGGCAAGTCCGGAATGTTCCTTACTGATATCATTCAGGCTTGAAAAATGTTGTTTGGGAATGATAAGAAAATGGACCGGTGCCTGAGGCTGAATATCGTAAAACGCAAACAGCAGCTCATCTTCGAAAAGCTTTTTTGACGGTATTTCACCCGAAGCAATTTTGCAAAAAATACAATTCATAACACCAATAACTTTTATTGCAGATTATTCTAAACCTAATCATAGCAACTTTATTTGTAAAAAGAAACAGACTTTCGTATTTTTGTGGATATTTTTTCTTGAATTTCATCCTAACCAACATCAACGAGTTTGAGATGGCAAAACCTGCAAGTGTTCTTTATGTATCGACAGAAGTTAGTCCGTTTGCTAAAACGGGAGGGTTGGCTGACGTAGCCAATGCTTTACCAATTTCTCTTTTCAACTCAGGAGTTGAAATCAGAGTCGTCATGCCTAAATATGGCTTTATCAGTGAAAGACGAAGCCGCCTGCATGAGGTTATCCGTTTAAAAGACATTCCGGTTTCTCTGAATGGTGAAATCCGTAAAATCAACGTTAGAGTTGGTGTTCTCCCCGAAACCCGTGTTCAGGTCTATTTCATTGATAATGAAGAATTCTTCAAAAGAGACTCTCTGTACACAAATCCTAAAACACAGGCAGATTACGAAGATAACCACATCCGGTTTTCCTTCTTTGCCAAAAGTGTTTTTGAAATGCTGAAGCGCCTTGGATGGCAACCCAACATCATTCATTGCAATGAATGGCATACCGGCCTCATTCCCCTATTTCTTAAAGACCATTATAAAAACGACGAGTTTTTTGCCCACACCAAAACCCTTTTTACCGTTCACAATACAGCTTATCAGGGAATTTTCCCGGCATCCTGTGCAAACGAGATTGATATACCTCAGGTCTATCAGAATGAAGACGGCGTTATGCACAACGGAAATCTTAATTTCCTGAAAGCCGGTGTTCAATACGCAGAATATGTAAACACAATCAGTGATTTTTATGCCAAGGAAACCCGTACCAATGAAGAATTGACTGGCGGACTTGCACAGGTTTTTGAATCCCGCGGTAATCATTACACTGGCATTGGAAACGGCATCGATTTCAAACTCTGGAATCCGGAAATTGACAAATCTATCCCTGCAAATTATTCTTTTGACCATCTTGCAGGAAAAGCAGAATGTAAAAAGGCAATTGTTGAAAAACTGGGTCTTCCCTACTCAGAACACACGCCTGTTTTGGGAATTGTTACCCGGATGGTCGAACTCAAAGGGATTGACCTGATGATTGAAGCTTTGCCTGATTTGCTTCAAAAAGATCTGCAAATCGTATTTATGGGTCAGGGTGAAGAAAAATATCAGAAAACTCTTGAATCACTGAAATCTAAATTCCCTGGAAAGATGGGCATTTTGTTTTCACATGACCAGGCTGTTGCCCACATGGTTTTTGCAGGTGCTGATATTTTCCTGATGCCATCAAGGTTTGAAACCAGCGCAACCAGTCACCTTCAGGCTCTCAGGTACGGTACAGTTCCCATCGTAAAGGAAACCGGTTCACTTGCAGACACCGTGTGTGATGTCAGAGATGGAAACGGAAAAAATGCAAACGGATATAAGTTCCGTCAGTATTCAAAGGAATCTTTCCTTGAATCTGTCAATCATTCACTTGAATTGTATAAAAACCGTGAAAAATGGCTTCATCTGATGGATAAAGGAATGCACGCTGATTTCTCATGGGAAAATACTGCAAAGGGGTATGATGCCCTTTACAAAAAAATTCTCAAGGAAAAGTGAAGTCCGGAATTTTTATTGACCGTGACGGAACCCTGATCAGAGAGGTGAATTTTCTTCACAAACCTGAACAGGTGGTTCTGACCCCCGGAATTCAGCATGCCATCAGGCGGGCAAATAAACTAAACCTGCCAGTCATCGTTGTTTCAAATCAGTCTGGCGTGGGTCGGGGTTTGTTTACATCAAAAGATGTTGATTTGGTTCACAACCATATATCAGACTTACTTGCCGGAGATGATGCACATATTGACGGTTATTTTTTCTGTCCGCACCTACCACCTGGTGCAGATAATGATTCTCCTGACTGTACATGCAGAAAACCGAATCCGGGTATGTTTCAGGCTGCAGCCGGTACTTTTGAAATTGACTTTGAATCATCTGTGATGATCGGAGATAAATCGTTGGATATTGAAGCGGGAAGGAACCTCAATATGAAAACGATTCTTGTTGAAACCGGTTATGGCAGAAAATCCCTTTCTGAAAGTGAACTTTTAAAACCTTCCTTCGTCTGCAACAACGCTTCAACTGCCATTCATTTTTTTCTGGATTCCTATGAGACTACGCTTTCCTGATTTTATTTTACCTGTTTTTATTAGTGGCATTGCCCTTTTCTCACTTTCTTCCTGCAGTGATGAAAAACCCGGCTTGGGCACTGACCTCATCAACCCCGATGAGAAACCTGTTTTCAATTCACTGAATACAGATTCCTTGCCCTTGACTTATTCAGTGACTTACATTGAATACAATCCGGTTACCTCAACTTCTACCCGTTTTGTTATTGGGAATGAAATTAACCCTGCAATTGGTACTCTTCATGCCACTGCTGCACTCAGGTTATTGCCTGATACAGAGGCCTTCAAGCCAGATTCACTTATCAAAGTTATTTCAGCCAGGTTTTTCCTGAGTCCGTATTTTGTTTCCCGTGATGATAAATCCCTTCCTTATTTTTCTGGCGATACTCTTCAGCCTTTCCATCTCGAGATCAGTGAACGAACGACCAGTTCATATTTCTCGTCAATGAAATTAAAGGATAAAGTTGAGTTTTCTTCAACACCCATTGCAGATACAGTCTTTACCGGTACACAGAAGGCAACTTTCTCTTTCGCAGTAAAAGACACAAACTGGGTCAGGAAAATGATTTCCGGCATGAAAAATCTGACAGATACAACAGCACTTTATAAAGATAATCCTGGGCTTGTTATTCATTCTGCTTCTGAAACAGAAAACAGAACGCTTGGTTTTTACGGGTTTGCGACAAATGAAAGCATCTACAATTATGATCTTGAACCCAGACTGGTTGTAAAATCTTTAGTGAAAAACGGTTCCAGTACCGACACCATTACAGTTAATTTTTCAATCAATGCCGGAAATCAGCTTTCAACATTTAAAGAAACAGGTTCTTACTGGTCTGATGGGTCAAGGCTTATTCTTGCAGGTCTGAGCGGAAAAAGAGCTTTGGTTAAATTTTCTGACCCCACTCTTCTTCCATCAAAAGTTTTATACTACTCTTCATTTGCAACAATGAAACTCGATTCAAGCATTTCTTCGCCGATCGGTACAGACTATTTTTCAATCTGGAGAAATGGCAGTGCTGCAGAAATTCCGGATGAAGCAAGTATTCTCTCACCCGGAGCCTTTTCACAATTCAGTGGTGACGGGAGTTTGTCAATTGACGTGAAGCGAATTTTTCAGGAATGGAGTTTCGGTCAGAATTATGGTTTCTTTGTCCGCCATTCAGGAGAACTCAACAGAGCTGAAATGACTGCAATCTTTCTAACTACTCAGGGCACATCAAAAAAACCATCGTTTACTCTAATTTACACCGGGCTTTAATCCATGAACAAATTTTTTAAATTTTCCCTGATTTTTCTTTTGGTTCCTGGCTTTGCTCTGGCAGGTTCAAACGGTTCATTGTCGTCTAAACTTGGTATTGGTACTATTCAGGACGGAAATACCCCGGGTATGAACAGTATTGGTGGGGCCGGAACTGCGTTATTAGGTTCTTCCTTTTACAATTCTATGAACCCTGCCCAATGGGTTTATTCGAGAAACACCCACATTATCTCTGGTTTTACCTATCAGGGAATTTCACAATCTGCCACAGGCGGTGAAGCTTTTTCCGGAAACATTGGTTTTAACGGTTTCCTATTTATTATCCCAGTAAAAACTGAATGGAGCTTCGGACTTAGTTTGGTTCCCTATTCAACCTCAGGATATGAAATCAACTCTACAGGAACCTACCAGAGTATCACAACCCAGGAACAATATTCGGGGTCTGGCGGAATCAGCCAGTTTAACCTCGGCACAGGTTACCGTGTGACTCAGGACATAAGTATTGGCGGAACTTTTTCTTTTTATTTCGGTAACATCCAAAAGACCAGATCGGTCACTTACAGCTCAACCAATCTGACAACAGAACGGGTTGTTTCAAATAAACTTAACGGAGTGGGCATCAGTATCTCAGGAATGGCCCTAGTTGCAAAAGACCTTTTTTCTGCGGATGATCGCCTGATGGCTTCAGTGGTACTTGATTTGCCTGCATCACTTTCTGGCACTTCAGACATACAAAATTTTTCTGATTTGGTAAATGATACTCTGATCACCTCAACAGCAACTGAACTTTCGTTACCTGCAGGATTGCGAATCGGTCTTGGATATCAGAAAAACAGGCAGTTTTCTGCAGCACTTGACCTGGTTTATCGCCGGGCCTCTGCAATAGAATTCCAGAATCTTCCAAATGACCCCATCGGGGATGTTTTGACATTAAGGATGGGGATTGCGTATCTTCCAGACAATAATACTGGTGCACGTTATCTGGAAAGAATTCAATATAAAGCTGGTTTTTTTGCAGGAAAAAATCACGTCATACTTGCCGGTAAAGATCAGGATGAAACGGGTGTAACAGCCGGATTTGCTCTTCCCCTTCCCGGTGTAAAAAGTATGCTTGATCTGACGGGTGGAGTGACCTGGCGGGGATATCTGACTGATACATCCATCAAAGAAACACAATATTCATTCGGTCTTGGTATTAATTTAACCGAACTTTGGTTCCAGAAAAGACTCATCGACTAATATAAAGGATTTAATCATGAAACGGCTTACATTAACCCTGATTTCAGGACTGTTGGCACTTTCTTCCACTTTTGCCCAAACGACAGAAGCTCAGGGACCCAACGTCAATCTTATCAACAGAAACTGGAGTCTTTTCTTTGAATACCATAAAAACAAAGACTACATTTCGTCCCTTAAATATGGTATGTGGCTTGTAAAAAATGCTCCGGATGCGAAAAAGACACTTTGGAGCAAATTGAATGAATCCTTTTTTAATGTCTCCCAGGATTCTACATTAAGTCCTGAAATTAAAGCAGCCTATTTTGACAGTTCCATGCAGATTTTAAATCTGGGAATAACCTACACACCGGATAAGGCAAAATCCTTTCTCGTGTTAAAAGGGTACAATTTTGAATCTTATGGAAACAATCCGGATAGTGCAATTGCAAATTACCAGGCTGCTATCAAAATGGGATTTCAGGATATTGATTACCGCTTCATCATTCGTTGTGGTCAACTCCTTGCTAAAAAAGAACAAATTGGTGATGCAATAGATCTTTACTCTGCTTCAAAAGACTTTTTTGATGCAAATAGTCTGGTTGAAGCTTCTGCTGCTATCGTGAATGAACTCAACGGAATTGCTTCACCTGAGCAAATCATTGAAGTAAATAATAAAACGCTGGCAATCGAGACTGATCCTGCAAAGAAACTAAAATTGCGGATGCAGAACTTTAAGATTTATCTGAATCAGTTAAAAGAAGATGACAAAGCGCTTGTTGAAATCCTGGAAGTTATAAAACTTGAACAAACGGCGTCTACTTATCGCTCTGCCGGGCTGGTTTATTACAACCTGGGGAAATATTCTGATGCAATTGAAATGTATCAGAAAGCGTTAAAACTTGAAGAGACCAAAGAAGATTATTTAAACATTGCACAATGTTATATCAACCTCGATAAAGGGCAGTCTGCACGTGAATGGGCAAATAAGGCGCTCCGTGCTGATAAAAATCTTGGTCGTGCCCATATTGTGATCGGTCAGGCTTACGAAGCATCTGTTTCTTCTTGTGTTTCTCAAAAAGGTGGCTGGGCAAACATCAAGTTCCCTGATAAAGTTGTTTACCTTGCGGTTATTGATGCCTATCAACGTGCTAAAGCTGTAGATCCAACAGTTACAGGTGAGGCTAACCAAAGAATAAATGCAATTAATAACAATAATCTTCTTCCAACAAGGGCGGAATATTTTTTTGAAAAGCTCAAGCCAGGCGACAAAGTGAAAATTTCAGGTTCATGCTACAGTTGGATTGGTGAAACTGTAACGGTTCCAAGCTTCTGATGAAATATTTTATTGCCTCTGATCATGCAGGATTTCAAATGAAGAAGCTCCTTTTAGAGGAGCTTCTTCATTGTAATTTAACCGCCGAAGATCTGGGAACCTGGTCAGAAGAAAGCACTGACTATTCTGATTATGCCCAATCTCTTTCAGCTAAAATTCTCTCAGAAAAAGATTCAAGAGGGATTCTTCTTTGCGGAAGTGGGATTGGAATGAGTATCGCTGCAAACAGATTTAAAGGAATACGTGCAGCGCTTGTATGGAATGAAGAACTTGCAAAACTTTCCAGACTTCATAATAATTCAAACGTTTTGGTTCTTCCTGCCCGGTTTCTGTCAGAAAATCAGGCCAAATCTGTTTTACATACCTGGATTGACACCGCTTTCGAAGGTGGCCGGCATGAGCGGAGAGTACAAAAAATTGAATCTGACCTGCCGAATTCCTAAACTTGCGAACTGCTTTTAAATTTTCTGTTGAAAAAGCCACTGTTACGGTGGCTTTTTAATTTCTAACCTAAGGATTATTGCCATGGAATTGCCTCTTTTAAAAGTACAGGATCCTGAACTTTTTCATGCGATTGAAAATGAAACCAAACGCCAGACTGAAAAAATTGAACTGATCGCCAGTGAAAATTACGTTTCAAAAACTGTTCTGGAAGTGGCCGGAAGTGTTCTGACCAATAAGTATGCAGAAGGATATCCGGGAAAGCGTTATTATGGCGGTTGCGAATGGGTAGATGTTGCAGAAGATCTTGCTCGTGAGCGGCTTAAAACTCTTTTTGGTGCTGAATATGTTAACGTTCAACCCCATTCAGGCAGTCAGGCAAACATGGCTGTTTATTTCACTTTACTTAAACCAGGTGATACGGTTCTTGGTCTTGACCTGAATCACGGTGGTCACTTAACACACGGTTCACCTGTAAATTTTTCTGGTCAGCTTTATAATATTGTTTCGTACGGAGTTGATCAGGTTACTGGCCGGATCAACATGGCTTCAGTCGAAGAACTAGCTTTGCAACATAAACCCAAAATGATCGTTGTGGGTGCAAGTGCCTACACCCGTGACTACGATTATGCTGCATTCAGAGCAATTGCTGATAAAGTAAATGCCTTTCTCTGGGCTGATATTGCTCACCCGGCTGGTCTGATTGCGAAAGGCAAACTAAACAACCCTCTCCCTCATTGCCATATTGTAACCTCAACAACGCATAAAACGTTACGAGGTCCTCGTGGCGGAATTATTATGATGGGAAAAGATTTTGAAAATCCGTTCGGCCTGACCATGCCCAAAAGCGGACGTTTAAAAATGATGAGTGAGATTCTGGACTCAAAAGTAATGCCCGGTATCCAGGGTGGTCCGCTGATGCATGTCATTGCAGCTAAAGCAGTAGCATTCCGTGAAGCACTATCACCCTCATTCAGTACATATACAGATCAAATACTTGCCAATGCCAAACAACTTGCTTCCGAATTGACAGCAAAAGATTACAACCTGATTTCAGGCGGAACAGATAACCACCTCATGCTGATTGATCTCAGAAATAAATCAATTACAGGAAAAGAAGCAGAACTTGCACTGGGTAAAGCAGGGATAACAGTTAATAAAAACATGGTTCCTTTCGACTCTCAGTCACCTTTTGTGACATCAGGAATCAGAATAGGAACCCCTGCTGTTACCAGCCGTGGGTTCAAAGAAAACGAAATGAAACTGATTGCAGGCTGGATAGACAGGGCAATTATTAACTGGCAAAATGAAGATAAACTTGCAATTATTAAACAGGAAGTAAAAGAACTCAGTACAACTTTTACAATCTTCCCAGTTGTTTGATCTGAAATCACCTCATGTCAGCATCAAAAGAAAATGAAAAAACAGGCGTCGGCGGGTTTTTAAGTCACCTTGAGGACTTACGGTGGACGCTTGTTAAAACTGCAATGGGTCTGGTAGTTACAACTGCCTTTGCAGCATACTTTATTGATTTCATTTTTGATGACATTCTGCTGAGTCCTCTCAAACAATTTGACCCACCTGTTCATCTTCAAAATCTCAAACCTTATGGTCAGGTCGTATTGTATTTACAGGTTGCCTTATTTTCTGGATTAATTTTGGGAATTCCTTGGGTTTTATACCAGATCTGGAATTTTATCCAACCGGCTCTGCATACTAAAGAAATAAAATACATCCGCTTTATTGTGATATTTTCTTCCTTTTTCTTTCTGCTTGGTGTTTCTTTCAGTTATTTCATAGTTATTCCCTATTCTGTTGCCTTTTTTATTGGTTTTGGATCCCCCATGATCGAAAACAATCTGGCAGCAGATGAGTACCTTAGTTTTATAATTCAAATTCTTCTGGCAGGAGGAATCATATTTGAACTACCCATGATTTCATATTTTTTAAGTAAAATTGGTGTACTTACCCCACCGTTTATGCGTCACTACAGACGGTATGCCTACTTTATTGTTGTAATAATTGCCGGTATTATTACCCCGCCAGATGTTATTTCACAGGTTATGCTCGGTATTCCAATGATTTTATTGTATGAACTGTCAATCTATGTTTCTGGTATCGTACTTAAAAATAAATTGAAGAAAGAAGCTGCGAGAGCTGTTTGAAATCAATCAGTACCATATTAAAACCACTTGAGCCGGATTTTAAGATATTTCAGGAAAAATTTGCTGATTATCTGAAAACCGATACTCCCCTTCTTGATAAAATCCTGGATTATATCCTAAAGCAAAAAGGGAAACAGATCAGGCCAGCCCTGGTTTTATTGAGTGCCCATCTTACCGGTGATGTTAATGAACGAACCTTCAGAGGTGCCATTCTTGTCGAATTATTGCACACAGCAACACTTGTTCATGATGATGTTGTTGATGATGCCGATATGCGCAGAAGTCTGCCCAGCATAAATGCCCTCTGGAAGAATAAAATTGCTGTTCTGATTGGTGATTATCTACTTTCACGTGGTTTACTTCTTGCGCTTGATAATCAGGATTTTGCACAACTCACGATTCTAAGCCGTGCCGTTAAAGAAATGAGTGAGGGCGAACTCATTCAGATTGAAAAAAGCCGGCTCTTAAATACCACTGAAGACGTTTACTTTCGTATCATTCAGGGCAAAACAGCCAGTTTAATTTCATCTGGCTGTGAAATTGGCGGTTTGAGCAACACAACCGATGCAGCAGTTCTGCAATCTCTCAGAGAGCTTGGCCAGTTTTTAGGAATTGCTTTTCAGATCAGAGATGATCTTTTCGATTATATTTCAAACGATGATGATATCGGGAAGCCAATCGGACTTGATATTAAAGAGAAAAAACTTACCCTCCCCCTCATTTATGCCCTGAAGCAAAGTTCTGAAAAAGAAGTCAGAAGCATAAAAAGACTGATTGAGAAAGGCCGGAAGGCTGCCGAATTTGAAGCCATTGTTGATTTTATCAAAGAAAAACAAGGTGTAGAATATGCCACGAAAGTTGCATTTGACTACGCAGAACGGGCTAAAGAAAGAATCAGGATGTTCCCGGAAAGTATTTACAGAGAGTCTTTTCTGGATGTAGTAGATTTTGTCGTAAACAGAACAAAATAAACTCAGAATGAATGACCTATTCCAATATAAAATGACATCTGTTTCATAAAACCGCTGAAGTCATTTAAACGATAGGAATTGGGTATCCAACGCTTCCCGGCTTCTTTGGCAGGATCATAAGCCTTCCATGCAAAATCTACCCGTGCTGGCCCTATTGGAAGGAAATAACGTAGCCCAACACCATAATCTGCTGCAATCTCTTTCCAGAAATTCATATTAAAGGCGCCCTGGCTGCCGGCTCTGTTCCATAAATTTCCAAAATCCACAAAAAGAGCATATCCCCAGTCTTCATTCCACTTTTTTCTGTATTCAACAGAACCTTCAAGTTTAATATCATAATAACCGGAAACCTTATCTGGCACAACACTGCCAGGACCAAGAGTTGCTGGTCCCCAGGCTCTTAAACTGGTAATTCCCCCACCAAAAAACCGGTTAAGAGTTGGCGTTTCAGTTGAAACACCATAGGGAAAAATATACCCTGCAAACAATTTTATCGCAACAGTTTCCCGTTTTCCGGCAGGTATGTATTGCCGGTGATCAAAATAAAACTTGGAATACTGGTAAAAATCAAGACCAAACAATCTGCCCGTTTTATCGTTTGAAGATCGTTTTTCAGAAGATTTGTCAACATTAAGTGATAATATTTTTGGAATTGAACCTGATTCCTCAAAGGTAAACTCCTGAATACCACCATAGTTCTTTTCAACTAAATCAGTATTGGTACGCTGAACGGTCCATCTGAACACACTGTTGAGATAGGGAGCCTGAATAAATTTTGATCCCTGTTTATCAAAATAGGCTTTATCTGCTTTAACCCAGTTTAATTCAATGAGATCAATAAAACTTCGTGTATAAGTTGCATGCTTCCACTGAATTCTAAGACCTGTGCTTAGAATTGTCAGGTCATACTGCTCGTTATTATCAACCTTTGAAGCCTGCTGTCCTTTTATTCCGATTTGTGATCGGTTACGGGTACCAAAGAAATAAGGAAAGTTCAGGTCGATCCCGCCATTTACATTCCACTCACTGTACTGGGTACTTGAGCCCGTCCATTTTGCAGGAAGCTGAACTGAACCACCAATACTTATTCTTAAATTCTCGGCTGTATGAAAGATATTTTTGTTTGAATAAATCAGACCGGCTCCAAATGAACCGTCACTTTTACTGTCAACCCTTATTTCAGGTCTAAGTTCATGTTTTGGCGACATTCGTAACTGGTAATTGGGGAAAACCTGGTAACGATTATTTTCAGGCTGAAAAACGACAGAATCAATTGACATATTAACTGAACTGAAAACACCAAGATCTGTTAAATTCCTGATTGAACTGGTTCTGAGAAACGGCGAATAGATTTTTCCTTTTGTCAATTCAACGTGGCGAATCAGAATTTCAGGATCCAGTTCATTCATTTCAGTTGAGAAAACCTGAAATCCGGTTGTTTTCAAAGTATCAGCGATAAGCGTATCAACACCGGTTTTATTGGTATAAATGTACATACTCTGGGAGTTCGTTATAGTCTGCAGGCTTGGACCAATGATGTATTTAAGAGAAACATCCGGGAAACCGGTTGTGTCTGCAATGACACTTATTGAATCTGCGGTTGTAAAGGAATACCCAAGATTAAGAATTGAAGTCAAAATGCGATCACGTTCATCACGGATGTCAAAAACGGAATAACCCTGATTTTCTGCGATGATTTTATTTTTGGAAATGGCATTTTGCAGTTCAGGAATTTCTTCTGTTCCAAACTCGTAAACAATAGACTTTATTCTGGCGCGGGTGTTCTCCTGAAAAATAAATGTAATTTCTTTCCCCGCTTTTGTTGATTTTGTGAGTGTATCAACCTGTACCCTGAAATAACCAAAATATTTATAGTAGGTTTCAAGATAAGCAATATCATCAGCCAGGGCAGGTTCATAATAGTAGGCAGGAGGTTCACCCAGATTCGTTTTCAGGTAGTTTTTAAGGTAGGCAAGAAAACTGATTTTGCTATCAGGAAGAACGGCGTCAAAAACACGGTACCAGAACAAACTGGGTTTTATTGATTTTGAGATAAACCAGGAGTTTTGTCGGGTTTGGATTTCTTCATCAAGATCACCTTCATCAAAGAAAGATAGTCCTTCAAAATATACCCTGTTTATAAAAACCATATCTCCGGGTTCCGGTTCAGGTATCTGCTGTGAAAAGACAGTACCTGATGTCAAAACCAAAGTAAAGGCTGAAATGAACCGGAAGGTGTATATCCACCACTTAGAACACAGATCCGGCAAGAACCTCAGGAGGTTGGAGAACCCAAAACTCTCCTGTTTTGAATTCAGGGTAAGAATTTAATACTCGTCTTCATCAGAATAATAAAACTCACTGCTTGAAGGAAAATCTGGCCAGATTTCCTCCATACCTTCATAAACTTCTTCATCATCTTCAAGAGCCTGAAGATTTTCAATTACTTCAAAAGGGGTTCCGGTGCGATAGG
This sequence comes from Bacteroidota bacterium, assembly GCA_020161835.1. Classification (GTDB taxonomy): domain Bacteria; phylum Bacteroidota; class JABWAT01; order JABWAT01; family JABWAT01; genus JAFLBE01. The sequence goes on along the minus strand of JAIUNL010000007.1, from coordinate 89,210 downwards.
CAAAATCAATCAATTCAGCCTTTGTGCACGGCCATGGGGCATCATTCAGATAATTGGCAAGTTCCATCGTCCAGTACATATCAACCTCGTTTTGCTAAAAATAGACAGATTTGGGGCCATTAATTTTTGGCGCAAATCTACGACTCTGAAAACGAAAAAGCAATGAAATAAATCCAAGCTTTGGAATTTTCTTTAATCGAGAGTTGGCCGGTCTCTGTCGCTGGAGTGAATGGCAATGTTATATTCGACGGGATCAAGGTCATCAAGAAAATACATAGCCGGATCCTGAGGACGACCACGATAATGAACTTCATAATGAAGGTGAGGAGCAGTTGAAACGCCAGTGTTTCCGGAATAGGCAATAATATCGCCCCGTTTAATCTTCTGGCCTTTTTTAACGGTAACACTTGAAAGGTGAGCATAATAGGTTTTCAGCGAAAACCCATGATTCAAAATGACAAGCCGGCCAAAACCGGTTCTGGGGTTACCACCTGAAAATTCAACTGTTCCGGCACCTGTTGCGTAAATAGGTGTTCCCCTCGGAATCGAAATATCAATTCCCTGATGGGGTCTGCGAATTTTATAGATAGGGTGAATACGGCTTCCGAAACCTGAACTTAAACGACCCTGGGCAGGTTTAATTGCCGGAAAATTCACAAAATACTGTTCATTGACTTTATATTGCAGAAGAATTTCTGAGTAGGAGTCCTTCTGAATTTTTAGCTGTCTGTCAATCTGGTCAAGGGCCACCTGAGTAGAACTGAGCATTCTGTCAACATCAAAATTCCCGGTAAAAAGCTCTTTGACCGGGACTGAACCACCAACACCCGCCTGCCGGGTATCACTGTCAATTGCGGGCAGATCAACCAATACACGAAGTTCTTCATCCTTATTTGCCAGAGTAGAAACAACCCGGTTAAAAGTGGCGATTTTCTCTGCAAATTTTCCGATCTGAATTCGCAACGATTCATTTTCGACTTTAAGTGTTTTTGAATATTGACTTTCAAGCACTTCGCCAAAAAAGTAAAGGGTTACGGTTGAGAGAATGGATGAAGTGAAAATGATCAGACCAAACCAGAAAAGGTAATGAGAAAGGGTATTTTTATCTTCCACTACACGAAGTGTGTGCGGATCGATAGAAAATTTTTTTATTCCTTTCATTTTTTCCTTTTTCTTAATTGTTCAGTATTGGCTGTTTTGTTGCAGGGGAATTTATGGGTTGCAAGTTACGTCCGGAGGAGTGATCTTACAACCCCAGTACAGGTTTGCTTATGATAATTTCAGTTTCAACTCAGGTATATCCATATAATAGTCATTTATTTACAAGCATTTACAGCATTGTGAACACGATCACACCCATAAATTCTCACCGGGAAAAGTGATGCACGGCAAATTCCGTCAGTTTCACTTTTGACAGGTAACACTGACATTATTCAAAATCATGCTCAAAATAGGGTGTTATCCGGTCTGGTTCTTTCCCAGCTTTTACCTTTGACTTATTCTCGATGGCAACCTGAAGTTTTTCTGCAAAAACCTGTGCAGAATCATAACCATAATGTTTTAGAAGATGATTCAGGGCAATAGTTTCAAGTATTACAGTAACATTTTTCCCGGCATAAACGGCAAGTGAAATGAGTGGAATTTTAACACTGAGAATTTCAGTGTATTCTCCATCAAGGCCCAGTCTGGTATATTCTTTATTGGTATCCCAATCTTCAAGTTCAACAACAATCTCAACCCGTTTCTGGTATCTGATCGATCTTACACCGAAAATTGACCGGATATCGAGTATGCCAACACCCCTTATTTCCATAAAATGTTCAACCAGATTATTTGAGCTTCCGATCAGGATTTCTTCGCCTTTTTTGGTAATCAGAACTACATCGTCAGAGACCAGACGGTGTCCCCTTTCAACCAGATCAAGACCAACTTCACTTTTTCCGATTCCGGATCTGCCGGTTATTAAAATTCCAATTCCGTACACATCAACCAGAACGCCATGAATGGATTGCTGATGTGAAAACTGGTCGTCAAGAAAATCGGTTACCAGATAAATCAGTTTTGAACTGTTGTAGGTTGTTGAGTAAAAGGGGATCCCTTTTTTCATACAAAGTTCAACCAATTCCGGATTTACATCATTTTTATCAGCATCTGTCATGATGATGCACGGAATATCATAATTCAGAAGTAATTCGAATGCCTTACTTTGATCTTTCAGAGACATTGATTTAAGAAAGCGGCATTCAGTATTGCCCAGGATCTGAACCCGGTGAAAAGTAAAAAGATCAGTAAAACCAGCGAGGGCAAGACCTGGACGATGCACTTCTCTTTCAGTTATCAATTTTTTTGAAGCATCAACCTGACTCAAATCTTCCAGTGGAATTTTAAGCCGGGTTTTCAGCATCCGGTAAAAAAAATCAGCGTTTATTTCCTGTTTGCGGATAAGGGGTCCAAGTTTCATCGAATTAAAAAAGGCATCTTGTTAAGATGCCTTCCTCCAGAATTATCGAGGTGAAAAGGTTAATGATCACGTTTTAGTTCTTTGTACTTTTTTAACTGCCTGATAATATCGTCAATGGCATTATCAACTGCCACTTCAAAATGTTCAGATTTTTCTGTTGCTTTCATCAACTGGTTAAAAACAGTAACCTTTATTTCAACCACTTTCATGTGGTGTCCGTTTTGTGAATTATTTTTTTCGTAATCAAGCAGGACTGAACAGTCAATTATTCCGTCATAATATTTCTCTAGTTTTGAGGTCGCGTCCATTACATAATCTTTTAATTCTTCCCGGGCATTAAAATGTCTGGCAGTCAAATACGTGTTCATTGAGACCTCCTACTATTGGTTCGCTTTTGGATGCGCCAGCTGATATACTTTTTTCAGCCGGTCAATACTAACATGGGTATATACCTGAGTTGTTGATAACGATTCATGCCCAAGGAAATCCTTTACGGCACGAAGATCAGCCCCATGATCAATCATGTGGGTGGCAAAAGAATGCCTGAGCAAATGCGGACTTTTTTTTGGCACTTCTGTTACCTGGGTAAGATACTTTTTCACTAATCTTTGGACTGAAGGCGGATCAATTGGTTTCATTTTTGAATTAATAAAAAGAAACTGATGATCAGAAACAAGTTTTTTTCTTTCAACGAGCCAGTCGTTAATGGCGTTCAGGCAGGTTTTACCAACGGGAACAATCCGATCCTTTGCCCCTTTTCCAAACACTTTTATGGCTGAGTCCCTTCCCTGAAAGGCTTCAATTTTCAGACCGGTCAACTCTGTGAGCCTGATTCCGGTTGAATAAAACAATTCAAGGATTGCCTTGTCTCTTAAACCCTGCCAGTTTGTTAAATCAGGAAGGTTCATCAAATGAGTAACTTCGACTTCGGTTAGAAACTGAGGAAGCCGGCGTTCAGGTTTGGGAAAAATAAGCTGCAGAGCAATATTGGCAGAAAGAATACCAGACCGGCGGGCATATCTGAAAAAGGCCCGCAGTGAAGCAATTTTACGGGAAATTGTTTTTTTACTCAGATCCTGATCATGAAGAGACGCTACATACCATTTTAAGTCGTTTTTAGTCACTTTACTTAAATCAGCCGGCTTATTTCCGTTTTCTTCAAGAAAAAGCTTGAACTGTTCAAGGTCTGTCTGATAGGCTATGAGGGTGTTACCGGAATAATTACGTTCGATGCGGAGATACTGGAGAAATTTAGGAAGTAATTCAATCATAATTCAGATTTGATTTAGTATCAAGATACCCAAACCGGAGAGAGTTGTCAAGCACCCTTAGTCATTTCTAATAAAAAGAAACCCCGGTTGAAGCCGGGGTTAACTTTTTATTTTTCAATATTTTGCAAAACCAGAGCCAGAAAAAAAACTATTCAGCAACCTCAACTTTATACTCACAATTCGGGCAGCTTCGGGTTGTGCCGGCACGTGTTGTTTTTTCAAGTAAATAAGAATGATTGCAAGTTGGACAAGGTTCTGGAACCGGGCGATCCCATAGCGCAAAATCACAGCCTGGATATTTGTTGCATCCGAAAAATATTTTTCCGCGCTTTGACCGTTTTTCTTCAACCTGACCTTCTTTACATTTCGGACAGGCAATCAAAGGTTTTTTCTCACCCTGAATGTTTTCAGAATATTTACATGCCGGATAGGTTGAACAGGAAATAAACTTTCCGAATTTCCCTTTTCTGAAAACCAGAGGTTTACCGCAGGTTGGGCAATCCTGACCTGTTAATTCTGGTTCTGCTTTTTCACCTTTAACAGCACCCGGCTCATCAAGTGACTTGGCATTTTTACAGGTTGGAAAATTTGAACAGGCAAGAAAACGGCCGTTTCTGCCCCAGCGGATAACCATTGGTGAACCGCATTTTTCACAAAGAACATCGGTTGTCTCAACCAGTTGTTTCTTGATGGTGCCAACTTGTCCCTGAAGGTGTTCAAGTGTTTTCTGAAGCGGGTGGTAAAAACTGTCGAGTACTTTAATGTATGGTTTTTTACCTTCAGCAATCTCATCAAGGTTTTCTTCCATACGGGCTGTAAAGTCATAACTGAAAATGTCTTTGAAATTTTCAATGAGAATATCATTAACACTCAACCCGATTTCAGTTGCAAAAAATTTACGGTCTTTCAGCTCGGCATATTTCCGTTCTACCAAAGTGGACACAATTCCAGCATAGGTTGAAGGTCTTCCAATTCCGTTTGCCTCAAGTTCCTTCACCAGACTGGCTTCTGTAAAACGGGCAGGCGGTTTGGTGAAGTTTTGTTTTGATAACAGATCAAGCAAATCAGTTTTTTGTCCGGATGCGAGTTCTTTTGGAAGGATTGCAGAATCATCATCTTCCTCAACACCACTTGCTTCCTTTTCCTCAAGAGAATCACCATAAACGGCAAGAAATCCAGAGAATTTAACAACACGTCCGGTTACCCTGAATTGATAACTTCCGCCAGAAATATCAACTGAAGTCTGGTCAAAAACAGCAGATTCCATCTGACTGGCAACAAACCGGTTCCAGATGAGTTCATATAATTTAAACTGATCTGCTGTAAGTGATTTTTTAACCGATTTGGGGTCGTATTCAAGACTTGTTGGTCTGATGGCCTCGTGTGCATCCTGAGCAGACTTTTTGGTCTTATAGTGTCTTGGAGCGTGCGGAACGTACTCTTTACCAAACTGATCATGAATGTAAACCCGGGCAGCCTGAATGGCAGCATCACTGACTCTCACAGAATCTGTTCTCATGTAGGTAATCAGACCTACTGATTCACCATTTGCCAGCTCAATACCTTCATAAAGCTGCTGGGCAACCATCATGGTTTTCTTGGTATTGAATCTCATCCGTGAAGAAGCATCCTGTTGCAATGTACTTGTAATAAAAGGCGCACCCGGATGTCGTTTAACTTCCTTTTTTTCAACTGACGAAATATGAAAGGTTTCCTTTTTGATCTGATTCACATGATTTGTGGCCTCAGATTCAGTAGAAACAATAGCTTCTTTACCGTCAATTTTAAATAATTTGGCAACAAACGGCTGTGATGCTGCAGTTTTAAACTTTCCGGTGAGACTCCAGTATTCAACCGGATTAAATTCACCGATTGCACGTTCACGTTCACTGATCAGTCTCATGGCAACTGTTTGAACACGACCGGCGCTGAGCCCCTTATAAATAGCTTTCCATAAAAACGGACTAACCTGGTAGCCAACGATACGGTCCATTACCCGGCGGGCTTGCTGAGCTTCCACCATTTTATCATCAATTTTGATGGGATTTTCGATGGATGCTTTAACCGCATCTTTCGTAATCTCATGAAACATAACCCGGTGAATATCAGTATTTTTCTTTCCGATGGCCTGGGCGATATGCCATGCAATGGCTTCGCCTTCACGATCAGGGTCAGTTGCGATGTAAACAGTTTTTGATTTTGCCGCCAGATCAACGAGTTTTTTTATGACATCGTTTTTACCTTTAATGGTTACATATTCTGGGGTGTAGGAATTTTCAATATCAATTCCCAGCTTGCTTTCCGGCAGGTTTTTAATGTGCCCGGCAGAAGATTCAATAATGTAATCGCTGCCGAGATATTTGGAAATGGTTTTTGCTTTCGTCGGTGATTCGACGATAACCAGAGATTTTGCCATAGGGGTCTTTTCTTTTAGTACCGGGACTTTATAACAACCGGAGGTGGAATTTAATTCACTGAATCGGAAAGATTCATCAATCTGATTTGGGGAAGCCCGTCTGCAGTTCGTTCAAGAATAAGTGCTGTTGCAACAAATTTTACATCATCAACGGTAACCTGATCGTACGGATTAAAAACAACTCTTTCAAGGATCTGTTCAATTTCACCTGACGAGAGCAACCCTGAACCAGCCAGACTCATGAGATACCCCTGAGCCTGAACAGTCAGAACAGACCGTTCCCACTCATTCAGAATCCGGAAACCCGGGAATTGATTTGGATTCAGTTCCTGATAAATTGACATGTTTTAACTTCCGGATGCAAGAAGGAAGAACTCTTCCTTTTTTCGCATCATTTGAATTTCTTTTTCGGTTTCATCATTGTACCCACACAAGTGGAGACAACCGTGTACAACAAGGCGGTTAAGTTCATTTTCAAAGGTAACATTGAATTCTGTTGCCTGAGTTTTGGCTTGATCGAGGCTGATGTAAATTTCACCTTCAACAGGTCCATTTTCCTGAAGCGGAAAGGTGATTACATCCGTATCGAAATCATGATGCAGAAACTGACGGTTCATCTCAAGTAAATGACCAGCTTCCACCAAAATAACATTTATATAACGATATGGAACGTTCTCAGTCTGGAAGACAGAACGAACAAGAGCAACAAGTGGTCTTTTCTTTATTCCCTGATGACGGGAATGTTCATTGAAAACGGAAACTGACCCCAATGGGTTATTCTTCTTTCTGATCGGATGGACTTTGGAGAATATGTTCAGTAAGAGATAAGGCGATGCTGCTCAGCATGACTTCAGGAGCCATTTGAGAAAAGTCACCCGAAAGTACTTCACGGTCAACATTGCAAAACAGGGAGCAGCCACCAAGTTTTTCGATAATAAGTCCTGAAACTTTCCGGTTTGATTCAGCAACAAAAGTCACTTCTTCACACATTTCACTTACAACAAAACCTGTTACAAAGTGAAGCTGTAGATGAGAATTGGCGGTGTAAACCGTAACCAATGTGCCCGATTTTGAACCAATTGGAATCTCTGAATAAATTTCGAGAGTGAGCTTCCGGGATGAATCATGGTGGTTGACTTCAAAACGGATATTATTTCCAAGTATTTTCGGTTCAACACCGAGAACGAGAGAAATTTCAGCCAGATTTTCTTTGGTAAACATAAAAGACATGGTACGGATGTCCCGACTAAATTGTACAAATATAACGGAAATTTTAGCGAATGGGAAAACTACGTTCGTTTCAGTGACCGGAATATGACCGGGAACAACGATAACCGGGGCAAAACCAGTTTACCGAACTGTTTTACAGTGTCAATATTTTTTCTTTTTACTTCAATTAAAAAGTTTTTGTTTCGCCAAAGCCAAAACCAGGCAGAAGGGATTACCTTGAAACCATCTTTACCTTTTTGGAGAGAATATACACCCCAGGCAATCAAATCAAGGGCAATCCGGGGAATGAAAATTAAAGAAAAAAACCAGATCGGAGTGTTTTTAAACAGGAGATACCAGTTATTTCTGTGGTTCAGATATAGTTTTTTAGGATTTCCGAAAGCCAGAGTTTGCCCGCCAAGATGATAAACAACTGAAGCAGGAACCGACCACAATTCCAAATCGTGGGCCTGTACACGCCAGCAAAGGTCAATTTCTTCCATGTGAGCAAAATAACCAGAATCGAAATATTCGTGCTCAACAGCAATTTTTCTTTTAATAACCATTGCAGTGCCCGAAGCCCAAAAGATGAGCCGGGGTTCATCATATTGACCGGAATCAGTTTCAACATGAGCCATGATGCGGCCCCAGGCAAACGGGTATCCGAATATATCTAAACGGCCGCCGGCGCCACCGGCATAATCGAAAACCTTTTTCCCGGCAAGTTTTTCCTGCAGGGAAAGAATTTTTGGCTGAAGAATCACGGCATCCGGGTGAAGGGTAATAAATTCTTCCAACCGGATCAGCCAATCAGGTTCAACCTGAGTGTCGTTATTTAAAAAAACAAGAAAGTCACCGCTGGCATAGGAAGCACCAAACGAACATCCGCCGGCATAGCCCAGGTTTTCATCAGGTGAAACAATCTGAACCGAAGGAAAATTAACCCGGGTTTGGGGGATTGACTGATCTGAACTTCCGTTATCAACCAGAATGACGGTGTAAGATCCTTTAGAACGAAAAAGCGAATCCAGGCACTCAGCCAGGATTCGCTCTCCATTAAAATGCGGAATAACAATTGAAAAGGTAACTGCCACCTGGTCTTTTATTTCTTTTCCTGAACTGCAGTTGGAGTTACATCATTTCCCATGGCAGACAGACTGTCATACCGTTTTATTTTGGTAATCAGGGAAGGTTCACCCGGATATCTACGCTGCAAAACCTTAAGAAGCTCTGAGGCTTCCTTATACCGTTTCATATCATTGTAAATCCGTTCGAGAAGCAGGTAATTCATTGGATCTTCCTGACCGGCACCGGTCATCTGAGCGTTGACCATTTCTTCTGCCCTAAGCATATAATCAGTGTACTTTTCTTTGTACTCAGGGAAATCACGGTAAACCTCAGCCACATTGATCAATGACCTTGCTTCATCATAAGGGAATGTCTTTTCAGAAAAGACGGCATTCATTTTATCAACGACCTCAAGTGCTGCCCGTTTATCATTTTTCTCGAGGTAATAGAACGAAAGTCTCTGAAAGAGATTCCGGTAATTCTGAACCAGTCTCCGGATGTTTTCATCATAGTAAACGCCATCAAGATCAAGATTTCTGAACTGATAGATTTCAGTCAGGTTTTTTCTCATTTTTTCGGGCTGGATACGGTCAAACGGATTTCCGCCACGGGATGGAACTACCCGGTAAACCATACCTTCAAGGCGAAGATAATTTTCAATTCCAATCCGGTTATCTTCAGGAACTGTAATTGCAAAATAGACGGGTCGCCGCCATTGGTTGGCAACAATAATATCATAAATCAGAAAATCTTGAACTCTGATCAGAGGGATGACCTGACCGTCCATCGGGTATCTCATCGTTGGATCCATTTTAAAACTGACAACCGAATCGGTTTTAATGTCAGGTTCTCTGCCCAGGTCAGATTCCATCACGTTTTTCTGTGAAACCAGAATATTCATCAATTTCCCACCATCTTCCCACACCTGTGGCTGAATATTGCGTATAGCTTCATCAGTGTACATTGGAGGAAGTGCAACTTTGGCCGCGCCGCGCGGTTCTTCATTTTTAAGCTGAAGAATGTACCAATCGGTATTAAGTAGTGACAGGTTTACTACCCTGACATCAGTTCGGAACCGTTCAACTTCCTGTTGATACCAAAGGGGAAAGGTATCATTGTCGCCATTTGTAAAAATGATGGCGTTGGGTTCAAGTCCGCCAAGCAGGTTTTTGGCATAGTCAGCCGGAACATACCATTTGCTGCGGTCGTGGGAGTGATAATTTTCTGCCAGCATTCTACCCGGAATGAAAATAAACGTGAGAAGAAGTCCGACAGGAACTGCCAGTTTCTGCATGGCATCCCCTTTTGCAATTTCCCTGAGTGTTTCAAGAAAACCATTTACGCCGATTCCAATCCACAGGGCAAAGGCAAAAAAGGCGCCAACGTAGGAATAATCCCGCTCTCTCGGCTGCGGCTCCGTCTGGTTAAGGTAGAGCAAAATAGCATACCCCGTCAGGAAAAAGAGAGCAAGAACGGCCATTCCCCGTTTATAGTCTTTCAGAAAATGATAATACAACCCAAACAATCCAAAAATGAAAGGAATTGCCCAGTATTTTGAGAAATCAACACCTGCATCCTGAATATCAGATTCACGACCGATAAAGTTCCAGCCAAGGTACCGGTTGAACATGTGATTGACCTGATAGGTTATAAAATAATCCATATCTGAACTGTATCTGGAATAATACCTTTGGTGAACCGGGTCAGGACTCCAACGTCTGGGAAACATCTTATTTTCACCATACTGCTCCCTATTCAAATAAGAATACATTCTTTCTGCAGTTGACGGATCGTTTTCATTAATTGGCGGGTGGGCATTTGCACGAATCAGAATAACCATATACGATGCATACCCAACCACAATCATTAACGTTGCCAGAAGTGCAAGATTAACAAGTTTATACCGGTTGACGTGACTCCAGTAAATCAGAAAAGCAAGTGCCCCTAAAATCAGAAAGGAGATAATCAGCGGCAGTTCAAGCAGTTTAGGAACACCTTTTATAATTCCAGGATAAATTGCGGCAAAAACACCCACCGAAACAAGCATCATTATGAAAAACCCTAAAAAGGTGAATTCATATTTACGGAAATAATAAATAACAGCAACAGCAAAAATGGTCAGCATATTCAGCAAGTGAATTCCGATCGCCAAGCCTATTACATAAGCAATCAGAAGAAGATACCGTTCATTATGACCTTCATCACCATGATCAGCCCACTCAAGAATCAGCCAGATTACAATGGCTGTAAAAAACATTGAAAGTGCATAAACTTCAGATTCAACAGCATTATACCAGAAACTGTCAGATACAGCAAAAGCAAAAGCACCTACGACAGCAGAACCATACGCACTTATTTTATCAATGAGAGACCATCCATCAGGATTTGGCTTATAATATTGAATCAACCTGACAATGATGAGATAGGCAAGAAGTACAGTAAGTGCCGAAGAAATCACACTCATGTAATTCATTCTGAGAGAAATGTCATCAAAAACCGGAATTGAAGTAAAAAACCGGCCAAGAACAAGAAAAATTGGTGAGCCCGGAGGGTGAGGAACGCCTAACGTGTAAGAAGTTGCAACAAACTCACCGCAATCCCAAAAGGAAACGGTTGGTGCAACAGTTAGTGCATAAAGGATAAAAGAAGCCAGCAGAACGAATCCGCCAATTAGTCTATTACTCTGTTTGTGTGTCATACTACCCTATTAAGTAAAAACGCCGGATCAGACTACCGGATCAATAAAAAGTTCCTCTGCCAGAAAATCACCAAACCTGAGACCTTCAGGCGTTGCTTTTAAAAACGAATCAGACCAGTTAAGATAACCCTTTTTTTCAAACCTGTCGAGTTTCTTCCGCAAATTATTTGCCTCATCCGGTTTAAGATGAGTCCAGATTGAGGTAATAGTCACACCCTCAGTTGTTCTGACGCCCAGCATCAGCTTTTCATTGATGATGGTTTTCTGATCAAGACTTTCACGGTCTTCTTCAGGAAGGTTACCTTTTTCGATATTATCAATATACTTTCCAAGATTCCTGAAATTTTTATACCTGCTTTGCCCGTTAAACCCATGTGCAGACGGACCAAAAGCCAGCCAGGGATCCCAGGACCAGTAAGTTGAATTGTGAACCGATGCCCGGCCCGGTTTACAGAAATTACTGACTTCGTACTGATTAAACCCATTTTCTCGCAGAAACCGGATTGTAATATCATACAGTTCTGAGTTGTGATCATCGTCAGGAACCTGAACCTTCCCTGAATTCACCCAATTGAACAGAGGGGTTTTTTCTTCAACAATCAAATTGTAGCAACTGATGTGCGAAATGGGAAGCAAAATGGCCTGTTGAAGATTTTCCGTCCAGGCTTCTGCTGTCTGACCGGGAAGGCCAAAAATCAAATCAATTGAGATATTCGTAAATCCTGCAGAAGCTGCATCATTTACCGCTTTTTTTGCGGTATCAGCAGAATGAATCCGGCTCAGAAATTTCAGGTCAGATTCAGAAAAAGATTGAACGCCCATTGAAATCCGGTTAAATCCCTGATTTAAAAGTGAATCTAGTTTTTCAGGAGTTAATGTGCCCGGATTTGCTTCCAGTGTAATTTCTGCTTCAGAGGAAATCTGAACCTGATCACCCAAAATCCGGATGCAATCACCCAGATCTACAGGTTTGGCCAGAGACGGAGTTCCGCCACCAAAGAAAATAGAAGAAAGCGGACTCTCAACCGGATCAGACTTCAATCGAAGTGAAATTTCATTTTTCAGTGCGGCATAAAAACGAACAGCCTGATCATGATTGGTCAGGCTGTAAAAATCGCAATACACACATTTTGTATCACAAAAAGGAATATGAAAGTAGGCGCCGTAACGCCCGCCGGGCTTACTCAATAAGTCGGCCAATACGGCTCCATCTGATACTTGCAAGCAGATCAATGGGTTTAGCAAAACTGATTTTCTGATCCCATGACCAATAGGTTATCAAAGCTTTTCCACGGACATGAGACTCAGGAACAAATCCCCAGTACCGCGAATCAAGAGAATTATCACGGTTATCGCCCATCATCCAGTAATAGTTTTGCTGAACGGTGTAAGATGAAAGAACCTTTCCGTTCAGGTAAACTGTATTTTCAACCAAACGGGGCTTACTTTTGGTTTCATAAATGATGCAGTCCTGATAAAGGGAAAATGTTTGAGCATTCATCGGAATAATGTCTCCCTTCCGGGGAATGTAGACCGGACCGTAATTATCACGATTCCACTTTCGGTCTGTCGGAAAAGTTTCCATCCCGAAATAACGAATACCTGCCTGAAGGGTATCAACGCTGAACTGGGATTTTTCGGGATTTTCAAAAGGAATTCCGTTTACCACAAGCTGTTTATTTATAACCTGAATGGTATCGCCTGCCACACCCACACATCTTTTGATGTAATCAAGATCTGTATCTTTCGGGTAGATAAAAACAACAATATCTCCCTTTTCAGGCATTCTCAATCCGGGAATCCGCAAATCAGTAAAAGGGATTTTGGCACCATAGATAAAATTGTTCACAAAAAGAAAATCACCGGCGAGCTGTGTTCTTTCCATTGATTCAGTCGGAATCCGGTAAGCCTGCATAAAGAAGATTCTTATAAAACCGGCAACAACCAGAGCAAAAATGATTGCATCCAACCACTCAGCCAGTTTTGAATCGTATTTTTTCTTTTCTTTTTTCTTAAAAAACATGGCGTTTATTCTTTTCAGCTTTATTCAGGATTTTATCGAACCCTTGATGTTTAACTTTTCTATTTACAGTTGGATCGTGACAGGTGACGGGGGACAAGTGACTTTAAATAACTGGTAACGGGTCACAGATCACTTACCACTTATCACTTGTAACTTACTTGTCGTCCATTGAAAGAACAGCAAGGAAGGCTTCCTGCGGAATTTCAACATTACCAACCTGCTTCATCCGTTTCTTGCCTTCTTTTTGTTTTTCAAGAAGTTTTCGTTTCCGGCTGATGTCACCACCGTAACACTTGGCAAGTACGTTCTTTCTCATTGCTTTAATCGTTTCACGGGCAATGACCTTTGACCCAACTGAAGCCTGAACTGCAATTTCAAACATCTGACGTGGGATGAGGTCTTTAAGTTTCCCGGTCAGTTTTCTGCCCCAGTCATAAGCTTTGTCACGGTGAACAATCATGGAAAGTGCATCCACAATTTCACCGTTCAGCATGATGTCCAGTTTAATTACATGCGATGGCCGGTAACCATGTACCTCATAATCAAAAGAAGCATAACCCCGGCTGATTGACTTCAATTTATCGTAAAAATCAAAAATCACCTCACCCAAAGGTAAGTAAAAGGTCATATCCACCCGGCTTGCACCGATGTAATGAGTATTCAGCCATTCTCCACGACGATCAATACAAAGCTGCATAATTGCACCGATGTATTCTTCGGGTGTAATTATCTGCGCTTTAATAAAAGGTTCTTCGATATGCTCAATACTGGATGGATTGGCAAGATGTGCCGGGTTATCAACTTTGGTGACTTTTCCGTCAATGGTGTACACCATATATTCCACGTTTGGAACCGTGGTGATAATATCCATATTATATTCACGGGTCAGCCGTTCCTGGATAATCTCCATGTGAAGAAGACCAAGAAATCCGCAGCGGAATCCGAATCCGAGTGCAGCAGACGTATCCGGTTCATAAAAAAGTGAACCATCATTGAGACTGAGTTTATCAAGAGAAGCTCTGAGGTCTTCAAAATCATCAGAATTTGTCGGATAAACCCCGGCAAAAACCATGGGTTTAACTTCTTTATACCCTTCGATAGGCTCGGTTGCGGGGCGGTCAACATGCGTTAGCGTATCGCCAACTTTCGTATCAGCTACTTCTTTAATATTTCCGATGATATACCCGACCTCACCGGCAACCAGGATTTCAGTTGGAACCCGTTTCAGTCCAAGAACACCAATTTCATCAGCGTAATATGCTTTTCCGGTGGCATAAGATTTAATCTTATCCCCTTTTTTCAATGTTCCTTCAAAAACCCGGATGTAAGCAATGGCACCCCGGAAGGCATCAAAAGTTGAGTCGAAAATCAACGCTTTCAGCGGATTTTCAATGGCTTCCTTCGGTGGCGGAACTTTATCAATAATTTGCTCAAGAAGTTCTTCAATCCCGATTCCCTCTTTTGCTGAAACTGCAATAATATCTTCTTCGGCGCAACCAATCAGGCTGATGGCTTCACCCTTTGCCATTGGAATATCAGCAGCGGGAAGATCAATTTTGTTGACAACAGGTACGATTTCAAGTCCGGCATCAATGGCCAGATAGAGGTTTGAAATGGTTTGGGCTTCTACACCCTGAGAGGCATCAATAATTAAAATTGCACCTTCACAGGCAGCAAGTGAACGTGAAACTTCGTAAGTAAAATCTACGTGACCGGGAGTATCAATCAGATTAAATGTGTAAAGTATATTTCTCTTTTTGGATAAATACTTCATCTGAATGGCGTGAGCCTTGATGGTAATGCCCTTTTCCCGCTCCAGATCCATATCATCAAGAAGCTGGGCTTTCATTTCACGTTTGGTTACAGCACCGGTAAATTCAAGCAGCCGGTCAGCCAGCGTTGATTTACCGTGGTCAATATGGGCGACGATACAAAAATTTCGGATAGTGGACATGCTCACCTGGTACCTGGTTTCCTGCTATAAAAAGAGGTGCAAAGATAGTAAAATCCGACCGGATTTCCTATCTGACCA
Organism: Bacteroidota bacterium; assembly: GCA_020161835.1. Classification (GTDB taxonomy): domain Bacteria; phylum Bacteroidota; class JABWAT01; order JABWAT01; family JABWAT01; genus JAFLBE01. Next base: position 74,032 of record JAIUNL010000007.1, on the reverse strand, counting down.
GACACAACAGTATTTGGGAATCTAACGGATGGGATGGCGATAAGAATGCGCAATGGCACGGAACAGATTTGGGGGTGAGGACAAACTAAATTTCATTTTCTTTCTGGGAGCTTTACTTAAGTTCAAATCTCTTGAACGACCCTGAACCGCCTCATATTGATCGAGACAAACATAACCCATTGAAAAAGCAAAAGACATCATATCGAAATAAACACGCAAAAGCTGAGAATTAACAGAAAGACTTCTAAAAGCTTTAACCGTTTTCTTAATTTCGGAATGCAGCCTTGTTCTGAGATAGCGGCAATTGGGATTTTTTGTGGCAAGAGTATGCAACCCCGAATGGTAATCATCATAAACGTCAACAATGTCATCTAAAAACTGAATGGTACCGGCCTGGTAAAAGATTGCCATTTCTTCACCCTGAATCATCTGATGATCAAGAAGTGCCCGGATACAAAGTGAAGAAAAAGCTGCTTTTTCCCAGGTTATTCTTTCAATATCCGGCTCAGTAATTGAATCGGATCCAAGAAACTCACTTTCCCGAAAAGATTCGAATAATTTCAGGAACCATGATCTGAATAAAGTTGGATCGGGTACGTTCTGAATCAGTTCGGTAATCAACTGCACAAATAATGATTCATCAGGGGTTTCCGGAACGATGGTTTCCGGGTGGTTCATCAACCTTAAAATCCGGGAAAAGTCACGGTTCTCACTTTCAAAAAAATCGTCAAACACCGGTAAAGATGCACTGAAATACAGAATTCTCTTTTCTTCCTGGCGGGTCATGGGTGAGTTTCTTAAAATGCAGAGATTTTCACCAATAAATAAGGAAATCACAGCATAATTTTGAATCCTCTCTGCAAGCCCTGTCCGTGATTTTGAAGATTCAGATACCCATCGCCTCAAAGGTGGATAGTCAAGAACCATAGAATTGGTAATCTTGCGGTACCGAATCAGGTTCCGCAGAGCCTTGATCAGGGTTTTTGAAAAAAGAAGTGGTTTCATTTTGGCTCCCGTTGTGAATGTAACAATTTTTTATCCGGAATGCCATAGGGGACGGAAAGTGGTACGTGATACGGGGTACGAAATAGTTACAAGTGATAAGTTACAGGACGAGTGAAGCGAAGATCCCAAAACGTATACGGGGTGATAAGTGTGGAAAACGGTCACTGAGCGGAGTCGAAGTGCCCGTTTTTTAGTAAATGTAATTGGTAAATGAAAAGTGACAAAGCGCCCTTTCCCTTTTTAAAAGTATTAAATCCGCCTGATGACAGAAAGGGGCTGGTTGTGGTTTTTATTATTATCCAAAACTTAAAAAATCCGGATTTTAAAAATATATGACCTGTAACTGATCACTTATCTCTTGTTACCTTTTTTTCGTCCGAATAAATTTTTACCTTTGGCGCCTTATGTCAAAAGAAACTCGTCAGATTCATATCGATAACCGACGTGCAAGGCACGAATATTCCATAGAGGATACACTCGAAGCCGGGCTTGTGCTTCAGGGAACTGAAGTAAAATCACTTCGGGAGGGAAAAGCCAATCTTAGTGATGCCTACGCCAGAATTATAAATGGTGAAGTATTTATCATCGGGATGCACGTTTCCATTTACGAAATGGGAAGTTACAGCAATCATGATCCGTTAAGAAGCCGGAAGTGCCTGCTGCACACGAAAGAAATCACCAAGATCAAATCCAAAATTGAAAAAGAAGGATTTACTCTTGTTCCTTTAAAAATATATTTCAATTCAAAGGGAATTGCCAAGGTTGAACTTGGTATTTGCAAAGGTAAAAAACTGCACGATAAACGTGACGATATTAAAGACCGAGAAGTTAAACGTGAATTAGACCGTGCAAGACGGGAAAAAGGCTGATGAATTTAAAATTTCCTTCAATTAATGAACAAATGGATCTGATCCGCCGTGGCGTTTCAGAAATCATTCCGGAAGAAGAACTTGTAAAAAAACTCGAAAGGTCTGCTGCTACCGGCAAACCAATTATCGTAAAACTCGGGTGTGATCCGTCACGACCAGACCTGCACATTGGTCACGCCGTCATTCTGCGCAAAATGCGTCAGTTTCAGGATTTGGGTCATCATGCCATCCTGATCATCGGTGATTTTACCGGGATGATCGGTGACCCATCGGGAAAAAGCAAAACCCGTCCTCCACTGACTCTTGAAGAAACCCGGATCAACGGAAAAAGTTACACCGAACAGGCTACGAAAATTCTCGATTCATCCAAACTGGAAATAATACACAATTCCGACTGGCTGGGGAAAATGTCTTTTGAGGATGTGATTAAGCTTTCTGCCAAATTTACCGTTTCTCAAATGATGGAACGGGATGATTTTCATAAGCGGTTTAACGCCGAACAACCTATTTCTCTTCATGAATTCCTTTATCCGTTAGCACAGGCTCAGGATTCAGTTGCAATCAAATCGGATATTGAACTTGGCGGAACCGATCAGAAGTTCAACCTGCTTGTCGGCCGTGAACTTCAGCGTGCAAACGGACAGGAACCTCAGTGTATTCTGACTATGCCAATTCTTGAAGGGACTGACGGCGTTGAGAAAATGTCTAAGTCACTGAATAATTATATTGGCATCACCGAAGAACCTTTTGATATGTATGGGAAAACCCTTTCCATACCGGATAACTCAATTTTTAACTGGTTTGTTCTTTGTACAAACTATCCGACGGCCAAACTTGAAGAATTAAAACCTCTGATTTCATCTGATCCCCGGAATGCAAAACGGCTACTTGCCAGGGAAATTGTGAAAGTTTATTATAATGAAGAAACTTCAGTAAAAGCTGAAGAAAAATTTGATACACTGTTCATCAAAAAAGACGTTCCTGATGATATTTCTGAAATGAACGTGGTTTATGAAAACGGAGTTTTTTCATTGACACAACTTCTGGTTGATTGTGGATTTGTGCCTTCGAAAGGTGAAGCAAAAAGACTAATTCAGGGTGGCGGGGTTACGGTCAATGGTGAGAAAATTTCAGATCCGAACTTTCAATTGGCTGAAGGCGGAGAAAAAATTATTAAAGCCGGGAAGCGGAATTTTGTTAAAATCAGAAGATAGAAGCTTAGAAGTTGGAAGTTAGAAGAATTAGCCGGAAGGGTGATTTGTAAATGGTTAATAATGAAATTGCTGTTTGTTTTTAGGTAATTTCATATTAATTCCCCTCCTCCTTTAAGGAGGGGTACCGTAGGCGGGGTGGTTTGGTGTTTTGAAAATCCCAACCTGAAATCCCGGACGGAGAAAGACAGTTCTCCCGCTGATTGCACGGATTTACACGGATAGGAAATACGGTTTAAACAGAGATGTTCAGGATATACAGGATAAATTCAACAATTCAAGTTTTATTTAATCCCCCATTAATCCTTAATCATTCACCATTAACCATTACTCTTTGATTCTACCCCTTAAATCTTACATCCTGCCAGGTGCCTGATTCTGCAGATTTCATGGCCAGTTCCATGAGATAAACCTGAAAGTGTCCGTCAGTGAAGGTGGCAGCAGGTCCGCTTGTACCGCCATCAATCCAGTCAATAAAACTCTTGAAGACTTCAAACTGCCCATGAGTATTGTACTGAGAGGGTTCAACCGGAATTACTTCATCTTCGTCATTATATTTTTTCAGAATAATCTTGTCTTCCTCACGTTCACGCCATAGCAAGCCTTTTCTGGTTCCCGAAATTTCGACCCACATATCAGAACCGATATGTCCGGCAGAGGTTTGGCAGAACGTAAAAATCCCCTGAGCACCATTGGTAAAGCGCATCATCAGTGTTCCGTAATCTTCATTTTCGATTTTGATCCACTCACCACTTGGCTTTTTCCGCATGGGAATCAAAGTTTGCTTTTCATAAAAGACCGATCTCGGGGTCAGCCCAGTAACAAACAAAGACATATCAATCAGGTGTGACCCAATGTCTGCAAGTGCACGTGACACCTCTCCGTTTGCAGGATCAACACGCCAATTCCAGGTTTGCGGGAAAAGAAGCCAATCCTGCAGGTAATTTCCCCGTATGAGTAAAATATCTCCCAATTCACCCGATTCAATCATTGATTTAATTTGCTGAACGGCCGGAAATCCTCTCCGGTTATAATTGACAACGTTCGGCACCAGTTTGGTTTTGAGGGAATCAATCATTGTCCGTGTTTCCTGGGTGGAACGGCCCAGTGGCTTTTCCGCATAGATAGGTTTACCCAGTTTCAGGCATTCCATGTTCACATCAAAGTGAAGATGATTCGGTGTATTGTTGATGACAATATCAATAGCAGGAGAATTGACGAGTTCATTCCAGCTTTGAAAGGGTTTGGTATCATACAGGTCAGCATAAACAGTGGAAGAATGGGCAGAGGATCCGGCAACTCCGGCAAGCTGATGTCCGCTCTTGAGAACAATATCAATGTATCGCTGGCCGATGATTCCCATTCCGATTAATCCAATCCGATACATAACCTCTCCGATCCGATTTTTGTGGAAAATATTATAAAGGCAAATTACACCACTGTCGGTTTAATATCAATAGGTACCTTAATCTTTTTCGGTGGGAAGAAGTTAGCACTTCGACTTTGCTCAGTGACCGAGGGTCGAATTTAGCACTTCGATTTCGCTCAGTGACCTAAGGACGAGGTCAAAATCGCACAGCGGGATGGATCCCGGATCAAGTCCGGGATGACATTATCGTTTTTTATTCAGAAAAGTTGAAATTAGTCACTTTGCTCAGTGCAGGTGCAAATCTTTGTGCAGAACTTTTCTGGTTTCCCTAAGCCTTTCATCTGGCGGAAGTGAAGACAATTGCCGGTTTAATTGTTCATCATATTCTGCTGCAAGTTGCTTTGACAGATAGTCAATCATACTTGGCGGGAAAATGCCATCCTTCTCATACAATTCCCGTTTTTCAACCAGCAATTTTGAGGATTCCACACAACATTTCGGCAAAGGAGTTAGCCGGTTCCAGGTTTCCTTATCCTCAAAAATATTTCCTCTGACGTAAAGTTTTTCAGCCGTTTTTACGCCATCCGGATCTGCAAGACCAGATTCAGCGGCCATTGTAATTCCTGCCAGCAACAAATGGACAAAAGCACTTCCATCACCGGTTCTGAGTTCAACAGTTTGCCGGCTGTCTGTATCGTGAAAATCTTCAGTTTGTGCCGGGTTTACCAGTTTAGATAAATCCCTGACGTTTGACCATCCAAGCGGAACCCGAACCATCGCACTCCGGTTCATGTCACTCCAGCAAACCCGTGTTGGTGCTTCCTGATCAGGAACCAGCCTGAGATAGGAAGAAGAAACCGTATTCCCGAAAGCCGTCAGGGAGTTGGCGTACCTGCAAAGTCCGCCCATGACCTTCATTGCTTCATCAGACAAAGCACCATCCGGCTTAACCATTAGATTTTTACCGTTTTTCATAACGGCCATGTGAACATGAAGACCAGATCCGGCCACGCCTTCTTCAAGTTTGGGGGTAAAGGTTGCCACCATGCCGTGTTTATAGGCCACGTTTCTGATGATCCACCGGGCAAGAACCAGATGATCACCCATTTCGTCGACCGGAACAGGGAGAAACTCAATTTCAACCTGTTCAGCCTGTTTGCCGTCAATTTCAGGGTTATCGCTGGCTAGCTTTTCAACATAACCCACTTCATAATGACCATATTTTACAGCGCCGGTTATGGCAGAAATATGGTTCAGCATTTCGTTGAGAACTTCACCCGATTTTGCAAAAGGAGAGGTAGCATGGTAGCCCCGTTGTTTCGGGTTCGGATACAAATGTTTAGGCTCATCACGAAGCAGGAAAAATTCAAGTTCACCTAAAGCGTGAAGTTCAAAACCTGTATTTTTTTTGAAGGTTTCGTGGGCTTTGAAACAAATATTATCAAGTGCAAACGGAACCCGTTCGCCATTCCGGTTGATAAATCTGCAAATAAAATCCAGACTGCCCGGATCAAACGGACTTAAAAAAGCAGTTTTATAATCAGGGATGACGTAAAGGTCAGAAACAGCGGTATCTACAAGTCCTTTGAATAAAGACGACCCATCTACCCGTTCACCACTGGCAAGAATCCGTTCAGCTTGCTTTCGGTTTTGTACCGGGATTTTTAATTCTTTGAGTTTTCCGTCAAGAGCCGTGTAATGGAAAGTAATTCTTTCAATCTGACGGGAAGCCAGAATATTGAGGAAATCCTGACGGTTAAATTCATGCGGGTCTTTCCCTGTCAGCAGGGTTAGCGGATTGGTTAAAGCAAAAGACATGGTGGTCACTCCATGGTTTGTCGGTTTGGTTAGAAAATAAACCCGGTCTGGTCAGGATCGGGTTGGTAAAACAGGATGAACATTTCTTATTTCCGGTGGGATGGATCCCGGCTCGCCGGCCGGGATGACATCCAGGAAAAAGAAAGTTCAAAAATCAGGCTTCAATTCTCATGGCATAGAAAGAACGCCAGACGAAGACAACCGAAATCACAAAGAATACAGCAGCAATTGCTGTGGTAATTCCCGATCCGCTTTCTTTCGTCATATTTACAGCCAGTTCAACGGCCAGCAAGCCAAAAAGGGTTGTAAACTTAATCACCGGGTTCATGGCAACAGATGACGTGTCTTTGAACGGATCACCAACGGTATCACCCACCACGGTTGCAGCATGGAGTTCAGTTCCCTTTTCATGGAGTTCAGTTTCCACAATTTTCTTGGCGTTATCCCAGGCACCACCGGCATCCGCCATGAAAATGGCCTGAAAAAGTCCGAAAAGCGCAATTGAAATCAGGTAACCGATAAAGAAATACGGTTCGAGAAACGCAAATGACAACGTACTGAACAGTACAACAAGGAAAATATTGAACATTCCCTTTTGGGCATATTTCGTGCAGATTTCAACCACTTTCTTGCTGTCTTCAACTGAAGCTTTTGCATCACTGTTGACGTTCATGTTTCGTTTGATGAATTCAACGGCACGATAGGCACCGGTTGAAACGGCCTGAGTTGCAGCGCCGGTAAACCAGTAAATCACAGCACCACCGGCAATCAAACCGAGCAGAAATGGAGCATGAAGTATGGAAAGTTTGTCAATGTTGATTGTTAAACCGTCGGTCAGCAGAACCACTATGGTAAAAATCATAGTGGTTGCGCCCACAACGGCAGTTCCGATCAGAACCGGTTTGGCTGTTGCTTTGAATGTGTTTCCGCACCCATCGTTTTCCTCAAGGAAGAGTTTCGATTTTTCGAAATCGACATCATAACCATAATCTTTTTTCAATTCGGCTTTGATTCCCGGAATGTTTTCAATCATCGACAATTCAAAAATGGATTGTGCGTTATCAGTTACAGGTCCGTATGAATCCACTGCAATTGTAACCGGACCCATCCCCAGAAAACCAAAAGCAACCAGACCAAAGGCAAACACGGCCGGAGCAATCATAAGCTGACCAAAGCCAAAGGAACTGATGAAATAGGCAATTCCCATCAAGGCAATGATGGTAAAGCCTAACCAGTAAGCACTGAAATTACCGGCAACAAAACCGGAAAGAATGTTAAGGGAGGCGCCACCTTCTCTTGAAGCCTGAACCACTTCCTGAACGTGCCGGGAGTGAGTTGAAGTGAACACTTTTACGAGTTCAGGAATCAAAGCACCGGCAATCGTTCCGCAGGTAATCACGCATGAAAGTTTCCACCAGAGGGTTCCGTCACCCAGATCAGGAATTAAAATCATAGAGATGAGGAAGGTTACGGCGATTGACAATAAGGAAGTAAGCCAGACTAAACTGGTCAACGGTTTTTCATAATCCACTTTGGTGTGGTTTTTATAAATGGCCATGGTAATCCAGTGATTGATTCCGTAAGCTAAACCAGAAGTCATGACCATAAGAATCCGCATAACGAACAACCAAACGAGCAGAGAAACCTGATTCATTGCATCAGGAACGGCAAGCATGATAAATGTAATCAGTGCAACACCGGTTACACCGTATGTTTCAAATCCGTCTGCAGTCGGTCCGACAGAATCACCGGCATTGTCACCGGTACAATCGGCAATCACACCAGGGTTTCTCACATCGTCTTCTTTTGCGTTGAAGACAATTTTCATCAGATCAGAACCAATGTCAGCAATTTTGGTAAAAATCCCGCCGGCGATACGAAGGGCAGCAGCAGCCAGAGATTCACCGATTGCAAACCCGATAAAACACGGTCCTGCATATTCATTGGGAACAAAAAGTAAAATACAGAGCATCATAAAAAGTTCAACACTGATCAGCATCATACCGATACTCATTCCCGATTTCAAAGGGATCAGAAAAACCGGAAGCGGATCACCTTTTAAGGATGCAAACGCAGTACGGGAGTTGGCATAAGTATTTACCCGGATACCGAACCAGGCAACGCCATAACTTCCGGCGATTCCAACCAGCGTAAATGCCAGAATGATGAGCACCCGTTCTGCCGGGAATTCCCTCAGATATCCAAAATAAAAAACGATGACAACGGCAATAAACGCTTCAAGAATCAGAATAAACTTACCCTGAGTAATCAGATACGTTTTACAGGTTTCATAAATCAGTTCAGATACTTCACGCATCGACTGATGAACAGGAGCTTCACGAAGTTGACGGAAAATGATGAATCCGAATAAATATCCGCCGATACAAATCAGAATTCCCCAGGAGAGTAACGTCCATCCATCAATTCCCAGAAAAGAAACCGAGCTCAGATCAGGAATTACCAGATTGGCTTCACCACCTTCAGGGTTAGCCCATGCCGGTAAGGCACCGGTAAGTAAAAGAAGTAAAGTCAGAAGCCCGGGAATCGAAAGCAGACGGCGAATTGATCGGATTAACATATCTTTTTCTCCTGTTATAATATTACAGATGCGGTTTCATGATACTTTAAAGTGTCATTTCGGTGCGAGATGCCTTGGGAGCAAATGCCCTTCCATTGACCGGATGTGGTGCTTCATTACGTGTTCAATATTGGTCTGATCGGTTAAGCCAAGGATCGAACTTTCTTTCACCAACTGTACCACCACCACCTTCCAATCCCCGGAACCCGACAAAATCAGATGATTTTTTTCCAACTCAAGTGTTTCAGAATGAAATCTTGACTTGATGTAACCGTTTATCACCTCCCAGACATACGGCTTATAACAAAAAATGAGATTCGGAAGCAATTTTTGCTCATGAAGCAGATCAAACTCTTCCCATGTCTGTTTCTTCGCAAGTTCTTTTACCTGTTTTGCAACTGAAAAATCTTTTTGTCCGACTGAACTGCCCAGATAAATCTTGATCACATTCGTTCGAAATTCCGCCGGTTCATAAAAATACTTTTTCACAATCTGGTTCACGTGATTCATCTGGTAATGATGATGCCAGATTTTTTCGTTTATATGTTCCTTCCACCAATCTTCATGCTCCATGAATTCATATTTCACGAATTCAGGCGGATACTCCTTTGCACTCAGATAGGAATTAAGTCCTAAGTGCATAACTCTGAAATTTCCTGGCTTAAAATAGTCAGGATCAATATGAGGAAGACACGGTATTAAATTCTTTGTAATTGCCGGATTTTGACTGCGTAAAGATTCGAGTACGTCTTCGTACCTCGAAACCTGGTCTTCGTACCATTTTTCAAGTTCGGTTAACATAAAAGCCTCCGGGTTTGAACAGAATGCGTACAGCGTTAAAGTAGGAAAAAAAACAGTCCGGAGTAATTAAGATATGGTTATAAAGAAAGGGGAAAGTGTGGGGGTGAATGGCGAATGGCGAATTACGAATTACGAATGGCGAATGGCGTATACCGAATTTTGAAACGATAGTTCTGCGAAGCAAATTTTAAATTTTAAATTTTGAATTGAAGTCAATAGATTACAAGGCTAAATTACCACCTGACTCCTGACTCCTGACTCCTGACTCCTGACTCCTGACTTCAAAACTCCCCCAAGATCTTAATCATCAGTTTAAATGATTCATCAGGACTTGCAACCTGGTTAACCGTTCCGGTCATGTACAAATCCTTTTCAGGACAATAAAAGGCAAAAGCACCCGATAACCCAGAATGACCCATGATTTCAGGGATAGGGCTAAAAGGTGAGAAAAACCACGAAAGCTTAAATCTTGAAATTCCAATTCCATATTCCAGCGGAAAAAAAATGTCATTCCATTGCTGGATTTCCTTCAAATCCTTCACCGGAAAAAACCTTCCTGCAAAAAATGCACGCAGAAAAATCATGGTTTCGGCTGAAGTTGAAACGATTCCTCCATCCGGACCAAATGAAACCATCGCTTTCGGTATGTTTAATTCCCGTTTTTCAAAATACAGTTTTGCCGGAAGGGTGTCAGAACTATCAAAATAAAGATAAGTCTGTTTCAGGTTGAGAGGTTTAAAGATGAATTCAGAAAAAACAGCTTTTATTGGAAGTCCGGTTACCTTTTCAATTATTTTTCCCAACAATTGGTAATTGGTATCCGAATAAAATGCCTTTCCCTTTTCACCCGGTTTAAAATGCGGACTCATTTTTTTTGATTCTGCCAAAACAGTTTCAACATCCCAGGATTGGTCTTTGCCAGCTGAAAGTTCTTTTTCCAGACTGCTGCCATCACTTTTTTCCTGTTGGAAATAATCGGGCAGGCCTGAGGTTTGAGCCATCAACTGCCGAATGGTGATTGAATCTGAATACTCAGTGCCTTTCAGAACATGTAAACCAAACAAGGTTTCCTGACGAAGATACTTTGAAATTTTATCGTCAAGTGAAATTCTGCCTTCTGAACGAAGTTTCAGAAGGACAGCAGTAATATACAATTTGGTTGTACTGGCAATGAAAAAGGGTTTATCAGCCGTCAGGTTACCTGCAGAGCCTGTCCAGGAAAAAGAATTATCCCCTTTTTCAACGGTTGCAACAACACCGAAGATTTCTTCATTATCCACTGTTTCGCTGAGCAGTTTCTGTAGTTTTATTTCAGCGGGAATTTCTTTTGTTGAACTGCAGGAAGTTATAAAAAGACCGAAGATAATAGCGAAGATAAAAGATTGTTTCACTGTTGATTCCATTTTTCACAAATCTAGGAATTCGATTTCAAATCTGAATACTGTAAAGGATGAAAATAAAAAGGGAAGGAATGAAATAATGGATTTACGGTATGAAATGGCGAATGGCGGATGGGGGATATCGAATTGCGGATAGCGAATTTTGACTGGAATATAATGTCATCCCTTCGGGGTTTTTATTACTTTGTTATTGGTTTGCTACAATCATGTCAGCCCGTTGGGCATTAAAGGCAAAATTGAAATTTGTTTCCCTTCCTATGCACAGTGCGGGAATTGTAAAAAAACTTAAACAACCAAACCACCCCGGCTACGCCACCCCTCCTTGAGAAGGAGGGGAATTTAATTCTTCCATGAAACTAATTTGTTTTATTTGCAGGATTTCACTTATAACCTGTAACTTGTCACTTGTAACTTATAACTTTTTCTACTTCCCCAAATACTCCCGAAGGTATTTTCCGGTGAAACTGGCCGGATTTTCAGCAACTTGTTCGGGGGTTCCGATGGCAACGATATTTCCGCCTTCATCTCCACCTTCCGGACCCAGATCAATGACCCAATCGGCGCATTTTATGACTTCAAGATTGTGCTCAATAACAATGACGCCGTGGCCGTGATTAATCAGTCGCTGAAAACAATCAATCAGTTTCCCAATGTCTTCAAAATGAAGTCCGGTAGTAGGTTCATCAAAGAAAAAAAGTGTGGGTTCAGAACGTTCTTCGGTTAGATGGCTTGCCAGTTTTAATCGCTGAGCTTCACCACCCGACAGAGTTGAAGCACTTTGACCAAGACGAAGATAACCTAATCCTACATCCATCAGAATCTGAAGTCTCTGACGTGTTCTTTTGTGTTTTGTAAAAAAATGAAGGCTTTCTTCAACGGTCATACTGAGAACATCGGCAATATTTTTCCCGTTCAGCCTAACTTCAAGAACTTCTTTTTTAAATCTTTTACCGTTACAGGATTCACAGATAAGCTGAACATCAGCAAGAAACTGCATTTCGATGGTTTGGATTCCGTCACCCGAACAGGCTTCACAACGACCGCCGGGTACGTTGAAGCTAAATGTTCCGGGTGTATAACTTCTAAGTTCAGCCTGCGGAAGTGAGGCAAAAGTATTCCGGATGTCATCGTAAATTTTCAGATAGGTAACAGGATTTGACCGGGGAGTTTTCCCGATCGGTGACTGATCTACCATTTCTACGTGTTGGATATGTTCAGTTCCAAACATGGTCTGGTAACGGCCGATTTTATCATTGTAACCACCACGTTCTTTTTTAAGTGCAGCATAAACAATCGAGTGAATCAAGGTTGATTTACCAGAACCCGAGACACCGGTTACGCAAACAAAATTCCTCAGCGGTATGTCGACTGTTAACCGCTTCAAATTATTCTGCATGGCACCCTGAACGGTTAAAACCAAAGGTGATGGCGGCCTTCTGACTTCAGGAACAGGAATTTTTTTTCTTCCGGATAGATACAATCCGGTCAGTGATGTTTCATGTTTCAGCAAATCAGGTAAAGTCCCCGAAAAAACCACTTCCCCGCCATGTTCACCTGCTTTCGGACCCATATCCACAATGTGATCAGCAGCCATCATGATTTCAGAATCATGTTCAACCACCAAAACTGTGTTGCCGATTTTTTGCAGTGCTTTCAGAATTTTGATAAGCCGTTCGCTGTCACGTTGATGAAGTCCGATCGACGGTTCATCCAGAATATAAAGAGAACCGACAAGTGAACTGCCCAAACTGGTTGCAAGGTTTATCCGTTGAGATTCACCGCCAGAAAGCGAGTTTGAAAGTCTGTTTAGTGTGAGATAATGCAAACCCACATCATTCAGATATTTCAGACGTTTTTTAAGCTCGTAAATAATAGTTTTCGCAATTTCATTTTCATACTCAGATAACTGAAGCTCGCTGACCCAGGTAAATGCAGTACGGATTGTCTTTTTGGTGATATCATGAATTGTTTTTTCATGAATCCGGATGTTCAGGGCATCCGGTCTGATACGGCTGCCCTGACAAGTTGGGCATGTTGTATATCCACGATAACGGCTTAGCAACACCCGATAGTGAATTTTGTAGGCTTTCTCTTTTAATTCCTGGAAAAATCCATCAATTCCGATATACCCTTTCCCGCCCTTTTTAACCTTTTGCTTCTGGTCTTCATCGAGTAAAAACCAAGGTGTTGAGATAGAAATACCTTCCTTACGGCAAAAATCAAGCAGTTGTGTCTGATAATGGAAGTGAACGGGAGTCGTAAACGGATGGATGGTTCCTTCTGACAGTGATTTTGTTGTATCGGGAATAACCAGATCGAGATCAACACCCATAGTATTACCAAAACCCTGACATTCGGGGCAGGCACCATACGGATTATTAAAACTGAACATCTGGGGTTCAGGCTCAGTATAAGCCAATTTACAGGAGGCACACTCAAATGCTTCGGAAAACAAAACAGTTACTCCGCCCAAAACACGAACAGCGCAACGACCCATTCCTTCACGCATTGACGTTTCTGCAGAATCTGTAAAACGGGAATCATCAAAGCTGTCTTCACTTATTTTTATCCGGTCAACCAGAACAAAAATATCATCCTTTTTGGATTTCACTTTTTTAGTTTCGTTCAGATCAATAACTTCTTCACCCACCACAATTCTGAAAAAACCACGATCACGCAACACATCTAGTTCTGCATCAAGGTTTTTCCCTTTATGTTCGTGAAGCGGAAACATAAGATAAGCTTTTGCTTCCATCGGCAAGGTTTTTAAAAAATCAACCACATGTTTGGGTGAATTTTTTGTTACTTCCTTTCCGCATTGGGTACAGAAGGTATGGCCGATCCGGGAAAATAAAAGGCGGAGGTAATCGTAAATTTCGGTTGTGGTTCCAACAGTTGAACGGGGGTTGCGGGTATTCGTTTTCTGCTGAATAGCCATTGCAGGTGAAATTCCCTGAATAAAATCTACATCAGGTTTTTCCATTCTTGATAGAAACTGGCGGGCATAGGCACTGAGTGACTCAACGTATCGACGATGACCTTCTGCATATAACGTATCAAATGCCAGTGATGATTTGCCTGACCCCGAAACACCGGTTACTACAATAAATTTATTTCTTGGAAGTTCAAGATCAATATTTTTCAGATTATGAACCCGGGCACCATGAATAATGATGTTTGATTTTTTAACAGGGGCAGTTGGGGCAGTTATTGTCTTCATAATTCTCTAAAACGTAATCCGGTGAAGATAGGTTTCTCAATTGAGAATAAAAAGAATGGCAGTAGAAAACGATAAATGGAACTGAGTCTTTTAAATATAATTTTCCTAACCGAACTCACCTATTCTTCAGTTGACACTTCCGGTTTTTTGGACTAAATTACTACACATTGTAATAGATGTAACTTCATTCATCTTCTCCGGAAAATAAGGGACAAAAATGACATTCAATCGCTTCCTTTTATCCTTAATACTGATTTCTTCTATCCTGACTTACTCCTGCAAAGAGGAATCAAACCCCGCGGCATCAGAAAACAAGGTGCCCATTTCGGGTCCTGTCATTGCAACAGAAAATATTATCATGTACGAAATTCTGGTGAGAAATTTCAGTCAGGCCGGAACCCTGAACGGAATTGTCAGCCGGTTGGATTCGCTTAAAAACATGGGAATCAATACGATCTGGCTGATGCCAATCCACCCGGTCGGACAAATTAAAAAGAATGGCACATACGGTTCGCCCTATGCTGTAAAGAACTATCAGGAGGTCAATCCGGATTTTGGAACCCTTGCAGATCTGAAAAATCTGGTCAGTGAATGTCATAAACGGGATATGGCCTTGATTATTGACTGGGTTGCCAATCACACTGCCTGGGATAACCCCTGGATAACTGCCCACAAAAACTGGTACACCCAGGATGGTGCAGGAAATATTATCATTCCGGCCGGGACAAACTGGGCCGATGTGGCCGATCTGAATTTTTCAAACACAGAGATGCGCCTGGAAATGATTAACTCAATGAAATTCTGGATTTCAAATGCTGATATTGACGGATTCAGGTGTGATGCAGCAGATATGGTTCCTGATGATTTCTGGAAACAGGCCATAACTGAACTTAAAAAAGTAAAATCCAATCTCATTTTACTGGCAGAAGGATCAAAAACAACCCATTTTTCAAGCGGTTTCAAAATGAATTACAGCTGGAATTTTTACACTGACCTGAAAAATGTTTTCAAAACCGGAGGCATTCCAGCAACCAATCTGATTTTTTCTGATCAGAATGAACTCTCAGCCTTGCCAGCCGGAAGTCATAAATTGAGATTTACAACCAATCATGATGAAACATCGTGGGATCAACCACCCCCAAACCTTTTTGGCGGACTTGCAGGTGCTCAGGCAGCTTCAGCAGCCACTTTGGCCTTTGGAAGCGTTCCCTTGTTCTATAACGGACAGGAAACCGGCATTTCAGTAACACAGAATATTTTTGAAAAAAGTGTCATTGACTGGTCAAAGAATCGATCCATTCAAAATTATTACCGGAAGTTGGTCTCCTTTTATAAAACCAGCACTGCAGTTAAATCAGGCACGAAAGAAAGTTTTTCAACATCGGCTGTTTTACGCCTGAAAAGAAGCACAGCTACTGAAACCGTAATATTTATTGTAAATGTTAGAAATTCAAACCAACCCGTTTCATTTCCGGCAGCACTGAAGCAGCAAACCTGGAAAAACGTTCTGACAGGTGAAACATTTACTGATTTTGACGGAACATTGCCTGCGTATGGAACCCTCATTTTGAAAGCTGATTAAGAAGGTCCGGAAAGTTGTTATAAATTTCATTGACACGACCTTGCTTTCAGTAAAAAACGGGTCTATATTTGCAGTTCATTTTTCGGAACGAAGCAGGAAACACAAATGCCAAGTCATAAATCAGCAAAAAAACGCATGCGCCAAACTATTAAGCGGAACGAAGCAAACCGTTCTGATATTGGCGAAATGAGAACAGCGATTAAAAAGGTTCTTACCCTCGAAGATAAAGCCAAGGGACCTGAAGTACTCAGTGCTACCTTTTCTGTAATCGACAAGCTGGCTAAGAAAGGTTTGATTCATAAGAACAATGCGGCTCATAAAAAAGCCCGGATTGCTTCCCACGTCAACAGCCTCTAATCGGATTTTCAATAGTAAAAAAGACTTACTGCTGGCAGTAAGTCTTTTTTATTTTTACCCCTTTCCCATTTCCCCATGACGATTCAACCCGTTCACTCTTCCAGGGGAGTTCTCTACGTTTTGCTTGCTGCCTTTTTTTGGGGTATCAGCGGAACCGTAGCTCAGTTTCTTTTCTCTCAGAATATTAAAGTAATGCAGGTTGTTCAAACCCGTTCAACTTTTGCGTTTTTGCTTTTTCTTTTGGTACTGGCGATTGTACGTCCGGTTTCGCTAAAACCGGATTTTAAAAAGATGGGCTGGTATCTGGCAGCAGGTATTATTGGGGTTGGTTTTTCGAACTTCACTTACTATTACACCATAAATGTATCTTCGGTTGGAACTGCAATTATTCTGCAGTACACAGCGCCGGTTATTGTTATGGTTTACGGAATTCTGAGTAAAGACGAAAAGGCTTCGTGGATGAAGTGGTCTGCTTTACTGGTGAGTCTTGCCGGATGTATTCTGGCAGTTGGTGCCGGGTCAACTGATTTGCTGAATGCCGGAGCATTGGCCATGACGATTGGAATTGCTTCAGCTTTTTGTTTTGCAGCAATGGGAATTATTGGAAGACAGTTAAACCGCCATGCCGGTTCAGATTTGTGGCAGAATCTGGTTTATACCATGATGTTTGCGGCTCTTTTCTGGGCTGTTCTACAACCCCCATCCGACTGGCCTTCCTGGAATTTAACTTCTTCAGAATGGGGAATTCTTGGATTTTTCAGTCTGATTTCAGTGGTACTCCCCTACATATTTTTCTACCTCGGATTAAAATTTCTGCCACCTTCAACGGTTTTAATTATTTCAACATTTGAACCGGTAACAGCCATCATCAGTGCCTGGATTTTCCTTGGTGAATCCATGTCAATCGTACAAATTGCAGGTGCGGGTTTGGTGATTTCTGCAATTTTTATTCTGGGGATCGAAAACCGGCAAGTGAGCCGAGGATGAATTCAAAATTTTGAATTTTAAATTTTAAATTACAAGTTATTGTTTTTGTTTGGTTTGTAAAATATCCTCAAATAATCCCTTTGCATAATGTCACCCCTTCGGGGTTTTAATCTGATTATTGGTACCGGTTTTCTATAATCCTGTCAGCCTTACAGGCTTTAAATTCATAATTCAAGATTTAAGTTGTAAACATTGAATTGTAACCCTTAATTTACCGCACTAAACTTTACCATTTACCATTTACCATTTAAGTATCTCCCATAATTCTCAAAAACGTATTGATTCCGCTTTGAGCCACTGCTGAAATTCCCTGTCCCGGGAATGTAGTATCCCCCACCATATATAAGTTTTTCATTGGAGTTCTCGGGCTTGCCATTCTGAAAATGGTTTTTAATCCGTCAGAAGGAATCCCGCCAACCCTGCCGTGCTTTCTCCCAATCCATTCATCAAATGACCTTGCAGTTGCAGAAAAATGAATTCTGATATCACTTTCTTTCAGTGGCAGCATAATTTTGATGCGATCCAGAATCGCTTCCTCAATCAGACGTTTGCGTTCTTCATACGCTTCATCACTCAGACCAAACCAGATTTGGGGATGCGGATCATGGGTTGAAATGTTTACTGCCCTCCAACCATCCGGTGCACGGCTCTGATCACGTTTGTCATTGGCAGAAACAAAAACAGAAACAGAATTGAGAAAAGGTAACGGTTCATCAAAAATCACCTGATGATGCAGACTTGAAAGTTCATCAAACCGGTCTTTGATTCCCAGATTAACAATAAAAGCTCCCCATCCGAACTGAAACCGGTCACTGAGCTTTTTGAAATATCCGCACTGATCTTTTTCAACAATCTCAGCCATGTTCCAGATTGTACTGTTTGAAATTACTTTTTCTGAATGATAAACACTGCCGTCTGTACAGGTTAACTCAAAGCCGTCAATATTCTGACGGATATGTGAAACTTCCTGGCGGTAATGAATTGCCCCGCCATATTGACGGATAAGGCCAATTAACTGATCGGGAAGCTGAACAAGTCCGCCGTCGAGATAATAGTTTGGGGAATTTGTATAGGTTAGAACTGGTGCGCCAACTAAAAACTGAGTAGAATCAGAATACGCCTGACTGGCAATCAGCATTTGCTGGTTGATGAAGGACATGAAGCGTTTATTTCGGGTGAGTCCGAATGATTCGAGTACGTCACGGGTTGATTTAAACAACCACGGAAAAGATTTCAGGAAACGGAGATTATTTGGTTTTGCCAGATTAACCCAATCGCTAAAATTCCCTGGTGGAAAGTACGGCATTGAATATGAAATCTCCCAGGCATCTGCAGCAACCTGATAACAGAGTTCCCAAAAATCACGCTGAGCATAACTTCCAAATTGATTCTCTGCTTCTGAAATCCAGTCATTTAAATTTTCATACCGGGTAATTTTTGTTCCATCCAACCAGACGGTCATGGGAATTTCAAGTTTTGTTTTGGCTAGTTTGAGGCCAAGTTCCCGTTCAAGACGTTCCATCGGCTGATACCTGTCAAAACCCATAAGGGTAGTTGCACCGGCCTCAAATCTGAAGCCATATCGTGGATAGGTTGAGACACATCCGCCCGGAAGATGGTTTTTTTCAAGAACAAGAACTTTTTTGCCAGCTTTAGCCAAAAGTGCCCCGGTCGTTAATCCGCCGATTCCGGAACCAATAACCAAAACGTCATAATTGGATGAATTTTTCATGCAAGTCTAAACGAAAAAGCAGTTGCTGGTCGTTCCTGATCAGGCATAAACATTCGGGATCTTCGCTACGTTCGACTTGTAACCCCGAAAGTGTTCGGGGTCTTCACTATGCTCGACTTATAACTTACAACTTGTCACTTGTAACTGACCTTACGTTTTATGTTTTTTCTTCTTTGCTGCCGGGAACAAAATATTGTTCAGAATAAGCCGGTAACCGGGAGAGTTTTTATGGAGAGATAAATCGGTTGGCGGGTCACCCACCGCATGCTGGAAATCTTCAGGATCATGACCGCCATAAAATGTAAATGTTCCTTTTCCGAACGTTCCGTTTAGGTATTTAACTTCATCACGACCCTCATATTCTCCCATCACCAGAACATTCGGCTTAACAAACCTCTTTTTATATAAAGTTGTTTGCCCCAGAAAACCTCTGATTACTTTTCGATGGTTCTGGGTCAGCATGGTTGGAACCGGATCCCATTTTGCAGAAAACTCAAAGAGGGTGAAAAAGTCTGAAGCCTGGTTCAGACTTCGTTGCTGAACTTCTTCGGGCTGGATGTCTATATCTGAATACTCATATTCGTAGGCATTCATGTTAAGGGT
This sequence comes from Bacteroidota bacterium, assembly GCA_020161835.1. Lineage (GTDB taxonomy): Bacteria > Bacteroidota > JABWAT01 > JABWAT01 > JABWAT01 > JAFLBE01. Next base: position 54,500 of record JAIUNL010000007.1, on the reverse strand, counting down.
AAAACTCTGAAAGGCCAGCGTCCGGCCAAACTTCAGTTTTTTATTGGCCTCCTGATCGGCTGGGCTTCCGTCAAATTCAGGTGGGGCAATATCGATCCCAATTGAGGCGAGTGCAATGTCGTAAGTATCAGTAGCTGAGCACATGGCAAACATAAATCCGCCTTCACCAACATAGTCTCTGATTCTTTCCGCTACAGCTTTTTTCTCTTCTGAGACCGAACGGAAACCCATTTCAGTGGCGAACGCTTCATATTCAGCCTGCTGGCGAACGTACCAGGGAGCCGTTGCAAAATTTGCATAAAACTTGCCATATTGCCCTGTAAAATCTTCATGATGCAAATGTAGCCAGTCATACTCTTTTAATTTTCCGTCAAGAACGGCTTTATCCCAGATTTTATCATATTTAATTTCTGCATAAGTCAGAGCCAGAGTCACAGCATCATCCCACGGCAGGGTGTTGGGTGGTGAATAAACTGCAATTTTGGGCGCTTTTTCCAGTTTGACAACATCTGAGTTTACATCATCCCGTGCGATTTCCTGCTTAATTGCAGCTTCGTCTCCCGTTGAAACCGGGAAAAATGCCACTTCACGCAACTGACATTCCTGGCGGGTTACCGGGCTATCATCAATCAGAAAACTGCCGCCTTTATAATTTAACAGCCACTCAATAGTTAAACCCTGTTCAAGCTGCCAGTATGCAATACCATACGCCTTCAGGTGATTGGTCTGACTATCATCCATCTGAATCAGCAATTTTTGACCATAAGCAGAGATCACGGTTAAAAACAAAAAAAGAAAAACCCCAAGTTTTTTCATCAGGAATTCCTTTTTCTGATTTCATTCAGGTAATCTCTGGCCATTGCTGTATAAGGCGAAACCGGTGATTCTTTAACAATCAATTCAAAGAGTTCACGGGCTTTCATGAGATTTCCACGTTTATAAAAATAAACAGCTGCCTTAAAAACTGATTCATCTAATCTGCTGATATATTCTGAGCCGGCAGAAAAGGTGTGGGTCAGTTTCAGAAGCTCACTTTCATTGTCCATATCAATCAGAAGCAAGACGTTTTCATTTCTGGCCATTGCCTGTATTTCCAAATCTTTTGCCTGCTCAGATACTGTTTTATACTGATTTTCTGCCTGAACATACAATCCCAACTGATGGAAAAGAGCACCTTTTGCGATCCCTGAAAAATCACTGAAATTAAGTGCCGGAACAGGAACCGACTGAATCAAAAAATATAAAAATTTGGGGGTTTCAGTTGATTTCAAATCACGTGAAAAGGAGAATAACGTCTGTCGGAGAGAATCAACAGGAATGTTATTGGCAAGAGAGGTAAGAATATACTCCCATTTGTTTGATGTTCGGAAAGCCTGGTTTGAAAATAATTTCTGTGCCCGCTGGAAATCACTGTCTAAAACAGCAAGAACCCAATCCCAGTACTGGCGGTTTCCAACCCTCGAACCCGTCAGCACTTTATCAATCAGTTCCTTTTTTCTGGCCAGATTATCATTTGATTTCAAAATGGATTTCAGATAGACATCACGAAGTAACCCCGAATCCCGTTCATTGGATTGCCGTTTGTAAATACCTTCAATTTTAACCAGGTTTTCGGGATGAAACCAGACATTCTCTGCATACGCTGATACTAGTTTCAAATCAACCTGTCCACGAAACTGACTCACAGGAAATTGAATTGCAAAGCGTTCCGCCAGACGTATAATTTCAAAACGCTGATCCTGCAAGGAAAGTGAATTGATGAGGTAAAAACAGGTTGACCCACCGTTTTTCAGAATTTCATCATATCTGGAAGTTGATGAAAAAGCTTTGTCAAACTGACCCGATTGTTTGGCAAGTGTGCCTTTTATTCTGAGAAGTGAGGGTGGTAACTGGTTGGAATCAGCCTGATCAAACACTGAAAGCATTTTCGCAGAAAGGAGGCTGTCAGAAAAGTATTGGACAATTCTTGATTCTACAAGGCCATCTTGTTCAGGCCGGTGTTTGAGTAAAAGTAAAAATTCAGAGGCAGCGCCCTGGGCATCAACCGTTTGGGTGTAGATGTGAATTAATTCCTGATTGAATGTGTACGGGTCACTTACCGTTCTTTGAGATAAAAACAACGCTTTTGCCAGATCATACCGGCGAAGGCCACTCATGGTTATCCCAACTGAACGAACAATATTCTGATTATAATTAAATCCTTCAAGTAATATTTTCCATTCTTTTTCAGCACGGGCAGATTCACCTGCAAGTACACTGATGCGGGCCATATCATCTAACAAACCCAAATCATTTGTCAATTTGAATTTTTCATCAAGTACATCATGAGCATCTTTATACCGCCCAAGTTCATAAAGACAGGTCCAGTGCCGGTCAAAGAAAAAATCTGTGGCCGGATTCCGTCTATGCAGATCTTCGAACAAGGGTAAAGCCTGACTGAAATTTTTTTCCGAAAAATAGTGTTCTGCAAGTTTAGAAAGATTTTCGTCCTGGTTGACCTGGGCGAATGCACCGGCAAAACTGATAAGGATAAACAGAATCAAAACCGGTATCTTCAATTTTATTTCCAATTCTCTTTTTGTAACTTGTTGTGTTATATGAAAATACGGCTTACTGCCTGAAAGTTCCAATGAAAAAACGGGTTGTTATTCTGGGTTCGACAGGAAGCATTGGCGTAAACACGCTTCTGGTTATTGACAATCTGAAAGAACAGTTTGAAGTTGTTGGTCTGATTGCCTATTCCAATGACCGGCTTCTGGCAGAACAAGTGCTTAAATACAGTCCTGCATTTGCCTGTCTCATCAATGAAAAAAACCAGATTCAGGTTCCCCAAAGTCATACACGGGTTTACTACGGCCGGCAATCAGCACTTGATCTTTGTGCTGAAGGCAATTATGACATTCTGGTCAGTTCATTGGTTGGCTTTGCTGGCTTTGAACCCACTGTGGCCGCAATCAGAGCGGGAAAACATGTTGCACTTGCAAACAAGGAAACCCTGATTGTTGGTGGTCACATCATTAAGGACGAACTTGAAAAAAACAAGGTTCCGCTTACACCAATTGATTCGGAACATTCTGCCATTCTGCAATGTTTAACAGGTGAGGCTCATTCTTCAATAGAATCACTTATTCTGACTGCATCAGGCGGACCTTTTCTGCATCTGGATGCTGCAGAGTTCAGGAAGATTACAGTTGAACGTGCCCTCAACCATCCAAACTGGAAAATGGGCAGGAAAATTACCATTGATTCTGCCTCCTTGATGAATAAAGGCCTCGAAGTCATTGAAGCACGGTGGTTGTTTGATGTGAACCCTGACCAGATTTCTGTGGTTGTTCATCCGCAGAGTATTATTCACAGCATGGTTCAGTTCACTGACGGAAGTGTTAAAGCCCAGCTTGGTGTTCCTGATATGAAAATTCCCATTCAGTATGCACTAACCTATCCGGAAAGACACTTTGCACCTTATGAGCGGATCAGGTTTTCTGAATTGAAGGCGTTGACTTTTTTTGAGCCTGACCTTGTTAAGTTCCCTTGTCTGAGAATTGCATTTGGTGCAATGAAACAGGCAGGAAACAGTCCGTGTGTGATGAACGCAGCCAATGAAATAGCAGTTGATTTGTTTCTGAACGAAAAAATCGGGTTTATGGATATCCCGGTCATTATAGAAGAAACCATGAATCGTGTACCTTATCATCCGTTCCCCGGCTTTCAGGAAGTGATCGAATTTGACCGGATGGCCAGACAGGAAGCATTAACCATTTTTGAAAAGTTGAAAAGTGTAGTTGTATGATCATTGAAAGTATATTTTATTTTATTGTCGTTATCGGAGTTCTGGTTTTTGTACATGAACTCGGCCACTTTCTTGCAGCCAAAGGTTTTGGTATGCGGGTTGATGTCTTCAGCCTCGGTATGGGCCCACGTGCAGCCGGATTTAAACGGGGTCACACAGATTACCGTATTTCCTGGTTCCCCCTTGGCGGATATGTTAAAATTGCCGGTATGATTGACGAAAGTCTTGATACTGAATTTACCAATAATGAACCAGAACCCTGGGAATATCGTTCAAAACCCCGCTGGCAGCGAATGATTGTGATTTCAGCCGGCGTAATCATGAATCTTTTCATTGCCGGAATCATTTTCTCCTATCTGAATCTTGCAAATGGAAAAATGCTTTTTCCGTTTGATTCTGAAAAACCTTTGGTCGTAGAGGAAAATTCTCTCGCCTGGGATACCGGACTCAGAACCGGTGACCATTTGCTCAAGGTCAATGAACAGCCTGTTAAATACTGGAATGATCTTGCCAATCTGGAGCAAATCAGTAAATCAAACCTGAACTTTACGGTTAAAAGGGATGGTAAAGAAATCGTATTCCCTGCCCCTGATAACTTCCAGACTGATCTGGGAAAAAAATCTTTCGGAATCGGACTGACCCGTGAACCGGTAATTGGTACCATCATGCCGGGCAGTGCCGCTGAAAAGGCTGGGCTCCAATTGGGTGATCGTATTATTGCCATTGATGGAACTCCAATTCTGAAATTTGAAGATATTCCCCTCTATCTTAATTCACTCAAAACCGATCAGATCTCTATATCAATTGAACGAAACAACTCTGTTTTTGATCAAACATTAACACTTCAGGGTAAACGAATCGGGATTTCTCCCATTAACCCCGAAGCTGAAATGATTGAGTATGGTTTTTTTGAAGGCATCGGTCACGGGTTTGCCCAAACCATCACAGGTATTGGTGCAATGGTTAATAGCTTTACCCGGATTTTTCAAGGGAAAGAAGATGCTTCTCAGGCACTTGGCGGTCCTATTAAAATCTTCCAGCTTTCAGGTCAGATGGGTTCGATGGGAATTGACACGCTGCTGAACTTTATTGCCATGCTGTCACTCTCACTCGCTCTGCTGAATATTCTTCCGATTCCTGCTCTTGATGGCGGTCACCTGATCATTCTCATCGTCGAATCACTTGCTCGTAAGGATCTGCCCAATAAAATAAAAATCGGAATCCAGCAGGTTGGTTTTGCTCTTTTGATTACTCTCATGGTCTTTACAGTTTATAACGATATTTCAAATATGTTTTTCTGATTATTCTTGTTTTTTGAAAATAAAAAAGTCCGGTCAAGCCGGACTTTTTTATTTAAAACATACCTAAAACCTACCGGATCAAAACCATTTTTCTGGTGATAGACCGGGATCCCGACTCGATTTTATACAGATAGATTCCTGAAGACAGATTATCAGCTTTGAAACTGATCTGATGAACTCCAGCCTTTCTGGTTTCATTCAAAAGAATACCAATTTCTTGTCCGGTAATCGTGTAAAGAGAAAGTTTCACCTGCTGCTGCTCAGGAAGTGAAAACCTGATTGTCGTTTCCGGGTTGAACGGATTCGGATAATTCTGGTCAAGGGCAAAGGCTGTGATGTCACCCTGTACCTGACTGACTGAAGTATAAATTTCGCCTGTGCGTGCTTTTACAACAATCACAGAATCCCAGTCTGAATCAGTCTCGCTAAATTCAAAAAACCAGTATTGAGTGTTGTGATCTACCGGGAGTGTAAATTCAGGAAATTCACCTGTTAGAAGAGTTGCAGAAACACGCCCAATATTTTTATCAATCGGATGAGCCTGTACCCAATTGAGTACGATTGTGGCAACCTCACCTGAGCCCATCCAACCAGGTACCAATTCAGGAATCGATGAAATATACTGAATCATTTCTGGTTCAGTATTTTCATCCAAAACCGGGACATCCATATTTCCGTGAGTGAGGGTCATCAGAGCACCGCCATTGGCAAGACTCCAGATATACCGCCACACTCTGGCTTTTCCGGTTGAATCGATATTCTCGGTCCTGATAGCCTTCAGACTTTTTCCTGAAAGTAAAGCCGGAATACTACCAAAAGCAGACCGCATTCCTGCCTTTTCGTTGAATAACATATCCATAGATTCGATCAGGCGTCCTGTTTTTCCGTCGAGATAATAGAAAAATTCATCTTCATCAAGAATGGGTGATCCGCTTTTTCTGACAAAATCCTCAGAGTTGAAATCGGGTTTCAGAACCCAGATGGGTTGTCCGTTGTATGAAAAAAGTGCAACGGCAGAAACAGGAGAGTCAATTTCTCCATAAATACTTTGAATCACACCAACAGAATCATCACCGATAAAATCAGTCGTCAGTGTTTCATTTTCGACAGGAATGCCAACAGGGATTATTACCGGAACGGTTAGGAGATCAGAAGCTGATGCAAAAACCCTGAGATAATCGTTTACGATTGGCCGTTTGAAATCATAAACCCAGGCTGTTGTTCCCTTCTGCCCAACCATACCAACGGCTTCAACATTGAATAACTCTGCATTCTGATTCCATTTCTTTGCTTCTGAAATAACGTCATCAAGGCGGGTCCTTGCGTAAATAATTGAATCCTTTCTGACTTCCCCGGTTCTTGCATTCAAGGCCACATCACTGTTGAACAGCGACTTCACCTTTTCTGTCATTTTTTCTTTGACTGAAAGATCAGGCTTTTTGCCAACGAAATAGTCATAATAATTTGCATACCAATATAACGACGTATCTCTGGGGAAAAACTGAACCTCATTCATCAAAGTCAGGTTTCGCCCGGTTTGATAGTGCTCTTCGGCAAAAAAGGCCTGATCTGCAATCAAAATGGCCTCCGGTGAATCCATCCAGTTTCCCTTTATGGGTTTTAGTAAATGACCTGGAATCTGAATCGGGTAAGACATATCAATTGGCAAACTCACGTTTCCGAAAGTAAAGTAGGCTTTAAATTTGAACGAAACCTTGTCATAGGTAACCTGGCCCCATTCAGAAATGCCATTTTCAGTCAGGTCGAAAGAAAACAGCGACACAACCTCCTCGGTTGAATTCGTCCATTTTAAATCCATGTCCAATTCAGTAAAAGCAATTTTGGCCTCAGCTAGCTCGAAGGACAAAATGTGGGCAGTAAACCCGCTTACAAGATATTCGTCAGCCAGGATTGACTTGCATTTGCATTTTTCATCCAGGGTGTCAACTTCACAATACCATACCGGTTTAATGAGATCAGAATACTCTGCTTCCCTGAGATTTATAGGCTTAGTCAGTTGTATAGGTTTATTTTTAATTTTGCTCCAGGAATTCAGTTTTCTTTCAAAAAGTCCCTTTTCAAAATCTACAAACTCAAAGAAAATAGGACCCAAAACCATTCGCATTTCCAGGTGAAATCCGGGGTAGTAATAGGGTCTTTTTTTAACCTGCTCCAGAATGCTGGCTGCAACTTCAGATGATCCCTTCCAAACCGGATACAATCCCTGCATCTCTCTTTTTTGAGTGAGTGGCATCATTTCTTCAATAGCAAGTAAAAGAGTAGATCCAGAGTACATTAAATTGATCATTTTCCCGGTTGAATATGAGAAAAAGGCATACATCCACGAATCAGATACTCCCAAAGAATCAACTGGTCTTAAACTTTGAACCATCCACAATTTTGAATCATCAGTCCAGGTTGACGCAAATTGAGCAGCCAAAGTCTGGTTGGTTTCGGTAGGTGATGGATCAGAACTAAAAAATGCGAGTTCAATGCCTGAAACTGATAATCCTCCAGTAATTTCAACCGGATCTGGAATAGCATTTTTATCTTTATCGTATATGCCGATTTCATCCCCTTCAGTATAATCAAAAAATGGATCACCTGCCCGGTTTCCAATCAATACAATCTGGTATGATCCGTCTTCAATATCAGCAAATGAAAACGTACCCATTTGTGAAATCACTGCCATTCTATAGGCATCTATCAACACATCCAATTCAGAGTTAAAAAGTGAAATTTCAGATGGAATCAGAAGCAGATAGTCATTTTCAGCAGAAAATTCATTTGTGATTTTTCCGGAAATTACAGCAGTTGGAAAGGTTGGTGAAGTTGTAAAACTCTGGGTGAAATAATCAAGATCTACCAAAGTCAAACTTCTGCCCCCCCAGATTCTGACTTCATAGGTACTTTCAGCCTTCAATTGAAGATTGAGTGTGAGTACTGTTGCAGAATCGTTTATCTGATAAGATAAAATGGGATAGTCAGACTGATCTTTGCCTTTTAAAACGACGTTCAAAAAAGGAACCGGCGAAGTACCGCTATGGTCATTCCAGTCTGCAATTTTTAAGATGTCAATGGGTTCCGAAAACCGGATGTTGTACGCAGAAACAAGTGCTACACCTGTTTGTTTATCCGCGATTGAGGTGCTTTTTACATGGAAGCCTTGAGAATAAATAACCTGAATCGAAAAACACAATATCAGGTTTGTCAACCACATTTTTTTCATAATACCTCCAGTATGACGCACTATAATAAGATTATTCAATCTTTTTATCTGTGATTAAAAGCACATTCCAATTTTTATACCTAAGACAGCCTCAATACCAAATAAATACCAGGCGGCTTTTTTAACACCTTTTTATTCATACAAAAAAAAAGGGGGGCAATAGCCCCCCTTTTAACAAACTGTCGATAACAATCAAATCAAAACTGGATACTGATAGAGTAAACCATGATGTTATCAAATTTTTCACGTTTTGAATAGGATCCATCAATCTTAACGCGGTATCCCATAATCGGATAGGCAATTCCAAATCCTGCAGCAAAACCTTCATCTGTTTCACCACGGAACAGGTCTTTATAACCGGTTCTTAAAGAAACCATGTCATTCCAGATATACTCAGTACCGACATTGATTGATTCATTGTGATTACTAGGCCGAAGTGCATCAGCAGTTACGACCAGAGCATTCATATCATCACGGTAGGCATCCATTGCAATACCAACACGGAAGAAGATCGGTAGATCCCAATCATCCGTCTTGTAATTTGTAGGAATTTTACCATTATTTCCTGCGGTTGAATTATCATCATCATAGGACTTGGTTAGGTCTTTTCCCTCATATTTTATAGCCGTACCAAAGTTTGAAACAGACATACCCAACTTCAATCCGTTCCAGTTTGAGTTATAAAGCAAACCCAAATCAAGAGCAGTGGCAGTGGCAGTTTCGTGCCAGAGAGTAAGTCTGATGTATTTTACAGTACCACCGAACGAGAATTGATCGGTGAGAGCCTGTGCATAGGTAAGACCAAAATACAAGTCATTGGCACTCCATTTTTCACCGGTACCATTTTCCTGATCAACGGTATTAACTTCTTCTTCACCATAGCTCAGGTTGGCGAATTGAAGTCCGATTACCGACACATCAGAAACAGCAAGAGTGACACCAAACCAATCATAATGTGTGCCAACCAACCAGTAATTTTTGGAAAAAGAAACTTCCGATTTTGGTTTGGCACCCAGGGCACCCGGATTCCAGTACAAGGCAGAAGCATCCTGTTTATAGGCTACAACTGCACTTCCCATTCCGATAGCATCAGGTCCAACCCCAATTCCCAGGAAGGCGGCACCGCTGGTGCCGTATTTAGCCTGGGCCATTGCCATTACCGACATTCCGGTAAAGACAACTGTTAAAAGAATATTTTTGGCTTTCATAAGACTAAAATCTTTCCTGTTTATCATTTAATAATACCGATTTTGCCTTCTTTTTTCCCGTATTTAGACTCAAGTACGTAGAAATACATACCTGCAGCCACATCCAGGTTTTCCTTGGTTTTCAGATCCCACTTAACAGTTCCGTTTAAAAGGGAACCATCAGCATAAAGGGTTCTGATCAAGTCACCGGCCGACGTGAAAAGATAAATGGTGGCATCGTTCGGAACGTTACGGAATTCAATCCGGCGTTCGCCACGGCCACTGGTAATATTCGGAGGAAGAGGTTTCTCCATCGAGTTGGCAGCAATATACGGATTGGGTACAACCCGGATATTTAACATATCAGCTTTTACTTTAGTCTCACTTGCAATTTTGGGTATTGTGGTAGTGAAAGTAAACTTGTCTGATGATGCAAATGGTTTGTAAGTTTTAAATGAAAACTTCATTGGACGGTTAATCTCAAGAGTATAAGTGGAAGTAAATTCCAACAGATAACCAAAGATATAATTGCCATCGGCTGTATTGCGGTAAACATCAAACTCAACAGGAACACCATTAACATCCCTGAATTCCTTGCCATTATAGTTGGCTAGAGCTGGTTCAAGAATAATAATGGCATCGCCATTTGATAACTTAGTTCCGCCTCTAACTCTTGGTAAGTAACCAAATTTGGGATAGGTATTCAACGTCTTGTTATAGATTCTGAATTGAACAGGCAAAGAATCAACCTTGGTGCCTAACAACAGTCTTAAGTTATCATCCCGGGTACTTTTCCCGATGACGACATCTGAGGTTTGAATCTCATAGTCATAAGGTAATGATGCATAGTTCAGAATTCTTTTACTTGACGTGTTCTGAATTTCACGGTTTGTGATTCTCAAAACAAGTGAAGTTGTATCACCAGAATACCCAACTGTTGAATCAATTTTTGTTACTGACCAATTGTTGTTCAGTTTAACGGTTACACCATCGAAAATGATATCATCCGATTCAGGCCTATTTCTGGTTTCAAGAAGATTCGGGTTATTAGGCAGATACTCACTCTTGAAAACAGTAAATGGTTTATATTCCACAGAGAACATCAGCCCGTCTTTAAATGGAGACTCAACGCCTTTTCTACGGGTGACAACTCCATTTACAGCATCAACTTTATATGTTCCAGGATCAACAACAACACCTGCAGATGTTTTTACAACAACATCTGCTGAATCAATGTAAGCTGGTTTATTTAACAGCGAATACCGGTTACTTCCATCTGCGAGGAAAGTTTCTGTAACACCCGTTGTGTTTTTTACAGAATAGGAAGTAGTAACGCCACTCCATTCCGAATAATCGTCTTTGTCAGTTTTACCATCTTTGTCATTATCAATATTGTCTGTGGCCATATCCTGAAAGGTGACTTCATAGGTTTTACCATCAAGCAATCTTGAATCATCTACGACAGCAATTGAAATTTCAGAATTTGATTGTCCGGAAAGCTTTTGAAGCGGAAAAGCAGATTCACTGGTGAACCCGGCAACACGCTTTCCTGGAGTAACAACTGCAGTGTTGATGTCAGTAAGGTATTCTCCACTTGATTCCTGACGAATGGAAATTGTATTTTCTGAAGGAAAGATACCAAGTGTATCAACACCACGGTCATAGGCTGTTACCGCATAGAAATAGGTAATACCGTTTAAAACTTCAGTATCGACATATTTATGTGTTAAACCGGTAACATCATCACCAAGATAGAAAGTGTAACCGCTTGAAGTTTGGAATATATCTTCAGGAGGCACAAAATATCCCAGAACTTTATTACCGGGAATATCATATTGTGCAATTGCAGAATACCCAACTTTACGGCCATCTGCGTCAGTAATGTTCCGAACATCTTCAAAGTTTACGTCTCTTGAACGGTAAATTTTATACCCTTCAAAATCTTTGACAGGTTTACCGTCAGATCCCTTAAGCACTGGATCTACAGATTCTTCTGAAATACGGCCCCAGTAAAGCGTTACACTGTTATCACCTGCAACAGCTTTTAAAACTGGTTTTTCAGGAGGTTGTGGGAACCGGTAGTTGTTGTTATAAATATTCTGAACAACACGACGGTTTTTATAGAAATCTTTCAAATCCTCGCCATAAAGCAAGGCAAAACTGAAACGTTCAGTTGCCTTAGCAAGAAGCGGGAAATAACCGGATCCAAAGGTAAAATCACCATCATCGCCGAATAATGCTCTTCCGTTTTCAATATTACTTGGCGTTGAAAACAAACCAGGTGAAAGATTGGTCCAAAGAGATTCATCTGACTTCAGATCAATGTCATTGGAAGGTGCAAAATAGTTAAATGATGTCAAGCCGATCTGGTCTGATTCATCAACATCTGTTGCATCAAAGTTAGGTTCACCAGGACTAGGAGCCCCATCATTTTCACCTTCTGCAATGTCACCGCTGTTAGGAATACCATCGGCACCAACGTCATCAGTAAATGGATCCCAGTCACCATCATTATCAATACCGTCATCACGGCTTTCATCAATCATCCCATTGGTTATGCCAGGAAAATTGACATAATCAATGTAAGATGCTGGTGCAATCTTATCAAAGAGAACTTTACCATTCTGGTCAATTTTATACTGTCTGTAATGGACATAATAGTTTTCGTCAATCAAACCATCAAAGTCATTATCAATTCCATCAAGCGCATTTGGGTTAATGACATCTGCAAGATAGGTTCCTGTACCACCAGGAATAGGCCGGCGTTCTTTAACTACGTTTCCTTCAATCAGCTTGGTAACACCAGGCGTAATTGTTACAGGTGTCTTCATGCCAAGTGTCTGAATTTGAAAAGTAGCATTTGGAACTGTAACAGATTCACGGGTATAAACTACTCTTTTCTTTCCATAAACGCTTACCAGAACAGAATCCCGTTTGATCACAACCAATTTATCGCCCGCAAACACAGTAGCAAGATTGGTATCAAAATCTTCAGGTTTAAAATCCTGGGTTGCTAATGCAAGTTTGTCACGATCATTGTCAATTCCATCGAACGGATTACCTGGAGATTCAAGGAACGCATAACCTACATATCCAACCTTCCGGCCAACCCAGTTCGGGTTCCGGTTGTTGTTTTGTGGAAAATCCCAGGAATAAACGAGGTTATTTTCAACATCGAAAAATGAAGCGTCATCATTATATTCCTGAGGAGAATCATCAGTACCGGTTACCCCGATGTAGGTTCCGCAAATGAGACCAAAAACAGTTTTATTGTAGTCAATATCACTGGAGTTTTCGATTTCATAAAGCCAGAAAATACAATCCTGAGCAAGGAACTGGCTCCATTGCAATCCTCTTACTTTTACATTAAGTCCCATACCGCCACGGGTAGGATCACTTGCCAAAGGTTTGAGATTGAAAGGAGGCAGATTGAATTCTTTATCAATGTTATCATCCATAACAAAGTAAGATTCCTGATCTGATTTTGGTAATTTACCAAAATAGCCATTCCATGATCCATTCCAGTCAGCCGATTTATCAGGCCAGGAAACCGGCCAGGATTTAGTATCAGTAGACATGGCTACGAATTTCTGGTTCGGATTTGCATAACCACCTTTTGGCTCAAAGCACCAGGGGTTTCCAGATGGATCCTGTTCTTGTGCTTTCGCAGGTCTTGCAACGTCAGAAATAACAACTGAGTGGTAAATACTGTCTTTGTTGGCAGTAATGAGCGACTTGACTGCAGCATTGGTAAAGTCAACTTCAGGTCCCATCTTGACTTCAACACCCACCATAAGGCTGATGTCACCAATGTATCCGTTGTTATCATAAATCCAGGCACCGCGCGGACCACCACTTGAGGGTTGCCCGATCACACCCGCATTCGTGAAAACTGTTTTAACCAGGTTTCCAGAATGCACAGCAATTTTTTTGTTGGCAGGATTTCCGTATTGGTTTGCCTGTCCAAAAACCGTCCCGGCTGAAAAGACCAAGACGGCTCCAACCATGAGAGAATTTTTTAAGTTCATAAACTAATCACTCCCGGATATTAAAAATTATAACTTACGCCAAATTCGATTCGGCGCGGCTCAGAATAAAACTGAGGATTGGTGAAATATTCATCCAACGTATTAATGCCTTTCAGGTTTTGAGCAGCACCATTCCGTTCAGCAAATAATTTGTCAGTTGTATAACCTGCCCGACCAGAATCATTGAATACACCGTATTCGTTGAGTGTGTCAAACAAATTATAAATACGGGCATACAAGCTGAGGCTTCCTGTCGGAATATCAATATTGTAATATCCACGTACATCCATATTAATTGTAGAAGGTCTAACCTGGCTATTCAATGCCAGAGAAGCAACATCTGCGTTTGTTCTGGGTGTGTAAGGGTTACCACTTCCAAAAGTAACGATTGTTGACAATCCCCAGTTTTTCTGGCTGTAATTCACAGTAGTGTTAACAGTATGGGTTTGATCCCAGTCCAGTGAAACCAGTTTAACTTCAGGTTGCTGACCACCAAGAATTGCATTTCTTGCTGCGTCAGGGTCAGAAGCTGTTCCCTTTGCAATCTGGAAAGTATAGTCGAGTGTGACTGCAAGACCTTCAGACATTCTTTGGTTTAAGGTAAGAATAAATCCGCGGATGAAAGCAAAATCTGAATTCACAACCTGATTGTAACTGTTTCCGATAGCCGTGATAATTTCATCACTTCTCGTACCGGAAAGGTCACGGAAATCACGGAAATAAACAGTTGCATCAACAGCGAAATTATCAGTCAATTGTTGATTTAAACCCAATTCCATCTGAACGTTTTTCTCTGGCTTCAGATCGGCATTACCAACGGTTCCAACATTACCTGAACCCTGGGTAATTTTATAGTTTGCATTTCTGTAGAGCAGATCAAAGTTCGGAAACTGATAGAAGTGACCGTAAGAGAAATAAATCTTGCCGCGATCAGTAATTGGGAATGCCGCACCAATACGGGGTGAAATCTGGTATTTGGTTTTAGATTTTTTCCACCAGTATTTTTCTCTTTCAGCAAGGGACTTAAGATTATTAATCGGATCTTGTTCACTTGGGTCAATTTTACCATTTCCATTGGAATCATTAAACCGGTTTGACTCTTTCATCGGTGTATAAATATTCGGGTCAGTTGGGTCTGCAGGTGATTTTCCGGCAGGATCAAACCAGTCAAATCTTAAACCAACGTTCAGAATGAAGTTGGTAAATTCGATTTTGTCCTGAATATAGGCAGCCATTTCAAGAGGAGTACGATTGTATTTATCGTAATTGTTTGTGGTAATATCACCATATCTCGGATTGATATAAGGGTTTGCACCGGCAGCAGGAATAAAGGTTTCTTCTGCAACCTGAGGCAGAATGTTTCTGCTCAGAAAATCAATATTGTGGAATTTGATATCTGCACCGGCTTTGATCTGGTGCTCATTGGTCACTTGACTCCACAAGTCAATTTTGGCGGCATAAGATTGTGTTTCACGCTGAAACTGATTCATATCCATTCCGCCGGCAGCGAAAGTATATGAAGCATAGGAGTTGCTCAAGCTTGGGTGAACATAATTTTTACTCAGACCATCATTCACATAATTTTCAAAAAATTTACTGAAGCCTGAAACAGAAACCGTATAGAAAGTGCTGGCACTTACAGTATGGGTTAAACTGGCTAAAGCTGTGTAAGAATCCTGATAATTTGTTTTTATACCGTCAGGATTATAAACATAATACCGGTTATAATCTTTCCATTCCCGTTTTTCATAAATCAAGTTAACCGAAGTTTTGAGACTGGTTGAGATTGGCCAGGTAAATTTACCCTGACCTGAAATCCGGGATGAATTATTCATCTGAACATATTCATTATCACCGGGGCTAGAAGCAACAGTTTTAAGTGTTATGGGGTCTTCATAAAGAAAATTGTCTGCATTGTATTTTCTTTTCCCGTAAAAATGTCCACCGAAGTTGACATAACGGCCAACCAGGAAGAAATACAAGTTGTCCTTAATAAGAGCACCACTAAGTGAACCTTCATAGTTCTGAATATTCAAAGGATTATAGGTGCTTGGTTTTGGGAAAATATCATCATGGGAGGTTAGGTAGTCACCAAAATAAGTTCCGAGTGAACCTTCGATCTTATTCGTTCCGTCTTTGGTTGACACGTTCACAATGGCTGACATGGCTTGTCCGTATTCAGCATTGAACGCACCCGAGATAACCTGAAGCTCAGAGACCATATTCTTATTGACATCTACAACTGCAGAACCGTCATATTTGTCAGTGACGGGAACACCATCAATCATATAGGCGACTTCACCCGTACGACCGCCACGAAAGTGACCCCCAACGTTTCCAGCCTGAAGTGACACCACCTGTGAGATTTCAGTAACCGGGAGGGCAGCAATCTGATCACCTGAAACGGTGGCTGTACTCGCAGTCTGATCTTTCTGAACCATGGGGCGTTCGGCTGTAATGGTGATTTCCTCGCCGAGAGTCAGAACTTCTGCGGAGAGAGGAACGTCAATACGGGCAGTGAGTCCGGTTGCAACCCGAACGTTACTGATCGTTTTATTTGTGTATCCGACGTAAGAAACCCTGATGGTGTAAACACCGGGGGGAACGTTCAGAATGTTATAGTTGCCATCGAAATCGGTTGCGGCACCCAAAGAGGTTCCGATAACCAGCACGCTGGCTCCGATTAATGCATCACCGTTCTCCTGGTCAGTAACCTTCCCGGCAATTTTACCGGATTGGGCCATTACCGACGTTGTTAGCATTGCAAACAATGCAGTTAAGAACAGACGTCCTATCAGTTTTGTCATCATATGACGATCACTCCACGTATGGTTTGTCTACGATTTTGGTTGTTGTTTTTCCGTGCCGCAAGTTTCCCTAACAATCAAGGTAGGAGAAAATGTGGTATGTGAAGGCGGAAAGTCGTTGTTTTGGATTCTGTGAAACAGTTTTTCAACCGCCAGAACCCCCATTTGATACATGGGCTGTCTCATGGTTGTAAGCCCAATGTGCTTGGCAAGTTCAATATCATCAAAGCCGAGAATTGCAATATCTTCAGGTGCAGTCAGCTTCCGGTCTTTCATCGCATTAAGGGCACCAATTGCCTGAATATCTGAAGAGATAAAAAAAGCTTCCGGCAAATCTTCCCGGTTTTTATCAATTACCTCAGACATGGCCTGATAACCAGCTTCACGGTTGAAACCATCAGCCTTTGAATGTTTGCTGATTCTGAAATACCGTTCATGAAAAGGCAATTTGGCTTCTTCAAGTGCACGGCGATACCCATTGTAACGCATTCTTGCCGGCTCTGAATCGAGCGAAGCATTGATCATCCCGATTTTTTTGTACCCTAGTTTTACCAGATACCGGGTTGCAACATAAGCTCCTTCTTCATTTTGAACGGTAATCGAATCAAAATCAGGATGGAACGTATCGACAAGGATGGTAGGAAGCTGGAGTTCTTTAAGGCGGGTATCAAATCCGTCAGGGAGTTTCATTGAAAAGAATAAAATGCCATCCACTTTACCTTTTTGCAATGCTCTTTTCAGATATTCTTCAACCTGATTGGTTTGGTTAACACCATAAAGCATGATGTCATATCCCAAATCGGTGATTTTATCCTGAATACCCTGAAGGACTTCCACAAAGAAGTAATTGGTAAAAAAGGGCATAATCAGGGCAATGGTGTTGGTTTTTCTTTTGGCAAGACCCTGAGCATAGGCGTGGGGCTGGTAACTCATCCGGCGGGAAATTTCAAGAATCCGGTTCTTGGTTTTTGCTGCAATCTTGGGGTGATTATTCAGCGCACGGGAAACAGTGCCAATTCCAACATTGGCCTCCCTGGCGATGTCATAAATCGTAACACCCATTTTTTCCTCTGATTTTTAAATTGGAAGCGCTATGGAAAGGCTTCCACAATATTGACAAAAATTTTAACGATTGTCAACCGGACTTTCCTGTGTGTTGAATAAAACTTTACGTTCCAATCAAATTTTAAGGTGACCAATTATGTGATTTGGTAGTCAAATTAAGGTGGAAATTTCCATTTTGCAATAGGAAATGAAAATATTTGACATATTTATTCAATTAATATCTTGACTTTTTGATCCAACAATTGAAAAATAAATGGAAGAAGGCAGGATGGAAGAAGCTAATGATCTTCAAAACAGAATGCAGATTCCCTACTTTCCCTTAATTTATTAAGTAAAAGGGCTTCCGCTTTTTAGGAAAAAAAGACGACTTTAAGACAGTTCAAATCAGCCTTAAAAAAAGAAATGTTTTATTTATTTGGAAGGAAATGGAAACCGGGCAAAATAAAGTGTAGTAAACCGGACAGAGAATGAAAAAACTCGGCTTTTTTTAAATTTTATTGCGGGATGCAATTAAATTTTAAAGAAACTGAAAATTTCCAGGAATTCTGAGAATTCCTTTGAAATTCAGATATCAACCTGTCCAAGGTTCGTTTGCGAACCGCGGATCCTGTGAAACCTGGAGACCACCCGAGAATCGGGATCGGGAATCCGGGGATGCCTTTGTGGCGAACCCCCAAAAGACCCTGAAAACAAATTATTCTGAACTTCTGTAGACGATAAGCCGAATGATAATCCGGCCAAGCATCAGAACCATGACAGATACAATGATAGACAATGACAAAGCATCGGCCATCGGAATGACTCCGGCAGAACCTGATAACCCCAAAATTGCAAGAATGATAATAACTAAATAAGCTTTCCAGCCCAGCATAAAAATGACGAACGGATTTTCACGAAGATTCATGAGATAAATGCCCTTTCAATAATTCCGCCACCGACCAGATCATTTCCATCATAGAAAACAACAGACTGACCCGGGGTAACGGCCCGTTTGGGTTGTTCAAAAATAATTTCAGTAAGTCCGTTCTCACCATTCCTGATCCATGCAGGATCGGCTGAATCTTTGTACCTGATTTTAGCTTCAACCCGGAGTCCACTTTCCGGAATTTCAGGCCAGGCAATCAGGTTGACCTGGCCAGCAAGCAAACGGGTGGTCAGAAGTCCGGTATCATCACCCACGACGACCACATTTTCTTCCGGTATAATCCGGGTGACGTAAACAGGCTTTCCGACGGCAATATTCAATCCACGTCTTTGACCGACCGTGTAAAACGGGTAACCATCATGTTCACCGATAATTTCGCCGTCTTCGGTCATGATTTTCCCGCCTTTAACCTTGCTTTCAAGTCCCGGGATGTAATCTTTCAAAAACCGATTGTAGTCATTATCCGGAATGAAACAGATTTCATAGGATTCTGACTTTTCTGCAGTCCGGAGACCGAATTGTCTGGCCAGTTCTCTGACTTCGGGTTTTGTCAGTTCAGAAAGCGGGAAAAGGGTTCTTGAAAGGGCAGCCTGTGAAATCCCCCAAAGCACATAAGTCTGATCCTTTTTCGGATCATTTCCTTTTGACAGGATGTGTCTCTGACGGATTTCATCAAAACGGACTTTGGCATAATGTCCTGTTGCGATATAATCAGCGCCCAGTGCGAGTCCCTTTTTAAGCATGGAACTCCACTTCACTTTTGTGTTGCACAGAACGCAGGGGTTTGGGGTTCTGCCAGTCATGTACTCACCCACAAAATTCGAAATCACTTCGTCACCGAAATCATCACGGAAATCAATGATATAATGGGGGAATCCGTGTTTAACGGCAATACTTCTTGCATCGTTAATCGATTCAAGTGAACAGCAGCCGGTTTCTTTATTTGTATTGCCGCCCGAAATCTGGTAATCCCATGTTTTCATGGTGATTCCGATTACATCATAACCCTGCTCTTTCAGCATAACGGCAGCCACACTGCTGTCTACCCCGCCACTCATACCTACAACTACGGTTCCGTGCCTGCTCATAAACTCTCTTTTAATTAATCAAAGGTACCAAAAATGGATAAACGAACCAAACCGGCCGGGAATTCCCGGAACACGTGTTAAGTGGTAGGTGGTCAGTGGTATGTAATACGTGGGACGAAATTTACAACCATTGGTTGATTGTGATTTTGCTGGCAACAATTTCAATGTTCCCGGGCACTTCGACTCCGCTATGTGACCGGGCAGAAATTTACACTGACCACTTACAACTTGTCACTTTGTCCCATATAACTTGTCACTGGCTTTTTGATAACTGCCAAAAAATTCAGTACATTTGAAAATCAGAGAATCAATCCGGGAAAAAGGATATGCTATTCAAACGCCCCAATTATAAACGTTTTGATCCGCCATTACGGTATCACGATCCGTCAAAAGAAGAACGGCAAAAAACTAAAATCCGGTTTTCTAAAAGCAGAGTCCGGTCAAAAAAATCAAACATTATGGTAAGTGCACTTCTTTTTGCTGCAGTTCTTTACGTCATTTTTTATCTTTCCCAACGGTTTTAAAACACAGTTATGCCCAATATTATCAGAATTCTGACCGATCAGATTGCAAACCAGATTGCAGCCGGTGAAGTGGTTCAGCGTCCTGAATCGGTAGTTAAAGAACTTATTGAAAATTGTGTGGATGCCGGTGCTACTCACATTACGGTAGTTCTGAAGGATTCCGGTAAAACCCTGATCCAGATTTTGGATAATGGCTGCGGGATGTCACCCGATGATGCCCGGCTAGCCTTTGAGCGTCATGCAACAAGCAAAATTGAAAAAGCAGAAGACTTACAAGATATCAGAACACTCGGATTCAGAGGTGAAGCTCTTGCTTCCATTGCATCCGTTTCACAAACTGAGCTTAAAACCCGTGAACACGATGCCAAAACCGGAACTTTGGTTCGGGTTGAAGGTGGGATTTTCAAAGCGATGGAACCGGTCAGTTGTGCCGCCGGAACTAATATTACCATTAAAAACTTATTTTTTAACACGCCAGGCAGACGAAATTTTCTCAAATCAGAACAGGTTGAATTCCGTCATATTCTGGATACGGTTCAGAAGTATGCTCTCTTTTATTCAGATCTGAGATGGACGTTAATCAGCGATGACAGTCAGGTTTTTGATGTTCTTCCGGCAACACCACTCGAGCGGGTTGGTCAACTTTTCGGCGATAAAGTTAAAAGCCATGTGATTGAGATTAAGGAAGACACTGATCTTGTTTCAATTTCAGGATTTGTTGCTCACCCGACGATTGCAAGAAAAAGCCGGGGCGATCAGTACCTGTTTATTAATGGCCGGGCAATCATTCACAAATCGATACAGCATGCCGTTTTCAATGCTTATGGTGCTTCGCTTGCAGCCGGAACTTATCCCTTTTATGTGATCTTTTTTTCAATCGACCCAAAACGGGTTGATATCAACGTCCATCCGACCAAACAGGAAGTTAAGTTTGACGATGAACGATCGGTTTATGCAATAACAATGGCCGTCATCCGGAAATTTTTATCCAAACATGATTTGACTCCCCAAGTTTCAGGCGGAATGACTCATGTCATCAAGGAAGATGTGGTTTTTGACCCGAACCGTGGATTTGTTGACCAGACCCGGTTTGTTGAACGGCCCTCTTCACCTATCAGTAACTTTCCCTACATTGATCCGGCACAACGGATTGTTTCCCTTCCTTTCGGCACAGGCACAATTCCCTCCGGCGGAACTGCACCACGACCTGAATTTCAGGATTCCAGATTGGGCGATATCCCCAGAAGCGTGGGTTCACCGCTTGAAGTTTTGAGAAGTTTTGCCTCTGAAGTTGATAATTCAGCCATTGGTGAACGGCGGATCTGGCAGGTTCACAATAAATATATTTTTTCGCAGATCGTTACCGGACTCATGATCATTGATCAGCATGTGGCTCATGAACGTATTCTTTACGAAAAAGCCATGAAGGTCATGCAAAGCAGTTCGGCATTTACGCAACAGCTATTATTTCCGTACACGATGGATTTAACTCCACTCGATTTTGAACTGATTAAATCACTCAAAGATGACTTGCAGCGGCTCGGATTTGATTTTAAATTTTACAGCGGTAAAACCGTTGTGGTTGAAGGCGTTCCGGCAGATGTTAAACCTGGAGCCGAACAAAGAATTCTTCAGGACATTCTGACCCAGTACCGTGATTACGAAGCAGAATTTCAGTGGAAAGGCCGGCAAAATCTTGCTGCATCTTACGCCTGCCGGTCTTCAATCAAAGCTGGTGACCCATTAAGTCTGCCGGAAATGAATGAACTTATAGATTCCCTTTTTGCCTGCGAAAACCCCTACACGTGTCCGCATGGCCGACCGGTTGTGGTCAAAATGACGGTTGACGATCTGGATTCCCGTTTTGGAAGAAAACATCCCTGGTAAAAGAACATCAAGTTCTAATCACGATTTCATGGAATCAGTTTTGAGTTTTGCTCAGGAATTTCTGAGTTTTAAGTTTTTATTGAATTAAACCCATTTTTTATGAAAATCGAAACTTTTACTTTCTTCCGCACCCACCTGATGATTGGTGAAAAACGTGAGTTATTCCCCGTTGTCAATCTTGTTCTCGATAAAGATTACCCTGAACTCAGCCAGACAGACGGACTCAGCGTTCAGATATCAACCGAAAGAACCAATTACGAGGGTGCTCCTGTCGTACTTTTCCATATTCAGCTTGAACTCGCCGGTAAATTCATCATCAGAAAAACGAAAACCATCGATTACACCGATGAAGATACCGTTCACTTTTTTGAGGATATTTTTTCTGGCGATCCCTTTCTTTTTGCCTTCACCCAACCTGAATTCCTGAACGGAAAATCCAAAAATTTCCAATACATTTCAGCTTCAGTTGATGATGAAAAAGGCCGGCTTTTCATTTGGGATATTGAACTTGCATACACAGATTCAACATCAGCCAATCTAACACCGGCACAACTGACAGAAAAATTAAACAAATGGTGGGAGCTTGAGGGAAAAAAACTCAATAGCCTGCAGGACACAGTTTCAGCCGATTAAAGAGGTCAATTTTGCATACGGTAAAACTAATCAATTGTGAATTCTATGCTCACCATGGTGTCATGAAAGAAGAACATCGTGTTGGCGGAAGGTATTCTGTTGATGCAGAAATGAAACTCGATTTTGAAAAAGCGGCCCTGACTGATGATCTCAGCGAGACTGTTGACTATGAAACCGTTTATAAACTGATGCGTGAAGTCATCGTTTCACAAAAAGTTTACCTGATTGAAGCACTTTCCCGGCAAATCGCACAAACCATTCTTGAAAAATTCCCACTTGTTCAGTCGGTCATAACCCGGGTGAGAAAAATAAATCCGCCGGTGGGTGGCGTTTGTGATTATGCAGAAGTCGAATATCAGGCATTCAGGTAAATGAATTCAACACTGACTCAGGTTTATGTTGGAATTGGGTCAAATCTCGGGAACCGGCTTGAACATCTGAAATCAGCCGTCTCAGAACTCAGGAATCACTCTGAAATAACCCGTGTAACATGCAGTCCGGTTTACGAATCAGACCCGGTTGACCATTCAGACCAACCCGCCTACCTGAATGCAGTTTTGAGAATTGAAACGACTTTAAATTTAAAGTCCTTTTTCAGGTTTTGTCAGGAAATTGAAAATAAAAACGGGCGAACCCGTTTAGCCGGTGATAAATGGAAAGCCCGCACGTTGGATATCGACATTTTGTTCTGGGGAAATCTGGTTTTCAGGGCCGATAACCTGACGATTCCACATCCGGAAATAGAAAACAGAAGCTTTGTACTTGTTCCTTTTGCTGATCTGAATGCAGAATTCAGTTACCCGGGAACAGGAGAATTATTAAATAAAAGGATTGAGTCGTTACCTGATAAACTCAGTCTCCACTTTTTTTCAGACCCGTTATGAATTCTATCAAACCACCTGCTGAACTGCATTATCTGGCAATTGAAGGCGTTATTGGTGCCGGGAAAACCAGTCTTGCCCAAATGCTCGCCAACCGGATCAATGCCCGGCTTGTTCTTGAAGCCTTTGAAGACAATCCGTTTCTGGAACGGTTTTATGACGATCCCGAACGGTTTGCTTTCCCAACTCAGGTTCAATTTCTGATTTCCCGTGTCAGACAACAACAGAAAATCGGAGAGTATGATTTATTTCATGACTACGTGGTTTCTGATTATATTTTCGATAAAGACCGGATTTTTGCAACAACAACATTAAAAGCTGAGGAACTGGACCTGTACGACCGGATTGCTTCAACACTTGAAGGCTATGTGGTTTCACCCGATCTGGTCATTTATCTTCAGTCATCGGTTGACCGGCTGCTCGACAATATCAAATCAAGAAACCGTCTGAATGAATTTAAAATCACCCGGCATTATCTTGAGGAACTTTCTGAATCGTATACGCATTTCTTTTTCAGGTATCAGCGGTCACCGGTTCTGATTATCAATACAACGGAAATTGATTTTGTAAACGAACACGAGCATTTTGAAGAATTGGTTCAGCAGATTTTACACCGGCCCCATTACGGAATTGAATACTACTTGCCAAGCGGAGGAAGAAAATGATAAGATTTGCCATTCTGGTTGTTTGTCTTGTCACCGTTATTTTCATCCTGTTTTATTCCATCAGGAAAAAGCAGCGTGAAAATCCTGATAAATACCGGAAACCTTTTGATAAAAAAGACCGTGAAAAAGTCGAGGATGCGAAGGTTAAGGAAGAATGACCTTCCCGGGGGCAAAGAGCAGGTTCTTCCCTTTTCAGTTCAAACCGGTTTAAATACTAATTTCCAGATCATTCTTCTTTTACCCGCTAACCCCTTCCTGCTGCAAAAATCACCGTTTTTAT
Organism: Bacteroidota bacterium; assembly: GCA_020161835.1. Lineage (GTDB taxonomy): Bacteria > Bacteroidota > JABWAT01 > JABWAT01 > JABWAT01 > JAFLBE01. Next base: position 30,210 of record JAIUNL010000007.1, on the reverse strand, counting down.
TTTAAAATGTTTTACTTTTATAGAAATGAAAGTGGATCATTTTTTCTTTTCTGTAAGGAGGACGTTTCCTTACACTTTTTCTGAAGGGAACTTACACTTCAGAAAAACACAATCCAGACATAAGTCATTATTATTATTATACTTAACTTTTTGGCACGATATTCACCATTGAATGCAGTAACCGAAAAGGTAAAATCCGTTCGGTTCAGAACAACCATGACAAAAGCAAATACACTTTATCTGTTTCTTTTACTGCTTGCTGCCGGGTTTTCCGGATGCAATCAGGATCCGGTTTCTGTTGAAAGTACTGATAATACTTTCCAGAATCTGATCATCAGGCACGAACAGATTGATCCGGCCAGAAATCATAACCGTGAGGAAATTGATCCAAACGGAAGCATGATTATCACCGTCAATCAGACACTGGGTGTAACTGGTTCAGAAACACGGGAAGTTATTTATTCACTTCGTCACCGGTTGCCGGCACTCACCGGAAGCAAATCAGTCAGAGACCTGAATTTTGGGGATGTTTTTATCAATAGTATCCGGTTAAACCGTTATAACAGTATCATTATTTTACCTGACAGTCTACAGCTTTCGGGAAAGCCTGATACTCTTGAAACCACCACATACTATAATAAATTCAATCTGAACACTATCGCAAATTCCCTTTCGACTGAAATTACCTTCAGGGCAACCGGATCTGAACGAATTACGGGTTTTACACAAACACTTTCGGTTCCGGAACCAGTCAGAATCTTAAACCTTCCGCAGGATGCTCTGATATCAACCCAACAGCCGTTAACGTTACAGTTCAATCAGGATTTGTATGCCGGTTTTTCGGGAATTTATCTGTATCCGTCGGGAATTTCAAGTGCTGACAGTGTACATGCAGATTCAAGCGGATTGACGTATCTTTTTACCGATTTACGTCCAACACAAAAAACCAGAACGATTGTAATCCCGGCAGAATTGCTGAAAAAAATGTACTCGGCTTTTTCAGCAACTTTTTCAGGATCAGCCGTCAGATTTGGGGTTTCTGTTTATGGCGTTCAGTCAACTTCGAAGGATAAAATCCATTCAGGAAAAGAAAACGGAATGGTTTACGACACGCCAGTTCACATTGTCAGCAATTACAGTTCAACAATCAGACTGATTTCAAATTAAATTCAATCAACCGTCAATAAGGAGCTAACCATGTTATCCCTAAAGGTTACAAAACGCTGGTGTGCAGCTTTGCTTTCTCTTGCTGTTCTGCCGGTATTTGCACTTGCCGGACCCACAAACGATCCGGGCCGGATGCTGTCCAGCATGCAGCAGATAAAAAACAAAATCCAAGCCGGACTACAGGTTCGTGAACAACTTCAAAAGTCATCATCAACCCGCCTGATGAAAGTTCAAACAACCGGATCAATTTCTGGTACCGTTTTCGGAGTAGATGATGCAGACATTCCCACCGGTTGGGTCATGGCATGGGCTGAAAAAAATTCTGGAGATTCCTCTCTTGGAAATTTTGGAATCAGTACCCTTCAGCCAGATGGTTCCTACGAGATTTCCGGTTTGAACCCGGGCTCATTTTACGTTTATGCTCAGGCTGACGGTTATATGTCACGGTTTTTCCCAAATGCAGAAGATGCTAATGAGGCAAAACCCGTTTTTGTAAGGGATGGAAGAAACACACCCAATATTGATTTCCGGCTTAAAAAACTTTTTGCCGGTGCCGGTGCGATTTCGGGAACGATACTTGATAAATCAACCAACCTGCCGATTAAGGGCGCCTCTGTTTATGTCTGGTCGGGTCATTTTGGTCCAACTACAGGAATGGGTGGTTATGGATGGGCGACTTCTGATGAAAATGGAAATTATAAAATTCTGAACCTTCATGCCGGCAAATATATGGCTTCCGCCTGGGCAAATGGTTATAAATATGAAACTTATGGCGGAATTCAGGATAGTATCAATGGATTTTCGATACTTGTGGTTGACTCTGTTACAACAGAAAATATTAATTTCAGCCTGATCAAAACGGCCTCCATTTCAGGCCGGGTTACAAAGAGCAATGGCGATCTCCTTCAATGGGCAGGGGTTTTTGTTTCAACTGGCGACGGAAGTGGCGGTGATTCAATCAAACCGGCATACCCAAATTATGGCGGCGGATATGGTTATACAGACAGTGAAGGTTATTACACAGTTGATAACCTGCCGGATGGTGATTATACAGCAGTTGCTGAAGGCTACACCCGGTGGGGTGCCGTGACTGAATGGTACAATGAAAGTGCCACAAGGGAAGGCGCACAAACCATTTCAGTTTTAAATGGAATTGGTGTAAAAAATATCAATTTCACTTTGGATTTCCCGGTTTATACCGGTTCAATATCCGGAAAAGTACTGAACTCAGCCGGAAATGGTATACCTAATGCGAGTGTTGTCATTTATACCCCGTTTGACTCCGACAGTTCTGATATGACTATGCCTCCGATGGGTCAACATTTCAAATTCTATACTACTACTGATCAGGATGGAAATTATAACTTTTCAGAAATTCCGGACGGCAGTTACTACGTCCGCAGTGACAGTTACAACACCTGGAGTTACACCGTAACCTGGTACCCTGCTTCACAGACTGAGGAATCAGCTGAACTGGTTTCCATTCAGAGCGGTGCAAAGGTAACCGGAATTGACATCCAGACGACATCAAGCCAAACCAACGGAACCATTTCGGGAACTGTGAAAAAGGCAGACGGAACTGCTTTAGCCGGTGCCTATATCATGCTGAGCACCGATTACCGTTCCGGATGGAAAGATGGCGGCGGACACCATAAAGGAAACCATCGTGACGGTGGAACAGGCGATCATGGTGATTCATTATATTGGAATCCGATCTGGGCAACTGCAATTTCTGATTCTTTTGGAAATTACTCCATCGGATCCCTTCCAAAAGGAAGCTACCTGATCCAGGCTTACTATTATAATTATAGTGACGGAAAAGCCGCCACAATCTGGTACAATCAGTCTGAAACAGCAGAAAATGCAACAGCTGTCGTTATTACCGGAGATCAGACCCTAACCGGAATTGATTTTAACCTGACACCAAAAAGTTTTTACGGTTCACTTTCAGGAACGGTGAAAAATAACAGTGGTGAAATCATTCAAAATGCTTATGTGGAACTGATTCCCTACTGGGAAGCTGTTTCCCCATCAGATAAATATCTTGGCCGCTGGAATATGAATACGTTGACCGATGCGGAAGGTAAATTCTCATTCACCCAGCTTTATGAAGGAAAATATACACTTGTTGCCTATACCAACGGCGGTTATGTGTACTATCCGGATGCAATTACACCCAATGAAGCCGATTCAATTGTGGTTTTGGCTGACCAAAACACAAACATTGGGGTTACTATTACAATTAAAAATGCTGGTGCCGGCTCAATCTCCGGAAGCCTGAATACTGATTTTGAAACTCTGGTTCCGATTTCAGGTGTCGTTCTGGCCAAACCTGTTATAACGATCCAATCCTATCCGGAATCACAACTTGTCTTTTCGGGTGTGGCGAAAGATGGTATGTATAAAATACCGGGTCTGCAAAACGGTGAATATCATCTTTATGCCTTTTCAGGAATGGCAATTGGCGAGTTTTACAATAATGTTTACGACCCGGCACTTGCCCAAAAAGTGGTTGTTGCTGACGGAAAAGAAACCACGGGAATTGATTTCACCCTTTCCGGACATTTCTGCGGTGATGGCGGAGAGCACAGTGATTCGCTGAATAACTTAAACGGCGGCCGTGTTTATGGTAAGATTAAAGACAATTCTGAAAAATTACTTGGTGATGTTTCGGTTAACCTGATTGATGCCGATGGCGTTGTTATCACTTCATCCAAATCAAACAGTAAGGGATATTACGAACTAGCCGGACTTCCTGCAGGTCAATATTCCGTTAAGGCCAGTCATCTTGGAATGGAAATGGTTACAGTTGCCGAACCGATGACAATGAACAAGAACAGTGTTCAGTTAGACATTGTTATGAAACCTGCCGGTGCACCGACAAATGTTGATGATGATTCTACAGTTCCATCGTCCATTCAACTTGTCAGTGTTTACCCGAATCCGTTCAACCCTGAAACGACTATTTCTTTCAGGTTACCTGCTGCAGGAAATGTAACGGTTCAGATCTATAACATGCTCGGTCAGCAGATTAATATTCTTTCTGCCACCAGTCTGAATGCCGGTTTGAATCAGATCAGATGGAGTGGTCGTTCCAATGACGGAACCCCTGCTTCCAGCGGAGTATATCTGTTCAGAATTCTGGCCGGAAATCAGGTCACAACGGGTAAGATGATTCTTGCCAAGTAACACTTAACTCTAACCCGCAACCTTTTCCTCACGGAAAAGGTTGCTTTTTTTCAGGCCGGTAACTTTGAAATTATGTTAAAGCCGTTGCTCCTTTTCTTCTCGTTTCTTTCCTGCCTGGTCACTAACCAGACTCAGGCACAGCCTCTGACACCGGTTGTCATTTCTCAATCTGATATTGCAACACTCGGCGGCTGGCCACTTGACCGTAAATTCTACGGCCTTGTTATTGAAACGCTTACGGCTTCTGGTGTCAATGAGATTTATTTCGAGCTGGCCTTCCCTTCTCCCGATTTGCTTCATCCTGAATCTGACGATTATTTCGGTGAACTTTTAACTTCCAATTCATCCGTTTATATTTTAAATCATCAATCAGAACCGGGTGATTCCATTTCAGTTTTGAAACAAATCAAACTGCCATCTTACCGGACCTTTCAACCCTTTTCAACTCTTTTCGAAACAGAATCATCAGGGCTATTTGTTTCATCAGAAAATCTCCTTTTATTTTCTGGTTTGCTGCCGTCCGGCTTTACCCATCTTAACCGGATTTTTATCCCTTTTCCTTCAGAACCATTAAAAAATACTGTTTCTTTTGTTGATATTCTCACAGGAAAAACAACGGTTTCCACTGATAAAGTTTTCATTTACCTTGATCTTCCCGGCGTGACTTCCTACGTCGGCACTTCAACAACCGATACCCCGGCACCAACCGGATTACTTTATTTTTCTGCTCTCAATTCAATGGCAACTGGCAACTATAAAACTGTTTTACCAATTGGATTCTGGCTGATCTTTTTTGTTTCTACCTTGTTTCCTGCCGGTTTTTTCAGACCCGGAAAAAGCACCTTCCTTCCTGCAATTGGTACATTTTTGATTCCTTTGTTAACCGGAGTCTCCCTATTTTTATCCGGATATTTCTTACCAAACTGGTTTTATTTCTCATTCCTACTGCCTCTTGTACTTATACTCTGGTCGGTTTGGCTAAAAATTCAAACCAAAATTCATCAACCTGTTCAGACTTCTGCCCCGGTTATTCAATCATCTGATACTACCCAGGAAGTTTCAGATCTGAAATACCGGCTGAATTTTTACGAAAACTTATCTTCCGTCATTCCTGATTCACTTTCTGCGTCCATCATTTCAACTGAAGGACTCATTTTCCATAAGGATTCACCTGTAAGTGAAATTCTGAAAAAGGCCGGCAAAATTGCCGGAACAGACATTCCTGTTATGCTTTTTGGAGAATCAGGCACCGGAAAAGAACGACTTGCAAGGTTCATTCACACCCATTCGGGCAGAGCAAAAAAACCATTCATTGCTGTAAATTGTGGTTCCTTTAATGAAAATCTGATTGAATCAGAATTGTTCGGATATGAAAAAGGGGCTTTTACCGGTGCCTTACAGGCAAAACCCGGCCGGTTTGAACTGGCTGACGGCGGAACTTTATTTCTCGATGAAATTGGTGAAACGTCACCGGGATTTCAGGTCAAACTGCTCAGAGTTTTACAGGAGGGTGTTTTTGAACGGGTTGGCGGTGTTACGCCTCTTCAGGTTTCGGTCAGAATCATCACGGCAACGCATCAGCAACTTGACCGTCTGATCGAAGAAAAAAAATTCAGGGAAGATTTATTTTACCGGCTAAACGGATTTGTCATTACCCTTCCGCCACTTCGTGAACGGCCTTTGGATATTGAAGCCATTTTTGCAGATTTCCTGAATCAGCAATCACCCGGAATGAAATATTCAGATGCTCTTGTCAAATTTTTATGCCGTCAGGAATGGAAAGGAAACGTGCGGCAACTTTTATCTTCTGCTGAACGGGCAATTGTGAACGCTGAACTCAGAAACCGAAAATTCCTTATTCCGGATGATTTTGAACTCCCCGACTCAAATCAAACGGGAATCGGAGCTGCAGACGGTAAAGCTCTTCAAATATTGGCTTCATTCAGAACCCATCAGTTTAAGCACAGAAGTTTTTCTTCAGTTGCCTCTGAACTTGGCATGCACAGAGTCACAGTGACTGACTATTTTCGTGGATGGCTGATCAGGTTTTACACAGAAACCGGTTCTGTTGATGGCGTTTTTTCCCTGTTTAAAGCTGATGGAATCATTGAGGATTCTGAAAGTTTCAAAGCACGGATTGAGGAGTATTTAACCGGAATTCTTGAAAAAATAGATAGCGGGCATTCAGCCGGTGAAAAAGATGAGTTTATTCTTTCTTCCCGTTTTAAAAATTTGCCTTCCCAGTTCAACGGTGACCTTCTTTCCCTGATCGTGAAAAGAAAAAAGGAAACAGGCCCATGACAAAGGGTTTTATTTTCCTTCTTTTCTGCTGGTCGTCAGCGTTTGCTCAACCCACTGAACCTGACATTACTTACCTTGCCGGGCGGACTCCGGTCAGGCTATCTTTTGGTATTTTACCTGCACTTTCCACCTTTGCCGGGCAATCCCCTTTTTTCTGGACCCGCTTAACCGGTCAGGTCACTTTAGATCAGTTTACATTTAACAGTCAGGTTTTTTTAAATCAGTCCCAAACCTTTTCCATAAAAAATCCACCTTTGCTTATCAACCTTCCTGCACAGGGTACTATTGTAAATCCGTCTTCGATTGTCAATCAGCCGAATTCCCTTGAGTTTCAGTTTCCTTTTATTTTTGGAGTTAAATGGACATCAGGTGATCTTTCTCTCCTTGGTTCAATGACCGTTCTGACAAAAAAAACAATACTTCAAAAACCTGAACTGAACAGTCAAGAAGAAAATTTATACACCGTTACCTGGAAACCTGACAATTATTCTGTTGCATCAGGTCTATTCTCTTTCAGCGGGGCCTGGACGTTAAACTGGCTGACAGTAACGACCGGCGTTAGCGGACTTTCGATCCCATTTTCATCAAAACCTGATACCGTTTACAAAATGAAACCTGTTTTATCTCCGCTGATCGGAATTCGTTTCGGCACAAACGGAAATCAGGCAGAAGTAAAGTGGACAGCATCAAGGCTGGGCTTTTCGGGGAAAACCACTGAAAAATTCAATTTCTTCGGGGGTTTAAAACCCGAACTTAAACTGGGTTATGAAACCGGGACAGGCAAGTTTTCATGGCAAAGGGCCGGCTTCGAATTTGCCCTTCCACTCAACCGGATTATTACCATCACAACCTCGGGTGACTGGGTTTTTGGAAATAAACACTCTCTTTCTGACCAGAATTTCAGGGAATTTTTAGCTCTTCAGGCAGCAAACCCAATTCCGATTCTTTCATCTTCAACGGTTTCAATCGGGTTTACTTTTCATTTTGATGCTTCAGAACGGAATATTCCCGTCAGATTGATTGATTCAAGGTTTTATCAAAGTTCTGTTTACACAGCAAAACGATCTTTTTACAGCTATAACCCGGTTGGTTCTGTTGACTTGTACAATACGGGTGAAGATCCGGCCGAATTTGAACTGATCATCCGGTCCAAAAATAAGCTGGCTTTTTATCAGTCAGGCAAAGTTACTCTTGCTCCTTCTGAACTCAGATCGTTGCCGGTTTATCTCTATCTTCCTGATACGTCACTTTCCGGAATTCCCGTTCACGATCAATTGGAAGTAGCAGCCGTAACTGAAAATCTGCAAAAAAGACTGACCACTTTCCCTCTAACTGTTTATGACCGGAATTCCTGGGATGGTGATACCTTTTCTCTGAAATATTTTCTTTCAACTCAGGATCCTGATCTGCTTTCCTTTTCGAAATCAGCTTATTTGTTTGCTTTAACTGAAGCAGGAAAAGATTCAACAGCATCGAACCCGTTAAGTTTACTTGAAAAATTTATTTCATTAACAGGTTCCCGGTTACAGTATGTACCAGATCCAACATCAACGTTTATAACAGACCGGGTTCAGTATCCGGTTGAAACATTACGGCGAAAAGTGGGTGATTGTGAAGATCTCGTTGTCTTTACAGCTTCAACTTTGATGTCGGTCGGATATAATTGTGCAGTTGTGGATATTCGTCCGAATATGCCTGAAAATATGCAGGCACCAACCGCACAGGCAGGTTCAATCGGACACGTTTTTCTTCTTGTGGATACCGGAATTCCGGTTACACAAACCGGGCAGACCGGATTTGGTGAATTTCAGTTTGTAACCCGGCGAAACAAACTGGGTGAATTTACAATCTGGATTCCAATTGAAACGACGGCGCTTTCTGAAGGATTTAAAAAAGCCTTCAGTGAAGGTGTCCGCCACTATTATGATGAAGTCATTGTTAATAACGGAGTGGAAAAAGGTCATGTACAAATCTATGATTTATAAGACTTTAGCTGTTGTCTTTTTTATAAGTCTGATTGTAAATTCAGAACAGGCCTCAGCACAGGAAAAACTCTGGATCAAACTTGAAAAAGGATCAGCACTGGTATTGAATCCGACCACATCAGAATGGATTCCCCTTTCATCAAAGGATCAGGTTCCGGTCAAAACCTTTTTACTTACCAAACCTGACAGCAAACTAATTGTTTTCAGGGAAACAACAGTTTACGAAACACCGGCAGACGGATATTTCTTTGCCGAAGATCTTTTTTCAAAAACACGGAATGAGCTGGTTAGTGCTCTCGTCAGGATTGAAACGTCTCAACTTCCGGCAGGTTCGCCACCTTCATCAGATAAACCCGTTGTTGGTTTAACTTACGGTAAGGAGAAAGAACTTGAAACGAAAAATGACGAAGTGCCCTTTCTGAAAGAACGCAAGAATGCCATCATCTGGTTTTCGAAACAAAAAAAATACGACAGCGCTCTGCTTTCAATTAAAAGACTGATGGTCAAATATCCAGAATTGTATAAAAATCAGGATCAGGTCAATGTGCTGCTTTCACTTTACGAAAAACTTGAACTTTACGGTTATCTGTATGATGAAAGTAGCCGGCTAATGACTCAGAAAACTGCAGATGAATTTGACCAGATGGTCATTAAATGGAATGACGTGGCAAAGAAGCAGTTAACGGGACGAAGAGAATAGGGGTACAAGTTATAAGTTATAAAGTTACAAGTTATAAGTTATAAGTGGTACGCGAAACCTGGATACCGAAATGGTCACTGAATATAAATATTGCCAGGATTTTATTGGAATAAAAAACTCCCCTCCTTTTTTAAAGGAGGGGAAATCAGTCGAAAGACTGATGGGGTGGTTTTCTTTGGATTTTGAGATAACAGCCAAACCACCCCGGCTACGCCACCCCTCCTTTATAAAAGGAGGGGAATTTATTTCCCGTTTTTCTTCCCACTGACCACTTATCACCGACTACATACAACGTATAGCGTACCCCGTACCCCGTACAACTTTCCCCTTACCACGGCCATCAATTACATCCCTTTTCCCTTCCTGAGGAACTAACCTTATCTTTGAAAGTATAAGTATCGAATAATTCAAGGATTAGGTCATGATTGACTTTCGTATGATGATGAACGGTTCAATTCCTGGTGGAATCTGGACTTTTTTTATCACCTATTTTATCATAATTGGTGTCATTACTTTCATTTTTTATGGCAGTGATCTGATGTCACGTGGCCGGTACATCAAAAATGTGGTTCTGACTACAATTGCCAGTTTATTTCTCTACAGTGTTCTTCTGCTGGTATTTCCTGCAAAACCCATCATCCCAAATGTGATTATTGCTCCTGTTTTTTCTGAAAATGCAACACCGGTTCAGGAAGCCTTCCCTTATTTTCTCAATGAAATTCTCAAAAAATCATATCCCGGAAAATATCACGCTGTTGATAATGAATCTGTTGACCGGTACATCAACTCCCACAATTGGACTTCACCCGATTCAATTCTTGAACATGTCCGTTACCACAACACCCACTTTGTTGTTTTCCCTTCAATCAGACCCGATGGTGGATGGGATTTTGACATGTATGATACCCGATACGGCGACATTGAAAAATATGCTTCTTTCTCAGTCAATGCAGACCCAAACTTTCAGCTTCAGCTTGCTGATGGTGCAAATCAAATTCTTCAGCAACTTTACCCGAAACTTTCAATTTCAACATCAAAACTCATTGAAGGCATCACCTCTTCATTTCCTCAGGAAAAATCACGGCTGGCAAATTTTCTTAAAATCAGAAAATGGATGAGTACTGCCAACTTTGAAAAAACGGTAGCTTTTACTGATTCACTCCTCAAAGTGGATCCAACTTATGCCGTGTATGATTTTTATCTGGGTAAATCAAATTTTGAATTGGCCAAATTAACCAACCTGGATAAAGGCAAACAGCACGACTTACTCTCAAAGGCAAACTTTTATTTGCTGAGTGCTGTAAAAAAAGATACACTCAATGCAGAATACATGAATCAGCTTGCCGATTTGTATTTATACAACAGTGATTTTGAAAATGCAGACAATGCGGCAAAGGCCGGTTGGTTTATGGATCCGTATAATTACAAAGCTTATCTGAACATTGGCAGACTTCACAAAAGCCGCTGGCTCAAATTTGAATTTTTAAACGGTGAAACGTTCAAAACTCAGGGCGGCCTTATCAGACGTTCACTTGATCTGAATCCATTTTCGGCAGAATCTTACTTCTTTCTGGGCCTGCTTCTTGAGGATGAACGTGATCTTGAAGATATCAAGGGCGGACGTGCAATTGAACATTATGAACAGGCCGTTGATCTGAATCCGAACTACCTGGATGCCATTACCAATCTCTGGAAATTAAAAATTCTTGGACGTGATTTTAACAACTACCGGTCTTATTTCACCAAGATGCTGGAATTATCACCTGAGAATCCGGATGCCTATTTCTATATGGGGATGAATTTTTTCTATTTGAATATCCACGATTCAACAATTTATTATTTCAGCGAAAATCTGAAACTCCGTGAAAACGGCAATGCCCACATGTATCTGGCTGCGGCTTATGAAAACAAAAACGACACTGTCAATGCGGTTATTCATTACGCAGCACGGGTAAGGGCAAGAGTCAGCGAGACGGATAAAATTGCCGCCAGCGCTTATAAACGGATCAGAGAACTTGATGCCAATACCTGGCGAAAACTGAACAAGGAAATTCCACCGGTCATTGAACAATGATACTGACAGTCAGGGAAAAAACCTGGAATCTGGATTCAGACTTTATTATTCTTGGAATTCTGAATGTAACCCCTGATTCTTTTTCGGATGGCGGAAAGTTTCTCGATCCTGAAAAAGCTATTCACCACGGACTCCAACTTATTAAACAAGGCGCAGACTGGCTTGATATCGGGGCAGAAAGTACACGCCCCGGCAGTGATGCGGTAACCGAAGAGGAGGAATGGAGCCGTCTCGAACCGATCATTTCAGGACTTTTATCTGTTAACCAGGATCTCATTCTCAGCATTGATACAACGAAAGCATCCGTTGCAAAAAAAGCAATTCTTGCCGGCTGTTCAGTTGTAAATGATATTTCTGGCGGAACCTTCGATTCTGATATGATCTCAACGGTTTCTTCACTGAAAGTTCCCTTTATTCTCATGCACACCGGCGGGAAACCCAAAACCATGCAGGAAAAACCGGTTTACCAGAATGTGACTGGTGAAGTGAGAACCTTTTTACAAAACCAGGCAGAAAAGGCAAAATCTGCCGGAATTAATTCGATTATTCTGGATCCCGGTTTCGGATTCGGGAAAACACTTGAACACAACTATCAGCTTTTGAACGGACTCGATCAGATTTGCAGCTTGGGATTTCCTGTTCTGGCAGGAATTTCACGAAAGAAAATGATTGGTGAAGTTACGGGTAAATCTCCAGAAGACCGGATTACCGGTTCCCGTACCGCCGAATCCATTGCTGCTTTAAAGGGCGCCCGGCTGTTCAGGGTTCACGATGTTGCTGAAACGGTTGACATGACCAAAGTCCTTTCAGCCTATCTGAAAGCAGGCCGGAACAAATGACCTCATCCACTCTTAAAATTTCAGTTTTGATTCCTGCTTACCAATCAGCAGATTCGCTTCCCGTGTTACTTCCTCAGATCAAAACAGAATTTTTTTTTGAAGACATTCTGGTTGTGGATGATGGAAGCACAGACCGAACTTCTGAAATAGCAGAACTTGCTAATTGCCGTTTTTTCAGAACGGAAAAAAATCAGGGAAAAGGTGCTGCAATCAGAAAAGGACTTGACCTTCTTTCCGGTTCTGACTGGGTAATCTGTATGGATTCAGACCTGCAACATGACCCAAAGGAACTTCATAGTTTTCTTTCAGCCATTCAGACAAATGAATATGATCTTATTATCGGTCACCGGCATTTGCATCACACTTCAATGCCAATTACCCGTCAGATCAGTAATTTTTTAACGAGCAAACTGATCAGATTCCGCCTCGGACACAAAGTCCCTGATTCACAATGCGGTTACCGGGCCATCAGAATGAGCGGTGATGTTTCAAAAAATTGCAAAGAGACCGGTTACATGTTTGAAACTGAATATCTCATCAAATCGTCACTTTCAAAACGCCGAATCACCTGGATTCCCGTCAAAACAATCTATAATTCCAGCAAAAGTTACCTTCGTCCTTGGGTCAATACACAAAAATTCATAACTTTGTGGTTTCGATCGTTTTTCTGGAATTGAATGGCCAATACCTACTACACAAAAGCACGTACTGAACTGATCTCCATCCTGAGAAAAAAGGGAATCACAGACGAACAGGTGATTTCTGCCATCAATTCGGTTCCCCGCCATGAATTTGTTCAATCCAGCCTCGTCCACCGGGCTTATGAAGATGTTGCACTTCCGATCGGACAAGCACAAACTATTTCACAGCCGTATACCGTTGCCATCATGAGCCAAAGCTTAAGGGCAAAACCCGGATTTAAAATTCTGGAAATCGGTACGGGATCCGGGTATCAGGCAGCTGTTCTGAAAGCATTAGGCTGTCAGGTTTTCTCAATTGAACGGCACCTCGATCTGATGAATAAAGCCAGAACGACTCTTGAACGTCTCGGATACGGCATCGCCTGCCGGTGTGCAGACGGTACGCTGGGATGGAATCAGTATGCTCCGTTTGATGGCATCATTGTTACAGCAGGCGGGCCAACAGTTCCGCCAAGTCTCACCCGGCAATTAAAAGTGGGTGCACGCCTGGTGATCCCAATCGGAGACGATAAAGTTCAGAATTTGCATGTGATTACCCGATTATCAGAAGAAGAATTCCAGACTGAAACTATTGAGGGCTTCAAATTTGTTCCACTCATTGGTAAAGAAGGATGGGTTTCCTGATTAGGACCCGGTTTATTTAAATAAGGATTATTATGGAATTTATTCAGTATCTGATTGACCTTGTTCTCCACCTTGATGTTCACCTTAACGAACTGATTCTGATGTTCGGTTTGTGGACTTACGCCATTTTGTTTCTGATCATTTTTGCTGAAACCGGTTTGGTAGTAACTCCGTTTCTTCCCGGTGATTCCCTTTTATTTGCCCTTGGTGCACTGGCTGCCGGAGGTGCCTTTCATCTCGAAACGCTCATGATTTTACTTACGTTGGCTTCAATAGCAGGGGATACAACCAATTACTCCATTGGGAATTACCTGGGGCCGAAGGTTTTTCATTTTGAAAATTCCCGGTTTTTCAACAAAGAATACCTGATGAAAACTCATGGTTTTTATGAAAAACATGGCGGAAAAACCATTATTCTTGCAAAATTCCTGCCCATTTTTAGAACTTTTGCTCCGTTCGTTGCCGGAATCGGAAGCATGACCTACCCCAAATTTATTATGTTCAATGTCATTGGCGGACTGATCTGGATCAACGGATTTCTTGTTCTTGGCTTCTTTTTTGGCAATATTCCGTTCGTAAAAGAAAACTTCGGGATTGTTATTCTTGCCATTATTTTTATTTCGATTCTTCCTGCGGTTTATCAGGTTGTAAAAGCAAAAATGGCGAAATAAGGGAAAATGCGGAAAATGCATTTACCACAGAGGTCACAAAGTTAAACACTGAGAACAGGGAGTTTTTTGGGGTTTAATTCAAAAACAAAAATCGAATTTCTCTGTGAAACTCTGTGATAAACTCCGCTAACTCAGTGGTAAAATACGTTTAGCACAGAGAAACACTGAGTTTAACACTGAGTCAAACAGAGTTTTTTCTGGTTTTAAATTCCGGAACATTAAAAGTCAAATTCCTCTGTGAAACTCTGTGATAAACGCTGCTAACTCAGTGGTAAAATACGTTAAGCACAGAGAAACACTGAGTTTAACACTGAGTCAAACAGAGTTTCTTCTGGTTTTAAATTCCGGAACATTAAAAAACGAATTTCTCTGTGAAACTCAGCGATTAACTCTGCTAACTCTGTGTTTAAATAATTTATTTATAATTTTAAAAGGAAAATAAAATGAGTCTTTTGGTTGTGGGTTCTGTAGCCCTTGATACCATCGAAACACCTTTCGGTAAAGCTGACGATGCACTTGGTGGTTCGGCTACCTTTATTTCAGCTGCTGCCTCTTTTTTTATGAAAGATATTTCTCTGGTAGGAGTTGTGGGAAGTGATTTTCCGAAGGAGCACATTGCATTTCTTGCAGGAAAAGGAATTAACCTCGACGGACTCCAGATCATTGAAGGCGGGAAAACCTTTCGGTGGTCAGGCCGGTATCATTTCGATCTGAATACACGTGATACGCTGGATACTCAGTTAAATGTTTTTGAAAACTTCAATCCGATTATTCCGGAAGCAGCAAAAAATGCTGAATATGTCGTTCTCGGAAATATCCACCCAACGCTTCAGCTTCAGGTTTTAGATCAGGTTAAGAATCCGAAACTGGTCATTGCCGATACCATGAATTTCTGGATCAGTGGTGCTTATGATCAGCTTGTAAAAACACTTGCCCGTGTTGATCTCCTCTCAATTAATGATTCTGAAGCCCGCGAACTGGCAAAAGAACATAACCTGGTGAAAGCTGCACGGAAAATCATGGAAATGGGTCCGCACACATTGATCATCAAAAAAGGTGAACATGGTGCACTCCTTTTCACTTCCGACTCCATTTTCAGTGCGCCTGCCTATCCGCTCGAAGATATTTTTGATCCGACCGGCGCCGGAGATACGTTCATGGGCGGATTTATCGGGTACCTTGCCAAACATGACAAACTCGACCTGGATCACCTGAAACGTGCTGTTATTTACGGTTCAACCCTGGCATCCTATTCCGTTGAGAAATTCTCACTGGAAAGACTTCAGAATCTGACCGGAAAAGAAATTGAAAGCCGGTACCGTCAGTTTAAAAACCTGAGCCAGTTTGAGGAATAGGCGTAAGGTTTAAGGTGTAAGCGATACGCTTAACAGAGTTGTAAGAAAATTAAATTCCCCTCCTTTATTAAAGGAGGGGTGGCGAAGCCGAGGTGGTTTGAATTTTCTCAGAATTTTCTCAGAATTTTTTCAGAATCTTTACTTCAGGTTTGCCAACAACACCAGCTTTAGCCATATCTGCTTGAAGCTGGGGATTATTCATAAAACCGTTAACCGCCTCAATGCTGGGAAATTCAGTTATAACTGTAATAGAATTCGGATTGTCAACTGCCTGATAAACGCCGATCGTCTTCACCCCGTTTGCAGATCTAAATGCTTCTCCGTCATCAAATCCCTTTTTCCATCCTGCAAAATCTCCAACTACATGTGACAAAATTACGTTTATCATTTATTACTCCGATTTTTAATTGTGTACAGAAAGATACATAATTTTATAAATCAATGAGGTCAAATCCCCTGCCGTACCAATTAATTTATAATTATTCCAAATAACCGTTTTTCCCTGCAGCTTATTCGGTAACTACATTTTCTTTGCTAAAATCACCACCGTTTTTCCTTTATGGATTTTCCCGCCAGCCGGATTCATAAATTCTGTCAGAAAAATATACGGTCCGATTGGGGCTATTTGTCCATCTTCCTTTTTTCCATCCCAGAAAATGACGCCTTCAGGTCCTGAGAGCGACCAGGGTTTCAGTTCTTTGATTTTTCTTCCAAGCCGGTCATAAATCGTGACTGATGCCGAACTCACCGGTTCAGAAAACCGGTAATGCAGTTCACAGACATCATCTCTGCCATCTTCATCGGGAGAAAAAGGATTTGGACTCACCCACACTGATGATTTATTTCCCACAGATTCCGGAAGTTTGACTGAATTGGATTTCCCGGGGGTGCCGCCAGCCGGATTTACCGACGATGACCAGTTCAGCGGATCGTTTGCATTCACATTCAAATCCCGTCGTTCCAGAGCAATACTTTTTGTTGTGATAAGATCCTTTGAATGCCATTTTTCTGAATAAAAAACCGAATCCACAACACTTCCCCACTGGTCCTTTAGTATCACGGCATCACCATCTGAGTTCAGATTCAACGACGATACATTCAAAATACAAACGTCAGGATTTGCCTTTAAGCCGGGGAACTGATCGAACAACCCAGAATCAGCTGAAACAACACCAAAGTCTCCGGGCAAAAGACTGAATTTGGCAGTGATTCTAACCCAATTTTGAGTTCCGGTTTCAGTTGGCCGGTCGCTGAGTGTCCAGTTTTCGAGTGAAACGGCTTCAGTGCCGGGATTGTAAATCTCAATGTATTCTGAGTGATCGGGTTTGCCATCATTCCCATCCTGAAGCGGATCAAACAGGATCTCCGAGATTTTCACGACTTCTCTTTTCACCGATGACTTCACCCCAACGGCCAGTTTATCATCATCCGGATTTTCATCTCCCGGCAATGCAAGCTGAATCAGTAAATGTCCGGTTTCGGTCCAGATCCACGATGCCGTAACTGGAATATCAGCAGTCATACCATATTCAAGCTGATCACCCGAACCCGGGAAACGAACAAGTGGTGTTTCAGAATCCGGCAGTAAATCCTGATTGGCATCCGCCCAAACAGAAAGTTCCGGGAGTGAAACCGGGTTTTTCCCCCTGTTTTGAATTCTGAAGAAAACAGTTTTGGTCTCACCCGGACGTAAAATTACGGGTTCTGAGTTAAGAATTGCAGCATTGATCTGAAAAGGAAACCGGGAATTCTGTGTGCCTGGTGTACCCGACTGATCCCAGGATTTCATCCAGTTTTCTTTTTGTCCGGATGGAAATTCAGGTTCAGTTTTTTCAACTGAAAAATCGGTCAACTGTTGACCAAACCAGGCCGACCGGTAAGACAGACTATCAATCAAAATTCCACCCGGTGCAGAAATTTTAACGACGTCACCGGTATCCTTCATGGCTGGCAGGGTTTTGATCCACCATGCTTTTCCCGATTTTAATAAGGTCGAAACTCCGGTTGTATCCCGGAAAACGACGCCATAACTCCCTGGTTGAACTACCAGTTCAGAACCACGAAGCGTAACTTTCCCGGTTGAAGAAGAATTGGCAATCTGCCAGCCTTCCAGATAAACTGGATAGTCAGATGGATTGAAAAATTCAATAAATTCCGCAGTCTTGTCACCAGCAGGAAGAAACTCATTGATCAGCAGACATCCTGGTTCAAACGGAATCTGAAGTGAAAGCGTATCCGAACCGGAAGATAAATCCGGGTTTTCAAACCGGGCGAAAAATTGAATTTTCCCCGGAATGGTGAGGTTGGTGACAAACTCTGTAACCAGTGAATCTCCAAATTCTAATCTGGTTCCTGTGGCAAGCTGGGTTGCAGATAAAAGCTGTCCGGTTTGGCCGGGAAAAATTGAAAAAAAGGAAAGATTCCCCGAGTCAATGCTTTGTCTGCCCTGATTCACAACTTTCATTTTCAGGGTTACCAACGTGTTCTTTTGACCAGTAAATTCACTAATCTGCAAAAAAACCTGGCTTTTATTTTCCGTGGGAAACAAACTGTTCTGCCATCCCGGTGTGCCATGATGTTCCTTTGATTTCCCCCAATTTTTAGAATTTTTATTCACTTCAGGCAGGATTTTCTCCAGACTGACGCCGTTTCCCGGATCTGAAATCCATGAGAACGAATCCAGTGTATCCCCAGTTGCAGAAACCAAAGCAATCCGTTCATTTGTATTTTTCATCACCAGGGGCAAAGAAGAAACTGCAAAAATGGAGTTAAGTGTGTCCTCAATTCCGTCATAAAGCTTTATCGTTTGGGAGCTGTAAAGCGGGTGGTGAACCAAAACCCTTTCGCCAGGTTGAATGAACTTTTTTCGCCCGGAAATGTGAAGTTCCGTTTTTCCGGAAATCAGCAGCCGGATTTTACTCAGGTCGCCAGTCAGGTTTGTGGTGGGGTTGAAAAGTTCAACAAATTCGTTCAGTCCGTCTGTTCCTTCCGGATTTGGCATGAGTTCAGACAAGGTCAAAGCTTCATCTGCAACCGGCCAGTAAACTTCATACTTAAACGAAATCGTATCATTTTGTGGATTGGGATCGTTAAGCGTTTCCATTTTCAGATCAATTCGGTAAAATCCCGGCTGAGCAGGACTTACCGGAATTGAAATCTGTTTTTCACCAGTAAAAGGAGAAATAGTCTGCAAAACTGTTTCAGAATTAAACAGCCAGTTACCGGCATCCCAATAATAAATCCGCCCAAAAATTGAAATATCACCTGAATTCAAATCCCTGCTGATCAGGTTGGCAATGACATGAAATTCAGTTTCAGTTTGGATAAAATCTGCATCGGTCCGGGCAGAAAGTAACTGAACATCACCCGGAAGACCGGTTTTCAGGTTAACTCTGAAAGAAACCGAATCATTTGCCGGGAATTCATCACCGGAAGTGATCAGTTTAAAAAGAAAGCGTGAAGAAGAAGAACCCGGGAAAACAGAAATTGTGATCGTAAGTGAGTCGCCAGATCCGGGTGGTGAGATTCCCGATTCTGTTTCACTGAGCGGATTTCCGCCGTCATCCAGTTCAAGAACTTTGAGTGAGACCAGTTCCGGATTTTGCAACCCCGGATTACAAATTCTGAGTTCAGTAAAAAGAGAATCACCCAACCAGGGATTTTCAGGTTTATAGCCAACAAGTTTCAACCCAAGATCAGTCAATGGAATGCCAGGAACTGAATTTACGCTTCCGGGTGACCCATAAAGCCAGTTAGAATGCAGCCAGTTTTTGGCAGGAAAGTGGTCGGATTTGGGTCCTGCAGGATTTCTCTTTTCGATGGAATAACCTGAAGGGAAATTGGCTGGAAGCGTCCAGGAAAGTAGCGAAAGTGTGTCCTTTCCATCCGCTGAAAGCAAAACGAGATTATCGACTGTATTCCCGAGTCCGTTTCCGATTGAGGCGTTTGAAGTTTTATAAACAGGGATTCCCGTTGGAAGGATGTCATTATATTGACCGGAACTGCCAGATTCAAAATAATCACGATCCAAAATAAGAGCAAAAGCCTTTGGTGCCAGTTTTTTCGGACCCCAGACATGAACGAGGCTGGTTAAGGTAAGATTGTCTTTTAATTTCAGTTCTGAAATATCAAGAGAATCGGTTTGCGAAAGATTATAAAGTTCAACAAACTCAGCATCAGACGAAACCGGTTTGGGCATGACTTCAGAAATCACCGGCTGAGCAACCAGATTGGGGTGAATCAGGGCTGCCAGCAGCATACATAAAATGGGGACTTTCATAATTACAAGGCTCCAAATCTCTTTCTGATGATCCATTCAACACTTAGAAAACAAATGATCAATAAAAACCAATAAACTGACTTCCATGCATCATAAATTGTCTGATGCCAGTTCAATTGACTTGTTTTGGCAAGCTGTGCCCGGATGGAATCTGTGGGCGGGATCCCAATCCAGGACTTTCCTCCCTGTCCTGAAATCCAGGATAACAGGGGTTCAACTTCAGCAGCTTCAATTTCTTTTTCTTCAGATTCAGAGGGTTTATTGTACCGTCCGGATTGAGTGATCTGTGAATTGCCCGGCTGGGTTATGACCAATTTCCAGGTTGATTCCAATGAATCAGGTGCTGGCAGTCTGACTTCAAACCAACCATTTTCAAGCAGATTCATTTTTTTCAGTTCACCTTTTTGCCAGCCAAAATCCAACCGGATTGAATCAGGTTTTGAGTGAATGATGGCAGATTGAATCAAACCGGAAACAACAAGTTCACGGGTTGTCAGGTCAGTTCTGAATCGGACAGAAACCAATTCTTCATCAGTTGGGGTGAGCATCCACGACAAGAATTGTCTGAATGCAGATGAAACTGCCGGAACCGGCTGACCATTCAGAGCTTGCCAGCGTTCCCACTGATCAAAAGCACCATAAGCCATCCAGATTCGTTTTGGTTTTTCAGAAATTACGGTTTGGGTCGGAATGTCAAACACCTGGTCCCGAATTCGAAGTTGTGCTCTTACCTGCCGTTCAGAAAGTACAGGAAAAGAAATGACCGGTGAAGTTAAGGGTGGTAAGTCATTAAACCTTGAAACCGGCCATCCAGTCCAGATCAGAGCAGAAGCTGATGAAAGAGGTGCCGGGTACCATCCTTGCCCGGCAAGCTGAGCAGGAGCATCCAGCCACACTTTTAATTCTGAGGGCAATTGTGCAACATCCGGTTTTACAGACGAAATCAAAAGAAACGGATCATTCTTTTTGAGGATGGGCGGAACAAGTCCGGCCGGTTTTTGCGGATAGTTCAGCCAGATATGAAGAACCGGTTCTGATGAGGGAGTTACAGCAGAAAATGCTTTTGGTTTTCGGTCAGGATCATCAATCACAATCTGAACAGAAAGCTTTCCGATACTTTCGAGTTGTCTTTTCAGAAATCCGGCCAGCGGATCGGGTGAATTGCTGGCAATAATTATTTTTTGAAGCCGTTTCAGAACGGTAATTTTCCCGGTTCTTTGCTGAACGCCTGTTTTTGTATTTAATCTGACCTGATATCTGTATTCACCCGGTGCCGGAAGTGTAATTTTTCCAGAAAGTGAAACTGAACCAGATGATTCTTTTGGCCGGATTGAAAAAGACTGACTGGCATCAGAAAACTGAATTTCCGCTTTTGCAGAATCACTACGGATACCTGACCAGGCCGCAATAAAAGGAAGTGTGACTTCATCACCTTCATAGCCGGTAATTTCCGGTTGAACGAGATTCAGCAGCCGGAATCCCGCAATTCGGGACGTATCACCCACAATCACTGAATTCCATTTTCCTGAAGGGTTCAACGGCAACCAGTCATAATCAGAGAAAACCCCATCCGTAATCAAAAGATGGTAACCCTCTTTTGCCTGATCAAGAACAGGCGATAACCGGGTTTCAGACCGCCATGATTTCATATTCAGCGGAAGGTCAGAAACAGATTGTGCAAAATACCGGATGGAAACCGAAAGTGAATCACCGGCAAGATTTCTGAGCTCAGTTTCCAGTTCCGTACGTTTTTCCTGAGTTAGCCATTTATCCATAGAACCGCTGGCATCCACCCAAACAGTTACGGGCGGATACTCCTTTTTCTGAACACCGGTTGTCATAACCGGGTGAAGCAGAAGTGCCGCAATTAACGTTAAAGAAAGCGCACGAAGACCGATCAGGATTCCTTTCCACGGAAAAGGAATATCAGGACGGGTGGTGAGATAGATCCAGGTGCTGAAGGAAATAAAGACCAGAAACAATCCGGCAATAGCCCAAATCAGGTAATCAGGAGAAAAGGAAAGTATGCGGGCAGTTTCAGTCATCATAAGTGCATAATGGCTTTAAGTTTCATTGTTTAATTTAAGTTTTAGGGCACCAATTTGGGGTTTCCAGTTTGTCATCCTGAGTGGCACTGCGAAGCAGGGCTGTATCGAAGGATGATTTTTTTTCGCACTTCGATACGTCCGTCAGCCGACGGACACTCAGTGTGACAAAAATTGAAATCCAAAAAACAGGGAAACCACCCCATCCCGATCCCGCAAGCGGGACGGGATCTCCCCTCCTTAAAAAGGAGGGGAATTTATTGCAAAACGGATACCATTAAAAACAAGCAGGTTTAAATGATTTATTTTATTCTGCAATTTTTGCAGGGGCGGCGCCCCGACCTGTTTGTAGAAAACCGACAATTCAAATCAAATAAAGCTGCGGAGCAGCGACCCGTTTGCCTGTATTCAATTTCATAACAGGTCGCTTCTACGAAGCTTACTTATCAGACATTGGTTTTTTCCTACAAACGGGTCGCACCTCTGGTGCTGCAAAAGGAGGATTAACGCTTTATCCAAGCATTTTATTATGATTTCTGAACCAATGCCCCAACCATAATAAATTTCAAAATCATGGATTCCCGCCTTCGCGGGAATGACAACTCTCTAATAATAGAAAAACGCCGTTAATGTCATCCCCATCCCGCAAGCGGGATGGATCCAGCATTTTTTCTTGGCTGAAATCACGCGAAAAATTTGTATAAACTATATCTGTACCGGAATCAGGTGTAAAAATACAACTTTCCCGGTAAGAAATCTATTTCTGACCTTTTCTCATTTTCTTTGCCAGTTCCGGCCAGACTTCAGCCGGAATCTGATCGAGATCATTGAACTGACCGGCGCCTTTGATCTGTTCACCGCCATCCATATTAATCACTTCCCCATTGATGAAGGAACTAAGATCAGAAACCAGAAACAGAGCCAGATTCGAAAGTTCATCATGTGTGCCAAACCGTTTCATCGGAACCCGGTTTTTTATTTTCTCTTCCCAGTCAGCGCCTGGCATTAATCTGGAAAATGCCCCTTCAGTCGGGATCGGACCCGGTGCAATGGCATTCATCCGGATACCGTACTTAGCCCATTCCACAGCCAGGGATCTGGTTAAGGCGTTAACTCCGGCTTTTCCGCAGGCGGAAGGTACCACATAGCCACTGCCAGAATCAGCATAGGTTGTGGTTATATTCAAAACTGTGCCCGGAATGTTGTTTTTAATCCAGTAAGAACCTACGGTATGAGTTACATAAAACGTGCCTTTCAGTACAATATCAACGATCACATCAAATCCTTTTGCTGAAAGATATTCAGTGGGGGAAATGAAATTTCCTGCGGCATTATTGACTAAAATATCCAGGTGTCCACATTCCTCGACAACTTTGGCTACCATTTCTTCAACTGACAAAATGTCTCTCACATCGCAGGTTAAAATCCGGCAATCGATACCTTCCCGAACAAAATCAGCTTTGGCTGACTCTAAAACATCAATTTTGCGGCTGGCAATGACAACAGTGGCTCCGTGTTTCCCCATAGCAAAAGCCATTGACCGGCCTAAACCGGTTCCGCCGCCGGTAATCAATACCACTTTTTTGTACAGTAGTTTCTTGTCAAACATGGCGTTTTTCTTCCTTCTGGTTCACAATTCTGGTTTCAAAGCAGGTGGCCTTTACGGGTTGTCTACTTATGACTACAACCTGACAGTGCGATAAAAATACCCAATTTTTTAATGTTTGTAACGGTTTTTGCCAAATCTTTAAAAATGTTCTTCTTAACTGCATTGACCGTCCTTTTTCGGAGATTCGGATAACCAGAGTCTTTATATCTTCAAAAAGCGGTTCCATTTTGGCACGGTTGTTGACATATATCAGTTCGTTATGTTAACTAAACCGGAGACCCCATGAGAAAAAAACAGTTCCAACCCTCTACTGCAGTTTTGCTGGTGATGGCGCTGATGCTGTTTTCCTTTGGCTTTGGTCAATACCAATCCAACAACGTGTTCAGAAAAGAGATTACCTCACTTCAGGACACCGTTCTCGTTTACAGACAGTCCCTCGAAAATAAAAGAAAACTATTTTCCAATTCCCTTGAACAGGTAACCTTTTCCTCATATAACCCAGCAATTGCCCAGACTGATTCAACACCCTTTATCACCGCATCAGGTGATTCGGTTGACAACTGGACGATCGCACTTTCACGGGATATGCTGCGCAGGCACAGTAAAGCCGGCCAGTTCAGTTACCGCGATACCGTCTATGCCATCATTCCCCTGGTGGTAAAAGATACGATGCATCCGCGTTATGAGAAGACGGCAGATATTCTGTCGTTCAGCCATGAAGCGAGCAGATGGTTTGGCAGACGGCAAGGTTATCTTGTAAAACCGAACTAAACAAAAAAAAAGCCAGTCAGACGACTGGCTTTTTTTTTGTTTAAAATTTCAATTGGCCTATCGTTCCCTTCATGACCTGAATGGTTGCCGATTCACCCGGAGCCAAACTTTCACCCCCGCTTGTGATTTCATATTTATCTTTCGGAATAAAATCAGAAATCATCACCTTCTTATCAGAATCGTTTGATATTCTGACCTGGAAGAAAAGATTGAATTCTTTTTCTTTGACAATGGTAACACCAACTCTTGCTTCATACCATCCTAAAACTGAAATTACTTTCTTCTTTTCCCTTGCATCATTTGAACTGATGGTGAGATACTCAGAAAATATTCCTGGCGTTGAGGGTGATGGAACGTTCAGCGAAAACATGTAAGATGAATTGGGTTGGATGGTTAGCGGACTTGTGAGTAATTTCTGTCTTCCAAAATCAACCTGATTGATAATCAGGGCTTCAGTTCCCCTGTTTCTGATCGGGAAAGTTTTAACCTGTGTTTTCCCGAAAGCAACAACGCCCATTTCAATCCGGTTCTGATCCAATTCAAGAACAGGTCCTGCCGGATTAATAACCTTTCCAACCAAAACGAGATCCTGCTGGGTTTTTCCGCTTCCGCTCAGATAAACGGTAACGGGTTTATGGAAGTCACCCAACCGGTTTTTACTGTCAAAAATGACTTTTATTTCGCTGGTTTCACCGGGAGCCAATTCTTTTTTTGATGGTTCGGCGGTAGTACACCCACATGCAGCCTGAATGTTGTCAATTTTTATTTTGCCAGGTGAAGTATTGGTCAGTTTAAATACAGCAGAAACTACTGTTCCCTCTTCAATTTCACCCATCTTGATTGTCGCAGACGGTGAAACCGAAACCTGGGCGAACGAGAGAAAACTCCACAATCCGCCGATAAACAGTAACGTCAGTTTTTTCATGGGGAAGTCCTTTATTTGCAGCATTCAGGTAAATTTTCATAGGCTGTGGAGTCTTTCACAACGTCATCTGCATGATATCCGCTTGCGGCAATGGCTTTTTGAAGATCTGCTTTTGAAACGGAAGGCAGGTGCCCGATAGTTGCCACTTTTCTGGTAAGATCAACATCAACAATTTTTACGCCGTCAAGTTTTTTAACCGAGGCAGAAATGGTTGCCTGGCACATCTCACAAGTTGCTCCCGGCACTGAAATTTCATCTACAATTAAATCAGTCGTTTCCTTTTTCTCACAGGCGGCAGCCAGAACCACGACAAATAAAATCAGGGCTAAGTTTCTGAATAGTTTCATTTAATTTTCCTCTGTATCCATTTTTACAAATTCTTCATACTTCTCACGGACAATATCAGCACCCAATCCTGCAAGTTTTTCTTCAAGTTTTTCATAGCCGCGGTCGAGGTGATAAACCCTAAGGACTTCAGTGGTTCCTTTGGCTGCAAGTCCGGCAAGAATTAAACTGGCGGAAGCACGCAGATCGGTTGACATGACCTGAGCACCCTTCAACGTTACCGGTGCATCAATTTTGCACATATTGCCGTCGGTGCGGAGTTTGGCGTTCAGACGCTCGAGTTCAGGAACATGTTTCCAACGGTCGAAATAAATCTGATCGACGATGGAGGAAGGTCCGGTTGCCTGGGTCATACAGGCAATCCATTGCGCCTGCATATCGGTTGGGAAACCCGGAAAAACATCGGTGATCACATTAACCGGCAGCAGTTTTTCGCCACCAATCACTCTGACTGAATTGCTTCCCTTTTCAATCGTGCATCCGGTTCTGGAAAGATGCTCAGAAACCGAATCGATATGCTCGTTGATCACATTTTTAATCGTCACATCACCATGAGTCATGGCGGCAGCAATCATGAACGTGCCGATTTCAATCCGGTCGGGGATGTTGTTGAAGTGGGTCGGATAAAGCTGATCGACACCCTGAATGGTAAGTTTACGAGTTCCGATGCCGTCAATTTTTGCACCCATCGCCTGAAGAAAATATTCAAGTGCAATAATTTCAGGTTCAATGGCTGAATTTTCGAGAACGGTTTCGCCTTTGGCAAGAACAGCAGCCATCAGCACGTTACCTGTGGCACCGACTGAGGAAATCGGAAATTTGATGCGGTTACCAATGAGACGATCTTTTTTGGCGATGATATATCCGCCATCCAGATCAATTTCTGCACCGAGCTGTTTCATCCCTTCAATATGCAGATCAACAGGTCTCGGACCCCAGGCGCAACCGCCGGGCAAACTCACTTTTGCGTACCCGTATCTGGCGAGAAGCGGACCCAAAACATAAATACTGGCCCGCATCTTTTTAACAAGTTCATAGGGTGCTTCAAAGTGGTGAACATTTTCAGTATTGATGAGAATGTCTTTCCCGGCTGGATCATACTGAACCCGGCAACCGATTATTCTGAGCAGATTGGCGAGGGTATGCACATCCTGCAGATCAGGTGTGTGATGAATGGTGAACGTTCCGCGGGCAAGCAAAGAAGCTGCCATAAGGGGAAGTGAGGCGTTTTTTGACCCGGAAGCTGTAACAGTTCCTGAAAGTTTTTTCCCGCCCTGAATGACAAATTTATCCATGAAAATCCTGACTGAAGTAAGAGTCTTTAAATTTCGTTTCACCTTTGAAAACCCACAAAATGTCATCCTCAACTTGATTGGGGATCCATTCTAAGGGAAAAATAGGTTTTCAGAGGTGATTGCTAAATGTCCGGAATTTTTAGGGAGAAAACAACAGGATAGGTATAAGGCGTAAGGAGTAAGGTATAAGGTGGAAGGTTGAAACGATAGTTCTGCGTAGCAAATTTTGAATTTTAAATGT
Organism: Bacteroidota bacterium; assembly: GCA_020161835.1. Taxonomy (GTDB): domain Bacteria; phylum Bacteroidota; class JABWAT01; order JABWAT01; family JABWAT01; genus JAFLBE01. The sequence continues at coordinate 3,094 of JAIUNL010000007.1, read as the reverse complement.
TGAATTGAAATGCAAAGCCAATATGGAAAAGTCGGCTTATACTAAAGGCAGTACGGGGGTGGTTTCGGGCAGTCACGGAGATGGTTGCCGATCTTACCAAAACATTCCTGAAATGTCCGGCAATTTAGGAACAAGCCTAAAGGCTGACATAAAGTGAGACCCGTGATTGTGATGAATTTACACCAAGCGATAAATGCAACTTGATTATGGGACAATGCATTTAACCATTTTTCTACTTTAACAGAACAAACTTCCGAGTAGAAACCTTTCCCTTTGAAGAAAACCGAACCCAATAGGTACCGGTTGTGGCACCAATCAAGTTAACTTCAATCCACTGCCGGCCAGTTTTTGCCAGAAGATAGTCTGATTTTAAAAGTTGTCCCAGAACATTAAATACCTCAAGTTTAAATTCAGTGTCTCTGTCTGACTGTAACTGAAATTTAGTTGAAGGATTCATCGGATTCGGAAATGCATTCGAAACGGACAAAAAACCAGGTTGAAATTCAGAATTGCCTTCATCACCAGAAATAAAGTAAATAGTATGCTGAAGATCCCAAAACCAGGAATCCTTTGAATTTTTGTAAACACCTGAACCATAAAAAGACACGCCACCGGTTACTGATAAAGAAACTCCCGGCACCTGGTGATCCTTTTTGATTGGGTTTAAAAAGGTTGTATCCCCTGATTCATAACTAAAAATACCCCATAAGGAATCTAATGGTGAACCGGATGAAGAAATGGATACCGACTGATTGCGCTTTGCTGACCAGGGAACAAGTTTTCTTTCATTTAAAACCGGAAATCTTAAAATTCTTATGGGAAACGAGTGGATACTTTCGGATGAAATAAAATCAAATCTGCCAAGTGCATCCCCGTAAAATGGAAAAAAAACAGCTAGGGGTTTGTTGTCTTTTGTTTGAAAAGAAAAAACCTTTTCTGTTGTTTCCCCGAAAAGTGTTAGCTTTCCAACCCGAGTTCCCCCATCTGGAAATGAAAAAAACAAAGAATCCCGGGTCATTCCGCATTGAATAGAAATAGGTTTAGAAATGAAATTTAACGGTCTTGAGACACCAAGCCGAACCATCGGTTGAAAGCCTTCCAGGTTATACTCTGATGGCCAGATATTTTCAGGATTGCTCCAATTCCCACCTGAATTAATCACTTTAAACGCATCCAGCCCATTATAATCCATCCCCAATGCAAGCCCATTTTTCAATGACCGGTCAGGGGAAATCACCACCCAGATTCCACCCCTTTTTTGCCTGTAAACCGGGTGGCTTTCTGGAATTTGGTGGGTTTCGAAACCGATTTGCGCGTAGGGACGGGAACTATCAAATAATAGTGAGTTTCCGATTAGATTCTGGTTGCTATCGGCAAAACTAAGGATAAACCGCCTCGGAAGACCTGAGGGGACACCTGTTCCTTCAAATTCAGATAAATATCCGATTAAAGCAGAAAACTCCCTTATTCCACCATTCAAACCGGTAGAATCCGGAATCCAGGTAGCAAAGGATTGAATGGAATCAGGAATCCGAAGAAATTTTGCTGAACCGAAAAATTCGTCAGGTTGTCCATCGTCTGTTTGCAAAACTCTGATTTGATTTTTTGGACTTCCTTCAATTAAAAAATTCCCACTTGTTTGTCGGTGATCTTCTTCGTTCCTGGGCTCGTTGGTATTTATAAAAATAAGTAACACTGAAGAATCACTTGCAGACTCAATTTTAAAATTCAGATCCGTCCCCAAAACAGCATTTTTAGAAAACTGTATAAACCTGTCAGTCACGGGAATAAAAGTTAATGGGCTATCTGATTGAGAGGCAATCTGATAGTGGTTCGCCATTTCCAGACGAATAAACTGAAATCCACCAGGTTCAAGAGAAATTGAATTTTGAACCGGGTAAAAACGATTTACTTCCAAGGGAGACAAAACCAATTCTGGTCGCCAGTCTTTTGGAAAAGGACTATCTGATCCTTGCCTGACCCTCATAACCAGGTCTTGTACCCAATTTAACATCAAAGTTGAAAATGCGGTTTCTTGGGTAGCGTCAAGAAGTCCATTTATTCCCGTTGATTCAGCTTGAATAAGATTTACAAGTGTAGCTAACCCATATCTGAAATAAACCCAACTTATGAAAACTGAACTTCTTTCATAAGATAAAATCGCTTCATTGTCATTCCAGATATACCAGCTTTTATCTGTTTGATGTTGGAATGAACTGATTTTTCTGGGATTAAAACCGCATAAATACTCAACAAGCTCTGAACATCCTTCATTGATGGATATCCATTCAGGGTTATCCAACAAATAAAATTGCGAATGAATCAAATGCTGAAGTTCATGGGCAAGGGTTTGTGCACCCTGCTCGATAGAAATTGTATCAGGTTGGATGATGGTTGGCCAAATATCCAGATAAAGAATATCACGTTTATTGCTGAATGGGTAGTCCAACTGGTCAACCGGATCAAAAAATCCGGCGACATACTGCCCTGAAGATTCAAATCCATCCTGAATGTCAAAAATGAGTACATCTAAAAAACCATCACCGTCACTATTTGGCAATGGACTAATATATTTAGCTTCAAGCGGTACAATCCCCAATGTAGAATCCAGCGAGCCAGACGGTGTTGTCTTTGTCATTCTTTGGTTGAATACTGTCAGGATGGAATCAAGCTGATTTGGATTTGTCTTTTTATAAACCGAAACTGTATCTACCCAATAATTAACCTGAGATTCCTGGCTGATTAAAACAAATGAAATTTTATTCCATTTTGACTGATCAAGGACATTTCTGACAAAAAAAACCCTTTTTGTTCCCGGTGAATCAGTGTTCTTTTTGGGGTGAGCCTTTACTGGTAAGGAAAATGAATGCTGGGGAATAGCAGGATGAAAACGGGTCGGATCCTGAATTGACTGCTGTGCATGACCCAACTCAAACGAAATCAGAAGAATAAATAAACAGAGGATACAAAACCGGACACAGCTCATCAAATACTTATACCAGCCATCTTCATTTCACAATCTGATAAACATAAAAATTGAGCACTCCAAAGGCAGCAATATACCCGTTTTTAATATCTTGTGACAAAATGGAAT
>JAIUNL010000006.1 GCA_020161835.1 Bacteroidota bacterium | reverse complement strand
GATTTCTTCTATAGTCCATGGGGATCTTACACCAAGGGCAAGGGCAAATAGTTCTGTTTCTGTCAACTTATTCAAACCCTTTCTTTTTCCCTAAATTAATCCTACCCACTCATTTTCACAAAGAGCCTTTAAAAATGTTTAACTGACAAAAACAACAAACCGCTAACCGTACCTACCCATATGCCTGGTTTTCGTGTTCCAAAGACAGTTTTGTGGTTAATCAAACATTAGTTTTTCAAACCAAGTTTTGTGGTAAAAAGGCCCGCCCTTCGGGTAGCTGCAAACCGTTAGCAGCCAGTGAACAATCGACCGTGCGATGGACATTGAATCAGAAGATTGAATTAAACCATAAACATAAAGGAAGATAATTCAATGCAGAAAAAGTCTCTGGTGGTAATTGACATTCAAAATGACATTACCAAAAACTACAAAGAAATCATTGACAATGTTAATCGGTCAATAGATTGGGCAGTGGAAAATGAAATTCATGTCGTTTACATCAGGCATTATAACTTGTCTGACGGCACAAGAACTTTCAAACCTGATACCCGTGGGTCTGAATTAGTTTCGGACATGAAATTGGTATCCAAAAACATTTTTGAAAAGTCCAAAGGAAACGCATTGACCAGCGAAGATTTTGCTGACTTTATCAAAAAAAATGAAATAAGCGAATTTTACATTACAGGAGCAGACGCCATTGCCTGCGTGAAATCAACCGTATTTAATATGTGCAAGGAAAACTACAAAGTTACAGTCTTATCAGATTGTATTACGAGTTATGATAAAAGGAAAATTGACGAAATGCTGAATTATTACTCCGGCGGATAAATACAATTTATGCTGCATAGCGAATTCTGTGGTGCATAAAGAAGTTCTTAACGACTGAAGGTGATTTTTGCAACCCAATCATGTGAGACCTCATCTTCTTTATCAACTGTTCCTGAGTTCTCGATGGTGGTCTTGAATGTACGCCCTGCTTTAAATCATTATTCAAATATTCATCTGGGTTTAATTCTGGTGAATAGGAGGGCAGGAAAAATACTTCAAGTTTGTCCTTCACCTCTTCCAGGTAGGTTTTAACTATATTGGAATGGTGAACTCTTAGGTTATCCAAAATCAAAATGAGCTTTTTATCTGCACCCTTGATTAATTGCTTCAGGAATTTAATCATCATATCTGCATTGAAACTCCCTTCATAAATCATAAACCGAACTTTGCCTTCATTGGTTACTGTGCTGATCATGTTCGCGCTCGCACGCTTTGCACTTAGCCGGATTACTGGTGTTTTGCCCTTGGGTGCGTAACTTCTGCCTTGCTGGCTATCATTTCGAATGCCAGTTTCATCTCCCCAATGGATTTCTGCCTTTTCTGCTTTGGCTTTTGCCTTTATATCTGGATAGGTTTCCTTTTCCCATTTGGCTACAGCTTCTGCATTTTGCTCGTAGGCTCGCTTCAATGGCTTCTGTGGCGTGAATCCCCAACGTAAAAGGTAATCGCCCATCGTTCGTACCGGAACCTTGATTTCAAATTGCTGCTTGATTAAATCTACTATTGCCTGCCGGGTCCAGAGAGCATAACTCAATTTATACTGATCAGGAGCCTTATCGGTTATGAGCTTTTTAATCGTCTCTTCCTGATCTGGAGTTAACTTCCGGCTTTCACCTTCCTTGCGTCCCCGCTGACCACTTTTTATTCCAGCAAGTCCTTTTCTTTTATAGTTACGATGCCATAGACGAACTGTATTGGAATGTACTCCAATTATTAATGCAACTTCGTCGGTCGTTCGGCCTTGGCTTCGCAACTTCATGGCTTGCTTTCTTAGGGCTTCCTGAGTTGCTTGATCTAATTTTCTAACATCTTGTTTTTCCATAAATACAAGATACTTAATATTTTATTTAAATGCTATTTATCCGCCGTGGTAATATTACGAAAAAAATGGCAGTAAAATAATTACTTTGAGTGACTTGTTAGCTTCCAAATAAAAATGCCGACAGCTTACAAGGCTCTAGCCAATAAGGGTTTAAAAGGTTTGCGAAGGTTTGTTGCCCACTTCAACTTTTCTTGTAACATAAAAAGACATCACCCGTAATCCCTTACGTCACATACACTCGATCGTTACAGGCAAGTATCTCAGAAAAGAAACAACAGAAAATAAAATGCAAGACTTACTATTTGGCTTTATCTCAAAATATATTTCTCTGACGGAGGATGAAAAGAACGCAATTGTTTCTTTAGACATATTCCGTTCTTTTAAAAAAGGAACAACTTTACTCGGGGAAGGACAAAAATCGAAAGATAGCTACTTTGTTTTAAAAGGCTGTATCCGGGTTTATTACATCATAGACGGCGAAGAAAAAACGACCGCTTTCTACACCGAAATGGATGCATTAACACCTCATTGTGTTATAAACAATACTCCATCCGGATATTTTATAAGCTGTGTAGAAAACTCACTGCTTTTAATTTCCAATGCTGATATGGAAACAGAAGTAAACAATAAATTTCCCAAGTTTGATACCATGTGCAAATTATTTTCTGCAGAACTTCTGGTAAAACAACAAATGGACTTTGACGAGTTTAAAACTTCCTCGCCGGAACAACGATACCTGAACTTATTACAAAAAAGACCGGACCTTATTCAGCGTGTACCCCAACACCAATTGGCGAGCTATTTAGGTATCAAACCGCAATCATTAAGCAGACTAAGAGCAAGAATTCTCGAGAAGAAGAGCTAACCCGTTTTTCTTAACTTAAGTGAACGTTTTTAAGTTTATTGCTAATCTATCTTTGCATTATCGTTTAAAATAAAAGGAAAAAAATGCAAATGAAAAGTTTCTGGATTGGCCTTGTCTTAGTTTTTGGAAGCAGTTTACAGGTAAACGCACAGTATGAGGAAACGGACAGCACTTACAAACGGTGGTTTGTGGGGAGTTCGTTCTACATGTTAGGAAACTTTATTCCTGACGACCCAAATCCGCCTGAGTATATCCAGTTAAATATTGGCTACCGGATAACACCGAAAGATGTTATCTCCTTTAGGTTTAAAAGATCCATTTATTCCTGGCCGCTTGGTATTTCAATTGGGCCTTCGCTTGATGCCCCGGGGAAAAACTATCCCGGACATGCGCGCATTCTTGCACCAACAATAGGATATCAACGCTTTTGGTGGAAAAATGCCTATACGGCCCTTTATGCCATGAATGCTTTTGAAAAATATTTTGATGCGAACAATAAAACGATTGGAAATGGATACACATTATATCTGGACTTCTATTTAGGTTACCAATTTACGTTTTTTAATAACCGCTTCTTTATTGAACCTGCTATTGGAATCAGTTATTGGCCAATAAGAACTAATGTTCCGGAATCTTTTAAAGCAGTAGAAAAAAAATGGAACAACTACGTCATTCAACCTTGGTTTGATTTTGGATTTAATTTTTAAACCTTCAAAAATGAAATGATGGCAGTTATCTGCACATAATACGGTTCGTCTGAAGTTTTGCAAATTCAGGGGGTACTAACCCCTTTCATACTTGACCCTGGTCAACGTGTTCAACAGCATTCTTTAACGGGCCAGGTATACGACCTCAATCATTAAGCAGAAGAAGAACAAGACTTCTTAAAAAAATAGCCATAACGTGTTCACATAAGTGAATTGGTTATGGCATCTCGCCACTCTACCATTGAACAAACAAGTAACAACAATATTAATTTAACGAAAAAAATAATCGATATGCTAAAGAAAAAAATCATTCTCCTCCTTGCACTTTTAAGTGCTTTTTCTCTGAATCTTCAAGCGCAATATGATGAAACAGACAGCACCTACAAACGCTGGTTTGTTGGAAGTACCATGTTTGTACTAGGTAATCTATCTCCCGTAGACCCACCCGACTTCGTTCAACTCAATTTAGGCTATCGTCTTACAGGAAAGGATGTAATTTCACTTGAACTCATAACCTGGAAATATTCATGGCCACTTGGTTTGAACCCATTTTACAACAATTCATACGGAAAACCTGAAGAAGAATTTCCGGGCTATATAAGAGAATTTGGTATTGCATTTGCTTATCAGAGGTATTTTTGGAAAGGTCTTTACGCAGCAATGCACGTAATGCCTACTTTGCAAACATTTGTGGATGAAAAGGGAAAGAAAGTGGATAGTGGTTTTCAGTTATTCTGCACGAATCGGGTTGGCTATCACTTTAAACTTTTTAAGGATAGCTTTTTTATAGAACCCTCACTTGGTGTTGCGTACCGTCCCTATCAAACTGAAATGCCGAATGGTTTTAAACAAAAAGATGACAAGTGGCCAAAATTCACACCTGAACCAGGTCTGCATATTGGATTTAATTTTTAGTAGGAAATTTATGAATTCACCAGAAACCCACCAAAATGCATTGGAAGACATCAAAGTCAGTGTGAAACTAAAGCTTGCTTCGCTGTGGGCGAGCTTTATGTTTCTCTATATCTATGTTGATTATTTCGCCTTATACATGCCAGGCAAGATAGATGGTATTCTGAATGGGAAAGTGTTTGTATTTGATATTTCGCAAGGATTTATTTTAACTGCACTTTTCTTAGCTGCCATTCCGATGCTGATGATTTTTCTTTCCGTTGCCATGCCAGCTAAAGTAAATCGATTGACAAATATCAGTGTGGCCATCATTCTTATCCCCTATATGCTGTTCAATCTGGCAGGAGAGGTTTGGATGCACATGATTTTTGCTGCTGTTGTTGAAGTCGGTCTCCTTTGTCTGATTATTCGTTATGCATGGAAATGGCCCCGTATTTCAAATTCTATAACTTAAATAATTTATTATATGAAGAAAATATTAATTATTAACGGGCATCCTGATAAGGAAAGTTTCAATTTTGCCCTTGTAGACTCATACAAAAAAGGAGCAATAGCATCAGGTGCAGATGTGAAAGAAATCAATATCCGCGAATTAAACTTCAATCCAAATTTACAATTTGGATATCGTAAAAGAACAGAACTCGAACCAGACCTTATTGATGCCCAGGAAAAAATAAGGTGGGCTGAACATTTGGTTTGGATTTATCCCGTTTGGTGGGGTTCTCTTCCTGCGATTATGAAAGGATTTATTGACCGGGTTTTTCTTCCGGGTTTTGCATTCCAAAAAAGAGAAAATTCAGTTTGGTGGGATAAGTTACTCAAAAACAAATCTGCAAGAATCATTTCAACCCTTGACCAACCTGCTTGGTTCTATTGGCTGGTATATCGACAACCAAGTTATAATGCAATGAAAAAACTAACACTTCAATTTTGCGGTATATCACCTGTTAGCGTAACGACTATTGGTCCTATTCGTCTTTCAAAGGAAACTTACAGACAAAATTGGTTGAGAAAAGTTGAAAAGCTTGGTCTTTCTAACAATTAAAGGATAGGATTTTGTTTAAACAAATCCCAATGAAGGCAGTTATTTGCACCCAATACGGAACCCCTGAAGTTTTGCAAATTCAGGAGGTTTCGAAACCATTACCCAAGGACAATCAAATTCTTGTCAAAATAGTTGCTGCTGCGGTCAACTCTGGGGATGTAAGGGTAAGAAGCCTTGATGTCAAAGGGTTTGAGAAAGTCATTATGCGATTGGTTTTGGGTATTTCAAAACCAAGAAAGCCCATTTTAGGAACTGTTTTTTCGGGGGTTGTTGAAACAGTTGGAAATAACGTTTCCAGGTTCAAAGCAGGTGATAAAGTATTCGGTATGACAGGTTTTAATTTCGGGACTCATGCAGAGTATATTGCTGTTAATCAAAATGCTACTGTAATGGAAATGCCAGAAAATGCCACCTACGAAGAGGCTGCAGCCATCATTTTTGGCGGGCAGACAGCCATTCATTTTTTGGAGAAAGCAAAGATAGCCGAAAAGTTAAACCCAAAAATATTGATTATCGGTGCAACGGGATCAGTTGGAACAGCCGCAATTCAAATAGCAAAATATTACAAAGCTGATATAACCGCAGTTTGCAGTTCAGAAGGATACAAACTTGTTAACGAATTGGGAGTTACAAACGTTATTTTATACGACAAAGAAGACTTTACCAAACAAACGGAAAAGTTTGACATAATTTTTGATGCAGTTGGTACATCCAACAGAAAACAATGTGGAAACCTCCTGACCGAAAACGGAATTTATACAAGTGTTAGTTCAGGATATGCCTCCGAAACCATACAACAATTGCAGCTACTAAAAGAGCTGTTTGAAAAAGAAGAGTTTAAGGCAGTAATTGACAGGACGTTTCAAATGGACGAAATAATAAAAGCACATCAATATGTTGATACAGGAAGAAAAAAGGGTAATGTGGTCCTAAGAATCAGCGAATGACATGAACACCAGCCACCAAAAGGGGTTTTCAATTTCGCACTTCACTAAATTAAAAGAAAAAAGGAAAGCAAAACAGTGAGAAAATCAATTGTACTGACCATTGCAATTTTTTTTGCTGCTTTATTGCATGGACAATCCATATTTTCGGAAGAACAGCAGGAAATACAAAAAACTGTTGTAAACATGTTTGAAGCTTTATCAAATCGGGATTCAATTTGCCTTAAGGCTCATTGCACGACCGACATTACCTTATACGAATATGGTCAAATCTGGACTATTGACACCTTGATAAATAAGGCAATAACGAAGAATACAGATGCTGATTTTAAACGTACCAATTCTTTCGAATTTATCAATACTGAGAAAGATAAAAATACAGCATGGGTAACCTACAGGCTTACTTCAGTGATTACCAAAAACAATAAACAAACAACGGTGCAATGGCTCGAAACCGTAGTATTAGCAAATGAAAAAAAGCAATGGAAAGTAAAGCATCTCCATTCAACACTGATAAAAAGAAGTTAGAAGATCCGGATTAATGAAGATAATTTTTGCAGGAACAGCAGCCAACAAGTGCTACTTACAATCCCGGCAAACAAAAAGCAAAAACCGTTAGCAGCAATTTTGTGTAAGTCCCGAAGTGATTCTTTTTTTTGTATTACCCCGGTGGTTATATCGAGTTGAAAGTCTTCGATAAAATCCTGCAAGCATGATCACTCATGCTTCGATACTATCCCGACCCCGATTATCGGGGCGGGATCACTCAGCATTACAAATTTGGATTGTTGTGATTTCTATTTATCCGCCAGAATAATAATTAAAGCAGTGTCTTTATCGAAAACCTTTCACAATTCCCTCCTTATTCGTGTTCCTCACTTTCCTTCCATCCTTTTCCAGTTTAATAATGTTCTCATTCCCACGTTAAAAAACCCGGCTTCCAACGGGAAGGCAGAAACATCAACCCACCTTATTGAAAAAGGGATCGACATCAAGTATATTTAGACAAAATCTGAATACCAATAGGTAGTGGGGATGGGGAGGTAGCGTAAACCCTATTGCAATACTCAATGGTACTAAAACATTTACTTTCTAACGACCTAAATTTCAACTTGACGGAATGATGACAACAACCTCTAAATCCCGAATAGAAACAATTGACCTGTTAAAAGGTTTGGTAATGGTGATAATGGCACTCGACCACGTTCGGGATTATTTTCATTTTTCAGCTTTTTATTTTGATCCAACAGACCCTACCCAAAGCACATTGCCAATCTTTTTTACACGATTTATCACTCATTTTTGTGCACCCATATTTTGTTTTCTTGCCGGGACATCTGCCTTTATGGTTGGAAAAAGAAAATCAAAAAAAGAGTTATCAGATTTTCTTTTAAAACGTGGACTCTGGTTGGTTTTTATCGAAATGACTGTCGTAAATTTTGCCTGGTATTTTGATGTTTATTTTAGAAGTCCGGGTTTGCTTGTCATTTGGTCTTTGGGTATCAGTATGATTGTTTTGGCAGCGCTGGTCCATCTTCCCCGTAAATTTATTTTGATATTTAGCTTAATCATTATTCTGGGACACAATCTTTTAGATACTGTACACTTCAACGGCAATGTGTTTTGGGCAATACTGCACGAATTCGCTTTTTTCAACATAACGGACGGAGTAGAATTTCTTGTCGGATATCCCATAATTCCATGGATTGCCGTGATGGCATTGGGTTATTATTTCGGTTCCTTTTTTGATGTATCTTATGATAGTAAAAAAAGAAAGCAATTGTTTAACATCATAGGAATTTCGGCAATTTTAATCTTCGTTATTTTAAGATTCAGCAATGTATATGGTGACCCGGTACTTTATAAAGAGTATGGCGTGTTATCAAAAGACGTGATTTCGTTTTTCAACCCTTCCAAATATCCTCCCTCTTTACTCTATTTATTAATGACATTAGGGGGTGCATTTCTTTTCCTGGCAAATACTGAGAAGTTTAAAGGTAAAGTTGTTGAGTTTTTTAGCACTTTCGGGCGGGTTCCCTTTTTCTATTACATTTTGCATCTGTATCTAATCCACCTTATCGCCCTGATTTTTGCAGAATTTTCAGGGTTCGGTTGGAGAATAATGATTTTACAGGATTGGGTAACTGAAACTCCAAGCTTAAAAGGATATGGTTTTCCACTTTGGGTGGTTTATTCTTTGTGGATTATTGTGGTTATTTTGCTTTATCCATTATGCAGAAAATTTGATAGTTATAAACAAAACCACAAAGACAAATGGTGGTTGAGTTACTTATAAAAGAAAGAAAAGAACATGGCACAAATCAATCCTCACTTTAACTTCAACGGAAATGCAGAAGAAGCATTCAACTTTTACAAATCCGTATTTGGCGGAGAGTTCAAAAATATTATCCGTTTCAAAGATCTGGCAAGTGATGAATTTCAGGTAGCAGAACATGAAGCAAATAAAATCATGCACATTGCTTTTCCAATCGGTAAAGGTATGTTAATGGGCAATGACGTACCTGAGTTTATGGGACGAACAAACGAAAATGAGAACAGAAGCAAAATTGTAATTACTGCAGAAAGCAAAGCTGAAGCTGACAACTTATTCAACGGACTTTCGGCCGGCGGACAAATTGAAATGCCTATTGGTGACAGCCCCTGGGGTTCCTATTTTGGTATGTTCAGAGACAAATATGGAATTGAATGGATGGTAGAATTTGACACGAATTCTAAAGGATAAATTTAGCCGAGGAAAAACAATGAGAAAAATATCCCTCCTCCTGATTGCGCTTTCCTTTACTTGCCTTGTTAATGGACAAGACACAATTTCACTCAATTTTACTTTTAATCATTTAGCTTTATCTGTAAAGGAAATAGACAGTTCTGCGGTTTTTTATAAAAATGTGATGAACTTACCAGAAATTACAAACCGAACAAAGACGGAAGGCATCAGGTGGTTCTCTCTTGGGGAAGGTAAAGAGTTGCATTTGATATCAATTGTGAAAGAAAATGTAACCGTAAATAAAGCTGTCCATTTTGCACTGACAACTACTGATTTTGACAATTTTTTAAAGAAACTTGAGCAGGAAAAAATTAGTTATTCAGATTGGCCTGGCACGCCCGGCAAAATAAATATCCGGCCCGATGGAATTAAACAGGTTTTCTTTCAGGATCCAAATGGGTATTGGATTGAAGTTAATAGTGTTGGGCAAAAGTGAAAATAATGTCCAGACTTTGAATGCGTGTTAAACCAATTTTACTTCGCTGATTTTCAAAGGTATAAAAGAACTCTTTTCTGACGATATTGTGCTTCATGACTGGAAGATCAGGGTAGAAGGAAAAGAAAATGCCTTAATTGAAACCGCGCATAATTTTGAATCGGTTAAATCAATTAAGATAGATGTTCTTTCAATTTATGAGAATGAAAATGCAGTAGCTGCTGAACTTCTGATTGTTCTCAACAAAAAAGATGAACTTTATGTTATTGATGTGATAACAGTAAATTTTGAAGGTAAAATCTGTTCAATAAAAGCATTTATAGGACGAGGCGATCAATAAAACTGATCTTCATATTTTTAAAAAAAATCAGCAGATTGTAATCCCAATTAGAAATGATGACTTATCCGAATCAAATAAAACCTTAATTGAACATAAAAAGTAAACTGTATGCAAGTAATTAATATAAATGAAAAGTTCAGCCTTTTTAATGATCATTGGAGTCCTAAAATAATTGGAGAATTAAACGGTCAGGATATCAAACTGGCAAAAGTTAAAGGTGAATTTGTTTGGCACAATCATCAGAATGAAGATGAACTATTCTTTGTCATCAAGGGCAAACTTAAAATTGAGTTTGTTGACAAAACTGTTGAAATAAATGAAGGTGAAATGATCATTGTTCCTAAGGGAATAGAACACAAACCAATTGCAGAAGAAGAAGTTTTGATCCTGTTATTTGAACCGAATAACATAAAGCATACCGGAGAAGTCAAGTATGATTTAACGGTTGAAAAATGCGAAAGGATATAAGTCGTTTGTTGTAACCATCATCTGGCGCACAAAAAAAATAACGGGCCAATTTCAAAAATAATCAAAATAAATGGGACAAATCAAAATGAGAAAAATAATTTCATTTATGCACATATCGCTTGACGGTTTTGTTGCGGGACCAAACGGTGAAATGAACTGGATTAAAGTGGATCAGGACATTTTTGATCATGTCGGAAAGCGGATCAGCGAAGGCGACACTTCACTATACGGACGAAAAACCTTTGAGATGATGGAAGGTTACTGGCCAACCGCCGCAGACAAGCCCGGGGCGACCAAACACGACATTGAACATTCAAAATGGTACAGCAAAGTCCATAAAGTTGTGTTGTCAAAAACAATGAAAGAAGACGGGTTGACAAACACAACCATTATCAGTGACAACCTTGTTGAAAGACTAAATGAAATCAAACAATCCCCTACTGACGGAAGTGAAGACATCCTGCTTTTTGGAAGTCCGACTGCCACACATTCACTTATGCAGCAGAATTTAATTGACGGCTACTGGTTATTTGTTAATCCCATTATTCTGGGGCAAGGAATTCCATTATTTGTGGATATCAAAGACAAAATTAAACTCAAACTTTTAACGACACGGGCTTTTACCTGCGGGGTTACTGAACTGAATTATAGTGTTGACAGTTTTGATGAGAAATAAAATAGCTCTTTTATACCTTAGTAAATATGCTGAGAAGGACCTAAAAGGCATCGAAGACCTTTTTTCAGAGGATATCGTACTAAGGGACTGGAAAATCAGGGTTACCGGAAAGAAAAATGCATTGGATGAAACACAGAAAAATTTTGAATCTGCAAATTCAATTGAGATTGAAGTCCTTTCCATTTATGAAAACGCTGAGACCGTAGCCGCTGAGTTGAAAATTACAGTCGACGGAAGCGAAGAGCTTTTTGTTGTTGATGTTATTACGATTAATGCTGAAGGCAAAATAAATTCAATCAGAGCCTTCCTCGGGCGGGGTGATTCGTAACGGTAAGAATTGCACTAGATTACCCCAAAACGGCAGCGCCCCATCACACTCCGGAATTCATCATTGATGATGCTGCCTTCAAGTTAGGTGTAATCACCTTTTGCAATCTGGTTTTTGATTATGCTGAATTGAATAAAAAGTAAAAAGGATTCTAAATGGTTGATCAACTAAAAAAAACGGTTCTCAAGGTTAATTCAATCAGCAAAGACTTTATGAATGTAAAGGCTGTGAATGCAATTTCATTCTCAGTTGAGCAAGGCGATATTTATGCTTTTCTAGGTCCAAATGGTGCAGGTAAAACCACAACACTCAGAATGTTGCTTGATATCATTAAACCCGACAGCGGGAGTATTGAATGGAATCTGAATGGAAAACAAAATCAGGTGCCTGATGCTGAAGATATTGGTTATTTGCCTGAAGAAAGAGGCTTATATCTGGATGTTCCAATACTCAAGTCATTGGTTTACCTGGCAACCATAAGGGGAATGGAAAAGACCGAGGCAAAGAAATCTGCTTTGGATTGGCTTGAAAAACTTGGTCTTGCTGACAGAGCCAAAGAAAAGCTGCAGGTTCTTTCCAAAGGAAATCAGCAAAAGATTCAGTTTGTGGCTTCAATACTTCATAAACCTGCATTTGCAATTCTGGACGAGCCTTTTTCAGGTTTGGATCCGCTTAACCAGGAACTATTTATCGATTTTATTAAAGAAATCAATAATCTGGGTACAACCATTCTGTTAAGCGCTCATCAGATGTCGCTGGTTGAGAAAATTGCCAATAAGTTGTTTCTGATCAATAATGGGCAGGAAGTTTATAACGGTTCACTACCCGGAATTTATCAATCATTTGGTGACAAAATAATCATTGAACTTCAGTTGGAAACACCTTTCAGCGAAGCTTCCTTTCAAAATTTAACCGATGCTGAAAGCATAGACGAAATTGATGATTTCCGGGTAAAAATTACATTCAACTTGCAAACAAACCTGGCGAAGGTGTTGCATGATTTGGCAAAAATTGAAGGCATTTGTGATATAACAAGCCACAAACCCGATCTGCACGACATTTTTCTTCAACTTTTAAAAAAGAAATAATTATGAGATATTTTTCGCAGGTTTTAACTGTTACCCGCTGGGAATTCAGCCGTTTTTTTAAACCAAAGAATGAAGCATTAGGCATAATCATTATGCTGGCAGTTTCAACTGTTGGTTATTTTGGCGGAAAATATGCATTTTCTGATACAGAGCAAAAAATGGAGATCTCTGTTGTGAATAATTTGGATACGACATTATCTGATTTTCTCAACAGCCGTTACATCGTAAAGGAAATTCCAAAAGACGAAAAGGCGGATTTTCTTGAACTTATCCGAAATCAAAAAGAAGGTATTTTGCTTGAATCCGGGTCAGAAGGATTTGTTGTAAATGCATATAAAAACACACGTGCCATTTCTAAACTGAAAGCTGATTTAACTGACTATCAAAAACAAAGAGAAATGAAAAAAATTGGGCTAAGTCAGATTGAATTGGCTACAGTTTTGTCACCTGCCCAGGTACAGGAATCTTTTATTTATTCCGATAATTCTGCTAAAAGAGTGGTACTTTCCTACTTTTTTGCCGGACTCATGATTATGGTGGTGTTCCTATGTTTTGCCTATCAGTTTACAGCAATAACCGGAGAAAAACAGTTAAAAATTACCGAACAAATTGTATCTGCTATAAGTCCGCAGGTTTGGATGGATGGAAAAATATATGGGATTACCCTTACCGGCTTATCATCCATGCTGACTTATGCAATCATGAGTATACTCGGTGGAATGCTGTTTTTCCAGTTTACAGGTTTACCTGCATCAGGCATACTTGACTATTTATCTTTGCCTTCAATTCTTATCTATTTGCCGTTTGCACTGATCGGTATTTTGATTTGGAATGCAATATTGGCTGCCATTGCTTCAATTATTACCGACCCCAATAATTCGGCGAAAAGCTCACTGATGATGCTCCCCATTGTTTTTGTTGTGACTTCCTTTTTGGTCATTCGTGACCCTGACAGCGGATTGGCACTTTTTCTTTCCTGGTTTCCATTAACCTCAGCAACCTCAATGCCCATCCGTTGGGCCATTACCGAAGTTGATAATTGGCAACTTGCCGGATCATTTCTTTTACTTGTACTGACGTTCTATTTATTACGGAAACTTGCAGCTAAAATTTTCAGGGTTTCCATTTTGATTACAGGGAAGGAACCTACATTCAGCGAGGTTTTCAGGCTTTCAAAACAAGCATAAGAAACGCGATCTGCCAACAATGTGAATTTTTCATAGACGTAACAAGTTAAAACTAATAAAAGGAACCTCCATGCCAACACAGACAAAAAACCCATTTACCTGGTTAGAAATTTATGTAGAAGATATGGCCAGAGCTCAGCACTTCTACGAAACCATTTTACAAATCAAAATGATTCCGATGGAAGCACCTGGAGGGTTTGGTGATTTGCAAATGGTGAGTTTACCTTGGGTTGAGAGTGGAGCAAACATCAGTGGTGCGCTTTGCAAAACCAATGATATGAAACCCGGAACTGGCGGAACACTGGCGTATTTTACCTGTGAAGATTGTGCAACAGAAACATCAAGAGTTGAAGCTGCCGGCGGACAAGTTTTACAACCCAAATTCCAGATTGGTGAACACGGATTTTGCTCAATCGTGATGGACACCGAAGGCAATACAATCGGGCTGCATTCAGTGAAGTAAGAACCAAACAAGTGGTTTTAAATTCAGCTGCCTTCGGGCAGCTGAATTTCGTTAGCTGTAACCGTTCAATTGCTAAGGGTATAGAAGGAAAAAATAAAATGAAAAAAATGAATAGTCATTACTTAATCAAACCGGTTTTTATTGCGCTTCTAACCCCTTTCATTTTAATGATTCTTTGGGCTTGTTCAAAAGATGAAGATCCTCTGGAAACACCCTCCGCTGTTTCATCAACTTTTGTATCGGCTGCAGCTGTTATTGATTCTATGGGGACGGGTTTCAATCTGGGAAATACTTTTGACTACAACATCCAAAGCACCAATCCAACATCAATTTACCCCATTATCGACCTGTATTTTAATGCCGGCATGAAACATATCAGAATTCCCGTTACCTGGATGGACGGGTTTGGCGGCAATACACTTGCAGATGCAAATGGAAATATAAACTTTTCCAATTCCAGATTTAACCAGTTGAAATCGGTTATTGATTATGCGATCAAAAAGAAAATGTTTGTTGTTTTAAATACACATCATGAACATTGGCTTAATACTAACTATGACGGTTCTGAACCCTTTAATACTGCATTCACAAATCTCTGGACCGGTATAGCAACCCACTTCAAAGATTATTCTCACCTGCTCATTTTTGAAGTTTTAAACGAACCACAGGGAGTCTTTGGTGATTGGAATGGAGGAGCAAGTCCATCCAGCAAAACAGCATTGGAGTTAACCCGGCAAATAAATAAGGTTGGTTATGATGCAATCAGGAAAACAGGTGGACTGAATACCAACCGTGTGATCATGGTTTCTACAAATGGAATGGGAAATCATAGTCAGTTAGACGAAGTGTATCCGTCTGTAGCCAGCCTGCCGGGTGGCGGATCAGACAAGTTTCTGGCCTTTCAGGTTCATACTTATGATCCATGGGCTTTTTGCGGTGAAACTGGGCGTAACACTTCCTGGCCTGGCAGTACTTCAATAGCGAACTCGTTAAAAACAGCTTCAAATTATGCGAAGTCTTTAAATGTCCCGGTTAATTATGGTGAATTTGGCGTTGGCCGTAATGCAAATGCTTCAGAACGTAACACCGATATTGTTAGGGAATATTACAGAACCATGCGTTTGACTTGTCTGAACGAAAAAATGTCACCGACAGTTTGGGACGACAGAGGATGGTTTGGACTCGTCAACCAAAATGGATCGGCCTTTGTTTACAACATCGTACCCACGATGATGGCAAAATAAAATAATTGTTTCTGGTTAAGGGATCCTTTTTACAAAACCAAAGAAATGAAACCCGGGACTGTCGGAACTCTGGTGTATTTTACCTTTGAAGATTGCGCAACAGAAACGTCAAGAGTTGCTTCTGCCGGCGGACAAGTTTTACAACCCAAATTCCAGATTGGTGAACACGGATTTTGCTCAATCGTGATGGACACTGAAGGCAATACAATCAGCCTGCATTCAGTCAAATAAGAATTTAAATAAATGGTTCAAAAATATAATGAAAAAAATCTCTCTGGTATCACTTTTTCTTCTGGTTACGCTTAGTGTTTGGGCACAAACCAAAGATGCAACAAACCTTGTATCTCCCAAAGTTTTTGTTATTCTTGATATTACCGTAAATGATTCAATTCTGTATGAGCAGTACAGAATAAATATTGAACCCGTTATTCAGAAATATGGCGGAAAGTATTTAGTCCGTTCAGGTGGAATGGCTTTTGAAAGTGACCCGGATCAGAAAATTATTCAGGGTGAGGGAAATTGGAATCCGAACCGATTAATCATTATAGAATGGAATTCGATTGAGGAACTTCAGAAATTTACCGCTTCGGAAGAATATAAGAAAATCGCCCAATTGAGGACAAAATCTGCAACAACCAAATCGATTATTGTGAAGGAATATTTGAAACATTAGTTTCTGTGGATTCAACAGAATTGAAGGTTATCAGGAAATTATGATAGGGGAATAGTCAGGGCAAAACCATTAAACCATGCAAAAAACAACCTTTAAAATTTCCAAAATGGACTGTCCATCCGAAGAACAACTGATCCGGATGAAATTGGCTGATCTGGAAACAATCTCCTCGATGGATTTTGATATTCCCAACCGGCAACTCACCGTTTTCCACACAGGCAATCACGACCCGATTTTCCAGAAACTCGACACCTTAAAATTTGATACATCTCTAATTGAAAGTATTTCGGCTGATAGTTCCGAAGCCGTAACCGGCAACCACAACCTGGAGAGAAGATTACTCCGGCAGGTTTTGGCCATCAATCTTTTCTTTTTTGGATTGGAACTGACAACCGGGTTTATATCTGACTCAATGGGTCTTGTAGCAGACAGTCTGGATATGCTTGCTGACAGTATGGTTTACGGACTTGCACTTTTTGCAGTCGGTGGGACCCTTATACTAAAAAGGAACATTGCGAAATCAGCCGGCTACCTGCAGATGATTCTTGCCGTTTTGGGTATCATTGAAGTGATCAGACGGTTTGCAGGAATAGAAACGGTTCCGGACTACCAAACCATGATTCTTATCTCAATTCTTGCCCTTGCCGGCAACGGACTTTGCCTGTATTTACTTCAAAAAAGCAAAAGCAATGACGCACACATGCAGGCCAGCCTGATTTTCACATCCAATGATGTTGTCGTTAACCTGGGTGTCATTTTAGCTGCCGGGTTCGTTTACCTGACGAACTCAAACTATCCGGATTTGATTGTTGGGTTAATTGTATTTGTCATTGTTTGGCGGGGAGCAGTTAAAATTCTGAAACTCTAGGGCACCTCTAAAAACCTCTTTTCTCACCTGATCCTGAACGAACTTTGCAAAAGGTTGTCAATCCCATCCCCCGAAACTAAATTTCCTGATCCGAGGTTTTATTGACTAACTTGGGAGGGGATGACAGTTGTTGAGGTTTTTAAAACTGCCAGGAAATAATAACACAGAAACAACCTATATGAAAATAATAATCAATTCGCTTTTAGCCTTTTTGTTTTTAAGTTTCGCCTCATCAATAAAAGCCCAGCCTTCTATTGATATTGAAACAGGTCTTGTTTCTACAGGCTATAATGATGTTCGGATTCCGGCCGATAAGGGTACTCTTTTTTCTTTTAAAGATGATTTAAAGCCAGAAACAAAAATATTTTATCGGTTGCGGGCAAGTTACACTTTTAATTTGCGTCATACCTTTTCACTTTTATATGCTCCTTTGGAAATTAAATCAGAAGGAAGTGTACCAAAGGACATTCGCTTTCAGGATGAATTGTTTCCTGCCAATACCAAAATTTACGGGACTTATAAATTCAATTCATACAGACTAACCTACAGATACGATTTGGTAACCAAACCAACTCTTGTATTTGGATTGGGTCTAACTGCAAAAATAAGAGATGCCAGAATCAGCCTTTCTTCCGAGGGTCATCCCGATGAGAAAACAAATGTAGGGTTTGTTCCGATTATTAATTTCAGGCTTTTGTGGAAAATAGATGATAAATTTGGACTTCTTCTTGATGGTGATGCACTTGCAGCTAAGCAAGGCAGAGCTGAAGATGTTCTTCTTGCTGCAACTTATAACTTGTCTGACAAGATCGGACTTCGGGCTGGATACCGAATTCTTGAAGGAGGTTCGGATGGTGATAAAGTTTATGGTTTCGCATTATTCAATTATGCTTCTTTGGGTGCGACCATAACCTTTTAGCACGTTATTTGAAACCAACTGAGCAATCAGGCTAACATGAACACCTGATACACGGTTCAGAACCGAACTTTGAAATCGTTGACATTGATTGGGTTTTTAGAGATTTTTTACCCCAGAATTTTCAGTTGCCTATTTCGATATATATAAAATTAAATAAAAGTAGACTTTCAGGAGAGAAATAACCGATGGAAAACGTTATCCTTTTCCCTTTTTCTGATTACTGGTTTTTTTATGCCGGATTTACGGCTTTCGTTTTATTATTGCTTGCCCTGGATTTAGGTGTTTTTCACCGGGAAGCTCATGAAGTCACTTTCAAAGAATCCTTAACGTGGAGTATTGTTTGGATTTCACTTGCTCTCATCTTTAACTATCTGTTTTTCTTATATGCCGGAATGAAGTTTGAAACTGATCCACGGCTTCTCGCCATCCCGGGCTTTGATCCCGATGCCTCAGCAAAACAGATCGGACTTGAATTTTTAACCGGTTTTATCGTAGAAAAAACGTTAGCGGTTGATAACATTTTTGTTTTTGTAGTGGTATTTAATTTCTTTGCGATTCCGCTAAAATACCAGCACAGAGTCCTATTTTTCGGAATTATTGGTGCATTAATCTTCCGGATCATCTTTATTGCAATGGGCTCAATTCTGCTGCAATATCAATGGATTGTTATATTCTTTGGCGTGTTTCTTATTCTAACCGGATTTAAAATAATTTTCGCACCTGAAAAACCAATTGATCCGGAAAAAAATCCTGTTATAAAACTGTTCAGAAAATTCTTCCCGGTTACCCCGACTTTTGAAGGACAAAAGTTCTTTTTGCGCAAGGAAGGGATTTTATATGCAACTCCGTTAATGGTTGCACTGGTTTTCATTGAAGTTTCTGATATCATTTTTGCTGTTGATTCGGTACCGGCAATTTTTGCAATTACAAAGGAACCGTTGATTGTATTTACCTCTAATGTATTTGCGATTCTTGGTCTGCGTGCCCTTTATTTTATGCTGGCAGGAGTCATTCATAAGTTCCGTTATCTTAAATATGGACTTGGAATCGTTCTGGTTTTTGTGGGATTAAAGATGGCGTGGTTAAATGAAGCTTTCGGCGGAAAGTTTCCTATCAGCTGGTCTCTCATGATTATTACCAGTATAATCACTGTCTCTATTTTTATTTCATTGTTTAAAAAGGAAAAAGAAGCATAAGGGAATGGGCACCTCTAAGAACACAACCGGTCAGCAACAACAATCAGTTTGAGGTTAATTTGAGACTTAATTTTGAGGAAATACACTACCGGATCAGAACTGACATCCGGTTTAAAAGGCGGTTACGGAATCTTGTTCTATTTGGCGGTTTAATTTTTCTGCTTGTCATTATTCTTGGCATTGCAGGCATCATCATGTTCTCTTCTGCAATTCTGGGATTCCTGTATTCAAATGCATCAGGTACGTATATTGGCCTTCAATTATTTGCGTGATTTTACAAGTTCGTTCATGCTGGATGATTTAAGTGCAACGCTGAATTCAATTGCCGGCAGCGCCAATGCAACCGAAATGAAAAATCTGGTGACCCAATATTTTGATCAGTTAAAAACCAATCCGTCAATTGATTTTCAGAACTTTCAGAATTTCATAGTCTCTGTTAAAAATTCGGTACTTGACAATCAGATAACCAGTACTGAGCTGGAGCTTGTTCGGTCTTTTATACTGAAGTAATGACACCAACCCTCTATTGAAGAAAACGCAAACGAATAAAAATGATGAAAACAAATGAGAGTCCGTTTCAAAAGATAACCAATGACAGACACTTCATCCTCGATTGTTATTCTGATATGTTATCCAGAATTAATGAACAGCCAATCATTTCTCTGATAAACAGCGATACGCCAGATTTTTCTGTTTTAGAAAATGACACAGTTTCTACTGAAAAAATTATACAATCGCTCAGTATTTATTTCCAGTTAATGACGTTGGTTGAAGAAAACGCAGCCACACAATACCGCAGAAAAATGGAGAATCAGGAAAATATTACATCAATACGGGGTTCCTGGGCAGAAGCTTTTCAAAACTGGAAAGATCAGGGCATTTCTGAGGATGAAATGCTTAAAGCAATTTCCGAAACTCATGTTATTCCGGTTCTTACCGCCCATCCGACAGAAGCAAAAAGAGTTACCGTAATTGAATTACACCGGGAATTGTATTTGCTCCTGGTACAGCGGGAAAACGCTTCGCTGAGTAAACTGGAACAAAATGAAATTAAAGAAAAAATCACCAATTTACTGGAAAGATGGTGGAGAACAGGTGAAATCTATTTAGAAAAACCCGAGATAAAGGATGAAAGAGCCAATATCATTCATTATCTCAGTAAGGTGTTCCCAACCGTTCTGGAAAAAAGTGATCAGCAATTGAGAAATTCATGGATTGAAATGGGGCTAAATCCCCGGAAAATAAAAAACCCTGATTTATTTCCGAAAATCAGCTTTGGCAGTTGGGTTGGGGGTGATAGAGACGGTCATCCGTTTGTAACTCCGGGCATTACAAAAGAAACTTTATTGCTGCACAGAAAAACAGCACTTTCAATTATTAAATCACAATTGCTGAATTTGGTAACCAGACTTTCAGTTTCAGCAATTATTAATCCTGTTCCGTATCTGTTATCAGAAGCAATTGAAAAGAAATCAAAAGCGTTGGGAGAATCAGGAAAAAATGCCGTCAACAGGAATCCCTACGAACCATGGAGACAATATGTGAGTTTACTCCTGGTCAAACTGGAAAACACTTTATCAGATACCGTAACCGATTCAAATGCCTGGTACAAGTCAAGCTCTGCTCTTGAGGACGATCTGAGATTTTTAAGAGATATTCTTACGGAAAATGGATTAAAAGGCATTGCTGAAGATTTACTATTTCCTATTGAACGATCTGTTGCCTGTTTCGGATTTCATTTGGCCAGGCTGGATATCAGACAAAACAGTGGATTTCACGATAAAGCCATCTCACAAATTTTAAAAATGAACGGAGCAAAAGATTGTGATTTTGAAAAATGGGATGAAGAAAAACGTGTCAATCTTTTAAACCGTTTTCTGGAAAGCAACACCTTAATTACAGATGTAACGGTTTCTTATGGTGAAGAAGCTGATAATGTATTGGATTGCTACCGGGTTGTACGTCATCACATTAATCAATTTGGTTCTGATGGCATTGGTTCTTTTATAATCAGTATGACCAGAAGTTTGAGCGATTTGCTTGTCGTGTATCTTTTAATGCGGGAAACTCAATTACTTAACACCAACATCCGGGTGGTTCCCCTTTTAGAAACTATCGAAGATCTTCACAACGGACCCGATATTCTTGAAAAATTCCTTCAGCATCCGGTTACAAAAGAACGGGCCGGAAAATTGTTTTTCAAACAGGAAGTTATGCTGGGCTATAGTGACAGCAATAAAGACGGCGGAACCATTGCCAGTAAATGGAACTTGTTTAAGGCAGAGCAGAAACTCTCTGAAATGGGAAGAAAATACAATACAGAAATATTCTTTTTCCACGGAACTGGTGGTACCATAAGCAGAGGTGGTGGAAAATACCACAGGTTCCTTGAAAGCATGCCCGTTAATACGGTAAACGGAACCATAAAAGTAACGGTACAAGGAGAATCTTTAGCACAGCAGTTTGGCAATCCGTTAACGGCAACCTATAATATCAATGCGTTAGGATCAGGAGTTGCAAAACAACTTTTAAAAAGCAAAAACAACAGCAGTGACAATACCTTTCCTTCTGAAACGATGGAATTTCTTGCCCGGAAATCTTTTGAACACTACAGAGAGTTAATCGAAACGCCTGGGTTTATTAATTTCTACAGCAACGCAACCTGTATTGATGTTCTGGAGAAAAGTAAAATCGGGTCAAGACCGGCAAGGCGAACAGGTACCAGAACGCTTAAAGACCTCAGGGCAATTCCGTGGGTGTTTAGCTGGAATCTTTCCAGAATTGCCATTACCGGATGGTATGGACTTGGTGAAGCTTTGAAAAAACTGAAAGAAGAAAAACCGGATGACTTCAATCAATTAAAGAACAGCATTAATAACTGGACATTTCTCAAATTTTTAATGATTCAGACTGAAACAAACCTGATTCTGTCCAATATCGAAATAATGAAGCTATATGCCGGTTTAGACAAGAATGCAGAAGAAAGAGATCTGTTTATGAATAAAATCATTTCAGATTATGAAAACGGCTGTAAACTGATTGCAGAATTATTTGATGAATCTGCTGCTGTCAGAAGAAAAGGGCAATATGACAATCTTAAATGGAGAAATGATAAATTAATCATCCTCCATAAACTGCATATCAAACACCTGATTCAATGGAGATCTATGACTGATGAAAACACCATTGAAAAGGAAAAAATGCTTACGAAGCTGCTTGGCTTAATTAATTCATTATCAAGCGGATTGAAAAACACAGGTTAAAACCAGAAAAGTGTGCAGGAACAAATCGAATTGTACACTTTTGGGGAAACTATCTTCGAACAGGTAAACTGGAGGTGAACCTCCGAATCCGTTTATTTTTGCGAAAAATCACACTGGATGGCGTGTTTTCTGCCCTTGTTCTTTGGATTTTCTGTTCTTGCGGTTCTTCTTGATAACGGATTTTCGAGTGCGGGATTAAAAAGCATCATCCCGTTTGCTGAAGTAGAAAGACAAATCAGAAAAGACATGAACCCAAGGTAAAAAATATGGAAGAATTCAAAAAGGAAAATAACCCAACTGGAAAAAGTCCAACCCCTTTCATACAGACATACTTTCATGGGACAAAAGCCGATCTCAAAGCTGGGGATTTTATTGAACCAGGTTTCAACTCAAACTTTGGGAAAAGAAAACAGGCAACATATATCTTCCTTACTTCGACATTGGATGCTGCAATTTGGGGTGCAGAACTCGCATTTGGTGACGGACGTGAAAGAATTTACCTGGTAGAACCCACAGGCACAATTGAAGATGATCCTGATTTAACCGATAGAAAATTCCCGGGAAATCCAACAAAATCATACCGGTCAATCCACCCGTTTAAAGTTGTCGGGGAAGTTACAAATTGGCAGGGACATCCAGCTGAACAAGTCAGAGCAATGAAAGAACACCTTCAAAAACTTACAGATCAAGGTATAGATTCGTTAAACGACTGACGGGAATTGATAACAGTTTTCTTGAAGAGATGAACACAAAAACGAAATTCTACTTTCAACTAGCTTTTCCAATCTTTATTCTGAATCAATCTCAAGGTATTTTCTGTGATAATATTTAATAAAACACTCCATTTCCTTGGGATTTTGGTGCTATTTGCAACCTTCTTCTCCTGCTCAACCCCTATGCTGACCAATGAGAAAAGGTCGCCATTCAATACCTTTAAAAGTAAATTCAAACCACTTGATTTACCGTTGAAAATCGATCTGGATGATAAAACTCTTTTAAAAGGTTCTCAAATAATTGATCCGAATTCAACAGATACACTTTTCATAAAACCAAATGGAAATTTTCTAGCTTATGGCTATTTGAAAGATACTACTGAATTCTTTCCCCTGATTTATGTGGTAATTGGTGATGGACTCTATTTCCGGATTGCTACTTTTGACAAGGAATTTAATAAAATAGCTGACACTTCCATTTTAAATTCTGAGGGTTGTGTACCAGGTACTTTATGTCTGGTTTGTAATACGACCATTCAAATTAACGAAAATAAAACGATTCGAACGTTGGATTCAATGACCTACTTAAATTGCGATTCCTTGGGTAATTCATCTGATTCAGTCGTGAGCCAAAGTCAGTTGGAACAAATCATCAGTTTAGATAAAAAAGGTCATTTTAAAATCACATCCAAAAGCTCTTTTTAATTCTCATTGAGTGCAGGAATATTCCAAAACCTGGGAAGAAAATAGTCCTGCTGAACTCCATCTGATTTTCACTGGGAAAGAAATGAACCCATCACCGCAAAACGACATTGAAATCAGTTTAAAAAAACTGCAGGCAAAAGTAGTTGAGCTTTGCGAATTTTTCGGGCAGGATGATGACTTTGAAATCATGATCTATGAATTCTGGAATGGCAGGCAGGTACTCGCACATCTTGTCTTCTGGCACGAAAGTTTTGCCCGGAATATCAGTGATCTTGGCAACGGAATAAAACCCTCACCACTCAAGGGAAGTTTGGCTGAAGTCAATCAACGAAGTGTCTTATCAGCAATCCACTTTTCAAATCCCGAACTCATCCAAAAACTGTCGGCAGCACAACAAACAATCGAGCAACATATTTTTAACGAGAACATCAGCCTGATTCCGTACAAACAGGGATCACGACCTTATACCAGAAAAGAACATCTGGAAGTCGTTTCCGAACATATCAACAAACATTTAAAAGACTTGCGAAACCGGATGAAGATTGGCACTAAAAGAAAATGACCGGGCAGTTGCAACCTTTAAAACTATGAAAGAAATTGAGTCGGTGAATGAACCGATCAGAATGATTATAGCAGACTGAATACCGGCTGCAAAATCGGATCCACCTTGTACAGGATGCAGAATGAAAGCAGAAATTAAAGACGGAAAGCCAGCCATTTACGCCAAATCCCGTGCCGAATGGCGGACCTGGCTTCAAGAAAATTGCCAGCATGAAAAATCAGTTTGGCTTATTCTTTTCCATAAAAAAAGCAAAACGGAAAGTGTTTCAATGACTGAAGCAACCGAAGAAGCCCTTTGTTTCGGGTGGATTGACAGCCTTTGCAAAAGCCGGGATGGAGAAAGTTATTACCTGACCTACTCACCCAGAAATCCGAAGAAAAGTAACTGGAGCGCAATTAATATTGGCAGGGCAGAAAGACTGATTGAACAGGGATTAATGACAGAGTTTGGAATGAAACACATCATTCTGGCAAAAGAAAAAGGAAAATGGAAAGCAGAAGGAACGAACTGAAATCTAAATTCCAGAGAAATAAATGAATAAAAACCATCAGTATAAAGTCACCATTGAGTGGACGGGAAACACTGGCTCCGGAACCAGTAATTACAGGGAATACGAACGAAGTCACAATATCCGGATTGAAAATAAACCCGATATATCAGCTTCTTCTGACCCGGCATTTCGGGGCGACAGAACCAAACATAATCCAGAAGAACTTTTAGTTGCCTCATTATCATCGTGTCACATGCTTTGGTATCTTCATCTGTGTTCAGAGGCTGGCGTTATTGTTGTTTCTTACGAAGATCCCGCAACCGGGATCATGGCGGAAACTGCCGATGGAGGTGGCCGGTTTACAGAAGTTACTCTGAACCCGGTCGTTACGGTAACAAAAAAAGAGATGATCGAAAAGGCAGCCTGGCTACATAAAAAGGCAAACGAACTTTGTTTCATTGCCAACTCAGTTAACTTTCCGGTTCGGCATCAGCCGGTAATCAGGGTAAGTGAAAAATAGATAGTTGTTACAAACTAAAACAGAAAATTTATCCAACACTGTGTGAAAAAAATGCAAAAGTTGGGTAAACCTTGATCCGGAAAGTATGTTAATTTAAAAGGAAAGAAAAAATGAGAACTTTTTTTTTCGGACTCCTATTTGTTTTATCAACTAAAACTTATGGGCAATCGTCAACATTAAGTGATACCCTGCATTGGAGTGAGAATAGGTCGTTAGGATGGGCTGATTTTAAAGGAGAAACAATTGATGGTATTGGCTTCACCGGTGAAGTATTTTGTTTGATAATAGCCAATTTTGAAAGACCTGACAACAGCAAAAAAACAAAATTTACCGTTTTTGCTATATTTGACAAGACAAAATCCTGGATTAGTCCCGAAGGAAAAACAAATTCAGCCCTGAAATATTTTCAGATCCTGTTTGATATTTATGAGGTTCATGCAAGACATTTAAGAAAAGAGCTGGAGCAAAGTGAAACTGAAGCAGATGTGAATGTTGTATTCCAGGAAAAATATAACAGATCGATGACCAACCTCACCACTGAGTTCAACATTTTCAGAAAAGAAACTAAACTGGGAAAAGACAAAAAAATCTTATTAAAATGGAAAAAGAAAGTGGAAGATGAATTGCAATCACTTGAGGCTTATAAGAATAATAGTCCCAGTTAATCCCGTGAGTTGTACCTAATTTTTGGTCAGATTTTAAAATAATTTTCGGCTTTAGATAGTAAATATGAAAAACATCCCCGTCAGGCTGATACAGACACCAATGGGTGATCCGAATTTTGGAGGAAGTTTTAGCATTCGGAATATTGGTGATTTACTTACCGGTGAGGATATGGTTCAGACACTTCACAGGCATGATTATTTTTACATTCTTGCGATAAAAAAAGGAACAGGTCATCACGTTATTGATTTCACCCCATTCGAAATTCATGACCATACTGTTTTCTTTATGCGTCCCGGCCAGGTTCATCAGCTAACACTGAACCAAGGAAGTCAGGGATTTGTAATGCAGTTCAAGTCTGACTTCTATTACCCCAACGACAAAGCATCTGGTCAAATCCTGCAGTTGGCCAGTACCAAAAAATTTTGTCAGCTTGATTCCGAAAGTTTCAAAAAATTGTTTGAGCTGTTGAGCTATATCTTTCAGGAATATACCGATAAAAGGGAAGGCTATCAGGAAGTCATCAAGGCAAATCTGGGTATTTTTTTTATTGAACTTGTCAGACACAGAAAAAATGATAAAATGACGTCAACCGGCGTCAATCCTTATTCACAACAACGATTTGAAGAATTTTCAATTTTGTTGGAAACTCATATTGTCAGCCATAAACAAGTATCTCAGTATGCAGAAATGCTTCATATTTCAACCTATCAGCTAAATGCAATTACCAAAGACATACTTGGGAAAACCTGTTCAGAACTTATTAATGACTATTGTATTCTTGAATCAAAAAGACATCTACTGGCCACATCAAGTCAAATAAATCAGATTGCTGCCACGCTTGGCTTTGAAGATGTTTCATACTTTATCCGATTCTTTAAAAAGCACACTGGGTATTCACCAGAAGCATTCCGGCAAAATTTTAAATAAGTCCTGTTCAACTTCATTTTTGTTCTATCCCGCATTATTCCTTTCGAAGTACTTTTGTAAACGGGCCCTCAGGGTCTGAAAAACATTCAAAAAGGAAACAGTATGAAAACGAAAATGAAACTAATTGCATCCTTAAAAATCTGGATTGTTATTTATCCCTCTATAACTCTATTTCTGTATTTATTTGGCGAACCCCTATCGGTACTGCCGTTATACCTTCGAACCTGTATTCTCACCCTCTCACTAGTCCCCTTCATCGTATTTATCGGTGTCCCATTTTTAGATTCTGTCATCGGTCGTTTTTCTTCACAAACAAGTAATAAGCAGGTGAATAATGGATAATCTGACTCAGCTTTTTATTAGTGCAATCATTATTGGGCTTGGTGCGACCCTGACTTTTGATCTTTGGGCACAGTTTCTCAACTTTGCCTTTAAGATTACCCCTTCAAATATATGCCTGGTGGGTCGTTGGATTCTATACATGCCGGATGGAACCTTTACCCATTACAATCTTTTTTCGGCACAACCAAAGAGCGCTGAATGCATTGTTGGTTGGATTTTCCACTATTTGATTGGCATTGCGTTTGCAATTGCTTTTATTGTTTTGATGGGAAGCCAATGGCTTGAGTTTCCCACCCTGGTTCCCGCACTCGTATATGGTATTATCACGATTCTTGCGCCATTCTTTATCCTGCAGCCTGCTTTTGGGCTCGGATTCGCGGCGTCAAAGACCTCAAACCCCTCCCAGGCAAGGCTTCGGAGTTTGATGAATCATGCTGCATTTGGAGTTGGGCTTTACTTTTTCGCGTGGTTGGTTAGCATTTTTTAAATCAGATTTCATTACCTAAAAAAACAAAAAGGGGAAAAAAGATGAAAGCAATACAGTTAATGGGCAATTACAGAATGACCGCAAAAGTTGTGGGCGTGATGTACCTTGCAGGTTTTGTTGTTGGTATCGGGGGAACTGTACTCATTCAATCCATTCTGGGTGCACCCAACCCCCTTTCCATCGTTTCTGAGAACAGCACGAAACTGGCAATTGGTGCAATTCTTTGGCTTTTCGCTGTGGTTGGCGATGCGGCTCACGGTATTGTAATGTTTCCAATCCTAAAGCAACAGAGTGAACGGCTTGCCTACGGTTATCTTTCAACCCGGATTATGGACGCTATGTTCATTGCCATCATGGTTCTCTTTATGGTGATTCAAATACCATTGGGAAAAGAATATCTGAACGCAACGGGTGCAACTGCTCCCCAACTTCAGATTCTGAGTAGCTTGTCTCACCAGGCCAGTCAGTACGCCTATCAATTTGGGATGATCACACTTGGTTTCTCTGGCTTAATCCTAAATTATGTGTTTTATAAGATGGTGCTGATACCTCGCTGGATAGCAATCTGGGGACTTGTCGGATATACAATCATTCTTGTCGGAATGGTTTCAGCAGTCATGGGCTCAGGATTGGCTGATATGTCTTCAATTCCTGGCGGACTTTGGGAATTATTTATGGGTGTTTGGCTGATCGTTAAAGGATTCAGTTCTCCGGTTACCACAGAGGTGGCTTCCTAGTTCTAAAGACCCAACTGGCTTTATTGAGTTGAAGCCAGTTGGAGTAAACTATTTTCAGTTTTATTTTTACTATGAATAACAACCAACAATTTATAATCCCATGACAGAACACACCAGTGACGAGGATCTCTTTTTCAAATTTATATCCCAATTTAAATTCAATGAAAATGATTTGGACTATTCGGTATTGGATAAACACAAAATTGTTTTGCAGACAATGTCTTCTATTGGGAATTCGGGAATCCATGTGTTTGATCTCAACAGGCGGCAGATTGTCTATTTCTCTTCGAATTTTGGTAAACTTTTAGGATATAACCCTTCAGATTATGAAGCATCAGGACACCAATTTTTCTATGAAAAAATTCATCCGGAAGACATACAAAAGTTAAACATCTTTGGTGTTTCTTTAATGAAAATATTCAATAATTTTTCAATTGAAGAAAAGCTGAGTCACAAATATATAAGTGAATACAGAATGATTAACTCTCAGGGGAAATATGTTCGGTTAATTGAGCAGTATCAGGTTTTGGAATTAGACAAAACCGGGCAAATCTGGCTGATGATTGGTATTGTTGATCTTTCTGCCAATCAGGAAGAATACAGCGGAATAAAAACCCAATTATTAAATTTCAAAACCGGGAATATATACCCAATTGAGACTCCTCAAAAAATGGAGTTTGAATTAACAAAAAGAGAAATTGAAGTTTTAAGACTTGTTAAAGATGGCCTTCTGAGCAAAGAAATTTCGAGCAAACTGTCAATCAGTTTGCATACTGTGAATACCCACCGTCAGCGGTTTTTAGAAAAACTTGGGGCAAACAATTCCTTTGAAGCGGTAACATTTGCCTCAAAATATGGTCTTTTAGGTTAGGAATACTGATAAATCAGTATTGTACCAAACTCCGGTTTGCGGGACTTTTGTAAGGTCATAATTGATGATCAAAAAACAGAAGACTATCCGTTCAAACAAAAGGAGTTATTATGAAATTATCCAACCTTTCCATATCCCGGAAAATAAAATCACTGATCCCGGGTACCTTACTTTCCATTTTCGTTTTCAGTAATCTGATGCTGGGTTGCTCATCGGCACCTCTTTTTATCAAATCAGATTTTGAAAAGCAAAAAATCAGGTCAATCGCAGTCATGCCGGTGATTAACAGGTGCACCGAAACTGAAGACAAAGATCAGGTTCGAAAAAACGAATCAGCTATTGAAGAATCCCTTGTAAAAACACTTACCGAAAAAAAATATTCTGTTCTGTCACCCGTATCAGTAAAGACCACATTAAATGAAAAGGAGATAGAAAATTTATCACCTGCAAATTTGTGTTCCCTTCTGAATGTTGATGCAATTCTGTTCAGTGAAGTTTTCGAATATTCAGATGTTCTTCTTTTAAATCATTCCATTAAAATGAATTTAAAAATGGTGGATGCAAAAGGTGACAGTTTATGGTTAAACAATCTGGATGACAACGACAAACCTTTTATATCAGCGATCGGACCAACCCTGGGTTGGGGAATCGGAATTTCGAATAATAAAAATATACCTTCAGACGAAAAATTACCCACCATTGTTGCCGGTGTTGCAGCTGCCGAATTAGTCTATACCCTTGTCGATGTATTAAGCAATGAAACCTCCCAAAGTATTGACGGTGTTTTCCAATCGTTGCCCTCTAAAAAGCAAAATGAATAATAGGCTTTCAAGGACTTCAAATTGTAATCATTTCAATTTCAAATGAGGAAAATATGTCAGAAAATAATACTGCAGTTGTGTCATCAAAATCAGATTGGAAGATTCCGATCTGGCTTCTTGTTTTAACTTTTATTCCAATGGCAGCCGGGATTTCCCGGTTGATTGGTCTTTCCGGCAGTGTGACAATTTCACCTGAAAACTCAAGATTTTTCGAAGCCCCGGTTCCAATTGTCATTCACATCATTTCAGTCTGCTTCTACTGTGTATTTGGTGCATTTCAGTTTTCGGCAGGGTTAAGAAAGCGGAACCTGACCTGGCACCGGATAACGGGCAGGCTTCTGATTCCCGCAGGAATACTTTCGGCTCTTACAGGGTTATGGATGACTGTTCTTTATCCGATTCCTTTTCAGCAGCAAGGTCCTCCGCTGATGTACTTCCGTATCTTTGTTGCTGTTGCAATGGTAACAAGTCTGGTTCTTGGGTTCACCACCATTTTAAAACGGAAAATTTCAGAACACAGTGCCTGGATGATCAGAGCTTATGCTTTGGGTCAAGGTGCTGGCACCCAGGTGATTACTCTGCTTCCGTTTATGTTATTGATAGGCGAACCCAGCCAGTTTACCCGTGATATGCTGATGATTTTAGCCTGGGTCATTAATATGGGTATCGGGGAATGGATTATCAGGAGAAAAACGAAACCAAAACTCAGACTCAACCCTGTTGTAGCTTGAACATTCATTTTAACAGAACCATAAAGGAAACAATTTACAACCATAAATAAAGCCGGCTATTTGGGTTAAATGGATAATAATTGCCATATTTAACCAATAAATGATCCATTTTTATTTTAAGCCTTTAAAATTCAAATGGTTCCAACCCAAAACAAAGCTCAGTTTATCCAATGAAAACATTTTCTTTTATTCTGGTATTTTTCATTCTCACCGGGTCCCTGCTTTTTGCTCAAGTTCCTTCCTTTGTAAAATCAATTTTACCGGAAGGAACTGTCATTCACACTGATATTTCTTATGCAGCAGATACGTCATCCTTCCACAAACTGGATATTTACCTTCCGCCGAATCCAAAAAAATCACACCCGCTTCTGATCTGGATTCATGGCGGCGGATGGACTGCCGGAAATAAGTACGGCGATATGGATTACATGAAGTTGTTGGTTAAGTCCATTCTGGATAGTGGTTACGTTTTGGCTTCGATTAATTACCGGTTTGCAACTGAGGCTGTTTTCCCGGCTCAGATTCAGGATTGCAATCAGGCCATTAACTTCCTTTATGAAAACGGCGCAAACTATTCTATAGACAGAAACCGGATTGCCCTGATCGGTTTTTCTGCCGGCGGACATTTGGCGTCTCTGGTTGGAACATCAAACAATAATGAAATTCCGGAGTTCTATCCAAACCGGGAAAAACCCAATTTCAAAATCCGTGCAGTGGTCGATTTTTATGGGCCTTCCGATTTCATAGCCCGTATCGGAAGTATGAAACTGGATGAAGGCAATCAAAAATCCACATCAACCAACTTGCTTGGTGTTCAGCCAGTGCTCAGACCAGATCTGGCAAAATTTGCAAGTCCGACCACTTACATTAATAAAGACGATCCGCCTTTTCTGATCATCCACGGCGAAAAAGATCAGCAGGTTCCGATCACCTTATCCAAATTGCTCGATTCTTATTTAAAACTGGCCGGTGTACCGAGTGAAATGATCATCGTACCCGGTGCACCTCATAGTGGTGAGTTATTTGGTGCAGAAGCAATCAAAAACAAAGTCATGATTTTCCTCAAAACTCACCTGAAATAAAAGAAAAAAAGTCCCTGATGGATACCCTTTCCTACACGCTTGGATTGTCATTATTTGACAGTCTTTCAACAGCCCAGCAGATTGTCATCTTTGCCCTGCTTTTATCAACTTTGGATCCGGTTAAGAACAGTCTGGCTTTTCTGGGCGGATTGATCGGTGCCTATTTTATTTGCGGTTTTCTTGGTTTTCTCGCATTTGATCAACTGATGTCTTTTCTGAGTTCTTATTTTCCGTCAACAGCATCGATGTCGGATACCGGATATTATCAACTTGAGTTCGTTTCCGGATTTGCGATGACTGCAATCGGCATCCGGTACTATCGAAAATACCGTTATGCGCCCCCTGACCGTACGCACAATATGCTGGTAGCACGCTTAAAATCGGTCTCAACTCTTTTTTCATTTGGTCTCGGCGCTTTTATTTCCGTTTCATCTTTTCCCTTTTCAATTCCCTATCTGATTGCCCTGGGAAAATATTCCGTTCTTCACCTCACAGTTCCGGCTGCAGCAGGAACCATTCTGATTTATAATTTTGGCTATGCCTTTCCCATGCTGGTTATTTTTGGCATTTATTTGGTTAACAGGAACAGAGCCGGACACAACATAAGCACCCTGCATGAAAAGACCCGGATTCTGAATATTCAGCTCACCACCGGAACACTCGTTGGCGTGGGACTTTTCACCCTGGCTGATGCGGGATTTTACTTCACTTTCGGTCAGGTTTTGCTCAATGGCAGGTTTCTTTAAAAGTTGAATTCGGTAAAACGATCCGGTATATTCAGATAATATTGTATTTATTAAAACTCAATCTATCTGATGAACTCAATACGGTATTTATTAGCCATTTGCCTGATTCCGGCTATGACAACTCTTCTTTTTTCACAACCGGAAAAAAGAACTCAAACTCTTCGCGGAAGAGTAATTGATCAGCAAACAGAAACGCCTTTAATCGGAGCTTCCATTTTTCTGATTGATTCGGTAAAAGCGAATTCCCGCGGTACAACGTCAAATGCTGACGGCTATTACAAACTTGAAAATATTCCTGTCGGAAGGGTTAGTATTCAGGTTTCCTATCTCGGATATAAACCCGTTAAAATTGACCGGATTTTATTGAAATCAGGAAAAGAACTGGTCCTTGATTTTGAACTGGAATCTTCGGTCATCCAGATGAGTGAAATTGTGGTTGAATCGGGAAAGGAAAAACCACTTAACGACATGACAACCGTCAGCGGACGGACATTTTCTGTGGAAGAAACCGAAAAATTTGCCGGAAGCTGGGGTGACCCCGCCCGGATGGCAACCAATTTTGCAGGCGTGTTTGTTGCCGGTGATCAGCGAAACGACATAATCATCCGTGGAAATTCTCCAACCGGATTGTTGTGGCAACTTGAAGGCATCCCGATTCCCAGTCCCAACCATTTTGATGTACTTGGAACCACAGGCGGACCGATCAGCATGCTGAATAACAATCTCCTTGCACTATCCGATTTTTTTACCAGTGCCTTCCCGGCAGAATACGGAAATGCAACATCAGGTGTTTTTGATTTGAAACTGAGAAACGGAAATGATGAAAAACACGAGTTTCTGGGTCAATTAGGATTAGGTGGGTTTGAGCTTGGTGCAGAAGGTCCAATTTCACGTGAGACCAGATCATCTTATTTAATAAATCTTCGCTACTCCATGCTGGGTTTGGTTCAAAAACTATTGTGGGCTGAAGGTTTGCCGGATTACAAGGACGTTTCGTTTAAACTCAATTTTCCGCTGAAATCCGGCCGGATTTCTGTATTTGGTATTGGCGGACTGAGTTCAATTACCGATATCGAAGACGATGAAACCAGACCCAACGGCAATTATCAGGTAAAAAATGTTAATGGCTCTGGAACCGGGATTCTGGGTTTAAATTATCTGCATATTTTAAATCCGGAAACGGCAATCAAAACCGGTTTGGCTTTTTCAATCCGCCGCCCGCATGAAACTGTTGATTCACTGCTCAATGATCAGTCTTACCTTCAGACCGATAAAAATTCGTACCGGCAGAATAACCTTACCCTGGTTTCCAGTATCAGCCATAAAATAAATTCCAAAAATTCGGTGACAACCGGAATTGTGGTCGATTATTTTTCATTTTCTGCCAGCCGGATGACCTCTGATTATGACAGTCACGAAAATATTTTCACGATCGATAAACCTTATGAAATATCAGCTGATAATCTGATTCTGAGTCAGTTTTATGTTCAATGGAAACATCAGTTTACCGATGAATTCTACCTCAGCTCCGGCATAAACAGTTCATTTTTCAACTTAAACAATTCCTTTGCGGCTGACCCGCGGTTCGGACTTTCCTGGCAGGTTACCAACCAGCAAACGCTGGGTCTGGGTTACGGACTTCACAGCCAGATGCAGCCGGTCAGCGTTTATTTCATCCGGTCAAAAACAGGAACCGATTCAAACGGACGGCAGATTTACAGCGACCTCAAAACCAATCAGAATCTCGATTTTACCCGAAGTCATCAGTTTGCAGTTTCACATCAGATCACGGTTACACAAAATCTGAATTTTAAAACTGAGGTTTATTATCAGCGCTTGTTCAATGTACCGGTAAAAGATTCAAAAGGATATTTTTCGATGATCAATTCCGGAGCAGCAATGAGTGTTCCTGAAGAAGACAGTCTGGTAAATTCAGGTTACGGGAAAAATTACGGGATCGAATTCACACTGGAAAAATACCTGTCAGAAAACTATTATTTTCTGGTCACGGCTTCCCTTTTCAACTCCCTTTATCAGGGTTCTGACAAGGTTTGGCGAAATACGGCTTACAACGGAAATTATGTTTTAAATACACTTGGCGGATATGAATTTGAGATCAAACCGAATATTCAGCTGAGTTCCAATTTGCGGGTTGTTTATGCCGGTGGCAGACGACTTATTCCGTTCGATCTGGCCAAATCAATTGAGCAGAACGACAATGTTTACATTTACGATCAGGCCTATGAAAAGCAGGTTAAACCCTACTTCAGAACCGATATCAGGGTGGGTGTACTGTTTCAGCAGCCTTCAGCAACTCATGAACTGGCACTCGATATTGCAAACGTCACGAACCACAAGAATATTTACCGTGAAAAATATGATGAGAAAGTCAAAAAAGTCAAAACAACCTATATGCAGGGCATCTTTCCGATGGTTTTATACCGGCTGAATTTTTAGAATCATATTCCCGTCTTTCCGTCGGTGGTCGGATTTTCAACACGGAAATGACAATCATCTCAGAATGTGGGTCCAGAGCAAGCTGTCATCCCGGACTTGATCCGGTTAACGAAGTTCTGCGGAGCTCATCCATGTATTCTGACTTTTAAAACCCACTCTTTCTGATCCATCCGCCAAAATCAGCACTTCATCCGCCGGCATTTGCTTCATTTTCAGTTTTTCACGTGATTTGAGGAAATTAAAATGAGGAAAAACCATGCAAACTATTTTAGGATCCGGCGGAGCAATAGGTACAGAACTTGCCAAAGCATTAACCCAATGGACAACCGACATCCGGCTGGTTTCCAGAAATCCCAAAAAAGTAAATGAAACCGATGCCCCTTTCCCAGCAAACCTCACAAACCGGGAAGAAATTTTCAAAGCAGTTGAAGGAAGTTCAGTCTGCTATGTCACGGTCGGATTTGAGTATAACACCAAAGTCTGGCAGGAAACCTGGCCATCCTTTATGCAGAATGTTGTGGATGCCTGCATTCATCACCAAGCAAAGCTGGTTTTCTTCGATAATATTTATGCCATTGGCGGAGATAACGTCAAACACATCACAGAATCATCACCTGTGAGTCCGACCAGTAAAAAGGGAGTGGTTCGTTCAAAAGTTGATCAGATTATTCTGGATGGAATTAAAACCGGAAAACTGCATGCCATCATTGCCCGTTCACCCGATTTTTTCGGACCGAAAAAAGACGCCAGCATGCTCATGATCATGACTTACGACAACTTGATCAAGGGAAAAAAATCACAGTGGTTCTGCAGTGCAGATAAAGTCCATTCGATGGGTTATACTCCTGATCTGGCGGTTGGAACTGCAATGCTCGGTAATTCTGCTGACGGATGGAATCAGATCTGGAATCTCCCGGTTGATTCAGAATTGCTGACAGGCAGGCAATGGGCAGATTTGTTTGTTTCTGAAATGGGCGGACCAAAGGGAATTCAGGTTTTACCCGGCTGGATGGTTGGGGTGATCGGCTGGTTTGTTCCCATTATGAAAGAACTGAGTGAAATGACCTATCAGTTTGACCGGGATTATTTCTTTGATTCGTCGAAGTTTAACAAAGCTTTTAATTTCAAACCCACATCAAACCGGGAAGCCGTGAGAAAAACGATTGAAGTTCTGAAGAAAGGGTGAGCTGAGATTGTAAAACCTTCCTATTGACAATTACGTATAAAATAAATATCATTACACGTAACAATGAGGAAATAATGAATACAAAACTCACTTTAAATCTAAATCAGGAAATTATTGAAAAAGCCAAGATTTATGCGCGGTCAAAAAACAGAAGTATTTCAAAGATTGTAGAAGAATATTTAAGATCACTTGCAACCGAAAAAAGCAATTCCACTGTAAATACAATCACTTTGGAGCCAATAACCCGTGAATTGTTGGGAATGATAAAAACCAAACATGATTTAAATGTTGATTATGATGAGATTCTAACAGATGCACTTCTGGAAAAATATAAATGAAAAACCGGTTGTTCTTTGATACAGATGTTATTCTGGATATTGCACTTGACCGGAAACCGTTTTCAGAATTTGGTGCAACCCTTTTAAGTCAGGTTGAATCAAATCATTTTTCAGGTTTTACTTCCTCTGTAATATTCTCGAATGTTTATTACATCCACAGAAAACTGGCTTCACATGCCGCAGCTATTTCTTTTCTAAGAAAACTCAGACTAATTCTTACAGTTTTGCCTGTTGATGATATGGTAATTCAAACAGCACTTGAATCTGACCTGAAAGATTTTGAGGATAGCATTCAATATTATGCTGCTTTAAAAAACAAAATGGATTTTATCATTACCAGAAATGTGAATGATTTCAAAGGATCCCAAATCCCGGTTCACACACCAGAAGAATTTTTGCTTTTGAAACTATAAACAGATAAAAAAACCAACACTTCGATAAAATCCACATCCGGATTTACCGGATGTGGATCACTCAGTGTGACATTCTGTTTAACTATTCAGGAATTCTGTAAAACGTCATCGTTTTACAGAATTCCACTTACCACTTACCACTTATAACTTATCACTTATAACTGATTTTCAGTTTAATCCCCGCTTTTTCAGCAACGGACCAATTTCCGGATCACGGCCACGGAAGTTCCGGTACATTTGTCCGGCTTCAATCGTCCCGCCTTTCGACAGAATGTTATCATGGTAGGATTTTGCTGTAACTGCATCAAAGATTCCTTTTTCACGGAATGCATCAAATGCATCTGCATCCATCACTTCAGACCAGAGATAACTGTAATATCCGGCAGAATATCCGTCACCACTGAAAATGTGGCTGAAGTAAGTGCTGCGGTACCGGCTGACCACTTCCGGAATCAGACCAATTCCGTCCAGCGTTTTCTTTTCGAAGGATTTTACATCCAGATTATCTGCATTGGTGAGACTGTGATATCCCATATCAAGAAGTGCTGCAGCCACATATTCGGTTGTTGCAAATCCCTGATTGAACTTGCCGGCCTTTCTGATTTTTTCGATCAGTTTTTCAGGCATCACTTCTCCGGTTTTATAATGGAAAGCGTACAGTTTCAGCATTTCAGGTTCAAGTAACCAGTTTTCGAGAACTTGTGAAGGAAATTCCACAAAATCAGAAGGAGTTGCAGTTCCTGAAATTGACAGATAAGTCACATCAGAAAGCAAGCCATGAAGTGCGTGACCAAATTCATGGAATAATGTTGAAGCTTCATCCAGATTCAGGAGTGATGGTGTGTCACCCTGAGGTTTCGAGAAATTACCGACATTCACAATAATCGGGAGAATCCGGTTACCATCCATGTTCGATTGTGAACGGTAATTGTTCATCCAGGCACCGCCACGTTTTGAGTCACGGTAAAACCAGTCTGAAAGGTAAATCCCGATTTCTTTTCCTTCTGCATTCTTCACGACAAAAGTTCTAACTTCAGGAAAATATTTGGGGATGTCCGTTTTTTCTTCGAAAGTGATACCAAACAGTTTTTGTGCAAGAATGAATGTTCCTTTGATAACATTATCAGCCTGCAGATAAGGACGGATTTCTTCTTCATCCAGATCATATTTTTCTTTTCTGATTTTTTCGGAATAATACAACCAGTCCCAATGGGCTGCTTTGAAGTTGCCGCCTTCTTTGTCAATCATTTTTTGGATGTCATCACGTTCTCTTTTTGCCTGAGCAATAGCCGGTGGCCAGACTTTCATCAGTAATCCATTTACATTTTCCGGCGTTTTTGCCATCCGGTCATCGAGAATGAAATGGGCATAGGTCGGGAATCCCATCACATTTGCTTTTTCGAGACGGAGTTTTACGATTTTACTGATCACTTCATTGTTGTCACTTTCGTTTCCGTTATCACCCCGCATGGTGTAAGCAGTTACGATTTTTTCTCTCAGGTCACGACGGGTTGAGTAAGTTGCAAACGGAATCCAGCTTGGTTTGTGAAGGGTATAAATCCATTTTCCTTCCATCTTTTTAGCTTTCGCAGCTTCGGCTCCTGCAGTTTTTACATTCTCGGGAAGACCTGCGAGATCTTCAGGTTTATCCAACACAAGCTGAAACGCATTATTATCCTTCAAAACGTTATCACCAAATTTTACATATAAAGAGGATAATTCTTCGTTGATTTTTCTGAGTTTTGCTTTTTGCTCATCATTCAGGTTGGCACCGCCACGAACAAAATATTTGTAGGTGTCACTGAGCAGTTTCTTTTGTTCACCAGTCAGATTCAGTGTTTCCTTTTGATCAAAAAGGGTTTTGACCCGTGCAAAAAGATCTGCATTCAGATAAATATTATCCTGATGGGCAGAAAGTTTCGGGCTGATACGGGCCTGAATAGCCTGAAGTGTATCATTTGTATTGGCTGACGTCAGGTTGAAAAATACGCCACCAACTTTGGTGAGCAGTTTACCTGATTTTTCCATTTTCACAATGGTATTCTCGAACGTTGGTGCGTCCGGATTACTGGCAATAGAATCCATTTCAGCAAGTTGACGGGTCATCCCTTCTGTAAAAGCTGGCTCATAATGGGAGTCCTTAATCTGGTCAAAAGGAGGAACTCCGTACGGGGTTGTCCATTCTGCAAAAAACGGATTATCTGCGGCGGACTGTTTTTTTTCGGAGCAGGATAGCATGAGTAGCCCTGTCAGTAAAGTGAGAAGCAAAGGTTTCATTGTTGGTCCTTTTCTGTTTATTCAAAAGTTTTCCGATTGATCCGGATCAGAACGTGTTTATCCGATTCCTTTGAAAATCGTCAAAACCAGTCTTTTCCGGAAAAATCACTTCTAAACTTAGCCAATTTTCGGGAGTATTTCATTTTTCGTGAGAAAATCCCGCCTTTTATACGCTTATCTGAATCAAATCCTTATTTTTGTGACCCGAAAGGAATCAAAATGGCAAAAATGACTTCGCAGCGACAGGCTCTTCTGCTTTCAAGGCTTTTGGCCGGATTTATGGTCCTGGCAGCCTGCTTTAGTGTACCATCCGGATTTGAACGTTTTATGAAAATCATGGTTACGCTGATTGCTGTTCTTAATATTATGTCAGTCCACAAAAAGCACGATTACGGTCCGCTTTATTTCTTCATAGTAACTGCACTGGTTTACAATCCGTTCATCAGAATAATTCCTGCTGATGAAATCAGTATTCTGATTAATTTAGTATTTGGAACCATGCTGGTTTTATCATGGTGGCGTCGCTGGTAATTGCCCCAATCTTCAAATTCTAATCTTACCAAGCTTGTTATTTAGATAATTTCTTAACTATATTCGCCCTTTGTCACAGTTTTGTAACTTTAAATGGGGAGGAAATATGGGAAAGAAGATTTTAATTGGCGTTAGTGTTTTACTTGGGGTGTTAATAATTGGAATTGGCGGACTCGTAACATACGTCAATCTGGCTTTACCTGATGTCGGGCCTGCACCCGATCTAAAAGTTGAACTCACACAAGAGCGAATTGATCGTGGATCCTATCTGGCAAATTCAGTTGCTGTGTGTATGGATTGCCATTCCCAGCGTGACTGGACGAAATTTTCAGGTCCGCTTGTGGCAGGTTCTAACGGAAGCGGCGGAGAAAAATTTTCCGCTGAAATGGGTTTCCCTGGAGATTTCTACTCACCTAATTTAACACCTTCCCATCTGGGCGACTGGACAGACGGTGAAATATACCGT
This sequence comes from Bacteroidota bacterium, assembly GCA_020161835.1. Classification (GTDB taxonomy): domain Bacteria; phylum Bacteroidota; class JABWAT01; order JABWAT01; family JABWAT01; genus JAFLBE01. The sequence goes on along the minus strand of JAIUNL010000006.1, from coordinate 159,048 downwards.
GCCATTACCGCCGGAGTGAATAAAGACGGAAAACCTTTATTTCCGCTGATGCCCTGGCCAAATTACGGAAAAATGGATACAGAAGACATTTATGCAATTATTGCTTACATCCGTAGTTTATCACCTATCGAAAACACACCTCCGGCTTCAGAACCCTCTTTTCCTTTCAGCCTGATTCTCAGAACTCTTCCTCATGCCGGAACACCTGAATCCCGCCCTGATACCTCCAATTCAGTAGAATATGGAAAATATCTGGTTTCAGCGGCAGCCTGTGCAGATTGTCATACGCCTGTAAATGAGCGGGCCGAACCTTTACCCGGAATGCACCTCGCCGGCGGACGTGAATTCCCTATGATGAAAGCTACAGTTCGTTCATCCAATCTGACTCCAGATCTGGAAACAGGAATTGGAAAATGGAGAAAGGAACAATTTGTGCAACGGTTTAAAGCTTATGCCGATTCAAATTATCACCCAAATACCGTTTCAGAAGGTGGATTTAACACGGTTATGCCCTGGACGATGTACGGCAGCATGAACGTTTCAGATCTTTCTGCCATTTATAGCTATTTGCAAACCGTTCAACCGGTTTCTCACAAAGTTGAACGGTTTACTGCTTCAAAGTGAATTGACCAATCAACTCTAAATTGGCAAGAGAAGAACAATTCAATATTTTAATCTTCTCTTGCTTGACTTTTTCGATTCCGGACTGCATCTTTGCAGTCCCTTAATTGATCGCGGGGTAGAGCAGTTGGTAGCTCGTCGGGCTCATAACCCGAAGGTCACAGGTTCAAATCCTGTCCCCGCTACTTAAAATAAGAAAAATGGAATCACCTGATTCCATTTTTTTTAAAACGCCGAAGTAGCTCAGCTGGTTAGAGCAATGGAATCATAATCCATGTGTCGGGGGTTCAAGTCCCTCCTTCGGTACAAGCAAGGCTGTCCAAAAGACAGCCTTTTTTTATTTTCCCGATTTTACCCATCCAGAATTTTATAAAAAAACCGTATTTCATCCTGTCTATCCTGATCATCCCTGTTAAAAAAGAATTTCCCATTCCGCCCGATATGAAATTTTGTCTTTTAAATGACTGTTGTGGCCGGGCGGTGGTTTTTGTTTGGATTGGTTTTCTACCGAGAGGTCACCCCGCTGGGGTTACAATTAAAGAATTACATTTACCATTAATCATTCACCAACAACCATTAAACATTCTAATTTCATCCTGTCCATCCTGAACATCCCTGTCAAATAAGAATTTCGCATTCCGCCCGGGATTTCAGGTTGGGGCGAAAGATTTTTCGCCCTTACAATACCCGGGCGGTGGTTTTTGTTTGGATTGGTTTTCTACCGAGAGGTCACCCCACTGGGGTTACAAAAAATTCACTTTGATTTCATTAACCATTCACCATTAACCATTTACCCCGTCAAGAGCCGGGTTGTTAACATTAAACATTGCCCCTTCCCTCTTCTTCCCTTATTTTTGCACAAACAAATCGGCTTACTACCAAAAACCTTCATGCTGCAAGACTCCTTCCATATTTCACTTTCTTCGATTCCTGACTTTACCCGGAAACATTTTCTCGTTTCTGTCAGTGGCGGACTCGACAGCATGGTTTTACTTCATCTTTTTCACCAAACCCAGCAACAATTCCCTTCTCTTCAGCTTTCTGTTTTTCATTTCAATCACCTTACCAGACCCGGTGAAAATGATGCTGAATGGAATCTTGTCGACTCTTTTTGCAAGAAGAACTCAATTCCATTTTATGGTGAAATCTGGCAGGAAAAACCCGAAACCGGTAACTTCCAGGATGAGGCAAGAAAAGCCCGTTCAATCCGGCTGAATGTACTTGCCGAAAAAATTAACACCGATTTCATCTGCACAGCCCATCATGCCGATGATCAGCTCGAAACTATACTTTACCGGCTCTTCACAGGGGCGTCTCTGACGAACCTGAAGGCAATGGCTTTACGGGATGGAAACCGGATTCATCCGCTGATCGGTAATACCCGAAAGGAATTGCAGGTCTGGGCAGAAAAACACGGTGTTTTATGGCTTGAAGACTCAAGTAATGCTTCCGACCATTATGAAAGAAACCGGATCCGGCACCAGTTTATTCCGGTTTTGGAAACCCTTTTTGGCCCACGTTGGCGATCCAGTTTATTTCAGCTGGCAAGTCAGTCTGAGCAATTTTCAGCAGTTCTGAATCAGTCTTATCCAACCTGGAAAAACTCATCCGTTCATGACGATCCATCCGGACTCAAAATTGAATTTGATGTAAATTCCCTCTATAATGAAGTTTTTTATACTTTTTATCTGGAAAGACTGTTATCTGAATTAACCGGAACCTCATTCGGGTGGAAACGGGCAAATGAACTCGCCTCCTGGTTAAAATCGGGAAAACGCCGGAAATCGGTTTCCGGTATCTTTTCGGCAGAGCGAACTCAGGGCGGATTTATTCTCATCAGAACGGATAAAATTCCACCTGAAAAAAGTTGGAAATTAACGATTGAGCCTTCTGAAAAGCCGAAAGTCTGGCCGGAACAACAACTTTTTATATTTGCTGATAGTGACAAAGTAATCCAACCTTTAACTATCAGAACCTGGAAAAATGGTGACCGATTTCAACCGGTCGGGATGGAAATGCCGGTCAAACTCAGCGATTTTTTTATAAACCGGAAAGTACCACTTGAAAAAAAACATCAGCTTCCGCTTGTCTGTGATTCAAACGGACAAATTATCTGGGTTGGTGGTCTGGAACTCTGCGAATCAATCAAAGTAACATCATCTGCAACTTCAATTATTAAATTAACCCTGGCACCCCATGAAAAGAATTAATGTTAACGGAGAATGGTTCGATCTGCTGATGTCTGACGAACAAATCAGGGAACGCATCGTCAGTTTAGGTCGTGAGATCAGCAAAGATTATGAAGGAACAACTCCGATTTTTATGGGTGTTCTGAATGGCGCCTACATTTTCATGGCAGATCTGATGCGTGAATTCGACGGCGAATGTGAAATGGACTTTATGAAACTGTCCAGTTATGGCGACCGGAAAATATCATCAGGTAACGTCAACATTCTCAAAGATTTCAGTGCGCATCTTGATGGCCGGGATGTGATTGTGGTTGAAGATATTATTGATTCAGGTCTCTCGATGACGTTCATCCGGAATCTGATTTTATCGCACAACCCGAAAAGTCTTAAAATTGCAACCTTCCTCTATAAAAAGGAAGTTTCCAATCTCGATTTCCCGATTGATTATGTGGGTTTTGAAATCCCCAAATGGTTCGTCATCGGCTACGGACTTGATTATGCACAAAAAGCCCGGAATCTGAAGGATGTTTATATCATCAGTCAGAACCAAAATCCTTAAAAGAATATCGATTTAAATTATGAGTACAAACGGACAGGAACCTAAACCTTCTCCAACAGAACCTGAAGGAAACTCGAACTTCAGGAAAACTGCACTTTTCATTTTATTTGGATTGCTTGCAGTTGCCACAATTTTGGTTGCCCAGCGGGTAATCAGGGGAGATGATTTCGGTAATCCGGAAATATCATGGAATGAATTCAGGCGACTGATTGAACTAAATCATGTTTCCGAAATCCATGTGATTCCAGAAGGACAATCTGCAACCCTTACCGGCAGGTTAACTCAGGAAGAAAACATACAGTTTACTGATGGCCGGGTAAAAAAACTGGCCCGTTTCCAGATGGTTATTCCCGGCTTTGATATGACGGCAGCAGATACGTTAACCCGTCGTGGAATTAAGGTGTCGATGGGAAAACCGGGTATTGACTGGACGATAATTCTGCTCAATTCCCTTCCCTGGGTTCTACTTCTGGTTGTTTACATTTATTTCATGCGCCGGATGTCAGCACAGAACAATTCCAAAGAAAACAAATCAGTTTTCAACTTTGGAAAAAGCCGGGCTAAAATGCAGCTTGAAGGAGAACCCAAAGTCACTTTTGCAGATGTTGCCGGCTGTGAAGAAGCCAAAGAGGAGCTTCGTGAAATTGTCGATTTTCTGAAAACTCCCGAAAAATTTCAACGGCTTGGCGGGAAAATTCCGAAAGGTGTTTTATTGCTTGGCCCTCCGGGAACCGGGAAAACGTTGCTTGCAAAAGCGATTGCCGGCGAAGCAGGCGTTCCCTTTTTCTCACTTTCAGGTGCAGATTTTGTTGAAATGTTCGTCGGTGTGGGTGCCAGCCGGGTCAGAGACGTTTTTGAACAAGGCAAGAAACATTCGCCAAGCATCATTTTTATTGATGAACTCGATGCAGTCGGCCGTCAGCGTGGCGCCGGAATGGGCGGCGGGCATGATGAAAGAGAACAAACCCTGAATGCCTTGCTGGTTGAACTTGACGGTTTTGACGAACGCACCAACGTGATTTTGATTGCAGCAACTAACCGTCCGGATATTCTGGATTCTGCTTTGCTCAGACCCGGTCGTTTTGACCGGCAGGTGGTGGTTGACCGCCCGGATGTTAAAGGCCGCGAAGGAATTCTTCGTGTTCATACCCGGAAAATCCCCATTGCAAAAGATGTTGATCTTGAAATTCTGGCGAAAATCACACCGGGAATGTCGGGTGCCGATCTGGCCAATCTGGTCAATGAAGCAGCACTGATTGCTGCCCGTGCAAATGCAGATGAAGTAAACATGTTCCATTTTGAACAGGCTCAGGACAAAGTTTTAACCGGAGTTGAACGTAAAAGTATGGTCATGAGCGATAAGGAAAAGAGAAATACAGCTTATCACGAAGCCGGTCATGCCCTCGTTGCCAAATATCTTGATGACACCGATCCGGTTCACAAAGTGACAATCATTCCCCGTGGCAGGGCTTTGGGTGTAACCACTTACCTGCCGATTGAAGACAAGTATTCTTACACCAAAACCGATCTGATTTCCAGAATCTGCTACATGCTTGGCGGGCGGGTTTCTGAGAAAATCATCTTTGGTGACTTCTCAACCGGGGCGGCCAATGATATTGAACGGGCAACAACGATGGCCCGGAAGATGATCTGTGAATTCGGAATGAGTGAAAAACTGGGTGCTGTTTCCTACAGCAATGCTGACCGTGAAGTATTTCTTGGCCGGGATTTCGGACACATGAAAAATTATTCCGAAAAAACTGCAGTCGAAATTGATCATGAGATTCAGACCTTGATCACAACCTGTGAGCACAGAGCAGAGCAAATTCTCAGAGACCATCTCGACGTTTTACATGAAGTCAGTACACTTTTACTTGAAAAAGAAACGATAACCGGTGACGATTTAGATGTGATTATTGCCAAATTTAAACAGGAAAAACCTTGAGCCAGGCACAAAGCAAGACCGACGAATTTTCTATTGAACTTTGGCGGAAGGGGATCCATCTTTCCTCACTTTCCATTCCCCTGATTTATTCTTACTGGCTGGACATGACGCCCAGCCTTTTAATTTTGATGGGATTTTTGCTCTTTGCTTTATTTATCGAATACTTCAGATTCAGACCGGGCAAGGTTCATGATATCATTGCAAAAGGCTTCGCCTTCATGATGCGGGAACATGAGCTGGACCACAAGCGTAAAAGTTATTCAGGAGCGACTTACGTACTTCTGGCTGCAGTCATCGTGATTCTTATTTTTCCGAAACCGATTGCAGTGTATGCTTTTACCATGCTGATCATCGGGGATTCAATGGCAGCACTGGTTGGAAAAAAGTTTGGCCGTTTCCCTATTTTCGGACTCAAAAAAACCTGGGAAGGAAGTCTTGCCTTTTTCCTTTCAAGCTTGGCAGCCGCCTGGTTTATTGATAGTTTAAACTGGGAAACGAAAATTCTCGGTGCACTTGCAGCAACGATTATTGAACTACTTCCTATTCCGGTTGATGACAATCTGACTATTCCGGTTGGTTCAGCATTGGTGATGTGGCTCTTTATGATGGCGGGATTAGGGTAAGTAATTTTAAAATATGTATCACCGACCTCTGGTCGGTTAATTACTTCCGACCGGGAGGTCGGAGTTACAGAAATGCAAAGTTAACCGAAGTAACAATTATCAAGAAACTCCTGAATTTTTCAACTTTATCTAAATTCACCATGAAACTTCTACACTTCCTTCCGGTTTTTCTCCTCCTTCTTTCATCCTGTGGTGATTACAAACCACTCGCACTTGGTCCTGACGGTAAAATTATCGTCTTTGCTGATTCCAGCATTTTGCGATTGGCCAAAACCGGACTCAACGCCACCCTGGAGCAAACAGTAACCACACTTCCCCAGCCAGAGCCACTGTTTACACTGATGCAGGGAAAGCCAGAAAAATTTGATGATCTGAAACAACGGGCTTATCTGCTTTTTATTTCTGCACTCAACGACACAACACCTTCCGGGAAATTGACGAAACGGCTTCTTTCCCCTGAAATTCTGGAAAAAGTTAAATCAGGCGAACAAAATATTTTCGTTACCCGAAATAAATACATGGATCGTCAGCTCTCAGTTTTTATTCTTGCCGATACACCCGAAAAACTTTCAGAAGTCATCAAAGCAGATTCTGCTAACCTGATCACGACTTTTCTTGATCTCACCCTGCAAAGAACAGCCCTTGATATGTTCAAACGCCATACCCAGCCTGAACTTTCTGAGAAAATGATGGATAAAACTGGCTTTTCAGTTGCCTTTCAACATGATTATGTGATGATCAGAGATACTGTCGGACCTAATTTTTTCTACATGAAACGAATTCAGCCAGATCTCGACCGCTGGATCTGGATTCATTGGTGGAATCAGCCTTCCGGACTTTTTCCAACCAAAGAAGAATTGCTGGCTAAACAGGATTCTATCATGAAAGTCCATATTCAGGCAGATGACAGTTCCTATTCTGAAACAGTTTCGTCACCATTGACTTTCAAAGAAGTGAACTTTAACGGCTTTTACGGACTCGAAACCCGGGGAACCTGGCGACTGAATGATTATTCCATGGGCGGCCCATTCGTCACCTACACCTTCTACAATGATTCACTCAAACAGGTTTTCATGATTAACGGATCGGTTTTTGGACCCAAATTCCCTGAGAAAATGCAGTTCATCAGAGAAATGGAAGTCATTGCCAAAACTATCCGGTTCAAACAGGGAAAAGGATCAGTTTCGGCTTTTTAAATATGCTTCTGTATTCCTAACGAAAAAAGTCAGACTCATTCAAACTGAACTCTTACGTGAAATCATTCTTTCCCATTATTCTGGTAACCCTTTTATTTTCAAATGGTTGCAAAAAAGAATCACCGTCAGAAACAGAACCAATAAAGGAGGAGCCCCTTTCCTTTATTTCTGGTGCCGACCTTTCTTTCCTTCCTGAAATCGAATCCGCCGGAACTGTTTTCTATGATTCAACCGGGAAACCTGAAGATGTGCTGACAACTTTTCAAAAAAATGGGGTTAACACCGTTCGAATCAGATTGTGGCACACACCGGTAAACGAACATTCCGGATTTGAGGAAGTGAAAGCATTTGCAACCCGGGTCAAATCAAAAAAAATGAAAGTGTGGCTCACGGTTCATTATTCTGATACCTGGGCCGATCCGGGAAATCAGACGATGCCGGCAGCATGGAAATCTCTCACCTTTCAACAGCTAAAAGATAGTGTGGATGCCTATACCCGCAAAATTGTAAAAGTTATCCAACCAGACATTATCCAGATAGGAAATGAAATTAATCCAGGATTTTTATGGTCGATGGGAAAACTGGAAAATAAATCTCAATTTATTGATTTGCTGGATGCAGGATGTAAAGCAGTAAGAGCAGAAAATAAATCCACCCAGATCATGCTTCACCTGGCCGGACTTGAAAATGCCGATTGGTATTTCTCCCAATTTTCCGGCTTGGATTATGACCTAATCGGACTTTCTTACTACCCGATCTGGCACGGAAAAGATCTTGCAAAGGTTTATTCAACCCTCAATCAGTTGAATCAGAAATACAAGAAAAAAGTTGTCATCGCCGAAACCGCCTATCCTTTCACCACCGGATGGAATGACTGGACTGATAATATTTTTGGCTCACCCGATCAGGTTCTTTCTGCTTATCCACCCACACAGGATGGTCAATACCTGTTTTTGCTTCAGATTAAATCCATTGTCAGGGCAGTAAATGGCGGATATGGATTTTGCTATTGGGGCGGTGAATGGGTTTCGTTCAGGGGAAATCAGGCAAAAAATGGATCTTCCTGGGAGAATATGGCACTTTATGATTTTTCAAACCGGGTTCTGCCTGCAATTCAGGCGTTTAATCTAACTAAATGATTTGTAGACGAGGGCACTTCGACTTGGTTACTGAGCGTAGTCGAAGTGTCGCTAAGTGTCCTCGTTTTTTTTAACATATCAACTTACCACTTATAATCCCGAAAGTGTTCGGGATCTTCGCTTCGCTCGACTTACCACCTACCACCTACCACATACATCTTATCACTCGACTTATAACTTGTAACTAAACTTGCAATTCATCACCAGATTTCTGATATTTGCAAGCTTATTTTCAAAACGCGCGAGTGGCGAAATTGGCAGACGCGCCAGACTTAGGATCTGGTGAGGTAACTCGTGTGGGTTCAAGTCCCTCCTCGCGTACGAAATACAAGAAAAACGGAGCACGCCTCCGTTTTTCTTTTTGTGATAGTGAACAACTGAGGAAACCATGAACGTAACGATCAAAGATATATCTGCAGTAAAAAAAGAACTCCATGTACTGGTAACCAGGGAAGAATTAACTCCCTTTTTTGATAAGGCAATCAAAAAGTACCAGCAAACCGCCAAGGTTCCTGGCTTTCGTCAGGGAAAAGTTCCTCTTTCCATGATTATCAAACTTTACGGTCCATCCATTCAGTATCAGGAACTCGATAAAATTGCCCAGGAATTTTATCAGCGTGCATTTAAGGAAGCAAATCTGAATCCGATTGCACGTCCGACCATGAAGGATATGAATTATTCTGCTGCAGAAGAATTATCATTTGTAGTAGCTTATGACATTAAACCCGAAATCAAACTTCCGGCGATCAAGAAATTAAACTTCCAGCAAATCTCCTCCGAAATTTCTGAATCAGACATTGATGCAGAAATTGATTACATCAAACGGGTAAGTGCCAAAATGGTAACCGATTCTCCGAATCCTCTTGGTGAAGATGATTTTGTTGTTTTGACTATTCAAGAATTGGATGAAAAAGATCAGCCGACAGGTAAAAAACTGAACAATAAAATATTCAGCAAAAGAAGTCAGGAATTTTCTGCAGAAGATCAGGCGAAGATACTCGGTAAAAAAACGGGTGAGTCTGCCATGGTTACCGTTCTTGATGAAGGAAAAAACCGGAAAGTTCTGGCTACCCTTTCAGGAATTACTTCATTTACCATGCCTGATTTTACTGATGAATTCGTAAAGGAATACACCGGCGGCAAACACGAAACAGTAGATGCTTTCAAAGCAGAACTCAGGTCAGGACTTGAAAAACGTCTGGCACGCCGCAGTGAAAGCAGCCTTCAGGATTCAGTAATGGATGAGTTTGTTGCCGCATCAGAACTGGAAGTTCCGGAAAGTCTCGTTGAAGCTTATCTGGACTCAATGGTTCACGACAATGCCCATCAGCAAAAAAATCATGAGCAGCCTAAAGATTTCAATGAGGTTGAATTCCGTGAGAAGAACCGGGATCTTGCCATCAGAAGTGCAAAATGGTGGTTGGTAAAACAGGATATCGTTGAAAAAGAAAAAATCACCGTATCAGAAGATGATTTTGCCTCCTACCTGAAAAAAGTTGCCGAAGAAGATAACATTCCGGTTGAAACCCTGAAAAAGGTTTATGCAAAACCAGAAAATAAAGCAACAATCGAAAACATGATTCAAACCCAGAAGCTGGTTGAATGGGCCGTTGCACAATCTAAAGTTAAAGTTGTAAAAGCCGAAGATTTCAAACTGAAGGTCGGATAAATTCGGTGACAGGGGACGTGTGACAGGTGACTTTTTGGTTACAGGTCACATATTACGGGTTTAAATTCCCCTCCCCCGATAGAGATGAGGATTTGCAACTTTTCAAGGCGGGGTTTCCCGGTCACTGAGCGGTACTTCGACTACGCTCAGTAACCAAGTCGAAGTGCCCGGGATGGGGTGGCTCGAAGTCCGTCATTCGCAATTCGTCATCCGAAATATCCATAACCGGAACAAGACCAACTTCTCTTTCGTTACAGTTGGGACTATCTAAAAGGAATAAACTATGTTTCACAAATTCCCTGACATGCAAAACAATCTGGTACCGATGGTTATTGAGCAGACCGGAAGAGGCGAACGTGCCTATGACATCTTTTCCCGCCTGCTCAAAGAACGTATCATTTTTATCGGTACCCCGATTGATGATGTAACGGCCTCTCTTGCCATTGCCCAGCTTCTCTTTCTTGAGTCTGAAGATCCCGAACGTGATATTTTCATGTATCTGAATACGCCTGGTGGTTCAATTTCCGCCGGACTCGCCATTTATGATACCATGCAATATGTAAAACCTGATGTGTCTACGATTTGTATTGGAATGGCAGCTTCGATGGGTGCAATTCTTCTTGCCGGCGGTGCTGAAAAGAAAAGATCTGCACTTCCGAACTCCCGTGTCATGATTCACCAGCCCTGGATGGGCGGCGTTCAGGGACAAGCAACTGATATTGAAATTCATGCCCGTGAAATCCTGAAAATGAAAGAAAACCTCTATCAGATTCTGGCAAAACACACAGGTCAGCCTTACGAAAAAATCTACAAAGATTCCGAACGTGATTACTGGTTGTCATCAGCCGAATCAAAAGAGTACGGACTCATTGATGAAATTCTGGAACGTAAAAAATGAGTAAAACAGATAGTCTCAAAATAAAGTGTTCTTTCTGCGGACGTCCGTCAACCGAAGTAAATTCTATGGTTGCCGGACTGAATGCCTACATCTGTGACCGGTGTGTGAACAGTGCAGTTGAGATTATCTTCAATAATGCAAAAACTGCCGGTTCGATTCAGGAACGGCGGTCTCCAGCTCCCAGAAGACTCAAACCCCGTGACATCAAAGAAGCTCTTGATCTTTATGTAATCGGGCAGGATCATGCCAAAATTTCACTTTCCGTTGCCGTTTACAACCACTATAAACGAATCGACAACAAGAAAATTGATAAGGAAATGGATTTGATCGATATCGACAAATCCAATATCCTGCTTGCAGGTCCGACCGGAACAGGAAAAACCTTACTGGCACAGACACTCGCAAAAGTGCTTGATGTGCCTTTCTGTATTGCTGATGCAACCGCTTTAACCGAAGCAGGTTATGTGGGTGAAGATGTTGAAAGTATATTGGTCCGCCTGCTTCAGGCAGCTGATTACGATCTGGAACGTGCAGAACGTGGCATTGTTTACATTGACGAAATTGATAAAATTGCCCGTAAAAGCGACAATCCTTCTATTACCCGGGATGTTTCCGGTGAAGGTGTTCAGCAAGCTTTGCTGAAAATACTCGAAGGTACAGTTGCCGGCGTTCCACCAAAAGGTGGACGTAAACATCCGGAGCAAACCCTGATCAACGTCAACACCAAGAATATTCTCTTTATCTGTGGCGGTGCTTTCGACGGACTTGAAAAAATTATTGCACGCCGGCTCAATCAGGGCACGATCGGATTTAAAGCCGAACCTGATCAGCAGGAAAGAATCAAGGAAGACAAATCCCTTCTGAAACATGTTCAGCCTGAAGATTTGCTTCATTTTGGTTTGATTCCGGAATTTATTGGCCGGTTACCGGTTGTTTCCGCTCTTGATCCGCTGGATGCAAGCTCACTGCTTCAGATTCTGACCCAGCCCAAAAATGCAATCGTTAAACAGTACCAAAAACTGTTTAAACTTGAAAATGTTGAGTTGGAATTCGACAAAGATGCCCTCCAAGCCATTGTGACTCAGGCAATTGCCCGTGGAACCGGTGCACGCGGACTCCGTTCAATCATTGAAGAACGTATGACACATATCATGTTTGACCTTCCTTCAAAGACAAACATCAAAAAATGTGTCATCACCGAAAAAACCATTCTTGAAAGCGAACCTCCTGTATACTTTCTCAAAGAACAGAATGTAGCTTAAGGCAAGTGGTAAGTTATAAGTTATAAGTTACAAGTGGTAAGTTCCCATCCTTCTTTAAAGGAAGGGAACTTAGTTGTAAATTATTTAATTACAATTCTTTGTAACTTCGTCTTTTCCACTTGTAACTTGTAACCTGTCACTTATCACTGCCCCCCTCCCCGTGCCCTCCGTCACGAATTCCAAATTACAGCAAATTCCCTATTGACTGAAAAAAGTATTTTACTTATTATTGAGTAATTAATTTACTCAATACCATGTTAGATACACTCATCACTTCAAAAACCCGGGTTAAGCTTCTTCTGAAGTTCTTTCTGAACTCAGAAACGAAGGCTTATTTGCGTGGATTGGAGGATGAATTGGGTGAAAACAGCAATGCAATCCGCCTTGAACTGAACCGGTTATCCAAAGCTGGTTTGCTTGAAAGTGCGACAGAAGGCCGCCAGAAATTCTATCACGCCAATAAAAATCATCCCCTTTTCCCCGAACTTCATTCCGTCGTCAGAAAATATCTGGGAATTGACCAGGTTATAGAATCTGTCCTGAAAAATCTTGGGAATGTAGAATTTGCATTTGTAACCGGCGATTATGCTAAGGGCAAAGATTCAGGAATTATTGATTTGACTTTGGTTGGCAGTGTCAACAAAGACTATCTGAATCATCTGGTTGAAAAAACAGAAACCCTGATCAAAAGAAAAGTACGAACCCTGGTTCTCTCGTTAGATGAATATGATCAGCTAACCGGAACTCTTCAGATGGACAAAGCCATTGTGGTCTGGAAAAAGGAATAGGAAAATTCATTTTTCTTCAACCTACCACTTAAAATTTATAACAAACCACTTATAACTGAATTTATGCCATCAATCATTATCGACGCATCAAAAAAAGGACTTAATCTTAACCTGAAAGAGCTCTGGGCTTATAAGGATTTGTTGTTAACCCTGACTTACCGGGATCTCAGAGTCCGCTACGCTCAAACTGTTTTAGGATTTTTGTGGGCTGGACTTCAGCCTTTAGCCACCTTAACCATTTTTACCCTGGTTTTCAGCCGGGTTGCAAAAGTCAATACCGGTGATATACCCTACCCGCTGTTTGCCCTAGCCGGCATGAGCGGCTGGACCTATTTTTCTAATGTATTGAACGGTGCAGGTAGCTCAATCGTGGGTGCACAGGGCATGATTTCAAAAATCTATTTTCCGAGACTTGTTATTCCCCTTTCAAAAGCTTTGGGGTCTCTGGTTGACTTTGGTGTTGTTTTTCTGTTTCTGATTGTTTTGATGTTTTGTTACGGGATATCACCTGGTCCTGCCTTTTTCCTTTTCCCGGTTTTTCTTTTCCTTGCACTTCTATCAGGACTTGCAATCGGAATCTGGCTGAGTGCACTCACCGTTCGTTTCAGAGATTTTCAGCAATTGGTTCCTTTTGTGGTTCAATTGGGCATGTATGTCACACCGGTTGCCTATCCAGCAAGTCTGGTTCCAGAGCAATATCAGTTCTGGTATTTTCTGAATCCGATGGCAGGGGTTGTTGAAGGCTTTAGGTGGTCGCTGTTGGGCGGTCCTGTTCCCGGCGTTATGACTTTTGTTTCTGCGTCTGTGGTTCTGATCATTTTCATTACCGGTCTTTATTATTTCCGCAGTGTAGAAAAAGTCATGGCAGATATTGTATGAAAAAAGTAGCAGTAATTGGAGCTGGTCCAGCTGGGATTACCGCTGCCTACGAATTGACCAAGCTGGGACATGAAGTTCATGTTTTTGAGGCGGGCGAATCAGTTGGTGGACTTGCAAGATCCTTTGACCTTTGGGGTCAGCATGTTGATATTGGTCCCCACCGCTTTTTCAGTAATGATCCCAGAATAAACGAACTCTGGCTGGAAGTTGTCGGACAAGACTATGAGATGGTTAACCGGTTAACCAGGATTTATTACAACAAAAAGTTTTATTACTACCCGCTAAGAGCATTTAACGCACTGGGAAATCTGGGGATCTGGCAGGCAACCCTTTGTGTTTTCAGTTATGCTATTGAAAAAATTAATCCAACACCGGTTGATGATTCTTTCGAAAGCTGGGTAAGTTCACGATTTGGTAAACGGTTATTTCAAATTTTTTTCAAAACGTACACTGAAAAATTGTGGGGAATTCCCTGCAGTGAACTGGATGCAGAATTTGCTGCACAGCGAATTAAAAAATTATCGCTATGGGAAGCAATAAAAAACGCCATTACAAGTGGAAAAGGCAATAAACACAAAACTTTGGTTGATCAGTTTGCTTACCCAACCGGCGGTACCGGAATGGTCTATGAACGTATGGCAAATTACGTTGCTACCAAGGGCGGTAAGATTCACCTTAATTCTCCGGTAAGTAAAGTGGTTCAAACCGGGGAAATTGTTACAGGAATCAGCCTTTCTGATGGAATTGACCTTGCTTACGATCATGTTATTTCTACCATGCCTATTTCAACAATGGTAAAAAACCTGAGTTCGGCTCCTGCTGAAGTAAAAGAGGCTGCTGGAAAATTGAGTTTCAGAAACACCATTCTTGTTTACCTTGAAATAGACGGCCAGGATCTGTTTCCCGATAACTGGCTTTATGTCCATGCTTCAGAACTGAAAACCGGTCGGATTACCAATTTCAGAAACTGGGTTCCCGAAATATTGAATGGAAAAGAAACGACGATACTCGTTTTAGAATACTGGTGCTATGATAGCGATCCGGAATGGAAAGAGGACGACCAGAAATTAATTGATCTTGCAAAATCTGAGATCAGGCAAACGGGACTCATTGGTAAGCATACTATTCTGAATGGAAAAGTCATCAGAATCCCCAAATGCTACCCGGTTTATTTCTCCGGTTACAAAAAAATAATGGATCCAATTATTGCCTACCTCAGAACTGTTGAAGGACTTTCAGTTATTGGGCGTTATGGCTCATTTAAGTATAACAATCAGGATCATAGTATACTTATGGGAATGCTGGCTGCCAGAAATATTGCACTTGGGGAAAACAATGATCTTTGGCAAATTAATACGGATTATGAATATCAGGAATCTGCAATTATAACCAAGACCGGACTTGTCAGACAATAACAATGAATAAACCACGTCTTTTTCTTTTTCTTTTTATTGCCGGACTTTCCCTTTGGTCTTTTCCCGGTCAATTTAACAGTACTGACGGGACTGACCGATATCGGGTAGCTCATGCCATTTTAACTGGCGGTTTGCCAGAAATTGGCACCTATGGTGATGGAATTCATAATTCCACATTTATTGATGACCAGGGTGAGTTTCGTTCTTATTTTGGGATCGGTCAGAGTCTGATCCTCATTCCCCTGGATATCCCCGGAACAGCACTTACCAGTCTGGTTCATTTTGATCAAAAAATGGACTTTAAAATCAGATTGGGGCTAGCTTCATTACTTCACCTTTTTCTTGTGAATTTTCTTGTTTTTTTGGGTTCATTTTTGCTTGCAAAAACTGTTGGGTTAAACGAACTGAATGCAGTATCCTCCGGACTCACGGCCGTTTTTGGTTCAATCCTTTGGAATTTAGCCCGGGCAGGACACGAAGAATCATGGTTGGCAGTACTGATGTTACTCGCTTTGAATTTTGGGTTTAAATTTCAAAAAGAAGGAAAATCCAAGTATTTATTTCTGTTTGTGATTTCACTAAGTGCCGGACTTTTTTTCAGACCTTCATTTTTGACTGCTATTTTCATTGGAGTGTTTTGGAGCCTGCTCATTGTATACACCAATCACCGTCCTAAATTAAAAAACTGGTTTTTCTATTGGGCAGGAATGGGGATTCTAACCCTGCTTGCAATTGGCTTTTGGAACTTGCACCGTACCGGGAATCCAATTGATTTTGGGTACGGTCAAACTGGCGGAACATTTAGCGGGAATCCTTTTAACGGATTAGTTCAACCCATTTTCGGATTTGACAAAGGACTAATCTGGACGACCCTTTGGATAGTGCCCGCACTCATTATGACTGGGTTTTCTTTTACTAAATTAAATTCTGACATAAAAACACTAGGCAGTCTGGTTATACTTTTTCTTTTACTGAATCTGATGTTTCACTCATTTTGGTTCTCATGGGCCGGTGATCACACCTGGGGTGCCCGGTTTCAGGGTCATTTAATACCACTTTTAGCGATTATTTTCTGGGGTTGTATTCAACTTAAAACGGAAATCATCAAATGGCAAACCAGAATGTTACTTCTGTCAGGCATTATTGCCTCACAGATTCCTTCACTTTGTTTTTGGGATACTTTAGAATATTTGCAGGCTGAAAAGAGTGGACGAAGTTTAATCTCAACAAACGGTAGTCCAACTGGAACCGATGGTCAGATTTTAATGAGGTATTCAAATATTATCGCCAAATTAAGCACTGGATCTCTGGCAAATTTTGGTGAGCCTGAGACAATACGCTTATCTTATTCATTGGGGGCCACAAGCTGGAATTTCTGGCCATGGATGATTCAAAAAAGTCTTACAACACCACTTCACTTCCTTTTTATTTCTCTTTGGAATGGGCTTTTGGTCTCTGTGTTTTTTCTTTTTTCTCTGATTTTGAACTCCCCCTTTACCCATGAAAGGTTTAAAAAGAATGCCTAAATTTATGGTTCAATTTTCACTTCTTTTTGTTTCAATTCTGCTTTGCCTGAGTTGTGAACCTGATGCAAATAATGAAAAACCGGCATCTTCCACTGAAGTTCGGATTCCCTGGAAATCAGTTTTGAATTATGCAGCGTTAATGGATGATGATTCGCTCCTTGTAGTGACCTCTTTGGATTCAATTTTTAAAGTTGGAAAGAGTGGTAAATACCGTACTTACACAGGATTTTTTGATCTTGGAAACACCTCATTCAGCACTGATAACCAAAGTATAGTCATGTTTAATCCGGGTGGAACCTTGCTCCGTGTTGATAAAAATCTCAAGGGAACGTATATCTCTTTGGGAACTATCATCACTGGAAACTGGAAGCTTCATCATGATAAAGCAAAACAAAAGCTTCTACTTCTGGTTCAACAACTTTATCAGGTTAATTACAATTTTATGTTGGGGCAATCAGTTAAATCTCCTCAGATTACCGATCCCGCCTTCAAGGATAAATTTCAATTTCTTGGGGGTGGTTTTGGAGTTGAACAGGAATATATTTTAGGATCTGTTCAGAATGGATCTGTTAAAGAATATTATCTGGGTAAAGGCAATTTTTCTTCCACATTTAATCAATTTACACGATTACCCTCCTCTGTTCCCCAGGGATCTTATGTAATTGAAGGAAAAAAATATTTAATCATTAATAATATGGTTGTGACCAACACCTCTGTGATCACAAACCCTATACTTTCATCAGGTGAATCATTTATTTCTTCGCAAATTGTGGCCACAGATGGGTCTTTACGGGTTATAACAAATGGTGAAACAGATGTTTTCATTAAAACCCTGAACGAAACGAACACCAGTGTTTCTCTTGGGAATCCACTAAAATCCTTCCCGAAATCGTCTATTAAATTTCTGGGGTACGACGGGAAAAATGTTTTATCTCAGGACAAATCATCTCAAACAATTATCATTGATCAGTTTTGATATGACAAAAAAACTATATTTTAAACCTGCAAATAAAAAGGAATTACAAAAAGCTATTATCAAAGCAACACTTTAGGTTCAGAATATGTTAACCCAAACAGGAAAACACAAGTTTTTCCGCCAGATAATGTGGGTTTATCAGGTTAAACCTGAAGACATTCATGCTGTTTTTGATGGGAAGACTGATCGGGCAGGACATTGCTCAAAAGAAGCCTTATTTGTAAAATTATTTGGAAGTTATTCATGGTATACTATTCTTAAGAATTTTAGTCCGGAGCTGGTCTTGACGTTATTAACTGACTCTGTGATTAATAAATCGAAAAAACCTTCATTAAAAAGACAACTTGAATTCCTCAGAAAAAGATTACAGGAAATTATACCACTTACAGGATAAACTCCGAAAATGGTGGACTGAAATCCAAGATTAAAAATTAAATGAAGGGTTAACCGTGATTCCGCTGACGGAAAGGAACCTTTATTTCGATTGACGTACCACATATTACTTATCACTAGTAACCCCAAGACTAGTTCGGGATCATCGTTCCACTCGACTGAAGACCCCGAAAGTGTTCGGGGTCTTCAGTATGTTCGACTTATAACTTATCACTTGTAACTTATAACAATTACCATGTCAGACATCGCCATTTCAGTAGAAAACGTATCAAAACTTTACCACATTGGCCGGAAGGCTTCAGGTTCACTTCGTGAAACCATTTCAGGAAAGGTTGACCGGCTTTTTCATCGTTACTCAGAACAACCTGATGAGACCGAATTCTGGGCTTTAAAGGATGTTTCTTTTGAAATTAAGCAGGGAGACATTGTTGGGGTTATCGGGAAAAATGGTGCAGGAAAAAGTACGTTGCTTAAAATTCTCTCCCGAATAACTGAACCAACTTCGGGCAGAATTCAGATTAACGGTCGAGTTGGATCCCTTCTGGAGGTTGGCACCGGATTTCACCCGGAGCTTTCAGGCCGTGAAAATATTTTTTTAAACGGCTCAATACTGGGAATGAGGCGGTCTGAAATCCAATCCAAATTCGATGAAATTGTTGACTTTTCAGGAATCGAAAAATTTATTGATACCCCTGTGAAACGATATTCTTCTGGCATGTATGTTCGTCTGGCTTTTGCGGTTGCTGCTCATTTGGAACCTGAGGTTTTAATTATTGATGAAGTCCTGGCAGTTGGTGACGCGGAATTTCAAAAAAAATGTTTGGGAAAAATGCAGGATGTAGCGGGACATGGACGAACAATTATATTTGTTAGTCATAATATGATTGCTGTCCAATCATTATGTGAAAGTGCAATATATTTAAACCAGGGATCAATTGATAAAATTGGTTTTACAGAACCTGTTGTTAATTATTACCTTAATTCTAATAAAATATCTGACTATTATGTTCCTTTTTGGAAATTACAAACAACTCCGGATTCTGTAGCGTATTTTCATTCAATACAACTAAGTGACAATGAAGGAAAAGTAAAATCTGAGTTTAACTTATTCGATGAAATTTTTATAGAATTGGAATATGTTGTTTTATTTGAGCAAAAAGGAATTCATTTGTTTTTTGATTTGGAGTATAATGGCCTATTTCTACTAAGGAGTTTTGATACGGACGCAGATACTTTCCGATGGGGAATAAGAAATCCTGGTACGTACAAAATAAAATTCAAATTACCAAAATATCTAAAATCAGGACAATATATATTTAATAGTTTCGGTATCGGAATTCCTGGAATGGGAAGACTTCATTCTGTAGATAGCCAAATCGGATTCACTATTAATGAATCGGACCCAACTATATTAAATAAATCATATTCGTCACATCGACAGGGTTTGCTTGCCGAAGTGATTAAGTGGGAAATGAATAAATGAACATTGCTCAATTCTCTATATCTGGTTATGATTTAATTCTTATTGACTGCGATGGTGTTATAATTAATTCCAATTATATGAAGGAACAAAATATAAAGGAATCACTCCAGAAGTATTTGAATAATCCGGATGATGTTAATTCAATTGTCCATTCTTTTACAAAAAACAATGGACTACCACGTGAACAAAAGCTCAGAATGTTTATTTCTGATGAACGTATTTTGACAAACATACTCAATGATTATAATCATCTTAATCTGGTTCGTATTACAAAATCTATAATTATTGATGGTTTTGAAGAAAATATTCGAAAATTATCAAAATCAAAAAAATATGTTTTATCTGGTGCGGATACATCTGAATTAAACCATATCCTTCATTCTTTGCAGCTCGATCAGTATTTTAATGGGATATTGGGTGCTCCAAAAACTAAAATGGAGCATGTTTCTGAACTAATCTTTAAAAGTGGAATCTTTATTGGGGATAGTGAATATGATGTAAAAGTTGCTGAAGAGAATAAAATCGATTTTATATTAATGACTAAGTTTACTCAATGGCTAAATTGGGAAACTGAAATTCGAAAGTATAATTGTGTAAAAATTATTGTTAAAGATTGGAGTGAAATTGAATTTATTAATTAAAAATAAATTGCGGGGTCTACTTTCAATAATTGGAAGCCGTTTTGAAATCGTTTTCAACATTCGAAAAATTGTACATGATATAAGGGAATACCGTTATTTCAAAAAATTAATGATCAAAAGAGGAGATACAGATTTTCTGAACGAATATAAACGTTTTAAAAAATCTGATACAGTATTTATTTTAGGTAGTGGAAGCTCCATTAACAATATTTCAGATGAACAATGGAAAATAATTAAACAAAAGGATTCTATTTCATTTAACCTGTTTTTAGTTCATGACCATGTACCAACTTATCATTTTCATGAGATTCCAATTAAACATGGTTTTCGTGATGGGGAAGTCCCATTCATCAAAAAGGTTTTAGCTGAAAATAAAGATACATATGGTTCAACCGTCCCTGTTATATTTAGATATAGACGGTTTGTGCAGTATGGACTCACAAAGGAGTATTTTAGCGAAATCAAGGATAATGTTTTTTTCATTCTTCCACATTTTGTATCAACAACTAACAAGAAGTTGTTGGGTTTATATATTAACATACTTAAATTTATAAATAGAATTTCTGGAAAAACTTGGACTTACCCTGTTTTTTATCATGCTGGGTCAATAAGCTTAATGATATCATTTGCTGCAAGTGTTGGCTATAAAAAAATAATAACATTGGGTGTTGACTTAAATGACAATAAATATTTTTGGGATAATTCAGATAATCCATACTATTCTGTTTGTCGGGATTTGAGAAAGTTTTTACAAGATAATTATGAAAGACATGTCACGTCAGACCCAATTGCGATGAAAAACTCAAGTAATAATTTGCCGGTAGAAGAATTTTTATACATTTTGAATGAAAAGTTGTTAAACAAAAATGGGATAGAGCTCCTAGTCGGAAATCCTGAATCTAAGTTAAATGAAAGACTTTCACAATATAAATGGGAAAACTAATGATACGAGTTGGAATAAACGGATTTGGCAGAATTGGAAGAGCAATATTCAGAGTAAATCTAGAAAAAAAATATTTCAAAGTTGTCGCAATTAATGATATCAACCCTGATATTAAGAATATAGCTTACACACTAAATTATGATACTTTGTATGACAGGTTACCGGAATTATTTCAAGTAGAAAAGGATTTCTTATATAACTCGAATCATAATATTAAAGTGACTCATCTAAAGCATATTGATGATGTGGATTGGGCAGCATCAGGTGTTGATCTTGTAATCGATGCAACTGGTGTTTATGATAACACCCTTCGGAGTCATAATCTAATTGAAAAGGGTCAGACAAAAAAAGTGATTATTACCAATTCTCCGAATAAAGGTATTGATTTTACGATGGTTCTTGGTGCAAACGAATCAAAGCTCGATTTATCAAAACATCATGTAATTGCTTCAAGTATTTGTGACGCAACTGCAATTGCCCCTGTGTTAAACCTACTGAGTGAAAATTTTGGATTCGATTATGGTTATGCAACCACCTTACATCCTTGGTTAAATTACCAAAATCTGATGGATGGACCAGCCAGCTCCTGGTCAGTACCAGGAGAAATTTACCACCATTTTGCACTTGGCAGATCTGTTATTGGAAATATGATTCCAAAACCAACATCTGCTATTCAGGCCACCTGTCATGTTCTCGATGATATTGCAGAAGAATCATTGGGTTCATTTTCTTACCGAACGCCAACATCTATTGTAGGAAGTGCCGATCTGACAATTCTGACCAAGAAAACAGTAACAAAACGTCAAATTCTTGATATTTATGAGGAAATGGAAAACAACCAAAAATGGAAAATAATCCATAATAATTGGGAGCCATTGGTTTCATTGGATTTTAAAAAAAGTGAGTATTCTGCAATTATTGATCATAGATGGACAGATGTAATTAAAAACAATATGGTAAAGCTTGTACTTTGGTATGATAATGAATGGGGATATTCTTGTAGGGTAGTTGATCAGATTAAACATATTACTGATTTAATGTAAAATAGTTTGAGGTTGAAATGAAAACAATTGCAGTTATTCCTGTTAAGGAAAAATCAGAGCGGGTTGAAAATAAAAATTTTAAAGAATTTGCTGATGGGTTGAATTTACTTGAATTCAAACTAAATCAAGTTAAGGAATCGAATTGTTTCGATGAGGTTTATATTTCAAGCGATGCTGAAAAAGGAAAAATCCTTGCAGATCGCTTCGGTTTTAGTTTTGTAAAACGGGATGCCTATTTCTGTAATAACATAACCCCCTGGAGCGAGGTAATTCATCATGTCGCATCTTCAATTCCGGTAAACGACGACGACCATATTGCCTGGATTCATACAACATCCCCTCTTTTTAACAGGTATAAAGAGGCTGTTGAAAAATATCATGAGATATTGAAAGACGGGTTTGACGGACTTGCTGCTGTAAATTCATTCAAAGAATTTATTGTAACAGATAAAGGCAGACCATACAATTACAACTGGGGCGTATGGCATGATTACTCACAAAATCTTGAAAAATTGTCCAGAATTACAGGTGCCTTATTTATTACAAAAAAAGAAGAAATGATCAGAAACCGGTATGTAATTTCAAGGAAGCCTTATTGGTTCGAAACCAGTAATTTTGAAGCTGTTGATTTAGATACACCCTACGATTTTAAACTCGCACAATTTCTTTATAAATATGGATTGGATTTAAATAATGCGTAGACAGAACTTTATAAAAGAAAAACTTGCGGCAGGAAAGTCAGTTATTGGAACATGGGCAATGATACCTTCACCAGAAACTGCAGATATTTTAGCAAGTTCTGGACTTGATTTTATCATAATCGATGCAGAACACGGACCAATTAGTTTTGAAACAGCCCAACGAATGGTTATGGCCTGTGAGTCCAAGGGTTGTTCTCCAATTATGCGAGTTGGTGGAATTCTTGAAGCTGATATTTTGAAGGCCTTGGATATTGGGGTTCATGGCATCCAAATTCCAAACGTTAATTCGGCTGATGATGTCAAAAAAATAATTCATTTTTCAAAATACCCTCCTTCTGGCAACAGAGGTTTTTCACCATTTACACGAGCAGGTAATTATTCAATTCACTCATCGAAAGATCAAACTATTATTGCGAACGATAATACGCTGATAGCCATTAATATTGAAGGCAAGGAGGCAATTGAATCCATAGATGAAATACTGGCAATTAAAGAATTAGATATCCTTTTCATTGGTCTTTTTGATCTTTCAAAAGCGTTGGGAATTCCAGGCCAGATTGACCACCCGATGCTGACTGACTATTTAATCACATTGGTTTATAAAATAAACAAAGCCGGCAAGGTTGCAGGAACCATAACTACTTCTGATAAAAATATTTCTAAATTTCTTGGAATGGGAATGAGGTATATTGTTCACTTAGTTGATTGTGAAATGCTTAGAAACTCTTACACTGAAATGGTGAATCATTTTAATTCTAGTAATACAGAAAAAACAGGGCTATTTAATGCAGCCGAATAGAGTTATTGGATTAGATATTTTTAGATCTATAGCTGTGATAATGGTATTATTGTCTCACTCTATATTTGGTATGAATGATTCCTATCCATTGAATTTACCATTTGGTACTTTTGGTTTTTATGGTGTTGAGCTATTTTTTGTATTAAGTGGTTTTTTAATTGGAAGTATTTTCATTAAAGAATTTACTATTAGCAATACTTATCATGCATTATTTACTTTTTGGAAAAGAAGATGGTTCAGAACATTACCAAACTATTATTTGTTTTTATCAATAAATATTATTATAGCGATTTATTTCAAAGAAGAGATAGGGAATCTGTTTAAATTTCTTTTTTTCTTTCAGAATACCCTCGAACCACGGCCTTTGTTTTTCAGAGAATCGTGGTCCTTGGCCATTGAAGAATGGTTTTATCTTTTAATACCTACAGTGATAATTATAACTACAATTGTTTTTAAAAAATTAAAACCAACAGTTCTTATCATTAGCATTTTAATTGTTATTGTTTCGCCAATGTATCGTTATTTTCTCCATCATGAATTTGGATTCGACACAAACACGATACGAATGATTGTTGCAGCAAGATTGGATTCAATAATATTTGGGGTTCTTGTAGCATGGGTTAAATTTTATTATTTTGAGAAATATCGGTTTTTTTCAAAATATTTATGGGTTTTTCCATTGATATTTTTAGGCATAATCATATTCCAACACTATTATATAAATATTTATTATTCTGTTTATGGGAAAATAATTTATTTATCTTTTGTTAGTTTTACTTTCGCTATGTTTCTGCCCCTTTTTGATTCCATATTAAAAACAAAATATTCATTTACTGATCAAATATTTGTAAATATTTCTACATGGTCGTATTCTATATACTTAATTAATTTGCCTCTCGAAAAACTAGTTAAATTCGCTTTACCTCAAAATACCAAAGTGAACACAGCAATTTTTTATTTTTTTGTAATTGGCTCTTCCGCTGCAATTTACCGTTTTTACGAAAAACCTATAACAAAATTAAGAGAAAAGTAAATGTCTACAATCTATATTACTGACTACATTACAAACCCCGATATCGAAAAAATAATTTTGGGCGAATTATTGGTTGAAAAACCTTCTCAGGATGTTGAAGTTTTAATGGTTTGGCACGAAAAAATAAATAGTGATTACATCAAACAATTCCCAAAATTAAAGGGAGTTCAGCGATATGGAGTTGGGTTTGATAATCTGGATTTGGAGCTACTGAAAAGCAATGGGATTGTTGCAGCAAACAATCCTGATTATGGTACAGAGGAAGTAAGTGATACAGCAATAGGCATGATTATGAATATTTCCCGTGGTATTTCGAGGTATGATTTTTTATGCCGTAGTTATACCGATGGTTCATGGCAGGAAAATACCCTTCCCGAAATAAAAAGGAATTCAGAGATTACGGTCGGTATTATTGGTGCCGGCCGCATTGGCGGAAGTGTTGCAATAAAGGCAAAATTACTTCGTTTTAAAACTGTAATTTTTGATCCATATAAAGAGCGTGGGTATGAGAAGTTATTAAACGCCCAACGTGTGGATTCATTGGATGAATTGTTGGCAATTTCAGATATCGTTTCAATTCATACCCCACTTAATTCTGAAACAAAGGGAATGGTGAATCAGAAATTTATTTCACAAATGAAACATGGATCTTCACTTGTAAATACAGCTCGCGGGGGAATTGTTTCTGACATTGAAATATTTTACAACCCTTTAAAGAATGGTAAACTAAACAATATTGCATTGGACGTTTTACCCCTTGAACCACCAAAAGATTCTGAGTTAATTAAAGCCTGGAAATCGCGGGAGACATGGTTAGAGGGTCGATTTATCATTAATCCTCATAGTGCTTATTTTTCGAAGGAAGCATTTATTGAAATGAGAAGGAAAGCGGCTGAGAATGCCTTGAGAATGCTTAACCGTGGTTTTGTATTTAATTTATTGAAATAATTATATGAAAGTAATAACACGAATACTTGAGCCCTTTCGGGAAGACATAATTGCCAGACTATGGGATAAAGAATATTACCTATGGAGAAAAAACCATGGACACAATTTGGAAGCATATAAAAATAAACATGTTGATCAAGATTGTTTCATCATTGGAAATGGTCCATCCTTAAATGGAATCAATATGGAGCATTTGAATGACTACTATACATTTGCTTCAAATAAAATTTATTTATTGTTTGATAAATACAATTGGAGACCTGATTTTTATGTAAGTGTAGACAGAGAGGTAATTAATCAGTCAATTGATTTCATGAATAAAACAACAATTCCCTCCTTTATTTCAAATGAACCTGCAAATAAATATTTAAGCAAAAATACTAATCGGGTAAATTTATTCACAAGTGGTGGTTTTGAGTTTATGCCTTTTAATTATTTTCCAATATTTGGAGAGGGCAATACTGTCACATATGTTATGCTTCAATTGGCTTTTTTTATGGGTTTCAAAAATGTGTATTTAGTTGGTGTTGATCATAACTATGTAACTATTGGAGCCCCTAATTCAAATATTTTACTTGAAACAGAGGATCAAAGTCATTTTCATCCAGATTATTTCAAAGGGCAAATTTTTCCTCAACCAAATATTGAGGCATCAGAGATGGCATATAAGATTGCTGATTATATGTATTCCAAATCCAAAAAGAAAATAACAGATTTAAGTATCGGGGGAAAGTGTTTTATTTTCGATAAGGCAGATTTTTCCCAAACACTGAAATCAATCCGCAAAAAATGATTCCTAAAATCTCAATAGTCATTCCCTCATTCAACCAGGGGTATTTGATTGAAGAAACCATTCAATCTATTCTGGGACAGAACTATCCGTCACTTGAATTAATGGTTATTGATGGTGGAAGCACAGATCAAACAATAGATGTGATCAGAAAATATGACCAGTCGCTGAGCTGGTGGGTAAGCGAACCGGATAATGGCCAGGCACATGCCATTAACAAAGGACTCAGCCGGGCAACAGGTGAACTTTTCACCTGGATTAACTCAGATGACTTACTCGCGCCTGATGCACTGGCGGTGGTCTCAGCATTGTATCAGTCGGGCGCAAAAACCATTGCGGGAACGGTAATTAATTTCTCTGCAGAAAAGGAAACTTTAGTTGTGCAGAAAGACCTGTCTGCACAAAATCTTTTGCTTGACCAGGCAGTTTTTCATCAGCCCGGTTTCTGGACAGCAACTGAACAGGTAAGGAAAACCGGTTTCTTTCCGGAAGAGTACAGATATTGTTTTGATCAGGCATTTTTTATCAGGTATCTGGCCTTGTTCCCGAATGTGACTTATACCAACAGGGTTTTAGCAAAATTCCGCGTTCACGAAGGATCAAAGACTACCAGTCAGCCATTGGCTATGCATCGGGAATTTATCAGAATTCGTGCGCATGCAATTCAAGGTGAATTCAAACATTTAAAACCACTTCTTGACCGGAAAATCGAAGATAAAACCTGGTACCGGGTTATTTATCTTGTCAGCCAGCACTGTGAAATTTCACGTTTCAGGAAAAGCCTCCTTTTGCTTACACTTTTCTTTATAAAAAAATACGCCCGTTTTAACCGGTTTTTTGCCGGATCTCTTAAAAAGTTGTTGGTAAATCATGACTGAACCCACACCACCCCCAATCAACCTGATCAGGGAGACATTTTCACACATGGGCCATCACAGTGGCTATGATGTACTTTTTGATCAAATTACCAAAAGAATTCCATCCAGGTCGACCTTTATTGATCACCAAACTCATGTTGCAATTTGGAAGTCTATTTACTGGCGGCTGACAAAAAGAGACCTTTTAGGACTCACACCCCCATTATATCATGCAACGGAAAGGTTACAGAAGAAATTATTAACTGGTAACTATCAAAATGAGATTTTTCATTTTGCATATTGGGAAAACAATTTCAGAAAATTAAACAACTCTGGTTTTTCCAGAAAAAACACTTTAATAGCAACCCAGCACCAACCTGCAGGCTGGTATAAAATTCATAGCATAAAGCCAAGTAAATTCTTTGAACCATTAAATCAACTGATTGTTTTAACAAATCATAACCGTGAATTTTTTGAAGAAGGACTACCAGGTAGAGTTACTTTTATCCCCCATGGTGTGGACACTAATTTTTTCCAACCTATATCTAATTATAAGAGTGAATTCCGAGTTGTTTTTGTTGGTCAATGGCTTCGGGACTTCAACATGTTAAAAAAGGTAATTCATCTTGTTTGCCGAAATCATTCAGATATTCATTTTGACTTGGCAATACCAAAATCAAAACGCACTTTTGATTTGATGGAAATTGCCGGTTATCCGACGGTTCATTTTTATGAAGGACTTTCCGATGAAAACCTACTATCCTTATATCAAAACAGCTCATTACTCTTTCTTCCTCTAATTGATGCAACTGCAAATAATGGAATACTTGAAGCAATGAGTACTGGGTTACCAATTTTAACAACAAACTTTGGAGGCACTCTGAGTTATTGTAAACCAGAGTATTCTTTTGTTTCAGACCCTGATGCTGATTTTTTTTATCATACAATTCTACGTCTATATTTCGACAGAGATTTGGGGATGATGATGGGGAAAAAAGGTCGAGAAGCCGCTGTTTCAAATTTTAGCTGGGACAAAATTGCTGATCAGGTTGTTGAACTTTACCAAGAGATTGAAGAAAGGGATAATTAATTGAAAATTGCTTTTATAACACTTACAAACGGCATACCGTTTGGTTCTTGTGATTTGTTATTTTATAAATCAGCTGAATTAGCTCTGGCAAATGGCCATAAGGTTTTTGTGTCAGTTTTTGACTGGAAGGAAGATCATTCACCTAAATATTATACTATCGAATTAAAAGGAGCAATCCTTCATAAAAGGAAAAGATATGAGAGAATTCCAAATATATTACTCAGGAATGCAGAATTCATCATCAGCAAATTCCAGAATAGTTTAAAAGAATCCAAACCTTTAACTATTTTCAATCCTGATGTTATATGTATAAACAATGCCGGCACTTATGATATAATTGGTCATCCACATTTGGTGGAAATTATTGAAAAGCTGAATCGCCCTTATATTATAATATCTCAATATCATGATGAAAATTATTCACTTGATAAAAACTGGTACATTAAGGCAAGAGAATTTTTCCAGAATTCTACCTTTTGTGTTTTTGTTTCTGAGAGAAACAGGGAATCTGCCAGACGAGTACTTGCTCTTCCACTGAACAACTCAATTGTATTAAACAATCCTGCAAATCTTACTTCCCATGACTATCTTTCCTTCCCGGTTAGAACCCAGGACAACCCGGTTAAAATGTTATCCGTTGCCCGCCTTGAAGCAAAAGTAAAAGGCCAGGATATTATTATCTCAATTTTAGGAACTGATCGATGGAAAGACAGAAATTGGATTTTTGAATTTTGGGGTTCCGGTCCTGATTTGGAATGGCTTAAAGATCTGGTCTCTTTTTATAATTTAAATAATCGCGTGTTTTTCAGGGGCTATTCAAAAAATATCGGAGAAATTTGGAAGGATGCTGAAATACTTCTGCTTTGTTCAACCGGTGAAGGGAAACCGCTAGCTTTAACTGAGGCAATGTTTTGTGGCAGGCCATCAATAGTTACCGATGTTGGTGGAAATGCAGAACTCATCACCGACGGCATTTCTGGTTTTGTTGCAGAAGCACCATCAATAAACGCCTTCTCTGCTGCAATGGAAAGGGCATGGCAAATGAAATCAAAATGGGAATTGATAGGAAAAAACGCTAATAATTCAATCAATAATCAATTTATTACTCAGCCGGAGGAAAAATTGTTCGAAATCCTTTTAAAAGCGGGTAATTCATGATAAACGTCACAATGTCATTCCTTCCACCTTTGGCAGAATATACCAAATACCTCGAATCAATTTGGGAACGGTGTCATTTAACAAATCACGGTCCGCTCGTTTTTGAGCTGGAGGAAAGGCTAAAAGAGTATTTTGGTGTAAAGCATGTTTTTTTAATGACAAACGGTACTGTTGCCCTTCAAATTGCAATTCGTGCCGCAGATCTGAAAGGAGAAGTTATAACTACTCCTTTTTCTTATGTGGCAACAACGTCAAGTCTGGTGTGGGAACGGTGTAAACCCGTTTTTGCAGATATTGATGAGACCACTTTTTGCATTTCGCCGGCGGAAATTCGGAAAAATATTACCAGTGAAACAACCGGTATTCTGGCAACTCATGTTTACGGTTACCCCTGTCCCGTTGATGAAATTGAAAAAATTGCTGCAGAATATAATTTAAAAGTCATTTACGATGCTGCCCACGGATTTGGATGCAGGTATCAGGGCAAATCCCTCGCTTCCTACGGTGACATTTCAATGGTCAGTTTTCATGCTACCAAACTTTTTCACACCATTGAAGGGGGTGCCCTTTTTACCAACAAGGATGACCTTGCCCATAAAATCAGCCATATGAGAAATTTCGGACACAACGGCCCAGAAGATTTCTGGGAGGTAGGCATCAACGGAAAGTCATCAGAATTTCAGGCAGCAATGGGTCTGGCCGTTTTCCCCTATCTTGACAACATCATTTCTTCAAGAAAGGAACGTTCTGATCAATACCGTGAAGAATTGAAGTCAACATCAATAAGGATTCCAAATGTACCAGCCGGGCTTGAATTCAACTACGGATACTTTCCTGTTTTTTTCAGCAAAGAATCTGATCTTCTTGCTGTAAAAACTGCCCTGAATGCCTATCAGGTTTACCCGAGGCGATATTTTTATCCCTCACTGAATACAGTTAACTATGTGGAACCCCAATCCTGCCCGGTTTCGGAAGAACTGTCTTCAAGGGCACTTTGCCTTCCTCTTTATCCCGATTTGAAACCAGCAGAAGTAAAAATGATCTGCCGGATTATCCGGGAAACCATGGACAGACTATGACTTTAGGTGAACGGATTTCAATTTTCCAAAATCCGGTTTTCATTGTTGGCGCCGGATCACTCAATTTTGAAATAACGGTATCACAATGATGAAATACTATCTGTCAATGTACTTTAAATAATTTATTTTTTATTATCTAATTATTCTGTGCTACAAATTTAAAATTAACTGACAGGGAATTATCCGCAATGACTGTTGCCATTATGCAACCCTATTTTTTTCCATATATTGGATATTTTCAACTTATAAACTTAGCTGATACATTTGTGATTTATGATGATTGTACATTTATAAAGCAAGGTTGGATCAACCGAAACAGAATCTTATTGAATGGAAAAGATTTTTTAATTTCTATTCCAATAAAGGACTTAAGTTCAAACGCTTTAATTTGCAATTCATTTATCAGCAATAATATAGAATGGCGAGATAAAATGTTAAAGACAATCTCTCAAGCATACACTAAATCATCGGAGTATCCAAAAGTCTTTCCACTTATCTATGATATATTAAATACTAAACACGATAATTTAGTGGATTTCATTTTTTCATCATTGAAGGTGATTTGTGAATATCTGGAAATAAAAACAAATTTTCTCATTTCCTCTTCTTTGAATATTTCAAAAGAAGTCAAATCACAAAACAAGGTTATTTCAATTTGTAAAGAGTTGAATGCAAATATTTATGTAAATCCAATCGGAGGGCAGGAGCTTTATTCTAATTCAATATTTTCCTCCCAAAATATTGAACTTAAATTTTTAAAAACAAATCACATATCATACAATCAGTTTAAAAATGATTTCGTGCCCTCCCTTTCTATTATTGATGTGTTAATGTTTAATTCAAAATCGAAGATATTGGAAATGTTAAATGAGTTCGAGTTAATTGATAATTAACCAAGTGGAAGAAAATATGGATAAAATCATCTTAAGAGCTTTAACAAAAGAGGATGCGAAGAAATCCTGGCTTTGGAGAAATTACGAGGAAATTAGATATTTTTACTCAGGACACCCATTTTATGTTAACCAAGAAAAAGAAGAGGAATGGATTCTGAATATTTCGAAATCAGATTTGCCTTTAGTATCATTTGGTATTGTTGAAATTGAAACTCAAACACTGATTGGGATGGCATTTCTTAAAGATGTTAACTTAATTCACAGACGGGCAGAATATGCTTTTTTCATTGGTGATGAAAGTGCAAAAGGAAAAGGACATGCAAAAGAAGTGACAAAGAAAATTATATATTTTGCTTTTTCTAACCTTAACATTAACAGACTGTTTTTAAAAGTACAAGAGGACAACAGTAAAGCAATAAAATTATATGAAAGTCTTTCATTTAAAATGGAGGGGCTATTAAGAGAAAGTGTTTTTAAAAATGGTCGTTACCTGAATGAACTTGTTTATTCTGTATTAAAATCTGAGTATTTAGATCAAAACAAACTATGAATCCACTTATCAGCGTAATTATTCTTGTTTATAATTTTGAAAAATGGGTAGAAGAAACAGTAAAGAGTGTGCTTTCTCAGGAGGGTAATTTTAACTTCGAAATAATCATTGTTAATGACTCATCCACTGATAATTCATTATCAGTCTTATTAACATTTAATGATAAAAGAATTCAATTAATAAACCACGATAATAATAAGGGTGCTAACTATTCATTTAATGAGGCTTTTTCAAAAACCAAAGGAAAATACATTGCACGATTAGATGGTGATGACAAGTATTATCACAACTTTTTCCTAAATACAATTCCTTTATTGGAAACCAATACCGATGTGGGTTTTGTATTTGGTAATTTTACTACCATCGATTCAGATGGCAATATTTTAAATAGCCACCAAAAACCCGCACGCCCACCAGGGCCAAATTTAAGAAACGAATTTAAATATATATTAGAGAATTACTATATAAATGCTCCTACAATTATCGCACGGCGGGAAGCCTGGTTAAAAGTCTACCCTATCCCAAGTGATACAATTATTGGTGATTGGGTCATTAGTTTAAATATGAGTCTGTATTATAATGCTCTTTATCTGGACAAACTCTTAGGTTTTTATCGTATACACAAAAATAATTTTCATAATTCAATGATTTTAAATAAAACAGGGGAAAAGGCAACTATTTTAATTTTAATCAATTTCAGCAAAATGGGACTTGAAAAGAACATTTTGACAGAAAATGAACTTAAAACTATTTACTTCAAAAATTATTTATCATTGGGTGATAAATATTTTGGGTCGGCAATGTATGAAGATGCCCGGCGTTGTTACCTGGAAGCTTTAAAGAACAACCCTCAAATTTTAATAAATGTGAATTTTTTAAAACACCTTTCCGGCAGTTTTTTCCCTGGATTGTATAATTTTCTAAAATCACCAGGGAAAAAAGGATGAAAATCCTTCTTGCAAACTATAACTACTATCCTGACCATTCAGGCGGATCGGAAGTCTATGTTTCCGGTCTTGTAGGTTTTTTAAGGAAAGGTGGCCATGAAGTCAGAATTGTGGCCGCAATCCCGGTTGGTACTATGGCAGACAAACTGGATTTCTCCGGTTCGGCAGTACGGATCTCCATCTATAATTATGATGATTTTCCGGTTGCCGGTGTCTGGCTGGAAAATGAAACAACTGACCAGATTTATGGAAAATATGACCCGGTACAGGTAACGGACTGGAAAACATTTTTTCATAAAAATCCGGATTGGATTCCGGATTTTATTCACCTTCACGGTTATACCGGAACCATCAATACTGCTCTGGTTGAAGGACTAAGATCGATTTCACCCGGGCTTCCGTTCTATTTCAGTTATCATACTCCGGTTAGTTGTCCTAAAGGAACCTTATACCGTTTTAACAGGGAAGAATGCAGTATTAAACCCAATCCGGTTGATTGTACTTCCTGTCAAATTCACAATCTGACCCAACTTCCGGTATTTGCCGCAAAATTGGCCGGAATTCTGCTTCCGCTTTTATCCTGGAATAAACTTCCGGCTATTTTCAGAATGAAACATTTGGTTTCCCTTGAGCTTCAGTCATTTGAAAGAATTAAATTACTGGCTGGACATTGGTTTGTATTTTCAGAGTATATCAGAAATATCCTCCTGATAAATAAAATTAATCCGGAGATCATCACCATGATCAGACATGGAATTGACCCCAGATTTATTGACTTTCCAGCATCCGGCATTAGGCCCGATAAACCTGTAACCTTTGTTTTTATGGGACGGATGGAAAAGATCAAAGGTATTCTTACCCTTGTTTCTTCCTGGGAAAAGCTTGTAATCAGAGAAAACCGGAGGCTTTTACTACTCGGAACCATCCGTCCGGACACTGATTCAGAAATCAAAACTGGAATCAGCCGACTTTCTTCCCGGCAGGATGTAAGCCTTGAAAAAAGTGAATCAAGAGAAGACCTGATTTCAAAATTGGACCATTCTCATGTCCTTATTATACCGTCTGAATGGATTGAAATTGGACCACTAGTCTTTCATGAAGGAATTGCAAGGGGAATGAATATTATTGCATCTGATATGGGCGGAACGAAAGAGCTTTCTGGTTTTTATAAAACCGGATGCACCCTGTTTAAAGCCGGCGATCCGGAATCCCTGAAAAAAAGCATTGAAAATTTTTCCTTTCAGGAAATAAACCGGGAGGTTCAGTCAGAAACAGCCCACTACAAAATGGTAACCAGCCATTATCCGGAAGCCAGTTCCCGATGAAATCAAAAAAACCAAAAATCGTTTTTATTCTGAGCCACCCGATTCAATACTTCAGCCCGATGATGGCAGGACTGGCCTCAGTCTGGGGAGACCGGTTTGAAGTCTGGTATTGCTCTGATGTGGGGTTAAAATCACACCATGACTCTGGTTTTGGAGTAAAATACCAGTGGGATATTCCACTTTTAGACGGATATAAGTCAAGATTCTTTAAAAATTTTAGCCCAAGGCCATCCGTTTCCGGGTTTAGCGGATTGTTTAATCCCGGTTTGATACTTCATCTGATCAAAACCCGCCCGGAAATTCTGATTATTCATGGATGGGGATACCCGACACACCTTCTGGCGATTTTTGCTGCATGGTTTACGGGAACCAAAATCTGGCTGAGAGCAGAAACTCCATTAAATCAGGAAGAAATGAAAACCGGATTTCTTCAAAAATTTAAAAAAATCCTGCTCAAGGTGACTGTTTTCAACCGGGTTTCCCGGTTTCTGTTTATTGGATCAAGGAATAAGGCCTTCTTCAAAAATTTTGGAGCAACAGAAGACCAGCTTATTTTCACGCCTTATGCTGTTGATAATAACCGTTTTCATTGCGGCACCGATGCAGAAAAGAGGGATTGGAAAAAGGAAAATCAGATTTCGTCTGACCTCCCTATTATTCTTTTTTGCGGAAAACTGATTTCTAAAAAACGGCCCGATTTGCTTCTTCAGGCATCCCTTATTCTTAAATCCATTCCGCATGTAATTTTATTTGCCGGAGACGGCGAAATGAAAGCCAGCCTTGAAGACTTTGCGATGAAAAACAGATTGAATGTTCGGTTTTCCGGTTTCAAAAATCAGACAGAACTTCCTTCCATTTATGCAGGATCTGATATTTTCGTTTTACCATCCACACACGGAGAAACCTGGGGATTGGTGGTCAATGAGGCAATGGCTGCCGGATTACCTGTCATCGTTTCTGACACAACCGGGTGCTCGGCCGATCTGGTTGAGGAAGGTAAAAACGGATTTACTTTCCCTGACGGTAATGCAGAGAAACTAGCAGAAGTATTGGAACGGCTGTTAACCAATTCCAATATCCGAGCTTCTTTCAGTTCAGAATCCATCAAAAAAATTCAGGCATATTCGATTCCGGTCATCGTAGCAAATCTGACAAAGACAGCCGGAAAAATATGAAAATACTTTATGTAGGAAGTCTGCAAACCAAGAGCAATTCCTTTTCAAGATTTCAGACCTTAAAAGACATGGGACACTCTGTTGAAGGAATTGACATCGAACCGCTTCTGTTTAACGGACATCCGGTCTGGTCAAGAACACACCATTTTTTAAACATCGGTCCGGGAATTTCCCTGACAGGGAAAAAGGTTTTTGATAGTTTTCTTGATTTTCAGCCTGATATAATATGGATGGACAATAAACCATTTATTCCAGCCAAAACCATCAGAATTATGCGTGGAATAAATCCATTCAAACTGATTGCAGTAGTAACTGATGATGCTTTCGGGACCTACAGTCTCGGATGGCAGATTCTGAAAAAAACCATGCCCCTTTATGATTGCCACTTTGTTCAGAGAACGGTCAATGTAAAAGAGTATCTTTCTCTTGGGGCAAAACAGGTTTTTGAATGTGACCGTTCTTTTGATCCTTCCAGTCATTTTCCTGTGGAACTTACCAGGGAAGATCAGGAAAAATGGGGATCTGAGACCGGATTTATCGGCACTTATGCAAAATACCGGGCAGGTGTAATATCAAGGCTGATTCAGAAAGGGATTCTGGTTTCCGTGTGGGGTAACGACTGGGAGGGAAAACCAGAATGGCCGGTAATCCGTCCGCATTATAAAGGAAAAGCGGAATATG
This sequence comes from Bacteroidota bacterium, assembly GCA_020161835.1. Classification (GTDB taxonomy): domain Bacteria; phylum Bacteroidota; class JABWAT01; order JABWAT01; family JABWAT01; genus JAFLBE01. Next base: position 122,834 of record JAIUNL010000006.1, on the reverse strand, counting down.
GTGAAAATTACCGGAAAATTCTTTCCGGAATGAAGATTGCCCTTCATTTTCTCAGAAAAGAAAACCGGGATGATCAGGACAGCCGAACCTTTGAAATCCCTGCCTGCGGAGCTTTCATGCTTGCAGAAAGGACACCAAAACATCTCCGGTATTTTATGGAAGGTCAGGAAGCTGATTTTTTTGGGGATGAAACAGAACTGGAAGAAAAAATCCGGTTTTATCTGAATCATCCGGATCTTGCAAAACAAATTTCACGAAACGGAAGAGAACGTTGTTTATCGTCCGGTTATGATCACAAATCGAGACTTCAATTTGTCCTGAATTCGGTAGAGAAACCTGAATCCGGTCGAAATAAAAATTTGGTAAGTTAGAGGACAGGAAAAGAACCCATGTGCGGAATTGCAGGAATTGCAGGACAGGTTTTAAATCCATCTCTGTTAACAGGAATGATGGATAAAATTGCCCACCGGGGTCCTGACGGACGGGCGAAATGGGAATCAGTATCCGGATTTCAGCTTGGCCATCTCCGGCTGAGTATTATTGATTTGTCAGCAGAAGCAGATCAACCCATGAAATGCCCGGTTTCCGGAAATGTGGTGGTATTTAATGGTGAAATTTACAATTATCTCGAGTTAAAAAAAGAACTGAGCGGTTTTTATCCGTTTAAAACCAGCAGTGATACCGAAGTAATGCTTGCTGCTTACCTGAAATGGGGAGATGCTTTTCTGTCCCATCTCCGTGGTATGTTTGCCTTTGCTCTTTTTGATCTGTCAAAAAACAGCCTTTTGCTTGCCCGTGACCGGTTTGGAATAAAACCATTATATTTCAGAAATGAAAACGGCTACCTTCTGTTTGGATCAGAAATCAAAGCACTTCTTAATGTAAACGGACTTTCCCATTCAGTCAATGAATTAAAAGTTCTGGAATTCATGTGTTCCAGACAGCTTGACTGTGATGACCAGACCCTTTTTTCTGAAATCAGGCAGCTTCGTCCCGCAACCTGGATGAAAGTCAATCACAAGGGAGAAATTACCGGAACCGGTGAATATTGGACTTTTCCTGACCAATTTGGTACCAGAAATCTTACTCCCGATGTTTTGGAAGAATTCCGTTCGGTCATGAATGAAACCACAGACTTACATCTCCGCTCAGATGTTCCGGTCGGAGCTTTTGTTTCAGGCGGACTCGATTCGTCGATGGTTGCCTCACTTGCTGCCCGGCGTTTACCGGATGGTTATCCCCTGAATTTATATTCGAGTGTTCTGGGAACAATGAATCAGCATGAAGAAAACCGGCTTATACCTCTGGTCCGTGATAAAATTAAAAACGGAATAAATCACGATCTTCTCATTGACGACCAACCCTTTCTGGATGATTTATATTCCGTTGTTTACCATCATGATGAACCCATCGGGGATGGTTCAATGTATGCCCATTATCTTCTCTGCCGGATGGCCAGGGAAAACGGAGTTAAAGTTTTACTTTCGGGCAGCGGCGGGGATGAGGTTTTTGGCGGATATCCGTCACATACTTATTCTTTTCTTGGCTCACTTGCCAGAAAGGGCCACCTTGCAACTCTTGGAAGTGTACTCAACACTTACAAAACAACCCGACCTGAAAGCAGCCGTGAACTGGTTTTGCGCACCCTTCAGGAATTTTCTCCGGTCTGGCTTAGAAAGAAACAAAAAATTTCTTCTTTTACGGATATGGTTTCTCATCTCAAACTCAAAACACCTCTGTCCGATCAAAAGTATTATTATTATAACCATTCGGACCCCTGGATGGCAAATTACCTCAATTGTTTTAAAAGTTGGACCATTCCCCCTTTCCTTCATTATGAAGACCGGAATTCCATGGCATTCGGAGTCGAAACCAGAGTTCCGATACTTGACCATGAAGTTATTAAATTTGCATTTTCTGTTTCTCCTCAGGCGCTTGTCGGCATTCAGTCAAAGGGAATCATCCGTCAGGGAATGAGAGGGATTGTACCAGAGCCCGTACTTGATCAGAAAATCAAACATGGTTTCCCCGCCCCATTGCACTATTTTCTGACCAAAAATATATCAAAAACCCGTTCTGAATTTGAATCTGCCGTCAGAGATGTACCGTTTCTTGATGAAAAAGAATGCAGAAAAATAGCGGACAATTACTTTGAATCTAAAAACCCGGATTTCCTCCCTATTTTCTGGCGAACCTTTTCCCTGGGTGTTTGGTATCAGATTTTTTTTAACGGAAAAATGAAATGAAAATTACAATATCAGTTGGCGGTCGTTTTCATGCGTTTTACCTGGCCCGCTTTTTCCATGAGCAGGGTGTTTTGGACAAACTCATTACAAGTTATCCGTCATTTGAAGTAAAAAAATACGGTATTCCTGCCAGTAAAGTCAGATCTGTCTGGGTTAAGGAAGTGGCTCAGAGGTCCTGGAAGATATTAACAGGGAAATTTCCGCCTGAAATTCTTACCGCAAATCTTTATGATTATATCGCCTCCGTTTTAATTCCAAAAAAATCAGATGCTTACGTCATCTGGTCAAGCTACGGGGAAAAAACTATCAGGGAAATCAGAAAAAAAAATCAGAAGGCTGTTATTTTTCTGGAAAGAAGTTCTGCGCATATTGAGATTCAGCAGGAATTACTGTTTAAAACTGTTCCGGCCGTCACCATTCATCCTTCAATAATAAAAAAGGAATTGTCTGAATATCAGAATTCAAATTATATTTCGCTGATCAGTCAGTTTGCCCGGCGGACATTTATTGAAAAAGGTGTTCCAGAAAGTAAACTGATCATTAACCATCTCGGAGTGAATCTCGAAGTATTCAGGTATAATCCAACCCGGGAATTACCTGCGGTTTTCACTGTTGGGTATGTCGGATCGATGAGTGCCCAGAAAAATGTCAGGGGGCTAATTTCAGCTGTTGGGAATTTGGTTAATCAGGGTTTTAAAATCAAACTGCTTCTCGTTGGTGGTATCGATGATGCGTCCTTTGATCAGTCGTTATTAAAAAATACGGCATATGTAGATTACAAAGGATCAGTTCCCGAAAAACAGCTTCCTTTTTTCTATTCTCAGATGGATATTTTTGTACTGAATACGATTCAGGATGGATTTGGAATGGTCATTCTTCAGGCGCTTTCATCCGGAATACCGGTTATTGCCACTGAGAATTCCGGAGGTCCGGATGTTATTACCGAAGGGAAAAATGGATTTATAATTCCTGCGTTCCGGGATGACCTTTTGGAAGTATTGTTGAAAAACTGCCTTGAAAACCGGGATTCACTTAGCAAAATGGGACCTTCTGCCAGGAATACTGTTATTTCAGGTTTTTCGTGGGAAGATTATGGAAATAGATTTCTGGAAACAATAAAAAATCATGCCAGCTAAATTAGTTTTATCCGTTTACAGTCACCCGGAATTTTATCCGCCGACGTTGAATGCAATTCAATGCCTTGCTGACGATGGATTTTTCATTTCTGTTGTGTGCAGGAATGTTCTGAAGTCTGAATGGACTTATCCGGCGGGAACAAAAATTTACGCTGCCGGCTCTTTTACCGATATACGGCAGGTTGAAAAAAAACCGTTTTTATGGAAAATTTTCTCCTTCTTCAATTATTTATGGGTTTTCAGGAAAACCATCGCCCGTTCCAAACCTGAATGGGTTGTTGTTTATGATGAAATTCCATTGTTTGCCCTAAGTCTAATCAGATGGACACTCAGACCCAAATTCAAAGTTTGGTACCACAACCATGATCCCCTTGACCTATCCGGTGTATCCAGATTTTCAGTTTCTGCATTTGCAAAACGAAAAGAACCTCAATCGTTTGGTTTTGTAGATATTTTCAGCCTTCCGGCAGAAGAAAGAAAAGGTTTTTTTGATTTAAGGGCCTTCACCGGAAGTTACTTTTTTATCCCAAATCTTCCGTCTTTGTATTTCTATGGCAAAGCCAGCAAAAAAAAATCAGTCGCTGGTAAGGAAATCCGTCTTATTTACCAGGGGTTTATCAATGAAAACAAGGGAATTGAAGAAATACTAAGTATTCTGAATTCGGATTTCTCGGGTAAAAAACTGAAATTAGTTCTAAAGGGTACAATCCGTACGGAATTCAAGGCCAGATTAAATGAACTTGCAAAAAAACAAGGGATTGAGAAGCAGATTGAATTTATTGGTTTTGGAAACTATGAAGAAGTCCCTGTTTTAACAAATTCCTGTCATATCGGAATCGGAATACATCATTCAAGGCAGGATATGGTTGGCAAAACGCTGGGAACAGCCAGTAACAAGATTTATGAATATGCTGCTTCAGGCTTACCCGTTCTTGTATTTGATTCTTCCAATTTCAGAACCCATCTCAGCAGATTTAATTGGGTCTTTTTTACTGATCTTACTGAAGAAAACCTTACGAAACAACTTTTTGAAATAATGAAAAACTATCGGGTTCTTTCAGATTCTGCATATTATTCATTCAAAAGTGAATTAAATTTTGAATCCGTATTTTCACCAATTTCAAAAATCCTGACAGGAGCAAAAACCGATGATTGATCGGCTGATTGCAAATTTTTACAAATTGCCCATTCTTTTCTTGCCCTGGTTGCTGACTCTTGGATTTTCTGATCCGGTTTCGATTTTTTTTATAGCATGGTTTGGCTCTCTTTTTATTTTGTTTTTATCAATGTCTGGAATTCTGATTCCGCTTCCTACAGACAGAAAATGGACAAATCAGATTTTCAGACCTATTTTCCTGACTCAAGGGCTATTTATTGGGTTTACCTGTATAACCCCGATTTTTTACTTTGCTGACCACATGGGATTCATTTTTATGAATTGGTTCCCTGATCGTGTAACATCGCCAGATGAACTGATTTATCTTGCTGAATGCCAGAGCCTTTATCTTTTGGGGCATATTGGGTACACCCTTGCCCTTTTGTTGTTTTCAAAATACCCACATGAACCAAAATGGAACCTAAATATTCAAAACCAATCAAAACTTTTATTAATTTTAGCTTTTTGCCTAATTAGCATTGCCTTTATTTTCTCTTTTTTCCCAGGTTTTGATCAGTTTACTGTAAAATTTGCCATTCTTGGTTACGTTTCGTCTATTTTTTGTCTGGGATTGGCAATTAATGAAAAAAACCGCCAAATGATTTTTATTTCAAGCCTTATTGTAACAATCTCCCTTATTAGCTCATTTTTCTCAGGAAGTAAAGAAGATTCAATTGTAATTATGATCATTCTGGGTCTTATTTTATTTCCGGTTTTTAAGTTAAAAATTGTATTTCCGGGTTTAATTTTAATTGTTTTATGGTTTTCTTACGTACCTGTTTACACAAACACAATGCGTGAATACTCCTGGTATGGTGGTTATGACAAACTTGAGGCTTCCAAGATTGCAGTTGAAGAAATTTCTAATTTAACCACTGAGGAATTTCAAGAAAGAAACTGGGCATTTTTTACTGGGCGTTTCTCTGAAGTCAGCATGTTTGAAACTTTCAGACGAAACACGCCGGAAGTTATTGATTATTATGGATTTAATATTCTAGGAAACGCAGCAATATCACTCATTCCAAGACCACTTTGGCCAGGGAAACCCAACACTGAACTCGTTGCTATGGAACGAGTATATGAGGCTGGAATCGTAGAAAGGGAAACTAACGTTAGTGCTAAAACCCACTATTTTGTTGATGCATACATCTCCTTTGGTCCACTTGGAGTTTTTGTTTTTCTTTTTATTTTTGGAATGTTAACAAGTACTGCTAGTGTATTTTCTGAAAAATTGTTCGGTGGCTATTATTGGGGTTCTGCAATTATGTTTACTGGACTGTTTCGTATACTTTGGACTGCGTCTTCTTTCGAGTTTGTGTTTAATGCCATTTTATACTCATTTGTTTTGTTATATGTTTTCCATTTTATCGGCAGAATATCTGGTTTTATAATCAGGAATGAAGAATGAAAATACTGTTTATTGGGGGGAGTTTTAATGAAGAAAGGGGTGGTATTGAACGTTACAATTCAACACTTATTAAACACCTGAAATCGCTTGGACATATTATTAAAGCAATCTCAGTTAATGATTCTTCCGCAAATGGAATTGAAGGTTTTGAGCGCAATTTTTTTGGTTTATTGGTGAACCTAATTCCAGCCGCATTTTCTGCAGATATTATCCTTTTAGGTCACCGTAATTTCCTTCCCCTCATTTTATTACCTGGATTTTGGACAAAGCCGAAATTTCTGGTTGCCCATGGAATTGAAGTTTGGGATACACAACCTGCACTATATCAATTTTTTTCCCGTTTCTTATTTTCAGTTTGGCCTGTCAGTACTTTCACAGGTAAAAAGGTAAATAGTGTATTTGGTCATAAATTCAAACAATCATTGATCTCAAATACCTTACCTGATCAGTTTTTTAAATGTCCCGAAACCGAAATAACGAACAAACAGGAAATTAATAATCAAATCAGATTTCTTTCTGTATCCAGAGTCACCAAGGCAGAAAACTATAAAAATATTGATCTTTGTATTCAGGCCATTTTATCCTGGTCAGAAACCGTTTCGGTCAACTGGCGCTACGACATTGTGATCCACGGGGACGATGTTAATCGCCATAAAGAGTTGGCAAAAGACTATGAAAATATTGTTTTTCATAGTCACCTTTCCGATTACGAACTTCGGTTACTTTATCAGGATGCAACCCATTTCTTACTTCCCTCTACAGGTGAGGGTTTTGGAATTGTTTACCTTGAAGCAATGGCAAACGGTTGTGTTTGCATAGGTGCAAACACGGGTGGAATTACCGATATTATCAGTCATGGAGAAAATGGCTACCTTTGTTCTCTTCCGGTAAATAAAACAAATTTAACAGAGTTGATAACTGCTTCACTTTCTCCCCGGAACCGTCTTTCTTTAGCCTTAAATGGCTGGAAAAGTGTTGATCGCTTTTCTTTTGACAGGGTGAATAAAAAGATTGAGGAAGCTTTAAAAGAAGTGATGGAAACCTGATATGTGTGGAATACTTTTTGGATCCTCTTTAACCGGAACTGGTGAAGCATTGAAGGATCTCAAGCACCGGGGTCCGGATGGAACTTCATCATTTTTGTCAGGATCTTTTTTCTTCGGCCATACCCGGTTGGCTATCATTGATCCTGATCCAAGGTCTGCCCAACCTATGATTTCAGCATCAGGAAATTCATTGGTGATTTTCAACGGAGAGATATATAATTACAAACGTCTGAAAAGCCAACTGGAATCTGATGGAATTCAATTCAGAACAACCAGTGACACTGAAGTTGTGTTAGAGGGAATTGAAAAGGAAGGATCCTCCTTTATACAGAAACTCGACGGGATGTTTGCCATCATCTGGTTTGACAAAACAAGGAATAAGCTAATTCTGGCGAGGGACCAGGCCGGGAAAAATCCGCTATACGGGTGCTCAAATGGAAATTTGTCTTTAGCTTCTGAAATTAAAGCAGTCAAACGCCTGAATGCAGACAAAAACTTTGAAATTTCTGAAATTGGATTGCAACAGTACACCCGATATGGTTTTATCCCTGAGCCAACCACTTTGTGGGATGGAATATTCATGTTTCCGTCAGGATATGCAGCAGATTTAGACCTAAATCAATCGGATTTTACTTCTTCTTCCCAATTTGGTTTTCCCCTAAACTGGAACCTGTTCCAGTTGCCACTCTCACCTGTTACGAATGAAAAAATAAAAACTGATCATTCTCAATCCACTTTAAAAAATCTGGTCGCCTCAGCAATAGAAAAAAGACTGGTAGCAGACGTTCCTGTTGGAACCTTCCTTTCTGGCGGAATTGATTCCTCCCTGATTGTTGGTGCAATGTGTTCTGAATTCGGTTTAAAACCAATAACAGCATCTGTGATTTTTGATGATCCGGTGCATTCAGAAGAAGATCGAATTAAACTTGTTCTTTCAAAATGGAAAACTGAACACTCCTTTATTCGGCTTCGCCAGGAAGAAGTGAAAAACTGGATTCCTGAAGCTCTTAAAGCCTATGATCACCCTTCAATTGACGGAGTAAACACTTTTATTGTATCAAAGGCGGTCAGAGACCTGGGTTTAAAGGTTGCCTTATCTGGTTTGGGTGGAGATGAACTCTTTCAGGGATATAATACCTTTTCACAGGCCAGAACAATCCAATCCTTTCCCCGATTTGTAGCTCCGGCAATTCTTATTGCTGCAAAACTCAATAAGAAAGAGGAATGGCAAAGACTTTATGATGCGCTGACGACTCCGTCGCAATTCCAGCCAATGTCCTCAATCCGGGCACTTTATTCTGAATCTTCACTAAAAAGTGTATTCGGGAATCGCTATAAGGGTTGGTTACCTGTCGTTAGCCCCTATGATGAACCTCATTTTTCAGGTTTAACGACTGATTCCAGACTTATTGCCCAGGAATGGTTTGGATACATGAAAAATATGCTGATCAGAGACACTAACATTATGTCAATGGCAAACTCCCTTGAAGTTCGTGCCCCATTTACCGACCGGGAACTTTTAACCTGGATCCTTCATGTCCCTGATTCAATGAAACGACCAAATCAAACAAAAAAGCAGTTTCTTACTGAAGCCTGTCAGGAATGGCTGATTCCAGAAATTGTCAACTCCAGAAAGATGGGATTTCTTCTACCGATGGGCCATTGGCTTAATGGACCGCTAGCCTGGTTGGTTGAAGAAAAAATTGGTATCCTGAAGCAATTTCCTGCTACAACCGGTCTATATGTGCTGGCCACTGAACAAATTGAAATTGTAAAACAAAATTCTGAAAAATGGCCATGGCTATGGCAGTGGGTTGTACTCGGAGAATGCTTAAGTAAATAAAAACAAGAGGTGATCTTTTCGCTTCTTTTTGAAAATTTAACCAAATTCTCGTTCTCAACAGTTGTTTTAAACATATTTATAGAATCGTAACTTTGTTGAGGTTAATTTTAATATTTTGTGAATCCACCTCTCAGCAAAAGCAGAACATTCTTCAAATTAACATTTTCTTCAACAAAGGAAATTTCTAAATTTGAATAACTAAAAACTTACTTATCAAATTGAATTTTTTGGAAAAACGATTAAAATATTACAAACAACTCACAACCAATAGTTTCTAAACAATTTATCGAAAATAGATTTAGTTTATCAAGGCAACCCTTTGAAATACCTACATATTTGATTAAATTATTAATTTCAAGGAAAATAGTTTATGCAGAAACCAGAGTTGAAAAACGTATTTACCACTTTAAAAAATAATTCCCATGAAGATAATTGCCCATCCTGTGGAGAAAAAGGTTTTGTAATTGGCACCTCCTTTTCGGAGGATGTATTGAGATGTATGGCATGTGAATTGTGTTTCCTAAGAAAGTCAATACGGTCAAATACGGATAATGATAACCATTGGTATGAAGAGTTAATAGATTGTGATCAAAGTCTAGTAGATAGGTTTGTTACAGATATGGAAAAACCTTATGTAGCACAACTAAATATTTTAGAAAGGCTTTCACCTGGCAGAGAATTACTTGACATTGGTTGTGGTCTTGGAATCTTTTTATCAATTGCAAAAGAAAAACAATGGAAAGTTCATGGAATTGAAAGCAGTGAACACGCAGTTCAATTTGCAAAAAAACATTTTAATATCAAATATAAGCAGAATTTAGAAGAACTATCACAACTAGGTATTGATGTTATTAGACTATCTCATGTACTAGAACATATACCTGAACCAAAGGATATACTTACTAATATACACCGGTTATTAAAGTCACAAGGTATTCTGGTCATAATAGTTCCAAACCGTGAGCCATTAAGTGCAACTGTCGTAAATTGGATTCGAAGAATATTTTCTCAAAAACCAAAACTTACCGGTGCAATTTATCCCGACATGCATGTATTGGGATTTTCTCCTTCATCGTTATCAAATCTAATAACTCCATTTGGTTTTGATTCGATAAAAATATCAACTATCAGTATGGGAAATCCTATTTATTTTCCTATGTTTTATGATGGTCTTCTTTCTAGGAAATCCATTCGTAACATTCCAATTAAAACTTTATTTATGTACTATCTTCCCATGTTTTTTGATAATTTAGGCAACAGATTTGGCAAGGGGCAATGGATCGTCGGCTATTTCCGAAAAAAATAATATTAAAATTATTTTTATAGAGGTTTTTTAAATTTGTGTATAAATAATAATTCCAAAAAATCAATCACAACATTTCAATAATAAATGATTTGAATTCTGAACCGAAAATTCTCCATATCACTCCTTCCTACAAGCCTGCCTGGGTCTATGGGGGACCAACAGTATCAGTTTCTTTGCTTGCCGAATGGCAATCAAAATCTGGAGCAGACGTTGCAGTTCTTTCTACTACAGCAAATGGAAAATCTGACTTTGAAGCTAACCCAGCCGGAGAAGTAATTGATGGTGTGAAGGTTTTCAGATTCAGGAGATTGACTAAAGATCATACCCATTTTTCACCTGGCCTTTTATTCTTTGTTTTGTTTAAATCAGCTACATATTCCGTTATCCATCTGCATTCCTGGTGGAATCTGGTAACGATTTTATCTGCTCTTATTTTGAGAATTCAAGGTAGAAAATTCATTCTTTCCCCCCGCGGAATGTTCAGTTCATATACCCTCCAGTCACCGCTTAGAAAATGGATTCATTTAAAGCTTACCCCTTTTCTTTTAAAAAATGCAAGATTTCATGCGACAAGCGAATCAGAAGCAACTGAAATCAGAGTAATTTTGCCCGATTCAGACATCGTTATTTTACCGAATTACATTCCACTTCCCGAAAAGGAAAATATCAGGAAGAGCAAAAAAGAAAAGACCTTTAGATTTCTTTTCTATTCAAGAATTCATGATAAAAAAGGACTGGAATTCACTTTTGAATGTTTATCTTCTTTGGAAAATACAAACTGGATTTTCACTATTGCGGGAGATGGTGAGCCGGCGTTTGTTAATCATCTGAAAACCATTGCCAATAGTCTGAATATTGGTGAAAAAATAAATTGGACGGGGTTTGTTGAAAAAGAGAAAAAAGCTTCCCTTTTTAGCAATAATGATCTATTTATTTTACTTTCTAAAAATGAAAATTTCGGGAACGCCGTTATTGAAAGTCTGGCGTACGGTGTTCCGGTTTTCATCAGTGATCAGGTTGGTTCAGGTGAATGGGTAAAGAGAAATTCCTGGGGTTGGGTATTACCCCTTGAAAAAAATTCAATCATCTCACAGCTAGATAGAATTATGAAAGACCAGGGTCAGATGAATGAAATTTCAATGCGTTGTGAAAAGGAAGTTACTGATTTTTTTAAAAGTAACCGTTTAGCAGGAAATTACCTCGGATTTTACAGGGATCAATTCAACAATGCCTGATTTTAGTTTTATTATACTTTCATTTAATGAAGAAGTGCATCTGCCAAGGCTGCTTAATTCTATAAAAGATTTGAATGCCCCGGTTTTCATCGTTGATTCTGGCAGTACTGATAAAACAGTTTCAATTGCAGAATCATATGGAGCGAAGGTAGTTTATCACGCCTTTGAAAATCACCCAAAACAATGGGATTGGGCTCTAAAAAACTGTCAGGTGGATACAACATGGATTATTGGGCTCGATTCTGATCACATTGTTTCCAATGAACTTTTTGTAAAACTCAACTCATTCAGCCCGGCTGAAATTCCCTCAGAAATTACGGGCATCTACTTTAACAGAAAAAATTATTTCAAGGGTAAGTGGATTAAACACGGCGGATATTTCCCCAAATATCTGCTGAAGATGTTTAAAAAAAATGAGGGCAAATCTGATATCAGTGAGAATATGGATCATCGTTTCATTGTAACCGGGAAAACGATGATATGGTCGGATGGCTATCTTCATGAAGAAAACCTGAAAGAAAATGAAATTGCCTTCTGGATCGCCAAACATAACAGGTACAGTGATCTTGTGGCACTTGAAGAATTGGAAAGACGAAACAACCTCCGACAGCAATCAATTTCACCCAAATTCTGGGGGAATCCGGATGAAAGAATCGCATGGTTGAAAAAACGGTGGTGGGATATGCCGCTTTTTTTAAGACCATTTTTATACTTTAACTATCGGTTTTTCTTTCAGCTTGGTATTCTTGACGGAAAGGAAGGCTGGATTTTTCATTTTCTTCAGGGGTTCTGGTTTAGAATGGTTGTCGATATTAAAATAGCAGAAATCGAAGGAAGGTTTAAAACGGAAGCAGATAAAAAATGAAATTTTTTCTTTCAACCTTCAACAATGCCTGGTACAAACCCGGAACATCCAGTAAAATCATGCTATGGATGCTCATTTCTCAATGTTTTTTTGAGACATTCTTTCCTTGGCCCTCTTCAATAAAACGAAAACTACTCAATTGGTTTGGTGCTTCAATTGCATCCAGCGTTGTAATTAAACCTCATGTCCAAATCAAATATCCCTGGTTTCTTACCGTGGGTGAATTTTCATGGATTGGTGAACATGTCTGGATTGATAATCTGGGAAGGGTTACGATTGGATCAAATTCTGTTTTGTCGCAGGGGGTTTATCTCTGTACAGGTAACCACAATTATAAAAAGGAATCGTTTGACCTGATGATCGGAGAAATTTCGATTGGGAATTCTGTGTGGATTGGTGCAAAAAGTGTGGTCGCACCTGGAGTTACAATAAAAGATGGAATCGTGGTTTCGTTAGGATCTGTTGTGAAATCTGACCTTTCAGAACCGGGTATTTATTCGGGTAATCCGGCAGTTAAAATCAAATAAAAATGTTTTTCGTCCTTTTTGTAAGAAAACCTTGCGCATTTTGCGTTAAAAGCCCAACGGTTCTCCCATAAACAAAAACGGGGCAGCCGGATTCTTTTTCCAACTGCCCCGCTCGGACTTCAGTACTATTTTCTATCGTCATTTTACTTCACCGTAGGCAACCAGACGCGCAAGATCCCGCTGTCCAACCGCTACGAAGAATATATTCCCGTCTTCACCCGTATCCCGTACTTTTTTCACATACCATTCCGGATGTATTAGTACATTTTTGGTCAGGTAAGCTTTATACCTTAACGCCGGTGTACTGCCTTCTTTTCTGATCTGATCAATTACTCCGTTCAAAGAGTTGAAATTCATTTCAGGATGTTCAATCTTTTCACGGACAATGATTTCTAGTGTGGATTCCATTATGGCCGGATTCCCGGAAGTCAGGTTTGCCAACAAGACCTTATTCACATCAACGGTATGAACTTTCTTTGGTTGGATTGCGGCCTTTGCCTGTGCTTCCTGATTTGAATGGGCCAGATTGGCAATCTGTGCCTGAGCTGAACCGGCTAATGTGAAAGCCGTAACTGCGGTAAAAATAGCAACCATTTTTTTCATGATTGGTCTCCCTTATTTATTTAGGTTTTTCATTGTGTAAGATTTCATTCTTACTACGATACAAGTTTACGACGATATAATGTTAGGGTTGCACGTCTCAGGTAAGAGGTTGTCAAATCGTGTCTGACACATGTCTTAATCTCTTTTTAATGTTTTCATCAAAACCGGAAATGTAACAAATGCGTGAACTTTCACCCCAAACTCAATTGCTCAATGTCTGGAAATTCAGGTTGTACCTGCTTAGAAATCTACCGATGGCGCTTCTTGCCGGACTCAGAATCAGAAGTTTTTCCGACCAATCTGCCTCGGTTTCGGTACCGTTTGGTTACCTGACGCAAAATCCTTTCCGTTCAACTTATTTTGCCTGTCTGGCAATGGCTGGTGAACTTGCATCAGGCATTCAGGTTCTTGATGCAGCCTCACGCAGTAAGGTAAAAATCTCAACGTTGGTGACGGGTATTGAAGGTCAATTTTTTAAAAAGGCAACCGGAACGACAACGTTTTCTTGTAAAGATGGTGATGCAATACGACAAGCTGTTTTTCAGGCTTCAGAACAGAATGACCCGGTTACCGTTTTCACGATTTCAAAAGGGGTTGATCCGGAAGGACAAGCAATAGCAGATTTTACAGTGATTTGGTCATTTAAACGTAAGTCAAGATGAGGTGGTTTTCAGACCTTTTTGAAGCTCTTTCTGAAAACGGAAATCAGGAAGTAAAACTAAATCTCATACGTCAATTTTTCATTGAAAGTGACCCTGATGAGAAAATGAGGGGATTATTTTTATTATCTGGCAGAAAAATAAAACGTCCTGTTTCATCTTTAGCACTCAGGCAAATCATTACTGATTCAACCGGAATCGGAAACTGGCTTCTTGCTGAAAGTGAAAAATCAACCGGAAATCTTGCCGAGACATTAACCCTGCTGATAGATGATCCCAAAACATCAACTCCAGTATCCCTTAAAACGCTTTTTGAGTTTTGTGAAACTTGCCGGACCCTCTCAAGTTTTCCCTTATCAGACTACCTGACCAATTACTGGAAAGGATTTAACAGAAAACAGAGACTTCTTGCAAATCAACTGCTCTGCGGAAGTTACAAACCTGGTTATTCTGCAGGACTAATTATTTTACTGTTTTCTGAGGCAACACATGTGAATCATGCTGCCATATTGCACCTTTTATCAGAAAAGTGGCACCCTGATTCATTAACGTTCGACGATCTCAAAAATAGTTCTGAAAACTCACACACGATTGCCTTTCCGGTTACCATTCCAAAATTGATAAAATGCAGGAATTTTCCACCCAATCCAGATTTATGGTCTGACTGGCATGCTGAATGGAAGTTATCAGGCAAAGAAATTCAACTTGTCAAATCATCAGGGAAAGTTATTCTTTTTGACCATGATGGTTCACCCCTACACACAGGGTTTTCTGAACTTTTCAATGGAGGACTTTCGTTACCGGATGGTACAATTCTGGTTGGAACGGTAATAAATCAAAGTTCAATTTTTATGGACCCTGATGAAAGTGAATCCCAATTCAGTCCCGATGAAAAGCCTCGTCCTGAAAAGGAAAAAAAAGATGCAGTTCTGATTTGTTCAGATATTTTGGCTTTTAACGGTCATTCTCAATTAAATGAAACCTATCAAAAGCGAAGAATTGTGCTTGAAACTTGCCTTCATACCCTTCAATCTGAATTCATTCTGCTTTCAGAACCACTTTCATTTAAATTTGATGACTTTCAGATCCAACCAATACCATTGGGCACCGATGGTATCTTGTTAAAATCGAGTCTTCAGACCAATTTATCCGGATGGCTACTGCTGCCGCCACAAAAGCTGATTAAATCTGTCTTGCTTTATGTTCAGGCTTCACCTAACGCTACCCAGGGAATTTACGATGAGCTTACCATGGCTGTATGGAAGGATGACCTGCTCATAACAGTTGGAAAAGTAAAAAACACTCTTTCTGGTGAGGAAAACAGAGAACTTTCAAAATTTGTAAAAGCAAACACCCTTGAACGGTTTGGTCCGGTCAGGACAGTTAAGCCAGAACTCATATTTGAAGTTGTTTTTGATTCGGTTCGCTTTTCAAAAAGACATAAAAGCGGATTGGTACTTAAAGAACCCGTTTTGGTAAAGTGGATAAAAGGGGCCGAGTTGGAGGAGGTCAGCAGGCTGTCAGACTTAGAGGAAATGGCAAAAAAAAGCCTCCGTACCAGAGATACGGAGGCTTGAGAAAAATTTAACCTTTTGGGTTAATTATTTTTTCTTCTTTCCTTTAGCAGCTACAGCAGCAAGAGAATCAGCCAATTTGGTTGAATCTTCTTTAGCTTTCAGGATTGCAGCTTCAGCAGCAGCAACAGCAGCGGTAGAATCAGCAACACGGATGGAATCAGCTTGTTTAGCAGCGATTTCTTCAGGTGTAGGGCCTTTAGGTCCGCAAGCAACAGCAAAGAAGGAAAGGGTAAGAAGAGCAAAAAGAACTTTTTTCATTGTAGTATCCGAAAAATTAGGTTGAACAGTTAGGTTTATTGTCTTAATCAAGACGCTTATATCTTAAGCAACTACCGTGCCAAAGAATAAAACCCATTCAGAACGGGTAATTTCAACTACACTGATTCATTATGGAAAAAAAAAAACGTACACTTTTCAGAACGATGTATTTTTTTTAGATCAATCTTTAATACCAGGGACATGGGACAAGTGACGGGTGACTGATTGTGGGTGGTTAAAAATGGGAACTGTTAGCGAAAGGTCACTAAGTGTGTAATCCCGAGTGTCCCATCCCGAGAATCGGGATAGGGATGTATCGAGGGACGGGTGGAAATTTTCCTTGAGTGAATAATAATTCGAAGTTACTTCAAAATAAAAAAGGCGGTTTGAATTCCGCCTTTTTTATAAATCAAACTAAGACTAATGATTATCTGCGATCCCCGATAAAACGGAGAAGCATGAGGAAAAGGTTGATGAAATCCAGATAAAGAGTCAGTGCACCAATGATCGCTACCCGGGTTTGGGTGTCGCCATCAGCGTGTTGGTACTGAATGCTCATATCCTTAATCTTTTGTGCATCATAGGCTGTTAAACCTGTAAAGATGAGTACACCAACGCCAGAAATCACAAGGCTCATCAACCCACTGCCCATGAAAATATTGACTACACTGGCGATAATGAGTCCGATAAGTGCCATCATGAGAATATTTCCCATTTTGGTCAGATCCGTTTTGGTTACCATTCCCCAGGTTGCCATCGCACCAAAAGTTCCGGCAGTAACAATAAAGGTCATTCCGATTGATGAAGCAGTGTACATCATAAAAATCGGAGTTAAGGTAATTCCGGTAAGTGCAGAGTAACCCAAAAATACCAGCGTGGCAGTTAGGGGTTGCATAGCCATTACACGGGCACTAAGCCAGAAGACGAGCCCAATCTGAATCAGGAAAAGAACGAGAACGGTTCCGCCTGTAATTCCAGCCATCAATTCTGGTGAGGATGAAATGTAGAGGGCAATAGATCCGGTTAAACCCAGACCGACGGTCATCCACATAAAAACTTTATTCATCAGGTCAGCCGCAGCCACGGATGCCGTACGGGCAGGGGTTGCTGCTGAGTCTACTTGTTCAAATTGTCTTAAATCGCTCATATTTTCCTCTTTATTTTTAAAACCTGTTACCCGATGTGCAAAAATATTGCCAAAACCGGATTATGACAAACTGTCTGAAACCAATTATAGAGACAACAAAGTGTTTAACAAGGTTCCATTTTTCATTCGACATGTTCAAAAACCGGAATTTTCACTGTCAGATTATCAATCAAACGTGTTTTTCCGAACTTAACGGCAATTGCAATCAGCACAGAACTACCTTCTTTTAATTCAGTAAGTTCTTCAAGCGTTTCTGTATCCACCAGGCTGATATAGTCAATTTCGGCAGAATTTCCGGTGGTGATAAAATTTTTAATTGCGTTAATGATAAGGGATAAATCGTGTTCACCAGTAACAATCATTTGTTTTGCAAAATTTAGACTTTGAAAAAGTTTGACTGCTTCAAGACGATCGGTTTCAGAGAGGTAACTGTTGCGGGAACTCATGGCAAGTCCGTCAACTTCTCTGACGATAGGAAGTGTAAGTACTTTAACATCGATACTTAAATCCTTGACCATTTTCTGAATAATTATAGCTTGCTGAACATCCTTCTGTCCAAAAATAGCAACATGAGGTTTGAGAATATTAAACAATTTGGAAACAACTGTGGTTACGCCATCAAAATGCCCCGGACGGGAAAGTCCGCACAGATGATCGGGTAAATCGGAGACCACAACACGGGTTTTCATATTTCTGGCATACATTTCACTAACATCCGGACAAAAAATATAATCAACACCTACCGATTCGGCCAGTTCAACATCAGAATCAAGTGTTCTGGGATACCGTTCAAAGTCTTCATTCGGACCAAACTGGAGTGGATTCACAAAAATGGACATGATTATAACATCTACATGATCACGAATTTCATCAACCAGCATCAGGTGACCACGGTGCAAAGCACCCATTGTCGGGACTAAACCAATCAGCCTGCCACTCAGACGGATTTTTTCAACAAGATCATGTGCTTCTGCAATTGTCCTGATCAGTTCCATAGCTGACTCCTTATTCCTGCAAATTGATTAAAAATAAACATTTAAATGTAATCACCTTAAGTCATGAAATCGAGTTCTCAGGTTTAGAATTACATTAGAAGTTTACAAAATTGTTTTCCCGAGTGCACTGCAAACCATTTCAACTGCCGTTTCAGCAGTTTGATTCCGGATATCAAGAATCGGGTTAATCTCAGTAATTTCCATAGATCCAACCAAACCGGTTTCTGCAAGGGTTTCCATAATCAGGTGGGTTTCACGGAACCTGAGTCCGCCCGGAACCGGTGTACCCACACCCGGAGCAACTCCGGGATCCATTCCATCCACATCAAAACTGATATGAATAACATCCACCCGTTCTTTCAGAATGGTTATTGCTTCCTGAATGACGGCATAAATACCAAGCCGGTCAATGTCTGCCATGGTGTAAGCATTAATTCCACGGGCTTTAACATTCTTTTTTTCATCACGGTCGAGATCACGAATTCCAATAAGAGCCACATTTTTGGGGTCAAGTTTCTGAAAATTGCCATAAAGATTGACAAGTTCAGGTGCACCAAGACCGATATTTACGGCAAGTGGCATACCGTGAATATTCCCGGTTGGCGAAGTTTCAGGAGTATTCATATCAGCATGAGCATCTACCCAAACTACTCCCAGTTTTTTTCCCTGTTTTTTATAATATGATGAAAGTCCGGCAATGGTTCCGATTGCTATTGAGTGATCACCACCCATCACTATAGGGAAAAAGCCACCTTCTTTTGCCAGTTCAACACGATGAGCAAGATGTTCGCATGTGGTAATAATTTCTTTTAAAAACTTGAGTTTATTATTCTCAACATGACCATGTTCAGGAATCGGTACGAAAATATCGTCCTGATCATCTTCAACCGAAAACCCCATTGCAACAATTTTTTCTTTAATTCCTGCGAGCCGGAGTGCTGACGGTCCCATATCAACACCACGCCTGCCGGCACCTAAATCCATCGGAACATCAATTAAACGAACATGCATACATTACCTGGTAAAAATGGTTTGAATTTCTTGGGGAATTAAAAAAGGATTTTATTGGGGAAGAATAACATGGATTCCCGCCTTCGCGGGAATGACAACCCCGTTAACAATTAGAAAAACGGAGAACCATTTCCAAAACTAAACTTACTTCAGCATCGCCATCAGGTTTCCGATTTTTTCTTTCATTTCCTGTCTGGTGACAATGAAATCGAGAAAACCGTGATCCTGAACAAATTCTGAGGTCTGAAACCCTGGAGGAAGATCTTTTCCGATCGTTTGCCGGATCACCCTTGGACCGGCGAAACCGATGAGTGCACCTGGTTCTGCAATATTGAAATCACCCAACATTGCAAATGAAGCAGTTACACCACCTGTTGTCGGGTCGGTTAAAACAGAAAAATACGGAAGCTTTGCTGCGGCCAGCTGGGTTAGTTTGGCACTTGATTTTGCCATTTGCATCAGTGAAAAAGTAGCTTCCATCATCCGGGCACCACCAGATTTTGAAATCATGATGAACGGACATTTTTTCTCGATGGCTTTATCGATTCCCCGTGCAATTTTTTCACCCATTACAGAACCCATTGAACCACCAATAAAACTGAAGTCCATGCAGGCAATGACAGCAGGCATGCCATTTATCGTACCTGAGGCATATCTGCAGGCGTCATTCAGTCCCGATTTTTTAATGGTTGCTTTAATTCGGTCACTGTATTTTTTGGTATCCACAAAACCAAGCATATCTTTTGAGATCATGTTGGCATCATATTCTTCAAACTCATTGTTATCAAAAAGGAGGCTAAAATAAACTTCAGAACCTACACGAAAGTGGAAACTGCATTTATAACAGACGTATGCATTTTCAACCAGCTGCCTTTTATAAAGCATGGTTCCGCATTTTTCGCATTTACTCCAGAGTCCATCAGGGGTTTCTTTTTTTTCAGCTTCAGTTGCAGAAATATTTGCTTCTTTTCGCTTAAACCAGGCCATGAAAAAAATCCTTAAATCAGTGATGGGTTTGCAGGAACCCGTACAATAAAGTCTTTGATATAAACCGGTTCAAATTCATGGAGGTTTTCAATTACTCCATTTTTCAGCCGGTGAAACCCGATTCTGGCTGCTGCTTGAGCCAAATGATGGTCATGAAGCCGGTCATAAACATTTAACCAGCTTTTTCCGTGTCCGCTGAGGGTTTGGTCAGATTCATAAACCCAGGTTTTTACTTCAGGATGCTGCAAAATCCAGGCTTGCAAATCAGTGCAAATTGGTTTTTCCCAGCCATTATGAGTAAAAACAGAACCGTACCAGTCTCCCTGACGGGCATCTATAAGAATACCAATTTCTGTTTTCTTTCCTTCATTCGCAAGTTCCTGAACCAATTCACCCCAGGCATCAAAAGTTCCGATACTGATAAGCGGAAGGTCAGACCCCATACATAAACCTTTGGCAGTTGACACACCAATCCGTAACCCGGTAAAAGAACCCGGACCCGAAATAACGGCAACACCGGTCAATTCATCAACCTGAATTCCGGCTTTTTTCAAGGCAGAGTCAATCATCGGCAACAGAACTTCACTGTGACGATTGGGAACTCTTTCCTGATTTCCGGCGATTAATTTTTCACCGTCAAAAAGGGCTACACCGCAAATAGAAGAATACGTATCAATAGAAAGAATCATGGGAAATTGTGATAAGTGATAAGTGGTAGGTGATCTGTGATAAGTGTTAAGTCGTTGAACTGGGTATGCTTTTGGGTCAGTTTAAAAAATTAGTTCAATTAATTTACTTACCACCTATCACATACCACTTACCACTTATTCCGGCTTCATTCCACCTTTATTTTTCGTTCAGTTGCATGAACCTCTGTAAATGAAATGGTAATGACATTTTTCGGAAGAACTTCAGGGAAAAGGTTGGCCCATTCTATCAACTTTACTGCAGTTCTTGACAGATATTCCTCAATTCCGATATCATACAATTCGTTTACTTTTGTGATCCGGTAAAAATCAAAGTGGTAAACCGGGCAGTTACCCAAATATTCATTGACAATGGCAAAGGTTGGTGAACTGATTTTATCGAGCTGAATGCCTAGTCCTTCGCAAATGCCTTTCACAAGCATGGTTTTTCCTGTTCCAAGATCTCCTACAAGCGCAATACATTCAGAACCCTCAAGCTGGTCAGCCAGACGGCGACCCAATTGATAGGTTGCTTCGGGTCCGTCAGAAAAATAGATCGCACGTTTCACAGTTACCTCACAGGATTTTTTGGCGTCAGAACAGAAACCGGAACAAGCATTTCTTCCATGGAAATACCTCCATGCTGAAAAGTATCACGAAACTGATTCTGGAAATAATTGTAATTGTTCGGATAAAGGAAAAAAACATCGTTTTTAGCAATGATATAGTTCGTGTTACCTGAAAGTTTCGGAAGCCTATAATCATTCGGATTTCTGATTATAACAGCATCCTTGGTATCAACATTCAGATTCCGTCCGTATTTGTAACGCAGATTTGTACTTGTTTCTTTATCTGCATTCACCCGGGCACCTCTGAAACACCTGATACAACCGTGATCGCTGGTAATAATAACAGAAACCTGATGTTTACTCAGCGTGATTAATAACTCTCTGAGAAACGAATTTTCAAACCAGGAATTTGAAAGACTCCGGTAAGCCGTTTCATCGGG
This sequence comes from Bacteroidota bacterium, assembly GCA_020161835.1. Lineage (GTDB taxonomy): Bacteria > Bacteroidota > JABWAT01 > JABWAT01 > JABWAT01 > JAFLBE01. The sequence goes on along the minus strand of JAIUNL010000006.1, from coordinate 101,134 downwards.
AGCAAGTTCCTTCAGTATGGCCATATCACTTCTGGCATGCGAAACCATATCAACAAAATTAATGACAATAGCAGTGAGGTCATTTTTGATCAGATTTCCGATGGAACTTTCCAATACTTTCGACTCATTTGCGGTATTAATCTTGAAATAACGGGGATCCTGATTGAAAACATGACCTTTCCGTTTAAAAAACTCCTTCATCAGTTCAGATTCATGGGCGTTGAGTGATTCTTCATTATCAACCGAATAAGACCACAGATCAGGATATTTATTTTCTATTTCTGACGGATACAGACCAGAAAAGAGAGAATTCCGTGAAAATGGAGTTGCCGTTGGCAGAATTGAATAATAGTATTTCGTTTCAAAATTGAACCATTCGGCCAATCGCTGTTCAAATTGGATCCACTGATCAGAACGAAGGCAATCAATCACAATATAAAAAGTAGGTGTTCCTGTTTTTACAGAAGGAAGCACAATTTTATCCAGGATATCAACGCTCAGCATGGGGCGTTCGCCGGGTTTCTGCCCTACCCAGGTTTTATAATTATCCTCTATAAACCGGATAAACCGTATATTGGCATCGTTTTTCTGATCTGAAAGCATCGTGCCCAAACTTTCGTCTTTCAGATCAGCAATTGAAAGCTCCCAACGGGTAAGTTCCTGAAAAACTCTGAGCCAGTCATCTGCTGTTTTTGCATCTTCAATATCCATCGAAAGTTTTCGTATGTTCTGAAGATAATCCCGGCTGGTCACTTCCGTTTTGATACGGGTATTGTCCAGAATTTTTTTAAGTGAAAGCAATATCTGACTCGGATTCACCGGTTTTATCAGAAAATCAGAAATCTGTTTGCCAATTGCTTCTTCCATCAAGGTTTCGGCTTCTGACTTGGTTATCATAATAACCGGTAAGTTCGGGTAGAGTTTTTTGATTTCTGCTAAAGTTGCGAGTCCGCCCATGCCCGGCATGTTCTCATCAAGAAAAACAAGATCAACAGGCCGTTTACTTAGAATATCAATGGCATCATAGCCCGAGGAAACGGCTTCGACTTCATATCCTTTTGAACGTAAAAAAGTGAGATGAGCAGAAAGCAGATCAATTTCATCATCTACCCACATCAGACTGGCTAACGGTTTCATGGTTGTCTCCGGTTTTGTTTGTTTTCGATAGCCATCAGACGATGTTAAGTCCTTTTTTAAGTGATAGGTGGTCAGTGATATGTGATATGTATTCAGTTGAAAGATGCATGGTATAAATAACGGGGTATCGAGGAGCATTTATTTTTTCAGGATACCAATTCCCTTACCACTTACCACATATCACTTACCACTTGTAACTATTTTTTTTCCCGGAAAGTCTGGTCATTTTTCCTAATTTACCTGATTCCCCGTCAAAAAGAAACTTTTATCCTGACAAGGTTTTTAACAACCGGAATCCATTTCCTATCTTAGCAATTCTGAATATGAGTGAAAATGAAAACTTTATCTTATTTATTTGCCATTATTGTTTTGTCGGCCATGTTTGCCGGTTGTTCCGGAAGCACTGAAACCACAAAACCAAAAACCGGTGGTACCTGGTCGGCAACAACTGAATCTGCAACAGATACCACACCAAAACCCACACTCACAATTGAAGAAAAAATTGCTTCAATTGCTGAACAATATCAGGTAAAAGTGGGTGTTTTAGCCCGAAATTTAAAATCAGGCAAATCAATTGCGATTAATGCCCGTGAGCGGATTCCAATAACATCCATGATTAAAGTTCCGGTCGTTGCCGCCTGGTATCAGGCCGTTCAGGACGGAATTCTGAAAGCTGAAGCAAAGACAGCAATCAATCAAAAAGATAAAGTTGGCGGATCGGGTGACATTCAATTTCTTGATGGAAATTATACTTTCCTGCTTAGTGATCTTGCAAAACTCACAATTATCGCCAGTGATAATGTTGCAACGAATGCGGTAATTGATCAGTTCGGGTCTGATATTCAATCCCAAACCGGCTACGTTAACTCGGTCATGGCAAAATACGGGCTGACAGACACCAAACTTTTAAACAAATTTTTAAGATATGATACCAAATCGTCATCAGATGAGTCAAAGAATTTTGGAGTAGCTTACTCAACGGCTGCTGATCTGACTTCTCTCGCAGAAAAACTTTACAACGGTGAAATTGTAAATCGTGAAGTAAGTGATCAGATTCTTTATTTGATGCGCAATTCGAACGATGATACGATGTCTCCCCGGTTTATGCCGATTGATTCACCGGGTTTTTCTCTTGCTCACCGGTCTGGCGGTACATTTAAACTTAAAGGTGACTTTGGCCTGATTACGTTCCAGGATCACGTTGTTTCCTTTGCGGTCATTTGTGAAAATCAGGCTGACGAGAAAAAAACCATCGAAAACAATGGTATTATTGCAACCGGAATTATAACCAAAATGCTTTTTGACGAATTAACCAGGTAAAATTATGCCCTACACTCTGCTTGAAATCGTTGAATCAGTTTCCACAAAACTTGGCGGATCTTACACTGAAGTTCACAGCAATTACCTTTTAAGACTACCTATGGAAGTAATTGATGGTAAAGAGATTATTCAGGAAGTCATTGTAATTACCATCGAAAACCAGGTTAAAGAACCCATGCTGAAATATTTTTCAATTGCCGGTACTATTAAACTGGAACCCGAACTGACTGAATTCCTGCTTAGAAACAATCTGGGGATGGATTATGGCGGGTTCTCTCTTATGGCGATAAATAACGAAGAAAACCTTGTGGTTTACGATTCAGTTCCTCTGGCTACTGCAAAAATTGATGATATCATCCCCTCAGTTCAATATATTTCAAAACTGGCTTACGAATCAAAAAAAAGGATTTCATCCGGATTGAATCCACTCTGATATGATACAATTTGCTCTCCTTGCGCTTTCTTTTTCGTTTCAGTCTGTCCAACCTGACTCTTCTGAACACAGTCATGTAACCACTTCAAAACGGGTAACTCCGGCTCAGTCAGCCATTTTTTATCACGACTTTTCAGACTCTTCACGGTATTATCGTGATTTTTATGATCTTACAGATGCCCAAAACCTGGCCGAACCGGGAATAAAATATTCCCTTTACGGAACCGGTCAAAGGTCCTCCTTTTTTTATCATGGTTTAAGACCTTCCGACCAAAGTTTTTTACTGAACGGAATGGAAGTAACCGACCTTGTTACCGGCGGATTGTACCCTTCTTTTTTGATGATCAGTACACTCGCCGGAATGAAACCCGTTTCATCCCTCGTGGGTCAGGCACCAATCAGTTGGGAAGTAAGCGGTCCGCTCAAAACATATTCAGTTCCGGTTACAACCATTTCCTATCAGCAGGGATTTGATAATTTACAGCAATTTGAAGGCGTTTTCACAGCTAAACTTACAGAAAACTGGTCAGGTCAGTTTGGCGTTGGACGAAAAACCTTTGATGGTCCTTTTGAAGGAACCAGTGGCACTTCGGGAGTTTTGCCCGGTTCAGCTGATCAGTATCAGGTTACGGCACGGTTTCACCAGCAGATAGGAACCCGGAATTCAATTGACTACTTTTTCTCTTCCGACCGTCTGTCTTCTGGAAATCCGGGAGGTATGGATGATTCCCTTCTGGCTACGGGTGAAAGTTCAAGATCAAACCCGATTACAACACGATTTATTTCACCGGCAGCAACTTCAAAACACCGGCTTTTTGTTTCTCAGATTGCATGGAATTTTTCTGATACACTTTATGGGTTGATCGTAACCAACCGCCTGCTATCTGGTTACCAGACTGGTTTTTCAAAGACAAAAAGACCTGCAGACGATTTAAATAATCAAGTATCGACAACGTCATCCAGATATGATATCAACCAGATTACCAATCAGCTTGGGTTCAACCTATCTGCGGTAAGTCTCAGATTTATTGCAGGAATCCGGCAGGAACAGATTCAGGGTTCAAATTATTTACCCGATTACACGCGTTACCGTCATATCCCGGTTGGCGGAGAGGCAGAGTGGGACTGGATGGGTGCTTCACTCAGAGCTGGTTACCGTCATGAATTTAACAACCGGCAAGCTGATGGCAAAAAACTGTTCGGAACTGGTGAAATTCCCCTTTTCGGTTTTATTTTTTCAGGTAGATACAGTATGACCGAACGCCCGGTTTCCTGGCTTGATGCTTATCTCAAAGGAAAAGGTCAGAATTACGATCTGACAGATTATATCAGAGAAACTGAAATAAAAATTACACAGGTCAGCGATAAGTTCGTTTGGTCTGCCGGATTGGCTGCAACCCATACCGAACTTTCTGGAGCCGGCGTTACCACCGGTCGTGTCGTTCCTGATTCAATTGCAAGTATCGGGGCTGCACCTGATCTTTCATCAACTTCCCTTTTCGTCTCATTTATTCATTCCTGGAATGTTCTTGAAACTGAAGGAACTTATCTGTTTACTGATTCCGGAGTTCTTCCCAACCATAAAGTTCAGCTCGGATTTTTCTATACCGATCTGTTTTTTACTGACCACCTTTATCTGAAAGCCGGGGTTGAAGGAACGTATCAGAGTTCAGGCATCGGCGTTTATCTGGATAACCGGTATAACTCTGTTTTTTACGACCCGAATACAAAATCGGGCAATACTAAAAAAGTTGATCTTCTTATCAGAGCAAAGGTAAGTGATATTATTTTCCACCTGACGTGGGAAAATGTGACCAATGAACCTTATGAGTTGTATCAGGGTTACCCGATGCCGATTTCACGGGTTCATTTCGGTTTAATCTGGTGGATATGGAACTAAGAATTAAGTTTCTTCCAACAGAAAGGGACTTTTCCCAAAGATTTTTCATTGCATTTTTACTTTTCGCTTTGGCATTGCTTCCTTCCTGTTCACCCAAAAAAGAAGTAAAACCCGGAATAACAGTTACCGATGCCATCGGGCATGATGTATCCGTTCCAATCCGCCCCGAAAAAATCATTTCCCTGGCTCCCAACATTACTGAAATCCTGTTTGCTATTGGTGCAGGAGATCAAATTGCCGGCGTAACTGATTTTTGCACATTCCCGGATGCAGCCAAATCAAAACCCAAAACCGGCGGTCTAACCAACCCAAATCTGGAAGCTATGCTTCAGCTTCAGCCCGATTTAATTCTTGTTACTGCTGACGGAAATCCAAAGGCCATTTCTGACCGGGCGAAAAGTGCCGGGATTCCTGTTTTTACCATCAATCCGTCATCCTGGGATCAAATTCTTGCAACGATTCAATTGCTTGGAAAGTTAACAGGTCACGAAATCCAGGCCGATTCTGTTGTCAACTCAATGACCGAAAAGGCGGAAAACCTGACCATCCTTCCAGTAAAACCTTCCATTTTTGTACTGCTTAATGAAAAACCACTGATTTCTGCAGCTAAAGGATCTTTTCTTGATGATATTCTTGAAAAAGCAGGCGGTTTCAATGTTGTGCCATCCGGACCTGAACGATATCCGGTTATCAATCAGGAAGGATTATTAAAGATGAACCCGGATGTTATTCTCTGGCCATCCGAAGTTGACCCGGATCCTGAATTGTTTAAAGGTCCGTTCAAAAATCTGAAAGCAGTAAAATCGGGGAAAGTCTTCAAAGTAAATCCTGATTTGTATCTTCGCCCCGGACCCCGGGTTGCTGATGCGGTTGCAGATCTGAATTCCAGGTTACAACCATGACTTTTCGTGTAAACACACTTCTGCTTCATCTTTCTGTCTGGATTTTGGTTTTAATCCCCGTTTTCCTTTTTTGCCTTTTCGTTCAACCCGGAAGCGTTTCGGTTCAGATGCTGCTGAACGGATTTGACGATCCGATTTTATCTTCAATCTTGTGGGAAGTCAGGTTGCCAAGAGTTATAAACGGACTCATGACCGGTGGTGCTCTTGCCGTTTCAGGACTTGTACTTCAGCTCATTGTCAGAAATCCGCTTGCCGAACCCTACATTCTGGGGATAAGTTCAGGTGCCTCTTTCGGTGCAATCCTTCCGTTGATTCTGGGTGCTTCTCTCTTTTCTTTTCAGATTGGTGGTGCTTTTACCGGTGCAGTTCTGGTCATGGTAGTTGTCTATTTTACCGGGCTCCGTTATGGCCGGATTGACAATGGCCGCCTGCTTTTAGGTGGTGTCATGATGGGTGCTTTTGTCTCGGCTCTGATTTTTATGTCCTTCACTTTTCTTGGCGATGGACTCAGAACGGCTATCACCTGGCTGATGGGCAATCTAAGCCTTGGATCATCATCCGTTATTTTCACGCTTTTCCCGATTATTCTTCTGATCATTCTGCTTGTTTACCGTTATTCCTACGCCTACAACCTGATTTTGACCGGAGAAGAAGTTGCGAGTCAGGTTGGGATTCCCGTTGACCGGATTAAGAAAGTCTCCTATCTTTATGTTTCAGCACTGACAGCGCTTGCAGTTTGTGTGAGCGGAATTATTGGGTTTGTTGGTCTTGTCATTCCGCACATTTTACGCCGGTTTTATGGTTTTGACCACCGTTACCTGATTCCGTTTTCTTTTCTTGGCGGCGGTATGCTCCTGATGATTGCTGACTGGATTGCCCGGGCTGCTCTTTTCCCGGTTGAACTTCCCGTTGGTGCCATTACCGCCTTTCTTGGTGCGCCCTTTTTTATTGACTTAATGCGAAAGCAGTCCACATGAGTTTTCGGCTTAACTCGGTTTCTTTTCACTATCCGGGACTAAAATTTCACGCCCTTGATCAGGTCTCTTTTGACTTTCCGGCCGGAAGTTTTATTTCTGTTGTTGGGGCCAATGGCAGCGGAAAATCAACACTTCTCAAATTATTGTGCGGGATTTTAACACCTGATTCCGGATCCGTTTTTTTTGACGGACGTGAATTCAGTTCCATTTCTGCCGGTGAACGGGCAAAAAATGTAGCCTATGTTCCCCAAAAGCAGGATTTACTTTTCAACATGGTCGTTGAAGAACTGGTTTCGACAGGAAGAACCCCATATTTAAGCTGGATGGGATTGCTTTCAGAACATGACCAGATTCAGATTGATTCTGCCATCAAAAAGGCTGACATTTCCCATTTAAAGGGGAAACCAATTGCCCAGCTTTCGGGTGGTGAACAGCAACGGGTTTGGATTGCCCGGGCACTGGCTCAGCAAGCCGGCTGCATCATTCTGGATGAACCCACAGCCCATCTCGACCTGAAACATCAGATTGAAATATTCAGGTTGCTGAAAGATCTTCAGATTCAAACCGGCTGTACCATAATCACTGCCTGCCACGATCTGACTTTAGCTGCCAGTTTCAGTACTCATGCCGTGATTTTACGTTGCGGACAACTTTATAAATCCGGATTTGCATCCGCAGTTCTGACCGAAACTGCAATCCGTGAAGCATTTGAAATACCGGTGACCATCCGCCAGGAAAATGATTTTATTCATGTCCAGGTGGCTGCTTCAGAATTCCGGACCTACTCAGACCCAATGACCAAACCATAGGAGACCAAAAAATGGACGTTTTTAATTCGATGAGCCTGCGTGACCACGAACAGGTTGTCTATCTTTCTGACAATCGTACCGGACTCAGAGCCATCATTGCAATTCACAACACGACCCTCGGACCTGCACTTGGCGGAACCCGGATGTGGGCTTACGAAGATGAAGCTGCTGCACTGAAAGATGTGCTTCGCCTTTCCCGCGGAATGACTTACAAAGCTGCTGCTGCCGGTCTAAATCTCGGTGGTGGAAAAGCCGTCATTATCGGAAATCCAAAAACTGATAAAAACGAAGCTCTTTTCCGTTCTTTCGGCCGGTTCATTGAAGGACTTGCCGGTCGGTACATTACGGCTGAAGATGTGGGCACCGAAACCCGGGATATGGAATGGGTTCGTGCTGAAACGAAATATGTAACCGGAATTTCAAAACAACTGGGTGGTTCGGGTGACCCGTCACCGGTTACGGCACTTGGTGTTTACATGGGAATAAAGGCCACAGTAAAAGAAATGTTCGGTACGGATGTTCTCACCGGAAAAACGATTGCGGTTCAGGGTGCCGGACATGTGGGCTCTTATCTGGTTGGGCATTTAAGAAAAGAAGGATGCAAAGTCTACATCACCGATATTGATGATGAACGGGTAACCCGGGTTGTGAATGATTATGGTGCAATCGGTGTTTCACCTTCCGAACTTTTTGATCTGGATATGGATGTTTATTCACCCTGTGCCCTTGGTGCAACGGTAAACGATGAAACCATCCCGAAAATGAAAGCAAAAATCATTGCCGGTGCTGCAAACAATCAGCTTGCTGATGAGAAAAAACACGGACAAATGCTTCTTGAAAAAGGAATTCTCTACGCACCTGACTATGTGATCAATGCCGGCGGACTGATTAACGTTGCCAATGAACTTGAAGGTTACAATCAGGAAAAAGCATTAACTCAGGCAAGAAGTATTTATGATCTGATGCTCAAAATTTATTCCATCGCCCGTGAAAACAACATTCCGACCTACGAAGCTGCAAATCTGTTTGCTGAAAAACGTCTGGAACTCATCGGCGGAATCAAATCAGTTTATGTGAGCAAAAGTGAATTCTCCGGTCGTCTCGGTGAAATGAGCGGACGGCACCGGTAAAACACAATACTTTTACCACGAAACACACGAAATACACGAAAGGAGACAAATTCTTTTAGTTAAATGCCAATTTTACCATTTCAAAAATGGTTTCAAAGTTATTTGCATTTCCATAAAAAACTGTCTTTTGGTATTTTTTCGTGTGTTTCGTGCTTTTCGTGGTTAATCCCTAATTATGATTCGATTTTTTTCGACATCACGGCTTATTCCCGCAATTGCTTTATTGCTTGTTTTTATCCAGGTAAACCGGATCGGGATGATCTATGGCTTGTTTTTTCTGAAACAGCAATCAATTGCCAATTCTGTCTGTGAAAAAAAGGTGGTCGCCTGCGACGGAAAATGTTACCTCAAAAAACAAGTAAAAGCCGTCGATGAAGAAGAACAACCTGATCCGTTAAAAGCAGGTGAATCTCAGCTCCCTAAATTGATTTCGAAATTATCAGTTTCTGAATTTACCCAACAGCCGGCAATTTTGCCCGGTCTGGTGTGTAAGTTAACTTCCTTCCGAAAAAACAATAACTCCCAATATCTCTCTGCCGGTTATACTTCAGAGCTGATCAAACCTCCCGTTTTAGTCTGAGTCTTTTCTCCCTTGTTTTTTAATTTACGGTTCACTTCAGGTGTTCCCGTTTTTCATTTTTATTAAATGACTTAACTCAATTTATGGAGGCTTTGTGCTTTACAGAATAATATTATCAGGTCTGTTACTCGTATTATATGCAAATTCAATTCTTGCACAGGATTCAACAAAGGTCTATGATTTAAAGCAAATTACCGTTTTCGGTAAAAAATATACGCTCAGTCAGCAGGTTTTCCCGATGGAAAAGAGCAAAATGAATTCGATTCTTGAACTTGGTGGATTTAATATTATTACCAAAGGTTCGTTTTTAGCTCAGGATGTTTATGCTGACGGTATGAAACGTGGCGATTTTACGGTCATTATTGATGGTGAACGGTACCACAACGCCTGTCCGATGCGGATGGATGCACCACTTTCCAGAATCAACCCAATTGAAATAGAATCGGTTGAACTGGTAAAATCATCTGCCAATCTTCAATCAGGACTTGGTGGTGCAATTGTTATCCACCGGTCACGGCCCAGGGAGGCTTTACTCTTTTCCGGATCAGCTTCACATATTACCGGTCACACTTCCGAAACTGACATTTCGGTATTGGGTGAAGGTTTTAATAACCGGGCGTCTTTTCGGTTTGCAACCGGTCTTCCCTATTCTGCCGGAAACGGAAAATCTTTCAAAGATCTGTATGGTTACAAGGAAAATACCAGTTTCAGACTGGGAGAAGGAACATTCATGGGCCAAGCGGGAAGTTGGGATTATTCAGCAAACCTGATGATTTCTGAAAATATTTCATTTCCGTACCTGCAGATGGATGAAATTAAAAGTGTGGTTTATAACGGATCTGTCGGATTTGAATCCTACAAACTATATTTCAACTACACCGATCACCTGATGAACAATGAACTGAGAGTGAATTCCATGCCAATGGAAACAGATGCAAAAAATCTGACGGTTGGACTAAAATCAGATTTATTTGAAGTTTACTACCGGAATTGGGACGCCGATAACAAAATTGTCATGGCAAACGGAATGATGACTCTCAATAATCATTTATTGCCGGCTGTTGGACTTTTTGCCGGAAATATCATTTATACGATAAATGCTGCCGGGTTTCAAATTACTGGTAAAGGTGGATTTGCTACCTATCAGACTGGTGATGATAAAAATACGGCCTATTACAAAGCAGTTTATCAGGATGCTGAAGATAATCGCATTTTCCCTGTTGCGGGTCTATCGGTAACTCGTACTGAATTGTTTGCAGATCAACTCACGTTGAGCAGCATGTTGGATTTTTCAGCAGATTTCCCGGAAGCTGAGGCTTTGTTCGTTAAAGTTCAACGGATGGCAGGTAAACCCTGGTGGAGTGGAAATCCGACTTTAACTCAACCGATCAGAAGTTCATTAAAAACAAATCTGCAGTGGTCTGTTTTTTCTGCTGATCTGTTCGGAAGTTATATTCTGGATTATGTGAGTCCTTCTGCAAGAACAGTCGGCACGCAAAAATATCAAACTTATACGAACATCAATGCCTTTCTTGCAGGCCTTACAGTTGGTGCCAATTCTGAATTTGCTGATTCACGATTGGTTTACACGTATGGCGAAAACCGGACAACCGGCAAACCTCTTACTGAAATTCTTCCTCTTCAGCTGATTTCGACATTAAAATCACCGGTTTATTTTGGAACCCGGTTTTGGCTGAGACATACCTGGGAAAATGTGCAGAAACGGGTTGATTCCGGATTGCTTGAAACTTCCGGAAAAGCCTGGAACCGGTTGGATGCCGGGCTCTTTGCAGACCTTTCACCGGTTTATCTGGAACTTGATGTTGAAAACCTGCTCAACCACACTTATACGAGACACCTGTCTTATGTCAGAGATCCGTTTTCGAGTGGATTTAAAGTTTTGGAACCCGGAACTACAATCCGCCTAAACCTAAGAATGATGTATTGATTTTTTCGTCCGTCTGGTCGGTTTTACGACCGGACGGTCGCTTCTCAGGTTAATCAGATCCGTGAAAATGGGATTGATTTATTAACTTACAATATCCACAACCCCTTATTTATATACGACTTATCCTTTGTATTTTTTTCACTTTCCAGTTTCCCCGATTTTTCGGCACGGCAATTGAATTAACAACAGACAACTCCTGATGACAACCACCAGGGAAAACAAACCAAACTCAAAGGATAAAATCATGAAACGCTTCTCAACTCTTCTCACACTTGCCGGACTTCTTATTTTCATGGCAACTGCTGCAACTGCTCAAACCACACCAACTCAACACGGACCAAGATTTGTTGACATGAATGGTGACGGTTTTAATGACAACGCCCCTGATGCTGATGGCGATGGAATTCCCAACGGTCAAGATGCTGATTACACAGGCGTGAAATCAGGTAAAGGATATGTGGATGCCAACGGCGACGGAATCAATGACAATGCCGGTTCAAAAAACGGTGGTAAAAATGGTAACGGAACCAAGGGTGGCAAAAATGGTTCTGGTAAAGGAAACAAGGGCGGAAATAAAGGTTCAGGTTCAGGAACCGGCACTTGTAATGGAACTGGTCAGGGCAAAATGAAGTAAATGCCCAGCTGTCCTCAATCATTGACAATCTTACTGAGAAACTCGGTGCCCAACTGAGTTTCTCTGTTTCCATTAGAACCCGCTTAAAATTCTCGAAATCCACCCAGTCTATCTTTTCATTCCCACAAAAAACACCTACCTTAAAACGATAAATAAGTCCAATTATCTGCATCAGCCCTCCGGTTTCGAAAAAAACCTTTCAGCCTTTAGAAAAGAGGTTTTATGATCTCAAAATATCTGCTTGACAACAACCGTATTCAGGAATTTCAGGAATCAGAAACCGGTATTCCGGTTTTGATTTTTCGTCACCCTTCTGAAAATGATATTCAGAATCTTGTTGATAAATACGGACTGGATTCCCATACTGTTCAGTCTGCCCTTGACCCTGATGAAGTACCCCGTATTGAGTTTGAAGATGACCATTGGGTTATCATTTTTAAAAGCCCCAGAAACTATTCTGGTGATAAATCATTTGAATTTAAAATCCAGTCAGTTGGACTTTTTGTTTTCACTAACAAGCTGTTAATTGTCACGGGTGATAACTGGGAATTCCCGGAAGGGCGCAGATTTAACAAGATATCTGGACTTTCTGACCTGATAATGAAGATTCTCAATACCAACATTATCCACTTTACTCAGCATTTAAAGGCCATTAATCAAATTACTGATGAAATCGAAGGAAAAATCAATCAGGCTATGGAAAACAAAAACCTGATTCTTTTATTTTCCCTTCAGAAATCAATGGTCTATTATCTTAACGCCATCAATGCAAATGGCCACGTGATTGAACGCCTCAGGCTGAATGCTCCCAAACTTCAGTTCACAACTGATGATCAGGAATTTCTTGAAGATCTTTCCATTGAAAACAGACAATGTTACCGGCAGGCAGAAATTTATACGTCTGTTCTTGCTGATTTAATGGATGCCAGAGCTTCAATTGTAGGTAACAACCTGAATATTCTGATGAAAACCCTGAACATTATCACCATTGGAATTATGGTTCCAACCTTTGTGGTCAGTGCATTCTCAATGAATGTGAAAATCCCGATGGAAGATAATCCGTATGCATTTCTGATCGTTATGAGTTTGAGCTTTGCTTCAGTACTCGGGTTCCTTACCTTTTGGAAGTTGAAGAAATGGTAAAAAAAAGGCGGGAAATAACCCGCCTTTTTTTTACCATTTACTTTTTTCTGGCCTTCAGTCAAACTTTGCCGGTTTTGTTATAGCCTTGGATAAAAGCTTCAGATACTCTTTTTTGGGAATGTTGACTGCGCCCATGAATTCAAGATGATCGGTCGTAAATTGAGTGTCCAAAAGCGTGAATTTTCTTTCTTTTAAACGCATGATAAGGTTGTGAAGAGCCACTTTACTGGCGTTGGATTCCCGGGAAAACATGGATTCACCAAAAAATGCCTGTCCGATTGCAACCCCATACAATCCACCAACTAATTTACCATCCCGCCAGGTTTCAACTGAATGGGCAAACCCGAGAAAATTGAGTTCACAATACCAGTTAATAATCTGGTCAGAAATCCAGGTTTCACGGTTTTCAGCACAACCAAGCATAGTAGCTTCAAAATCGTAATTAATCCGGACTTCAAAATACTTCCGGTTCAGGATATTTCGGAGGGACTTTTTAGGTTGATAAGTTTCAATTGGGAAAATCCCTCTTGGGTCTGGCGAGTACCAGGCAATTTCACCTGTTTCAGGTTCTGCCATTGGAAAGATGCCCTGGCAATACGCATTTAAAATAAGTTCAGGGGTAATTTCTGGTTCTTCCATAACTGCAAAGATAGGAAAACGGATAATGCTTAAGAGTAAATGGTTAATGATAAATGTGAAATTTCAGAATTTTCACCCCAACGGGGTTGAATAATCACCAAAATAACAGTAGTTATACCATGTGTTAAGTCAATTGAAATCCATCCCCACCTAATTAAACAAATTCCTGTCCAGCGAACGGTACTGAATCGCCTCAGACAAATGTTCTGCACGGATATGTTCCGATCCTGCCAGATCCGCTATAGTTCTGCTCACTTTTAAAATCCGGTCATACGCACGGGCCGAAAGACCAATCCGGTCCATGGCGATTTTGAGAAGCTGATGTCCGGCATCATCCAGTTTGCAGAAATTCCGGATATCTTTCGATTTCATCTGGGCATTGCAGTAAATCGCCTTTCCGTTAAACCGCTGAAGCTGCAGATTTCGTGCATTCACAACCCGGTCACGGATCGAAACTGACGATTCACCCGGCGCTTTTTGTGACAGTTCCCTGTAACCGACAGCCGGCACTTCGCAGTGAATATCAATCCGGTCAAGCAAAGGACCCGAGATTTTCGACACATACCGCTGAATCGAATTCGGGTTGCAGGAACACTCATGATTTGGATCGGTGTAATATCCGCACGGACACGGATTCATGGAAGCCACCAACATAAACTGAGCCGGATAATCAACCGAAACCGTAGCACGGGAAATACAAACCCGGCCATCTTCCATAGGTTGTCGCATGACTTCAAGTGCATTTCGCTGAAATTCAGGCAATTCATCCAAAAATAAAACACCGTGATGTGCCAGAGAAATCTCTCCAGGCCGTGGATGATGTCCGCCACCAACCAAAGCCACATCTGAAACTGTATGATGTGGCGACCGGAACGGTCTTGAAGACAGTAAAGCAGCTTTTTCGGGGAGTAACCCAGAAACAGAATGGATTTTCGTACATTCAAGGGCTTCGGCAAGCGTTAACGCAGGAAGAATGGTTGGAATCCGGCGGGCAAGCATGGTTTTACCGCTTCCGGGAGGTCCAATCATGATGATATTATGTCCGCCAGCCGCAGCAACTTCGATGGCACGCTTTACATTTTCCTGTCCTTTGACGTCAGCAAAATCTTCGTGATAAACCGATCCGCTCTGAAATAAACTTCCGATATCCACCTGATGCGGATCTTTTCTTTTGCCGTTGAAAAAATCAACCGCTTCCTGTAAACTGGCAACCGGATAAACTTCAAGTCCGGCAACAACAGCAGCTTCATTCACATTTTCTTCAGGAACCAAAACACCCTGATATCCCCGTTTCAAAGCGGAGACTGCAATTGGAAGCACGCCTTTCACCGGCCGGATTTTCCCTTCAAGTGAAAGTTCACCCAGCAGCAGGAATTTGTTCATTTCTTGAAATTCAACCTGACCCGATGCTGCCAGAATGCCCATTGCAATCGGTAAATCAAATCCTGATCCTTCTTTTCTGACATCAGCGGGGGCAAGATTAATGGTTACTTTTTTTGTTGGGAAAGTAAAACCGGAATTTTTGATGGCACCAGCCACCCGCTCCTTCGATTCCTTAACAGCAGAATCAGGTAACCCGACGGTAACAAAATGGGGAAGCAAACCTTCGAGATTGCATTCAACTTCAACGATATAGGCATCAACGCCAACGGTTGCAGCAGAATAAGTTTGAGACAGCATAATGCCCTCATAGACAAATTGGGTTTTTCAGAATGATGATTTTCCCGGGATCGGGATTTTGTTGCACAAAAATAAACAAAAACGGGATAAAACAAAAAAACCCGGCTTGGACCGGGTTTTTACTGTTTCAAAGGAGGTGAGGTAAAGTGAGTGGGGACTCTGACTATCCTACACCAGGTACAAAAGCCCAAAACTGAATGTGATCAACACAAAGGCCAGTACCAGATCCTGGATTTCTTGTCTTGACATAAATTCCTCATTTTTCGTTTTTTAATATGGAACAAAGATAGGGAAAAAGGATCAAGTCGTATTTATCACAGGTCACAAATTCAGATGTTCTTTTACTTGACACCATTACAAAGATTAAAAAGTAAAGTAAAAATACTTTTTGTATTTATTTATTTAATATTTTATTTTTAAAGGGTTTACACAAAATGTAAACGTTTACATTGCTAAAACAGGTCAAAATCACTTGTTTTGACTACAATCAAACACAATATGAATAGAGAAAAGCCCCAATATGCCCTGCAGGCAATATGTAAAGGTTTACATTTTTAACCGGTTTTTCCAGCTTTGAATTTGTCCGGCGACCAAATCGGGATTAGGTGATCCGACGGTTTTTTTATTTTCAAGGCAGGTTATTGGATTCAAAACCAAAACTGCCGACTCAGTAAAGGAAGTAGAAATTTGCCCGAGATCAGAGGAATTCAGTTCGGGTAAAGTTTTACCGTTTTCTTCACACCATTGCACTACTTTTCCAACCAGATGATGGGCCTCCCTGAACGGCATTCCCTGAACGACCAGCCAATCAGCAAGGTCAGTTGCCAATGAAAAATCATGTTTCAGGTCATCAATAAACCGGTCAGTTTTAACTTCCATCCCGTCAATCATCATGGTCATGAGCTGAAGACAATCAGAATAGGTATCAATCGAATCAAAAAGTAACCGTTTATCTTCCTGAAGATCACGGTTGTAACTGAGTGGCAAGGCCTTCATCATCGTCAGAAAGGCAACGTGATTTCCGGTTGTTCTTCCAGATTTTCCACGGATCAGTTCTGCCATGTCCGGATTTTTTTTCTGCGGCATGAGAGATGAACCCGTTGTCACTTCATCAGCGAGACGGATAAAATTCCATTCTTTGGTTGACCACAACACCAGTTCCTCTGCCTGACGGCTGAGGTGAATCATTCCGGTTGAAACGGCATGAAGTGCATCCAGCATGAAATCCCGGTCAGAAACTGTGTCAAGTGCATGGGCAGTCGGACCTTCAAATCCCATAAGTTTTGCTGTCAAATTTCTATCTAAAGGAAGGGTTGAACCTGCCAATGCCCCAGCTCCCAGAGGAGAAAGAGAAACTGCATTCTGAGCGGCTTTCCAGCGGTTGATATCCCGTTCGGCCATTTCAGCAAAAGCGAGTAAATGATAAGCCAGGGAAATTGGCTGTCCGCGTTGAAGATGGGTGTAACCGGGCATCAGCGTATTTTGATGAGATTCTGCTTTTTTAAGGAGGGATTTCTGCCAGTCTTCGTTCAGGCGGATCATTTCTGCAGCGACTTTACGCATCCAGAGACGAACGTCAGTGGCAACCTGATCATTCCGGCTGCGGCCTGTGTGAAGTTTTCCGGCAACAGAACCAACAAGTTCAGTTAATCTCGTTTCAACAGCAGAATGCACATCCTCATACAAATCAGCAGTTGGCTTCCAGGAACCTGACTGATATTCTGTAAGAACTGAGGAAAGTCCGTCTCGGATTGTTTTCGATTCGGATTCCGTTAAAATCCCAACTGCTGCCAGCATGGTCACATGGGCGATGGAACCCTGAATATCTTCTTCAATCAACCGGATATCCACATCCAGAGAAGAAGAAAATTTCATTGCCAGTTCATTGATTGAAGACTTAAAACGACCGCCCCAGAGCATGATACCACCGGAATTATGAATGTTAAATTTTAAATTTTGAATGGAAGGCAAATTCAAAAATACAAAAGAAATGGGAATCAACCTTTAACAAAGAACGCCGTCCCGAAGGCGTTCGGGACGGCGTTCTTTTAGAAGTTGGAATGCAAAATCACCACGTCCGTCACTTCTCTGAATTACCGGGGCACTGCATCCCTCGATAATATTTTTCACATTGTGAAAAATCACTCGGGATGACAATTTCAAACCACCCCGTCCGGCAGTTGCCGGACACCCCTCCTAAAAAAGTTGCAAATCCCGATCTCTATCGGGGGAGGGGAATCTGAATTCCTGTGACCCGTAATCCGTAACCTGTGACCCTTTACTTCCCCGCTTTCACTCCAGCATGAACCTGAGAGTGGACTTTGTACGGCAGTCCGAAGAGTTCAATGAATCCTTCTGAAGCTTTGTGGTTGAACTTGTCAGCAGTGGTGTATGTTGCCAGAGTTTCACTGTATAATGAATAAGGTGAAGTTCTGGCCAAAGTCCGGATGCTGCCTTTGAAAAGTTCAATTGTCACTTCACCGGAAACGTGTTCCTGGGTGGAATCAACAAATGCCATCAGTGCTTTGAAGAGCGGGGAGAACCAGAGTCCGTCATAGATCAGATTGGCAACCTGATGCGAAACGTGCTCTTTATATCGGAAGGTTTCTTTGTCGAGAACCAGTCTTTCAAGTTCACTGTGTGCTGAATGAAGAACCGTAGCACCCGGCGCTTCGTAAATTTCACGGGATTTGATTCCGACGACACGGTTTTCAACCAGATCCAACCGGCCGATTCCGTGTTCAGACGTAATTTTGTTCAGTTCGGTAATCAGGGCAATGGCATCCAGTTTTTTACCGTTCAGACTAACCGGAATTCCGGCTTCAAATCCGATCGTCACAACTCCCGGCTGATCGGGTGCATCTTTCGGGTTTTTTGTCAGTTGATATGCATCTTCCGGAGGTGACACTTTCGGATCTTCCAGAACGCCGCACTCGATCGACATTCCCCAGAGATTTTCATCATAGGAATACGGCGATTTTTTCGTTGCGGAAACGGGAATTCCCTTCGCCAGCGCATAATCAATTTCTTCTTCACGGGATTTGAATTCCCAGTCCCGAAGCGGAGCCAGAACTTTAAGGTGAGGAGCCAGAGTCATGATTCCCACTTCAAACCGGACCTGATCGTTCCCTTTTCCGGTACAGCCGTGAGCCACCATGTCGGCATTTTCCTTGATCGCAACATCAGCCAGCATTTTTGCCAGCAAAGGACGACCAATAGATGTCGCCATCGGATAAAGTCCTTCATACAAAGCACTGGCTTTTAGTGCAGGCCAGACGTACTGAGTCATGAATTCTTCACGGAGATCGACCACATAAGCTTTTGAAGCCCCGGTCTGATAGGCTTTTTTCTCAACGGCGGCCCAGTCTTCCCGCTGACCCAGGTCACCGGAAGCGGTAATAATTTCCGCATCAAATTTGTCATGCAGCCACTGAACCATGACTGAAGTATCAAGTCCGCCTGAATAGGCAACGACGATTTTTGGTTTGCTCATAGTTTTTTCCTGTTTAAATTAATAATAAAGAAGAAAGAAGGTAGAAGTAAGAAGTTAGAATAAACCTAAATACACCATGCTTCACCTGATTTGAAATAACTGAAAAAGTAAACGAAATAGATTGTTAAATACTGGATCCCGGATCAGCTCCGGGATGACATCAAATTATACAAAACCAAAACATGACTTATAAAAAACCCAATAGCCAACAGCATCTTACCTTTAACCTTATGCCTTAAGCCTTACACCTTTCGCCTTACGCCTTCCCACTTTCTTCCCCTTCATCCATCAGAGAATGAAAGAATTTCACCAGGCCAGGGATGTGGTTAATTGACGTTGGAATAATGAGAATGGTATCGTCACCGGCGATGGTTCCCAGAATTTCGGGTTTGTTCAGCCGGTCGAAAAAGTGTCCGACGCCCTGGGCACGACCAGCAAGCGTTCTGACGACAATCACATTTTCATTGTTCGCCACATTTAAAACTTCATACCGGATTAACCGGGAAACCTGACTTCCCGATTCCTGCTGGCTGATCACATAACGGGAACCTTCTTCGGTTCTGACCCGAATGACACCCAAATCTGAAAAATCACGGCTGAGTGTTGCCTGTGTGATTTCAATTCCTTCTGCCTTCAGGAGATGAACCAATTCATCCTGACTGTCAACCTGATGACGCTGAAGGATTTCTTTGATTTTATTCTGACGGAATAGTTTTGATGACATAAACGAATTTCTATTTCACTATTTAAAGTTGTCATTCCCGCGAAGGCGGGAATCCATGGTCTTTAATTACTGGATCCCCGCCTTCGCGGGGATGACAGCCCCAATATTGACAACCGGGTTTTACTTTCCTGCTACCGCATGTTCCTGATAAAAAGCTTCGGTTTCAACAGGGGAAAGCAAATAGGCCATAATGGCTTTCTGAACGTGAAGCCGGTTTTCTGATTCACGGAATATCACCGATTTGAATTTTTCCATGGTGTAATCGTCAACTTCCTGGCCTCTTTTAGCAGGAAGACAATGAAGCATAACGGCGTGTTCAGGCATGAATCCTGAAAGTTCTTTATTCACAGAATAGTCTTTATATTTTTCAAGTCTGGCCTCAGCCTCTGCTTCCTGTCCCATCGAAATCCAGGTATCCACATAAACCATATCTGCACCGGAAACAGCTTCTTTCGGATCGTGGATCCAGAAAATACGATCTTTCATGGCCGGATTCTGAAACCAGGATTCAAATTCTGTTGGAATATCCGGACTTGAAATATTGATGGTAATCGGATAAAACAAAGCCATTTCAAGCCAGGACTGAAGTACATTATTCGGGTCACCCACCCAGGTCATCACCAGTCCTTCTTTCCACAAACCCAGTTCTTTTAAAGTCAGAACATCGGCCATAATCTGGCAGGGATGTGAAAAATCAGTCAGTGCATTGATGATAGTCATATCTGACCATTGGCGGAGTTCGTGAAGAACAGTGTGGTTAAACATCCGGCAAACCATGGCATCCACAAAACCATTCAGCGTGTGTGCCACATCATGAACCGATTCCCGGGTACCGATTCCGGCCATAAACTGTTCAACTACAGTCGTATTTCCGCCGAGTTCCTGAATGCCGATATCAAAACTGACACGGGTTCTTAAGGACGGTTTTTCAAAATAAAGAGCAACCGATTTTCCTTTTAAAGGTTTAAAATCAGCTTCCGGGTGAGCTTTCATTGCAAGCGCATAATTGAAAACTTTTTCAAGTTCAGGTTTTGTCCATTCGGTCAGATCAATCAGATGTTTCATACCGCAACTCCTTGTGCTTCGGCTCCGGCCAAAACAGCCGAAAAGGTGGAAATAAAATGGTCAAAATCAGCTTTGGAAATAACAAACGGAGGCAAAACCCTGATTACCGAATCTCCTGATGTACCAACCACAATTCCCTGATTCAATAATTTACCCGCAACGGTTTTTGATGAAATCCCGTCTGCAAGCTGAATGCCGATCATGAGTCCTTTTCCCCGGATGTCCAGAACTTCTGGCAAACTCAATTCTGTCAATTGGCTGACGAAATAATCACCAAGCTCAAGATTTTCAGCAAGAACATCATCGGTAAGCAATTCTGTGACAGCATTTGCTGCTGCAACCGAAACCGGATTACCGCCGAAAGTTGAGCCGTGATCTCCTGGTTTGATAACCGAAGCAACGTCATCCGAACAGATTAAGGCACCAAGCGGAAGTCCGTTTGCAATGCCCTTCGCAAGTGTGATGATATCCGGTTTGATGTCGTCATGCTGATGGGCAAACCACTTTCCGGTTCTTCCCATCCCGGTCTGAACTTCGTCAAGAATTAAAAGCAGATTGTGTTCTTCACATAATTCTTTCACTGCTGTCAGATATCCGTTTTGCGGAACAATAACACCACCTTCACCTAAAATAGGTTCCAGCATGATGGCAACAGTTTGCGGTGTAATTGCAGATTTAATGGATTCAATAACACCAAAAGGAACGGAAGTGAAACCGTAAACCAGCGGGAAAAATCCGTTCCAGAGTTTAGGCTGACCGGTTGCAGACAATGCACCCATCGTCCTGCCATGAAATCCACCCAAAGCGGTGATGATGTGATAACGGCCATTTCCCCATTTCCGGGCAAATTTAATGGCTGCTTCATTCGCTTCCGTACCTGAATTGCAGAAGAACACTTTATCCAGACCTGATTTTTCAGCCAGCGTTGAGGCTAATGTTTTTTGTCCGGATGAGTCAAATAAATTTGAAGTATGCCAGACTCCGTTCAGCTGTTTCATAACGGCGGACGTAATATCAGGTTGGGCGTGACCAAAACCGGTTACCGCAATTCCTGAAAGGAAGTCGGTATATTTACTTCCCTGATGATCATACAGATAGGCGCCTTCACCGAAGGCAAATTCAACCGGATACCGGTTATAATTTCCGAGTAAATGATTTTCAGACATTTTCATTCTCCACAATCCATGTTCCGGCCGGAGTTCCGGCGAGAAGATTTAAAATTGCATCCGGATTTCCCGGACCGATCCACACTTTTCCAACTCCCTGATCCAGCAATTGCTCACAACTTTTCAGTTTCGGAATCATCCCGTCTGTTATATCACCTGAAATAATTCCATTTTGGATGGATTCAGGTGTCAGCACCTGCTGAACTTTTCCTTCGATCAAAACCCCCGGGATATCCGAGATAAAAAAGATGGCATCCGCTTTCAGTGCTGCTGCGAGGGCACCGGCAAACCAGTCGGCATTGACGTTTACCATTTTCCCGTCAACACCCAAGCAGGCACTTGAAAAAACGGGAACAACACCGGAAATCACCAACTCTTTTACCCACCCTGAATTTTCAGAAACAACCGGAACACCGACTCTGCCAAGTTTGGGGTTATTCATTTCCCCGATGACCAACGAACGGTCAGAACCTGTTAATCCGACCGATTCAATTTTCTCATGGTTCAGTTTGGCAACCAGTTTCCCGTTTATCCAACCAGATTGGACAGCAGAAACCACCATCATGGTTTCGTCATCAGTTACCCGCTGACCGTCAACAAAAGTGGATTGAATTCCAAACAAGGCACACCAGTTGGTGATTTCCTTCCCGGCACCGTGAACAATAACTAATTGATTACCGTCAGACGATAATTTTCTTACTACTGCCATCCAGACCGGATTGGTCAGGAATTCGTCAACGGCTTTTCCTGAGAGTTTGAGGAGGTTCAACATGATTTCAAAAAAGTAGGTAGTAGACAGTAGGTAGTAGACAGTAGTAATAAATTCATTTATCATTCTCCATCATTTGGGAAGAATATTTATTTAATAATTTTCCAAGGTCATCTGCCTTTTTAATAATTTCAATCGTGTCGTGGTAACCCAAATCCTTTGATAGAATCAGGTAATATGTGCATTCATCAAGAGAAGCTTGTGCAATATTATAAAACCTTGCTTTTTCCGTTATCGATTTTCTTTTAAACCCTTCTGCAATATTTGCTGGAACTGAAATTGCAGCACGCCGCAATTGACTAGTCAGTACAAAAAGCTCTTCTTTGGGGAAAAGCTTCGTCAGTTTATAAACATCCAGCACAAAAGAATGAGCTTTCTGCCAGGCTTTGACATCAGTAAAATTTCTTGATTTTTCAGAACCTGTTTCCATTTTCCCAATTCATTTATTTGATTTATAAAGCATTGTATTTACTTTACTTATCTGTATTTTACTACCTACTACCTACTACCTACTACCTACTACCTACTACCTACTACCTACTACCTACTACCTACTACCTACTACCTTCTTCCCTCAGCTCCTGTAATCCGCATTGATATGAATATATTCAGTTGAAAAATCACAGGTGTACCAGGTCGTTGAAAACGGACCATGACCCACGTTGATGGTGATTTTCATTTCCGTTTTGGAAAGTCTTTTCAAAGCTTCTTCTTCATCGAGAACAATCCGGTAGTTGGGAAGAAAAATGGCTAAGTCGTCGAAATAAATGGAAACTTCAGCAGGATCAAATTCTGCACCTGAATAACCGGCAGCTGAAATAATCCGGCCCCAGTTGGCATCCTGACCGTGAATGGCAGTTTTAACCAGTGGTGAGTTACAAATGGTTTTGGCAATTTTATCAGCATCTTCAGCAGAATGTGCACCCGAAACAAAAACCTCAACAAATTTGGTGGCACCTTCACCATCAATAATAATGGCTTTAGCCATTTCCCGGGTTAATCCCATTAAACCCGCTTTAAATTCAGTGTAAACTTCAGTTCCGGGAACCACTTCAATCCCCGAAGCACCATTTGCCATCAGGACGACCATATCATTTGTACTGGTATCCCCATCAACGGTAATTTTATTGAAGGAATGAGTTACGGCTTCAAGAAGCAGATCTTTAATCAGCTGGTTATCGATGACTGCATCGGTCGTCAGGAAGCCAAGCATGGTTGCCATATTCGGCATGATCATTCCTGATCCTTTGCAGATTCCGCCAATGGTGATCGATCCGGCTGAGGTTTGAATTTCAACGGCAAACTGTTTGTCTTTGGTATCAGTTGTCATGATCGCTTCAGCAGCATCATATCCGCCGATAGGCGACACAATCGGCACGATATCTTTTATTCCCTGTTTCAGTACAGGCATTGGCAATCTTTGTCCGATCACACCGGTTGATGAAACCAGAACTTCCTTCGGGTCAATCCCAAGTTCTGCAGCAACCCAGGCTTGTGAATCCAGAGCATCCTGATGTCCCGGCTCACCGGTACAGGCATTGGCATTTCCCGAATTGATCAGAATGGCTTTGACTTTTCCACCAGCTTTGATAATGGCCTGAGAAACCAGCAGCGGTGCAGCTTTTACTTTATTCAGTGTAAACGTTCCGGCAACCGTACATTCAACGGGGGAATAAATAAGTGCGAGATCCCGTTTTTTCTTTTTGATGCCGCAATAAATTCCGGCAGCCTGGAAACCTTTAACAGATGTGATGGTTCCGTTTTCAATAAACTGATACATGGTTAACCTCCGAAGGCAGAAGTCCGAGTGACGGAGTCCAGCCGAAGTAATTGTTCATATTCTGGATGGCCTGACCAGAGGCCCCTTTGATTAAATTGTCGATGGCGCCGGTTACAATGATCGAATTCCCTTTTACCGAGACATTCAGATCGCAGAAATTCGATCCAACCACCCACTTTAACTGGGGTGCCTGATCTCTCATTCTAACAAAAGGCGCATTTTCATAAGCGGATGCAAATACTTTTTTCACCTGATCCGGGTCAATTGCCTTCCGGGTAAAAATATTGGTGGTTGCATACATGCCCACTGCAACCGGAAGCAAATGAGTTGAAAAGGAAAAGGGGGAAATAAATCCGTCCTTGTTCAGCGACTGAAGAATTTCGGGTTCATGACGGTGATGATGCAGATTGTATGCTCTGGCATTTCCGTCCATTTCAGAAAGAAGTAAGTCTGCATTGGCCGACTTCCCGGCACCTGATGTTCCCGAATAGGCAACTGTTGAAACCGTAAGAATATCATCAGCAAATTCTTTTACAATCGGAAGAATCGAAAGCAACGAAACCGTTGGGTAGCAACCCGGATTTGAAATCAGCTTTTTTCCGGTGTAGGTGGTTTCTTTCCAGTCTGCAAGTCCATAAATCTTTTCTGAAAGAAATTCAGGTGCTGCATGGGTAAAGTGATACCATTTTTCATAGAGTTTCGCATCATCAAGCCGGAAGTCACCTGAGAGATCAATGACCACTTTTCCCTGCTCAATCAGATTGGGAATTACCTTAATGGATTCGCCGTGCGGAAGAGCTGTAAAGTAAACATCAAGCGACAAATCAAGATCAGAAGAATGTTCAACCGGCAGATTTGCAATCACACCATGGAACTCAGGTGCAATAGTCCACAAATCCTGACCGGCAGATGCATAACTATACAACTTTAATTTTTTAACCTTTGGGTGGTTCGAGCAATATTCTGTAAGCTTTTTTCCGGTATATCCACTGCAACCGATAATTCCAACGGAAATCATGGCAAATTTATCCTTATCTTTAAAAGGGGTGTTATCTGGTGTCACTAATTGATAGGAATATAAATTAAGCCCGTCGGGGGCGTCGGGAGAGAAGACTGGTCTGAATCCTTCCCATTGGGGAGAAGAGATTTACCGGGATGAATGAAGTGAAGAGTTCTTTGGTCATGATGATGCAAAGCTAGTCAACCGGACCACAAAAGTCAAACTATTTATACATAATTTTGCATATTAATACATTTATCATTTTTTTCTATTGGGCATATTGAGAAGTTTTTTCCCATTTCTTCAACTCACTCAGGAACAAGGACCACAAAAAAGTGTGTTTAGATGTGAAATATTTCATGGAACCATGTCACTATCACTCTACCGTCAAACCAATTTTGAATGCAGCAAGATGATTACCCGAAGGTATTCGACTTCCTTCAGTATGGGAATTCTTGCCTTTTCGAAGAAATTCCGGAACCCGATATACGGAATTTATGCCTACGTCAGATATGCTGATGAGATAGTAGATACTTTTCATGAGTTTGATAAGCCCCGTCTTTTTCAGGAATTCCGGGATGAAACCTTCAAAGCCATCAGCCAAAAAATTCATTTAAATCCGGTTCTCGATGCCTTTCAGGAAGTTGTTAACAAATACGGCGTAGATCACGAACTGATCAATGCTTTTCTTGACAGCATGGAAATGGATCTTGAAAAGACGAATTATAACCCAAATGGCTATCAGGAATATATTTATGGCTCAGCGGAAGTTGTGGGTCTGATGTGCCTCAGAGTCTTCTGTGAAGGTGATTCGGTTAAGTATGACCATCTGAAACCCAATGCAAGAAGCCTTGGTGCAGCCTTCCAGAAAATTAATTTTCTGCGGGATTTAAAAGATGATTACCAGGATCGTGGAAGAACTTATTTCCCAGACGTGAATTTTCAGGTTAATTTCGATGAGAAAACAAAAAGGGAAATTGAAGCTGATATCGCCCGTGACATGAATCATGCCTACGAAGGAATAAAGAAATTACCCGGTGAGGCAAAACTTGGCGTTTACCTTGCCTATCTACTTTATATGAGTTTGTTCCGCAGACTTAAAAAAGCATCTCCAGCTGATGTCATGCACAGCAGAATCCGGGTACCCGACCCTGAAAAAATTGCTATTATTCCTCTTGCCTATTTCAGGACCCGGATGGGACTTGTTTAAAACAATTTCGCCAACTTTACACGATTTTTCTTCTATGACACCCTTTCAGACTTTCCTCATTTTTACGGTTCTGGCTCTTTCAATTTCCTTCTCACCTATAACAGCAATTGCTGAAGATCTTTCACTTACCGAAATGAGAAAACAGTTTTATCTGGGTGTCAAAAATCAGGACCTGACTGAATCTTTTCTTAAAAAGATGTCAGCTATTGAAAAACCAAGTGCTATTGAACTGGCTTACAAAGCAGCTGCACAGGCACTGATGGGGAAACATGTCTGGAATCCGGTTAAAAAACTGGATTGGCTGGATATGGGATCAGAAACCATGAAAAAAGCAGTTTCAATGGATCCTGATAATATTGAAATCAGGTTTCTTCGGTTCACCTGGCAACATCATCTACCGGGCTTTTTGAACAGAAGTACTGATCTTGAAGCTGACAGGAAAGTCATTCTTGCCGGACTTAAATCAGGGAAAGAAGCACAGGATCCTCAACTTAAAAAAAATGTGATCCGTTTTTTGCTTGAATCCGGACGGTGTTCACCTTCAGAGGAAACCTTACTCAGGCAAATCAAATGAGTGATTATACCTATCTTCTTCTCAATATCGGAACCATTCTTTTTCCCGTCCTTTTTTCATTTGAGAAACAAATCCGTTTTGTCAGATTCTGGCCTGCAGTTATTCCCGGTATTCTTTTAACCGGATCTTTTTTCCTGATTTGGGATTATCTCTTTACTCTTGATGGGGTTTGGGGATTTAATCCGGTTTACCTGACAAAATTTTATATGGGTCCGCTCCCGGTTGAAGAAATTCTTTTTTTCATTACCGTACCCTTTGCCTGTTTGTTCATTTATGAACTGGTTAAATTTTACCTGCCAGATTTAAACATCAACAAGCAGGCACAAACCGGGTTTACAGTACTTGGTATTGCCTTACTTCTTATTGGACTTTTTAATACTGATAAAGCTTACACCTTTATCAAACTGTCGTTAACAGGTGGCGGACTTCTCT
Source organism: Bacteroidota bacterium (assembly GCA_020161835.1). GTDB lineage: Bacteria > Bacteroidota > JABWAT01 > JABWAT01 > JABWAT01 > JAFLBE01. The sequence goes on along the minus strand of JAIUNL010000006.1, from coordinate 73,689 downwards.
TTGCTACCCTGATGATGAAACCCAAATGGCTTGGGCATTTTCTGGTCATGTTTCTCGTTCATCTCATCCCATTTTTCATTGTAAACGGAATTCTCACTTCTCTGCCGGTGGTGTGGTATAATGATGCAGAAAATCTGGGAATCCGGATGGGAACAATCCCGGTTGAAGACACTTTTTATTCTTTGCTTTTACTACTCATGAATGTAGCCTTTTTTGAGTATTTTAGAGGGAAAATAAGTTCAACGCAGAGACGCAGGGAACGCAGGGAAAATGCAAAGTAATTTATTAATTTAAGAACAATTCCTGTTATTAAACGCCGGAGATTGCCGGAAATCATGTCAAAAAAAGCAATTGTTATTGGTGCCGGTCTTGCCGGACTTGCAACAGCCATCCGTCTGAGACTCAGGGGATTTGAGGTTACCGTTTACGAATCAAACACGTACACGGGTGGGAAAGCTACAGAATTCCACCGTGACGGATTCCGGTTTGATGCAGGTCCGAGTTTGTTTACCATGCCTGAACTTGTTGACGATCTTTTTCGTCTCACAGGAAAAAGTCCTTCAGATTATATTGAAACGGAACAGCTTCCGGTTACATGCAACTATTTTTTCCCCGACGGAACAACACTTACAGCATGGAGTGATCCCGATAAATTCGCAAAGGAAATTGAAGAAAAAACAACTGATTCGGCTGAATCGGTTCACAAATTCCTTACGAAGGCCGGCCGGATTTTCGAGCTGACTTCTGAACTGTTTATGAAACGGTCTTTGCACCGCTTGTCAACCTATACCAACAAAACCGCATGGAATGCCCTGGTTCATCTTCCTGAAATCGATACAGCAAGAACCATGATTACGGCTATCAGAGCTTCATTCAAAGATCCAAAAACCATTCAGCTTTTTTCCCGGTATGCCACTTATAACGGATCAAATCCCTATCAGGCACCGGCAACCCTGAACATCATTCCCCATCTTGAACATAGCCGTGGCGCCTTTTTCCCAAAAAACGGAATGATCGGAATTTCCTCAGCGCTTACAAAACTTGCTGAGGAAACGGGAGTGAAAATTGAACTTAACTCGAAAGTAGAACGGATTATTGCTGAAAACGGAACGGTAAAATCTGTTCTGGTCAAGGGTAATTATGAAGTGGCTGATGTCATTGTTTCCAACATGGATATTCATTATACCTATCACAACTTGCTTCCTGATCAGATCTGGCCTGAACGAACTTTGAATCAGCCAAAATCGAGTTCAGCACTTATTTTCTACTGGGCAATGAATAAATCATTTCCAAAACTAGATTTGCACAATATTTTATTTTCACCGGATTATCAAAAGGAATTTGAATTCCTTTTCGACCGGTTTGAAGTTTTTGATCAGCCAACCGTTTACGTTTACATCAGCTCAAAACGAAATCCCGCTGATGCCCCCGCAGGAAAAGAAAACTGGTTTGTTATGATCAATGTTCCGCACAATCGGGGTCAGGATTGGGACAAACTTGTTCATCACGCACGGAAATCAATTCTGTCTATTCTTGAACTGAATCTGGGTGAACCCATTGAGCCCCAAATTCTTTCGGAAACCGTTTTGGATCCTAGAGGAATCGAAAGCCGGACGTCGTCGTTTATGGGTGCTTTGTACGGAAACAGTTCAAATAACCGTTTTGCTGCTTTTATGAGACACCCAAACTTCTCAAAGGATATCAAAGGCCTGTATTTCTGTGGAGGAAGTGTTCATCCCGGTGGCGGAATTCCGCTCGTTCTGCTTTCAGCCAAAATCGTAGATGATCTCGTTCGGGAAGATCATGATTTACCCTGATCATTCGTCAATCTGGAAACACATCTGGGATTTTTACATCCGGCGGATTCTCCGGTCTGATTTTCACGACATTTCCATTTCCGGACTTGATATTCTTCCCGGAAACCAATCTGTTTTCTGTATCGGAAATCATATCTCCTGGTGGGATGGCTTTTTCGCCTGGTACCTGAACCGCACCCGTTTCCACAGAAAATTTCATATTCTGATGCTTGAAGACCAGCTCAAAACCCGGAAACCCATGACCAAAGTGGGTGCATTTTCCATCCAACCCGGAACAAAAGATGCCATTGAATCTCTTAAGTTTTCTGCTGAACTTTTAAGTAAGCCGGGTAATGTTCTTTTCTTTTTTCCTCAGGGTGCCATCCATTCCCAGCATGAAACCTCTGTTCACTTTGAAAAAGGTGCCGAATGGATTCTGGAACGAACAACTGAACCGGTCTCTGTCATTTTCTCTGCCATGTTCACCGATTACAGTCATCACCGGAAACCAACTCTGAACATTTACCTGAAACAGGATAAAGACGGTTCTGCCGGACTTAACGACCGGTATCAGGCCTTTTATGACTATTGCAGGCAAACCCAGATAAGTCGGTTCAAGGCCACCTGATGACAGAACTTTTTCTTCTTTGTTTTGTAATATTTCTGCTGCTTTTCAGGCTGATTACCGTTCTGGTTGCCTGGGTAAATAATTCAGGTTCAACCCACCTTCAACCCGTTTCAGCATCAGCAAACCGGAAAATTTCAATTCTTATCCCGGCAAGAAACGAAGAAAAAACATTACCTAAAACTCTGGATGCTCTGCTCCGACTTCCAGATACCATCCACGAAATTCTGGTTTTGGATGATGCATCTACCGATTCTACTGCTGCCATTGTTTCAGCAGTCAGCCGTCACAGGTCAAAGGTAAAACTCATCACCGGAAAGCCACTTCCAGGCGAATGGCTCGGGAAAAACTGGGCCTGTCATCAGCTTGCTCAGCAGGCAACGGGTGATTTTTTCCTTTTTATTGATGCAGATGTCATTCTTAAACCCCACTCCATTGACTCTGCAACTGACCATTTTTCAAAACACAGCCTTTCACTTTTATCCGTTTTCCCCGATCAGGTTATGATCACCGCAGGTGAAAAAGCCGTCGTTCCGGTCATGCACCACATTTTACTTTCCCTGCTTCCCCTTCCCCTGGTTAGAAAATCCAGGTTTCCGTCTTTTTCCGCAGCAAATGGACAGTTTATGCTTTTTGACCGGGAAACCTACCTGCATCATGGTTTTCATGAATTGGAAAAAGGATCAGTCGCTGAAGACATCCGGATTGTACGCAGAATGAAAACACTTAAACTCAAAGTTGATTGTCTGCTCGGAAATGAACTCATCTTGTGCCGGATGTATTCAACTTTCAGTGAATCGTTGAGAGGGTTTTCAAAAAATATCCTTCAGATGCTGGGTGGTTCGCAAATTGGATCTTTGATTCTTCTTTTTCTGTTACATTGGAGTTGGATCGTTTTTTTGCTTTCTCCCTGGTGGTGGCTGATTCTGATTGACCTTTGCCTGATTGCACTGAACCGGTATTTGGTTTCAAACGCATCCGGGCAAAACCCGATTCTTAACATTTTTCTCTGGCTAGCACAATCGCTAATTATGACATATCTTGTTTTTAAAGGAATTTTCAACCGATGGACAAAACAACTGGAATGGAAAGGAAGAACCGTTTCATCCTGATTGGAATCGGATATTTTATCATTTTCCATCTGGTCGGATTTGCGGGTTTTCATATTCAGGCAACTGAGCCGTTATTCAGGATGCTGGTTCCCCTTCACCTCATCCTGACGGCTTCTGTACTGTTTTATTTTCATGAAAACTGGTCAAAACCGTTTCTGCTTTTCATGGTCGGATCGGCCGTTACCGCCTGGCTGGTTGAAGTTGCCGGTGTTCAAACCGGCGTGATCTTTGGCATTTACCAGTATGGTGAAACGCTTGGTTTTGAAATCGCAGAAGCACCAGTTTTAATTGGACTCAACTGGCTGGTCATGGTTTATACCTCAGCGATTCTGGTCAATCGGTTTTCTATTCCATTCTGGGCAAAACCCATTCTTGCTGCAACCCTGATGGTTTTAACCGATTTTTTCATTGAACCGGTTGCCATGGCACACGGTTACTGGTCGTGGGCTGGAGATGTTGTTCCGATCCAAAATTATTTAGCCTGGTTTGCTCTGGCTCTTTTGCTTCAATTCTGGTTTTTCAGGATCAAACCGTTCCCAACAAACCCGGTTGCACCTGCACTTTTTATTGTCCAGTTTTTATTCTTTCTTGGATTTTTTCTTTTCTGAAACCAAATATGCCAGACTTTATTTATCCGGTAAAAATCCATCAATTATTTATTTCACCAGGTCACAATTACTGGGGACGACCAGACCGTGATCCGGGATCATTTTTAACTTTCTCACCCGAATCGATCACACTTGATGCCGGTAAGGGAATCCGGGGCGACCGGTATTACAACCGAAAACCAGATTATGACGGCCAGATTACTTTTTTCAGTCAGGAAGTATATGAGGATGTTAGCTCTTTACTTTCCATTGAAAACCGTTCTCCTGTTCATTTCCGCCGAAATGTGATCATTGAAGGTGTTCCCTTAAACCAGTTAATCGGACAGTCTTTCTCTATTGATGGAATTCAGTTTTCGGGCTCAGGTCATTGTACTCCTTGTAAATGGATGGATTTTGGTTTTGCTGAAGGTACTTTAAAAGCCTTGCACGGCCGGGGCGGATTAAGATGCAGGATTTTATCGGATGGTATTCTCACACCGGGTTCATTTCAGCTTCATTCTCAACTAAAACTAGATCTCAGCCAAATACTGAATCCTCTTTTACCAAAACCTCTTCCATAAAAATGATGCGTGTGACTTAACTCAACTTTTCTTTAAGGATAAATGAATATATTTATCCTGTACAAAAAATCAGGAGGTTCTATGAAAAAATTGCTAAGTTTCGTCCTTTTTATTGGATTGGGAATTGGATTTTATGGATGTGAGGAGGAAGAAAAAGATGAAACACCCGGAAGCCCAACCAAAGTAACAATTCCAAAAATTGAAACTTCAATCAGCTCTAATCACACTGATTATAATGCAAGAGCCCTTAAATCTTCGGTAGAATCCCTCAATTATATGTCAGGGATGTTTATGAATTTCTATGAGGGATTTGAGGGTTACAAATGGGTGAAAAATGGAAATCTTTACACCTATCAGGAAACATATGGTGATGAATCGTTCAAATACACTGTGCTGGATAACGGCTCAACCTATACAGTTAAATTTTACCTTACCGGAAATATGGGTGAATTCAATTTAACAAATGGGTTGATGTTTGAAGGAACCTACACCAAAGATGGCAAATCTGGCAGTTGGAAAGTGTATGATTTTGTAAATGCACAAACCAGTTTTGTTGATGTTTCCTATGAATGGAATACAAGTACTGCCGGTGTTTTAACAAGTCTGATGAAAATGTGGGATAATGCATCTGACCTGATTCCCGATTCTTACGATGTGGTTATAAATAGCAATAAAAGCGGAACAGCTGTTTTCAAGGTTGATGGCGTAAAAAGCTGGTCAGCTCTTTGGAATCAAAATGGCTCGGGAGAAGAAACCTATTTTAACAGTGCCGGTGAAATTATTTCAACTGTTTCATGGGGACCTAATCCCTGATTGGCAATTACTCTGTTCTCTTTCCTTAAAAAAAACCCGGCTTTTGAAGCCGGGTTTTTTATTTTGGGAAAACAGAAGGAATTTTTAATCTTAAACAACCGCTTCCACATTCATTTTCTCAGGAAATGTGATACATGTTACGCAAAATAAAAAGACAAACAAGTACCTTTAACCTGTAAACACAATGTGGAGGGGTTATGAAAAACTTGCTCTTATTTATGCTGTGTTTCGGTTTGGGAATTTGCTTTCCCGGTTGTGAAAATGATGATGAAAGTGAAGAAAAACTCCCCGATAAACCTGCCAAAGTAACGTTACCCAAAATTGAAACTTCAATCAGTTCAACTCATACTGATTTATATGCCAAAGCCCTAAAAAACAGTATTGAGGGGCTAAACTCCCGGTATGAAATTTTTGAAGAATTCACAGAAGATTTCGATTTCTTTACCTGGGTCAAAACCGGAAATATTTACACAACCCAACATTCATTTGAGTCTGAAACAATAAAATATACACTTACAGATATCAATGACAGTTACTCAGTCAAGTTTTACCTGACCGGTAAGGTGGGTTCATTTACGGTTAACAATGGGTTGGTTTTGGATGGAACAATCAATAAAAACGGAAAAACTGGATTCTGCAAATTTTATCTGTTTACCGGGCCATCAGACTGTTACCTCGAAGATTCCTTTGATTGGAGTATTAATTCGAGTTTACTTTTATCAATCGTTCTTAAACGGTATGATGACGGTGCAGATTTAACTCCGGGCACCTTTGAACTTGCCATCAAACCCGATAAAAGCGGTAATGCAACCTATATAGTGCAGGGTCATAAATCGTGGTCAGCAGTCTGGATGGCTAACGGTTCAGGGGAACAAACCTATTTTTCAACTTCGGGGGAGGTTACCGAAACTTTCACCTGGGGAACAAATCCCTGAACTAAACTGATTTATTTCTCTGTTCTCACTTTTCAGACCCCGGTTTTCATTCCTGAACCGGGGTTTTTTATTTTTTTGTTTTGTAAATTGAATTTTCTAACCAGTTCTGGATTTTGATGAAAATTTCTTCGGTTTTTTCGGGTCCTGCCAGAATAAAGCTTTCCTATCAGTTTGCCGGTTCAGTAACGGCGTTACTTGTCATCCTGATATGGCTTGGTTCTTTGGTATTTGGGCTAATTCGTCCCGTTAGCTGGAATGATCCATGGATTTATATCCATGTACTGATTCAAACACATCTTTATACCGGTCTTTTTATTACGGCACATGATGCCATGCACCATTTGATTTCACCAAACAGGAATACAAACCATGGGTATGGCATTCTTGCCGCAACTTTGTTTATGCTGAATAATTATGCTGGACTGTATGCCAAACATCATCAGCATCATCTTTATGTTGGGACAGAAAAAGATCCTGATTATCACCCTGGAAATGTCTGGATCTGGTATTTCAAATTTCTAAAAGAATATGTTTCAATCTGGCAGATTATTGGGGTTGGTATTCTGTTTAATTTGATGGCCCTATTTTTTGACCAGACAAATCTTTTTTTATTCTGGATCATCCCGGCAGTTCTTAGCACCTTTCAATTGTTCTTTTTTGGAACTTATCTTCCCCATCGTGGCGATTTTGCAGAATCAAATATCCACAAAGCACGAAGTTTCCCAAAAAAACATGTTCTTGCCTTTTTATCCTGTTATTTTTTTGGTTACCATTACGAACATCATGATAAACCGTTTATTCCCTGGTGGATGTTATGGCGGGAACGGGAAAAATCTCAGGTTAGTTAACCCTTTCAAATCACGGTACAGATATGCCCCGGTTACTTTTACTTTCCAATTCAATAAATTCTGGTGACTCATATTTAAATCATGCAAGAAAATGGATTTCGCATTTTTTTGGATCTGATACCAAAACTATTGCATTTGTTCCCTGGGCTGGCGTAACTCTCAGTTACAAAGATTATTGCTATAAGGTGAGAACAGCACTTGAACCGTTGGGTTACCGTATTGTTTCGGTTCATGAAGTGCCGGGGCCTGCGGCTCTCATTCATGATTCTGATGCAATTGCTATTGGGGGTGGCAATACTTTTAAACTTTTAAAGATGCTTCAGGATCATAAATTAATGGAAGTCATCAGAAATGAAGCTCTGGTCGGGAAACCTTTTCTTGGCTGGAGTGCCGGCAGCAACGTGGCAGCGCCATCAATAAAAACAACGAACGATATGCCCATTGTTCAACCAGTCAATTTTGATGCGTTAAACCTGATTCCATTTCAAATTAACCCGCATTTTCTTGATTCACACCCAGGTAGTTTCATGGGTGAAACCCGTGAACAACGAATTATGGAATTTATTACCGAAAATCCCTCAGCTTATGTAGCCGGACTCAGAGAAGGTTCTGCGCTTACAGTCGATGGTGACACAGTTGAGCTGCTCGGACCCAATCCGGTTAGAATATTCAAAAAAGGTGAGAATCCGCGGGAAATAAACCCCGGAGACCCTTTATCCTTCCTTTTAAGCTGAAAATTTAGTTATTTTTTTTCTGACAGAAAATCGTAAGCTTTTTGAATCAGAATAAATTTTTCGTTGGCAGCTTTTTTTTCCTCTTCAGATGCTGATGCAGAAACACGATCCGGGTGGTATTGAAGTGCCAGTTTCCGGTAGGCCTTTTTTATCTCATCCTGACTTGAACCCGGTGTTAACCCGAGCATTTCATAGGCCTCATTATCAGTAAATCCTTTTTTGGTAATAAATCTGTCAAGCATACTTTCAGGCACGCCAAAAGCACGGCAAATTTCACGAAGTGAGTTCAGTTCGTCTTTATCAATTCGACCATCTGCCTGTGCAACATCCACACACAACAGAAGCACAACCTGAACATGCTGCTGGGTTAAAAACGGTGATAATCTTCTTACATGAAAATGAACATCGATATATTCTGTTTTGTAACGTTCAATTACTTCATCCATATATGCTGAAATAGCTGCATCCGGACCAAATTGTGCAGAAAGGACGAAAGACCGGATAATTTCTTTTTCACGTGGAAATAATTTCTGATCGGCCCGGGCAACATACATGGCCAGGGCTACCAGACTTTCAATCATAACTTCAACCCGATAGGGGAAGACCTTCCCGGGTTCCATCATTGGCCCACCGGCACCTGAAGAAAACTTGCTGGTTTTAATCCGGGTCTGCCCAATCAACATCCCGAGAAGAAAACCAAAGGCGGCACCAAAAGGGCCAAATAAAATCAAACCAAGCAAACCGAATAACCATGACATGACGGTTAGTCCTGTAAATGAGTTGTTAAAAAGAAATGCACATGTTGCTTCAGCAGGTGAATGTGCCCATTAAAGTAGTGATCACAACCTGGAAGTGTGATGGTTTCTGCTGCAGTGAATGCAGATTCAGAAATAAACGTTTCAGTTGCAGCAGGAGTAGTAAATTCATCATTTCCACCCTGAATAAATAAGATAGGAAAATCAGCCTTTATTGAAGGAGATTCAAGTTTAAAATACTGAACCGGCAATCCGGCCATTACGACAGCTCTTGGTGAAAACCCGTCTTCCAGAAATCTGAGAATCACCCGTGACCCAAAAGAAAACCCGCCCAAAATGATTTCTCTAGCCTTTGTATTTTCAAGAACCCAATTAATAACAGCTTTCAGGTCAGTTGCTTCACCAATCGTATTGTCATAGGTTCCGGTACTTTTACCAACACCCCTGAAATTAAACCTAACGGTATAAATTCCAAGTTTCCTTGCTTCATCAGCCAGCGAATAAACCACTTTGTTGTTCAGGTTTCCACCATAGAGCGGATGCGGATGGGTGACAACCATAACACGATCAGAGTTTTGTGTCTGGAAAGTTACGGCTTCGAGATGTCCGTGGGAGGCCGGAATGAGATGGTTTATGATCTTGTAGGGCATGCAGTAGGGGATAAAAACAGAGCCAGGTTTTTCCTGGCTCTGTAAAAAATTCAGGAGTTTATTATTGAACCAAACCGGAAGGGTTGGTTTCAAGCTTTCTCAGAAAATCAAGTTGTTCTTTCGAGGCTTCATATTTTCCATTTTTCCAGGCAACAAAGGTGGCCAATGCATTTGCTTCGTCATCATTTCCAAGAAAAGAAGGAACATACGCTGTGTACAGATTGCTTTCGCTTCCCCATTTGATCTGATTGATCAAATCAAGTGTTTCCTGAACGTTCGTAGCTTCACCAGCCAACTCTAGTAATGAATTGTATCCACCCGAAACTACAGCACCAGAAAATTGAAAGGTATAAAGTTCTTTGCCTGCAGCAAGCCGGTTTTCTTCAGTTATTTCCTTGATAACAGCCCACTTTGACTTTGAAAGGAAACCATCAGAATATTGATCTGCATCATTTAACTTTACACCATTATTGTACATATATCCGGCTATTGCATAAGGATTCCCCAGCAGCGTTCTTACGTATTCAGTTGAACCTGCAGCAATGAATGCCAAAACAACCAGCCAAAAGGCCATTGCCTTTTTAAAGCCGTCTGCGTTAATTACAGCACCGAGAAGAGTAAAAAGAAAAACTGAAACAGCTGCAAATACCGACAAAAATGTAAATCGGGTTAAAACTGAAAGATTACCAGATTCTACACCACTGAACCCGGAAGCAAGGTTGTTAACCATAACAGGGTCTATTGTGGCAAGAAACCAGAGAGCAGCAAATGGCAATAAGATAAAGGGGTAAATAACAAAGGCGGCCGCGAAAGATGCAACCTCTGATTTTAACTTACCCTTTTCTAAAGTTGAAACAGCAAGCAGGGCAATAATACCGCCGGTTTGCAGGGAAACCAGAATCCTGACCGAAAGAGAAGCCAGGTAAGATGCATTGAACCATGCATCTTCAAATTTAAGTGTATTGATCCAATGACCAGGGCTTTGCTGAAAACTCAATGTAGCATTTGAGACAATAAGTGTAATCAGCGAAAGAATTGCAAAACTCCAGGCAAGGTCAATGTGATTTTCTTTATGCACTTTATTAAACGTAGCATAAAGAACAAACAAAGACCCTACTTCTAAAAGATAGGCAAACCCCTGAAGAATCCAGACCCAGGCAAATTCATTCGCAATTGTACTTAAAGTCGCTGGTGCTGTCAAAATATAAAATATCCAGAGAGCTGAATATGAAACTGTTCCTAATGCAGTTACAATAAATAAGACAAATCCGGTAAACTTTTTCATAAATTCACGATATCCGGCATGCGAGTCAAAAAGTGCTCTTTTTTCTCCGATTGCCATAAAAACACCTGCGCCAAAAGCAGAAAGTGTTGTTAACGTGAAAACTGATTTTGTAAAAATAAAGATGAAGCCAATAAAACCTTCACCTGCCAGCCATACTGGAAAATTCATATCTTAATCTCCCGAAAGTAACTTAAATTTTGCCTACCGCATGATAGGCCAGAATTGAAAATATAATCAGACCGGCAAGAACCGCAATTGTGAAATAGGAAACAAGCCGTTCACGTTTTTCGCCCCAGAAAGGAATAAGTACCAAAATCAACCCGGTTAATCCAAAAATGATATTTCCGATGTGTTCACTTTCGAGCGGACCAATATTCGGCAATATTTTCAGAATCTGGAACATAGCCATAAAGTACCATTCGGGGTGAATACCTTCTGGTGTCGGCGCAAATACATTTGCTTCAGGTCCGAGTTCCCATGGAAAAAACACAGCCAAAACAATCAGACCGTTTAAAGCAATCAGCCAAACCAGAAAATCATCATACATAAAAGTGGGGAAAAACTTTACATATTTTTGTTTTTCCACTGGAAGTGCTTTAAATCCGTCTGGTTCTGAAATACCCTGAACCTGAATAAAAAACAGATGTGCTCCCAAAACACCAATCATGAGAATGGGGATTCCCCAAACGTGTAAGGCAAAAAACCTGGAAATGGTATCAAACCCAACCTCAGGTCCACCTTTTAACATTCCGGCCATGATCGGTCCGATCAGAGGTACTGATTCTGTTATATTCATACCAATTTTTGTAGCAAAGAAAGCAAGTTCATCCCAGGGTAATAAATAACCACTGAATCCCATTCCCATTGAAAGGGCAAGAAGTATAAAACCAGTGATGTAGGTAAGTTCACGGGGTCTGCGATATGCTTTCATAAATATGACTGAAAACATGTGAACAAATACAAAAAACACCATTAGGTTTGCAGCGTAACTGTGAATTGATCTGATGAGCCAACCGAATTCTACCTTTTCAACTATAAATTTGACAGAAGAATAGGCTTCTTTACCTGGTGTGTAATAAAATAGCAAGAGAATTCCGGTAACGATCTGTACCATAAAAAACAGGAGTGATAAACCACCCATATAATACCAGAAAGAATGCCTGTAGGATGGAACTTCTTTCTTAGCCAGATAATCAATCAATCCTTGAATGTGATACCGGTCAGCCAGCCAGCCAAGTACACCAGAAGGTGCTGATGGTGTTTTATTTTGGTCATTATGCAGTTCAGACATTGAATAACCCTTTATTACGATTTTGAAACAGTAACATCACCGTTTTCAGCGACAGTGACTTTAAATTCAGGGAGAGGGGCTGGCGGAGGTCCACCAATGTTCTTGCCATTTTCATCATAAACCCCAAGGTGGCAATTACAGAAGAAACCTGCACCCTTGTGACCAGCTGGGATTGGTGGTGCCGAAAGATCGTCTTTATGAACGACTGTGCATCCAAGATGAGTACAAACTGCACTAACTGCTTTGAGTTCACCTTCCTTTGTTTTAAAAAGAATAGCAGGTTTTGGCCCAAAAGCAAACGGCTCTGCTGCACCCGGTGCTAATTCTTTAACACCAAGGTTAATTTCAGAAACATCAACAGTAACCTCTTTATTATGAGGCGAAAGATATTTAACAATCGGATATAATAATGAAGCAACCCAGACACCTGCAAGCGTGCGAAGAGAATAGGTTAAAAATTTACGGCGTTTAATTGTATCAATTGGGTCGTTTTGTAAGTCACTCATAACATCTTATTCCATTTAATAATTTTCAGGACTGAGAATGGGTTGCCCGGTAGTAAAGGCGTGAAAGATAAACCAGATAAACAATTCCTGCACTTATCAGAAAGAAAAACAAGAAAAGATTACCATAATCAGGTTGAACAGTTAATGCGTCAGGATTGATGTAAACGGGCTCAAGTGCTTGTTCCCTGACAACCTGCCTGATCCATCCGAAAAGGAAAATGGAGAAAAACGCAGAAATGGGAGCCATAATAAAAATTCCGGCTTCTTTGATGGCATTTGATACTTTTAAAAAGACAATTGCAAAAACCAAGGCAGTAACAAAAATATCAAAATAATGTGAAGACCAGATTTTTGACGCGATTGACTCAGGTAATACAAGTAACCAGTAAATAACAACAAAAATACTTAAAACAGAACCACCTGCATAAGACCAGAAACCCAGATCAAACAAATAGGTACGGGTTTCTTCGGTAATCTTTCTGCTGAAGTGACCGATGCCATTCAAAAGAAGACCACCCAAGGCAATACTTGTAACAAAAAAGAAAATCCAGCGGGGGGCTACCTGAGCATCAGAAACCGGAAGAACAGATTGCGAGGAAGAGAGATAGATTGCTTTCATTGTTTCTGGTGACAACATCAAAACAGATGTATTGGTGAAAACAAAATTTACAAATAACATAGCAAGCAATGATAAAACCAGTGAAATCACGGCAAGGGAGGGAAATGCAATGATTTTGTTTTTAAACAGCCAGAAACCAAAAAAACCAAATAAAATAAAGGCCAGTACCAGATACCAGAGCCAACCGGTCAGTATGGCAGCAGGGTAAAAAGCCTGACCATATAAAACCTGAACAAATAAAAGTGGTAAAGCTCCTGAAACCAATGTGAAAGTAAGCATGACAGGAAGTGTGTTACCTGAAACCTGAAGAAGAGAGTTGAAAACTTCGGGATTACTATTTTTCTTGATGACGAAATAAATTGCAAATACCATCAGACCGATCAAAAAAGCCATCGGGATAATGTGGATGGTATATGTAAATATGGATAAAAATTTAAATAAGCCGGGTGATGCCGGCATTGCCAGCCCATCAGGACCTGGGAAAAACGAATCCAATTTAACCTCCGTAATGATTCAGGGGTAACAATCCCCGTTTGAGCAAAAGAGCAGGAAGGTCAAAATTGATGAAACCTTCCAGTCAATAAATGATTATTTTTTTGCCGGTGTTTTTACTGACTTTTTCAAATCATTCTGCAGATAGGCCAACATAGCCTTTGCTTCTTCTTTTGAAACAGTTACAGGTGGCATTGCACCGGGAAATTTTCCGCTTTTGGGTGGTTTTGCGAGCATTTTCTGGAATTTCTCAGCATCGGTATACTTACCCAGAACATCTTTAAATTCAGGAGCAACAACACCCTTTGATGCATGACAGGCAATACAGTTATTCTTTTGAATGAGAGCCTTTCCTTTATCGCCTTCAGCAACAGCAGCAGGTTTTTTATCTTTATTCTGGGCAAAAGCAAAAGTTGCCAAGAGAAGGATCAGAAGGGTTAATAGTCCAGATTTTTTCATTGTTAATCCTTTATAAATCAGCACACAAGTTACGGTTAAGGAATTGAAAAATAAAAATTTTATAGCCTAAACGGTATGAAAATAGGGTTCAAGAAGCAAAGAAATCATTATCATCAGGGCAAAATAATTTATTTTCATAAAATATTTCCCGGGATTTAACTCAGCATCAGGTTTTATGACAAGAACTGAAAAAGTAACCAGCAACCAGGTTGCTGAGAGTAAAATCATCACTATCGAAAGAAATGAATGAACAACTCCAAAGAATGGCACCATTGTTACTGTAACTGCGGTTGCGAGAGTCCAAACAAAGGTCATTCTTTTAATCTGGTTCTGAGAATAGAGACTGGTTATTGATGGAAGCCCGGCTTCTGCATACTGCCGGCCATACTTTAGGGATAAAAGCCAAAAATGGGGAACCTGCCAGATAAAAAAGAAAAAGGCTACCAGTAATATTCTTGGATCTGTGATATCTCCGCCACCGGCAACCCAGCCAACTGCAGGGGGAATTGCGCCAATAACTGACCCAGGGACTACTGCAAACGCAGTTTTTCTTTTCAACGGTGTATAAATTCCGTTGTACCAGAAAAGGGCCAGCAAACCTAACTGCATTCCAATAAACCCGGAACTGACATACAACAACCAACTTCCGATTATTACCCAGAAAATGGCGATTGCCATTACTTCAAACGGCATAATTCTGCCAGATGGAAGCGGACGTGACTTGGTCCGATCCATAATTGCATCAGTTGTCTGTTCCTGGAAGTGATTTATTGCAGAAGATCCACAGGCAAGAATGAAAATTCCCAGTGTTGGTACTAACAGCCCTGAATCAAATCCACCATTTGCCAGAACGTAACCGGTTATGGTCGTAAAAGCAACAGCAAAAGTGATTTTTACTTTACCCAGTTCAGCCAGTAAACCTAAGTAATTTTTGAATTTGTTGATCATTACTTTAACGTTTTGATAAACTCAACCATCGACTTTAATGAAGAATCAGGAAGTTGGTAAGGCTGCATGATTGCAGGATACCCAACTACAACATCTGCTGCCGGATCGGTTATGGACTTCATAAGGTAAGCATCATCAGCCAAAATCTCTTTTTCAATCCCATTCGATACAACTTTGTGAGTTTTTCCGGACAGTCCTTTGAAAGTTGGTCCAACCAATTGACTTCCATCCATTGAATGGCAGCTGATGCAGGCATTGTCTTTAAGCAATTTCAGGCCAACCGGTTCATCAGCGGCAAGTGCTGAACCTTCGTACCACGACTGATAGTCAGATTCTTCAAGGACTTCAACTTTAGTGATCATGGCTGAATGAAGTGTACCACAATATTCTGCACAGAATATGTCATAACTACCTGCTTTGGTAGCAGAGAACCAGACATACTGCGGATTTCCGGGAACCATATCCTGTTTAACCCGAAAAGCCGGAATGTAAAACGCATGAAGAACGTCAGTTGCTTCAAGAACAACTTTTACCGGTTTATTTATCGGAACAACAAGTTTATCTGATTTTTTTCCGTTGTCATATTCGAAAGAGAAAGACCACATTCTTGCAACAGCTTTTACAACCATTGCATCTTCAGGAACGTCTCTCATAGGAGTGTAAGCCTTCCAGCCATACCAGAACATCATCAGAACCAGAATTCCGGGAATAACTGTCCAAAGAACTTCAAGCGTTACATTTCCTTCAATCTGGCTGGCAACCGGATTTCTTTCTTTCCTGTATCTGAAGATAAAATAAACCATCAGAAAGGTAAGAACGATTAGCAGAATCAAGGAGATCACAACAATAAACAGGAATGCGTTGTCAACGCCTTCAACAAATGTAGATGTACCATTAAACATAGTGGGTTACCTTGATAGATAATCGATAAAAGTGATTGCAATTACAGCAGTATAGACTGCAAAAACAATAGCTACAAGCGCGAGAAAAAGTTTGTTATCAAATTTCAGATGCATAAAATATAACAAAACAAGAGAACCTTTTATAGTTGCAACAAAAAGTGCAACCGCAACGGAAAAGGTACCGAGATGAATAAGTGTTACCCCAACTGTTATGGCTGTTAATACCAAAAGAAGACCCAGAATAATGTAATAAGTCTTATAGGGTGTTATATGAACTTCTTCGTGAGTATCGTGACTCATAGAATCCTCCCTTGTCAATGTATAAGATAAAATAACGGAAACAGATAAATCCAGATTAAATCGACCAGGTGCCAGTACAATCCGGCATTTTCAAGCCGGGTGTAATTGTTGTAGGTCAGTTCATCCCGCATCACCTGTCTCATTACAAAAATGATAAAACCCATTCCCACAATAACGTGGAAGGCATGAAGGCCTGTCATAAAAAAATACAGAAAGAAAAACTGATTCTGGCCACTTCCCAATGAGATCAGATGCTCAGCACCCGGGTATAAACCATGGTGAAACTTTGCACCCCATTCAAAGTATTTATTTACAAGAAACGAGAAAGCCAAAACCAAAGTTATGACCATCAGGGTAATAGCCAACTTCTTATTTTTTTGCTGTAAAGCAGAGATTGACATGGCTATCGTAGCTGATGAAACAATCAGAATGACAGTATTTATTGTTCCGATAACTGTGTCCAGATTTAAAGCAGCAGCATGGAAAGCATCCTGATTTTTAAATCTGTAAACTGAATAGACAAGGAAAAGGGCTCCAAACAGAAGAATTTCTGTGAAGATAAATAACCACATACCCAGTTTTGAACCTTCGTCATCTCTGTGCACTAACCCATGCGACTGAGTAGTTGAATGATCACTCATTAAATAATTCTCCTTATTTAAACTTGTACGGTCCGTCTTTCACGACCGGTATTTCATCGAAGTTCTCGTAAGTAGGTGGTGACTGAATAGACCATTCCAGAGTCACACCATTCCAGGGATTTGCCGGAGCAATTGCACCGGTTTTTCTTGATTTCACCAGATTGTAAATCATCAGAATTATACCGGCATAAAGGAACCAGCTTCCCATCGTTGAAATGAGATTTGGGATATAAAATTCTGGCAGGTAATCAAAATACCGGCGGGGCATACCCATATAACCAGCTACAAACATCGGGAAATACAGAACGTTAAATCCAAAGAAGAAAAGTCCCCATGCAATATTTGCAAGTTTGATGTTGTACATTCTGCCATACATTTTCGGATACCAATAATGCAGGGCACCAAAAAAGGCGAACCCGGTTCCACCGAAAACAATGTAGTGGAAGTGACCAACAATAAAGGTGGTATCATGCAGGTGAATATCTTGCGCAACAGCTCCAATAATCAATCCTGTAAACCCGCCAATCATGAAGGTAAACATAAAAGAAACAGCATAGAGCAGTGGCGGTTGAATATCAATTGAACCTTTATAAAGCGTTGCAACCCAGTTGAATACCTTAATTGCAGAAGGAATTGCTACCAGGAAAGTGATAAAGGAAAACACCCATTTTGCAGTATCACTCATTCCGGAGGTGTACATGTGGTGACCCCAGACAAAGTAACCAACAAACGCAATTAAAAGTGAGGAAACTACAATGGCCTTATATCCAAAAATTGTTCTTTGGGCAAAAGTTGGAATGATTTCTGAAATAGCTCCCATTGCCGGCAAAATCATAATATAAACCGCAGGGTGAGAATAAATCCAGAACAAATGCTGGTACAGGATCGGGTCTCCGCCAAAGGCCGGATCAAAAAAACCAAGTTGAAATACACGTTCAAAAACGACCAAAACAAGTGTAATTCCCACTACAGGTGTTGCAAGAATCTGAATCCAACCAGTTGCATAAAGTGCCCAGACAAAAAGCGGCATTTTAAACCAGTCCATTCCGGGTGCACGCATCCGGTGAATGGTAACCAGAAAATTCAATCCGGTTAGAATTGATGAAAACCCAAGGAAAAAAGCACCCATTGCTGCCATACCAATGTTTGCAGCAGATTTAACAGAATAAGGTGCATAGAATGTCCAGCCACCATCGGGAGGACCAGATCCAACAAACTGTGAAGTAAGGACAATAAGTCCCCCGATTACATAGAGATACCATGAAAGTAAGTTGACTCTCGGGAAGGCTACATCCTTTGCACCAATCATAATTGGCATTACGAAGTTACCGAATACTGCCGGCAACCCCGGAATCACAAACATGAATATCATGATGATTCCATGCAGGGTGAAAAAGCCATTATATGTTTGTGCATCCATAATGGTTCTGCCCGGTGCCATTAGTTCGATGCGGATCAGCACACCAATCAAAGCACCGATGAGGAACATGATCATCATGGAAAAGAAATAAAGCTGAGCAATTCTCTTGTGGTCTGTTGCCAGAATCCAGGCCAGAATGCCTTTATGCTTTGTTTCCATTTCGAGATAGCTGGGTTGATACTGCTGGTCAGCAGTTCCGGCTTTCAAAACGGTTTCACTCATAACTTATTCCTTGCTTCCTTCTTCTTTTTTCTTTTTGGGTTTAAACATTAAAACTAAAAACATGACGGCAACCAGTGAAAAAATGAGAGTACCCGTTATTCGGGTAATATTCATCACATATTTGCGGCCTGCCGGGTCATAGTTGAAACAAAAACTCAGTACTTTATTTATTGTTGGCCCCGTTTGCTCAGCATCTGCTTCAACCACAGCCATTTTTAAATCAAAAGGCAGAAAATAAGTACCAAACAAATATCGGGTAACTTTCGCATGCGGTGAAACCACAATTATTGCAGCAGAATGTACAAAGTCTTTTCCCTGACGCCGATACCCAAAACCTACTGCATTTGTTACTTTATGGATGTTTGAATTTGTTCCTGTTAGAAAATGCCAGCCATCTTTAATACCCGGCTTTTGTGTTTTTTCTGCAAAATTCTGCTTTTTCTGAAGGGCTTTTTCTGGTGTATCCAGTGAATCAATGCTGATGGTTATCACCTGATAGTCTTTTCCAATTTCCATATTGGACTTACCAACAACTCTTGATACACCATCAAGAAGTGGACTGCATATCCCCGGACAGTCAAAATAAACAAACGCAATAACAGTAGGTTTGTTTACCAATGACCGAAGGTTGACCGAATCACCATACTCATTAACAAATACAGCATCATCGGGTAAAAACTGACCTGTCTTTTCAGTTATACCAATTTGTAACTGAGTTGTATCTTTTGGTGTAAGCGTACTCGCCTGTAATGATGTTACACCCGCGAAAAGCAAAATCAATCCGAAATACAACGTTTTCATGAGCAAAATTCTGGATAATAAATAGAATGGCCTAAAAGGCAGTTCATGAGCAGAAAAAACCATCGTTAAAATTAGATTAAAATTTTTCATAAGGCAAATACCTCTGCACTAAAATTTCTAATGTTTCAAATCTCTGTTTTTTTATGATTTAAGCGGTTTTGGCGATTATTTTTTATATAGAACTGAACAATTGGTGAACCAAAACAAGTTCAATTTGGTTATCGAATCATATCACATTTAATCTGTTTCTAATGATATATTTATATATCTTTATATCTTTATCTATTATAAAATTCATGAAAACTTTATCTGATCTGTCAACTTTTACTAAAAAAAATTCCTCTGGCGAAACCTGGATCCTGTTCAAGCATTCTTACCAGTGCGGTATTAGTGCTGCGGCATTTGAAGAATTGGAAAAAGCAGAAAAAGTAGATACATGCCCGGAAATTGTGTTGCTCGATGTAATTGCAGACAGACCGGTGAGTCTGGCTATTGCAGAATTGCTAAAGATAACCCATCAATCACCCCAGGTCATTTATTTCCATAAGGGGCAGCCCATCTGGCATGCATCACATTATAAAATAACCCGTGATTCTGTTTTTGCGGCCGTTGAAAAAATGATCTAATTTTCTGCAAGCTGATAGATCTGAAATTCAGTCTCACCCAAATAATCCACGGGATTCAACCCGTATGGATGTTCAATCTCAATAATGGTACGGTCTGAGATATAAATTCCGGCATCAAGAATTTTTTCAGAAAGCTGAATCCCAAAATTGACATCTTTCCCGAAGGAAATAAAATCGCTCAGGTGTTCATGACCCAAATAAGCAAAACTGATATTCCCGGTGTGAATGAGAATTTTTAAACCAGAATTACCGATTGGCAGATCCTTAAATGCTTTCTTCAATTCTGAAAATTCCTGCTGCATGTGAACCGCGCACTGAATTGCTCTTTCAGCATCGTCTTTTTGCTCGAACGGAATACCAAAAACACACTTCAGACCGTATTCTTTATATTTTTCAACAACACCAACAAAATTGAAAGATTGGGTCGTCATGATGGTAAGAAACTCATTAAAAAACTGTACAACCCGCTTGGTATCCTGATGTTCAAGAATCCCCTCAACACCATCAATTCCCAGAAAAAGAACGGTTGTATGCCGTACTGACCCATCCATTTCAAGTAATTCAGGATTTAATATGAGGGTTGTTGCCAACTCATCAGGCATAAACCGTTTATACATATTGGTCATGATACTATCCGGGGCCTGATAATCCTGCTCAATAATTCCCTTCAGGCTGAGTGCAACCATCCCGGAAATAAACCTGAGAATTTCAAGATCCTGCTGACTGAATTGAGGAATTTCGAGCCGGTCAAATAAACTGATGAGCCCTATTTTTTCATCACCGATAAAGACCGGCACAGTAAGAATGTTCTGACAAAGATTTTTATCAAGATTATGATCCTTGAAAAATTTCACTTTGCTTAAATCGTTGATAATTGACTGATTTGTAATTTTATTCAATTGTTCATTGATCAGCCATTCAACCAGAATATCAAAAATCAGACTCGAAGATTCTTCTCCCCAACGGCCAAATGATTCCATCTTGTAATCATTACCCACTTTTCTTCGGATAATCAGACTGATTTTCTGGCATCTGATAATTCTGGGTATCTGGCGGATAATCGTTTGTGTGAGTTCTTCGAGGTTTTTGCATTTGGTCAGGTTTGTTGCAAATGACTGAAGTTCATGAAGAATTTCAACGTTGAGCTCAAGCAACCTTACATTTAAGGTTTGATTTACATCATTATATCTTTTCCAAATCAGCCAGTTATCAAGCAGCATGGCCACGTGATTCGACAAAATCGAAATGGTTTCCACAATATCATTATGAATGGGTTCTTCAGAAAAATTCCCGATTGCAAGAATACCAACCGGTTCCTGGCGGCTTCTGAGCACGTTATCCTGGAATTTGAGGTTCCCTTCTTTGGCAGCAGCAACCCGTTTGTCTCCCAACTGAAACTCACCCTTTTCAGTTCGTGGAATCAGTTTTGTTGTCACTTTGGATGAATCCATAATCACATCATAATGCAGGGCACTCTGAAGCACTTTGGTCTGAAATTTTTCGATGAGTTCTGGGGGTATAGAACGCTGGGTCTGAATATAGAGCTGAGCTCCGCCCAGTTCCCTTACCAGAATTGCAGAGAAATCAAATTCCTCCATTTTTTCAATGAGACCGAAAATGGAATTGATTACCAGATCAAACCGGTCAAGATTGGCGGCAAGACGGCCAACCTGATTGATAATGGTTGACTCAATCAGTTTTTTGTCCAAAATCCCGTTAACTGTCTCCATTACTGATATTTCGGTAACAGTCACTGAACGGGGTTCACGAAGATTCCCTGATCCGGTTTTTTTCCTGTTGATGTAATATTCGATGCGGTTCAGAAGCTGTTCATGATCATCATCTTTAATCAGATATTCATCTGCACCGGTGTAAACACCGAGAAAACGCATTTTCTTTTGAGCGTGCGAAGTTAGAATGATGATGGGAGTTTGTTTCAGATGGCGGTCTTCTTTGAGATACCGGCAAACCTGATAACCATTCATTTTTGGCATTTCGACATCGAGCAGAACCAGGTCTGGATCTTCACGGAAGGCAGAAATAACCGCTTCAAGACCATTTGTAGCCGTCACAACTTCATAACCGCTGGCTTCAAGCATAAACTTCATGATGTCAACTATTGTAGGGCTGTCATCCGCAATCAATATTTTAGGTATATCTCTAGACATTAATCAGGTTCCTTAAATCCAGGGAGAATTTGTTTTCATTTTCTTATTCAGTTGCTTCTCAATTTCCCGTCCGTTTGCCATCACTTCTGAAAAGACTTTTGTTGCGTGACTTAATAAATCACTTCTCATTTTGCTGTACTCATTAAAAAGAATTGCTTCATCAATCAGAATGGAAATCTGGTCTGATGCCCGTTTAAGCAGGTGAAAAACAATATCAGGAAACATACCGGATGAAAAATGGGTGTAGGTAACCAGACCCTGTGTAATTCCTCTGATTTTCAGTGGGAAAGATACACTTGACTGGATGTGATTAAATTGTGAGCCCCGGTCTTTACCGGTTTCCCACTGGTTAATCATGACCTTTTGAGTGTCAAACTTCATATCATGATTCTGAGATTCAAGAATGGCAGTTTCAACATGACTGAAAATATACGATTCACTTGCCATTCCGGGGTTTTCAAGAAACAACCGACCCTGACCCATTTCGACTACGAATATACTAGCAACAGTAAATTCGCAAACCCGGTTCATTAACGTAAGAACTTTCCCAACTTTTTCTTCGAGATTCCCGGCACTGAGTGCAACCTGGGCAATTTCAAAAATGATTGTGGTTTCGAAAAGTTTTTGGTCAAGTGCCTCATTCACATTTTCAATAATTTCTTCTTCATTGATCGTTTTGGGAATTGCTGGCTTAATATCCACCAGTTTTCCACGATTATTATAATGGAATTTTACCCTGTTGACCAACTGATCAATTTCGAAATCTTTGGTGAGGTAATCATCTGCACCCGAGTAAAGTCCCCAGAATTTGTTCTGTTTATATGATTTTGATGTCAGAATAATGATGGGCACATAAGAAACAGTCGGATCTGATTTGAGTAACCGGCAAACCTGATATCCACTCATTTTAGGCATTTCAAGATCAAGGATGACCAGATCGGGGATTTCCTTGTACATTTTCTGCACAGCTTCAACCCCATTTGTTGCGGTAATTGTATCCATACCATTGGTTTCAAGAATGAACTTGAGAATATCCAAAACGGTAGGGCTGTCATCCGCAATGAGAATCAAAGGTCGTTCTCTTGCAACAACTGCTTTTCTTGATTGAGGTTTGACTGGTTTCAGCAGCAAATGAAACCTCTCATGAGTCTGAACCGTTCAGCATTAAAGAAAAAACCAGAATTGATAATCACCTTTTTACTTTACCATTCCTCTTAAACTTCTTGAAAGGTCTTTGAGTTCTTCTGAGGTTTCCTTTGACTGATTAATAGCCTGGGTGAACCGTTTTACACCATCCGAAATATCATGCAAGACTATTGCGACCTGTTCGCTTGCGGTAAGCTGCTGCTGGGTTGCCAGTGAAATCTGTTTCACCCAATCCAATGTTTTATCGGCCTTGTCAAGAATTTCGGTCAGTTCTTTAACCATTGTTTGGGCTGTATCAACCCCACTTTGAATTTTTTTGGTTTCTTCCTCAGAAACAATAACAAGCTCGTTGGTTGTTTTTTGAATTTCTTTGATTTTATCACGGATTTCATTGGTTGAATTGGCAACCGTATTTGCGAGTTTACGAATTTCAGAAGCAACAGTTCCGAACCGTTTACCTTCTTCGCCAGATGAGGCAGCTTCAATACCTGCGTTAAAGGCAATTATTTTTGTATTTGAAGCAATGTCATTGATAATATCCATGACCTTTTCGATTTCCTGAGCTTTTCGTCCAAGAATAACGATTTCATGAATCCGTCTCTGGTTTTCATTCTGGATCTCACTCATCCGCTCAAGCATGTTGGCAATGGCAAGAGTCCCTTTTTGAGCTGATGCCTGAGTGGCTTCTGCAAGACCAACAACTGTTGATGTTTCCTGAACAATTTTTTCGGCGGAAGTTGCAAGTTCTTTTATTGTTGCAGTTGTTTCAGCGATTGAACTGCTCTGTGTTGCAGAAACTTCAGCATTATCACGTAACTGCTCACTTAAGGCATCAACAAGTTTATTAATTTTTCCGTTGGCCATAACAAGCTGGTTTTTTAAATCAGCATTCCGCTCAAGAAGTTCGTTCACAACCTTAATAACCTGTCCCATTTCATTGGTACCTGTTATTTGAATTCTGGCCTGATCATTTTGTCTGAACTCTTCAAAAATTTCCTGAACCAGACCTGTAATCCGTTTATAAAAAACCGTCATTGCCCAGGAAGAAAAAAACGCAGCAAGCAAAGTAAAAAGAATGCTCACGAAGCCAACACCGGCTAAAAAGAAAACCAAAATGACAAGAATTGCCATCAAGGTAAAAAATGCTGAAAAATAATAAATTGAAGAAACATTGAATGCTCCAAATTTATTTCCCCAGCGTAAAAATGAACGTAAATTCACGTCAGCCTCCGTTAAGCTAAAAGACTTTCAATTGTATCAATCAGACTTGTCTGATCGAACGAACCTTTAATTATATATGCATTTGCACCCACCTCAATGCCCCGTCGTTTATCGTTTTCATTTTCACGGCTGGTCACAATTATGACAGGTGTGTGTTTATATTTTTCCTGTTGTCTGAGCTTTTCAATAAATCCAAATCCATTTAATCTTGGCATTTCAAGATCACTCACGATAATATCATAATTTCCTTCCATGGCTTTTTCAAATCCGTCAAGACCATCACGACCTGTCTCAACTTTATAGCCATAGGCTTCAAGAATCGTTTTTTCAATTTCACGGGTATTCAGAGAATCATCAACGACCAGGACCGTATGAATATTCTCCTTTCCTTTTGAAATAATAACAGGTTCTTTTAATCCTTCCTGCACGAGTTTAGCACTGTTGATCAGTTCGGGCATGAATAATATGGGGATTATTTCACCATTCAAAGAAACAGTAACTGAACTGATGTTTCTGATTTTTCTGATCAGTGAAGGCACCGGTTTGATGACGATTTCGGTTTCTTCGTAAATGTCTTCAACAACAAAAGCAATTTGCTCTTTTCCAAAATAGCCAACCAAAACCATGAGTTTATCAGGATATTCATTGATGTCGTTGATACCAAGTGTTCTTGATAGCCGCACAAGCGGAATAATCTGGTTATCAAGACGTATGGCATCACGGTCAACCACTTCTATAACTTCATTTTTTCTGATAACGAGTGTTCTTTTGATTGAACTGATTGGAATGGCCCATTTCTGACCGCCCGCTGTGCAAACCAGAGAACGAAGAGTTGTAAGGGTAAGTGGCAGTTTGATGGTAAAGGTGGTTCCTTTTCCGGGAATTGAATCAACCGAAATAAAGCCTTTCAGATCTTCAATGTTTTTCTTGACGATATCCAGTCCAACACCACGACCCGACAAATCTGTGATCAATTTTGCTGTTGAAAAATTTGGAAGGAAAATAAGCTTCATGACTTCAATTTCATTTAAAGCATCAATTTCTTCCTGACTTTCAAACAATTTTTTCTGTAGGGCTTTCGCTTTAATGCTTTCTACATCAATACCTTTACCATCATCCTGAATAATCAGCACAATATTGCTGCCCTCAGTCATGGCTCTGATTCTGAGTAACCCTCTGAGTGGTTTTTCAAGACGTTGGCGTTCTTCAACTGGTTCGATGCCGTGATCAATTGCATTTCTGACCAGATGTATAAGCGGATCAGTCAGTTTCTCGATCATTTTCCGGTCAAGTTCAGTTTCTTCACCCTGAATAACCAGTTCAACCTGTTTATTTAAACTTTTTGATATGTCACGGATTGCTCTCGGAAATGCATTAAAAATAACACTGAGAGGTTCCATCCGCATTTTAATCGTATTGGTTTGCAGGTCATTGATAATCAAATCCTGAAAGGCCATATCTTCACGCTGACGGTGTGCCTGACCTTCAAGCATAGAAAGCAACCGTTCCGACTGCCTGAGAATATCACGGGTTTGATCATCTTCAGAATTCTGGACCAGAGATGTCATCTGGTAAACAAAACCCTTCATCATTTTTCTGAGGTGCTGAAGCTCGGTGAGACGAATCTGTGATCGTTGCCGGTTGATTAACAACTCTCCTACAAGTTTGATCGTTTCATCAAGTTTTGCAGTATTTACCCTTATTGTGTCGCCAAATTTTCTGACGTTGATATTGTCAGTGGCGGCATCTTCCCTGGCTTCAGCTTCAAGTTGCAATGATCGTGATGAAGATGCTGCGTCTCTGCGTTTTTCTTCCTGTTCAGGTTGTTTTGGCTTGGGTGCGGCCTCTGCAACTTTTTCTATTTGCGGAATGGTAAATGGTTTTTGAGCTACGGCATTATCAAGGGCATCCAGAATCAGCTGATTGGAAGGTAATTCAGCCTGTTCCCTTTTTATATTGAGCAGATTTTCTTTAAGATGATCAGCGGTTGCAATAAGTAACTCTGTATGATATTCATTCACCTTCAGAGTTCCGTTTACAAATTCATTCAGTAAATCTTCAATTTTATGAAGAATTCCACCCTGATATTTGAACCCGATCATTCTTGCAGAACCCTTCAATACGTGAGCAAGCCTCATGCATTCTTTGGCCAGGTTCATGTCAGAAAGATTTTTTTCAAGGTTCAGAAGGTTATCTGAAAGTAAATCATTGTTTTCGAGTGATTCATCAACAAATTTTGCGACAAAAATTGACCGGTCAAACTTTTTCGGACCAGGTGCCGGTGCGGCAGGTTCAGATGCGGTTTTAGGCTGTTCGGTTTTAATTACAGGTGCCGGTGTAGAAACAACCACTGCCGGTTTTTCTGTGCGGATGGGAGCAACCGGCTTGGTTTCAACGCCCAGAATCCGGTTTACGCTTTCAAGAAGCCGCGGATCGGTTGTGTTTTCCATCTCACCGCCTGAAATGCGGTTCAGTGCTAAACTCAGATTATCAGTTACTTCTTTAAAATCAGTTTTAAATTGAACTGATAGACCCCGGCCAAGTTTAATATTATCGTTAAAATAATCTTCAAGCCGTTCAAGGTTGGTAAACAAATCATTAAACCCAAGTAAACGGGAAGAACCTTTAAAGGCATGAACCACATTTTTGAGATCGGTTTGGCGGGTTTCAAGATCTTCGGACGAGTTTAAACTTTGAAGAATTGAATTTAATTCAGTTACGTAACCTTCAGCCTCAATAATAAACTTTTTAAGAAACCGTTCTTTGGTAAATCTGAGGTCTTCCTGTTTGGATTCTTTGGTCTGGGTAACTTCGGGCGTATAAGTTCCGCCGGCAGAAATTTGCTTCAGGGTATCAAGAAATGCATGACGGTACTGTTCGGCCTTGGGATCCGTTTCAATACGCTTGAGTTCTTCAGAAACAATGCCTGCAAATTTTTCGACAAGCTGATTCACCCACTGATAGGTCTCAGTTTTTTTATCAACCATCGCCTTCAGAATGGATTCCATTTCTGCAGCCAATTGCCCGATTGTGGAAAATTTCAGCATATTGGCAACACCGTTCAGCGAGTGAACATTTTTCCGGATCTGATCTAATGCATCCGGATAGTCACTCAACGGGCCAATCTGAAGTTGTGCATATATGCCGGAAACTTTTTCCCTGCTTTCTGCACTGAACCTCTGCGCAAATTTCGAGGTATCTAGTCCTGCCATGGAGCCGGCCTCAGAGTTGTTTCAACTTTTCTGTGAGTTCATCCCAGTTCAGGTTATTGCCTTCACCGGATTTTATTTTATCTATAGATTCATCAAGTGCAGTTAATACTTCCATTATCAGGTACAGATAATCTGGGTCTGCACCTCTGCCACCATTTGCATATTTTTCGCTAACCTGTTCTGCTGCAGCCATAAGTTGCCCGACAGCAGTGAATTTTAGCATCAGACTTAGCCCCTTCAGGCTGTGTGATGCCCGCTTTATCACCAGAATTTCATCATTATTTTCTGGGTTTTCATTCAGGGCACCAAGGGCACCCTCAAGTTTTTCTTTTACCTGTGTAGCTTCATTGCAAAATTTATCAATGAACATGGCCTGATTCAGTTGCATCAGTTCACCTTCTCATTCATTTCCTGGGTGTAGTTTTTCAATATTTTCTGACAGGCATACTGGATGTAATCTATCGAGACATCCGGTTTATTGAATTCTATCAGTTGTTTACGGTTTTTATCAATCAATTTCAAAGTCAGTTCATATTCACTTTTTGCCAGGGTCCATTTTTTAGTCTGCTGGTAAATATTGCCCAGATGAAAATGGGGAGTTGCAAAACTCAGATCCAGGTAAATACATCTTCTGAAAGAAACAGTTGCCTGATCAAACTTTCCCTGAAGTTTGTAATTTAACCCGTCAAATAAGTACCCAACCGGATTAAATTCCTCACTTTTTTTCATCTTTCCAATGGGAATATCAGCTTCAGAAAACCTGCTCAGACACATGAGAGAATAAGCCTCAACCGCCATATCTTTAAAGGTTTTATCCTTTTTATGTGATATCAGTCTGACAGCCTCATCAAAAAGGTCTTCCTGAAGACGAAGAAGAGCCAGATTGGTAATCTGATCCTGATTTTGGCTGATCGCCTGATTTACAACATCAATGGCATCGGTCACTGCCCTTTTTTCGGAATGTGCAGGTTTTCGTTCATCAATCAGTCCCCGGATTCTTTGAAGCAGGGTATCATAACTTTCAACCTTATTGGACTGAACCTCTTCTTTTTTAATCTGGACAGGCTTTGCATTCAGTTTGAAGGGTTCAGAAACACTATTTCCGACCGACTTTTTAAACAAAAAGGCACCACCCTGATCAATTAGTTTTAATTGACCAAGGTCATGAAGCATGGTTTCGCAACTGGCAACAAAAAGGTAACCATTCAAATTAAGACGACTTTGAAGTCTGTGCTGAACTTTTTTTAGTGTATCAGAGGTAAAGTAAATCGAAACGTTTCTGAAAAAAATCAGATCTACAGGTTCAGCAAGGTTTTCAATTTTATCAGGTTCTTCACAAACGTTAAACCTGAAAAATTTAACTGCACCTGCAATATCATCACTCAATTTCCAGCGGGAATTGGGTGTTTCTGTAAAATTTGAAAGAATGTAGGCATGTTCCTTCACCCTGAAAGAATTCTTTCCGTATTCCGCATTTCGGGCAGCAGCAAGAATTTTCTGATCAAGGTCACTTGCAATAACTTCAAACCGGTTTTGTAAAACTGACAACCCAAATTTGTCTTTAATCAGTGTTGCAATAGAATAGGGTTCTTCACCTGACGAGCACCCGCAACTCCAAACCCTTATTTTCCTGTCTGCCGGTACTGTTCTCATCAACTCATCAAAAATCAAAGTATCAAGAACTCTGAAATGATTGGGTTCTCTGAAAAAATAGGTTTCATTATTTGTAATCAGACTGATGTACTGTTCCCACTCAATTTCATTTGCTTTGAACTGCAACCATGAATAATAATCGTCAAAGTATTGATAGCCAAGATATGTCATTCGTTCTGCGACATATTTTGAAAGTGTTTCCCTCTGTTCACGGGTTACCACAATACCATATCGTTCAGTAATTGTGGAAGCAAATTTTTGGATTTGAACAGACGTTGAAGACACTGTTAAACTTTCAATATCGAATGAGACAGGTGTTTAATAATGGCCGGAGCAATTTCTGTAAGTGGTAACACAACCGTTGCACTACCTTTTGCTATTGCTTCTTTTGGCATTCCAAATACAACACAAGATTTTTCATCCTGAGCAATGGTAAATCCGCCAGCTTTTTTTATAAGGCCCAGTGAAGTCGAACCATCACCGCCCATTCCGGTAAGAATAACACCAATGGCTTTTTTTCCATAAACGGCGGCAACTGAAGAAAATAATTTTTCACCCGAAGGCCGATGCCCTTCTACCAGAGGATCATTTGTTAATCTGATCGTTTCTGCCATTGAGACTTCAAGATGTTTTCCGGTTGGAGCCACAAAAACAACACCCGATTTTAAAATTTCACCTTGTTCTGCAACCTTGACCTTGAGTGGTGTTGTTGTCTGAAGCCATTCAACAAGGCCATCAATAAATCCTTCGTACATGTGCTGGGTGATCACAATCGGATAGGGGAAATCACCTGGTATCTGTCCCAGTAAAATAGATAATGCTTTTGGACCGCCTGTACTTGAACAAATTGCCAAAATCCGTCTGTTGCCTAAATCTGCGGCAACCGGTTCTCTTACTGTTTTGGTTTTTCCGGCCATGTGGGTGACGACCGGAACTCTTGATAATGACTTAAGCTTGGTAATGAGTCCTTTTCTTTTGATTTCATCTTGAATATAGGCGAAATCAGGCTTCTCAATAACTTCAAGAGCACCTTTACTCAAACATTGAAATGCGAGTGTGGCATCTTTGGCTGTTGTAACGACCAAAATGGGAGTTGCCGTATTGCCCATAATATGCTGAATGGCATCCGGACCATTCATTATTGGCATAAACACATCCATCGTGATGATACTTGGGCGATCTTTTGCCACAAAATCAATGGCTTCCTGACCGTTGGCTGCTTCACCAATCACTTCTACATCTGGATCAGATTCAAAGATTGCCCTGAAAATATCTCTGACTGTCGGGGAATCATCCACAATCAGAACGCTTATTTTTTTCAGTGGCATTCAGGTATTCCGGTTTTGGTTTTTATTTATGAACACTTACAATACTCATTTCAACAAGTTGAACTGACATTGAATTTAATTTTTCAGCCGTATTGGCCAGATCAGTACTCATTTCAGCAAATTGGGAAGCAGTAAGTGAAATATCGTGAAGAGTGGTCACAATTTCTTCGGCAGCACTTAACTGTTGCTGGGTTGAATAACTTATTTGCTGCGCCGAATCGGTTGTATTTCTTGATTCTTCCACAAATAAATTCATGGAACTGACAATATCTTTCACCTGATTCACACCAGATTGAATTGAAGAATTTGCTTCTGCTGTTCCCTTCATCAGTTCACCGGTCGACTGCTGAATTTCACTGATCATCAGCTTAATTTCTTCGGTTGATTCTTGCACGTTATCTGCCAGCCGTCTGATTTCATTCGCAACAACTGAAAACCGTTTCCCGGCCTCACCCGCACCAGAAGCCTCAAGTGCGGCATTAAATGCGATCAGTTTTGTCTGTTCATTAATGTGGTTAATAATCGTCATGATTTCGGTAATTCTGGCGGCCTTTTTACCAAGCGCAACGATATCATGCGACCGGTTATCATTTTTAGCCCTGATTTCTTCCATTTTTTTCAGGAATGACTTGAACTCATCCATACCATCAAGGGCCCTTGCCTGACTCTGCCGTGCAATGGCAACCACAGAACCGGTTGTTGCAGAAATATTCCGGCTTGAGGCCGCCATTTCTTCCATCGCTGAGGTTGTCTGCGCAACTGCAGCTGATAAAGTTGAGGCAGATTCTGAAAATTTCGAAAGCGTTCCATTTATATCTTCAGTCATCCCGCTGAGTTCAATTCCGTTCTGTTTGATACCATCTACAACCGAAGTTGTTGACAAAATAAAATCTCTGAATGCCATCCCAAGCTCCTGAAATTCGGCATCCTGTTTTTTGTCAACGAGATCAGAAAGCTTCAAAGTACCGGCCGAAGTCTCCCTGATAAGCCTGGTGAGATGAGTAACCGGACTGATAACTTTTGTCGAGTTATACCAGGCCAGAATAATCAGAATGAAAAAGAGAACTGCATTAAAAACAAGAAGTAAATTGCTGATTTCAGCGACCGATTCTTTCTGTTCGGTATCCTTTACTGAAAACATAATCCTGAACGGGGTATTCGGTGCAGAAAGAATATATAAAGACCGGTTGTGCCAGTTATCAATATTGGTTATTCCGTTATTCTCATTATGAACACCGGTTCTGAAACCAATAACTTCACCATTCTCATCCATTACGGACTTGCCGATGTAGGGCAGAAATGCCGAATCAGAGGCAAATATGAGTTTATCGTTCTGATCGAAAATCTGAATATAGACACCAGAATCTGCAGCCATTGCCCCAAACTTTCTGATTAATGCAGAAAAGTCAAGAACAAGACTGGCAAAACCACGTTCAGCAGCTGACGTGCCTGTCTGAGCAGGGTGGGTAAGAATAAGGCGTGACTGCTTGTTTGAAGAAAGTGTGTCAAGTAAAATCTGAGGATTTGAACCGGCACCAGAATTCAAAAGCACCTTTAAAAGATTATTGTTCTCATTTTCAACTCCCGTTAAAAACCCGCCTTGAGGTGAGACAACAAAAAAATTGGCTAAAATTTCAGGGTCAGTACTCAGTAAAGATTTTATTTCTTTCTGAATATGCCGTGCTGATTCAGAACGGGCGTCACTGTTACCTGTGAAAGATTTCGAGATTTCACTTTGGTTGGCTTCAGTAAATGTTTTAAGCTTACTCTGATAATGTGCTGTTTCCAATTCAAAAAGATCAACAAATTGACCAATCTGCATCGAAAAGTAACGGTCAATAGCATCGTGTCTCAGATTTTCGGCAAAATAGAAGGTTACCACAGAAACCAGAATCATAACCAGCGTTGTAATGCCTACAAAAGAAAAAAGAATACGGTATCTGAGACTAAATGAAGTTTTCATCGTTTTTCTATTGTACCCAAGGTTTTGAAATCTGCTGAAATGACATCCAGTTCATGAGAAATATGTGAAACATCAGATGCCATACTTACCACATGACTGATTGCAGCAGAAATATCATGTAAGGTTGCAACAATCTGTTCACTTGCAACTCTCTGCTGGGTAGTCGCCAGTGTTATCTGTTTTGAATTCAAAGTAACCAATTCTGCAACTGAATAAATAGAATTAAAATGCGTTTCTACATCACGTGAAGCCTGCACACCAGATGCAACCATCTGGTTACTTTCATCAGCTCCTTTTATCAGCAACTGGGTTTGAGTCTGAATTTCGTCTGTCATAACCCTGATTTCTTCCATTGATTCCTGAACGGTATCGGCAAGGCGTCTGATTTCATTGGCAACAACAGAAAACCGTTTTCCGCCTTCACCAGCACCTGAGGCCTCTAGTGAAGCATTAAAAGCAATCAGTTTGGTTTGTTCATTAATTCCCTTAATTAATCCCATTACTTCATGAATTCTGGTAACTTTCTTTTTCATCTGAAGAATATCATGGGTTTTCTCCTGATTCAGCTTATCAATATCTTCCATTTTTTTAAGGAAAATACGCATTAGCTCAACACCTTCTTTGGCTGCTGACTGGTTTTTACTCGCTGCGGTAAGTACCCCTTCAGAACTTTCTGAAATATTTAAACTTGTTTTGTGCATTTCTTCCATAGTACTTGTAGTCTGAACTACTGCCGTCGACTGTTCTATGGTTGCAGCATTTAACTGGTAAATTGAATTATTTAACTGTCCTGAAAGTTCAGTAATCTGAACTCCCCGCAAACTAAGCTGCTCAAAAAGCAATTCATATTTTTCTGCAAAAGCATTAAACCAATGAGCAAGTTCACCAAATTCGTCGTTCGTGTTCAAAGTGAGCTGGCGGTGACGTTTTGCATCCCCAAGTGCTATCAGTTTAAGATTTTCAACAATCATTCTGAGTGCAGATGTCATTCGTCTTGTCATCAGCCAGGATGCAATCAGGATCAGAACCAGAATAAAAACATCAACAAGGATAATATTTCTGAGTAATGATTGGGTTGGTTCATGCAATTTTTCTGTTTTTACAGCAATTCCTGCAACCCATCCGGTAGAACCAACAGGTGTAAAGTAGGTGATGTATTCTTCACCGGTAAGATCAAAAAAAGTGACTTTTCCAGATCCGCCAGCAATCATCGATTTACCCATTTCTATGAACGAAGATCCCAAATTTAAAGTAGAGTCCTTTAAATTCTTCAGAATCACGGTCTGATCAGAATGAAATAAAATGGTACCGACTGAATCCATGACAACTGCAATAGAACTTGAATCAAGAAAATCCTGGCTAAGACCAGAAAAGATTTGCTCTGTAATCAGATCCATTCCGGAAACACCTAAAAATCCGCCAAAAGAATCAGTGATAGGCCTTGAAATGGTTACATCAATACCTTTCCTGTTCGCAGAAGGATAAGTTGTGTAGGTTAACCGGTTTTGCTGGCGGGCAGCCTGATACCATTTTCTTACTCTTGCATCATATTTATTTTTATATGTGGTATCATTTTGCCGGTAATTTTCTCCATGCTGTTCACTTCCAAAATAAAGAAGCCGTATTGCATCACGGTTTGTCTGAAAAACTGGGAGCATGACTTCTTTTCTGATCAGTTGCCACCGTGAATCTTCAGCCCTTTTTTGGTATCGGGCAATATCATGTTCTCTGAGAATATCTTTTACAAGATGGTTTTCTGAAATCATATCCAGAAGCCGTTCGTAACTTTTCAGGTAAGTGTCAGTCTGCCTTGAAAAATCATCAACTTTCTGTGAGTATTGTTTATCAGCTTCCTGATTGATAATTGAAATAGCAGACTGATGGGCAAAAAATGAAACAGCAGTTATGAGCAACAGTGTCAGAACTGTAATGGTGAGCAAAAGAGTAAATTGTATGCTTCTTGTTCTGATCATAATTCACCTGGCATTAGTGTGTAACCAGGGCACCCAGATTATGGATGGCCAGTGTTTCAAGGTTTAGAATTGGAATAATCTGTCCGTTTGCAGTTATAAAAGCATGAACCCAGCCCAAAACTGGTTTTCCCCTGAAAAATTTGGGGATATGTGAAATTTGGCTGACATCATAAAATGATTCAACTTTATGAAGTTCTGTTACCGGAATGCCTCTGATTTTTGAGGATGACCTGTATAAAATCAATCTTGAAATCCCGGTTGTATCTTCACTAGTAACCTCTTTTTCAGTTAACCAGTCAAGCGAAATCACATAATCGCCAACCCGGTAAAATGAGGGATGGTTGTCTCTTAACTCAATATTTTCAACATCAAACCGTTCAATGCGGTAAATCTGTTCACTGCTTATGGCAAACTTGCTGTTGAATACACTGAATATAAGAAATGAGTAACTCATTTAAATCAAGCTTTCGAGAGTTCGGCAATTTTTGAAAAGATTCTGGTTATACTGAGAAGTGCAACCTGCTTTCCCTTATATTCAAAATCACCGATAACATATTCTGCTTTTGCTTCATCGAGGGTCTGAAGAGGCGGGTGAATATTACTTTTTGGAATTGCCATAACATCAAAAACCAAATCAGCCAATCCGCCCAGAACATGGTCTTCTGACTTGAGAAAAATGATCCTGGTCCCATAAATTGGTGAATCAGAAGGCAAATGGAGCAGATATTTCAGGTTAACAACTGCTTCAACTGCACCCCTCAAGGTGATAAGTCCTGAGAAATAGGACGGAAGACCCGGAACAGTTGTAATTGACTCAAATGTGGTAATCTCAAATACCTGCTTTCCCGGAAATGCAAATAAAGAACCGCCAAGTTCAAAAATAACGACCTGTTCAGTTTCTTCATCTGCATAGATGATTGATGCTTCTTTTTCCTTTTCTTCCAGTCTCGAAATGAGGTCGTCGAGGTTTTGATTTTTGGCCATATTTTATCCCTGGAAAACAATAAATTTAAGATATGCATACGCAATGGGTGCAACAAGAATCAAACTGTCAAAACGATCAAACATTCCGCCGTGCCCTGGGATCAGATGAGATGAATCTTTTACCCCCGTGTCCCGCTTAAATAAGGATTCTATCAAGTCACCCAGTTGCCCGAAAAGTCCGGGAATAATTCCCAACACAAATAATTCGGTAAACCCGAGCTGAAGGTCCTGCATGGGTGTAAAATATCCAAAAAACAGCAGTGTTAACACCGAAGCAATAAACCCCGAAACAGCACCTTCCCAGGTTTTATTCGGGCTCACTCTTTTGAATAGTTTGTTTCTTCCGAGTAATTTTCCACCAAAGTAGGCAAATGAATCACACATCCAAATACCAATAACAATCGCAAGTAAAAGCCATCCAAGAGAGTTGTCTAAACCAGCTCCCGGAATTAAATTTCTGATACCAACCAAACTGCCAATTCCGATACCAATGTAAGCAGATGCAAAAACTGTAAATCCGATATTTAAAACCGGATTGGGTTTATTTCTGAATAATTCAGTTAAGGAAACCAAAAAAACAGAAAGAACAAGCAAACCGGCAGGCGTAAGTGGAATAGTTTCAGTAAAAAATAAAACCGGATATAAAACCGAAAACAAAATTCCCGCCAGAAAATTTGGCGAAACGTCTTTTACCTTACTCATCATGAAAAATTCCCAGACTGAAACCACGCTGATAAGCAGGGTTAAAATCAATAAGAACCAGCCTCCCAGGTAAATACCTGCAAGCACAAACGGGCCCAATACCAATGCAGTAAGAACCCGGGTAACCATATTATTCATTAATCATTTTCCTGTTAACCTTCGTTGAAATTGATCTCAGCTAGAATTTCTTCTGCTTCAGCAAGATGGTCTTTTGGAACCATTACTTTAATTATGGCAAGATCACCAGAAGAAGTAACATAAGAACTATCCTTCTGATTAAATATCATACTTGGAATTGATGCTGATTCAAGGGTGGCTTTTAAAATATGTGCCTGATAATCAACGCCGGCTGTGAAGAGAACAACCCAATCTTCATAAATTTGATAATGATCATCCTCATCGCAAAACCATTTATTATTGTCTTTTCTGCCGTGTCCTTCGTGAATCCAGTTACCACAAATCACACAGGCACCTACAACATCACGTTCCTGGGTTTTTACTGTAAACTGAAATTTTCTGGGTTCACTGACATAGTTTCCGCAATGTTCGCAAAATGTCATGTGGTCGGGTGTGACTTCCCCACAACTGGAGCAGACTTCACTGTCGAATTCAATGATTTCTGTGTCACAATCCGGACACTCTGTTATTTCAGCATTATATTCATATCCGCAGTCTGGGCAGTATCGCATATCATCCTCCGGAAGGTTTGGTGAGTTTCCCCGAATTTAGTATTCCCTGCAGTATCAGTCCGAATAGGACCAGGGAAACAAGTACTGCAGAAAATGGAAAAGCGTAATCCGGATCGTCCAATGGTACGCCCAGATCAATTTGGCTCGAAATGTAATACACCATCACAGCCAGGAAATTATTGGTAAAATGGGCAATAATACCAGCCCATAAAGATTGAAAATACCATACAAGGAAAGAAAAATAAATACCCAGTAAAATTAAACCGGTTATTTGAAACGGATTAAAGTGAAATAATCCAAAAAGTGATCCTGTAAGGATAACAGTAACAACAGGTTTGTGCTGTCTTGAAAAATTTCGCAGTAAATAACCCCTGAAATAAAACTCCTCTGCAAATGCCGGAATTACAGAAACGACAATCACAATGAGCAAAAGTTCTGGCAATCCATCTGCCTGAACTAAAATTTTCATCATTTCCTCCATCTGATCACGAAAAGCGATCATTTGGTCGGGCCATGGAATCTGACGCTCAGCATACCCAATTGATTGAATAAGGGGCTGGATCGCCAACACAGAAACCGGAATTAAAAACCAGGCACTGAAAGGCATTCCTGCTGTAGAAAAAAAGGTATACCCTGCTACCTGCCGGGTATGAAGCCTGACAAGCAGATATACTGGTAGAATTAAAAAGAAAAGTTGCGCCAATCCCTGAGAAATACGGGTACCGTTAACGGCAGTTGAGAGATCAGGACTTCCAAGGAAAAAAACCAGAACAGCCCCAAATCCCTGATAAATCATAAATATTACCGGCAAACTTACCCAGGCCAGCAATATCGGACTGATTTTTTTAATCTCGGCCTGTCCATCAAGTTGTATTTCCGGACGCTCAGTTTTTACTTGATCATTGATCATTTACTTACCCTTGCAGGAATAGCTCTTGTCACTCCTTCGATTTTACTTAATTCAACTGTAATTGAACCAATAACTACCTTTGTTTCGACCTTTACTGGAATTTTCAAAGGATCATTGGTAAGCCAAACAAAAAGAGTTCCTTCATTTTTAAACAATCCGCCGG
Source organism: Bacteroidota bacterium (assembly GCA_020161835.1). Classification (GTDB taxonomy): domain Bacteria; phylum Bacteroidota; class JABWAT01; order JABWAT01; family JABWAT01; genus JAFLBE01. The sequence goes on along the minus strand of JAIUNL010000006.1, from coordinate 35,629 downwards.
CTTTAACCATGGGTTCAAGAATAATGCAGTTAAATGAACCTGCAGGAACTTTTACCTTTTGCCAACCCACAATTCTAACATCCAATGGGTGTACTTTCCCTTTCGAGTAATTACTTAATTTAATTATACTCCCTTTTTTTACGGATGAAAGATCATTGTTTCTGAAATAGTAAAATGCACTGATAATATCATGTGTGTATGACGGTATTTTGTATTGCTTGCCACGTTCAAATGCAAGACCTTTTACATGGTCAAACTCAACCTCTGTATCCTTTTTATAACTACCTTCCCTAATCTTCTGAATAAACTTCCAGGGGTAAATTCCATATTTATCAAGATAAGAAACATACTTATCCTCTACCTTGTAAATCCATGAATACGCTGAATTTGATCTTGCCTCAAATAAAACCCGCTGAACTATTCTGTTTTTATAAACAAATTCCTTATCGACAGACATGACACCACTGCCCGCAAGAATGACTCCATACTTGATATCGAAGGTTAGTTTTTCTCCAAGCCTGTAAGCATCAAGGTTCATTCTCCGGTAATCAAATACCGGAGGTTGCTCAGCCTTGGGAACTGCAACAGCAACTGGTTTGCCATTTGCCGGTTTAATCGGTTTTTGAACTGAACCTTCCGGTACGGTTGGTTTTTCAGGTTCTGCAATGGTTTGTTTTTCAGGTTTTTCACTTTCATTTTTTGCAATAACTGAATCTTTGGCTGGGCTGTCTGAGTCGGCTAAATCTTCATCAGTTGAATCAATTGTAACTGAATCAAGCCTGATAAAATCAGTTGTATCTAAGGGTATGTCTGAAAATGAACTGTCAGGAGTGAAAGGCGTATCTAAACTATCTGAACCTTTAGCATACGGAATTGGGTTTTCTGTGACATCTGGTTCGTTAGAACAAGAAATGAATAATAGGAGACTTAAAACCAGATAAAATATTTTTTTCATGAAATTAAATTTTTGATTGCATTTTTCGAGAAAAATGAGCCATTTACATACAGCCCACTTCGTTTCGTTCTACAAAAATAAAGAATTAATTGGATATTGATGAGAAAAACAGATTTAATTAGCGGAAATCAGGCAGATAAAAAACTCAGGTGTGATATAAAGGCATATAAATCGGGGATTTTTCTGTGTGTTTCCACCTTTTGTGAATCCAGTAATACTGTTCAGGATATTTTTTTATGTAGGTTTCCAAAACACGGGTATGACGCACAGTCAAAATATAAAGGCTTTTCTTATCAGCAGGGTCAAGGTCACTCGTTAAAATTTCTTCTCCATAAATAACAAATTTGCCAGGACCAGTTCTAATAGGTGCAAGAAAATAGATAGGAAGGCGATGTTTGAGGGCAAAGGAAGCAGGACCTAAAAAAATGGGAACCGGCCGTCCCAGGAAGTAATCCCAGTAACTTTCAACAGGTGCACTCTGATCTGCTGCAAGACCGATTGTTTTACCTGCTCCCAATATTTTATTTATAACATCCCGGGCAAACCCGGTTGGGACCATTCGATTGTTGTACTGCTCTCTCAGAGAATGCATAAAAAAATTTATTGATTGGTTTTTTATTTTTTTGGAAATAAAAGAAACTGGTTTTCCGGTTAAAAGTGACATTCCTGAAACCAGAAGCTCCCAACTTCCCAAATGCCCAATTAATACAATTCCCTGACGTTCATTTTCAAGGGCCAGCTTTAGAGCAGGATCAACATTAAGTGTCACATGCTGGCAATAATCAGACAAACGAACACCACTCAACCAGAAATTTTCAAAAAATAACATTCCCATGTGCTCATAATTTTTATTTACAAGATCAGGGAGATCAGTTTCTGGTCGGTTTGCCCATTTCAGAAAGTGTCTGATATTTTCTTCAATCAATCTTTTTCGGTAAGGAAAGACTTTTCTTACAATCGAACCAAATCGCTTGCCGGTTTCATCAATTTCTTCAATTGAATAATTTTTAAAAAATTGACTTAGAATGGCAAGCACATTCAATTCCTGTAGTTTATTGCATCAATACCCAACCTGTCAAGCAGAGTTGGGTTATAGACTTCGTCACGGGCCGTTGAGTGAATCAATTGCAGGTCGCCATACCCTTTCTGATCAACAAAATAAAAATAAACACTGCTTTGACCATTTAAACTCGGATAAAACCAAACCTCAAACGGCTTAACAGTTGTTGTTGAGTTTGAAACATATATATCATCACAGGCCCCATACCTGAGATAAATCCGACCCCGGTCAGTTTTATATCCCCGGCGCCCACTGATTCCATATTTTCCTTCCACCAATGATAATTTTTCAAGATATCTGAATAAATTATTCTCCTGATCATTTTGACGTTTTTCCCAAAAAGATCTTAAAAATAATCGTTTTTGAGTCACATTTTTTAAATTGCCAAAAAGTGATAACTCATCATTGGTGGCAATAAATCGTGATTTTTCCATAAACTCATCAATTTCAGACTCAGAATAATCATTGAAAAAGGACAAAGTTTCGTCTTTCTTCCCTTCATTTGGTAAAATTCCACGATTGGTATTTCCGGCCAGAATAAAAACAGGTCCACCCTGAACCCGCCCAACACGGTTGTTATTTACCAACAACTCAACAACCAAATCAAACTTGCCTGAGGGAATCTTACTTAATGCAAGTGTTACCGTATTTATCCTTTGCGTAGAATCAGGTACTTTTTGATAGAAACGGGTAAGGGTGTCCTGGTTAGATGACAACAATAAAAACTGGTATCCAAACCTGCTTTGTTTGTTTCCGGGAAAAAACTGGGTCGTAATTGAAAATGTTAGAGAATCGGTATCGGGATTGAAATTATTTGCTGGCATTTTAAAGTTACCACTGTCTCCCCCTTTTTTTTGAAGAAAAGTTACCAGTGGTGAATATTTAACTTTACCGGTTGCAGTAAGCAAATATTGCAAAATCTTGTATTTAATACTTCTGCCTGATCGAAGTGTAATCCGACAGGAATCAATATGGACATGATTTTTCTGAACTGATTTAAAATTTATCAGCGATAAATCGACTTGTTGAATGGTCAGTATTTTTTTATCAACAACATTACCAGAACTAAAAAATATCAAATCGGCAGTATCTTTTTCAGCTGCACCCTGATTAAGAAACCCGTAAATTGAATGCTGAACTGTTGTATCAGTCCAACTATCCTGAATAATGAAAATTTGGGCTGTATTCGTTTGTGATAAAAGTTGAAGCGGGAATAATACCAGTATAAGGAAAAAATATTTCATTTTATTGACTTCAGTAAGAATCATTAAAATTCAGAAGAAACTAACCCGGAAACAAATTTATTTTCAACTGTTTCAAGTTTAATACGAGTTAAAATTTCCACTTTCTGCATCGTCACTATACTTAGGATTATATATTTCACCTCTTTTTGTACTGTGAACCAACCTGAATTCACCTGTCTTGTTAAAATCAATAAAGATAAATATTACACCATCTTCAATGCCATTAAACTCCCATATCTGAAGTGGAGTGTTATTTTGGCCAAATGGTTCCTTATCAATATTGTCTGGGAAACCATACTGAAGCAAAACCCGTCCGCGGTCTGTACGCCAGTATTTGGTTCCTAAATACTCCAGTTTCAATTCAGAGGCGAGTTTCATCCTGTATTTTAAAATTGCAAAATTAGGTTGGTGTTGAGATTCTTGTTTTTCTCTTTTTTGCCAGAAATGGTTGAGAAAGTTTCTTTTATTAACTTTTGATTGTGTATTTTTTATCAGATCACGTTCAGCAGTTGTTGCAAAAAGTGTTGAAATTTCGAGTAATTGATCAAAATCTTCATCAGAATAGGTATCTAGAAAATAAGGGTCATCTGTCCCCGTATTTAACTTTACTAATGGAGCTTCACCTTTTATAAACAAGGTGATTTGATCAAATGAAAAAATAAGATTTTTTTGTGGAGAGTAACCTTCGGCACTAATGGTATAACGCCCTCCGTTTTCAAACCTTTTGGGTAATTTCCCAATAGGAAAATTGATTACATTTACTGATTCAGACAGGACTACAGCTATTTTTTTAACCAAAACAATTTCATCCGCCTGTGAAATTGAGAAAATAATTTGATGCGGGTCATTTTCCACTTTTAACGGCTGTAGATAAAACCTGACAAAAAGGGAATCTGATTTAAAGTCATAAAAATCACGGGATATTTTAAAATCATTTCCATCATAATTGCGGATTGAATAAACTTCCATCACACCGTTGCCACTAGTGGATTTTGTTAAAAACAAACTTTGGGTAGTTGTAAATACTGTGTTTTTGAATTTCAATGTCTTTTCGAAAATCCAGGAAGATGTTCCACTTTTATTTCCTGTTTTTAAAGTATTTGTTCTTTTAAGGTCTATAGCTGCATCCTTTTGGTCAACTTTAAACCAAAATGGATTCTCGTTTTGGACTAAAGTATCTCCATTAAAAACCCTGATCTGGTATTGAACGGAATCTGCAGATGTAAGTCTTGAAATTAATCTGTCATTATGAATAATTGTCAAAGTAGAATCTGTTAATTCAGAAATATCAAATGCTGGTAAAACGACCAGGTCTTGCGCATTAACCTGTTCAAATGCGAAACAAAGGAAAAACAAACTTAATAGATTTTTCATCGGGAAGACCCCTTTTCATCAAATCATTGAAGATCAGGTATATTTTATTGAGGGAGGGTAAAGGAAGGCAAAAAAAGGGACGGAAATATATATTCCCGTCCCGAAAATCACATTTATAGCCCGATTTTAATAGTTACAAGTTGGTTTGCATCGGCAAAAACATCTACTTGCCTGTAAGCATAATCAAGTGTAAAATCAAAGCCTAAATTGTATTTCAATCCGACTCCAAAAGTTGGTCCAAATGGATTGTCAACAGCATCTGGAACAAGACTATAGCCACCTCTCAAAAACAACAGATTTTGGTAATTATATTCACCACCAAAATTATAGGTATCAAGAGAAAGGTTATTGTTTACATAATTTGAACTCAGGGCTAATGATTGCAAATCATCAATTCCTAACACATAAGATAGTCCAAACTCAAATGAAGATGGCATATCAAATGCTTCAGTTGGTGTCCTAAGTGCTCTTTTGGGAGCATTTGCTGGTGCACCATCCGGCCTTGCTGTAGAAGTTGTCAGACTTTGACCTTCGAAGGCTAATTTATTCAGCCCAAGATTTTTGATTGCAATCCCAAAATTGAGACCTGGTAATATGTCTGCGCCTGAGTATTGAAAACCAATATCAAGTCCAATTCCATTAGCCTTGGTGTTAAGAATACTTTCGTAAACATACTTTAACGTTGTCCCAAATTGGATATTCTCAGTAAGTTCACGTCCGTAAGTTAACCCAACAGTTATAAAGGAAGGAGAGAAAGTTTCACCGGTTCCCTTAGGATTTGAAACAGTAGTTCTTGTTATTTTCCCAAAATCCAAGGTACGTATTGAAAATCCAAAGTTCCCTACTTCACCTAAATTAGCTCCCGCGGAGAAATAATAAAGGTTAATATCGGCAAGATATTTCATACTGCTGAATGCCAACTCATTCTTAGTTAAAATCCCCAAAGAAGCAGGATTATTTGGTATTCCATCTACCCCACTTAAACTGGAAGTGAATGAATTTGACAAAGCAAGGTTTCTTGCACTGACCGGAATAAGCAGTTCGGTTGCCCCGGCGGTTCCGGTTCTGGCGGTATTTCCGGCAATAACACTGCCAGAATAGCCCAAGACTAACCCGAAAGTCAGAATTATATTTAATAGTTTTGTTTTCATTTTACTGTTTTCCACAATTTAGTAAACATTGATTTGTTCTTGCCGTTGAATTAAGGCAAATTTCAATACTTTTGAGCCAATTCCAGGTGCATCGAAATGAATCAGATAGAGGCCTGATGCAACGTAAAGACCCGTGTGGTTTTTCAAATCCCAGGTCATTAGTGCAGAATTATCATCCTTATCCAATTTTCTTACAAGTTCACCAGCAAGATTGTAAATTCTGACTGTTGCTTTCTTTGGAACATTCAACATGCTTACAAATCTGGCATTTGCATTGGTTTCCTGTGGGTTATCTCCCATATATGGGTTTGGATAAATTGTTAGTTCTTCAAACGCAGACTTTTTGTTATTTTCATAATAAGAATTGCTGTTTGTAAACCCAGAAATGGTGTATTTATCTTCCGGACCAAAGGCAGTGGTTTTGAAAGTATAAGTATCACCATCCTGACAAGCTAACGTGTCACCAACAGCCTCCCAGATAAGAATGGCATCTCCGAGAAGTGAATCATTTTTTACAAAATAATTCATATAACGGTCGATTTTTGTTGTATCTGCAGGCATAGCAAGATTTGGATTATACTCTTCGCTCGACACCACAAGTATTTCCTTGGCTTCTGAAACACCATCCCAGCGACCATTGACAAATCCATTAATAGCTGAACCAACTGGAGTTACGAAACTTTCAATCAGAGAAATCTTAAGTCTTCTTCTATCACCGTTTGGTTTTCTGTAAGAATTGTCATAAGCGATGAACGGAATATCTACAATTCCAACGCCAGGTTTCCTTGTTGCTCTTAAACGTCCGGTTAATTGAACGTCAGTTGCATTAGTGACGGTATAACCAGCCCAAACCAATGAATCTGATGGACCTCTTACAATTGCAGCCGGCTGCCAGATAGGGCGTATAGCTTTGTTTGTAACATGGCTTACACCAGAAAGATAACGATAAGCTTTAGAAGGATTTTGTTTGTTATACTCAATTTGAATATCACGAACTAAAGCCGGTTTGGCATTCGACGTGATGTGAACATATTCAACAGGAGTTGACCCTTCGATTACTTTAACAAAACCGCCATCTTTTGCAATTGCGGTTGAAGTTGGAATTGTAGCACCCGTTTTAGTACGCCGTGGTACCTCTGAAATAGGTCCGGTTCCAACTACATTGCCCCTGGCAAATTCAACTTTCTTTATTTCATGAACAGGAGTAGCAATTCTGATTGACAATCCATCAACAGGTTTGTTTGTCATTTCGGTGGAAAAATGAGAAACCGAATCAAGCTTAATAACAGCAGATTCATTTTTAACTCTCCAGACAAGAGTATCAAACGAAGTATAATAGAAATCAACATTGTAAACAGCACCGTCTTTGACTAATGATTGGTCAAGTACGTCAACATAAAGAAGTCCTGTTCCATTACCTGCGTTTTTCTTGACGTAATTACTTGAATCATTTGCACCAATAACAAAGGGTTCAGAAACCGAACTTTTGTAAACAATGCTGAATTTGGTTTCACCAGATTCAGTAATGGGTTCATCAGGGTGTCTGTGTGCAATGACTTCACCGCCTTTCAATATTGGCACCAATTTATTGACTTCAACATTATAAGAGGATAGCCCAAAATAATAAGTTTGTCCCTCTACAAATTTAAAATTTGTAAACGCATCACTTGTTAAACTGAAGTCAAAATATGAGTCTGGTTGATTATAATCATTATCATCAGCAAATTTGGCCGCCGATTTAAACACCTGAGTGGAGGTAAGTCCGTCAGCACTTAACTGATAAAGATTATCGTAACCATCTTTTCTGTCAATTTGGAGAAGCAATTTTTTATTGGCAACACCATCAACGGTTTCTGTAAACTGGCCAGAATTATATTGATAAATATTAAATCCCTTGAATACTTTTTTATTGCCTAAACTATCACGCTGAACATCTTTGAATGGTTCATAAGTTTTAAAAGTTAAGTGAATCGCACCACTTTTATCTATTCTGCCGATAGGGTTCTTTGGCGGAGGTGGGGTTCCTGCAACTTTAAAGTTTTCATTGAAAACTTTTTGAGCAAGTTCGTCCATGTTCCGTAGTTTGGCTATCGAATTTTTATTGTCTGTTCCAGAAGCAACCATATAACCCACAACAATGACCTGAGTATCGCTCGGATCAATATTAAATGGTTTTGTATTGATCATCATCCGTCGGTCATCACCAATTGCATCTCTCCAGCCTAAATTCGATTCTGGATACCCGGGATGAACAATAATTTTATTATCGGTTGCAAGACCGCCAACACCATCGGTTAACGGATTGAATGGACTTCCATCAAACTTTAATCCTTCCTGATAATATCGTCCTTCATCATTTGTATTTGGATCACGAAGGTCAGCGCGGCCGTTAATAAACTTTACAAATGATTTCATGACCAATTGCCTGTAACCTGCATAAGGTTTACCTAAAATCCAGGTTGTGTCTGCAATATTCCCTGTGAATTCCTTCGGACCAAGAAAAAAGTCGTAGCCGGCAGCAGGAGGGGCAGATCCGTATGAATTATCATTGTTCGTTTCATTATAAACGTAGGCAAGTGACCGTAATGAATCAACACCTACGAGATCATCAGTTGCATTACCAAGATCGGGGTCAGAATAAATCGAGAAAATTGCATTCTCAAGTTTTTTTGATCCCTTATTGATAAATTTATAGATGACGTAAAATACATTGCCCAGGTCATTTTTTTGTGCGAATGAAAAAGCAGTAACCTGTGCTTCTATACCAATGGGTTTACTACCCGTCAATCTGGTACTGGCAGATGGTAGCATACCATCATTGATAACATACCAAACCATCTGGTCACCATAGAGTTTTGGCAATTCACCCAGTTCGGGTTCGTATGTCCCATTCCCGTTCACATCAGTATATTCAGCGCCTAGATCGGTTGGCCAATCCAGAACATCATTGGAACTGGGTCCATCACCTTTTGTATATTTGTAAACCCGGAATCTGGAATTATTTGGATCAGCAGGCACCCCATTGTTTTCAATATTTCCTGGTTGCCATTCTTCTGCACGGGATGCTGAAGCCATCCAGGCTGTTCTGAGTTCTCCATCAACGTACCCGCTAAAGGCAAACCCAGCAGCAAAAATCGGGTGCTTCCCTGAACCTTTTGGATACTCAATTGACCAGTTTCCACCCGGATCCTGGATATTTCCTGTATTTTCAAAATAGACAAGAATATTGTTTACATCCAAAAAGTTGAAACTGCTAAATGCACTGTTTTTTGAAAGCTTTTTACCTGAACTTGTTTTCTCCGGCGCATTACCAGCCAAAACCAACCCTGAAAAAGCCATCAAAATCAGGAAACTAAAAAGTTTCGTGAAATTGAAATTTATTTTAATCATTTTTTATACTCCATTTTTTCATTTTATCTGTATTACCAGTCAAGTCTCATACCTAAGCGGATTTGACGGGCGGCCCCATAATTATCAGGATTATTTTCCCAGGTTTTATAATCAGCTGCAAATTGCTTAGGATATTTGGTGTTACTAAGCGAAGATTGCCCGGTTTGAGTTTGAAGGAATCCGGTATCCTGAGAACTTCCGGTTGCCCGGTAAACTGCAACAGAATTCTCATTGTTTAAGAGATTCAGTACCCAAACATAAAAATTCAAATTCAAAGCCGTTGGCCCAACTGAAATTTTTACTGATTTATCAAATTTTGCATCAAGCCTAAAACTACCAGGACCTGAGGCTGAATTTACTGTCCCAAGAGTTTGAGGAGAGGGTGCTCCACCACCATTATAGGCATCATAGGGTTCAACAGGAGTATAAGGACGACCGCTGTTAAATGTAACGACCAGGTTTGTACCTAAGTTTGCCAAAGGTTTCATACCTGCGATTTCAGGACCATCATCACTTTTAGTTCTTACATCTATGTTTGCAGATAATGTATGGCGTTGATCAAAATCAAGGAGGTTAACCTGACGAGGAATAACTTCAGAACGGAATGCCGCAATAAAGTTAGAGTTTGAAGATGAACCTGTTCCTTCTGCAATTTGGTACAGATAATTAGCAGAAATCATCAGATAATTTGCAAACCGTCTGGTGTTAACAGAAATGGAAGCACCTTTAACAGTAGAAAAATCAATATTACTTGTTGAGTAATACTTTCCTTTTGGAGAAATGTAAATAGTTTCATTCACCAAATCCCTTACTTCTTTGTAGAAAAAAGTAATATCGGTTGATGCTACATTCCCAAATGCATAGTTCACACCAGCTTCATATTGAATAGTGTTTTCTGGTTTTACCTGACCTGTATTGGCTTCCAGTTGTGCATCACTTTCAAGAAGACGTAACCGTGATTCATAGGCATAAACGTCATTCAATGGAGGTCTTGCAACAAACCGGCCATATTGTGCATGAAATTTCATGTTTTCAGTTACAGGAAACCCAATACCAAGCCTTGGGGAAAAATAAAGGAAGGTTTTCTGATCTTCAAGGTCTGCTGCTGTCAATTGGTTTTCAACTCCCAGCGGATCATTTACATTCTTAACCTGTTTACCGTTAGGGGCAAAATAGTCCATTCGCATACCAAAATTGAATACCAGATCTTTCAATTCAATCTTGTCTTGAATGTATGCAGATGCTTCAACAGGATAAATAGGATTGAATGTTGTTTTTCCATCGCCTTTATCTGATCGCTTACCATAAATATCATATCCAACAGCACGACCAAAGGATGAATAAAAACGCTCAGTCGGAGAATATATATCTTTATCAATTGAATACCCAACAGGGCCCAGACCGTAGGTACGGAAGGTATAGACTTTGTAATCACCACCAGCTTCAATCATATGATTGCCAAGCTGCGAGGTAATTGAAAGTGCTGTTCCCAAATAATCTGAGGAAGAAAGTACATATCCGTTATTAATTGTACCTGCCTGGTTAAAAATTCCTATGGAATCCAAACCATATGATCCCCCTTGACTGGGGTGCGGTTTTCCGCCTTGTTTTAAATTGGAAAGACCGAGGGTTGTATCTCCGTAGGCTTCAATATCATCAAAATATACACCATCACCCCGTTCTTGTTCAATTACCCGTTTATGAACATCAAAATTAATGAATGTATATTCATTAACAGTAAATGAAATCCGCTGATTTAAAAGGTAATCATTGCTAATTTGACGTTGATTATGAGCAGTATTTTCCTTTGAATAAAGATGGTTATAATTCCTGTCCATTCTATTAGTGCCATGGAATGAAGTTGTAAACCGTAAACTTGAGGAAAGGTTATAATTAACTTTTCCGGAGAATTTATTTAATGCCCCTTCCATGTCTTTTCTTGCCTCATCCTGAATATATCTCGGATTCGAGTCTCTTACCCAGGTTCTTTCATATGAAGTGAAAAAACTAAGGTCGGGAATACCATAGATTGGTCCGCTTGTATTAAAACTATACAAATTGTAACCAAAGTTGTCAGTGTATGAAGAAGTTATAACTTCTGCGCCAACCTGATATTCTTTTGTTCCAGTCTTGGTAACAGTATTTACGATTCCAGACATTGCCTGGCCATATTTGGCTTCAAATCCACCTACCTGCAGTGATATTTGATCAATAGCACTTTGAGAGATTTGACCACTTGCACCTCCAGAGCTTGCATCATTTACCATTACACCATCAATGATGTAAGCAGTTTCGTTGCCACGACCACCCCTTATATTCAAGTTTGCGTTTCTTGTTTCACCACCTGAGTTGTCCGTTTTAACTACTCCGGCAGTCAATGAAGCAACATTTTCAATTCCTCTTGTTGGAAGATTGGCAATCTGCTCCTTTTCAATAACCTTAACTGAATTGGTTGATCCACGCTCAAACAATGGTCTGTCTGCCTGAACAACGATTTCACCTACTTCAATAGATAATTCACTTAATGCCATATCAACTGTTAGTGTTATGTCAGGCACAACCCTGACGTTTGTAACAGTAACCGGGTTATAACCCAGATAGGCAAATTTAATAGTATAATTACCAGCAGGCACACCTAAAATGTTGTAATAACCATCCCGGTTTGTTGACCCGCCATATTGAGTTCCAATAAGAACAACGTTAGCAAGTTCAAGAGCTTCGCCGGTTTTCTTATCTGTAACCCGACCAGCTATTTTACCTGTTACACCAGCAAACACCCCAGCTGGTAAAACCAGCAAAGCCGTCAGACTGACTAGCAGTAATTTTTTAAACATAAAAACATCCTCCAGTTAAACAATTACAAAAAATTCAATCCATTCATTTTATCATGGGTAAAAACGTTTAAAGTAACCCTTGATAATAATTTTTTTCCCCGAAATTGCCCTTGTTTGGAAAAGAGCATACACACCCTTGCCAGTTTTTGCGGCATAAATACCATTATTCACAATCGAAATTGTGTTTTTGACATTTGCTCCTGCTGCAACAAGGTCGTTGTAAACTTTCCTGATTTCAGTACTGGTAGTAATAGCATTGAGTTGAACTGCGGTAAGACCTGTTGCCACAAATTCCACATCACTGTTTCCTAAAGAGTCACTGGCAGTAAAACCTTCAGATGCCAAAATACTCTTTGTAGCCTTTTGGGAAAGGAATTGAATTGAGCCGCCTATGTTGGCAACAACAATATCAATTTCATTTAGGTTGGCAGGATTTTTCAGGGTACCGGCTGGATATGCTTTCATTTCTTTTATTCTGAAATAGCATGCCGCATTCCTTTCTGTAGAAGACCAGATCTGAACCTTAGATGTGGTAAGCGTATCCACATTTGTAGCACCAGCGGTAATCGTTACTGGAAATTCCTTTTTGTCGGATAATCCCTGTACATCAATCGATTCAACAACAAGTGTGTATTTACCATCTACAACCCGGCTGGCAACAACATCAATTGTTTTTGTTGTATCAACAACAGTTTTGTTAATCCTCGCTTTAGGATATCCGTAACCATACTCCAATGACTTGCCTTCATCATTGTTATACAGAAATATCCCTAAGGAATTGGTGTACCTGTCATCTGTTGATTTGATTTTTAAGGTAAAAGTTCCTGTGATCACCGTATCTGGTTGAACACCTTTTACCACAAGTGTTGGTCCCGAATTTTTCAAATCCGGAGCTTCATAATCTTCACAACCCACAGCAGCAAATCCAAGTGCTACCAGAAGCGGAAGCGTTAATTTTCGAATCATTTTTCCTCCTTTGAACTTAAGATTCCAGTCAACATAAGATTTAATCAAATGTTAATCTGTGTCAAATTAACTTGAAAACTGAACTTTATCAAGTATGGTTTGTAAAAAAAACGTTTTTAAGTGAAAAGGCCATTTCTTTTTAAGAGTATTGACAAATCAGAGTTAAACTTTACTAAACAAACCCAACCAAAATTTTACCATAAATTTCTTAACATGGAATTGAATTGCTCAGAATTTTCAACTTTTACAAACTTTAAGGAATTTAGGGTGCAGGTTATTTTCGATTTTAATTATTACAGGTTGGAAACCCTTTCCTCTTTAATAATGGTGACTAAAATATTTTGTACCTATCCCAAATATTTTTTATTTAAACTCTATAAATCCCATTTACTGCAAACCCAATTCCTACTATCAGGCAATTTAGGTTACATTCCCTAATTCTACGATTGGTAACTCCTTTTACCCTATTGAATTATTTTCTCCTTCTCGTTTTCCATTTTTGTTTGACTTTTTAATGAAACAACAGTAGTATTCATAAATTATTAACGAAACAACCATGGGTTACAACAAAGTGGAGCACAAATGAAGGTTTTGATCTTGTCAGTTCTTTCTTTACTTATATTTACATCAACTTTATTCTCTGCCGGACTAAAATCCTCCGATAAGAAAAAAAATCTTACAGAAAATCTGCTTGTCGTCAAATTTAAAAAAACTGAAAGCCAGTCAAAATCTATTGGGAACCTGAAAGATCAGTTTTCATCCATTCTTTTTGCCGAAAAGGTGTCTCCTTTTATTTCTGAATATGTCAATCAGGCGGTTGCAGAAAATATTGGCATTGACAGGATTTTTATTTATTCACTCCCACCGGGGTCAAACTCTGGTGAATTGGCCTCAAAATTAAACTCATTCAAAGAAATTGAATATGCTGAACCTGTTTTTTTTGCAAAAACAACTGATGTATCTCCAGGAATGCAGGTTTTTCCCGGTTCAATTTCCACAACCCCAAATGATCCACTCATTCCAAATCTCCATCCGTTGACCCAGGTTGGTGCTTTTAATGCCTGGGATGTTCAAAAAGGCGATTCAAATGTTGTTCTTGCTATTATTGATACGGGTGTTGATTGGGATCATGAAGACCTTGCCGGCTCTATTTGGAACAATCCGGGCGAAACCGGTTTGGATTTATCCGATAAAGATAAAAGAACGAATGGGGTTGATGATGATGGAAATGGAAAAATTGATGACTTTATGGGATGGGATTTTGTTGAAACATCATCAAACGCTGCGGCAGGAGAGGACAAAGATATTGAAGATAACAATCCAATGGACTTTAATGGACACGGAAGCCATGTAGCAGGTATAGCCGGAGGACAAACTGACAATGGTGTTGGTATAGCCTCTTTATCATGGGGTGTGAAAATCCTTCCAATCAGAATTGGATACCATACTGCTGATGGTCAGGGCTCAAGTAATTCTCTTTTTCAGTCAAGGGCTTTCATTTATGCCGCTGATATGGGTGCTGATGCCCTGAACATGAGTTTCACAAATGGCGGAAAACTAATTGAAGACGCAGGAAGGTATGCCACTGAAAAGGGAACCCTTGTGATAATTTCCGCTGGAAATGATGACAATGACAATCCATCTGAACTTGATGTACATCCATGGGCAATTTCGGTTTCATCCGTTGCCAAAACCGACAAAAAAGCATACTATTCTTCCTACGGTTCCTGGGTTAAGATTTCAGCTCCCGGTGGTGACCAAAGTTCTTCAAATTTAAACGGATTTTTAAGTACCGTTCCCTATCCAAGTTCACTCTATGGCAATAAAAAGTACGAGTACTTTCAGGGGACATCAATGGCATCACCCTTTGTTGCTTCTCTTGCCGGTCTCATAAAATCAAAATTCCCGGACATCACACTAATTGAACTTGCTGAACGCATCAAACAGTCTGCTGATAATATTGATGCATTAAACCCTGGATATAAAGGAAAATTGGGTGCTGGCCGGATCAATGCCTTCAAGGCATTGACGCTTACCGGATTAGAACCTGCTAAACCCAAAATCTACCCGGTTAGCCAAAAAGTAGTCGATCAGGGTGGTAATTCAAACGGCATTATTAACATTGGTGAATCTTTTGACCTGAAAATCGAATTAAAAAATGACTGGGGCAAGGCAGAAAATCTGAACGTGACTCTGGCATCCTCTGATGGCTGGCCACTTGTTATCAATAATCCAATAATTTCTATTGGTTCACTTTCTGAAGTAACTGATGTTTCTGGTTCCTCTTCTGAAATTGTTTTCAACCTGTCCTGTGAGCCCGATGGCCTTCCACGCATGTTAAATTATAATCTTATTCTATCTGCTGATAACGGATATCTCGATACAATAAAAATTCAACTCGCGGTTGAACCCCAGTTCTTGGTTATTGCTGACTTTGATGACGGTCCGAATTACAGCAAGAACTACCAAAAGCTTTTATCACAAAATAACTTTTCATTTGACCTGGTACAAAGAGGCTCAGTTACACTCACAAAAGAAAAGTTAAACAGTTATCAGGCAGTGATCTGGGCTGTTGGTTGGTCTTTCCCAAGTTTTAATAGTGATGACCGCACTCTTTTGGCAGATTTTATCAATTCTGGCGGAAGTTTACTTGTTTCTGGTCAGGATCTTGGCTGGGATTTGGCTGATCCGACTGGAACAGAGTACATTGCCAGTGGTGGGAGCTCTAAAACCTGGTTTGAAACTTATCTGAAATCTGAATTTCTTGGTGATGATAATAACCAAACTGAAATTTCGGGTGTCAAAGATGATTTGTTGGGTAACGGAATTTCTTCTGGAATATCAATGCCAGAAATACCTGCTACCAATCAGTATCCTGATTATGTTTCCCCAAAGGGTGGATCTTCTTCATTTTTGGTTTATCCAAATGGCCAAACAGCAGGCATCCGATTTCAGTCTGGTCTGCACAAATTGGTTTACTTACCCTTTGGAGGGCTTGAGGCTGTTACCGATCAAGATGCTGCAAATCAGCTTACAACCAGAATATTAACCTATTTAAGCGGATTCAATGTAGTTTTCAACCCTGTGAACAACACAGAGAACACATCTGATCCTGTTGAAATCTCTGTAGAGATTTCAGGTTCAGACCCCATCAACTCTGCTGATCTTTATTTTTCAACAACCGGAGCTTTTCCTTTTTCAAAAACTTCAATGGAAAAAAGTGGTACAGTTTGGTCTGGTCAGATTCCTTCGGCACCACTTGGAACCAGTGTTTATTATTTCTTTGTCGGAAAAACTGAATCCGGTTCACTAACTCCATATACAATTTACCAGTACAGTGTTAAAATTGATGAAGTAAAACCAGTTGTCAATACAGTTCACCTGTTAAAAAATACTCTTGAAAATGGGGGAAATTATCCGGTAGCTATCCAGATTTCAGATGAATCAGGAATCAAGGTTGGAACTGTTCAATTACACTTTACAACTTCAACCGGATATGCAGATTCAACCCTTCTCTCTTCGGTTGGTTCTGATAATTGGTTTACCGGATCAATCTTGATTCCTCCACCAGTTGCATCAAATACAATTGTTTCCTACTTTTTCACTGCATCAGATGCTTCAATAGCTCAGAATTCAGTTAGATCACCAGAATCTGGTTCTTTCGATTTTGAGATTGGAAGAGAAATGATGGATGATTTCGAAACTGACTTAGCATGGAGTTTTGACGGGGCTTTTGGAATAACTTCTAAAAGAAAAGTATCAGGCGGCTTTAGTCTGCATAACAATAAGGGAACAAATTACGTTGCCAACTCAAACACTACTGCAACATTGAACCTTCCTCTCAACTTTACTGGTTACAGTAAACCGGCAATTGCTTTTTATTCGGCATTAAGATTTGGAAAAGGTGATACTTGTTTTGTAGAAATCAACAGTGGAAATGAATGGAAAAAAGTGGCATCAATAGCAGTAACAGATGCCTCAATGTGGGCAGCCTTTTCTCGAAAAGTAATTTTCCTTCCTGATTATGGCGGAAAGAAAGATGTTCAATTGAGATACCATTTTATTTCAAATTCAGATCATTCGGGAACAAACTTTGGTATCTACATTGATAATCTAGAAGTCATTGGTGATACTTCAACTGTAACTTCAGCTGAAAATGAAAGACCGGCGACTCCTTCCGAATTTTCATTGTCCCAAAATTACCCAAATCCATTCAACCCAATTACATCGTTCTATTATGAATTGCCTGAACCTGCATTTGTGAAGATTTTAATTTATGATGCTCTGGGCAGGGAGGTTAAAACCGTGATTTCCGGATTTAAACCAAGTGGGGTGTTCAAAGAAACAATTGATGGTTCTCAATTGTCATCGGGAATCTATATTTATGTTGTTGAGGCTGGGACCCGAAGGCTTATGAAGAAAATGGTACTGATGAAATAAAAAAAAGGGGCTGCCTTAAAAAGACAGCCCCTTTTTTATTAACTTGGAAATCAGCTCATTCTGATATAAGTTGAACTGATCACACCTTTAACTGTATTTATTTTCTGAAGAATGGCATCAGAAAGTCCCGAGTCAACTGTTAAGACTGTCAGCGCTTTTCTTGTTTCCTTCTTCCGTCCTAATACCAATGACCCGATATTGACCTGATTTTCAGCCAGAATACCACCAACCTGAGCCAGCATCCCTGGACGGTCTTCATTTTCATACAACAGAAAATCACCGTCAAATTTAATTTCCATATCGTAATCATTTAACTGAACAAGACGGCCTTCAGTATCATTAAAGACAGACCCAACAACAGAACTTTTCTTTCCGGAACCAAATTCAACACTGATGGCCAGGCTGTTCGTGTACCCTCTTACGGCCTGGGGTTGTTTTGCTTCTGAAAAATTGACACCCTGTTCTTCTGCAAAAAACCTTGCATTAATGTAGTTAATCGGTTCACTTGTTTTATTGTTAAAAATCCCCTTCAAAGCTGCGTTCAATAATATATCGGCATATTTGGTCGGACCTTTACCGCCATAAGAAAGTTCAATTTTGGTAAATGAACTATTTTCAAGCTGTCCAAGAATTAACCCGAGGTTTTCTGCGAGCTCAACAAAGGGTTTTGATTCGGGATCAAAGGCAAATTGAAGAGCAGCCCCATTTACTGCACCCTTAATATCCTTTTCTTTAAAAGCGTCAATCATTTGCTCTGCAATCTGAATGGCTACTTTTTCCTGGGCTTCCTCAGTTGATGCACCCAAATGGGGAGTAATTATTACACGTTCTTCTTTCAGAATAGCTTCCTGAAAAGTTGGGGGTTCAACTTCAGTCACATCAGCAGCATAACCACCTACTATTCCCGATTGAATCCCTTCAAGAATAGCCTGTTCCTGCACAATTCCACCACGTGCACAATTCACAATTTTTACACCTTTTTTCACCAGTTTCAATGATTCGGTATTAAAAAGGTATTTTGTTTCAGAACTCAAAGGTGTGTGGAAGGTAATAAAATCTGATTTTCTGAAAATATCCTCAACAGACATCAGTTCAATACCATTTTCAGCTGCAGCTTCTTTACTAAGAAAAGGATCATAACCAACCGTTTTCATATTAAAGGCTTGCATCCGTTTTGCAACTTCTTTTCCAATTTTTCCAAGTCCAACTATACCGAGAACTTTGCTGTCAAGTTCGGTACCCGTCCACTTTTTACGTTCCCACTTCCCTGCCCGAATATCAGCATAGGAGGACGGTGTCCACCTGGCAACACTCAGTAGAAGCGCACAGGTATGTTCAGCAGTTGAAATCGTGTTTCCACCAGGGGTATTCATTACAAGTATCCCCTTTTTGGTGCAGGCCTTCACATCAATGTTATCAACACCTGCCCCTGCCCTTCCAACAATCCGCAATTTGACAGCCTTTTCAACAACTTCGGCTGTTACCTGTGTTGAACTTCGTACAACTAACCCTTCATAGTTACCTATAATTGAGAGTAACTCATCTTTTTTAATACCGGCTTTGTAATCACATTCTACACCGGCCTGGGTAAAAAGAGTTTCAACCCGCTGATCTACTGCATCTGCAATTAGAACTTTCATCATTTCTCCATATTTTCCATCAAATAATTATGAGTTTCAGCAACCCCCGAACCAACTTTAAATGAATGCCCGCAAGCTTTCAATGCTCGTTCTATACCAACCATGATTGTTACCATGTCAAATATATCATAATATCCCAGGTGACTTAATCTGAAAATTTTTCCGGTAAAAGAACCTTGTCCGCCTGCAATTGTGATTCCATCTTTTTTCTTCAGGTGATTATTGAATTTCTTCCAATCAACACCTTCAGGTAGATAAACTGGGGTTACGGCATTGGAAGGAGATGTTGAAAACAAATTCAGGCCAAGGGCTGTAATGCCCCGTCTGATACTTTCACCCAATAACTGATGACGTTTCCACACATTCTCAATACCTTCTTCCTCGATCATCTCAAGGGCATATTTTAAACCAATAATTAAAGATACTGCAGGTGTCCATGGTGTATCATTTCCGGCGTGCGCCTTTACGGCCTCCTGGAGACTCAGGTAGTATGATTTTGATTTCTGATTTTTGATCTTTTCAATCAGTGAATTTTGGACAGCAACAAGGGCCAGTCCGGGAGGAATCATTAATCCCTTCTGAGACCCTGTAACAACTGCATCAATTTTCCATTCATCCATCCGTAATTCATGAGAACCAACAGAAGTGATACCATCAACAATCACCTTCATTTCCGGAAATTTAGCCTTAACTTCTGCCGTTATAGTTTTAATGTCAGTGTAAGTTCCCGTAGAAGTTTCTGAATGAGTTAGAAAGACAGCTGAAATTTTTGGATGCTGGTTGATCTGTTCAATAATTTCATCAGAAGTTACCGGGACCCCCCATTTTTTTGTAATTTCATAATGTGTAACCTGATAATGTACGAGCAGTTCGCCCCATCGTTCTCCAAATTTACCGCCATTAACAAAAACCGCCTCTTCTCCCTCACCAAGAACTGAGCTTACCAGTGATTCCATTCCTGATGTACCGCTTCCGGTTAGAATTACAACCGGTGATGTGGTCTGGAACAGATATTTTAATTTATCGTGACAGGCAGTGAGATAAGCCTGAAAATCTTCATTTCTGTGATGGATCATTGGTTTAGCCATCATCAGTTGAATTGTTTCTGGTACGGGTGTTGGTCCTGGCGTGAATAAACGTGGTTTCATGGTTTTATCCTTATTAAGGTTTATCCTGGTATTCAGCTATCAATTTTAATAAGTCTTTTTTTCCCTTACCAGTTTTTGAAGAAGATTCTACAACCTGGTAATCTGATCCAATTTCAGAAAGAATATTTTTAAGACTTTTCCGGCAAATTGCAATTTCCTTTTGCCCTGCCTGATCGGTTTTTGTCAAACAAACAATTTTTGGCATTGAATATGATCTGGCCATCAGAAAAAACTCAACATCGGCCGGTTGAACAGGATGCCGGGCATCTATTAAAAGAAAAAGGAGCATTCTATCCTGAAAAAGAGCAAAATAGCTTTGTATCATGTAATGCCACTTTTCTCTTTCAGCTTTTGATACACGGGCATAGCCATAACCTGGCATATCGACAAGGTATAGAGGATACTGCGTTTTGTAAAAATTAAGAGTGCGTGTTTTTCCGGGATTCGATGAGATATATGCAGCCTGCTGCCTTTTAGACAGCATGTTGATTAAACTCGACTTCCCAACATTTGATCGTCCAATCACAGCCACGTGTCTGAAGGGTTCGAGTTTCAGAGATTCCGGTTTAACTGAAAGAAATTCAATTTGAAGATTAAGAGCATCCATAGGGTTTGAAAATACGGATTTATTCCGCAATAATAAAGGAATAAACTGTCGGGAATCTGGCCAGATAATAAAAAAAAAGCCCGTCTTTTGAACGGGCTTTTAAAAAAAAGAGGCTTAATTTATGCTTTTGTATCGGTGATATTAAAATCTACCAATTCAAAAACCGCAACCTCAGCACTGTCTCCTAGGCGTTTACCCAGTTTAACAACCCGGGTATATCCACCTGGGCGATTACCAACCTTAGGAACGATTTCCTTGAAAAGTTGCTGAATGGCTTCTTTGCTTCTGATTGATTTGAACACTTCACGATAAGCATTGTGGTCATTAGCTTTGGCGGTAGTAATAAGCTTTTCGGCGAACCGGCGAGCTTCTTTAGCCTTTGTTACGGTAGTTGTGATACGCTTGTGTAAAAACAAAGCCGTACATAATGAATTCAATGTGGCCTTACGGTGACTTGCTTTACGGCCAAGATTTTTACCGGAAACTCTATGTCTCATTTATTTAATTCCTGATTTATAATCTTCGTCGTCTTCCAAATACTTGTCAACATCCATACCGAATGACAAGCCTTTAACCTGCACAAGTTCAGTTAATTCAGCTAGGGATTTTCTTCCGAAATTTCTGAATTTAAGCATTTCGCTTTCATCTTTTCTGACAAGGTCAGCCAGGATTTTCACATTGGCAGCTTTTAGGCAGTTATGTGAACGAACTGAAAGTTCAAGATCATCAACAGCAGTTTTCAGAATACGTCTGATGTTTAAAAACTCTTCGTCGTAAACTTTCTCTTTCTTCACGTTTTCTTCGGTTCCTTTTTCAAAACCGTGGAAAAATTGGAGGTGATCTTTTAATATCTTTGAAGCTTGGGCTAGAGCATCTTCCGGAATGATTGATCCGTCTGTATGCAAATCCATAATCAATTTTTCATAGTCGGTACGCTGACCAACCCGTGTATTTTCAATGGTATAAGTAACAGTCTTTACAGGTGAAAATAAAGCATCAACTGAAATCAAACCTATTGATTGATCAGGCGTTTTATTATCATCTGAAGGAACATAACCTTTGCCCTTTGAAAGGCGGATCTCAAATTCAAGCGTTTTTTCAGTATTTAAAGTTAGAATTTCCTGTTGGGGATTTAAAACCTCAACTTCATCTGTTACTTTCTGTATTTCAGCAGCAGTAAGTGTAATTGGTCCCTTAACTTTAATATATATTTTATTGAATTTTTGATGATCAGACTTGAACCTGATTTGTTTTAAGTTTAAAACAATGTCAGTTACATCTTCAACAACCCCGGGGATGGTTGAAAATTCGTGCGAAACACCTTCAAATTTAACACCTGTAATTGCAATACCTTGAAGAGACGATACCAAAACCCTTCTCAAGCTATTACCGATAGTTACTCCGTAGCCTCTTTCAAGAGGCTGAACGGTAAATCTTGCAAAGGTAGCAGAACGTGTTGATTCATCGATCTGAATACCTTCTGGCATCTGTAAATAATTTTGACTCATAAAACCATGTCCTTTCTGTCTTCTGACCGGGTCAGGTCTTACTTGGAATACAATTCGACGATAAGTTGTTCGTTGACTTCAACCTGAACCTCTGCGCGGGTAGGAAGAGATAAAAACTTACCTGCAAGGTTTGCTTTATCCAATTCAAGCCAGGCTGGAAGTTGAGAATCTTTGATCTTTGAAACAGAATCATGAATTGATGCCATTTTTTTGGACTGATCTTTAATTTTAAGAACATCACCAGGCTTTACCATGAAAGATGGTATATCAACAAGCTGATCATTTACCAGAAGGTGACGATGACGAACAATCTGACGGGCAGCATTTCTTGATGCAGCAAATCCCAAACGATATACGACGTTATCAAGTCTTCTTTCGAGATTCACTATCAGGTTTTCCCCTGTGATACCTTTTTGACGATTTGATTTTTCATAAATCAAACGGAAAGGTTGCTCCAGCAAACCATAAATTCTTTTGAGCTTTTGTTTTTCACGCAACTGACGTGCATATTCTGAAAACTTTGATCTGCGTGATTGACCATGCTGACCAGGTGCATAATTACGTTTTTCAATTGCGCATTTTGCTGTAAAACAACGTGAACCCTTGAGAAAAAGTTTTTGTTTTTCTCTACGGCACAACTTACATACAGCATCTGTATATCTTGCCATTAACTAACTCCAGAAATTGATTCTTCTTCCCTGTCATGGCTGACAGGTTTACGAATACAGGTTAAAACTTAAACTCTTCTCTTTTTCGGCGGGCGGCAGCCGTTATGAGGAATAGGAGTGATGTCCTTGATCACCTGAATTTCAAGACCGGATGTTTGCAGACTGCGAACAGCTGCTTCCCGTCCTGAACCTGGGCCTTTGATCAGAACTTCAACCTTACGAAGCCCGAGTGCATAGGCTTCTTTAGCTGCAGCTTCAGCAGTTACCTGAGCTGCAAAGGGAGTATTTTTTCTGGACCCCTTAAACCCATTCTTACCTGCACTTGACCATGAAATTGTATTTCCATAGCTGTCAGTCAGTGTAACAATGACATTATTGAACGTCGCTTGAATGTGGGCCTGTCCATTGGCTTCAACGGAGGCTTTTTTCTTGACTTTTTTTACTTGCTTAGCCAATCTGATTCTCCCAATAAACTATTACTTAGTTGCTTTTTTCTTGTTAGCAACCGTCTTGCGCTTACCCTTACGGGTACGGGCATTAGTCCGGGTGCGCTGCCCGCGAACAGGCAAACTCCTCCGGTGACGGATGCCTCTATAGCAACCGATATCCATCAATCGTTTAATACTTAGCTGAACTTCGCTCCTGAGAGGTCCTTCAACTTTATATTCATTGTTGATAGTTTCTTTAATCTTATTGACGTCATCGTCGGTAAGTTCATGTACCCGTTTATTTTCACTGACTCCGGCTTTCACCAGAATTTGTGCGGAACGGGCTTTTCCGATACCATAAATATAAGTCAGTCCTATGAGAACTCTTTTATTTTTAGGTAAATCAACCCCAGCTATACGAGCCAAAGTTATTCTCCTCTCTTAGTTTTATCCCTGACGTTGTTTGTGTTTTGGGTTTTCACAGATAACTAGAACTATTCCATTCCTGCGAATAACCTTACATTTATCACATCTTTTTTTTACAGAAGCTCTGATTTTCATTTTTGATCCTGTTATTTATACCTGTAAACGATTCTGCCCTTTGTCAGATCATAGGGGGAAAGTTCTACTGAAACCTTATCGCCAGGTAAAATTTTAATGAAGTGCATTCTCATTTTCCCGGAAACGTGAGCCAATATTCCATGCCCATTCTCCAGTTTTACCTTAAAATTGGCGTTCGGCAGAGCTTCCTCTATTGTACCGTCTACCTTTATGTGACCTTCTTTTGCCATAATTTATGCTTGTGATAAAATTTCTGCTTTGTCCTTACGCACAAGAACTGTGTGTTCAAAATGTGCTGAATTCTTCTTATCGGCGGTGACAATTGTCCAACCATCTCTAAGTACTTTTACTCTCCATGTTCCCATGTTAATCATGGGTTCAATAGCTAGTACCATACCTTCTCTTAAAACCGGACCAACACCCTTTTTCCCATAATTTGGAACAGGTGGATCCTCGTGCAATTTTTTCCCAACTCCATGACCAACCAAATCTCTTACAACAGAATAACCGTTTGATTCAATGAAGCTTTGTATGGCGGCTCCAATGTCATTGACATGATTACCGTCAATGGCCATCGAGATTCCAATATCAAGTGATTCTTTTGTTTTCTCAACCAATTTTTTGTTTGATTCTGATACCGAGCCAACAAAAAATGTCTTTGCATGATCACCGTAAAAACCGTTTAGGATGGTGCCACAATCAATACCTACAATGTCTCCATCCTTAAGATAACGAGCACCAGGTATTCCATGTACAACTTCTTCGTTTATTGATATACATAAAGTTGCCGGATAAGGATTCCGTGAACCACCATACCCCAAAAAAGCAGGGATGGCATTATTTGACCTGATAAAGTCTTCAGCAATTTTGTCAAGGAACAAGGTTGAAACACCGGGTTTTACCTGTGTTTCAATAAAATTCAAAGTATTAGCAACAAGCTTTGCAGAGGCACGGATGTAGGATATTTCCTCTTCCGTATAGATGGTAATCATTATTTATTTTCTGCCGCGAAGACGACCTGACTTCATAAGACCATCATAA
Organism: Bacteroidota bacterium; assembly: GCA_020161835.1. Lineage (GTDB taxonomy): Bacteria > Bacteroidota > JABWAT01 > JABWAT01 > JABWAT01 > JAFLBE01. Next base: position 10,614 of record JAIUNL010000006.1, on the reverse strand, counting down.
TGACGCATCAGAAGATGACTTTCAACTTGTTTCAGTGTATCAAGTGCAACACCAACCATAATTAAAAGACTCGTACCACCAAAGAATTGTGCGAAACCTGGTGTGATACCAAAACGCATAACAATGGCCGGCAAAACTGCAATAAGTGCAAGAATAACAGAACCTGGTAATGTAATTCTTGATAAAATATTATCAATGAATTCACTGGTGTGACTACCGGGTCTTATACCTGGAATAAAGCCACCCTGCTTTTTCATATTTTCGGCAACATCATTTGGATTAAATGCAATTGCAGTATAGAAGTATGTGAAGAAAATGATCATCACTGCAAACATGAGATTGTAGAAAAATGCATCATGCTGAAAGTACATTCCCATCGATTGCATTACTTCATTTTCCGGGAAAAATGATAACAATGTACTAGGAATAAACATAATAGACTGAGCAAAAATAATTGGCATCACACCTGCAGTATTTACCTTTAACGGTATAAACTGAGTGATTCCCCCGTAAGTACGCTTTCCAACAACTCTCTTTGCGTACTGAACAGGAATTTTTCTTGTACCCTGTGTCATAGCAATTACGCCAGCTGTGATGAATACAAGAAGAACTACCATTATAATTTCAACAAGAAGGTTTTGACCCCCTGAAGAAATAATCTGAAATTCGTTAAATATATTGACAGGCATTCTGGCAACAATTCCAACAAAGATCAAAAGAGAAATACCGTTTCCTATTCCCCGGTCAGTGATTCTTTCACCAATCCACATGGCAAAGATTGTACCTGCTGTTAAGAGCAGTATAGTTGAAACAGTGAATAAAACGCCTGGGTTGATAACGATAGACTGATCACCAACACCGCTGCGGGAAGCCAATTGAACACTCATTCCCCATGCCTGAAGAGCTGCAATAAATACAGTTCCATAACGCGTCCACTGCGTAATTTTCTTGCGACCTTCTTCGCCTTCCTTTTGCATCTTTTGGATGAAAGGAACAACTGCCCCCATTAATTGGATAATAATAGAAGCAGAAATATAAGGCATTATACCTAGTGCAAGAATGGATGCCCTTGAAAAAGCACCACCTACAAACATGTCAAAAAGGCCAAGAAGGTCATTGGCTGCACTACTGCTTTGAGACGCAATTAATGAACCATCAACACCTGGTAATGTAATGTGAGATCCGATCCGGAATACAAGTATCATTCCTAAAGTATAGAGAATACGATCTCTTAACTCCTGAATTTTGAATGCATTACGGATTCCGTCCGTGAATTTGCTCATAGTTGGTTAACCTTACCGCCTGCTGCTTCGATTTTAGTCTTGGCAGATTCACTGAATGCATGTGCTGAAACTGTTACTTTTCCTGACAATTCACCATCACCAAGAATCTTAATAAGGGCACCCTTTTTAGAGATAATTCCGAGGGTGTATAAAACTTCGGGTGTAAATTCTTTTACTGTTTCAAGAAAATCATTTAACCGATTCACATTTACAGGAAGGTATTCAACTCTGTGACGGTTTGTAAAACCATATTTTGGGAGCCTTCTTTGAATAGGCATCTGACCGCCTTCAAACCAGGCACGCTGAATATCACCGCTTCTTGAACGGGCACCCTTGACGCCCTTTGAAGCTGTTTCACCATGGCCAGAACCCTGACCACGACCAACACGCTTTCTGTTCTTACGTGATCCGGCAGCAAATTTTAAAGTATGTAATTTCATTGTAAAGCCTGTGTATGGTTACTTGATTGCTTCGACTGAGACAAGATGGGAGACTTTTCTGATCATCCCTCTGATTGCAGCACCATCTTCAACAATGTTGAAATAGTTCGTGCGGCCAAGTCCGAGTGCTGTAATAGTTCTTTTCTGGATTGCAGGTCTGTCGATTGCGCTTTTAACCTGAGTAATTTTAATTTTAGGCATGTTCTTATCCTTCAAAAACTTCTTTAAGGGTTTTACCACGTTTCCGGGCAACTACCGATGGATCCATCAGATCCATCAAACCCTGAAGAGTTGCTTTGGTAACATTATGCGGATTGGTTGATCCCAGACATTTTGAAAGAATATCCTGAACCCCTACACTTTCAAGTACAGCGCGAACAGCACCACCTGCGATAATTCCGGTTCCTGGTGAAGCTGGTTTCAGAAGAACCTTTGCTGCACCAAATTTTGCGATTATTGTGTGAGGGATGGTACCCTTGTAAAGAGAAACACCAACTAGATTCTTTTTGGCATCTTCAGTGCCCTTGGTTACTGCATCTGTTACTTCATTTGCTTTACCAAGACCGATACCAACATGTCCGTTACCATCACCAACAACAATAATTGCTGTAAAACTGAAGCGGCGACCGCCCTTTACAACTTTTGCTACACGATTGATGTAAACAAGTTTTTCTTTAAGAGTTAATTCATTTGCTTTTAACTTTTTCAAGTTTCTTCTCCGAGAGTCAATACGTTGGATTAAAAGTTCAGACCTGCTTCACGGGCACCATCAGCAACAGCCTTTATACGGCCATGGTAAAGATAACCATTACGGTCGAACACCACGTTCTTAATATTTTTCTCGATGGCCAGTTTTGCTATTTCTGCACCGATTAGTTTGGAAACCTCAACAGGTTTCTTTCCCTTGATCTGTTCAGTAAATGTCTTTGATAGACTAGATGCAGCGGCTAATGTTGAGCCATTCAAATCATTGATAATCTGCACATAGATATGATTGTTACTGCGGTAAACACACAACCGCGGACGTTCTTCAGTTCCCCTGATTTTTTTCCTTACAGAAATTTTAATCCGGTTTCTTCTGTTTACACGTGAAAAAGATGCCATTTTTTTATCCGTTAGTGATGAATGGACTTGTCATTCATTGATTATTATCTAGAAGCCGTCTTACCAGCTTTTCTGCGAACAACTTCGTTATCATATTTGATTCCCTTACCCTTATAAGGCTCAGGCTCACGAATTGCCCTGATTTTTGCAGCTACCTGACCGACTAATTGCTTATCAATTCCGGAAACAATAATCTGAGTAGGGACAGGTACTTCTACCTTAACACTGGCAGGAGCTTTGAAATAAACCGGGTGTGAATAACCAACTGCCATGTAGAGAAAACTTCCCTTCAATTCAGCACGGTAACCTACACCAACGATATCCAATTTACGGGTATAACCATCGGTGACTCCAACCACTGCGCTTTGAAGAAGTGCCCTGTAAAGACCATGCTTTGCTCTCACGTCTTTTTCTTCAGAACTTCTGGAAAGTGTCACTACATTAGAGTCAATATTGACAGCGATTGCAGGATCATATCCTACATTGAGTGTACCCTTTGGACCTTTAACCTCTACATTGTCTGCAGTTATCTTAAGAGTAACGGCAGATGGAAGAGTAATAATTTTTTTTCCGATACGTGACATTGAAAACTACTCCTACCAAACGTAACAAATAACTTCACCACCAACATTTTGGAGGCGCGCTTCTTTGTCAGTCAGAATTCCTTTTGAAGTTGAAATGATAGCTAGACCTAGTCCGTTCAACACCTTTGGTACATCTTCTACACCAGCATACCTGCGTAAACCTGGCTTGGAAAGTCTTTGGATTCCGGTAATGGTACCATTCTTTTTAGCATCATATTTTAGAAAGACACGAATAATCTGAGTGTTGCCATCTTCAATGATAACATACTTTTGAATATATCCCTTTTCGAAAAGGATGCGTGCAATTTCTTTTTTCATGTTTGATGAAGGAGCATCGGTTGTGCGGTGCCTGGCCTTCTGAGCGTTTCTGATCCTGGTTAGAAAATCCGAGATCGGATCTGACATTGACATTATTTCAATCCCCTATTCTGAATTTTACCAGCTTGACTTTTTGACACCAGGAATTTTCCCATCAAGTGCCATATTTCTGAAACAGATCCGGCAAAGACCGAAATCTCTCAGAAATGCTCTGGGCCGGCCACACATCTTACAACGATTGTAAGCCTGAGTGCTGAATTTTGGTTTTCTGTTGCATTTAGCAACCATCGCTTTAGTAGCCAATTGAGACCTCTGAACAGGATTTAATTTTCATTACGTTTTCTGAACGGAAAGCTAAATGATTTTAGTAAGTCATAAGCTTCTGCATCTGTTTTGGCAGTAGTCACAATGGTGATATCAAGTCCGACGATTCTGTCAACCTGATCTACATTGATTTCAGGAAAAATGATTTGTTCCTTAACACCAAAGGTGTAATTGCCAAATCCATCAAAACTCTTATCAGACACACCGCGAAAGTCACGGATTCGTGGCATTGCCAAATTAATCAAGCGATCAAGAAACTCATACATCGTGTCTCCACGAAGAGTAACTTTTGCGCCAATTGGCATATTTTCACGGAGTTTAAAGTTGGAAATAGCCTTTTTTGCCTTAGTGACAACGGGCTTTTGGCCGCAAACGATTCCCAGTTCCTTAACTGCAACTTCCAGGATTTTTGCATCCTGAGTTGCTGCACCCAAACCCATGTTTAATGAGATTTTGGTGATTTTAGGAACCTGCATGACATTCGAATAATTATTCTTCTTCATGAGGTCAGGAACAATTTTCGACTTATATAATTCTGCTAAACGAGGCTTCATATACGTTCTCAGTCGATTAATTCGCCGCACTTTTTACAGGCGCGACGGCTTTTTAGTTTTCCGGTATTTTCTTCAGTAATCAGCTTGTGACCAACGCGAGTGTTGGCACTGCATTTAGGACAAACAAGCATTAAATTGGAAATATTTACCGGTGCTTCTTTTTCAATCCGTCCGCCCTGCGGATAGGTAGCATTCGGCTTTGTATGCCTGATGCGGATGTTAACACCTTCAACAATAACGCGGTTGGTCTCAGGATAAACCTTAAGAACCTTGCCCAGTGTACCTTTGGCATTACCGGTGATGACCCGTACGGTATCGTTTTTCTTTATATGTAATTTCACTGCCATTTGATTATCTCAATTCGCTTTAGATGACTTCCGGTGCGAGAGAAACGATCTTCATGAATTGCTTTTCACGAAGTTCTCTGGCAACTGGCCCGAAAATGCGGGTACCTCTTGGTTCATTCTGATTGTTAATCAGAACCGCTGCGTTCTCGTCGAAGCGGATGTAAGATCCATCCTGCCGGCGATATTCCTTTTTGGTACGCACGATGACGGCTTTTGAAACATCACCCTTCTTTACAGTGCCACCTGGAATAGCTGACTTGACAGAAACAACCACGAGGTCGCCAACGTAAGCGTACCGGCGGTCACTGCCACCGAGGACTCTGATACAACGGACTTTCTTCGCTCCGCTGTTGTCGGCTACGACAAGATTCGATTCTTCCTGAATCATGATTCCCTCTGAAACTTTTTATTTTGCTTTTTCAACCACTTCAACTAACCGCCAGCGCTTTAACTTGCTGAGCGGACGTGTTTCCTGAACTCTGACAACATCGCCGATTCCGGCAGCATTGCCTTCATCATGAGCCATCAGTTTTTTTGTCTTGTAATAGTATTTTCCGTAAATCGGGTGTTTAACACGCCGTTCGATTGCAACAGTGATGGTTTTTTCCATCTTATTGCTGACGACTTTACCGACACGTTCTTTTCTGCTATTTCTTTCCGTCATACTATCCGTTACTTCCTATTGGATTATTTCCGGCCTTTAAGCAAGGTCTCAATCCGGGCAATTTCCCGGCGTAGATTACGCATTCTCAATGGATTTTCAATCGGAGAAATGCTTTTTTGAAAATTGAGATCCTGAAGCTGACTCTTCGCATCTATCAGCTGTGCTCTCAAATCACTTTCATTCAAGGCTTTAAGTTCATACTTTTTCATAGTCTGCTTACTTTCCTTCTGCTTCTGCTGCCACAAAGTCGTGACGGGCAACAAAACGGGTTCTGATTGGCAATTTCGCCATTGCTAATGCAAGAGCCTCACGTGCCAGTTCTTCAGAAATTCCATCGACTTCAAATAGAATACGACCTGGCTTTACTACAGCAACCCAAAACTCAGGAGCTCCCTTACCAGAACCCATTCGCACTTCAGCAGGCTTCTTGGTTACAGGCTTATCAGGAAATATTTTAATCCAGACCTTACCATCACGTTTCATTTTACGGGTCATTGCAACCCGGGCAGCTTCAATTTGTCTGCTTGTGATCCAGGCGTGCTCAAGCGCTTTTATTCCAAAGGAACCGAAGGCAATCTCAACACCACGTGTCTCGTTACCCTTCATTTTGCCACGCATGGCCTTTCTATACTTAACTCTTTTTGGCATTAACATTGGTCAAATTCCCTGCTAAAATCCTGTTTAACGGTCCTGACGATTGCCAATTACTTCACCCTTGCAGATCCATACCTTAACGCCGATGGCACCATAAATAGTATGAGCTGTTGAACGGGCATAATCAATATCAGCCCGAAGAGTGTGAAGCGGAACACGTCCTTCTTTATATTGTTCTGTGCGTGCCATTTCAGCACCACCAAGACGTCCGGAACAAATAATCCGGATACCATCAGCTCCCATTCTCATGGAGGAAGCGATCGCACTTTTCATTGCACGCCGGAAAGCGACACGATTCTCAAGCTGGGCAGCAATATTATCACCCACAAGTGCAGCATCCAGTTCGGGTCTTTTAATTTCATTGATTGAAATGTTAATTTCTTTTCCGGTAAGCTTTTTAATTTCTTCTTTAAGCTTATCAACTTCTGACCCTTGCTTACCGATTACAACTCCAGGTTTGGATGTTGAAATTGTTAAAGCAATTCTCTTCGCGGTACGCTCAATTTGAATCCTTGAAATGCCTGCTTTTTTAAGCCGGGCTTTTACATATTTGCGGATTCTTTCATCTTCAAAAAGCTTTTCAGCAAACTCTTTTTCGTCGTACCACTGAGATTCCCAGTTTGTGGTTATTCCCAGTCTCAGGCCGACGCTATTCGTTTTCTGACCCAAAATGAACTCCTCAGTTAATATCTGATACGATAACAGTGACGTGATTTGATCTTTTCCGCTTACGGTAAGCACGACCCATTGGTGCAGGCTGAACACGTTTTACAACTGGACCAGCATCGACAAAGGCAGTGGTTACAACAAGACCCTCGGTTTGAACCCGGGCTCCGTCAGATTTATTCACAAAATTCGAGATAGCAGATCTTAGCACTTTTTCAACTACTTTTGAACCGTGCTTTGGATTAAAATGAAGCAGGTTTAAGGCTTCTTCAACTTTTTTTCCACGAATCTGATCCACAACCAGGCGCATTTTCCTGGGTGAACTTCTTACATTTCTAATGACAGCTCTTGCTTCCATAAATATTTCCTATGAGCTTATCTGTTACCGGCGTGACTGCGGAACGTCCGCGTTGGAGCAAACTCACCGAGTTTGTGTCCTACCATATTTTCTGAAACATAAACAGGAATAAATTTATTTCCGTTATGTACAGCAAAAGTGTGGCCTACCATATCCGGAGAAATCATACTTGAACGGCTCCAAGTTTTAATAACTTTTTTCAAGCCTGCTGTATTAAGGTCTGTAACCTTCTTCAACAGTTTGTCGTTAATAAATGGACCTTTTTTTAGTGATCGCGACATAATTTATCCAAATCCAGAAATTATTTTCTTCTTCTGACTATATATTGATTGGACTGATTCTTCTTCTTACGTGTCTTAAGCCCTTTGGCCTTTTGACCCCAAGGAGAAACAGGATGCCCACCACCGGATGTTTTTCCTTCACCACCACCCATCGGGTGATCTACAGGATTCATTGCAACACCACGAACATGCGGACGTTTACCCAACCAGCGAGACCTACCTGCCTTACCAAGAGAGATGTTAAAGTGATCAGCATTACTAACCATTCCTATGGTTGCAAAACATTCACTTCTAACCATCCGCATCTCTCCAGAAGGAAGACGGAGGGTTGCATAATCACCCTCTTTTGCAGCAAGCTGAGCAGAAGTACCGGCACTTCGAGCCATCTGGCCACCCTTACCGGCCCGTAATTCAATGTTATGAATTATGGTACCAACAGGAATGTTTTTCAGTGGCAATGTATTGCCTACTTTGATTTCTGCATCCACACCACTTACTACAGAATCACCTACCTTAAGGCCGTCTGGTGAAAGAATATATCTTTTTTCACCATCAACGTAATTAAGAAGTGCAATCCGTGCAGAACGGTTTGGATCATATTCAATAGTAGCAACCTTAGCTTCGATGCCAATTTTGTTACGTTTAAAATCAATAATCCTATAATGCTGCTTATGACCACCACCCATGAACCTGGATGTCGTGTGACCAGTATTATTTCGCCCACCAGTTCTTTTCTTGGGGGCGAGCAGCGATTTTTCTGGCTTATCAGTCGTAATCTCATCAAACGATGCCACATTAGTGAATCGTAAAGACGGAGTTACTGGTCTGAAACTTTTGATAGGCATTCAGAAACTCCAGCGAAATATGTGCTTTAATTTGCCGTCCAGATAGGTTTTTGCTGAGGCAGCGTTTTGTCCTGGACTGGCTTAGATCTGTAAAATTCGACTCTTCTAATTGAAGAGCAACAAAGGTAAGGTATGTTTACTTTGTTGTCAAGTATTTTTTAAGAAATCGATCGTATCGCCAGCTTTTAATGTAACAAAAGCTTTCTTTACATCATCTCTCTTACCAACAAGGAGTCCCTTTTTGGTCATTTGAATCTTGACTTTACCTTCTTTTACCGATGTATTAACACCAGTAACCGTAACACCGTATTTGTCTTCTACGGCTTTCTTGATTTCAATTTTATTTGAACCTTTTGTTACCTGAAAAGCATATTTATTTTGCTTCTCCTGTAACAATGTTAACTTTTCAGTCAGCAATGGCTTTACTAGAATTGTTTTCATTATTTTACCAGCCTTTCGAGACCTGGAATTGCATTTTCCTGTAGAACCAGAATATCTGCATTCATAATATCGTAGGTAGAGAAATCAGTTACTGGCTTGATTGATGCCATTGGTAAATTTCTTCCTGACAAATAAAGATTTTTATCTGAACCAGAAGTTACAACAAGAACCTTCTTATCGGATACAGCAAGATTCTTCAGAATAGAAACAAGTGACTTTGTTTTTGGTGAATCAACTGAGAACTCTTCAACAACAATCAAAGACGATGACGAGGCTTTATAAGCCAGGGCAGATCTCTGAGCCAAACGTTTCATTTTTTTGTTTATTCCAATGATGTAATCATGGGGAACAGGACCAAAAATTGATCCTCCACCAACCCAGACACCTGAACGGGTAGATCCTGAACGCGCAGTACCACGCCCCTTTTGTCTCCATGGCTTTTTACCGCCACCGCGAACTTCTCTTCTGGATTTTACTTTATGAAGACCCAAATGGTCATTTGCACGGATTGACCGCACATCCATGTAAATGGCGTGGTCATTTGGTTCAATTGCAAAGACATTCTCAGGAAGAATTACTTTCTTTCCTGAATCTTTGCCATCTATTTTTAATACGTTAACTTCCATTGTATATCACTTATGCTTATTTAGAAGTTTTTAAAACCTGGACAAAAGAATTAGGAGCACCTGGAACGGCCCCCCTTACCAAAATCAGATTTGATTCGGGCATAACCTTAATGACCTGGACATTTTTTGATGTAAACTGAGTATTTCCGTGTTGTCCGGCCATTCTCAATCCTTTAAGTACCCGTGAAGGGTAGGAAGAAGAACCAACTGATCCGGGAGCACGTTCACGATCATGTTGACCGTGAGTACGACCACCCACACCACTAAAACCGTGACGGCGAACAACGCCTTGAAAACCACGACCCTTCGATTTTCCAACCACATCAACGATTTCACCTTCTTTGAATAAGTCCACATTCAGGACAGATCCAACTTCAGGGAGTTCATCAACACGAAATTCGAGAAGAATACTTTTAATATCAGAGCCAGCCTTTTTGAAGTGGCCAACAAGAGCTTTTGTTGTATTCTTTTCTTTTTTGGAACCGAAACCGAGTTGGATAGCATTATAGCCATCACTTTCGGTTTTCTTGACCTGCACAACTGTACAGGGGCCAAGTTCAATTACTGTACAGTTTTGCTGGCGACCTTTTTCATCAAAGATGCTGGTCATTCCGACTTTTTTACCTATGAGTCCTAACATGACTTAACCTGATCTGTTTAATTAGGATTTGATTTCAACATCGACACCGGCAGGAAGTTCAATTTTCAGCAACTGATCAATTGTCTTACTTGACGGATTTAAAATATCGATGATGCGTTTATGGCTTCTGGTTTCAAATTGTTCACGTGATTTTTTATCAACGTGCGGAGACCGGAGAACCGTATATAAGGAACGTTGGGTTGGCAGAGGAATCGGTCCTGATATCACTGCCCCTGTTGACTTTGCAGTCTGAATGATTCTCTTTGCAGATTTATCAATCAAGGTATGATCGTATGATTTCAGTTTGATTCTTATTTTTTGGGTTGCCATGATACAATAACCCCTTATTTAATAATCTTATTTACAACGCCAGCCCCAACAGTACGACCACCCTCACGGATAGCGAACCGGAGACCTGCTTCCATAGCTACCGGGGTAATCAGTTCAGCATTTACGCTGATCTTATCACCAGGCATAACCATTTC
>JAIUNL010000032.1 GCA_020161835.1 Bacteroidota bacterium | reverse complement strand
CTGAAAAGGCATTACTTCCGCCAAATTCAACGTTAAGTCCAATTCTCTCGGTGAAAGAAAAACTACCGAATAATTATCCGCCAAGACCAAGACCAGAATTGTGGCTTCCGTTGTATTCATCAGGTGAAGACCAAACGAAGAAGCCGATATTCAAGCCGGCATATAAATCAAACTGACGGGGAAGACCCAGAACGGTGTTAAAGTGATAGTTACCGTTTCCAGAAAAACCCATGATGCTGTGATCATAATATTTGTTTTTCCAGTTTTCACGATATCCCCGGTAAGAGAATTCTGCACCAAAGGTAAAATCACGGTGAAATCCGTAATCAAAACCGCCATAGAACGGAACGCCCCAATTTGACATGCCGACTCCAAGATTGATCTGAGTTGTGCCAACCCCAAGTGGATTCTGTGCAAATGAAAGTCCGAAGACAAGTAACAATGAAATGGTTAAAAATATTTTTTTCATAATTGTTCTTTATTGAAAATTCCTACTCATAAGGCTTTTCGGTATCGCCCAGTTTTTATTGTGGTTTCTTGACTCCACATGTTTAATTCAGAAACAAAAGTCACAAATCTGTTATCAGTAATAATCAAATAGTGTTGATATTAATTGAATTGAACAGACTAAACGCGGCTTCCTTTGATTAATCTCAAAAGAATGGCTACGACGGCGATAACGAGAAGAACGTGAATAATTCCTCCGGCGTTAAAACCTAAAAAACCGATAGCCCATAAAATGATCAGAATGATGGCGATGGTATAGAGTAAATTGCTCATGATGGATTCCTTTTATTATAAAACTGGTTACGGGTCACAAAATCACAGGTTACAGAATTACAGGTCACAAAATCACGGTTCACTCAATTGAGCGAATCAAGTATTTAATTACCACCCGTGAGGGCAAATGAAGCATAAACATTGATTACTCCATTATTGGCATTCGGGAAGGTATATTTATATCCCATAAAGGTTTTTTCTTTACCAACTTTTGTAAGACCGTGGTTGTAGCGGATGCCAACGCCAAGGGCACCTAAATCAAGACCGGCACCAACAGCAATTCCGGCTTCAAACCGGTTAAAGTCTTTAGTATCGATATTGTCCTCAAAGTCAAAGTAGGAGTTGCTGGAAACATTTTTAACTTTTCCGCTCATGAGGTAAGATAAATACGGACCAACCTGGAAATTAAATTTTTCGGTTACATTTAAAACCAGAAGAATCGGTAATTCTACATAATCAGTTTTGAAACTGGCGGTCCCGTCTGCAAAAACATTTTTATAGGTAGCTTCACCACCTTTTGTTGTATAGTATAATTCTGGTTGAATTGCGATGAAATCAGAAACCGGCAATTTGCTGAAAAGGCCGATATTAAAACCGCCAATCATTTTGGTGTTTTCTACATCTTCAGCATATAACGTTGAGAAATTAACCCCGCCCTTAATGCCAAATAAAGGGAAATTGAATTGAGCCAATGCTTGAGTCTGAATACCAAAAAGGAAGAGAAGTGCAGAAGAAAAGGTGATACTATATTTTTTCATTTGATTGTAAATTTATTAGTCATTTATATATTCTTTGTTACGATGTAAAGGTGCCATTCTTTACTCTTTTAAGTGTTACATAACTTTTTAAAAGAGTTACATTTATCCCACATCAGAGTTAAAAAAAAACCCGTTCATGTGACTGAACGGGTTTTTTTATTTTTATCTGTAATCATTATACTTACAAACAAGGGAGGAATTTAAGTACGAAATTCTCGATTACAGATAAAACAAGTTGAAGCAATCTTCCAGATCAGGTGTCAGAATAATTTCAGTTCTTCTTTTTTGACACCCGGCAGACTCATTTTTTCTTTCCGGATGGGCTTACTGAATGTCTCTGATGTAAAGGTGGCGCAATCTGGAAAATATTGTGTTACATAATCCTGCAGATTATTTACATAAATCACAGGTTTAGTTAGTTGGTCCATTTTACACTTCAGTTTTTACATCATGGTTAACCGGATTTCTGATTTCATCAAAAAATGGCGTATGCTTTTCTTCGACACATTTTGCTGCATATAAATAAAGTGCAGCACTCCAGGTTTGCCAGTCTTGCCCCATGGGCTTTCCATCCTGGGCTTTGATCCACTCATTAAAACCGAATTCCACATTTCCGGTTGCTGAACATTTAATACAGTGGGTCAGGGCCAGGAGTTTTTCACCTGCAAGGGTGTACTTCTTTGCTGCAACCAGGGCTGCAATGTAGACGCCGCAGATGAACGGCCAGATTCCGCCATTGTGATAGTCTCCAGGTCGGTTGAATTCTGCATAACGGGGATGCCAGTCAGGATCCTGAGCTTTAATAAACGGAAAGAAATTGGGCGGAAGGTCGCCTACCAGTTCATCCCTTTTTTTCATTTCAGTGCATTCATCCTCAATCCAGGAAATAATTTCTTCAGCTCTGGTTTTTGAAGCGATCCCGGATAAAATAGCCAAACTGTTCCCGAGCAGGTCAAACCGTTCACTGCTGTGAATTTTGTACGACCAGAAGGCATAGTAGGGTTTATGTCTGACAGCAAGACCTTCGTGAACATGATGATGAATGGTTCCGCCGGTGATGGTAAAACGTCCCATTTCATGGCGGATTTTGTCTGCATTTTCATGGAAACCCAGAATCTGTAAATAACTGTAAACCAAGGTGTTTACAAACAGGCCATAACCGGTTACCCATTGTTCATCACGCCAGTCGCTTGTGGGTTGCTGGGCAATTAAATACCGGTCAGACGGACTTTGATGTTCCATCCAGGTTAAGGCTTTTGAAACTGCTGTTTGAAGGAAATCGGTTTCCCCCGTTTTTTTTCTGAAAATCCCGACACCAAGTAAAAACAGGGGAGTTGTATCACTCGAACCCCGGTCTTCCCTGTCGTGTACCAAAGATGGAATATGACCACGCGGAGTCTGATTTTTTGCCAGAGTTTCTAAAACTTTTCTGATACTGCCGAGCAATTTTTGATTATCAGTTACGGCGATTCCCAGAATTGAAAACATGAGGTCACGTGTGTAAGGTTCAGGGTAGCCCCAGCCAGCAGTTCTTGGTAATCCGTGAAATGGACCATGTGAATTGTGAAGCAAGACTTCAATAGCTGCTTTTTTTGCAGATTCAATTTCTACGAGATGTTCTGGTTTCATGGTTTTTACAACTTATGTTATTCCCAGTTTATCATTCATTATTTGAACAAATTTTTTGGCGACGACCCGGTAATCAAAGTTTTTCACTACCCGTTCACGGCCGGCTTTTCCCATTTTATCACGTAATTCAGCATCATTCATCAGCGTTAACAAATGGTTGGCAATATCCTGCACATTGGCCCGGTAATCTACAGTTCTGGGTTCAGAGAATTCAACCAGATGTTTGTCTTCGTAACCCGATTCAACGCCAAGTGTAACCTGGTTAACCACAATCCGCTGAGCAACTTCAGCAAGAAGGGCCGTTTCACCATGGATCAGAGTATCGAGCATGCCCATGGCACGTAAACTGAGAACCGGTTTCCCGCAGGCACCGGCTTCAACCTGTGGCATGCCAAATCCTTCAAGTCGGGAAGGGGCTGCATAAATGTCGCAGGCGCCAATGAGATAAGGCATAAAAGTGCGGGAAATGGTATTGGTTGCGTAGGTGATGTTTTTATCAATTCCAAGATCTTTCGCCATTTCAAGATCGGCCAGATTCTGGAGTTTGGTTCGGGGTTGTGGCCAGACTTTGCAGACATATTTCCAGTCGGGTGCTTTGGTGTCTATAATGGCAAGTGCCTGCATCACTTCCTGTGCGCCTTTTGATGCAGCATCACCGCCAACTGTGAGAATCATGAGCTGATCAGGTGAAACACCAAGCGATTCACGAACCGCTAAAATTTTCGGATCATTTTTATTGAACGGAATAAAAGTATCGGTGTCACATCCGACCGGTAAAACTTCAATTATTTGTGGATTTATTCCGTCTCTGACGTACATTTCCTTTACCCAGTTTGATGTAACCAGTATGAGGGGAAGTGCATTCAGAACTTCCTGATAATTGGCAATGTACCCATCAGCAACCAGCCAGGGAACTGCTCTTGCTCCATATCTTTGCGGATGAAGAACCAATTGCGGGGTGTGTCCCCAATATCCGACACCAACCACCACATCGGGTTCAAACCACCGGTAGTACCATTCTTTTTCCTGTGCCGATTCAAAATGAACAGCATGGGCATCTACACCCAGTTCAAGCAGTCCCTTGTAAAGTAAATCGCCCTGGGTTGCAAGTCCGCCGGGTGAGGGCGGATAGTCGTAAAGCACTAAAACTTTCATTTCAAATTTTCTCCGTGTTCAAGCCATTTTACTGCGGTTTCTGAATTTGTAAATTGCCAGAAAGCTTCAGCTTTAGGTGTGGTTTTTGCTTCCCAGCTATCGCTGGTAAATCCGTAGGTTATGGTTATAAGATTATACTTTTTTCTCCATGACCACCAGGAAAGGGTTTTGTAAATCGTTGCAGATGGTATTCCTTTCGGAAAGTAGGTTTTTTCGCCATCTTCATAGGCAAAGGTCCAGAGTTCATTTGTTTGGATTTTGCCGGAATGCCAGAGTAAAATAACCGCTTTGCTGATTTCTTCATGCCGAAGATGTTTGGTGTACTCTCCGGCCGGATCATGAGTGATGATCAAATCAAAATCCCAGGCTGGAAGTAAATCCAGAATGGCAGATTCAACCTCATTTTCTTTTAACGGATGTTGATTGGGTCCGTCATCCAGATCACCCATTCTGCCGGCTGACCTGAGTGATCTGACGGTTTTCGCAAATCTGGGTGCACGTTCAGTATCACTTGACCTGCACAGACAGACTATAAAACAATCCCATGACGGATTGCTTAGAATTGTGCCGCCAGCCCATAATGTTTCATCATCCGGGTGGGCAACAATAATACCGACTCTTTTTAATTTTTGTTTCCCAAACCAGTTCATTTTACCGGGGTTTCAATTTTCTGTTTTGCATAGAACGGATAATCGGTATAACCTTTTTCATCTGCAGAATAGAACAAATCGGCTTTGAGATCTTTTGAGAGAGGCCATTCATTTTTTAACCGGTCAACAAGATCGGGATTTTTGATAAACGGACGTCCAAATCCAATGAGGTCAGCCAACCCGATCTGAATGTCGGCTTCAGCTCTTTCCCGGTTATATCCACCGGTAAGAATAACGGTGTTTTTAAACTTATTCCGGATTGTATTTTTTATTCCGTAGGGAACCACCGGTGCCCCCATTGCCGAATGATCGACCAGATGGATGTAAGCAATGTCGAGTTTGTTGAGTTGTTCAGCCAGATAGGTATAGGTTTCGTCAATTTCCGGATAGGGTTGCATATCACTGGCTATACCGTAAGGAGATAAACGAATACCGGTTTTTCCTTTTCCGATTGCTTCTGCAACGTCAGAGACGACTTCAAGAACAAACCGACACCTGTTTTCAAGGCTTCCGCCGTAGTTATCTTTTCTGATATTGGTTAACGGCGATAAAAATTGCTCAAGCAGGTAACCATTTGCACTGTGAAGTTCAACGCCATCAAACCCTGCCTGAACGGCATTTTTTGCAGCAATGATGTATTCAGTCTTGGTTTCTGCAAGGTCTTCTTTGCTCATTCCCTTCGGAACAGGAAAATCCTGTAATCCTTTTGAATCAGTCCACATTTGTCCGGCAGCTTTTATTGAAGAAGGTGCAAGAATATGGGCTCCATCCGGCATGTTCAGATGATGACTTATTCTTCCGGTATGCATAAGCTGAATAACGATTTTACCACCTTCATTGTGGACGGCTGATGTTATTTTTTTCCAGCCATCAATCTGTCCTTTTGAGAATATTCCTGGAATACGAGCATAACCAAGTCCGTTAGGTGAGGGTGAAGTGCCTTCTGTTATGATCAAACCTGCGCTTGCCCGTTGTCTGTAATATTCAGCCATTAATTTATTGGGCAGATTTCCATTTGCCCGGCATCGGGTCATGGGTGCCATGACAACCCGGTTGTCAAGTGTGACCGATCCAATAATTGCAGGTGTGAATACTTTCAATGATTTCATTCTGATTGCTCTTTTCTTTCCTGCAAATCTGTTCAGGATTCAATAAACAGTTTGCAGTTTTAGTTTTAAAATGAAAATCCTGCCTGGGCAACAAGCAAGACACGCATTTTCCTTTTTATGGGGAAAAACGGATCGAGTTCGAGTCCAAAATTGATTTTCTTGGTAAATCCAACATTTAAAATTCTGATCATTTCGGCCATATCAAGGAAGGATGACAAAGCAAATCCACCTCGTCCTTCACCCACATCAATTGGTGAATTCACCCCAAAGACACCTAATCCGGCACTGACAGGAAATTGATTTCCTGTTTTCTTGTTTATAAAATAAAACCGGATCATGGCACTTGAGTTTCCGTAATCAACAGGATCATTCGGGCGGGTGTCATATAAAACCTTAGGTACGGCCAGTGAAAAACCGACTTCAATTGCCGGCCCTCTTACCCGGTAATATTGGGTAAGTGTGTTTGACCGGTCTACAGCACCGATTTTAATGGTGTAATCGGGTTCAATATGAATGCCCAGGATCGCCCAGTCGGGAAGGGAATCAACCGGAACCATGACCTGATCCAGTTCTTCCGTCCGGATGTTGGCGTATTGACCGTATGCCGTTCGGTATTGGATGAACATGGCTCTGTCTTTTTTCGGATCACCATGGCTTCTGAATGTCATGACCCGACGCTCGTAAGATGATGCCGAAATGCCATCTCTAAGCAAAACTGAAGTCGTAATTCTGACGAATTGTGGTCCCATCTGGGTTTTAATGCTGTCACGGTTAAACTTTACGCTGATATTTCTGACTTCATCACGGTCTAACGTTTTTGCATTTCGGATATCTGTGCTTCCGGGCGTTGGGGTGAGGACAATAAAATTCTTAAGTTTTTCGACATCCTGAAATTCTTCAACGGTAACTGCACAGTCAGAATCATACCTGTACCGGCGACCTTCGGAATCTTTTACACTTAGTCTGACGGGATAAATGCCAGGTGTAACATTTGCAGGTAAAATGGCCCGGTGTTTACTTTTTCCAATATATTTTAAAGTGGTGCCTTCAATCATTAGACTCGTTGTAATGACTGCCGAAGTTACACTATCCCGGCGGTTTACTCCTACGATAACTGTATCGCCAGGAAAGTAAATTGATTTATCAATGGAAACTTCAACCCTCTCATCCTCATCTGACGATTGGATGAGAACGGTAGATTTCATTTGTGCCCAGGAACTGGAAGTCCCCAAAATTATCAGGAAAAGAAGCCAGCTGATTTTAAGTGTCATAAAGAAAATTCTGTTTGTTTACTTCTTTTTGGTTGGAACGATGAAAAGTGAAATTGGGGTTTGTCTTAGAATTTCTTCTGCAACACTTCCAATTACGATACTTTCAAGCCATTTCTGACTGTGACTTCCGATTACGATGATATCAGCTTTAACTTCTGAGGCCGTTTTTAAAACAGCGGCAGCTACATCACCTTCAGCAATCAGAGTTTGAATGTTTTGATCTCCCAAATGGGTCCGGGTTTTATCAAGGAATTTTAGAGTGCCCTTTTTAAGTTCATCTATGGTGTCAGCGGCCCAGAGTCCTGTTTCAGGAAAACCATCAAACCCCATAATTGAAGTATAGCCGGGTGTCGTGTAATAAATCAGATCAGAAATAACGTGAAGCAAAATACATTCTGCTCCCATGCTTTGTGCAAGTGAGAATCCTGCCTCAGCAACTTTTTGCGAGGTCGGATTGTAATCCAGTGCGATTAAAACGGTTGAGATTTTCTTTGCTTTCATGGCGGGTCCCCTTTTTCGGCTTGGTATCAAATCTGAGATTTCCAGATTTAAAATTCAGAAGTAAAGGTAGTTGAATGAAAGCAGTTGGGTGTTACATAACTTTTGGAAAGAGTTACATTTATCCCACACCAGAACCGGAAAATGACAAACGATTAGAAAATGGACGTTGACAGGTTATCAAAAAGAAATTTTAGCGGGTAACCCGAATGATTCTGATGAAATCAGGAAGAAAAAGGGGTTATTAGTTCTTTTCAGGATTATAAAGGGAAAATAGCAGTAATTGTTCAGCTTTATCAGCAGGTGAGTAAAATCCATCAACACGAAACCCGATTTTTTCGAGAAGATGAATGGAAGGTTTATTTCCCGGAAGAGTAATGGCCAGTATTTTTTTGAGATTTAAGGTGGTGAATCCGGTCCCGACAGTTTTCAAAGCAATTTCTCTGGCATAACCCAAACCCATAAATTCCGGAAGAAATGCAAAACCCAGATCAGGATTGGGCAAGTCAGACCTTTTTATCAGACCACACATCCCAATCGGGATATTCCGTGGTTTGAGAGAAACCAATCCAAGACCAAAACCGTTTTCTTTGTAACTTTTAAACGGGCCTGTTTGAAGATAATGACGTGCTTCAAGAGTTGTTTTTACCTTTTTGTCACCGATGTATTTCAGCCAGCCGGGAGAGTTGAGCAACTGAATGATAAATTCAGCATCTGCCAGTGTAAACTGTCTGAGGTTCAACCGTTCAGTTTCAATCGGTTCTGGCAGCATCGTAAGCATTTCTTTCAGATAAAAAGCAGGTTAGGGAAAAGTTATTTACCCGGTTCAATTTCACCGTTTGATGCCGGGATGTACCAGACATTTTTTTCAAGATCAACACCACCGCCCATTTCTTCCTGAACCACCCGGTCCGTCACAAATACGCCCGTTCTGGCCATTGCAGAAAAAGAGTCAATTCCATCACCTGGGAAATTGATGCGGGTTCTGTGAATATTAAACCGGTCTGAAAAAGTTCTTCCAAATGCTTTTTCTATACCGTCTTTTCCGATCATGAATCCAAGCAATCCGCCCCAGGTTGCAGTCGGATTGTCAGAATCCCAGCCGCAAAGTGAGCCGATTTTGATGGTTTCTTTCAGATCACCTTCACCATAAAACAAACTGATCAGACTCGAAGCAAAATTGATTCCGGCAGCAAAACAGGCATTGCAGTACATTTTTCTTGAAGTCAGATTATATCCATCCTGTTCCTGAATCTGGTACCGGTCATAAACTTCATTACGGGTCTGCTCCCAGGGAATTCCTGCAAGATACCGGCTTTTAACAAAATCATACATGCCGGCCGGATATGTATTTTCTGGAAGCCGTTTCCGGGCCTGATCTGCCATCATCATGATTCTGTTTTTCATAGGAAGATTTTCATCAGAACCTGAGGCAAGGGAATACATCAATACATAAAACTCTGAAATCCACTCTGATGCTTTTCTGGCTGTTGTTTGAATGGGGAGATGAGCCAATTTCAGCGCTACATCTGGCCGTGAGGGAGCAAACAGACCAAAAATCTCGGTTGTAAGCTGGGCATCGATCATTTCAAATTCCGGATTATTTTTCGGGTCGGATGTGGCCGGCGGTACAAATCCCTGAATCATCAGATCAAAAGCTTTCTGGTTTGAAACCCACAAATAATTTTCTTCTTCCTGTTTGATGTGCTTCAACCATCCATTTTTGATTTGTTCGCCTGAAAGTACACTGGTCTTTTCAGTAAAGAGTAAATATTGATACATGTATTCAATGTCAGTATCATCATCAGAACCCCAGGGTTCATCGTCTTTTGCAAAAACAAAATCAATGGTTGGCGATAAGTGACTGGGGTTGGTTCCGCTCCAGATATTGGGCTGATCAGGTTTCCCCCAGTCATTCCGGGTGTAAAAATCTCCGGTTTTGATTTCGCCGATGTTTCCGATTTTATCCATTTCTGTCACCAAACCGGTCCAGTTGGCAATCGACTCACCCAGCCAGAATCCGTAAAGCTGATTCAGATAGTTTTCACGGGAAATAATTCGGTCGGTTGATTTCGGCTTGTAGGTTTTATACACAAAGTCAGGGTTGACCGGAGTTTCCCGATTGGATGCAGTTCGGTTTGTTTCCTGCGTTTGGCTGCAGGAAATGAAGTGTGAAGTAAATAAAACGGCAAACAGGATTGAAAAGGGTGTTTTCATGGAAGTCCTGGAAAAAGGTAAAAAGGATGGGTAAACGTCGGAAAGTTTGAAGTGGAAGTCAAAGGCAGGGCAGAAACTAAAAAACCCGGATTACGGGTTTTTAGTTTATAAAGGATTGTTTGAAGCCAGGTAAATTATTTTTGCTCGGTATAAGCCTTGAAATTGTCGAGAATCGATTGCCAACCTGCTCTCTGAAGCTCCATTGAATTTTCATTTTCGGGATCAAAGGTTTCTATTACCCGGGTTTTATCGCCTTCAGATTCAAAAAGGATAGCGATTTGTCTGCCGTCAGCAAGAGAATAGGCTATTTTCCGGTGATGAATCACTTCATCATAAATGCCTTCAAAATCAAAACTCATCGAGCCATCTTTTGATGCCATGGTTGCACAGAAACGGCCACCGGCTTTCAGATCATTGGTTGCAGATGGGCAGTGCCAGTCATCGGATGCAAAATTCCATTTAGTGATGTGCTCGGGTAAGGTCCAGGACGACCAAACTTTGTTGATATCCGCTGAAACGGTAGCCTGAACGGTGATTTTGTTGTTTATCATAGGTTTTCTGCCTTTGGTTTTAAAATTTCCAGATTAATCAAAAAAGAAATGAAAAAGTTCCATTGACGGAAAAACGGTGGAATCAGGTGCAGGGGATTTTTCGTTTGCCAATGCAAATAGTTTAGTTATTCAATCCAGTCAAATAAATAGTGTTCATTGAATTCTATTTTATATTTATTCAGAAAATCAATGTATTCTTCCCGAAATGTTCTTTTTCTGTGATGATCTTTTTGATTAAGTATATATTTACAAACATCATCAATTTGGGAATGGCTATAAGAAAATGCTCCAAAACCTTCCTGCCAGGAAAAATTGAAACTGGTAAAGTGATTTTCATTAATGAAGACATTGGTTGATTTTTTTATTTCCCGTATTAAATCGGATAAGTTGGAGATTGGTTTCAATCCAATTAAAAAATGGATATGGTCAGGCATACCGCCAATAGCCAGCATTTTATGGCCTTTATTCTGAACAATTCCAGTAATGTATTTAAAGAGTTGTTCTTCCCAATCCGGTTTGATCAGGTTTTCTCTTCCCTTTACCGCAAATACGATATGAATATAAATTTGTGAATAAGTTGACATAATTAGTTGATATTAGTTTTAAGTTTTTCATCCCAAAGGGATGACATGTTTATAGGGAAAACGATAACGAAACCAAACATGCGACCCATTCTGGGTCGAATGAAACCGTGAATCTGTGATTATTCTATAAACATGTGACCCCGATGGGGTCATTGAAATTCATTTCATTTTATTTGGAATCTGAACAATCGGGATTGAACGGACAAATATACAAAAATTTCAAAATTCCGGCAAAAACCATTGTCTGGTTTTCATCCCAACGGGATGACATGTTTATAGAAAAATTGGTTTTTAAAACGTAAATACGACCCCTGCGGGGTCGAACCTCAATAAAAAAACTGTTATGAATTCTGCTGATAATAAACCGTGACTTTGTGAATCATCATGTTTTTGCTTTCTTCATCCAGAAAACTGGCTTTGAATGAATTGACAGCAAGTTCATAAATTTCAGCCTTTGACAGATTCAAAGCCTCTGCAACGGCGAGGAAATTTTCGGTGAGATAACCGCCAAAATAGGCCGGATCGTCAGAATTAAGGGTTGCAAGCAAGCCGGCATCCAACATTTTCCTGAGCGGATGGTCTTTCAAATCTTTGACGACTTTTAGTTTGAGGTTGGAGAGCGGACAAACTGTTAACGGCATGTTCCGGTGAACGAGTTCTGCAACGAGCTTTTCATCATCCAATGACCGGTTTCCATGATCAATTCTTGAAACATGGAGCAAGTTCAATGCTTCCCAGACGTATGCTGCCGGACCTTCTTCGCCGGCATGGGCAACGGTCAGAAATCCTTCTTTGACAGCAAGTTCAAAAACCCGTTGAAATTTGGATGGCGGATGTCCAAATTCAGAAGAATCCAAACCAACACCAACAATCCAGTCTTTAAAGGGAAGTGCTGATTTTAATGTTGCAAAGGCAGCTTCCTCATCAAGATGCCTGAGAAAACAGAGAATAAGTTTTGAGGTGATGCCCAGCTTGGTTTTGCCGTCAGAAAGGGCTTTGTGAATACCGCTTACGACTATTTCAAAAGGAATACCACGGTCGGTGTGGGTTTGCGGATCGAAGAATATCTCAGTATGAAGTACATTTTCTGAGTGGATTTTTTCGAGATAGGCCCAGGTGAGGTCGTAAAAATCCTGCTCGTGAATTAAAACGCCGGCACCTTCGTAATAAATATCAAGAAAGTCCTGAAGGTTGTCGAACTCGTATGCTTTTTTGATTTCCTCAACTGACCGGTACTTTATTTGGATGCCATTCCGTTTGGCAATTTTAAACATCAACTCCGGTTCAAAAGAACCTTCAATGTGAAGATGAAGTTCTGCCTTGGGAATGCCTTTAATAAAGTCCTGAACAGAAGAAGGTTTCATTTGGTTTTACAGAAGTCCTGCAATTTCAACGTTTTCATTCACATCTTTTGCATAATCAACTTCCGGAAAGTTGAATCCGAACAGGTTCAGAAAGTCAGTTTTGTATCCGGCAAGATCACCGATCTGTGCAATATTTTCTGTGGTTGCTTTCACCCACAAATCAGCAACTTCCTTCTGAACATCTTCTCTCATTTCCCAGTCATCAATGCGGATTCTTCCTTTTTCATCAATTGGAATGTTCGTACCAGTGTACAAACGATCCTGAAATAAACGCTGAATCTGCTCGATGCAGCCTTCGTGAATTCCCTTGGCTTTCATGATTTTATAAAGCAGGGAAATGTACAATGGAATAACCGGAATGGCAGAACTGGCCTGTGTGACCAAAGCTTTATTAACAGAAACAAAAGCTTTCCCGTTGAGGGATTTCATTTTTTCGGTGATGGAAAAAGCCGAAGCTTCGAGATGATCTTTTGCTCGTCCGATGGTTCCTTTGCGGTAAACGGCTTCGGTCAGACTGGGTCCGATATAAGAATAGGCAAGGGTAAGTGCATTTTCTGAAAGGGCACCGGCTTTCATCAGCTCGGTAATCCACATGTCCCAGTCTTCACCACCCATGACGGCAACGGTATTTTGAATATCTTCGTCAGAACAAGGTTCAATGGTTACAGTTGATACAATTCCGGTATGAAAATCAACAGTTTTGTTGCTGAACGGCACTCCGATCGGTTTCAAAACGGAACGGTGCAAAACGCCGGTAACCGGGTGTTGTCTGACCGGGGAAGCAAGACTGTAAATCACCAGATCAACCTGACCCAAATCCTTTTTGATGAGATCAATCGTGATTTTTTTTACTTCATTTGAAAATGCATCTCCGTTGATGCTGCGGGCGTAAAGTCCGGCTTTTTCTGCATGTTTCTGAAAAGCCAGACTGTTATAATATCCTGGGGTTGCAGGTTTACCTTCCATCGGAGGTTTTTCAAAAAAGACACCGATGGTAGAAGCATCCGAACCGAATGCACTGGTGATCCGGGAAGCAAGACCAAAACCTGTTGAAGCACCGATTACCAAAACCTTTTTAGGACCGTTTATCTGTCCTTTTGATTTTACGTAATTGATCTGATTTATAATGTTCTGTTCACACCCATCAGGATGGGAAGTTAAACAAATAAATCCGCGCATTTTCGGTTCGATGATCATGATTTTTCCTGGATATAGTAATGACTGTCAACAGAATGGGAGTAGAGGTTCATTTTAATCTGAACCCTTTTTCCTTTTTTTTAAAGCACGAAGGTAAAAAAAACCAAGGTTGTCAGCAAACTTGTGTGTTGGAATCTGTTGAATTTAGTTTTTGCTGAAATCTGGTTTTAAACCTTATTTACACTTGTTTTACCGTTTTTACATAGGTTACATTCCGTTCTTTCAGGTAATTCAGAATGTAGGAGAAGCATTTTTCACTTTTTCCGATGAATTCGGGAGGGAAAACGCCTTTATCCGGAAATAATCCTTCAAGAAATAAATTTACGACAGCAGTGGCTGTATATCCGGTTGTTCTGGCCATGGATGAGGTTTGGGTTTCAGGTGAATATTCATCGTACAGATTGTAAACGACTTCTTCTGTTTTTCCTGCCGGATTTTCACCTCTGAGCGTCACCCGCATCACAGTAATTTCCGGTTCGGTTTCGCCCAGTTTCCATTCGCTGAACAGGATTTTGCTGGTCACTTCAAGCGGCGAAACTTCCGCACCGTTGACGTTTATTTTTTCCGTTTTGAAAAACCCACTTTCCTTGAGAGCTCTCACAAGTTCAACATGGCCCGGATAGCGCAGGGTTTTTTCCTTCATGTTTTTGACGTGTGACATGGTGAAAAGAATGGTTCTGAGTCCGTCTGTGTTGAACGATTCCAGAGTACCAACTTTGTCAAATTCGAGGTATTCGCAATCGGTTAACGCTTCACGGATCACAATTTTTCCATTTTCAACATAACGGGCAGGTCTCGTATATTCTTCAATCACATCAACAGGTGAAAAGGGTGCTTTGTAGTAAAATGGCCATTTTTTTACTTTTGGAAGTCCGCCAACCAACGTTTCAAAATCGGTGAGTTTCAGCAGCTCGTTATATCTGCCGAGAATGATATTGTGCATGCCGGGTGCAACTCCGCAATCGACCAGAGCCGTTACGCCTTTTTCTTTGGCAAGCTGATCGAGATCGAGTGAATTTTCGGGGAAGAAGGAAATATCGACCACATTTTTTCCGGCTTCGATCACGGTTTTGATGGTTTCAAATCCGAGGAAACCAGGAACTGCCAAAACAACAAGATCAAAAGGTTTCAATGCAGAGGTGAGTGCAGATTTATCGGAGACATTTACCTGTAAAATGGCCAGGGATTCACATTTTGCTTTGATGTGATTGAGGCGTTGCAAACTTAAATCACAAAGTGTAACCTGATGTTTTTTGGCCAGATCAATTGCCATTGCACTTCCAACCATTCCTGCACCCAAAACGATGATTTTACTCATAGAAAACCCCTGATAAATTTAAACGAAAATTGGTTCAAACCTGAATGTAGGTCAATTCCTGAAAGGATTCAAGATTTTGATAATTTTAGAAAGGAATGGAAAGAGAAAATAGGGAATGAGGTTTTGTAACACCGACCTCCCGGTCGGGCTGAGTGAAGTTGTGGTAACATTGGGCGGTCTAAAAAGAAAAAACTTTGGTGAAAAAGGCATGGATCCCGGATCCCCGAAAGCGTTCGGGGCAGGCTAAGTCCGGGATGACAGCCTCTCACTATAGCAAAAAACAACGATTATGTCATTCCCGCGAAGGCGGGAATCCAGTATTTCTTCTTTTTAGACAGCACTAGGTATTTGGGTTTCTGTAACACCGACCTCCCGGTCGGTAAGAATTGGAAATTTAATAAACCGACCGGGAGGTCGGTGTTACATTTCATTCCGTGTTACAACTAATTCGGCGTTACATTTTTATCAGAAAAACAAAAACGATCCTGTTTCAGATTTGCTCAGTAAGTTTCAGTTTGTCGAGTTTAAATCCTTTTGTTTTCAGTCTTTCAAGAATCTGTTGATAGACAACACCATCCATTTTGGGTGTTCTGGAAAGAATCCACAAATAGTCACGGTCAGGATGGCTAACAACAGCATAACTGTAATCGTCTGCAAGATCAATAATCCAGTATTTCCCAGAAAATGGCCAGAAAAACTGAACTTTTAGTTTGGCGTTGCCTGAATTCTCAACCACGAAAGCTTTTCCTTTGATGGAAGTTTCTTTTCCGCTCACACTGTCCTTATTGCACCGGTTTTCAACAATGACATAATCTTTGTCGGTAAGCGTGTATTCAGCCGTTGTGCAATGGCATCCCTTCTGGAAAAATTGCGGGAATGATGCAATTTCGTACCATTTTCCGGCATATCGCTTCAGATCAACATTCGGAACGGTTTCAAGGGGTTGTGATTTTAGTTGGGTTGACATGATTGTAAAGAGTAAAAAGGAAAAAACAATTATTTTCGATTTCATAGGGTAATTGGGTTTTCAGATGTGGTTTTTTTGGTGTTTATCAGCTTCATCATGAATGACGTTCAAAAATAAATCAACAGCTCTTGGGTCAAAGTGAGTTCCGCTTCCGGCTTTTATCAGATCGAGCACTTTTTCATCTGACCAGCCTTTCCGGTAAACCCGGTCAGACCGGAGGGCATCCCAAACATCAACAATGGCAAAGTGCCGGGCAGAAAGCGGAATTTCTTCTCCCTTTAATCCGTTCGGATAGCCGGTACCATCCCATTTTTCATGGTGACAATATGGAATATCCAATGATGGAGCAAGATAAGCAATGGGTGAGAGCAATTCATGTGCATAGGCCGGATGCATCCGCATGACAGCAAGTTCTTCGTCATTCAGCCGGTCAGGTTTTTGCAGAACATTATCCGGAACACCCATTTTGCCGATGTCATGCAGTAAGGCACCCCGTCTGATATGGGCTTGTTCTGTTTCTGTCATCCCGGCGATACGTGCAAGTTTAAGTGTCATATCGGTAACCCGCTGCGAGTGTCCTTCTGTTTCTTTGTCACGTAAATCCAATGCTTTCGACCAACCTTCAATGGTGGTATCGTAAGCCAGTTTTAAATTAATATGCGACCGCTGCAGGTCGTCAGATGATTTTCCGCTTTCGACTGCCATGGCGGCCTGAGCTGCAAGTGCTTCATAAAAACTGATCCAGTCTGCATCAGCTTCGTATGGGGTTCTGAAACTGACCTTCAAAACGCCGACCAGAATTCCTTTTGCGATAAGTGGTGTTGCATAAGTTGACTGAATACCTTCTTCATCGGTAGCTTTCGGGTGACTAACAGAAGCTTTGGTTTCAATAACTTTAGGGATGCTGATGGTGGTACGTTCTTGTGCAGCTTTGCCGATAACTCCTTCACCCAGTCGACCCACAAACCGGGTTATTTCCTGATTTTTATTTCCCAGCACAGATGCAGGAGTTAGCATGAGAGTTTCATTACTGAACAGATAAATGACAGCCAGATCTGCATGTAAACGTTGGGTGACTTCCTCAAGAACAGTTTTCAAAGCAAGGCGGTAATCGGTAGAACCCAGAATCGCCATATCAATGGTATGCAGCGATTTTAACCGGTTTAACTGCTGTTCGATTAAGGTTTTAGCCTCAGCCAGTTTGACCACGTGCTTATCAAGTTCTTTGTTACTTGCCAACAGTTCAACTTCTGCAAGTTGTCTGACCTTCACTTCTCGATGCAGCAGAAAAAATGAAAGAATTAGAAACAGCAAACTAAATCCTGCTCCTGAAAGAATAACGAAAATGGTACGATGCAAATTTGAAAGGGCAGTTTCTGTCCGGCTAACTAAAAGTCCGGATTCGATTTTTTCCATTTTACCTGTCCAAAGCCTGATTTTATCCATACTGTTTTTCCCTGCCTGGGAAAATATCGCTTTTTGTGCAGCGTCGAATCCAATGTTTTGTCTGAGAAAGATCCCTTCCTGCAGTAATAAAACTTTTTGTGTGACTGAAACCTCAAGCGAATCGAGAAGGTTTTGCAGATCAGGGTTATTACTTGTTAACTCACGGAGTTCCTGGAGATTTTTGTTGATGGAATTACTTGACGTCATTGCCGTGTGGTAGGGTTCCAGATATTGTTCTTCACCTGTTATTATATAGCCTCTTTGTCCGGTTTCTGCATCAATTATAAGAGTAAGCGTTTTGCTCAACTTATCAAGTACAACCAGCGTGTGAGTTACTGATTCATTACTTTCTACCAGGGATCTCATGGTCAAAGTTACCAAAACACCAACCGTTAGCAAAAGAAAAACGGCGATGTAAAATCCCCAGGTGGAAAGTGTTGATAAAAAGAAATGTTTCATAATCGGGGTGCCTCGGGTTCAATTGGCATTGCATTGGGTTTGGGCGCAATTTTTCCTGAATATTTATTGGCAAAGGCATGGGTAAATTCAGCACCATAAAAAACGATCATTGAAGAATACGAAACCCAGATTAAAATCAGAATCACTGATCCGGCCGGGCCGTAACCCGTTCCCGGATTCGCTTTCCCGAAATAAAAACTCAGAAAGAACTTACCGATCTCAAACAGGAAAGCCGTTACCATTGATCCAATGAAAACATGCTTCCATTGGATCTTTGCATCGGGTAAAACCTTAAACATGAGCGCAAACAAAACGGCAAGAATTAAAAAGGACAACACAAAATTGACAGATAGCAGCAGGACCACAAACGAATCTGAAAAATAACCTGAAAGCCAGGTGCCCAGTGCTGCCATTGTTGCCGAAATCACCAGTGAAACAATCAATATAAACGCAAAAGAAAGTATCAGTCCGAAAGAAAAAAGCCTGACTCTGATAATATCCCAGATTCCAGAATCCGATTCGTAGGCTTTTACCTCCCAAACCAGATTTAACGACTTCTGAAATTCAACAAAAACACCGGTTGCCCCGATAAAAATGGTGATAATGCCAAGTAAGGTGGCCAGAAACGTATTTTTCATCGTACTCGCTTTGATCACCATTTCCTGAATCTGAATGGACGTATCGGCTCCAAACATAGTGGTTATTTGTGAGGCCAGGTGATTGTTCACCGCATCCCGTCCAAAAAAATAACCCGAAAGTGAAATGATGACGACCAGCAATCCCGGAAGTGCAAAGATGGAATAATAGGCAATGACTGCACTGTCACGAAACGGATCTTTTTTCCACCATTTTTTGAACGCGGTTTTTGAAATGGCGATCAGATTTTTCAAATGAAGTTTCACTAGTTTTATTACCGTGTTTCCTTTTGAGAGTGTACTCAATTTATTTTGACCTGTTTTTATTTTGATTTGTCTGACACTTTTTTAAGTGATTTTATATTGATTTCATTGTCCACAATTGGCATTAAGGCATGAACAAATGCATTTCTAAGCAATTCCCAGACTGCATTTGCAGTGTTTGTTCCCGGATTTTTAAAATTGCCTTCAATCCTGATTTTTGTGGCAAGCTGATCTTTCTTCTGATTCTCGAAAATTTCTGCAACGGTGCCCACAATGGCTTCCCAGGTCAGATGAAAAAAAGTGTCTTTTTTATCTTCGGGACCCACTACATCCAAATCGGTAATCAGAGGTTTTACGTAACCTTTGAATTTGCCATTTTTTGCTGCCATTTCAGTGTACATGCCAAATGTCCCTTTGTTCACATCAAAATTTCCGTAGGCTTTTAGAAAGTTGTTTAATAATTTCAGTTCAGTACCTTTTACTTCAGCATTCAGATCAAACGCCGCCTGATTTGCCATAGGGTTCATTTTCATGTTGAAGGTCAGAGTTCCTTTGTAAACCGAAGCGGTTGCAGTGACCGTTGCCGGCAGTTCAACTTTTTCATTGGTTACATTTGTTAGATTCAGTGCGAGCAGATTCAGATTCTTTAAAACAAGATCAAATCTGGGGGTGGTGGTATTATCAGCATAGTGGATGTCACCTCTGTTGATCTGAAACCGGTTTACCTTTAATGGCATGAAGTCATCAAACATGAGTTTAAAAAAACTGGAGTCTTTCTGGAGATCTTCAAGCTCAACTTTGTTTTTTGTAAAAATGAGAACGGGGGTTTTTAAAACGATTTCGGCAACAATGGATCCTTTAAGAAGTGCACTCCATTCAACCGAAACGTCAATTTTTTCTGAATTGAAAAATTTGGTTTGCTTTTTTGAAACCGAATCGATCTTATCCATGTGCATGGATTTAATGATGTAGGCACCCCGGAAGAGAGACAAATCGATGTCTTCAATGTGACCGTAATATCCCTTCATTTCACCTAACGATTTATTTGCAAAATGCAATAAAACGTAGGGCAGGATAAGTCTGATGACAACTAACAGGACTACGATGCTGATGAGGACAATATACTTTTTCTTCATTTAACGGCCTTTGATTCCTTTTCAATTTTGCCTGTCCGGTTTTTGGAATATGGCAAACTGAACCCTCAAAGGTGCGGTTTCTTAGCCGGAATTGTGTTACAGATTTTTTGGGAAATGTTGCATCATTCCCACTTTTTTTGGGGGAAGGCGGGGTACGTTTTACGGGGTACGTCGTACGTTGTAGGGGGGAGATTTTTAACCACAGAAATCACGGAACACGCGGAAAAGGGAAAGGCATAAGGTTAAAGGGTTAATGGTTGATTCACCTGGAAATGGAACCCCATCGCCCAAGACCAGCGATCGTGGGTTAAAAAGGTGATATGATTGTAGAAATATTTCTGCAAATTCCGTTAATTCTGCGGTTGATAATGTATTATTTTTTCAGATTGCCATGTAATAAAATGACCCGGGGGATTTTAACCACGGAACATACAGAAGGAGCAGAAAGAAATGATATGAATACAGAATAGGATAAATTGTTTTTGAAATTTTTCTGCAAATTCCGTTAATTCTGCGGTTGAAAATGTATTATTTGTAACCAGATATTTTTGTCATTGCCAGGTAATTACATGACCCGGGGGAGAAGATTTTTAACTCCTGTTCCGTTTTTTTAGATAATAATGCCAGAGAAAGTAAGTTGCCAGTGAACGAAGTGGTTTCCAGGTTTCTGATAAGGTGAGAATTTCTGCTTTGTTTTGTGCTGGCGTTAGTTCCCTGATGGTATTGATAACGGCAATATCACCATGTGGAAAAATGTCTTTTGCCTGAAGACAAAACATCAGGTAAATGTCTGTTGTCCAGTCACCGATCCCTTTTATCCGGGTAAGTTCTGTTCTGATTTCAGCATCAGTCATTTTTCCAAAGAAATCTAAGTTTAGAGTTCCATTCAAAATGGCTTCAGAAAGGTCACGAAGGTAGGTTGCCTTCTGTCTGCTGATCTGGCAGGCGCGCATTTCTTCATCGGTTAACTTCAAAATTTCTGCCGGGGTGAATTCTTTAAGAAAGGAATTCAATTTCAGAAAGTGGGCATTTGCAGAGGCTAAACTAACCTGTTGTTCAAGAATGATTCGGGAAAGAGAGATGAAGCCGGGAGGACGTGTCCAGTTTGGTGGTGAACCGTATTGGTCATGAATTCTGGAAAATAACGGATCCAGTTTAAAAAGCCGGTCAGAATCCATCTGGTTAACAATTGACATCATCAACGAACGGGAATCGTGAAATAGAAAGAAGAGCCTTTTTCGGGTTCACTGGTTACCCTGATTGTACCGCCATGTTTTTCAACAAATTCTTTGCAAAGCAACAAACCGAGTCCGGTGCTTGCTTCACCATCCGTGCCTTTTCGTCCGGGTTTTGCAGTAAGACTGAAGAGGTTATCAGTTAAATCCTGACTCATTCCGATGCCGGAATCAGTAACGCAGAATTCGATTTCTTTTTGCGGATGTTCAGTCGCAGAAACTGTAACACTGCCTCCTGTAGGCGTGAACTTAACCGCATTTGAAATCAGATTTCTGAGGATGGTCAATAAACTGTTTTCGTCAGCATAAACGGTAAGATTTTCAGCAACGGAAACTGTAATGCCAATTTTCTTTAAGGTTGCTGCTTCCCTGATGGAAACCAGACTTTTGCCGATCAGGGGTGAAACCTGATGAATGTCCGGGGAGAAAGGAATAAGCCCCTGCTGCATCCTGGCCCATTCAAGTAAATCTTCGAGTAATTTGTATAAAGTAACCGCAGACTGGTTGAGGCTCACCGCATAATCCTGAATTTCTTCAGTTGTAAGGTGAGGAAGTTCCTTCGCCAGAAGATGAGTCAGCCCTAAAAATCCGTTGAACGGATTTCGCAGATCGTGTGAAATGATTGAGAAAAACTTGTCTTTTTCTGCATTCAGTTTTTGAAGTTCTTCGTTTTTTAAACTGATTTCTGTTTCGGCTTTTATCCGTTCAGTGATATCTTCTTTTACAGCGAGAAAATGCGAGATGGTTCCGTTTTCATCTTTAACAGGCGAAATAATGGCTGATTCCCAGTAAAGTTCGCCATTTTTTCTCCGGTTCTGAAAAACACCCTGCCAGTTTTTTCCCGAAAGGATGGTTTCCCAGAGCGATTTATAATCGGCCTGTGATTTATTCCCCGATTTGAAAATCCTTGAATTTTGTCCGATGGCTTCATCAATTGAATAACCCGTGGTTTCGGTAAATTTTGGATTTGCAAATTCAATATTTCCCTTCAGATCGGTGATCACAGTTGTGACCGGACTTTGCTCAATGGCAAGAGAAAGTATTCTTAACTTATCAAGGGCATGGCGTTTTTCATTTTCAGCCTGTTCCCGGTTAAGAATTTCCTTTTTTAATTTTTTTGAAGCTGCATAAAAAAACCAGGTGGTTGAACCAACTGCAAGAAGTATACCCGAAAAGATAAGAATCAGATTCCAGGGGATTTTGGTCTCAGGCTTTTTGTAATCGGCGTAAAGTAAACCATAAACTGAAAATTCAGGATCAAGCATATTTACTTTTTTGTAGGTTTCAGCAATTGAGGCAATCCGTCCCGGATTGGTATACCCAATTTCAACCACATTACTCATAACCAGATTTTTTGTTCTTTCCGCTTCGTAAAGCAGGTGGGCTTTACTGTGACGCTGGCTGTATTTTGAATAAATGAGATCGATCAGTTCTTCGGGATGCTCCATGGCGTAGGTCCAGCCTTTGAGTGAAGCGTCACGAAACCGGGCAACCAGATCAGGATTATTTCTCATCAGCGAATCGGTAGTGAAAAGTCCGTCGCCATAAAAATCAATTCCCCCCATAACCGGAGAAATGATGGTGTAAGGAAAGTTATTCTCAATTAAAGCAAATGGTTCATCTGTGGAATAAGCAGAAATGGCATCGACTTCACCCCTGATCAGTTTGTTTACATCAAATTCATGCTGATCGAGAATGCATTTTTCAAGCGGAACGCCTTCATCATTCATGAAAGCAATAATGTCAGCCGTGTTGGGTTCCAGCGCAATTCGTTTTCCGGCCAGGTCCTGAACATGGTTGATTCCGGATTTTTGGGAAGCAAGCAGAATAAGCGGGGAATGCTGGAAAATAGTAGCAAGGATAACGGGTTGATGCCCCTTGGCCCTCATCATCAGAATATCTGATGTACAAACTCCGAATTCTGCTTTACCCTTAAAAACAGCTTCATTCGAATTTTGTCCTTCAACAGCTTCGACAAGTTTTACTTCA
Source organism: Bacteroidota bacterium (assembly GCA_020161835.1). Lineage (GTDB taxonomy): Bacteria > Bacteroidota > JABWAT01 > JABWAT01 > JABWAT01 > JAFLBE01. The sequence goes on along the minus strand of JAIUNL010000032.1, from coordinate 3,055 downwards.
AGTCCTGCTGCCTTATAAAAGCCTTTTTCAATCGCTGCATAATATCCGGCAAACTGAAACTGATGTTTCCATTTCAACTGAAGGGTAACAGGCGTAAGATCCTGTGTAAATCCAACGGAAGGAATCAGGAGCAATGAAAGAAGGAGTAATCGAAGGAATAAAGTCATGATTTCATCATTTAGTGGGTTAGTCAGATTGTTGACAAATTCCTAGGGTGGATTAACTCAGTATGGAAGTGACCATTTGTGGGTTACTTAATGACTATCAACTTCACCAATATCTTCAAACCAGATGTCTGGTCGTTTGCCAATAAACTCATTCATCATATCCACACATTCCTGCAGATTGAGATCAACAACTTCAACCCCGTGCTGCTGCATAAACTCTTTCGCACCGGGGAAAGTTCTCGATTCACCCACAATCACTTTCGGGATTTTAAACTGGACGATCGTTCCGGCACACATGTAACAGGGCATCAGGGTTGAATAGATAACCGTGTCTTTGAAAGAGCCAATCCGGCCTGCATTATTCAGACAATCCATCTCACCATGAAGAATGGGATTATTCTCCTGAACCCGTTTATTATGTCCTTTCGCAATCAGCTTGCCCGATTTAACCAAAGCTGAACCGATGGGAATTCCGCCTTCGTTCAGACTTTTTCTGGCCTGATTGATTGCCTCCTGCATGAATTCGTCCATAATAAGCCTCTGTATAAAAAAGGTTTTTTTCTCTGATGATAAGTTAATGTAATTCAAATCATGATTCAAGCAGAAAGGAAAAAGCCAGTATTTATATTTTTATCCGGTTTTCAGTGTCGGTGATAGGTACGATTGCTGTTTTTCCACCGGAAATAAGTTTCAGAGTAAATGGTTTTTCACAGATTACCGTCACTTCTGATTTTGAACCCGTTTTTTCAAAAAGAAGGGACACGATCTGATCTTTCAGCCGGATGTTTTTTAATCCGTGCCGGTCTGATCTTTTTATCGTCCAGGTAATCGTGTTTTCCTTACCTGAAATATCAAACCCCAGAACATTTTCAATCAGCAGGGAAATGGGAGCAAGCCCCGTCCATCCAACAAAATCCTGCCGCGAATAAAAGGTATTGTCCCACCGGGTTGCTGGTTCATTCAATTCTGAAGAGTAACATTCCCACAGGGTTTTGTAGTCGTCTGCATATCGTTCATCAAAAGCGATTTTTTCAGGATCGGGTTTAAAATTCTGGTAAATGTTGGATACGTTACCGAGGAAGTTCAGGGCAATGGAATCAGCGAGATTGGATTCTGAAACCGATTCAAGTCCTTTAACCAGCATGTAATTGGTCGGTGCCCAAACACTGCCAAGCCAGTAATGTCCTTTCGGATCATATTCAGGCTGATTGGCAGCAAGGGTCGGAACAAGATTTGGCCGCCAGAATTCGGCCGGATTTTTCAGATGCGCAAGAACTGAGGCTTTCCGTTCAGGCGGACAAACTCCGGCAAGCAAAGTCCAGAAGGCACCGATGTGAAGGGTCGGACTTAATTTTCCTGATTCGGTCAGATCATAGTAAAAACCAGTTTTTTCATTCCAGAGCAGGGCATTGATAGAATGACTGATTTCGGCTGCTTTTATCTGGAAAGTTGCTTTAGTTTGGTTATCACTGATCACCTCTGCCATTTTCGAAATACAGGTTGCAGCCAGAACCTGTTGCGCAGAATAATCGATCCAACCGGCTTTCCCAACATTTTTCCTGGGTGTATTATCCATTCCGCTGCCCAGTTCCGACGTGTAAAAAAGTCCTTTTCCTTTTTCAGTCCGGCAGTTTTTTTCCGTCCAGTCAAAATATCTTGTCAGAACCGGCAAAACTCTTTTTATCCTGGAAGCATCACCGCTGATTTCGTAATACCGCCATTCAACCCAGGCGAACAGAGGTGGATTCACCATTGGTTCATCTGCGGAGGGTTCGTTGGCCAGTTTACCCGTCGTTTCCCAATAAACCCGCTGAATGTATCCATCCGGGCGTTGTTTGTTGTAGAAATTATCAAGCGACGCCATAACAGGAAAAGCATCCCGGCCGTAAATCCCGAAACTGGTGATGAAACAAATATCCCACTGATAAATCAGTTCATTAAATCCTTCATCCATGTAGGCAGGTTCGAAACCGTTTTCCGGCGTTCCGTGCTGAATTTTATTCCATGCCAGTTCCCAGGCTTTGTAATAAAGGGCAACATATTCCGGGTGAGAGTCAATTACCGGTTCCGGAAGAAGAGAAACCGGCAACGGCTTTGTGTATTTTTTCCGTTGAGGAACGGGTGGATTTCCAACTTTGATGATCGAATTAAATCCGTCACCACCGTCATTGATTTTCCAGTCGTTTGCCGGATCTGCAATCCATTTTCCGTCAACAACCAGTTTGTACTGATAGTAATTCGGAACCAGTTCAATGCTGACTGACCACAAACCATTTTCTTGTTTTTGAAATGGGTGGGCTGAAGCAGACCAATTGTTAAAACTTCCGGCAATGGAAACTGTTTTTGCTGTTGCAGACCGGTAAGTAAAAGTTTGGGATACAGTTTGAGCGGATAGGGATGATAGTGAGGTCAGGATCCCAATGACCAGTAAGGAAAAGATTTTCAAGACAAACTCCGGATTGTTTTTCTCAGATGGGATTCTTCGCCCGTCTGTTCTATTCAAATGTCATAAAACCTGAGAAATATTAAAATTGGAATGCAGATGATTTTTATTTTGGTGGGGAAAGGGATGAAATAATTTCTGGCAGAGATTACCTTAAGACCTTCGGTCTCGGGTTAAAACGATCCAACAAAACAGACCGCATGGCCACAAATCTTTTTTAATTTCTATGTGTTTATTTCGTGCGCGAAGAGCACCTCGCCTGATCTCATTTTCAAACCGAAACTTCTGTTCCCTTCGGGGACCCCCTTTTGACAGGGCAAAAGGGGGCAAAACCCCGTACCGCCCAGCCGCTCTTTGACTTGCAACTGGCACTCCGGCCCTGATCGAATCTGAACTCAGTCGGCAGTAGCCTCCTTCAAACACAGATTCGATTTAACCGGGCACT
>JAIUNL010000031.1 GCA_020161835.1 Bacteroidota bacterium | reverse complement strand
GATCCGCGCGGGCTTGAGATATTTGATATTCAGGGAAAACTGGTTGAAGTGCTGAAGAATGGAGTTGTTTCTGCTGGTGAACATTCCATCAATTGGAATGCCAATTCAAATCCGGCCGGAATTTACTTTGCAAGACTAAAAACGGGAAACCAAAGTCAAACTGTAAAACTTGTGCTGTTGAAATAAAAAAGGGCGGAAACATTCCGCCCTTTTGATTAAAGAATTTCGATTGACGGGTTTTACCAGTAATCTTAATCTTGTATGAATTTTTCTGTCAGTTTCATAATTTTTCTGTTTCTTTGATTATTCAGGTTCAAATCATTTTTATTATCCTCAGACATCGCCTGAAAGCCCGGGAAACCGGCGCCAACAGTAATGTCTGCACGCAATCCCCCACTATTTCCTGAATAATAGAGAAAGCCAGATCCGTCCCCATTCATATTCCCCTTGCTTTTTTCTTTTCCATCCGGTCCATTTATGGGAGTCACAGAAACATACGTAATGTTACCATCATAAATAAATGAGGTTTTAGGCAGGATTACTGAGTTATTTGAGACGATGGTATCAACAATACTAGGAAAAAGAATGTCACCAGGATGTTTAACATTGGGATAATTAACCCTTACATAATAAAAATCTGCTGTTGTTCCAGTCCATGAAATGGTTACCTCTTCACCTAATTTTAAAGATCCAGTTACCGATATCTGAATGATTGGCTCACCCTCTGGTCTGTATACCGTACCTGTAACTTCACCAAAAGTTGTTTTAGCAAAAACAGTGTGTTTGGGCCCGGTATAGCGAATCAGCGGATCGCTTTCTTCGCTGGAAGGAGAATCTCCAACGAATTGTATTCGCCCCGGGAAATATTTGTACTCATTGAAAACAGAGGTATCATTTACCTGTACATCCAAAACTTTTGGAAGCGGGTTTGCAATGAGGTACCCGTACACACTAGAAAACTGACCGCGAACAAGTCCGGTAGGGTAAACGTAATAGGAATCCTCGTAATCAAGAAAAACATAGAATATCTGGCTCGGTTTTGATTCTGGTTTACTCTCAGAATCATTCGGGTCACATGCTGAAATAAATCCACTCAAGAGTATTAACCCAACAAATATTGATTTCTTAAAAAACGAAAGAATTGAATTTTTCATGCCTTTTTTCCAATCTTAAATTACCGTAAAACCAATTACCTTTTTGTGATTTCATTCAAACGATGTTAATCCTTCATTTGCAATTTCCTATGGAGTCGTTGTCTTAATTCCCTGATTTGATGACCATTCTGGTTTACAGATAGTCTGTTTTCAGTTCCGGGACCAATAACAAAGTAACCTTCCCAATCAAAAGACTTACCAATATAAAACAGACTTCCATTTCCGGCACCGGTTAGGTTTCCCTTTGTGTTTTCTTCGGGGAAAGGTCCGTTAACCGGGTATATCCAAATATTATCAAGAGCACCCGGAAACCTGAAATATTTTCCCTGAAAGGTAACAGAAGTTCCTTTCACCAGAGTATCAACAAACCCATTGTAATAAAAACCGACTTCATAAAAGTCAGCATTTGACCCTTGCCAGGAAATGGTAAGCGGTTGATTAACTAACATTGATCCGGCTGGACTAAAATTGACACCGGTAATTTGTTTTGGAACTATAATTTGCCCGGTTATTTCACCCAAGGAAGTTTTTACTGCAACTAAGTGTAAACCGGAAGTGAAAGGAATTGGTTTCCCGGCACCAAAGTAGGCACTCTCATCAAAAAAACTTACCCGACCATCAGAGTAAATAAACTTATCAAAAACCAGACGTCCATTAACTTTAACTTCCAACATTTTAGGAACCGGATCTGCAGCTAAAAACCCACTTACCCTGGTAAAAGGACCCACGATTATTGAATCGTTCTCTGCATCATAAGCATTATCGGAATACTCAAGAAAAACATTCAGAATCTGATCAGGTTTTTCCGATTTTTCATCTTCTTTGTCACAGGAATAAAAAACGGTTAAAAGGGTCAAGCATAGGCTGATTAAAAGTGATTTTAACATATTATTCCCTGGTGTTTAGTTGTTAGTTAGTAGTGTTAGTATAATACCAGCCAGTCACATAGGTGATGGGTATATTAAATACAAATCCGTTTTGAATAAACTCAATGATCAATGATGCACAGCTTCTGTGGTTTGCACGTAAACTCACGGAAGCCAAAGACCTTCCAAAATTGCTGAGATTTCAACAAGAACCCAGCGCAAAAAATCAGTTAGATAGTGATAGTTAATTTGTAATTATTTCATTTGATTAATACAAGTTTTTTAGTCTTGGAAGACAGTCCAACATTTAACCGGTAAAAATAAAGGCCACTGGGCAAGCCATTAGCGAACCATGGATGAGAATATTGTCCTGGTGCCAAAAAGTCGGAAACTAAAGTCGATACTTCCCTACCTAAGGCATCAAATACCTTTAATGAAACAAATGATTTTTTTGAAATACTAAAAGAAATTGTAGTCGTTGGATTGAAGGGGTTGGGATAATTTTGCTCCAATTCAAATCCTCGGGGATTATTGGACAAACCATCTTCTATAGAAGTCGCAGTGTGTTGAAATTTTAAAATGACAGGTTGGGACCTGGCATTATATAAATAAAGTTCTTCTCCAGCAAGGCTTACACCTGACACAAAACCAAATTGACTTAAACTTGGAAGAAATGTTGGTGTCGAAAATGATGTATCCGATTGATTTGTTCTAATTGAATACATAATGCTGTCACCCCATGTCCCTGTTGTGAAATAGAGTTCCTGTTCATCGTTTCCTAGCCAGCCAGCGAACTTTCTGTTTGCACTTAGTGGAATATCGAGCATGGATGGGGACTCAAAAGTTCCATTCGTGGACTGGCGCTTAGAGACAAATAAATCATTCTTAGAACCCATTCCTTTTGAAAAATACAATCTCAAACCATCTGGCGAAATCCAAGGATATCCTTCGCCAGCATTGGGAGTATTGAGTTCCGAGAGCGGTCTAATCATATCAAATGGCAATGATGAATCGGAACGGGTTGCAATGTATAAATCGTTTCCCTCCCAACTTTCATCAGTGGATCGAACAAACACAATTGTTTTCTTGTCGGCAGTGATACTTGGCTGAATTTTTTTAAAATTTGTATCATTAATAGAACCGATTAATAGTTTTGGTGAACCAAATTGTTCGCCTAATGAACCCCTTTGTAAAACATATAGGCGTGAGGTAAAACTATTAAACGAAGAAGATAAATAATATTCTAAGCCATCTTTTGATAATTGTCCAGGATCAGGAATAAAATGCAATGGGAAACGAACCGTATCTGTTAAGTAAAAGTCGGAGGCTCCGGTTGTTGCCAGTACCTTTGGCAATATTCCATTTTTTGGAACAAGATTTCCGTTAACATCATAATGAACTTGTGCGAATGTGCTTATTGAAGCCATAACAATTATGAAGAACACAATAATAATTTTCATGATGTTTGTTCCTTATTTAAAGAAATTACAATTGCTACTTAAAGCCTTGCTTCTGCGAACCGACCAAACCCAAAAAACAATTCAAAATGTGTTGAACTATCGGGACCAACCGCACAATAATCTGCTAAAAGCGATAGTTAGATTTTAATTTATATTGGAAATTTGATTATTTATTTAGTTGGATGTATTAAATTTACTTTTGATATTTTTAATGAAGAAACCCAACCATTTCCTAGTTTTGTTTTGACGTTACTTTTTTCAGACAGCCGAATTGATCCATTTATAGCCATTATACCAGTACTAATTAAAAATCCACTTTGTATTTGATCTTTTTTTAGAACTGCCACAGTATCAGTTTGTAATGGCCTTTCATTAATAGCCACCGATGGGGCATCAGAATAAATTATGAATTTATCGTACTTATCACATTTCCATCTAAACTCATAATTATCTGCAACAGGCAGATCTATATTACCATTTGAGTCGGCACTAAATCCATTAACCCGAATATTATAGGGTTTAGATGACATAGCAATTGAACCTTCTACTACATTATTCCCAACTTGAATTTTATATTTACCATTTTCAAGATAAGGAAGAATGGTTTCACCCAATGAAAAGTAGCCATCCTCTTCTGAAACAAGACCAATGGTCGAATCGTTGATAGTAACAATTGGTTTTTCAGGGAAATATTTAAATGCTGCTGATATTTCAATTTTCTCAGTGGATACACTATGATCATTATATTTAATTACTGCATAGTTAATGTAAAATTCCCCATTTGGTTCGTCATTTGGATCATCTTTGCACCCGGAAAGGGAAATGTTGAGTGCGAGGGAAAGAAAAAACAAATAAAATAGTTTCATGGTAACCTCACTTTTGCAATTAAAACCTACCTAGATCTTAAGTAAATGTATACCAGTAAAGATAAAAAAGCAATCACATTCATTAGGTGTGGTTAATTTGTGATCCCGGTAACTTTTAAGGTTCAAACTGCCCTGACTTTTTAGTTGTGGGTGCAAAAAGTGAGAAAAGCCAATCTTTTAAATATGTTCATTAAATCAGGATCTGTATGAAATTCTACTTACTTCAGCAGAAGCATTTTTCTTGACGTTTGCTTTCCTTCAGAAGTCATTCTGACAACATAAATACCCGAAGACTGCATTTTACCATCGAACTGAACGGTATAATGACCAGGTTTTTGGTAGTAATTCACAAGAGTTTCAACCTGCCGACCCAATGCATCAAAGACTGCAATATAAACCAGCCCGGGTTTACCAATCGAATAAAGAATTGTAGTTGACGGGTTAAAAGGGTTTGGATAATTCTGGTTAAGTGAAAACTCAAAAGGAAAAGAATTGTTTTCATCCACCTTAACCGGGTTTTTCTGGATTTCAACATCATCAATAAACCAACCCCAACCCGTTGTAGATTCATTTGAGAAAAGCCGCCATCTCAAAACAACCGTATCTCCTGGCGAAAAAGCAGAACGAAGATTAAAACTTTCAGTTTTCAACAAACTTAGCGGTGGTGTTGCATTTAAACGGGTTGAATAAAAATCAAACCAATCTGGATACTTTCCAGCGTTATAACCTTCATTCAGTTTAACCCAATCCTTACCGTTTGCGGTACCTTCAACAATCACATAATCATTAAAATCATCATCCCCAAATTTGCTTCCTGCAAGCCCAGGCTCAACCATAGCCACGTTTTTAAAAACTACACTGGTGTTTTCTGATTTAACAATGATTGGAACTCTGAGCGTAACGGTTTGATCTCCATTTTGCAGATAGGGGTGTCTGGTTGATAAACCCTTCGAAGTAAAATCACCCGGTTTCATACTTATAAAATCAGTTATTCCATTAGAAAACGAGGAAGAAAACTTATTAAATTCAGAAATATCATCCAGATTTGAAGAGAACTCTGCCTGAGGAACGCTTAAAGCAAACACCCGGGAAATAACATTTCCTGACCAGTAAATCCAGTTATTTTTATAGGCGCCAACTTTTGCACTAAAATTCGTATCTGGTAAATCAGGAACTGAAATATCTTTTATTCCCGGAGAAATATTGTTTATTCTAAAAGATTTGGATCCATTTATAAAAACAAATGCTGAATCATATTCATCCTTAAGCGAAATATTCATTTCAAACAAACCCAAAATGACCGGATTTGTGGAATTAATTGTTGGGGAAGCAACACTTGCAGGAAGGGGCACCGTTGTTAATTCTGGAATTGTAGCCGTCCAGATTCCCCTGCCGTGAGTGGCAAGTACAACCTGATCGTCAACAATTTTCATTTCCCAGATTGCCACAGCCGGGAATCCATTATCAGAATAATGCCATGATTCACCCTCATCTGTTGAAATAAACAGACCAATTTCAGTACCAGCCCAAATTTCTGAAGGGTTATGAGGCATGACCAAAAGACTATAGGTGGCAACATCCGGGAAACCATTATGACTCACACCACTTGAAAACTTTGAAAGATCAGACCAGGTCTTTCCCAAATTATTGGTTCTTAAAACTTTTGGATTTCCAGAGGAAGAAAACAAGGCAAATGCAGTTGAATCATCAAGAGGATGGGTGGCCAAACCTGAAAGGTAACCCTGATTCCCAAAATTGGTAACAGGAGTGAATGAATTCCCACCATCAACTGAGACCTGCACTGATTTTGAATACATTGAATTTTCCATCCCCGTTCCTGCCCAAACCACCATCGGATTATGTTTGGAAACCTCAACTTTTCCGGGTGTCTCAATAGTAACCCAGGATGCTGATTCCAGTGGGACCTGATTCCAGTTGTCACCAAAATTTTCAGACCGGTAAACACTATTTCCTGCAAAAACAAAAATAAGGTCCGGGTTAATGTTTGATTCGCCCAGAGAAGTTATAAACTGTCCATTCTTAGGTGTTCCCGTCATTGTCTTCCAGGATTTCCCTCTGTCTTTTGATTGGAACAGGATATTCTGATAAAGGGAACCGATCAATTTATTTGAGTCGTGATGATGCCAGGAAACAGCAAAACCATCGCCACCAATTGCATTTATCCATTTATTTTGAAGTGAGGTCCAGACAGGAGAAATCCAGGATCCGTTGTCTTGTGTTCCCCCAAAATATTCATCAGTTCCAGGTGCCTTATCAACCCCATAAAACTGAGTCGTCAGATATCCGCTTAGCGTTTTATTCCATTTTTTTCCGCCATCATCAGAGTACTCAACCCCACCGTCATTGGTTGAAATCATTCTGAAAGCCTGAGTTCCGGTATTTGTTTTAACTGAGTATAATCCGTGATGGTCTGCGTGAACAAACGGTAAAACAGCTTCTGGTACCCAGGTTGAAACAGGCAAAATTTCGGCTGAACTGCCAGTAAGTAAAATTTTACTGATATCGATTCCACCCACAAATACGATGTTTTTATTGTAAGGATGAACCATTATTGAGTTTCCATACCATCCCTGCCTGCCCAGCCAATGTGAATTATTTCCTAAAATTTTTACCTGCTCCCAGGTTTCACCGGCATTTGCAGACTGATATAAATAACTTTCAGTTACACCATCAACAGATGCAAAAATCAACATTGGATCCAGATCAGTTACCGCAAGTTCAATCCTTCTGAAACCAGCCAGATTTGATTTTGCAGCAAACCACGTCAGACCGCCATCTGTCGATTTGTAAATACCAGCGCTTTGCAAGGATGCATATTGAATTTTGAAATTTCTAGGCTGATAAATGATCTGATGAACGGATCCTGGCGTTTTCGGAAAAACCGCCGAAAAAGTAACGCCACCATCTATTGTCCTATAAATTCCTGCTTTTGTACCAACAACAAGATTTTTTTCGTTTTCAGGATCGACAATCATTCTGTTAATATACTTGAAGCCTGCGTTTTTTGCAGTACTGGCAAGCTGAACCCAGGTTTCACCTTTATCTTCAGATTTGAATATTCCGTCCCCCTGAATGGCATCTACGTTTCCAAATCCTTCACCTGTACCGGCATAAATTACCTGTGGATTCGCTTCTGACATGACAAGAGCAGTCACGGCCAGATTGGGATGAAACGGAGTTTTATCGACCCAATTTTTACCCGAATCTGTCGTTTTCCAGATACCACCCCCAACTGAGCCTGCAAACCAGGTTGAATGGGTTTCATCTTCAGGGTCAATTAACAGTGAACGGGTTCTTCCTGCACAATTCCAAGGACCTCTTTCAGTCCAGAGAACCTGAGCATCCGGTTTCTCTTTACCCCTCAGCAATTTTAATTTTTCTTTTGCCTTTTCAAGCTCTTCAATTCTGTAATTTCTGGGATAGGACGGACTTTTTTCACCCGGGGCTGTACGAATTAAATTATAATAGGTGATATAGTCATCAGGTTTATCAGGTTTTGCCCAACCGTTTTTTCTTCTTTCGATCTTTTTCAGAATTCTAAGTTCTGCCAACTCTTCAACCGTGAGGATTTCCTTTTGTTGGAGTTCAAAAATTCTGGTGGTCATTTCGGTTGGATAAAAAAATAGCCAGCCCAGAATTCCAGTCAGGAAAAAAATTGAAAAAATAAAATAACTATTTCTCAAAAATTTGAATATTCTGTTCATTCCGGCTGTTTGATACTCACTTTAAAAACATCAGCTTCCCGGTTGGTGAAGACTTTCCGTTCAGATCGATCCGATAAAAATAGATACCGGAAGAAAGTCCGCTGAAGGAAATAACTTGCTCATTCTGACCTGAAACTCTTGCTCCGGCAGAGATCACCTTTACTTCCTGACCCAGTAAATTCATTACGCTTATGGTTGCTTCCCCACCGAATGGTTGAATCCACCTGATTGAAGTGGACGGGTTGAACGGATTTGGATAAGGTGGAAGGAGCTGAAACCCGTTTTCTTTAGAATTTGAACCTGGAACTGATGTGTATCCATTGTGAACAATATGAAAATCATCAATTTTTGCGAAAGCCGTAGCTGTGGAATTTTTTACAACCACAAAGCGGATTTTTACAGAATCTGTAATGTCAAAAAACAGGTCAAGGTCATAAGACTTTTTGACATAAGTTGCTTTCACATCTTTTTGAAAAAAATCGATTTTAACCCAGGATTTTCCATTATCCCCACTTCCATAAACAAAAAGGGTATCTCCGGTTCCGGTCATCCGGTAGGAAGTTAAAAAAGACAAAACAGGGTAGCTATAATAATTGAGATTAACAGAGGTTCCGGTTGAAAACTTTCCCTTCAAAACATTTGAACTCCATTCCAAAATACCAATACCGGTTGTGATTTTCCAGGGAAACGCAAACCCGGGTGCAACGGTTGTATCCCAGTCTGCACCCATTTTCCATTGTTTGGTGAATGTACCGTCAAAACGATCTGTATAGGATGCAGTTCGGATCAGTTTTTCCTGAATTTGGGTTTCTCCATTTGCAGAAATTGTAAAATCCTTGATAACTGTATCAGGAGGGAATCCCCATTCATTGGCATATCCAATAATTCTGAGTTTGTAAGAACCTTCATAAAGAACGGCTGAGAATGGACCGTTTTCAAAATTATGATTCAGCTTTCCAGAAAATTCTTGAGAATTGAATCCAATTGAAACTGCAGAATTATTCAGCGGTTTTCCTGACTGGTCAACGGCCACCACCGTCAATTTTCCTGTTTTTGGGGTACCGGGTTTCAAGCTAACCAGATTTGAATAGGCCATTTTAGCTGAATCTGCAATAGTACGCAGAACCCCAATGCTTTCGAGATTGGTTTGACCCTGCCCGACAATGTAACCTGTAATAATGATCTGAGTATCACCGGGCATCATATTAAACTTTCCGGAATTGATCATCATTCTCCGGTCATTGCCCACCTTATCCCGCCAACCGGATGAACTTTCTGGAAATCCAGGGTGAAATATTCTCGGGTTATCAGAGATAACGCCACCAATTCCTTCAGTAAGAGGCGATATTTCAGTTCCATTTGATTTGAGGCCTTCCTGATAAAATCTGGCTTCTTCAGCAGTATTGGGGTCAGCTAAATCAGGTCTGTCACCGGAATATTTAACAAAAGATTTCATCTCAACCGACTTATATCCGGGATATTTTTTGCCTAAAATGGTAAGGGTATCAGATAAATTGCCTGTGAAATATTTTGGACCGAGAAAAAATCCAAAACCAAATGCGGGCGGGGAAACACCGTAAAACTGGTCGGTGGGCTTTTCATTGTAGGCATAAGCAAACGATCTCACTGAATCCACACCAACTAAATCATCAGTTGGAAACCCCACATCCGGATCTGAATGTAATGAAAAGATAGCATCTTTTATGGGGTTTTTACCTTTATTGATCAGTTTGTAAACCAGGAAAACCGTGTGATCAATTTTAGAATTCCAGTCTGAAAAAAAGAACCCGGAAACCTGGACTTCCAAACCCATTCCTTTTGTTCCCAAGGTCCTGCTAACCGGTAAATCATTAATGACATACCAAATCATCTGACTTCCCCAAAACCCGGGAGTATCACCCAAATTTGGTTCGTAAATACCGTTTTTATTCAGATCATTGAACTCTGCCCCGAATGGTACCGGCCACTCCGCGAAATCCTGATTGCCGCCATAAATATCACCCACACTTAATTTATAAACCCGAAACCGGGGATCAGACGATAATGCCGGTGAACCATCTGGCAGAATACTTCCGGGTTGCCATTCAGAAATACGAGAGGGGGTTGCCATCCATGAGGTTCTTAAACTATCGTTAACATACCCACTTATAGCAAATCCCCCGGCATATAAGGGAGACTTACCAGAACCTTTAGGATATTCAATACTCCGGTTACCAGTCGGATCCTGGATATTGCCATCGTTTTTAAAAAACATTTTAAAAGCTGGTGTTTCCAATGAATTATGATGAACAAATGCCGCTGACGACTTTGTTTTTTTTGAATCCTGATTTCCCTTGCCCGAAGAAAAGGCTTCTGATGAAATCAAAAAGATTAAAAGGGTAAAAAAGGCAATTTGAACTTTCATTGGTATCTCCTGGGACTCATTTGGAATGTAAATAATATGGATGGTTGGGCTTCTCAGATTATTATACGTTTCATCGATAAAAATACCCTTATCTTTATTAAAAAACAAAGGGCGGAAAAATTCCGCCCTTTGTTAAAAAACACCAAAAAAGCCGTTTACTTCAGGAGCATCAGTTTCCCCGTGGAAGATGACTTGCCGTTCAGATCAATCCTGTAGAAATAAATCCCCGAGGTTAATCCGTTGAAAGAAACGGTTTGTTCATTTTCCCCTGAAATTCTGGCTCCGGCAGAAATTACTTTCACTTCCTGACCAAGAAGATTCATTACACGGATTGTTGCTGAACCATTTCCCGGCTGAATCCATCTGATTGTCGTAGATGGGTTGAACGGATTAGGATAGGCGGGGAGGAGGCGAAATGACCTATCGGTAGTGTTACCCTCTGTAATTGAAGTCTTAACGAAGGAATTCACCACAAAACTATCGAGTCTTGCGTAAGCAAGGTTAGAATTTTTATTCAATTGAAACCTGATTTTAACAGAATCAGTTATTGTTAAAATTGAATTTAAATCATAAGATTTAACAAGATGTTTTGGTGGAGTTGTTGCCATTTCCAAATAGGAATCCAGCTTCACCCAATTTTTTCCATTGTCCCCACTAGCAAAGTAAACCAAGGTGTCTTTTTTATTAGTTACCTTTATCGTCGACTTTAGTGAAAACGTTGGCAAGGTAAATGGACTTACATCAACGGTAGTTGTTACCGAAAATATCCCCTTTGAACTTCCTGGCATACATACCAATTGGCCTGAACTGATCGTCCAGGTCACTGGTATACCAGAAATCAGTGTATCGCTTTCACAGCCTTGTTTCCAGTAAGAAGCATATGTTCCTTCGAAAGTATCGTAATAACCATACTTTTTGATTATTTCCAAATTGAGTTCGGTTACATTATTTTCTGTTATTGAAACCGTTTTGGAAATACCATCAGGGATAAATCCCCAAACACCATCATAGCCAACAACCCTTATGTCATACATTCCTTCGTAAAGAACCGTTGTAAAGGGACCTGTTTCTGAGTCGTGACTTGTTTTCCAAAGCGGAGGTGTTCCCGCTGGTGAAACTGCAATGGTTGCAAACTTAACCGGGTCTCCGTTCTGATCCTTAACTATAACAGACAAAGTACCCAATTTGGGTTTCACTGGTTTTATATTTATCAAATTATTGTAGGCTTCCTGAGAATAATCTGATTTGGTTCTGAGATCCGAAATAGATGCCAGATTTGACGAGCTCTTCCCAATGATATACCCAACAATAACCACCTGCGTATCACCCGGCAACATAGTGAAAGGTTTGGTGTTGATCATCATCCTCCGGTCATTCCCAACAGCATCTCTCCAACCCGTTGAATTTTCTGGGACACCCGGATGAATGATTCTTGGATTATCGGTAGCCAATCCACCAAGACCATCAGTTAAAGGGTTATATGGCGAACCATCAAATTTAAGCCCAATCTGGTAATTTCTCGCTTCATCAATTGTAACCGGGTCGCTGATATCAGTGCGACCATTAATTAATTTCGCAAAGGAATTCATACCCAACGATTTGTAGCCGGGATATTTTTTACCAAGAATTTCAACGGTATCGGCTGTATTACCTGTAAAAACTTTTGGACCCAGGAAAAAATCATAACCAAATGTGGGAGGAGCAATTCCATAAGTTTTATCAGAATTGGTTTCATTGTAACAATATGCTAAGGATCTTAGTGAGTCAACGCCCACCAAATCATCAATAGCATCCCCCAAATCGGGATCAGAATACAAAGAGAAAACCATGTCTTTAATTTCGTTCCCACCCTTGTTAATTATCTTGTAAATGATAAATGCAGTATGATCAAGGGCAACCCCCTGTTCACTGAAAAAGAAGGATGAAACTTGTGTCTCCAAACCCATTGGATTACTTCCTTTAAGCCGGGTTGGTGCTCCAGATGGTAAGCCATCGTTGATAACGTACCAAACCATCTGATTACCATAAATCTTTGGGAACTCACCCAGGTGAGGCTCATAAAGTCCGTTATTATTATTGTCAATAAATTCCGCGCCTAAATCAATAGGCCATTCTGCAACATCAGGGTTGGTTGCTGCAGCATCACCCAACGTATATTTATAAACCCGGAATTTTGGGTTATTCGGATCTGCCGGCAACCCATTAACCATATTACCGGGCTGCCATTCTTCGTTACGCGATGCTGAAGCCATCCAGGCTGTTTCAAGACTGTCATTCACGTAACCACTTATTGCGAAACCACTGGCAAATAAAGGAGACTTACCAGAACCTTTAGGATATTCAATACTCCTGTTACCAGTCGGATCTTGGATATTACCATTATTTTGAAAATACATTTTAAATGCAGGCACATCCAGATAATTGAAATGACTAAAGGCTTCTGCAGTTGATTCTTCCTTTTTAAGATTTGTTTTTCCTGAATTTCCAGCCATTCCCAAATATGGAACCAGAAACAGCAGAAATGCCAAGAATTGACGACTGAACATAAAACCTCCAGATTTGAATTAAGTTGAACCCATTGTACTCAGGATCTGATTATTATACGGCTCGGATGTAAATTTACCCTAATAAGTTTAAAATATCCAAATTTATCACATGAAAAACGGCTTTTGAGGAATTAAAAATAAGTTAACAAAAGAAGGTGGATGTAAGAAAGACCAATACCAAATTCTGATATGGTTACAGAACATGGTATTGGCCTTGAGAAAAGTGGGATTAAATTTACAATTGCCAGAGTTTCCAGTAATCTTCGAACAGGGCAGAATTTGCTGAAGAGGTCATCTTCAATGGCCGGCGGGTATCAACCATGACCGCATATTCATCAGTTTTGTCTTTGGTTCGCTGATTCTGATAAGCTTTCGGATGCGGACCGTGATGAATTCCCAACGGATGAAAGGTCACCATTCCGGCATCAATGCCATCCCGGCTGAAAAAATTACCTGCGTGATAAAAAATGACTTCATCATAATCGATATTCCGGTGCCAGAACGGAACACGCTGGGCATCTTTATCTTCTTCAAGCGGCCGGGGAACGAAACTGCAAACCACAAAATTGTCGCCGATAAAAGTTGAATGCACCGACGGAGCCAAATGTCCGCGATGACTCATGACCGGACGAAAATCACGGATGTTGAGTTTCCATGGATATAAAGTACCCTTCCAACCCACCACATCCAGCGGGTGAAACGGATATGTGACTGTGGTAAACTCATCCAACCGTTTAATTCTGACCTGATATTTATCTTCAACCGTTTCAAAGGCAATTGGCTCAGGGACTTCAATCACGGCCGGATCATAAAGTGCATGCTGACCCAGTAATCCACGGTCGGGCTGACGGATATCTGACCTGGATTCGATCATCAGAAAACGGCTTTCTTTTTCCGGGACAATCCGGTAAGTCGTGCCTCTCGGGATCACAATATAATCCCCATCCGAATAAGTCAGCGGGCCGTAATCGGTTTCAACAAATCCTTTTCCGTCATGAACAAAAATCACCCAATCGCCATCGGCATTCCGGGAATAAAACAGGTCGGGATGGATCTTGTGAAACATAAACAGAGCAACATCTTCATTAAAAAGGAACTTGACAGGTTCTTCACCAAACTCAAATTTCCGGGTATCAATGGCATAAGGCCGGCAGGGACCTTTGATTTTTAACCAGTTTGTGGGTGAATTCTGGTGATAAAGATGCGAAACAGCACCGTAAAATCCGTCACGGCCATGTTCTTCTTCGAAGGTTCCTTCGGGAATTGCAACGTGAGCCTGTTTTGATGTTATCCCTTTTTTCAGATGAGTCATGTTTTTTTCCTGATGACTTTAATAGATATAAAATTATTTTCTTACCACTCTGTTTCGTAAAACCCCAAGTCCGGTAATTTCCAGTTCAATCACATCTTCCGGCTGAACCCACCGGTCAAGTTCATAACCGCAACCAGTTCCGACAGTTCCGGAACCCAGAATATCGCCAGGATAAAGCATTTCGTCCTGTGAAACATGTGCAATCATCTGCTCAAAAGTCCAGTGAGACTCACCCGAATTTCCCCGGCTCCATTCTTCGCCGTTAATCCGTGCGGTCATGGTCAGATTCCGGATGTCTTTGATTTCATCAGGTGTTACGATCCAGGGTCCGACGGCCGTTGCAAAATCTTTTCCTTTAGACGGACCCAAACGTAAACTCATTTCCTGCATCTGAATATCCCGCGCCGAAAAATCATTCATGATGGCGTAACCGGCAATGTACTCATGAGCTTCTTCAACCGGTATATTCATCCCGGCTTTGCCGATGATGCAGCAAAGTTCAAGTTCATAATCAAATTTTTCGGTGAAGGATGGCCAGTACACATTCGCATCCGGACCGATCAGGGTTCTGTGATTTCCTTTATAGTAAACCGGAAGTTCAAACCACAATTTCGGGAATTCCTGTCCGCGCCGGTCGTAACCTGTTCGTGTGTGTTTTTCGAAAGCAAGAAAATCTCTGAGCGAGTTCGGATTCGGTAGCGGAGTGACCAGCCGGACTTCTGACTGTTTCCAAACAATGCGTTCTTCATTTGGTCCGCGGGTTGAAGGTTTCAGATAGCCCGATTCTTCAAGTCCGTCAAGGGTTTGCTGAGCAACGATTCTGCCGTTGATACCGGTTTTAAGAAAGTCGAGCATGGTTGGCGGAATTTCAGCTTCGGCAAGTTCGTAGGCTCGTGTTTCTTCCTGTTCGGCAAGAAGCAGCGTAAAAGCAAAATTCAGATCCACGACATACCGCCCGGAAACAGCACCCAACCGGCGGATTCTTCCCATCGGACAAACAAACTCAAAAGTGACTAATTTCATTTTAACTCCTAAATGCCGGTGACAGGGGACGGGGGACGGTCACTGGTTACAGATTACGGGTCACGGGTTACAGCCTGTCCCGCTACTGCGGGAGGTTACAGGAAAAACAAGGAAAATCCATCCTTCGATATAATCCCGTCCCGAAAGCGTTCGGGATCGGGATCACTCAGGATGACACTGAGGTTATATTAAAATAAAATACAAACCACCCTGCCTCGAATTTCAAACATCCCCCATCCCGAAAGCTTTCGGGATTTCCCCCTTCAAAGGGGGACTAATTCATTAACCATTAATCATTTACCATTAACCATTACTTCAGCACTCCCCTATCCAGCTGATCCCGTTCAATTGCATCGAATAATGCCTGAAAATTTCCGTCGCCAAATCCGTCATGACCTTTTCTTTCAATCACTTCAAAAAACGAAGGTCCGATCTGATCTTTGGTAAAAATCTGAAGCAGATAACCCTGTTCATCACCATCAACAAGAATAGAATTGGCTTCAAGCTCTGCCAGATTTTCTTTCACGTTCGGAACCCGGCCCGGCACCATTTCATAATAGGAATGGGGTGGCGGAGTTAAAAACTCAAATCCATTTTTTCTGAGACTTTTAACTGTTTTGACAATGTCTTTGCAACTCAGTGCAATATGCTGAACGCCTGCACCTTTGTGCCGGGTGATAAATTCAGTAATCTGGTCATTTCCATCGGGTCCCCAGGGTTCATTGATCGGGATAGTCACCTGTTTGTTTGATGAACGGACAACCTTCGACCGGAGTGCAGTCTTTTCACCCTTAATCTCGAAATATCGAACGGCTTCGAATCCGTAAATCTGATTGTAGAAATCGACCCATTTGTTCATTTCTCCGAAAGGCACGTTATTGGTAAGATGATCGAGATGGATGAGACCGGGATTTGCATCATCAGATAAAGCTTCTTTATCCTCAAAAGCAGAAAAACCCGGAGCGAAATCAGAAAAATCTGACTTTTCAATAAAAATATTCAGTACATCGCCAAATCCCTGAATGCCTGCCCGTTTGTAAATTCCGCCCTTCTGCTGCGAAATCTCAAGCGGGAGTCTTTGTTTTGCACCCCGTTTTAAAGCTTCAGCCAAAGCCTTTTCAGTATCTTCAACGAGGAAAGCAATGGCCGAGACGCCACCCTGATGATCGTCAAGATACTGACGGTTGTAATCCCGTTCTTTGGAATGGGAAATGATGAAATTGGTTTTTGAAGTCTGCATCAGCCATTGCGACAAACTCCCGGATTTTCGGGTTGCCGTGATTTTCATACCCAGAGCATGAAATAAAGTCTGAAGAGATTCAGCATTGCCGGTGGTAAATTCCAGGTGGTCAATCCGGATGATACCAAGCGGGTTTTTTGGGTCAGTCATGGTTTTTCTCTTTTTAAAAATCACAAAGGTCACACAATTACGGGTCACAAAAAAAAAACAGGGACGTGTGACAAGGGACAAGGGACTTAATAATTAGTCACCTGTCACTTGTCCCTCGTCACTTCCCTGAACGCTTCCATAAAAATCTGATTTTCTTCTGGGGTGCCGGTTGTGATTCTCAGACATTGTCCAAGATCAAACGCCTTCAGCGGACGAACCATAATTCCTTTTTCAAGCAGCGCCTGATGGATTTTCTGAACCCGGGTTTCAAGTCCGAGATCAATGGTCACAAAATTGGTATAACTTTTCACGAAGGGAATTTTCAGTTCTGAAAAAAGCTGATAAAACTGCTCCCGTGCCTCCCGGTTGGTGTCAACAGTGTGACGGATGAAATCAGTATCATCCAGGGAAGCAACAGCGGCAGCCTGAGCAAGCGAATTGGGTTCAAAGGGCAGTTTAACCTTCATCAAATTGCCGATCAGCCGTTCATGTGCCATGCCATACCCGACCCGGATTCCTGCAAGTCCGTGAGCCTTCGAAAAGGTCCTGAGTGTAATCACGTTATCATACCGGTAATGCATGCTGTCAGGATATTCAGGAAACTCTTCAGCAAATTCGAAATAGGCTTCATCCAGAATAATCAAAACCCGGGATGGAACGTGCTTGTAAAATTCATCAAATTCTTCACGGGTGAAAATCGTTCCGGTTGGGTTATTCGGATTGCACAGGTAGATGATTTTTGTTTTTGCACTGATGTACGGAAGAATGGCTTTCAGTTCAAAACGGTAATTATTCAGCGGAACGTAAATTGTTTTTTTTCCCGAAGCATTGGCAAGCACTTTAAATCCGATAAACGTACCCGATGACGTGATGATTTCATCTTCATCCATCAGAAACGTTCGCATAATGTTCGACATGATTCCTTCAGAACCGGAACCAATGACCACGTTTTCAACTTTCACCTTATAAATTGCAGCCAGCCGTGATCTGAGTTCAATTCCGCCTGAATCAGGATACCGGTGCAGATCGTGAATATGCTCAGCAATGGCTTTTTGTGCCAGAGGTGAAGGTCCGAACGGATTTTCATTGGAGGCAAGCTTGATAATCCGCTCAAGTCCGTACTTTTGCCGGATTTCTGCAATGGTTCCGCCGGCTTTGTACGGTTCCAGATTTTCGATGTAATGAGGTACGAGAGACATAGTTAAGTGGTAAGTTATAAGTTTTAAGTGATAAGTGATAATTCGAATAACATAAAGATCCCGAATATACTTCGGGGTGGTCAGTTACAATTGGTCTTCGATAAAGGAAATATGCGTCCTACCTGTAACTTGTCACTTGTAACTTGTAACTGGCATTTTTGGATTGCGATACTCAAATATAGCACTTCTAACCATCCATCTGGAAATAATTTTGTACTTTTAACTGAAAATAACTTTGGAAGCCGACATGCAAGACCCACAATTTGTTCAGCCTGATTCTTCAGAACCTAATCAGGAAGGTGAAATTCAGTTTTTAAAAGTAATTGTTGACCTTTCAAACCAGTTTATCAACCTCACACCTAATGAAATTGATGATAATCTTTATAATGCACTGCAATTAACCGGCGAACTTCTCAAGGTTGACAGATGCTACATTTTCAGGTTTAACCGCGATAAAACACTCATGTCGAATACGCATGAATGGTGCGCCCCAGGTGTTGAACCCCAAATGGTCAACCTTCAGGATATGCAAGTGGCTGATTTTCCTGGCTGGATGGAAAGATTAAACCGGCTTGAAGAATTTTTTATTGGAAAAGTTTCTGAACTTTCAGGCCAGGATGAAATCATGAAGGAAGCTCTTTCGGCTCAGGGCATCAAGTCATTATTAGCCGTTCCCCTTACCTATCAGAACAGACTAATCGGTTTCATGGGTCTTGACTCTGTTAAAACAGAAAAAACATTTTCAGCCTACCATATTCACATTCTCAAGCTGGCAGCCAACATGATTGCTTCTGCCATGATCAGGAAAAACACTGAAATTGCCCTCATGGAAAGCGAGGAAAAATTCAGGTCACTTTCAGAAACTGCAGCAACCGCCATATTTATCTATCAGGGACCTGTTTTTGTTTATGTGAACCCAATGGCATGTGAACTTACCGGGTATTCTCAGGAAGAAATGCTCGGTTTAAACTTCTGGGATGTTGTCCATCCCGATTATGTTGAAATTGTAAAGCAGCGCGGACTTGCACGTCAACGTGGTGAAAATGTGCCTAACCGGTATGAGTTCGTTATCCGGACAAAAAAAGGAGAAACCCGCTGGCTCGATTTCACGTCGGGTGTGATTCAGTATGGCGGAAAGACCGCAGCACTTGGTACTGCTTTTGACATTACTGAACGAAAACTGGCCGAACATGCGCTTCAGAAAAGTGAAATGATGTACCGGGAGCTTTTTGATCATGCCAATGATATCATTTACATCCACGATCTGAAGGGAAATTTTATTTCTCTGAATGAAACCGGTGAAAAGTTAATGGGCTACACCCGTAAAGAGCTTTCAGGCGAATCCATCAGCAAAATTCTTCCTGGAAATTATCTGAATCTGGTCAGGCACATGACAACCAAACAGATTCTGAATGACCTGCCGGCTTTGATTTATGAAATTGAAATATTGGCTAAAGACGGCCGATTAATTCCGCTTGAACTGAATACCCGTCTGCTTTTTGAAGAAAACCACCCTGTGGCCATCCAGGGAATTGCCCGTGATGTTACAGAACGGAAAAAGGCTGAACATGCTTTATCAGCAGAAAAGGAACGGCTTTCTACCACGCTGAAATCAATTGCGGATGCTGTGATTTCTACAGACATCAACGGGAAGATCATCATTTTCAATGAAATGGCAGAACAACTCACCGGCTGGAAGGCAGACCAGGCTCTTGGTGAATCAATTGATTCGGTCATGACCCTGATCAATGAACTTACTGGTGAACCTGAAGAAAATCCGGTTCATAAAATCCTCAGAAAAGAAGCCGAATTTAAAAAGGATTCCAATCTTTGCCTGATTAATCTTGACCGCAACAAACTGATTATTGCCGATTCAACCTCTGCCGTTTCTGATCCGGATGGGGATCTGATCGGGACTGTTCTTGTTTTCAGGGATATTACTGACCGTCGCCGGATGCAGGCAGAACGTCTGAAAAATCAAAAAATTGAATCACTTGGTATTCTTGCAGGCGGAATTGCACACGATTTTAACAATTTCCTTACGGCCATTCTTGGCAACATCTCACTCACCCGGATGTCCATGGAGAAAAATCAGCTTAACCGGATGGATCAGTTACTGAAGGAAGCTGAGTCTGCAACCCTCAAAGCCAGAGAACTTACCCAGCAGCTGCTTACCTTTTCAAAAGGCGGAACTCCCGTCAGGCAAACGGCCTCAGTGATCGATTTACTTAAAGAATCAGCCAATTTCATTGTTCGTGGAACGGCATGTAAACTGGAATTTGATATTGATGAAAAGCTCTATCCAGCAGAAATTGATGAAGGCCAGATTAACCAGGTCATCAATAATCTGGTACTAAACGCAGTTCAGGCCATGCCTTCCGGCGGAACTGTTCATTTACAGGCTGATAATATTCTGATGGATGAAGATTCAGCCCGGATTCTCGCAATCAAACCCGGAAAATATGTTTGTATTCAGGTTTCTGATCAGGGAATTGGAATTCCTGAAACCTACTTATCCAATATCTTTGATCCCTATTTTACAACAAAAAAAATGGGTTCCGGTCTGGGTCTTGCCACCAGTTATTCTATCATTAAAAAACATGACGGCGCCATTTCTGTGACGTCTGAACCGGGTGTTGGAACTGAGTTTAGAGTTTACCTGCCTGCCTCAGAAAAGCTGACGGGAAGACAGAAAAGTACGGTCAAGAAAACTGAGGTACTGGGTTCAGGTCGTATTCTTGTCATGGATGACGAGCAGATGATCAGGCACCTGCTAACTGAAATCCTTGATTATCTCGGATTTGATGTGGTCGCAGTTTCAGATGGAATTGAGGCCATTGATGCTTACAGGGAATCACTCACGCAACAAAATAAATTCAATCTGGTCATTATGGATATGACAATTCCGGGTGGAATGGGCGGGCGTGAAACGATTATGGAATTGAAAAAACTCGACCCAACCGTGAAAGCTCTGGTTTCCAGCGGTTATGCCAATGACCCGATCATGGCTGATTTTAAATCATTCGGCTTTTCAGGAATTCTTGCGAAACCGTACCGGGTTGAAGATTTATCTGCAATTTTGGAAGAGGTTTTGCGGAAATAGGTGTAAGGCATAAGGGATAAGGCGTAAGACAGAATGTTCAATGGTTATTGGTTATTGGTTATTGGTAAACCGAGCGAAGCGGAAATATCAAACACTTTCGGGAGGGGAAATCCGGCTTTAGCCGGATGGGGGATGTTGATTATTTTGTAACACCGCCCTCCCGGTCGGTAATCGTATTTGAACAGGGATGTTCAGGATAGACAGGATGTTAAAATAATTGTTAATGAAATGCGGATTGATTACCCACCCCAGCGGGGTGAAATGTTGGTAGAAAAACAACATTGGCAACCACCCGACCGCCCGGTCACCATTCCATTTGAAACTGAAAACCTCTTCCGGGCGAAACGGGAAAAATCCTTTTTTAAACAGGGATCTTCAGGATGGGCAGAACGAAGGATAGTTGTTAATGGTGAATGATTAATGGTTAATTGGAATTACGAAATCCGGAAATTGAATTTCCTCGCCCCAGAGGGGTGACATCTTGGTAGAAACAAATTTACAAAAACAATTTTCTCACCCCAGCGGGGTGATATGTTTGTAGGTCAACCGAACAAATAAACGCCAAAAACCGTCCGGTTTCAGCATTCATTGAAACTGGAAATCTCCCTCAATGACAACAATTAAATTTCTGACCTGTTATTGACTTTTTCCCGAATTCCTGACGACCTTGTCTGAAAATAAGCCGAACCGAATTTCAACCCACTGATTCCAAATTCAAATTATGAAAAAAAACCAAATCCTGTTTCTGACAGCCATTTACAGTTTTGTTTTATTATCTGCGTTCACCTCCTGCAAAGAGCCCGAAAGTACCGGACCTGAAACCCGTATAGACAGCCTGATGCTGAAAGTGAAAGAAACCGATTTAACTACTGCAACACTGAACCTTCATACTGCTGGTCTGATTTTACCAGCCCAGTTTTCTTTACTCAGGAACGGGGACACCGTTCAAACCTTTTCCCTTCATCAACCAGATACCCTTTTCAAAGACCCATTTCTGATACCCTCAACCCGGTACACCTGGCAGGTTCTCATGAGCAAAACCAATCTGAAAAGCAATGAGGTAACCGGCAGAACTCAGGATACCACCAGCCATATCTTTTCATGGAGATTGGATACTTTGGGATCTGTCGGGTCAAATCTATTTGATGTAGTAATTGTTAACGATACTTGCGTCTGGGTTGTTGGCGAGATTGCAACCAGACCCTATAGCTCATTTGAACGGTATAATGCAGCAATGTGGAACGGAAAAGGATGGAAAAAGTTCAGGTTTGTTTTCCCAAATTTCCAAGGGACTGAAGATGTTCAAATTATCAGAACCCTGGTTCTGACCGGTAAACAAAAAATATTTTTTATTAGTGATAATGGAGCAATTGTTTCAACAGATCTCACAGGGGAGAACGTATATACCAAAACCCTTTTGACAGATGAAGGAAAAGGAATACCATCTAAAGCATGGGGAAGTAATAACAGCGAATTTTATTTTTCAGGTGGCAATGGTTCCCTAACATCCTATAACGGATCCTCTTTTTCACTCATGCCCTCCAATACAGATGTGGATCTGAAGGATATCTTTAGTTCAGGAGACGGTGTCCTTTGGTCAACAGGAAATAACCTGGATAAATCAGTTTTGTTGAAATACCAGTTGGGTTCCTGGTCCATCTTCCGGGAGTTTATCAGGGGACCTGGGATGAGTGGTGTGCTTCCGGTTGATGACCTCAGATTGGCCTATTCGAGTGTCTGGCAGCAAAAAGGGTCAGACAGTATTTGGGTCACTACTTCCTGGGGGGTTCATAAGCAATCGGTGAAACCGGATGGGAAAGCCAGATGGCTGTATCAAAGAAGATGGGATAAACCGGAAACCAATCCGGTTGGTTTTCCCTCCCGGATCAGAGGGACGGATGAAAATAATGTCTGGGTTTCCGGTCAACAGGGAACCGTTCTTCATTTCAATGGCTGGAGTTGGCACCGGTATGCAGAGTTCTTAAATGTAAATTACTGGTATAAATCTATAGATACATTTGGAACAAAAACCGTTTTTGTCGGGCAGGATTTAGCCGGTTCTGCGATCATTTTAATGTTCAATCCATAAACCAATCCTGAGGTAAATATGAAAAAAATATTTCTCGCCTTTGTAGGTGTCTTGTTTTTTGTAAACCTGACAAACGCTGGTCCGCTTGACCTTATCACTTCAAAATACAAATCGGGTCAGATCACCGCCGATCAGTATTATCTGAATTTGTATTACTACCTCTACAACACTGCTTTGGTTGACCTGACTTTAATACCGAATCCTGCAGAAAAAGTGACCTGCGCGGCAGATATCCCTGCTGATTATCAAAGCGAAATTAATTTAGTTTCTCCTTCAACCCGGGCTCTGATCTCATCTTTAGTAGACGCTGATATTGCCCAAGCCGACCAGAGTTATATCAGTTCATCGGGGTACTTTAGTTTAAACTATAATCCTGACAATCTTACCGTTGCAGATCAAGCAGATTTAAACAACAATGGTTACCCCGATTTAATTGAACAAATTGGTGTCTGGTTCGATTTTGCTAAAAATAAACTGGTTGACCAGGCAGGGTTTGTGAGTCCGCTAACATCTTCTGAATTAAGTCAGGGATTGAAATATAACGTCATGATTCCCGGCAACAATACAACAAGCCAAGATTCAAATTATCCGGGAGGATCCTTTATCCATTTAATGGTTTATTCAGACCACATGACCGGCAATGATCCTTCAGGTGCAAGATTGGGTGAAATTAAAGCCGGGATTGCCCATGAATTTAAACATGCCATTCAAATTGCTACCGACAATTTCAAGACCGATTCATTATATCTCCATTTTAAACATCTGGATGCTTGCTGGGCAGAGGAATTTGTCTTTGATGAATCGAATTCTGCTTATCATTTTGTTCAATCTTCTAATTCCTTTTACAATCCCTCAATGGGTATGTTTGATCATAATGGGGTAAAAAGCGGTTCTCTTTCCACAGCTCGTCACTGTGGTTATTCTGACTTTTTATGGCATGTGTTTATTCATGAACGTTATGAAGGGAATTCTGGAACTCAAGCTCCTTTTCTAAAAGCCTTTTGGGAAGACAGAAAGCTTAACCCGACTGACCGCCTTGAGACAACCTATGACCGGGTCATGTATCCGGTTTTAGGAGAAAATGCTACCGGTAAACTCATTTCAGAATACTTTATCTGGAACTATTTTACCAGAGCGCGTTCCGTAAAAAATTCTTCAGGTACAGTCGTATTTGGTTATCATGATGCTGCCTTAAATGCAATCAATGATTTAAATCTGGGTGTTCAATTCCCTGAAGTTTTTGCAGGTGATATTTTAACTCAAAATTTATCTGACCTTACAACTTTGCCTGTCACCTACACGGGTGGAAAGATCATAATACTTTTAAATCCAGGTGGAGTTTCTCAGTTTTCAATCAGTACAGAGGGGAATCCTCAGGGTTGTTTTGTTGCAGTTGGCGTCAAGACGGGAACAACAGTAACCGTTTATTTCATTCCCGATTCCGGAGTTCCTATCATAATTCCGACCGGAGATGAAATGATTCTTACCGGGAATTATTATCATACGAACCCCATTGAAACTTCCATTTATTTGAACATCAGTACTACACCGTTAACTCAGGTACAAACGACGGTTAAAAACCTTGTTAATGGTACCAATGCCGGTGGGAAATTAAAACTGGTTGACTTAAATCAGGAAATCATTTCTGGTAACTCAATCCCGCTTTTTTCAGACTATAACTATACACTCAAAACCCTCGAAACAGGATTCCCTGTTTCAAATCCAATAAATTTAAGGCACCATTGGAATGATAATTTAAATTCATATCAACAGTCAGAAGAATTTCTAGCAAATGGAGAAGCACAGTCAGCAAACTTTAAGGAATCTTATTTGGCAACTATTGAATCCAGAATAGAGGGCGTGCTGCCGGTTTTTACCAACTTTTCAGATCCATGGGTCACAGGTGGGATCGGTCTTACCGATACAGTCTCAGGAACAAGGAAAGTATTTCCTAATGAGAATAAGGTTCAGCTTGAACCTTTAAAGCCTTACTACATGGTAAAGGCTGATCAGGTTTTAACCTTTGCCGGTGATCAAACTGCACAGTTTCAAAACTGGAAGACAACCGGAACTGATCAGTTAACAAACAGCGAAACCACCGAACTTCAGCCTGTTGTTTTCCGGAGTGCAAATGCCACCCTTTTTGCAACTTACAAGTCTAAATTAAAGACCGGTCAACCCACCAGTTCAAACAGCAAAAATCAGCGCAGGCTTGTGGTTAACGGCAATACCCAGCTTCTGATTTATGAGAGTATGAATGACATCTGGGTGACAGCTTCCTTTGATGACGGGGTTACCTGGCTGCCAGAAAAACGGGTTAGTAAACGGAGCGGCTTTGCTGTCAATCCTTCTCTTTCACCCCTTCTATCCTCGGGTTTTAAAAAGAAGGGTCTGGTTACCTGGTCAGAAGTGAATGCGTCGGGTCAGACTGAAACTTACCTTCAAAGTATAACCCTTTCTGCAGGTCAGTTGTATTTTGGATGGGCTTCTCTGGTTACAGCACCTGTTGATAATACCAACCGGCGTAAACTCAATGATTTCGGGTTTTCCACCCTTCCACATGCTGGTGCTGCTTCAACCCTGTCACTGAGTGGTTCAACTGTAGTCATCGCCTATAAAGGAACCAATACTTATCTCATCGGGGGTAAATTTACAGTTGGGTCTGACTTAAACAGCATCAGCGGACTTGTTACCCGGACTCTTACCACTGAAAGTACATCCAAACAGGCCAATGTGATCCATCTGGATGCAAACAGCGGGTTTGGCGCAAAGGATTTTGTTTACTATGCGAAAACAAATGGATCCAGTGAACCGGTTTATCAGTATGACTGGGATGCCCAAACAACCCTTCAGTGTGATATCCCTGCCCCGACAGGAACCGGACAATACAGTTGTGAGTCCCTTCAGGCGTCAGGGTCAAATGGAACGGTTACCTTTGTTTATCAGGGTGCAGCCTCCAATGGTCCCGATGTGTTGTATTATGTCAAAGCCGGTTACAATGACAGACCGCTACTCTCGGTCAGGTATCTCAAAGGTGAAAAACCTGCAGTGACAGATCAGGCAACCTCTGCCTATTCTGTTACCGGGCGACTGGTTTTCCGCAGTACTGATCCGGCAAACTCAGGAAACTGGTTTTCAGTCATCGGTTCGGGCTCAGCAACTTCTATCGGCAATCTGGCTGTTGGCATGTACACCCGGGATCAGGGAACCGGAACCAGCTTCATGTTCACTTCCAATGAGACTCCGATTGCATCGGTAAAAAGATATACAGGGTCTGGCCAACTTATGAAGGGTGAAGGCGGAATCCAAATGAACTATACCTTTAACCGGTGGTGGGTTGATCAGAACGGGGTAAAACACCCGGTTGTTCTTGACTTTACCGGCGTAACTGTAGAACCGGAAGGTTCGATGGAACAGGGAAATGTGATTTGTGCAGTTAAAGTAGTAAATCCTTCTGATGAAGAAATACTAGTCAGTCAACCTGATGCGCTTGTAAATAATCTGGCAATTTCAATATTCAGAAACGGCCAGGTTATCCGGGCATACAAACCGACCGTCTGGTCTGAGATCAGCACCCAAAGTCTTACAAGCCTCATGCCGGATGACATCCTGCTGTTCTCTGTGCCCGAAACGGTAACGTTTAGTCTTGGTTTTACCGATGTTGAGCTAAAACCGGCAGATGGTATGAGCAAAAGGAACACAAAGGAAAAATCAAAGGTTGATCTTGCAGCGGTTAAAAATGAGATCGCGGTATATCCGAATCCGTTTAACCCGATCACAACTCTGACGGTATCGGTTAACACACCTTCTCTGGTCTCGATAAAGGTTTATAACATCCTGGGTCAGGTTGTTGCAGACTTCGGTAAAAACCAGATGGATGCCGGAAAGCACTCCGTTCAGTTTGATGGTCATAATCTTGCCTCCGGAACCTATTTCTACAGAGTGGAAATTGGAACTGAAGTCAAAACCGGCAAATTGCAATTACTGAAATGATATATTCTGTAGGGGCGACCGGCTGGTCGCCCTGTAGGTAGTAGAAACGCACCCAAGTTTAAGTACAGGTCTAAGAAAATGACCCCGATCGGTTGTTTTTATTGGGGATCGTTTTCTACCAATATGCGGCTCTTTTAAGCCACGGTTTTACCTGGGGCTCTGAAGCCA
>JAIUNL010000005.1 GCA_020161835.1 Bacteroidota bacterium | reverse complement strand
CGGCGTGTTTGAGTCAGGCGAAGCCTGATGAGTTCGCCGGGTTCCGATATGAAACGTAGTCATAAGCCAAAGATGGAAAGCGGCGGAAAGGCATTTTGCTGACTTTTGTGCCACCAAAAGTCAGTCCCCGAAGGGCTATAATAATAAAAAAAAAGACGTTGCATGCAACGTCTCTACCACAAAAACCAAATTCCGGGCGACCGGTCATTGACAGAGCGAAAAATTTTTCGCCCCAACAAAACCCATCTTATTTCGTACCCCGTACGACGTACCCCCCCGAAAGCGTTCGGGGCAGGCAGTACAGCGTTCCCATCCCCGTCTTAAAACCTGACTTTTCTGACCGTGACTCTTTCCAGATTTTTCAAATCAACTTCAACGCCGATTCCCGGCTTGGTGGGAACATCCATCGTGCCATCCTGATTGATCACGAATTCCGGGTCCACAATATCAAAGGCGTAATACTTTTTGCTGGCTGAAATATCACCGGGTAAGGTAAATCCCGGCAGGGAAGCCAGCGCCACATTACCGGCACGGCCAATCCCGGATTCCAGCATACCGCCGCACCAGACAGGCACATTCTGACTCAGGCAATAATCATGAATCCGCTTGGATTCGGTGAACCCGCCCACACGTCCGGGTTTGATGTTGATAATCCGGCAGGAATCCAGTTCAAAAGCTGCCTGTGTATCGGCAACTGAGTGAATACTTTCGTCAAGACAAATGGCTGTTTTCAAATGACGCTGAAGTTTGGAATGGAAATAGATATCGTCGTAACCCAGTGGCTGTTCAATCAGGATCAGATTATACTCATCCATGGCTTTGAAGATGTCACTGTCGGCAAGTGTATAGGCAGAATTGGCATCAACCTGAAGACTAATGGACGGATACTCTTTCCGGATCGCTTTGACCAGGTCAAGATCGGTGCCGGGAGCAATTTTGATTTTGATCCGCTGATACCCTTCAGCCAGATAACCGGTTACCTTTTTCAACAAAGTCGGAATATCATCCTGAATGCCGATACTCACACCAACGGGTACCTTTTTCCGGCTTCCGCCCAGATAATCTGACAACGAGCGGTTCTCCGATTTGGCGAATAAATCCCACAACGCAGCTTCAAGTCCGGCTTTTGCCATCCGGTGACCCCGGACTTTATCGCCGGTCTGAATAGCTTCACCCACCGAGGCAAACGATTTTCCAAGAACACCGGGAATCAGAAAATCAGACAAAACATGCCACGCCGTCGGCACGGTTTCATACGAATAAAACGGAGTTCCTTCCGCCACCGATTCACCCCAGCCGGTCAGGCCTTCTCCTTCGACTTTAACGATGATATGTTCTTCGTCGAGTTCAACGCCCATTGACGTCACAAACGGAGAAACAAGAACCAGCTTCACGTGAAAAAGTTCAATATGGTCTATTTTCATGGTGGTTTACTTTTTGGTGGATATAAGGATAAAAGGCATGGATTCCGGATCCCCGACAGTGGTCGGGGCAGGCTAAGTCTGGGATGACAACTTTTATTTATAAAAAATAACTGCATTTCTCTGCGTTCTCTGTGCCTCTGCGGTAGAATTAGTATTGAATTACCCTTTTAACAGGGAAGGCTTCACCTTTTTTCAGCAGATGAGCGAATTGCGCATAGGTCACAAGTCCGAGGGTGGATTTCGGTTCAAGTGCGATGACAATCAGGTTGTTTTTAAGCTGATTGACCGGAATAAAAAGGTACTCATCCGGATTGATTTTTCCCGTCACAATTTCAGTTTCAGTAGCCGGATTGACTGTTTTGTCACCTTCAAAATTGAGGGTATCAATGGCGGTGATGGCGTATTGTTCAATCTGGTCGGCTGCTTCCGGTTTGTACTCGGCAAAATCCAGATTGTGCCGTTTCACCCAATAGGTCAACTCAGTGAGTTTTTTGGGAATCAGATATCCTTTTGGCCGGATTACGTCATAGGTGCTTTTAACCACCGGTCTGAAGTCTTTCACAGTCACAACGGTATCTTTCCCGGTGGAGTAGGAAAGCAGAGTCATGTTAAACGGATTTCCATCCGAAAAATGATCCATCTGAATGGCAACTTTTGAACCCACTTCACCCAAAACCAGTTTCTCCCTTTCGGTTTTCACCATGGCTTTGATATCGTCTTTATTGTCAAAAATAAACTTCAGCAAGCCCAGCATTCCGGTCATTTGTCCTTCTGAGCGGCGTTTTAGGTTGTCTTTGAAATTATCTTCACCGTTCAGCCCTTCCTGTATGAAGGAAAAGGTATTCTGAATGCCCAGACTTTGCCGGCCATCGTTGATATCAAAGGTGCTGTATCGGATCAGATCCTTTTCAGGTGGTCCGCCCGGACTGTAAATGTTGAACGAATAGTTTTTTTCGGTGATGTATTTTTTCAAAAAGGGAAGAGCTTCCGTATTGGAAAACGATCTGATCTTTTCTGACACATTAGGGTTTGTGGTTGATCCCATTTGTTCATCAAAATTCCGGCGGTAACCGTAAACTTCCCATTCACCGCCATAAGGTGAATATTCATGAACATCAAGTGACGCTTCAAACAACCATTCGTCAAAAAGCTGATGAAGGGCATTTGTTTCGGGTTCTGTAAGAATAAGGTGATTCCGGTTCAGATCCATATCATGTCCGTTCCGGCGTTTGTTGGCCTCTGATCCGTCCGGATTCATCTGCGGGATGAGAACCAGGTCAATTTTATCAAACAGTTCCTGATTTTCCGGCTTCTGAAGTTCATTGATGAGCAGCAAGGCCCCTTCTTTTCCAGATTGTTCATTTCCATGCTGCTGGGCAAAAAACAGCACTTTTATTTTGTCGGGATCAGCGCCAAACGTTCCCTTCGAAAAGAAAACGGAATACAAATTCCGCCCTTCAACCGACTGAGTCAATGGCTTAACGGTGATCAGATCCGATTTGGCATCAACGGCAGACAGATAAGCCGTCAGTTCAGAATGAGACGTGGGAATCGTAAATCCTGATTTTTCAAGAGGCGGAACGACGGGGTTGACACTACAGGAAAGCGTGAGGAAAAGTGACGAAGAAAGGAAAAGTGATTTCATAATTACCTGATGTAAGTCATTTTTTGGGTTTGAGAAAAAGCAGGTGTTTCAAGGCGGTAAAAGTAAAGTCCGGAAGCCAGGTTGGTTGGAGGTGCAAAGGAAATCTGATGGTTTCCGGCGGTGAAAAAAGAGTTGGTGAGTGTGGCAATCTGACGGCCAAGCACATCATAAACCACAAGTGAAACCTGAGTTCCTTCCGATAAAGAAAACCGGATCATGGTTCCGTTATTGAACGGATTCGGATAGTTATCCAGCAGATCAAAAGTCTTTTTATTGTCGGATTCAACAGAAACCGGTTCCGATACCTGAAGGGTTTTGCTTACCATCGACCAGGTTCTTTTCGATGTGGAAACTGAAAAACGCAGATTATCAAAGGCTGCAACCTGTCTCGGACCTTTTCCGCCGGATGCTTTGTGTTTGGAGGAATCTGCGTAATGACTTCCGGTGGCGTCTGCAAGAAAAAGGGGAAACGACCCTGAAACTGACAGCGTTTTTTTCTCTGCATTCACAGAACCCAAACTGCCCGGATTAAGAAACAACCCAATTTGTTTTCTGCCCCGCATCAAACCATAACTAAGTGCTGTCGTCCGGTTTTCGTAGAACTCATCATCGTCATAAATCAATGGCTGAACCACCAGATCGGGAAAAACTGCCAATCCCGGATTCACTGTCATCCGGCCATACCAGGAGGCCAGTCCGTCAGAATCTGTGTTGCCAATGACGGATCCGCCCAGCATTTTTCCGCCATTTCCGATGGCATAAACCGGTGTTTTCTGGCTGACCTTTTTTCTGAAAACGGAACCGGCAATGGTAGTCGTATCAGCCAATTTTGCAAGTGTAGTCAGATTTTTTCCGGAAACCACAAAAATCCCGGCCGCGTTGAGTTTTTCACTTTCGGTTGGGGATGCAAGAGAAGCATCAGAAACAGTAAAGAGAGAAAGTAAAGTATTCGAAGCAGATAAAAGCGATAAAAGGGAATCGAGACTGGGGTCGGTTGTCTCGCTTGAAATAACCGTAATTTGAGACGGATTCAACCGGGAAAGCAACGGGGACAAACTCTGATTCAGATTTGGTTTGATGAGATTCGATCCGGTCATCCACAGGTTCGTTTCAGGTAAAAGAAAAGGTCTGTCTGACGGAAGTTGTTTTGCGGATGAAGGAATCGTGACAATTTCCTTTGAGTTCAGGTTGTAAACCCATCCATCCACCAACTGATCACACCGGATGTTTTCGATGGCGTAACCGGTTGCATCTGAGGTAAAAGTCGTCTGTGCATCCTTCCTGACGAAAGAAACAGCACCAGAGCCCATAACCGTTGCATTTCCGTTCGGTTCGATGCACAAGGCTGTCAGGTCATCAATTCCAACACCAAGCAGGTCATTTCCGGTCTTTTGGGTATAATTGAAAACAAACGGAATCAGCCGGCCGATTCGTCCCCGTTCTGCAACGTGGGTATCAAACAAAACATCGGGCACAAGATTCAGGAAATCAGTCTCCAACTGGATTTTGGAATGGAAAGGATTGTTTAAGCTTTCAACCGGATAAACCGAACCGGATTTCGCAGAAAAGGCCACAGAACCCAGAACCATGGCTCCGGCACTGGTTCCGGCAATCACACCTCCGTTGAGAAAAACCTGCCGGATGGCGTCTTCGGTTTTGGTTCCTTTCCACTGACTGATATAATCCCACTGATCACCGCCTTTGATGAAAACAGCAGAAGCAGAAACAATGGCGTCATAAGTCGATTGTAAATCGGCAGTGGATTTGGTTGCGATTTTGAGATTAACGGCTGAAGAGGCACCAAATGATTTGAAATAATCGGGAATCCAGGTGGTTTCGGTGTTGGCAGAAAGAACGATGACTTTTCCTTTGCCCGATTTTTCGACAATCCAGCTGTACGGTTTGTCACTCCAGTCTTTGTAATCTTCGCCGCCACCCCCAACCGCACACAAATATCCCTGCGCTGACAGCACAAAAGGGAAAAGCAGAAAGGGGAAAAGGAATCGGGTCATATAAGGAAAAAGGGTTTAGGGTTTTGGGGTTGTGTTGTCATTCCCGCGGAGGCGGGAATCCAGTATTTAAAGCCTTTTAAAATGAAGGAACGGTGGGATGGATTCCCGCCTTCGCGGGAATGACAGCCTTAAGGGAATATGCCTCCAATTCAAGTCCGGGATGACATCGAAACAAAATCAAAATTCCATGCCCACTGAAATCCGGTTAACGGCCGGAAGGATGTTATAGGATGAATAGGCATAATCAAAGATGAATTTGGTTGATCCAAAATGAAGATTTGTACCGATGCCAAACGATACATCTTCATCATCCGCATTGAATTTATATCCGCCACGAAGGAAAAGCCGGTCGTAGAAAACAACTTCAGTTCCGGTTAGAACCTGCTCTTTATTGTCATTGGGATGAAGGGCATCAATTCCGGCTTTCATTTTTACAAACTCTGTGGTGAACACATCGAACCCAACCCCAACCTGAAAACTCAGAGGAAGGGCAAACGGATCAGTGACCAGTCTGGCCGGAGTTAACCGGTTGAGCGGTAATCCTGAACTTTTATCGTAAACCACATTCAGATCTTCACCTTCAAAAGTCAGATCCTGTCCGAAATTGCTCATTCTCATGGCAATCGTCAGATTCTGAAAATCAAGCTGATACTGAGTGCCCACATCGAAGGCAAAACCTGAAGCCGTTTCATTCCAGATTTGCTGCTGAATGTACTTTCCGGTTAAACCGAAAGAGAATTTATCAGTCAGAAACCGGGCATACGTCAGACCGACGGACAGATCCTGGGCAGAATAAAACCGGCCGGTTCCGTTGGGTTCAGCTTCGGTGGTGATTTCCTGTTTATCCATATCAAAAATGATGATACTGGCTGCGAACGTCCCGATTCCGTCAAAGTAAACGGCTGTCTGGGCTGCATCAAAATCGAACATGTCCATCCAGCGCATGTGAGAAAACTGCACCGTGGTTTTTTCGACTTTTGCAAGTCCTGCCGGATTCCAGAACACGGCTGACACGTCGTTGGTCAAGCCAACCACTGCACCGCCCATTCCGGCTTCACGGGCGCTGACAGGGATTTTCAAAAACTGTGCACCTGACGTTCCCAGATTCGGATTTTGAGCCAGACCGGTGGTTGCAGTCAGTAAAAAGGCGGATAGAACTAAATGGAGTCTTTTCATAATAAAATTCCGGTCTGCTTATTTAATGATTGCGAAGCGGCTTTTGTATTCGATGCCGTCTGCTTTGACCACATACATGTAAATGCCCGGGGCAATTTCACGTCCGCCATCGGCTTTCAGATCCCAGATTTCAGTGCCGGATGCTGAATCGTGATGAAGTGTTTTCACCAGATCGGCGGCCACCGAGAAAATGTGGATCGTGCACGTATTCGGCAGGTTGATAAACTGAATCTGTCTTAACGGCTCTTGCCTGAGTTCACCGAATTCCGGTTCGTAAAGGGATGACACGATGTACGGATTCGGAACGACTTTGATGTTCGAAATAGATTCCTTGATCTTATCCCGGCTGACCGATGAACCGGCAATGGAAAACGTCCAGGCATCTTTCAATGTCAGGTTAACCGGCTTTTCAATTTCCGCAGAAAAAACGTTTCCTGCTGCAGGCGGATTGGCCGGTTTAAATTCAAGTTCGCCTTCAAGTCCCAAAAAGGTAAAAGCTGAACCGCTGTAAACCGAATCAATTCGTGCAACCGTTGCCAGTGAACTGTTTCTGATGAGAATGTGGGTAAACCCTTCACCTGCTGTATTTTTTCCGTTTCCATCGGTCGAAATCAGATACGTGTCGTTCTGAACCAGGGTGATATCACTGACTGTCAGGGTGAGAGTCAGGTTATCCGTTCCGCCAACTCTTGAAAGATCTTTTACGGTTTCAGGAGGTTTCACAGAAAAGATGACGCCATCTTTGGTTGCCAGTGATTTTCCGGTTTCAAACGGAACAGGTGTGACAACCGTATCGATGCTGTTTTTAACCACAAGCCCACTGAAATTCACTGAAATATAATCGCCCTGCTGGGGTTTTCTGAGAATGTTTGACGTCGTATCCGTCAGTTTGATGGAAAGTCCGTTATTGAAGTTATACTGGGCACCCGTCCGGTACAATTTGGGTGTCGGAAGCAATTCATCTCCGGTTGCCAGATCGATTAATCTGAGCTGGGTAGGTGAAAACCATTCAATTGCATAGTTCCCAGATCCGGCTTTTGTCGAATCCCTGATAACAATATCCGCTTTCGTATCAAGATCACCCAAATCACGTCTCACGGTGTAAGTAAATCCGAGACGGTAAGCATTCCCGGCAAGTTCTTCCTTATCAACCGGATTGACTGATACGACGTAATTTGACGTTCCGGTTCCGGCGTGGGTAATACCCTGTCCTGAAACAGGTGTGTATCCGGCAGCGGCAGAAGTGGGCGTTGCGGCTTTCAGGTTTTTGGCGTCAGTGGTTGATCCTTTTGAACTTTCAAGCGGGGCAACAGTTGAATCTCCCCGGTCATAAGCCGTTACCGAGTACCAATATTCAAATCCGTTGGTGACTTTGGAATCCACATAACTGTACTGAAGTCCGGTATTGATGCCAATTTTATTTTTCACATCAAAATCAGCCAGTGTTTCCCAGCTAACACCTTTGTTTTGGGTGCGGTAAATGCGGTATCCTTCAAAATCATATTGACCTGAAAAATTATCCCGTGAACTTTCGGCAATATTATCCCAGTAAAGGGTTGCTTTTCCGTCACCGGATACAACTGAAAGGGTAGGGGTAACCGGGGGTTTGCTGATTTCAAAGCCGTAACTGATGATTCTTTGTGAGGATTCTACATTTTTCATCAGTTCTGCAAGATTATCACCGGCAAGAATGGCCGTGTAAAAAGTGAGAACCTGTCCGGGGGCAAGTGTGTACGGACCAGCACTGATGATGCCGCCAACATCATGACCTTTCGCCGGTTGTTTGTTCGGATCGTCATAATGCAGATTATTCGGATCGGCAACATGGAAAAACTTGGGTCCAATAGATGAATTGTAAAGCACGGGTGAACTGCTGAGCCGCTGATAATGGATGGTATCGATGTCGACCGCTTCATCATCATTGTAAAGAAAATAGTGCATGTCGGTGATGCCGGTCTTACCGTTATCTGTCATCGGAGTCTGAACGAAAGAGAATCCGAAATAGCCCGATTTTCCATCCGGCCATTCTTTTGAATAGCCTTTTGAATCGTAGGAATACAACACGTTATTGGCTTTATCAAACCCGATCAGGTCATCATCATATTCGGCAATGCCACCCGAAATGTTGCCAATGTCGGTATCACAATACAGAGCAAAATACACACTGTCCTGAGAAACCGTGCTTTTGTTTTTCAGTTCAAATTTATAGAAAAGGATATTCTGTCCGAATTTGCTGCCGTAGGCATAACCCGTCTGTGCGATTTCAAATCCCAATGGCTTTTTGGTATTCTTGCTGTCATCATAAACGCAATAGCTATCCTGGTCAGATAAAATAATTGGATTCCCGTTTGCATCTTTCACCGGCCAGCCGGTTGAAGGCCACGTTCTGGGATTGTCACTGAAAGCAACCTGGGTAAATTCCGGATTGTGAAATCCGCCGACGGCTTCCCATTCTTCATTGGTTGAATACCGGCCCTGAATCACATTTCCCGGAACGCCAACATAAGGATTTACCCGGTAGATGTAATGTTTTCCGCTGTTGATCGGGAATTCACCTGAAGGACCCTGAGTCAAACGACGGGGATAGAGTTTTCCACGGTTTTCGAAGAAAAGCCCGATGTTTCCGGCGTTGTGAATCCCGGCCGTGCGGTCTTCAATGCCTGAACCCTTCATCAGGGAAGGCTGGTCTTTATCCTGTTCAAGTTCAGCTTTGGCTTTATCCTGTGCGTAAGCACCCAGACTGGATACCAGCAGAAGAGAAGTGAGAAAAGTCTTGTTCATTTTAAATCCGGTTTGATATTTATAAAAAAATTGTGTTTTTGGTTGTAGGGTACTCTGCTGTCATTCCCGCGAAGGCGGGAATCCATCCCCCAGTTCTTTGTATTTAAGAGGGTTTTAAATACTGGATTCCCGCCTTCGCGGGAATGACATGCAATTTCCAAACTCGGGCGACCAGCCGGTCGCCCCTACAATAATCGTGGGATTACCACATCCCCCGTCCCGATTACGGGACACCCCCTTCAAAGGGGGACTTATAACCTTATCCCTTACGCCTTTTTTTGCCGCCCTTCGATACAACGAATCAGATTAATCTGATTCGTCACTCAGGGTGACAAAAACCAAGATTTCCCGTAACCCCCCGAAAGCGTTCGGGGCAGGCAGTAATATGTGACCCGTAACCTTACCCCTTACGCCTTTTGTCTTTTGCCTAACCCAACAGCCTTATCCGGTCATTTCGAGAACCTCAATGACCGAAGTTGCTTACCCCTTACGCCTTTTGTCTTTTGCCTAACCCAACAGCCTTATCCGGTCATTTCGAGAACCTCAATGACCGAAGTTGCTTATGCCTTACGCCTTATCCCTTATGCCTTGTACCCAACAGCTAACAGCTTCCCACCTAAAAAGAAACCGTCAAGCCCACTCTCACCGTTCTGGGCGGACCAAAATTCGACGGATCCTGCATATATTCTTTTGATGGTGCACCTTCATAGGTCACATCCGGTTCACCGGTGTCGCCATAAATGTATCTCACATTCCGGCGGTCGGTCAGGTTCAATATTTCTGCGAAGACACGGGTTTTGATGTCACCGGCTAAATTGAATTCTTTCCCGAAATCCAGATCAATCGTGTAACTGGATGGCATCCGCTGTGAGTTTTTTACCACAAAACCAATATCCCGTCCGCTGGGTGTGTACGGGAAACCAGTGTTGCCTCTCAGCACGAGATTGGCATCGGTATTTTCAAAAATACGGATGCCGAGCACTTCCGGACCTTCACCTTCAGGAAGCTGGAAGTTGGCACTGGCATTGAACACGTGCTTCTGATCGAAATCCAGATAATAAAGCAAAGTGGATTCATCCGTTCCCGGGTAGGTTTCCGTTTCGCTGGATGCACTTCCTTTGGCTACCGAAAACGTGTAATCAAATCCGTAAGAAAAATAGGAATTTAACCGGGAGTCGAAGGTGAGTTCAAATCCTTTGATGTTCGAATAAGCTTCATTCACGTAGAGAGTGTAACCGGTGTACCGGCCATCAACGTAAGGAAAATAATATTGCGTGCCGATGTTACCGGTCACGTCTTTGTAGTAAACCGTTACATTCAGAGCCGTGGTCTGATCAAACTGATGCGAAATCCCGAATTCATACGTGATCGTCCGTTCTGCATCCAGATCAGGCTGACCGAAGATGGGCTCTCTGACCTTCAGGTCATACTGCTGATTTTCGTAGAAATATTCATAGTCAGGAAACTGGAAAAAGTGTCCGTAGGCAAAATGGATTTTGGTATTTTCGGATATCGGATGTGAAATCCCGATTCTCGGACTGAACTGATACCGGGGTTTTACCTTATCAACTGACGTTGAATCGAGCGGATTTCCACGGAACCTGACGTTGGCATTCATGTAGTCGTACCGCAATCCGGCATTGATGATCAGGAAGGGAAGTTCAATTTTATCCTGAATGTAACCTGAGGCTTCAAAAGGTTTTACGTCATAATCATTGATGTACGGATAGTCCCGCTTCGGATCGTAAATGTAGAAATAATTGAGGTAATGCTGTTTGTACTGGAGTCCGGTTTTCACTTCATGAACAGAATTGATCTGCCAGGTCATATCCAGCTTGCCATCTACCGTAACGGTACGGCTGTCAATCAGTTCGGCCGGATCTGCCTTCGAGTAAAATTCATATCCGGTTCCACGATCAGCAACATATTCCCGCTCGGTCACAGCCAGATAGTTTTCGGGTTTTTTATTGATGCCCGAGTAATAGCCCTGATTGAAATACGACAGCCGGAAGTCATAAAACAGATTATTCAGAACGGTGTGGGTGAAGGTGAAGGACGACTGATAACTGTCTTTATCAATTTTGAGATACTGATCAGGAATGTACTTCCAGGAATGGTTGTACGGTTGCCGGTCTTCGAGACTTCCCCGGTTTGAAAAGGTGAACTTCATTCCTTCAAGTCCGGCATAACTCAGCTTCGTGAAGAAGGTTGAGTTTTTTGAATATCCGAAGGGCAGGTAAGAACCTTTGGCCTGATGTTCGGCGCCGGCAAAAAACCGCAGATCATTACTAAAAAGCGGACCGTTCAGGTTGATGGTATAGAATTTTTCACCAAGATCACTGTACCGCTTAACGCCGAATTCACTCGATCTGACTTCTGCTTTTCCCGACAGTTTATCACCGCCTTCACGGGTAACAATATTTACAATTCCGCTGAGTGCATTGCCATATTCCGCATTGAACGTTCCGCTGAGCAAACTCATTTCTTCGATGGCATCGTTGCTGATGTTGGTTGCCAATCCGCCCAAAAGCGGATCCTGAACGTACATCCCGTCAACCATGTAAGCCACTTCATTTGAACGTCCGCCACGAACGTGAAGATTGTCACCGG
The DNA here is from genome assembly GCA_020161835.1 of Bacteroidota bacterium. Lineage (GTDB taxonomy): Bacteria > Bacteroidota > JABWAT01 > JABWAT01 > JABWAT01 > JAFLBE01. The sequence continues at coordinate 222,742 of JAIUNL010000005.1, read as the reverse complement.
AACCGACCACGCCTGCCTGCATGGAAAGCAGTTCAGTAAAATTGGCGACGGGCAACGCTTCAATATTTTCACGGGAAATAACCGACATCGTACTGGTGAGATCTTTTTGGATCATCGGGCGTTCAGCTTCCACCACCATTTCATCCATTTCAAGTGTGGTTGCTTCGAGTGACCGGGTGAGTGACGTATTCCGGTCTACCAGCACTTTCACATCATGAATCACCACAGGGTTATAGCCCACGTAACTGATTTTTACATCGTAGGTTCCGGGCGGGATATTCAGAATGACGAAATTACCGTTTTCATCGGTGGATGCCCCATAATTGGAGTTCATGACCACGATGTTGACGCCGAGAAGGGGTTCTTTTGTACCCGAATCGGTAATCCGGCCCGTGATTTTACCTGTTACCCCTGCAAAGAGAAGTCCGGGCATGAGACAAAGAAAGAAGAGTATGGTTTTCAACAAAGTCACCGTTTACAAGTTTTTTAAATAGTCATCAGATACGATCAGGTCATTCAGATTGGTGAGGGAGTTCAGTTCTTTCACCATCAGTTCAGATTTATCAAGATTGGAAAGGGCACATTGGGTGGCGATGGCATTGATCATCACCGAAATAGCAGAAAAGGAGTTGGTGAACAGCAGGTTATTGCTTTTCACGACCAGATTCAGGTCAGAAAAAGTGGTGACCGGCGAAGTACCCTTGTTTGTGATACTTAATACTTTAACTTTTCGCATGGATGCGATCTTGGCTGTTTCTACCGTTTCACGGGAATAGGGAGGAAACGAAAAGGTAACGAGCAGATCAGCCGGACGCAGAAACAAAACCTGTTCCTGAAAGGAAGATGGTTCATGATCGAAATGACGGGCATCGATGCCGATCTGGGTGAGCAGATAAGCCAGAGCCCGTGACATGATGGAAGAAATACCAAGTCCGGCAATATAGACTCGGTCGGACTTGCTGATAAGATCAACCGCCTTCATGAATTTGACCCGGTCAAAATCACGCAGGGTATCATTGATGTTGCTGATGTCCTGATTGGCAACGGAGGTCAGGATATCTTCATCCTGGTTCGGATTTTCGAGTAAAGGAAAAATCTCATGACTGTGAATCCGTTTCTGCAGATCAGCAGAAATGCGTTCACGCAATTCGAGATAGCCCTTAAAACCGATCCGTTGTGCAAAACGAACGACCGAAGCCACACTCATTGAAGTTGCTTCAGAAATATCCTGCACATTCAGAAAAGGAATCCGGGAAAAATTCTCAAGAATATACTCACCCAGAATCTTCTGATTCTTAGGCAGTTTATTAAACTGCTGCTGGATAAGTAATTTCGTGTCTTCCAATTTTTTTCCTGTGATTTTTGTATTAATCCCCCCTCCGACGGAGGGGGAAAGGGGGTGGGTTAATGAACCCCCAAATCTCAAAAGGCAATTTCCTTTTTCCACGGACGAAATGACCTCATCCGTCTCCCGTGTACGGGATCCACCCCGTCGGAGGCCGGGTTTTCAACTTCTCCCAGGGGAGAAGGGAAAAATGTCCGGACACAATGTAGAGACGCGAAATGCCCGGTCACTGAGGCTCTCGAAGTGCCCGGGCATTTCTCAAAAAGGTGGCTTCGAGTGCCTCAGCCACCGGATTCAAAAACGCCTTAAACCTTAAGCCTATTATTTCAACAATACCATCTTACCGGAAACACGGTTCGAACCGGCTGTGATGGTGTAAATGTAGGTTCCGTTGGCAAGATTTCCGGCATTGAATTCAACCAGATGATCTCCGGCACCGAGGTTGCGGTTAACCAGATTGGCTACCTGCTGACCCAGTGTATTATACACTTTCACAGTTACAAAATTGGCCTGAGGCATGTTGAACCGGATTTGTGTAGACGGATTGAACGGATTCGGATAGTTTGGATACAGGATAAATCCGGAAGGAGTTGAAGCAACAGGTTCTACTGAAGTTACAAATCCTCTGAACTTGGTATCTGCATCTTTCATTCCGTTCAGCAGGGCAGCTTCATCGGCACCAATGGCTACAGCATAATAATAGGTTTCAACAGCGGCAGAAGGTAAATTCTCAGCATCCGTGCTGATAAAGGTAACAGTTCCGTCTGAAGACAACGTGGTATATTCGGCTTCAACTGCACCGGTTGTAATCCATCCGTACAGATCAGATTCTGAACCGTTATAGCCATCAACCCAATCAATGGTTTTCAGTGATGAAATCCGGTGAGAAAGAAATTTGAATCCCATCTTGTAGGAAGCATCACCTGAATAAATGGAAACAATCTGCTCATTGGAAAGGAATTTTGAGGTCTCAAATCCGTAATTACCATCAATCTGAGGGATAATTTCCAGGCCAAATCTGGCATTCAGATTGGTGAGTTCATTATTCATCACTTCTGCTTTAACGATTACGAAATTCATATCCTTCCAGCCAAAAACGGTAATACCGGCTGCAACATTCGGAGGGAAGACAGCTGTTGGAGGATCCTGATGCGCATTGTAGTTATTATCAATCAATACTCTGGCTTCATAATCACTGTAAGCCGGATTTGAAACGGAATAGGACGGACCTGAACCTGCAACGGTATCAGCATCATTCCAGTAATCAAACACTTCATTGGTATTGCCGCCTACGAGGATGGAAATCCGGTCAGCCATTTTGGTTTCATCATCTTCTTTGTAAATTCTGAGGCGACCTGCATTGCTGAGGCCAATTCCGATTTTACCGGTATTGAAGAAAGGTGATTCTTTAGGTGCGAAGAAGGTGTTATACGTATCCAGAGCTTCATCCAGTCCGGAAAGCAGGGTTGCATCATCAGGTCCGATAGCAACGGCATAATAATAGGTGGCAACAGCAGCCGGATCAATCATGGCAGCGCCTGTTCCCATGAAAGTAACCGTTCCGTCAGAAGATGAAGTGGTATATTCTGCTTCGAGAGAACCGGTTGTCATCCAGCCATATAAATCGGCATCAGAACCGTTATACCCATCAACCCAGTCAATGGTTTTGAGGGTTGTCAGCGGATCTGAAAGCAATTTGAATCCGAGTTTGTAGGAAGCATCACCCGAGAAGATGCTGGCAACCTGTTTGTCTGCGAAATATTTCGTGGTTTCGAAACCGTAATTGCCGTCAATCTGCGGAATCACTTCCAGACCGAAACGGGCATCAAGAGCTGCGGTTTCCATGTTCTTTACGGCAACTTTGACCAGTACATAGTTGTCTGCATCCCAGCCGTAAACGTTGATTGTGGCCTGAAGGTTTGGAGGGAACACAGCAGAGGGTGGATCCTGATGTGCATTGTAATTGTTGTCGATATTGGCAACAACTTCAAAATCGCTTATTGACGGATTTTCAACCGTGTAAGAACCGCCCATGCCGGTGATGGTATCAGCATCATTCCAGTAATCGAAGACTTCGTTTGTTTTGCCGGAAACGAGAATGGAGATACGATCTGCCATTTTGGTTTCATCATCTTCTTTATAAATACGAAGCCGGCCTGCATTGCTTAATCCGACACCGATCTTTCCGGTATTGAAAAATTGTGCGGACACCATATCGCTGTAAATCAGCGTAAAAACGAACAGAGTAAGACCAAGCCGTAACCAAGTTTTCATAGAAGCCTCCAGGTGATAAGTTAGAACTGATTTTTTTTATTGAAATTGTTTTTTTTTTTTGCTTTTATTTTGTGGTTGTCATTCCCGCGAAGGCGGGAATCCATGCCTTTTCCTTTTGTCTTCGACGACCCACTTTTCCGGGAAAAGTGGGCAAAACCTTGCCAGACTCAGAACGCTAAAGGTTTTTTCCCAATCCCGCTTGCCGCGGAGTCTGACCGGATTAAGCACCGGGCACTTCGAGAACCTCAGTGTCCGGTGCTAAGACTTTGGTCACTGAGCCTGTCGAAGTGCCGAACACACAAACCTTTTCCCAACCGCACATGCCATGATTCTGGCAAAAATCCAGAATCAATACCCCCTCCGACGGGGAGCCTGTCCCGAACGTTTTAAACCCGGCCTCTGACGGGCTTTCGGGAAGTGGCTGACGGCGGTGGATACAAAAATTCCGATATCATTGTGTTGCCATGATTCTGGTAGAAATCCAGAATCAATTCCCCCTCCGACGGGGAGCCTGTCCCGAACGCTTTCGGGAGGGTAAGGGGGTGGGTTAAATTAACCACCAAACCCCGGTTCAGAGACGCCCATGTAGGGCGTCTCTACATGAATGCAATTTTAACCCCTTACACCTTAAACCTTATGCCTTACGCCTATTTTACCACTTTCCTTTTTCTGAAATCATACCGGTCACCGGCCATGAGAATGTCTATTTTGATGCCTTCTGCTGCATACAGGCCATCTTTTGTGGTGCGGATGTTGTGCACATCGGTTGCATCCACGATCACCACCGTTCTGCCGCCGAAAACTTCAAAGGTATAATCCGGTTTTACCAAAATGCCGGTAGATTCATCGATGCCGATACCAATATGTCCGGGATGATCGATCAGGACGGAAATGAGGCGGTTTAGGCGTTTTCTGATGATAAAATGCTGATCAATGATAATCTTTTCGCTGATGAGTCCGAACCCTTCAATCGCTTCCACATTTCTTTTTTGAATCGTATGGAAGTAGGTGGTGGAATCTTTATTGACGAGTTCCTCTCCGGTGAGCATGATTTTACTCATAACGGCCGCACCGGCACTGGTTCCGCCGATAATCGCCCCTTCCTGATAAACGGACTTCAGTTTGGCAAAGGTTTTCGTTCCAAGAAATATTTTGGTGAGGCGTACCTGGTCACCACCGGTCATAAAAACGCCTTTTGCACCTTCCAGTTTGGCTACGGTTGAATCGGCATCGGCTCCGGCCCGGTCGGTAATCAGGGATATTACATTCGTGCATCCCATCGCTTCAAATCTTTTCTTTTCAAACAGCCAGTCATCCACGTAATCACCACCGGCCATGGGAATCACCACAATCTTGGAGGCAGGTCCGCCAGCCAGATCAACAAACTTCTGCATCTCACTTACCCGGTCACCCCCGCCAATAATGAAAAGTTGTCCCTTTTCCTTCGGACCGTCAGAAAAGAGAGGAAGGAGTGCAAGAACGGAAGTAAGCATCAAATTGACCATGGTGAACCTTTATAACGAAAGTCAGAAAAAGATCATAATGTAATTATAGTTACATTTATTGTGGTTGCTTGTAAAAGTAATTACTATTTAAAGAATATTTTTTTATTTGTCAACAGGAAGGATATTCCGGAAAGGATTAAATTCTATTTTGTGGAAAAGAAGTTAAATAAATGAGATAAGAGGCGGGTATTTTCTTTGTATCGGTTTATTATATCGGTGAATACTTAAATAAATAAGGTGAAGGTAGGGGATTTAAGTTCCCCCTCCGACGGAGGGGGTAAGGGGGTGGGTTTTATTTACCACCAAATCTTTCTATTTCGCAAACACCCAACTTCATTTGTCTTCGACGACCCACTTTTCCGGGAAAAGTGGGCAAAACCTTCGCCAGACTCAGAACGCAAAGGTTCCTTGCCTGTGAACCCTTCGGGTCACAAACCCCGCTTGCCGCAGAAACTGACCGGATATAAAAATTGAATATTTTAAAAGGACACCAGTCTTTCGGTCACTTTCTGAAACGCACGAACCTTCGCAACCTCACTTGCCCTGATTCTGGCCAAAATGCAAATTATTAAGAAAGCATTGAAGGTTTTTGTCTTCCATCCGCCGTCAGCCTGCCGAAGCATGGTTGCCGCGTCGAGTGGCTGACGGCGGTTTTTGAATCGCAACCGCACATGCCCTGATTCTGGCAAAAAAATGAATCTTTCGTCTCCTCGATAAACCAATCCCGGTCCCCGAGTTCAGCCAAAGGCTGAGTATCGAGGGGCCCGGGATTGGCACTCGGAGACCTCACTTGCCCTGATTCTGGCAGAAATGCGAATTTGATAACCCCCTCCAACGGAGAGCCTGTCCCGCTACTGCGGGAGGGAATGGGGGTGGGTTTTGGGAACCACCAAATTCTAACGTGGAAACAAAATCCTGAAAATTGCCAAAACCCTTTTTCCACGGACGATATGACCTCATCCCCGGCCCTTCTCCCAAGGGAGAAGGGTGAAAATGCAGTTGGAAACTGTTATTTGCCCTGGTCACCGAGTTCAGCCGCAGGCTGATTATCGAGGTGAACCACCAATCCTACTCTCTCTTTTTCCTCCACCAGAAAACCACCGACGGACCAATCGCTACCCAGGCTAAAATCACGACCCAGACACGTCCGGCGGCAAGATTATAATCATGAACCATAATTTCCCACGGACGGCCCATTCCAACTCCCATTCCAAATTCAAAAATGATCGTCAAGATCACCCAAAGAAAGCCAATTTTCATGGTTTCATTCACACTAACGGGTTTCCATTTTTGATCAATCCAAAGAAAGTAAAACGCAAATAAAATCATTCCGATCGCTGTAGATACCTGATGAGCATTGAGTTCACCTAAAAGTTCCTGATATCCAATCTGACGTATCGTCCCGTTGATAAAAGCAATTGCCAACAACGGAAACCAACCCCAAACATATTTCCATTTCATTGATTTAATCCTTTTTGGTTAATTTTCAAGAAGGCAGAAACGGAATGAAAAATAAGACAAATTACTATTAAATAATAGATGAGGTTTTCATTTTCCTTCGGAGAGGTACTTTTGTCTGGGCAAAAGTACCCAAAACCCCTGCAATCTCAGAACGCTAAATCCGTTTCCCGCCGCTGTTTCCGCAAGCACGGAATCGTATGGATTTTCTTATCGTCAATGGTACCAATTTTTGATTCCGTTCTTGAAGGCGCACGGATTTTGCAACAGCACATGCCGCTGAGTTTGCGGATTGTCGCACATGCCCTGATTCTGGTAGAAATCCAAATCCTTAACCCCATAGGGGTGACATGTTTGTAGCCCCGGGTTCGAAGATCCGGCCACCGACGGAGTCAGCCCGGGGTTAATGTATTGGAATTCAAACCCGCCCGGCCACAGATCTTTGTTAATGGTTTGCCCTCATTCCGGGCGGAAATGCAAATTCCTTTGTCTTCGACGAGGTACTTTTGTCTGGGCAAAAGTACCCAAAACCCCTTCAACCTCAGAACGCTAAATCCGTTTCCCAACGCTGATCCCGCAAGAACGGAATCGTATGGATTTTCTTATCGTCAATTGTACCAATTTTTGATTCCGTTCTTGAAGGCGCACGGATTTTGCAACCGCACATGCCGCTGAGTTTGCGGAATGCAAAACAATCCAGAGTCTGGAACATATCCCAAAAAACAGACAATTTTGTGGACTATGGAAACAGCTCAAAACCCCTGGTTTTTAAAGGCATCGAATTCGATGCCTTTAAAAACGAGTCAGGTTCAAACTATTTTACACTTACCCCTCAAAAATGGATTAATACTCCGAACGCAACGGTCACTTTCCCGAACGCACGAACCTTCACAACCGCACATGCCCTGATTCTGGCAGAAATACAATTTGTATTTTACCTCACCACAACGTGGTGAAACGTGAATAGCCCCGGGTGGAAACCCGGTGGAACAAAATCCCCAAAACAAAACCCGCCCGGTCACAATTCTTTGTTTATACGTTTCCCTCATTCCGGGCGGCCCTTCGGCTACGCTCAGGGACCGTTTTTTTCTATTTGTCTTCGACGACCACCTTTTGACGGGGCAAAAGGTGGCAAAACCCCTGACCGCCCACCCACTCTTTGACTTGCAACTGGCACTTCGGCCCTGATCGAATCTGAACTCAGTCGGCAGTAGCCTCCTTCAAACACAGATTCGATTTAACCGGGCACTGCGTTGGTTGCCGCGTCGAGTGGCTGACGGCGGTTTTTGAATCACAACCGCACTTTCCCTGATTCTGGCAGAAATACAATTTGTATTTTACCTCACCACGGCGTGGTGATATGTTTGTAGCCCCGGGTGTCAGCCCGGGGTAATGATCACCACAAACCAAAACCCGCCCGGTCACAATTCTTTGTTAATGGTTTGCCCTCATTCCGGGCGGAAATGAACATTCCTTTTTCCACGGACGGATGAGGTCATTTAACCCGTTGTTAAGTCAATATTCTATATTTGGGATCGAGAATCGGAGATGGGAAATGGTTGTGTGAAATCAAAATCTCAAAAAAAAAATCAATCTATATATTGAATTGGAAGTGTAAAAGCAGGATATTTACACCCGTGCGGTTGCACCCGCACGGGTATTGCAATGAAAATATAAAAAGCTCTGGCAGAATCTGTCAGGGCTTTTTTGTTGTTTTGGATCCATTGTCTCTGAGTACTTTTATCGGAGATTTGGTAAATGTCACGGCCTTTTCTGTCATGCTGACCATGTTCAGTTTAACAGTTACGGTTTCACGGGTTCCCAGCAGCGACTTTTCAAAGTAAATGGAATAACTTCCGCCATTCCGGTCATCAATATACATCCCGTCGGAAACCAGAACTGAATTGTCAGTCACATCCAAAATCTGTGCTTCCAGCTCCATTAATGCTACCGGGTGATCCACAACCACCACAAGCCTGAATTCCGTTGGAACAGCACCATTTCTGATTTCAACTGCTTCCACCTTAGGTTCATGATGAAAATCCAGAATCGCAAGCTGATAAGCAGCGACTTTCCGAAAGGTGGATTCTTCTTTGTAAAAGTCGGTGTCTTTGTGAATTTTGGCATAGGAAATGGCGTCTGAAAAGGTCTCCCTGATTCTGACCTGCCCGGCAGAAAGGGGGAGATTCGGATTCCGTTTCCAGCGTTTTCTGATAACGGTTTGTCCATTTTTGCGGGTTTGAAGGGCATAATCCTGATCAATGTTCGTATTCATTCCTTTGATGAGTACATTGGAATACAGGGTTTTTGTGCTTGAACTACTCATAGGAGTAAATCCTTTCTTAATTGTGAGCTTTATTTGTATCGGGAAAAATCCCGGGATCTGCCGGTTATTACCGGAGAGGAAGCCTATCAGAGCCGCCGGATACAAAGTTCAGACAACCCCAATTTACTTTCAAGAGTTAACTCATTATAATTTGTTATAAATAAATTAGAAAACCTTAGTAAGTAAGGATAAAATAGGTATTGACTTTATAAATTGTAATCAACACCTAATCTGAGCTGTATGATTAAATCCAGAAAAGAAGGACAAAAACGCCCTTTTTAGCGAAATTCTCTAATAAACCGTTTGTCAAGACCCACTTTTTCTCTAATAAAAACCGCGATTTCCCGATAATTCTCTAAGTCGTTCTCTAATAAAAACGCGGTTTTCTTCCATACTTCTCCAATGATTCTCTCATGAGTCTTCCATGTTTCTCTAATGAATCTTCCATCATTCTCTAATAAAGTACTCATTGGGATTCCATAAACTGCCCATAAATCCCTCTTCATTTCCCATCTCTGCATGAAAACTTGATGGGATACGGCTGGAGGATGAATGGATTTCCCGCCTGCGATAAAAGAGCAAACCCTGATGGAAATCCCTTAAAAATCAGTTTCACTTTCCTGTATCCTGAGTGTACCCGTCTTTCGTTGTTCCTTCGTTGTGGAACCCCTGTGAAAGCGGCGTTCCCCTTTGACCCGATTAGGAAAAGATTGGATCCATAATGACCAAACCCAAGGAGTTAACCAAGACAGGATTTTATTTAAAAAGGACCCCAATCTTGGACGAAATTGAAAAAATACATGAAATCATGTATAGGATTTTTCTGGGAAAAGGACGTTCTTTGATAAGATTAAGAAAGATTGATTCTGGAGGGGGGAGGAGCGTTACTATTAACGGGTGTGCTTTATATCTGAATTTATAAAATAAACGGATGGACTCAATTTTATAAAAGGATTACTTTTCCAACTGGACCTGATTGTAAGGTGGACCACAATGAATCTAGATCTAGATATGAGTTGAACACAAATACAAATGATCTGTTACATCTAAATATATAATTATGCTCAAAGAAATCCATTTTCAAAATTATAAAGCCTTCGAAAAAGGTACTATAAAAATTAAACCTATTACTATCCTTCTTGGAGCGAATAGTATTGGAAAGACTAGTTTATTGCAATTGTTCTTGATGTTACAACAAACGGGCTTAGCATCTGTGAATTATAAATCTGCCTTAAAACTACATGGTGGATTTTTAAGTTTAGGAGAAGGTAAAAATATTTTCCGAAAGCAGGACACTTCAAAAAAATTTATTTTTAAAATTGATTTTACGGAAGAAAATCTTATAGCAGCCTTAAAGGGAAGTTTAATTTATAGACGATATGACGAATTACTGGAATATGCAGGACTTTCTCAAAATATTATTTTTAAACAATCAAAAAATCAAAAGGATTTTCACCAAGTACAAAGCATTTTTCAAAAAGTAAAGTATAATTCAAGACGGGAATTCAAAGTTGAAGATAAATTATTAGTTGAAATTGAAAAATTAATAAATTTGATAATTGAAGGGCAAGGTCAATTAAAAAAAATGCAAAAAGACAATGTTCTTTTTGAAGACGTTTTTTATTTTCGAAATCCAAGATTTATTAAAAATATTGAACAAAAAAGGGACCAAATTCTTGATTCATTTGGATTCTTAATAAATCTATCAAAATCGATAAAGGATGACTCTTTATTTTCTGTGGAATACGAAATTGTATTAAAAGACAATACTTTATTAATTAGTAATTTTAAACTTTCTATTGATGGCAAAATACTTTTTGACGTAAATACCGGAGTTTCGAAAGACAATACTAAATTTTCTTTTTCAATTCCATTCATTGATGGAAAAAAAATTCCTTCAAAATTTCTTGAAACAATTAAAAAACAATTTGTTCAACCTAGAACTATTTTTTCATTTCTTAAACCCGATGAAGATTTTAATGATAACGTAAAAGAAGAGATTCCAATCTTAACTGAAATTGTGGCGGAAATAATATCTGAGTCTTTGGGTTATTTAGAAAACTATTTCGGCGAAGAAAATATAAACTATGTCAGTCCATTAAGAGCTCATCCAAAACGATATTATTTTTTAGACAAGGCAAAAATAAACACTTATTTGGATACACTTGATGGTGATGCATTAGCAGAAATTTTAAAAGAAAATAGTTCTATAAAAAAACAAGTAAATGATTGGCTGAAAAAATTCAATTTAAATATTGAAGTTACAAATCCTCAGGATATTTTGCATAAATTAACTATTAATCAAAATCAATTGCAGCTTGATATTACAGATGTTGGTTTTGGGATATCACAAGTACTACCTGTAATTATTCAAGGGTTTCTTTCATTTGATGACTCTATTACTGTAATTGAACAACCTGAGATTCACTTACATCCGAAAATGCAGGCAGATTTGGCGGATTTATTTATAAGCATTGTTTCAAAGAAAAAGGGTAGGAACAATAGAAGTAAAAATTTAATTATTGAAACACATAGTGAATATCTTCTAAAGCGATTGCGAAGGCGAATTTCTGAAGGAGCAATTAAAGCAAGTGATGTGGCTATTTATGTAGTTAAGAAAAATGAGGATATAAGCCTTGATAATTCAATTCTTGAGGAACTTAACATTGGTGACAAAGGTAATTTTAAATATCCGGAGGAATTCTATGGTGGTGATCTTTTAGATGACGATATTGTTTTTTTACAAAACCAAGCAAACAATTAATGAATAGCTACGCAATCTCGACTTGTCTATTAAGTAAGGCAAGCCTCGAAAAGAATATATGCACTGGTGTTTTAAACAGATTTACAGATAACACAACTCCTTACAAGGTTGTTGCTGATAAAAAAGGCAAAATACTAGATTTGTATAGAAACCTTATAAAAACAGATAAGAATTATGAGGTTGCCATATGGATTAAACATCTGACTTCTGACCCCACTCAAATCGAATACCTTGATATTGATTTTGAAAATATAAATTGTGAGATATTTTACTTTATTGAAACTGCTTCGAAAATTAGGAACAAGAAGCAATTAATTGTGTATAACCACGAAGTTATTCCTCAAGAATATACATATGACCAAGAAACAAATGAAATTAATCACAAGAATGAAGTAATTAAAGTTTTAAATTTGTCGGAAGCAATTTATAAATTTAGTAATGACAACTCAACTTTAAATATAGGATCTGTAAGTTATAATATGACAAAACATGAAAACACAGGAAACGTTATTGTGGGTAAGGGCAGTAAGGTCTCGGACGTTCAAACTGGAAATCATAACAAAAAATCAATAAAATTTCAGAAGGAACCTATCATAATAGGTCTTATTATTGGTATTGTGGCTTCATTAATTGCAGCATGGATATGGAGTGAAATGTAAGGCTTTTATCATTTTGAGGGAAAAATATTCCTTACCCAAAACCGCAAGTGGCAAATTTAACTGAATAGTCAATATTGTACGCTTTTTTGTTATTCATAAATTGGCTTGTCACTTCATTATTTACCCAGAATTCTCGAAATCCCCCCAAAAACCTCATTTGTTTTCCAAACCCACCAACCCTAACTTTAACTTCCTCAAATAAAAGCAGAAACTAACTCATGTTTGAACAGACTTTTAAAAATATTGACGACATCCTTCATAAAGATGCGGGTTGCGGAAGTGAACTGGACTATGTCGAGCAGACCTCCTGGATTTTGTTTCTCAAATATCTCGATGACCTGGAAAAGGATCGTGCAACTTCAGCAGAACTGACCGGGAAAACTTACTCTCCTATCATCGACCGGCAATTCCAGTGGACAGTCTGGGCGATGCCAAAGCTTGCCCTGAACGGATCCGCCACAAGCAAAGACGCCAAACTCGACCATCAGAATGCATTGACGGGTGATGACCTCCTCGATTTCGTGAATAACAAACTCTTTCCTTACCTCAGAAAATTCAAAACCAGCGCCGACAGTGCCGATACGATTGAATATAAAATCGGCGAGATTTTCAGTGAACTGAAAAACCGGATCCAAAGCGGTTACAACCTGCGGGAAGTGATCAATCTCATCGATCAGTTGCGGTTCCGCACTCACGCTGAAAAGCATGAAATGAGCCACCTGTATGAAGATAAAATCAAAAATATGGGGAACGCCGGGCGGAATGGCGGAGAATATTACACGCCACGGCCTCTGATTACGACCATCGTGAAAGTGGTTGATCCGAAAATTGGTGAGAAAATTTATGACGGTGCCGTGGGCAGTGCCGGATTTTTATGTGAAGCGTTCGATTACCTGCGGAAGAGCAAATCACTCTCCTCCAAAGAGACCGAAATTCTGCAAAAGCACACCTTTTACGGTAAAGAGAAGAAGTCTCTGGCTTACATCATCGGTATCATGAATATGATTTTTCACGGCGTGGAAGCCCCGAACATTATCCACACCAACACCCTTGCTGAAAATCTGGCCGACATTCAGGAGAAAGACCGGTATGATGTGGTGCTTGCCAATCCGCCCTTCGGTGGAAAGGAACGGGCGGAAGTTCAGCAAAACTTTCCGGTAAAAACCGGAGAAACGGCGTCACTTTTTCTTCAGCACTTTATCAAGATTCTGAAAGCTGGCGGAAAAGCCGGCGTGGTCATTAAAAATACCTTTCTGAGCAATACCGATAATGCCACCGTTGCCATCCGTAAGAATTTGCTGCAAAGCTGCAACCTGCATACCGTGCTTGATTTACCCGGCGGAACGTTTACCGGTGCCGGCGTTAAAACTGTGGTACTCTTTTTTGAAAAGGGAAAACCGACACAAAACGTGTGGTTTTACTCGCTGAATCTCGACCGGAATCTGGGCAAAACTAATCCGCTTAATGAGAACGATCTGGCGGAGTTTGTAACCTTACAAAAAACCTTTGCCGACAGCCCCAATTCCTGGAGTGTTTCGATGTCTGAAGTACCCGGAGACACCTACGACCTAAGTGTAAAAAATCCGAATAAAAAAGAAGAATCTGCCCTCCGCCAGCCCAAAGCCATTCTGGAAGAAATGAAGACCCTGGACGAAGAAAGTGCAGAAATCCTGAACTCAATTTTGAAGTTGCTATGAAACAGGGATGGGAAATAAAGAAATTGGGGGAGGTTTGTGAATTTCAAAATGGTTTTGCATTTAAAAGTAAAACTTATAAAGAGAGTGGATTGCCAATTCTTAGAATCACAAATATTCAAAATGAATCTTTAGACACAAAAGAACTTGTTTATTTCGAAACCAAAGACTACAAAGAGAATCTTGATAGATTCAAAGTCTATTCTGGTGATTTAGTTATTGCAATGTCTGGCGCAACAACAGGGAAGATTGGAATAAATACTTCAGACACCGTTTTTTATTTAAACCAACGGGTCGGAAAGTTTACACCAAAGAAAAGTTTAAACAAATCTTTTCTATATTATTTTCTTTCAACAAAGGTTGAAGAAAGTTTGAGAATCGCCGCAGGTGCTGCTCAGCCAAATTTAAGCACAGAGCAAATATTAAACTTTGAAATCCCACTTCCACCGCTGCCCGAACAACAACGTATTGTTTCCATTTTAGATGAAGCCTTTGCTGCCATTGATAAGGCAAAAGCCAATGCCGAACAAAACCTCAAAAACGCAAAAGTTCTTTTTGAAAGTTATTTGCAGGAGGTGTTTGGCCCTTCAACACGTAGTAGGAAGGGAAAAAGAGAGAGCTGGGAAGTGAAGAATTTAGGGGAGGTTGCAAATACAAATGGCAGAATTGGTTGGAGAGGATTAACAGCAAAGGAATATACGGAACAGGGTCCACTTTTTCTTTCAGTACATTCTCTGAACTATGGTGATTATGTTGATTTTAAGGATGCATTTCATATTAGCCAAGAAAGGTACGATGAAAGCCCAGAGATAATGCTTCAAAAGGACGATATTTTAATTTGCAAAGACGGAGCAGGTATTGGGAAATTGGGAATTATTCCTGATTTGCCAGATTTTGCAACAATCAATTCTTCGCTTCTTCTCATAAGATGTAAAAGTTCTGTTTTGACGAAATATCTTTATTACAATTTACTCAGTCCTTTCTTTCAAAGTATTGTTAATTCAAGGCTTAGTGGAGCAACTACACCACATTTATATCAAAGGGATATCGTAACATTTCCGATTCTCTTGCCATCAAAGACAGAACAACAAACCATCGTCCATCAGTTAGATTCCCTTCGGGCTGAAACACAGAAGCTGGAAACCATCTACCAGAAGAAACTCACTGATCTGGAAGAGTTGAAAAAGTCGATCCTGCAAAAGGCATTTGCGGGGGAGTTGGGATGAACATAGGGCTGCACCCTATGTTCGGATATTCCGCCCTTTCAGGGCTGACATAGATTAAGCCCCGACGGGGCGTTATCTACCAGCGATGGGCACCGCCCTTCGCTGAAAAACGGAATGAAAATACATAAGACCAGGCATCATGGGACAGTCGTTAGTAAAAAATTATATCCACATCGTATTCAGTACAAAAAACAGAGAACCGCTCATTCATCCACTGGTAGAAGCCGAGTTGCACAGCTATCTGGGCGGAATCTGTAATCGACTTGAAAGTCCGGTTATCATTGTTGGCGGATATACAGATCATATTCATATCCTCTGCATACTTTCTAAAAAAATCACCTTAATGAAATTGATGGAAGAATTAAAATCACATTCCTCCAAATGGATAAAAACCAAAGGTGCAGGGTATGAAAACTTCTTTTGGCAGGATGGCTACGGAGCCTTTTCGGTGAATCCGTCTGAATTGGATGCGGTAATTGCGTACATCGCCAATCAGCACGAACATCACAGCAAGAAAACCTTCCAGAATGAATACCGGACGTTTTTGAAAAAGTATAAAGTCGATTTTGACGAGAGATATGTCTGGGAGTGAAGAAAACAGGGCTAACATAGATAAAGCCCCACAGGGGCGTGATATACCAGCGATGGGCATCGCGCTTCGCTGAAGGCGATATAGAAATACCACCACCCTATGATGGGATGAACATAGGGCTGCACCCTATGTTCGGATATGTTACCCCTTCGGGGCATATACGGTAAAAGCCCCAACGGGGCGAAATAGATAAGCGATGGGTGTAGCCCTTCGCTTATGAATGCACCGCCATTCGCATATGTTCGGGGGAAATCAGGAGTTACCATGAACGAAGCAGAAACCAGAGCAGAATTAATCGACCCGAAGCTAAAAGCTTGCGGATGGGGTGTTGTTGAAGGCTCGAAAGTCCTTCGGGAATACAACATCACTGCCGGGAAAATCCAGTCGGGCGGACGTGGCCGACGGGATATCGCTGATTATGTTCTGGTTTACAAGGGAATCAAGCTGGCTGTGATCGAAGCGAAAAGCGATCAGCAGTCGGTTGGCGAAGGTGTTATGCAGGCCAAGAAGTACGCAGAAAAGCTTCAGGTTGAGACGACTTACAGCACCAACGGAACTGAGATTTATCAGATCTGTATGAAATCCGGCAAAGAAGAACTGGTTTCCGCTTATCTAACTCCTCATGAATTATGGGATAAAACCTACACCGGTTCAGGTTCCACCGGAATCATCCCCTTCGAACCGGCACAGGAATGGTTCATCAAATTTACACAGGTTCCCTTCGAAGATAAAAGCGGCACATGGCAGTTGCGTTACTATCAGGAAATCGCCATCCAACGGGTCATCGAAGCCATTTCTCAGGGCAAAACCCGAATCCTGCTCACCCTTGCAACCGGAACCGGCAAAACTGCTATTGCTTTTCAGATCGCCTGGAAACTGTTCCAAACCCGGTGGAATCTGAACCGGGACGGTAACCGCAGACCCCGCATTTTATTTCTGGCGGACCGGAATATCCTGGCAGATCAGGCCTACAATGCCTTTTCAGCTTTTCCGGAAGATGCTTTGGTCAGAATCAAACCGAATGAAATCAGGAAGAAGGGAAAAGTCCCCACCAACGGCAGTGTTTTCTTCACCATCTTCCAAACCTTCATGAGCGGTCCGCCAACCGATCAAGAGTCCTCATCAGAAACAAAAAACGAACCTTATTTCGGTGACTATCCGCCCGACTACTTCGACTTTATCATCATCGACGAGTGCCACCGGGGCGGAGCCAATGATGAAAGCAACTGGCGGGGAATATTGGATTATTTCAGTCCGGCCGTGCAGCTGGGGTTAACTGCAACTCCGAAACGAAAAGACAACATCGACACGTACCGATACTTTGGCGAACCGGTTTACATCTATTCGCTGAAAGAAGGTATCAACGACGGATTCTTAACTCCGTTCAAAGTCAAGCGCATCAAAACCACGCTGGATGATTACCGGTACACCTCAGATGACACTGTCGTGGAAGGTGAAATTGAAGAAGGGAAACTTTACGAAGAAAAAGACTTTAACCGCACGATTGAAATTCTGGAACGGGAAACCAAGCGGGTCAACATTTTTCTGGAGGAATGCAATAAGAGCGAAAAATCACTCATTTTCTGTGCCAATCAGAGCCACGCTGCGCTGATCCGGGATCTGGTGAATCAGAATGCCGGGCGAAAAGATCCGTTTTATTGTGTGAGAGTTACGGCAAATGACGGCGAAGAAGGTGAACGGTTTTTGCGTGAATTTCAGGACAATGAGAAAACCATTCCCACCATCCTGACAACTTCCCAGAAACTTTCAACCGGGGTTGATGCACGAAACATCCGGAACATCGTTTTCGTTCGATCTATCAATTCCATGATTGAATTCAAGCAGATTGTCGGTCGGGGCACCCGGTTATTTGACGGGAAAGAGTTTTTTACCATTTATGATTTTGTTGATGCCTACAAACATTTCAGTGATCCTGAATGGGATGGCGAGCCGATGGGGGAAGAACCGGCCGGAGTGAAGGAACCGAAGAGTGAATATAAAGCCAAAGAACAAACCGAAGCAGAAGAAGGACGGGAACGGAAAAAGAAAATCCGCATAAAGCTGAGAAACGGAAAAGAGCGGGAAATCAAACACATGGTTTCAACTTCCTTCTGGAGTTCGGACGGCAAACCCATTTCATCGGAAGAATTTCTGAGCAATCTGTTCGGCGAAATGCCAAAACTATTCCGGGACGAAGAAGAATTGCGGAAGTTGTGGAGCAATCCCATCACACGGAAAACGTTACTGGAAAAACTGGAAGAGGCAGGTTTTCCCAAGTCCGACCTGCTGGCCCTGCAACGGCTGGTGGATATGGAAAAGAGTGATCTTTATGATGTGCTGGAGTACGTTTTCAACGGCGATTATATAGCCATGACCCGTGAAGCGAGAGTGAAGGCAACAGAAGCCACCATTTTTGCCCTGCTGAATGATAAGCAGAAAGAATTTATTGCGTTTGTCCTGAGCAAGTATATCGAAACCGGCGTCGAAGAACTCGATCAGGAAAAATTGCCGGTGCTCCTTACCAACAAGTATCAGTCGCTGGAAGATGCCAAAGAAATTCTGGGAGACGTAGCCAACATCAGCAGACTGTTTATTGAATTCCAGCAGCATCTTTATAAACAGAGTGCGGCATAGGGGTGGGAATGATAAAATCGAATCAATATTTACAGAAAAAACAGATATTTTAGCAGTAAGATTTATTCCCGCAAACCCAAAAAAGAAAACAGGTAACATGTTCTTTGGTATTACATTAGCTATTATCGATTTTATCAATAAATCCTGATTAATACGAATTACTATTCAAAATAGAATTTCCTCACTCATTATCTGAAAAGAAAAAAATGGCAAAATTTATAACGGGAAAAGACCTTGAACAGGCGATTTATGATATTATATGGGAGGCAGAAGAAACCCTGCTAATTGTCTCGCCTTTTATTAAGCTGGATGACTATTTTAAAAAATTATTTAACAAGCATAACAATAGCCCAAAACTCCATATTATCATCGTATTTGGTAAGAACGAGGGAAACGTAAGCCGAAGTCTAAGTCAGGCGGACTTTGATTATTTCAAGAAGTTTTTAAATGTTTCAATAGTATATGTCCCGAATCTTCATGCAAAGTATTATGGCAACGAAAAAAAAGGAGTTATTACCTCAATAAACCTATATGATTATTCATTTATAAATAACATTGAATTTGGTGTTTATTCAGAGCAAAATATTATTA
Source organism: Bacteroidota bacterium (assembly GCA_020161835.1). Classification (GTDB taxonomy): domain Bacteria; phylum Bacteroidota; class JABWAT01; order JABWAT01; family JABWAT01; genus JAFLBE01. The sequence goes on along the minus strand of JAIUNL010000005.1, from coordinate 203,674 downwards.
GCAATTTTACTACCTCCACAGATATTGAAGCCTGGAATACATGTATGGAGATTGCTCATGATCATGAGGTGGTTTTTGTAAAACGCCCTGTTATTCAAAAGAAACTACTGAGTTCCTTTCTTGGTAAAAATTATGTAAAATCTGATGTTTTACATGATAGTACAAAAAACTTTTATCATGATTTTATGAATTACAAAGGGAGCAAAGAAATAAAAACTATTGGGGATTTCCCGTATGAGATTGAATTAGGTTTTCAATCAGAGGTACGACCAACCAGAGAAGAAGTTGAATCAGAATCTACGGGCTACTGTATAAGAACAGGGGAGAAAATTCCGTTTAATCCCAAAAGGCCGTTTTGTGATAAAGCTTACAGAAACTGGGCCCAATTCAGCAATATGGACTATCCAGAAAGTTATTGTCATAAAACTGGTAAAAAATCTAATGGAAAAACGTCAATGCGAAATCCAATAATGAAATAAATGATCTCTTTTAATAAAGTTGTCAATTAAAGGGTAAGTGTTCTTGAAATCAGTTGGAACAAGGTTGGTCATATAATCCCCGAAAAAAGAAATTATTAACCCATACCCCGGAGGTTTTTTGCAGTTTTCAAAACTGAATTTTAATCGAATTCCTTATCTGATTGCCATTTCTATTCTAATCATCGCATTATTGGTTTTTATTGGGATGTCCTTTTTTCATCAGAACTGGGGAAGTTTCATCACCTTGTCGGTGATTTTGCTGATTATTCTGGTTCCGTTGGTTTTGAACGGCAAAACAAAAATCAGAATCGGAAAGGAAGGAATTACTTCCGAAGGACTGTTTAAAACAACTGTATTGTCCTGGCAGGATGTCCGGCAGTTTGGCGTGGTGGTTTATGCGCCCCGTTCCCGGTTTCTGCTTCCGCGGGAAGAGTGGGGCAAAAGCACTCCCCTGGCAACAAAATATATTTTCATAACCGGATCCGCCGAGTCACCATTGAAGCTCCGTTTCCGTCCCAAAGAAAAATGGATCAAGTTTCATTACCGTCCGGAGGCCATTCTGGAAATAGAGAAGTGGAAGAAGTGTATTTGATTTTTTGTTTTTTTGTAGAGACGTTGCATGCAACGTCTCTGTCGTTTTTAGGTGGTTAATGTCCCCACGTGGAAGATTATCCATTTCCGCCCTGGAATAATAGAATTGCAAATAAATGGGTTTGTGGCCGGGCGGGTATTAATTCAATACGGTAACCCCGGCACTTCGATACATCGACAGGCTCAGTATAACAGGTTTCTACATTAACCATTCACCATTAACCATTAATCATTAATTTCTATCCTGATCATCCATGTTCAAATGTATTGAAATCGCGCCTGGCGGGCCAATGACTGCAAGAATGATCTGAGTTATTAAGGAGTTGATTGAATTTTGCAGATTGGTGTTAAAGCATCAGGACAGTAGAAAAAATAGAACCAGGATTCATTTATAATATTTAGAACGATGACTTTTAAAAAATATAGTTTAAAAAATCCACATACCCTTTTTTATACGATCATGATCCCTGTATTTCTGGGTTCCTTTACTTTCCAGGGCATCATTGAGGGCAATTGGGGAATTGTTGTTGTTAGTTTATTATCGATTGTTATCCTGTTAAGTTTACTCTCATTTGGATTTATCACAAATATCCAGATTTCAGAAAATGGAATTGCCGAAGATTCACCTTTATGGGGAAACAAAATTATTGATTGGGCAGATGTTCAATCGGTTGATGTCATTTTTAAAATGAGATATGAAATCCGTTATCTACGCACCTCCGAGATTAAATTTCCCGTTTCTCTTTTCAAAAAAACAATTCAGATTATTGGAAAAGAAAGATTTAAGGGCATAGATAATGTGATAGAAATTGATTACCGTTCTGATGTGTTCGTAGAAATAAATAACCAATGGAAAGAAGTGAAATCTGCCAAATCAGAATCTGGGATGCATTAATGGTCAAGTCAATTGTTGATTGAGGCGGATTTATTTTCGCTGTCAGTGGCCGTCCTTCTACAGGCTCAGGATACTTGGTTTTCAACATTCACCATTAAGCATTAACCATCCCGAAAGCGTTCGGGATCTTCGCTTCGCTCGATTAACCATTCACCATTAATTTCTATTGTATTGAAATTCGCGCCAGGCGGACTAATGACTGCAAGAATTATCTGAGTTATTCAGAGTTGATAGAGTTTTGCAGATTGGTGTTAAAACATCAGGATATGAATTAGATTTACAACTCAAAAAAGAAAGGAAAACAAATGCGCACTCGACTACGTTTTATCGGACTTTCAATTATCCTTCTTGCATTTGCTGGTTGTTCAGCAGGGAAAGAAGAATGGACCAAATATTTTGGAGAAATCAGAATCGTGCTCGATCAGCAGGAAAAAGCCATGAAAGATTTCGAAAAGTCATTCTCTGATCTGAGGGGCAGCCGATATTTGGACGCAAATGAAAAAGTAAAATTGGTAAATGATGTCGTTTCGAAAATCGGAGTGCTTCAGGAAAAAATAGCTGATTTTCAAAGCCAGTTGGATGAAATTACAAACCCCGGGGATGATCGTGGTTTACTTGAATCGATTAAAAACTTAATAGCAAAACAAAAGGAATTTGCTGATTTGTTTAAAAGCAATTTTGAAGTGGTCGCAGAATCTATGTCAACGGCAATGGACCTTCAGAAGAAAGCTGAAAGAGGAGAAGAAGTACCCGAAGATGCAATGGTGTCCCTGCAAAACAAAGGGAAAGAAGCAATGGCCAATATTGAGAATTTTGATACATCTGCACTTTCTGATTTAATTGAAAAGTGTACAGTTGCTCAGGATAAGTTTTTTAATCAAACAGGAATTGAATCCGAAAAAATTGATTTTTCGAAATTCAAATAAGTGAAAAATTTTCATTGTAGAGACGTTGCATGCAACGTCTCTGTCGTTTTTGGTGGGTTTGTTTTGTGGTTTTGGATCCACCGGGCACCTCGATACTCAGCCTGCGGCTGAACTCGGTGACCGGGGCTATTCACGTTTCACCACGTTGTGGTGGGGGATTTAAAACCGCCGTCAGCCACTCGACGTAGTGGCAAACGCAGTGCCCGGTTAAATCGAATCTGTGTTTGAAGGAGGCGTATCCGCCGACTGAGTTCAGATTCGATCAGGGCCGAAGTGCCAGCCGCAAGTCATAGAGTGGGTGGGCGGTAAGGGATTTTCCCCCCTTTTGTCCCGTCAAAAGGGGGTCGTCGAAGACAAAAGAAATTCTGTTTGGTAATTTTCAGGAAGTTTGGGGATAAATTTAAACCCACCCCCTTGCCCCTTCCGTTGGAGGGGGAATTAAAACCGTTGGAGGGGGTTTTTAATTTCATTTCCCACCGGTATTTTCACCCTTCTCCCCTGGGAGAAGGTGGCCGTCGAAAGACGGCCGGATGAGGTCATATTGTCCGTGGAAAAAGGGTTTTCCCGGAGGCTGAGGTTCTCGAAGCCACCGGTTAGGTTTTGTCCGGTCGGGTGTGTAATACTTTAGAAAAATTTACTTAATTCCTTGAATTTGTAAAAGGTAAAAAAGGTGCTGAAATCGCCTTGTAACAAAAGTAGTTATAGTTGTCTTTTTACAGGATTGTCCCCTTTCAGGACCTGTTACTGCCTACTTTTCCAGACAGTAATAAGTTCATTTCCGGCCTGAATGTTCACTAAATCCCCGATTTAACCCCTCAAATACCCAGTCCCAAAAAAGGCATCAAAATTGTATGTCATTTGTCATGAAATAGGATCCGTACCGCAATTCCAACCCAGCTTAAAAAAGAGGCATAAAATGGAAGCAGAAGAAAGTGTGAATCGCAAACCACGGATTTGGAGTATTATCGGGATTGTTGGTTCGTGGCTGACTTTCTGGATAAGTCCAATTCTGGCTTTCAGTCTGATGATATGGATTGCCATTTTAACATTTCTTTTGCTTTCCAAATCAAAATTGAAATGGTATTTCCTTCTGTCTGCCTGGTTTTTTGTTCCCGGATGTAATTTTGTTGTAGGATCGTTGGGTTATCTGACAGGATATGGAGTTATAAAGGGGACAGGTGGTCCAATCACCTACCTCGGAATTGACAGGGAAACAAGGGCACCTTCAACAACCTCAGGTTGCATATCTATTGGTTATGAACCGTTTGCTTTCCCGGCAAATAACTTTGCGGTTACTTTATGGACGAAACTGTTTGGTTTTCAGCGCGGTTCGTATGCTGGAGTTTTTCCGACAGAATCAGAAGCTGCAAAATTAATTAATTCGGCTGATACCATGATCGTTAGCAGAAAAGGGACGTTTTTTCAGTTTTCGTCTTCCACACAAATGATCCAGGCAGATTCTTCTGAATTTTACGGTTTTCTTATGGATCCCGGATCAATGTTTAGTGTAAGAGGTAAAATATTGAATAACGAATGTTTTTTAGTTCAGCCAATTGACGAAAAGGACAGTTTGGCAGAACGGACAATTTACCTTGTTGATATCCGGAAACAGAAATTGTTAACCCATTATTTTTACTTTTAAGGTCCATTCTACTTTCATTTCGACCGGAGGGATGTAGTGGTTTTGGTTCCACCGGGCACCTCGATATCCGTCAGTTGCCGGACTTTCAGCTCAGCCTGCGGCAGAACTCGGTGACCGGGGCTATTCACGTTTCACCACGTTGTGGTGAGGAAAATTGCATTTTGGTAGAGACGCCCCCAAGGCTTCGCCGCGGGTTAAAACTACCTGGGCGTCTCTGTTGTTTTTGGGAGGTTTATCCGATTTGTAATGGATTTTTGGTTTCAATAACCCACCCCCTTACCCTCCCGCAGTAGCGGGACAGGCTCCCCATTGGAGGGGGAATTAAAACCGTAGGAGGGGGTTTTCAATTTCATTTCCCACCGGTATTTCACCCGTCTCCCCTGGGAGAAGGGCTGGGGATGAGGTCATACCACCCGTGGAAAAAGGGTTTTCCCATTCCGCCCGATAATGGGCATTTCGCATATAAACAAATAGGTGTCCGGGCGGGTTTGTGTTGTGGTTTTGGTTCCACCGGGCACCTCGATACTCAGCCTGCGGCTGAACTCGGTGACCGGGGCTATTCACGTCTCACCCTATTCGGGTGAGGGAAATTGCAATTTCTGCCAGAATCAGGGCATGTGCGGTTGCGAAGGACAGTGATCGGGGCTATTCACATTTACCATTAACCATTAATTTTCATCCTGTCTGCTTGAACTGGGAAATAAACAGAGTAAATGGTATTTTTGTACTTATATGGTCTGCATTTGGATTAACAATTCCATCCCATTCACTTTTATTTAGCTATAAAGTTGACCAAAACGGTACAAAACGGTCAACTTTTTTAATTTCCGGAGAAAATTGATGAAGCCTTTTCTGATTATCCTGATGGTGTTAGGCAATACCTTACTTCAGGCTCAAAATGAACCCCAAAGTTTCGGTATTTCCTTCTCAGGGTTTGTAAAAACCGATGCATTTTATGATTCGAGACAAACCGTAACCCTCAGAGAAGGCCATTTACTTCTTTATCCGCAACCGAACAGTCCTGATATCAACGGAAAGGACATCAATGGCAAACCGACGTTGAATATGTTGTCCATCCAAACCCGGCTGCATGGCAAAATAACGGGTCCGGATGCCTTTGGCGCCAAAACATCCGGCGTGATTGAAGGTGAGTTTTTTGGTCACAGCGATGGCGATGTCAACGGATTCAGACTCAGGCATTCCTTTGTAAAACTCGATTGGGCGAATTCCACTCTTCTGGTCGGACAAACCTGGCATCCGATGTTTGTAGCTGAGATGTTTCCCGGCGTAGTTTCCTTTAATACCGGAGCTCCGTTTCAGCCTTTTTCGAGAAATCCGCAGATCCGGTTTTCCTATTCGGTTGATAACATCAAAGCGATTGTCGCAGCAGTCTCCCAGCGTGATTTTACCAGCAATGGTCCTGACGGATTCAGCAGTACGTACCTCCGCAATTCAGTTATTCCCAATCTTCATCTGCAGGTTCAGTATTCAGCTGATGGAAATCTGGTTGGCGCCGGACTCGACTATAAAAAGCTGACACCCCGGCTGGCGACTTCAAAGACAGCATCCTCCACGAAATTCATCACCGATCAGACCGTAAACGGTTTTGCCGGTATCGGATATGCAAAGTTACTTCTTGATCCGGTCGTGATTAAGACTGAAGTGGTGGTTGGCAGTAACCTGTCTGATCATCTGATGCTGGGCGGGTATGCCGTTCAAACGGTGAATGACAGTACCGGTAAGGAAACTTACACGCCTATTCAGGTTTTTTCGGTTTGGGGTGAACTATCAACGGGAACAACATTTGAAACGGGGATTTTTGCAGGTTTCACGAAAAATCTGGGTGGGGAAGGTAATATCAGCGGATCGTATTACGGCCGGGGTACCAACATCGCCCATGTTTTCAGAGTATCTCCACGCCTCGTCTGGAATTCAGGAAAAACAAGAATTGCCACCGAACTTGAATATACACAGGCCGGATACGGCACAAATAATAATCAGAAAAAAGGTATCGTTGAAAATATAAAAGTCGTTTCCAATTATCGGCTTTTATTGGCTGTCTATTACTTTTTCTGACCGGTTCCAAACCGATTCGATTAAAAGGGAATCCATCGGGTTAGGGGTAGGGAATTGGGTGGTTGGGATTGGAAAATTGCATTTTGGTAGAGACGTTGCACGCAACGTCTCTGTCGTTTTGGGGAGGTTAATGAAACCCACGTTGGAGGTTTTCCATTTCCGCCCGGAACAATGAATTGCAAATAAATGGGTTGGTGGCCGGGCGGGTTTGTGTTGTGGTTTTTGTTCCACCGGGTTTTCACCCGGGGCTATTCACGTTTCACCACGTTGTGGTGGGGATTTAAATCCGCCGTCAGCCGGTCGACGCCGCAACCAACGCAGTGCCCGGTTAAATCGAATCTGTGTTTGAAGGAGGCGTAAGCGCCGACTGAGTTCAGATTCGATCAGGGCCGGAGTGCCATTTGCCAGTCAAAGAGCGGCTGGGCGGTAATGGGTTTTGCCCCCTTTTGCCCTGTCAAAAGGGGGTCGTCGAAGACAAAGGAATATTTGAGTGTTGCGTTTCAAAAGGAATTGGCGGAAAAGAAAACCCACCCCCTTACCCCCTCCGTTGGAGGGGGTTTTTAATTTCATTTTCCACCGGTATTTCACCCTTCTCCCTTGGGAGAAGGTGGCCGTCGAAAGACGGACGGATGAGGTCATATCATCCGTGGAAAAAGGGTTTTCCCATTCCGCCCGGGAAGAGGGCACTTCGATACATCCCGATCCCGATTCTCGGGACGGGACACTCAGTGTAACAATCGTTTGTGTCCGGGTGGGTATTAATTCAATACATTAACCCCGGTCCCCGAGTTCAGCCGCAGGCTGAGTATCGAGGGGCCCGGGGCTACAAACATATCACCCCTCTGGGGTGAGGGAAAATGCAATTATTGCCAGAATCAGGGCAAGTGCGGTTGTGAAGGTTCGTGCGTTCGGAGAATGACCGAAAAACTGGTGTTTTTTTTAATATAGAAAATTCAAATCCGGTCATACTCCGTGGCATGCGGGATTTGTGAACCGAAGGTTTCACAGGGAAAGAACCTTTGCGTTTGGATTTTGGCGAAGCTTTTTCCCCCTTTTTCCAGAAAAAGGGGCCGTCGGAGACAAAGGAATATTTGAGTGTTGCGTTTCAAAAGGAATTGGCGGAAAAGAAAACCCACCCCCTTACCCCCTCCGTTGGAGGGGGACTTGTTTTCATTAACCATTAACCCTTTACCATTAACCATTGATCACTAACCATTAACTTGCTATTGTGACCTTCTTTTTGGTAAATTTAGGCCGAACATTAGATAAATAAATTAAGATTAAAATCTCATTTAATTTACTTGTTTAGCTTTCGGTCTATAATCAGGCAATTAATTCAGGGAATTATCCATTTGAACTTTGTTAAAGCAACTCTTTTTTTTAGTTTTCTTTTCCTTTCTATAAACGCTTGCCACCATTGCAAGTCAACCGCCGGCACCTCCGGCAAAGCCCTGACACCCATCTCAGAAGATTCAGTCAAAGCAATCTGTACCCGTTCTCTTGGCACCACCTCTTTTCGTCTGGTTCCCAATGAAAATGATTCGCTTTCCCTGGCATTTACCCGGAATGAACGGACCGCTCAGCAACCCATTCAGATCACCCGGTATGTGATTGTTGACCGTTGGCAGAACCTAATTTTGAAAAAAGGTGAACTCCGTGACGGATCCATCGAATGGATTGCACGGAAACGCCTTAAAGTTGAACAGAAACCCGGTATGATTTCTTCCGATCCAGAGTTCAACAAAACACTCACCACCCAGTTTATCGATTTATAATAACCCTGGAATACTCTATGAAAAACCTCGCAATCGCACTTTCTGCCCTTGTTCTGGCCGCCATTATCGGATTTCTCTATGTCGACCAGTCTCAGCACCCGAATCGTCTCACTGAACTCCGGAAGAAAACCATACGCACATCAGCAGAAATGGCTGAGCTGAGAACTCTTTCCAAAATTGAAAAAAGAGCTGCCGGATGGGCAAAACCAGATAAGCCGGAAGAATTCGTGACGTATTACAACGTCATCCGGACGGCAGAAGGTGAAACATCCCCTTCCTATGCTGCCAATTACCGTCTTGAAGAACTCGCCAAAGCAAAAGTCAGCGCGAAAAAATCCTTCAGTAAAAAAGGATCATCCGTTACCTGGACTGAAAGAGGTCCGTGGAACAATGGCGGCAGAACCCGCGGTTTGATTATTGACCCGGCTGACAACACACACTCAACCTGGTTTGCCGGAAGTGTCGGCGGTGGCATCTGGAAGACCACCAATGCGGGTGAATCCTGGACTGATATCACACCTGAACTGCCCAATATTGCAGTGACAACCCTGGCTATGCCTGCTTCCAACACGCAGGTGATTTATGCCGGAACCGGTGAAGGATTCGGTAATTTTGACGCCATCAAGGGCGATGGCATTTTTAAATCGACAGATAAAGGACAAACCTGGGTCCAGCTTGCATCCACTGCAAAAAATGCAGTTTTCAGTTATGTAAACCGCATCATTGTGGATCCGGATAACGCAGACGTGCTTGTTGTTGCAACCAAAACGGGCATTTACAGAACGGAAAATGGCGGCGAATCCTTTACTGAGGTTTTTAAAAATGCCAGTTCAACCCTTCAGATTGTCGCTCAGGAATCCGACTTTAATTACCAGTATGCTGCAGTCGATGGCTTTGGTGTGGTCAGATCTGTGGATGGTGGTAAAACCTGGCTGGCGAAGGGAACCGGACTTCCTGCCGGCGGACGGATAGAAATTTCAGTTACTCCGCTTGATACAGCCTTGATTTATGCTTCAGTTGAAGCCGGTGTTGAAAGTGATTTATACCGGTCGGTCAATAAAGGTAAGTCCTGGTCTTTCGTTGGTATTACCGATGGTTACACCAGCTGGTTAGGTGAGCAGGGATGGTATGACAACACGATAACCGTTCATCCGTTCAATAAAAATATCGTTTACGTTGGCGGAATTGATCTTTACCGTATTGATATCAGTGCATCCACCAAACAAACCAAGCTGACCCACTGGTATGAAGGCGCCGGGTATCCGTACGTTCACGCAGATAAACACGGACTTTACACTGTAATTCTCGATGAAGATGCCAAAACTTTCCGTCTGATTTCAACCAATGATGGGGGAGTGGAATACTCAGATGATGAAGGTATTACCTGGAACAAAACCCTGAATGGTTATCTGACCACACAGTTTTACGGTGCAGATAAAGCGCCCGGATCAGACCGGTACTTTGGCGGAACTCAGGATAACGGTTCCTGGCTTTCTCCTCTTTGGACGTCGGTGACCAATGCCTGGGAAACTCCGCTGGGTGGCGACGGATTTGCTTCAGTTTGGCATCATAAGGATCCGAATAAGTTAATGGGTTCTATTTACAATAATATTATTTACCGGTCAGAAGATGGCGGTGTTTCATGGGAAGAAATGTCTGGTGTACCACAGACGGGTCCGTTTGTGACCTGGATCGGCGAAAGTAATATTGATCCGGATCTGGTTTTCGTATTTAACGCAGAAGGCGCCTACCGGACAGATAATTTTGGTGATACCTGGGCATTAACTCCGATAAAAACAAACTGGGGCTTTAACGGCACCAGCGGTAAAATAGAAATATCAAAACATAATCCTCAGATTGTCTGGGCCGGAATTGGCATGAATACCGGAACAACACCCCGTTCACTGCAGGTTTCGGTGGATGGAGGACTTTCCTTTACGGCTGTTCCTAATTTTTCAAATATTGGTTATCTCTCAGGTCTTGTAACAGATCCGCTGAAGGATTCAACTGCCTATGCCATGTTCTCAGTTTCAGGTCAGCCAAAAGTTCTGAAAACGGATAACCTGGGAAAAAGCTGGACTGATCTTTCCAAATTTTCTGGCGGTGTAAGTCAGAACGGATTCCCCAATGTGGCAACTTATTGTTTGGCCGTGATGCCTCACAATCCGTCTGAAATCTGGGTTGGAACTGAAATTGGTCTTTTTATTTCAATGGATGCAGGAGCAACCTGGTCTTATTCTGATAACGGATTTCCTGCTGTAGCAATCTGGGATATGAAAATTGTGGATGATCAGGTTGTGATGGCGACACACGGCCGTGGAATCTGGACGGCAACGATTCCTGAACTGCTCACCGTTCCGCTTCCTGCTGCAATTAAAGCGCCCCGGATTCTGTCTGCAAATCCGAATTTCAGCGGGCAGATTAAATTGAGTATGATGATACCGGAAACGTATGATTCCACCATCGTTTATGTCAATTCTGCTAAATATCTTCAACTCCCGGATGAGGGTCCAAGGGAAGTGACGTTATTGATGAATGATCTTCCTGAAGGACAAGTCAGTATTCAGGTTTCCGGATATAAGAATAACTGGAATTACCGGTCATCGGTTGCAAAAGCAGCAAAAATCACACTGCTGGCTCCGGCCGCCTCCTATACTTCCAACATGAATGAGACGGCTGATTATTCAAATTTCATTGTATCGTTTACAAATAATGCCACAGATTTTATTCATCAGAAGCCAAACGGTTATCCGAATAAGGGACTTACAACCCGGCATCCTTATTCTGAAAACAGTCAAAAAACGGCTATGCTGAAAGTTCCCATCGTGTTGAAACAGGGAGAATCCATCCTGAAATTTAAAGACATTGCCATTGTAGAAACCGGCGAGCCCGGCAGTGTTTACGGTGATGAAGATTTTTACGATTATGTGATCGTGGAAGGAACGAAAGACGGTACAAACTGGCTGCCACTTGGTGATGGATACGATGCAAGCCGTTATCCAGACTGGCTGAATCAGTATAACACAGCATCATCTGCCACACCGTCTAAAGATTTGATGAAAACGGAAACGTATGATTTACTCTCCGTTTTTGCTCCCGGCGATACGATTGTTCTTCGCTGGCGTTTATTCTCAGATCCGTACACAACCGGCTGGGGTTGGTTTATTGATGACATTGAAATTCAGGGAACGCTGGTATCTGTGGATGATGAACAGGCAGTTCCTTTTGAGTTTTCACTGGCTCAGAACTATCCGAATCCGTTCAACCCGTCAACGGCAGTAACCTATACCGTTGCAAAACCTGGTTTGGTGTATCTGTCAGTGTACGATGCCCTTGGACGGCAGGTTGAAACTTTGGTGAACAAACAACAAACAGCAGGTTCATACACGGTACATTTCAATGGAGAAGGAAAATCATCAGGAATTTATTTTGTAAAAATGACTTCCGGCGGATTTACTTCTACAAGAAAAATGATGCTGCTGAAATAGGCGTAAGGCATAAGGTTTAAGGCGTAAGGCATAAGGCTTAAGGCGTAAGGTTTAAGAAACTCCGGTCATTGAGGCTCTCGAAATGACCGGATAAGGCTGTTAGGTAAGGAAATAGATTCCCCTCCTTTTCTAAAGGAGGTGCCCCGGTCACTGAGCGTGTCACCCTGAGTGATTTTTTGCAAAGCAAAAAATTTTATCGAAAGCCGCCGTGCCCCGGACCTTCGGGGAAGTGCCCGGGACGGGGTGGTTTGTATTTTAATTGCAACCCAAAAAAGAGCCACGATGCATCGTGGCTCTTTTTGTTTGTTCTGGATTTCACCCTTCTCCCCAGGGAGAAGGTGGCCGTCGAAAGACGGACGGATGAGGTCATATCGCACATAGAAAAAGAGATTTTGGTGATTTGTTCAACCCACCCCCTTACCCCCTCCGTTGGAGGGGGAATTAAAACCGTTGGAGGGGGAATTAAATGCATTTTTGTAGAGCCACGATGCATCGTGGCTCTTTTTTTTTGTTCTTGATTTTACCCTTCTCCCCTGGGAGAAGTTGTAAATCCGGCCTCCGACGGAGTGGCTCCCGCCTGCGAAAGACGGACGGATGAGGTCATAAAGGCCGTGGAAAAAGGGATTTTGGTGATTTGTTCAACCCACCCCCTTACCCCCTCCGTTGGAGGGGGAATTGTTTTCATTAACCATTAACCATTGATCATTAACCATTAACCATTGATCACCCTCCCTTAACTTGATATTTTAAACTTCTTTTTGGTTATTGATCTACGGTGTCGGGTAAATCCTTAAAATGGTTGTCGTATTCAATTTCAGGAGTGTGTAACATGAAGAAAGTTATCGGATTAATTTTCAGTTTTGCCTTTCCATTGATCGTTCTGGGGCAGACCGGAAATGCAGTTTCTTTTAATGGTACCAATACTTATGGTGTGAGGCAGACTCCCATAACCACCGTTTCGGATGTTACTCTTGAAGGTTGGGTTAATCTGCATTCGACAGTTGGCAGCAGTATCATTTTTTATTATGGCAATACCGCAAGCCGTGGATTTGGGTTATTCCGTATCGGTACAAACCTCCACTTTCTTTCCGGTGGAACAACTCTATTTAATACATCAATTCCAATCCCTACAGATGAATGGCATCATTGGGCCATCAGCAGAAACAGTTCTGGGAATGTGGTGATTTACAAAGATGGACTTTCTGTTTTCACCAACACCTTTGGAGCAACAACTGCATTTTCAACCGATTCTTTAAACATCGGCGGCAGAGCAAACACCGAATACAGTCATGCTGATTATGATGAATTCAGACTTTGGTCGGTCACACGCACACCCTCTGAAATTCAGGATAATAGGAATGAGGTTTTAGTTGGAAACGAACCTAATCTGGTAGCATACTATCATTTTGATGAAGCTGACGGTGCAGTTACGGCTGTTGATGGTTCAATAAATTCAAATAAACTGGCGCTTAGGGGTCCTGTCCACTACATTTTATCGAATATAACGTTACCCGTAGAACTGGTTTCCTTTACGGGCAGTCAACAAAAAGGGAAAATCCTGCTTTCGTGGGAAACAAAAACTGAAACCAATAATTATGGGTGGGAAGTGGAGAAATCAGAAGGTGTCACCCTGAGTGCGAACGAAGTGAGTGTATCGAAGGGCAGAAGTGAGAAGCTAGAATGGGAAACGATTGGTTTTGTTGCCGGCAAAGGCACCACCACTGAAGCACAGAAATATGAATTTACGTCCCTTGTCACAAGTCCCTCGTCCCCGGCGGTTTACCGCCTCAAACAACTCGATCTGGACGGAACGGTTTCTTACAGTCAATTGCTCGTCATTGAAGGAACGCCGGCACAATTTGAACTTGCACAAAACTATCCGAATCCGTTCAATCCAACAACCCAAATTTCCTATTCGGTTCCAATGACAGGAAATGTGATGCTTCTGGTTTATGATGCTCTTGGGCGGGAAGTAGAAACGCTGGTCAATGCCAGCAAATCTGCCGGAACCTATGTTGCAGAATTCAATGGGGAAGGAAAAACATCGGGACTTTACTTTGTTAGAATGACTGCTGGTGGTTTTTCATCAACAAAGAAAATGATGCTGGTTAAATAGGCGTAAGGTGTAAGGCATAAGGCGTAAGCAAAAAACCTGATCTCTGAGCGTGTCACCCTGAGTGATTTTTTGCAAAGCAAAAAATTGTATCGAAGGGCAAAGTGCCCGGGACGGGGTGGTTTGGTGCTTTGATATTTCAAAAAGAGACGCAAGAAATTGCGTCTCTTTTTTTTTGTTCTGGATTTCACCCTTCTCCCTTGGGAGAAGGTGGCTCCCGCTTGCGGGAGACGGATGAGGTCATTAAGGCCGTGAAAAAAGGGATTTTGGTGATTTGTTCAACCTACCCCCTTACCCTCCCGCAGTAGCGGGACAGGCTCTCCGTTGGAGGGGGAATTAAAACCGTCGGAGACAAAAAGAAAAAATCGGTCCCTGAGCTGGTCACTGAGCAGAGTCGAAGTGGTAGTCGAATGGCCGCCCGGAAAGAGTGAAAAGCATTAACAAAGATGTGTGGCCGGGCGGGTATCAATTCAACACGCTAACCCCGACACTTCGAGAGCCTCAGTGACCGGGGCTACAAACATATCACCCCTACGGGGTTGAGGAAAAATGCAATTTGAATTTCATTTATCATTCACCCCCTTCAAAGGGGAACTTGTTTTCATTAACCACCAACCCCGGTCATTTCGATACTTCGACAGGCTCAGTAACCAGAACCTCAATGACCGGAATTGCTTAGGCCTTACACCTTATGCCTTCCACCTATCTCAAAATTCCACCTTCACACCGCCGATAAACAAACGATCCCACTGATACACTTTCATCGTCGTCCGGCTGTATTTATTCCACATGTAGCCATAGATATTTTGTTTGCCCGTGGCGTTTTGCAATTCAAAGAAAGAGACAATCGTGAAGTTATCGAAGAAGGTGCGGTGATCAACCCGAACATCAAACCGGTAATAATCAGGGTAACGGTTTTCATTGATTCTGGTCGGATCCAGAACCATCCGGTTTACAGCCTGAGAAGCTGCCATGTTAACCGGCGTGTACGGTCTGCCGTTGATGAACCGGTACTTACCGCTGATTTCAAGGGTTTCTGAGAATTTGTATCCGCCGGTGAGAGTTAAGACATTCGGGATGTCAAAACTTCCCGGTCTTTCAACGCCGTCAAGGGCTTTGTGCTTCGTTCTGCTGTACGAGTAGGAAACCAGACCATAAACTTTATCCGTCAGCTTTTTCTGCACGAAGAAATCAATCCCCATACTTTTTCCGGTGCCTTTGCTGGCAAGTGAAGCAATTCCGTTCGGACCAAAATCATCACCAGAATTGGCCAGTGACAGCATAGAATCCCTCAGTGAAACCGGATAGTCAGAGTAATTCTTGATGTATCCTTCAAGCGTTACCTTGATGTCAGAGTCGGGGTAGTAGTCAAATCCGATCACAGAATGCATAGCCTTAACATAGGTCAGATTGGTATTGGGCACATCATTTCCGTACAGCCAGATCCATTCAGGTGACTGATGGAAAATCCCCAATGAGGCATTCAGATTCAGGTAAGGAAGTACGGCATAACTGGCACCCACTCTCGGGTCAAACGAAAACTCCTCTTTCAATGCTTCGAAATAATTTACCCGTCCGCCAAGAGTAAATTTCCAGTCTTCCAGCGGTTTGTAAACAAGTTGGGAATAGGCATCAGATTTCAGAAAGGTTTTATCAATTTTGTGTGTGTAAGCACCACTGTAAGAGCCAAAAGCATTGGTGTCACCGCCATAAACGAGATCATACTTGAAACCGGTTTGTTTCAGCGAAGCACCGGCGTTGAATTCAATGTTTTTACCCAGATAGGTGGAGTACATATATTTAGCACCAAAAAGCCGTTCGTCTGATTTGTTGTCAACAGAAAGACGGTCAGGTGCATTTTCCGGACGGAACAGATTGATAACTTTTGCTTCGTAGTTATTCCAGGTCGACCAGACGTAGAGATTGCCGAAAGATTTGTTATCGTACAAATGACGCCAGGAAGCTCCCAGCAGATATTGATATCCGCCAGATTTCACATCTTCACTGAGTCTTTTTTCCGGATCAGTTTCTTTCGGATCGTCTTCAAAGTGGATGTCATCGAATCCGGCAAGCGCAACAAAGTTCAAGCTGTTATGCTCATCAATTTCGTGGGTAACTTTTGCATTGATGTTGGTGTATCCGGGAACGGCAGCAAGCTGAATGGCATCCTGAATCAGATCAAGATAAGACCGGCGGGCATTGAACATAAAGGTTGTACTTTTTCCGATAGGTCCTTCAATCGTTCCACCGGCACCGGCCATTGACATTTCAAGGTTACCGGTCAGACGGTCAGGATTTCCTTCTCTCAGTCTGATATCCAGAATGGAGGACAGTTTGTCGCCGTAAAGGGAAGGGAATCCGCCGGTCAGAAAGTTGGCTTCAGAAATAAACTCGGTCTGCATCATCCCGATAGGTCCGCCTGAAGAACCCTGTGAACCAAAGTGGTTAATGTTGGGGATTTCAAATCCTTCTACCAGATTCAGATTTTCAGCCGGACTTCCGCCACGAACGATCAGGTCATTCCGGCTGTCAGTGGTTTGAACCACACCGGGCATCGTTTGAATCATTCTCGAAATATCACCTGCAGCACCCGGTGCACGTCTGATTTCTTCATAACTGTAAGATTGCATACTGGTTGGGGTTTCGGTGGGTTTGTAGAAGTAAGAACCTTCGACCACAATTTCTTCTTTGAGTTCGATCGTTGCGGATTCCAGCTCGATATTCAGGTAGGTTGGATTCAGCGGACTGACGGAAATATCCGTTTTCACAATCGGGGTGTATCCCAGCATGGATATTTTCACGTTATAAATGCCGCCCGGGATTTTTTCGATGGAATAATTTCCGTTTAAATCGGTGGCTGAACCCATTTGGGTTTGAATAATGATCACGTTTGCTCCGATAAGAGCTTCTTTCGTGGCACGGTCAACCACTTTACCATAAATACGGCTCAATTTGGCGTCATTTGCGGCAGCCGGTGGGTTGGGATTGGTTGCAGCAGAAACGCCGGCACCTGCAAAAGCAAGCAGAATTAAAAGGGCGATAAGACGAACTGACATAAGGCTTCTCCGGTTAGTTTAAAATCTGGGAACAAAGTTCAGGCGATTTGGGCAATAATTCTGCCTTTTACGGATGAAATAATTTTTTGACCGGATGAAATGGGGGAAAGGGAGGGTGATATGTGGTACGTGATACGTGGTAAGCGGGAATACGAAGGATAATTGAATGTCGTAGAGACGACCTATATGGGCGTCTCTACATCGTGGCTCTACCCTTCAGGTTGACATCATGCAGAGGTCATTTCACCCCCTGAAAAAAGAAAAACCAGAATTTGTCTGAAAACCGAAACGACGAGTTGTGCCTGTTTAATTTTTCACTTTAACCATGAACTTCAGGGACTCTCCCACCGATAAAAAGAAGGGGGCACAAAAATAAATAAATGGTGAATCGTGAATCAATTAAAAAAAGAAATCCGACAACCCCAAAACGGATTAAAACACCAGCGTTTTCTTAACAATATTGTAATCTGCAAAATAAGGCACCTGACGTTTTTACACCCTAAATTTGCAGCGCTTCAATCCACTAAATAGAAAGATCGCAATGTTCGGTTTAGACAGTTCACTCACCATTCTACTCCTGATTTGTATCCTTGCCGCCTGTGCTTTTGAATTTATTAACGGATTTCATGATACCGCCAATGCGGTTGCAACCGTCATTTATACGAACACGCTGAAACCCATTACAGCCGTAATCTGGTCGGGTATGTGGAATTTTATTGGCGTTTTTGCCGGCGGAATTGCCGTTGCCATGGGGATTTTAAACCTGCTTCCGACGGAAGTCCTTGTAGACAACAACATTCTCCACAGTCTGTCCATGATTCTTGCTCTGATTATTACCGCCATTGCCTGGAATCTCTGGACCTGGTATTACGGGTTGCCCTGTTCAAGTTCGCACACTCTGCTGGGTTCCATCTTTGGTGTTGGAATTGCCTATTTACTTTTGCCTGACAGTCAGGCCGTTGCATTGAACTGGAACAAAGTTCAGGATGTGGGACTTTCGCTGCTCATTTCTCCCATTTTCGGATTTGCAGTTGCTCTGGGATTGATGGCTTTACTCATGAAGGTGATCAAAAATAAAATCATATTCGAGGAGCCAGAACCGGGTGTGCCCCCGCCAATGTGGATAAGGGCAATTTTGGTGGTGACCTGTACACTGGTTTCGTTTTTCCACGGATCCAATGACGGACAAAAGGGTGTTGGTCTGATGATGATCATTCTGATCGGGATTGTGCCGGCCTATTTTGCCATTGATCATGCGAAATCACCTTTGGAATTAAATAAGCAGATTTCTCAGGTTGAAAGCATGTTTTACCACATCGAACTGTCAAGATTGAATGAAGAAGATAAGAAAAATCACGAATTGGTTGTGGAAAAAATTGCCGTCCTGAAGGTGATCACCGATTCCAAAACTTCATTTTCCTATGTTCCCGATTCCAGCCAGTTTGAAATGAGAAAAGATATTTTACTGATCTCTAAAAAAATTGACGAAATATTAAAACGGCATGTTGACAAACCTCTTCTTAATCTGACCAAAGAAGAACAAAAGGAATTGAAACAGTCGGTCGCCGCATTGAAAACCTACACCGAATATGCCCCGTTTTGGGTATTGCTCATGATTTCACTTTCTCTTGGTTTGGGTACCATGGTTGGCTGGAAACGGATTGTGGTCACCATCGGAGAAAAAATCGGAAATAAACACCTCACTTATGCTCAAGGCGCCAGTGCCGAACTGGTTGCAGCAAGTACCATCGGGGTTTCAACTGCCTTTGGGTTACCGGTTTCAACAACACACGTTTTATCTTCAGGTATTGCCGGAACCATGGTTTCAACCGGCGGCTTCGGAAACCTTCAGCTTGGAACGGTTAAAAATATCCTGATTGCCTGGCTGGTAACTTTACCTATTACCATGCTACTGTCCGGTGTCCTTTTCCTCCTTTTTAGGTGGATTCTGGTCTGATTTTTAGTTTTTGAGATTTGGTTTTTGTTTGGTTTTTGTGGTAGAGACGCCCTATATGGGCGTCTCTGTTATTTGGTTTTCATAGAGCCACGATGCATCGTAGTTCTGGGGTATTGGCAAATTTTGGGGAATCTAAACCCCGGACCCCGAGTTCAGCCGCAGGCTGAGTATCGAGGGGCACGGGGTTACCAAGATGCCATCCGTTTCAGCGTAATAAAAAGGCAAAATCAGGATTTCCTCCGGTATTTACACCCTTCTCCCATGGGAGAAGGGCCGGGGATGAGGTCATATCGTCCGTGGAAAAAGGGAATTTGCATTTTTGAAATTTGGTGGTTCCCAAAACCCACCCCCTTACCCTCCCGAAAGCGTTCGGGACAGGCTCCCCGTCGGAGGGGGAATAAAACTCAATACCCCTTTTTAAAAAACTATTAGATTCTCCTTTAAATCCTTCAGTAAATTGTCCTCTTTTCCTTAATTTCCTTATATTTGCACCTCATTAAATGAAATTCTGACACAATTATGATTTCATTTTGGCAGCAGGAAGTTACCACCCCATACTCTTATCCTGCACTATATACCCGATTCTACCCTGAATCCATTCATTTGGTCTATGCCTTGGTTACTCGTTTTTCCGGTCGGAGAATTCTCCCGCACCTGATGCGAAACACGGAAAAATGACTCATTCAGCTTTTCATTTCATTAACTCATTGAAAAATTATGCAAACAGGATTACCTGAAGCCCAGGGGATGTACAATCCCGAAAATGAACATGATGCCTGCGGAATCGGCTTTGTTGCCAGCATCAAGGGTAATAAATCCCACGAAATCGTTCGCCGTGGTTTGGATGTACTGGTTAACATGACTCACCGTGGCGCCGAAGGTGCCGATAACGTTTCAGGTGACGGTGCCGGTATTCTCATGCAGATTCCCCACGACTTTTTTATCAGCAAGGGAATCAAACTTCCTGCACCCGGTACGTATGGCGCCGGCTGTGTCTTCCTTCCGAAAGACACCAAAGAAGCTGAAAAGTGCCTCAAGATTTTTGAAGATATCGCCAAACAGGAAGGACTGACCCTCATCGGATACCGTGAAATTCCGGTTAACAGTGCCTGCCTCGGTGAGATTTCAAGAACATCTGAACCGGTGATGAAACAGGTTTTCCTGACCGGGAATTACGAGCAGGATGAACTGGAGCGTAAATTATTCATCGCCCGGAAGCTCAGCGAAAATGCCGTCCGCAATTCGGATATGAAGCAAAAACGGGCGTTTTACTTCCCGAGCTTATCGTCTAAAGTCTTTATTTACAAGGGGATGTTAACCCCTCAGCAGGTGAAGGATTATTTTCCCGATCTGGCAGATCCGGCCATGACCAGTGCCATTTCTCTGGTTCACAGCCGCTTCAGCACCAACACCTTCCCGACCTGGGATCTGGCTCAGCCTTTCCGGTATCTTGCCCACAACGGTGAAATCAACACCATCAAGGGTAACCGCAACTGGATGAAAGCCCGTGAAGGTCTGCTGAAAACCGAAGTATTCGGCAACGACATTCAGAAGCTGTTCCCGATTATTGAACCGGGCAAAAGTGATTCTGCATCACTTGATAATGCACTGGAATTCCTGCACTTGGCCGGTCGTCCGCTGCCGATGGTGCTCTCTATGCTGATTCCTGAATCCTGGAATGATAAAAACCCGATTCCGGATTCCCTGAAAGCTTATTACGAATTTTATTCGACGATTATGGAGCCGTGGGATGGTCCTGCTTCGATCGTTTTCTCTGACGGACGTTTTGTTGGCGGAACGCTCGACAGAAACGGACTTCGTCCTTCCCGTTACCTGATTACTAAAGATGATCTGATCGTCATGGGTTCTGAAGTCGGCTGCCAGGTTTTCCCTGCTGACCAGATCCGTGAAAAAGGACGTCTCCGTCCGGGTAAAATTCTGCTGGTGGATACCAAATTGGGCATCATTGTTCCCGATAATGAACTGAAATCCCAGCTTGCAAAACTCCATCCGTACCAGCAATGGCTGAAAGAAAGCCGTCTGGAACTGAACAAAATTGAATCGAAAACCAAAGTGACTTCCGGTTTGGGTGAAGATCTTCAGAAATATCTGAAAGTGTTTGCCTACAACAAGGAAGACATCGAATCGGTTATCACCCCGATGGCTGCTGAAGGTTATGAACCGACCGGTTCCATGGGAAATGACACACCTCTGGCTGTTCTTTCCGAAAAACCATACCGGCTTTTCACCTATTTCCGTCAGTTGTTCGCTCAGGTGACCAATCCGCCTATCGATCCGATCCGTGAAGGATTGGTGATGTCGCTGAGCAATTACATCGGCTCAGTTTCCCAGAATGTTCTGGTCGATACGCCGTCCCATTGTAAATCAATCCGGTTCAGAACCCCGATTGTAACCAACACCGATTTCGCAAAACTGCTTGATCTGAACGAAGAAGGCTTCCGTCACATCACGCTCGATATGTTATTCCCGGCAAATGGCGGACCCGATGCGCTTGAAAAAGCAGTTGCCCGTTTGTGTGCCGATGCTGAAAAAGCAGTGGATGACAAGTACAATTACATCGTTTTGAGTGATCGTGGAATCAGCGAAGATTTTGCCCCGATTCCGTCCTTACTTGCAACGGCTGCTGTTCATCACCATCTCATCCACGCTAAAAAGCGGATGCAGGTTGGTTTGGTTATTGAAACTGCCGAGCCGAGAGAAGTTCACCATTTTGCACTTCTAATCGGATACGGAGCCAGTCTCATTAATCCTTATGGTGCTTTTGCCGTAATCCATGATTTGGTTCAGACCGGAAAAATCCACAAAGAATATGAAAAAGCCAGTGAGTATTTCATTAAGGCGATTGATGCCGGCTTGCTGAAAATTCTGTCGAAAATGGGAATTTCAACCCTTCGCAGTTATCACGGTTCCCAGATTTTTGAAGCCATCGGTATCGGCGAAGAAGTCATCAAGAAATATTTCACAGGTACTTCTTCCCGCATCGGCGGACTTGGATTCGAAGAACTTCAGCGTGAAGCACTGATTACTCACGGACAGTTTTTCTCTGCCGGTAAACCTGGACTAACCAAAACTTTTGGGTTTTATCAGTACCGGAAAGATGGCGAAGCCCACGCCTGGGATCCGCAGGGAATTGCCCTCCTTCAATGGGCAACCCGCACAAACGATTACAAGAAATTTAAAGAGTTCACCACTCACATCAACACGAATAACAGAAAACCTATTTTTCTGCGTGGATTCCTCGATTATAAACGGAATCCGATTTCCATTGATCTGGTTGAATCGGGTGAATCGATCACCAAACGGTTTATTACCGGTGCCATGAGCTTTGGTTCCATCAGTAAAGAAGCGCACGAAGCCATGGCCAAAGCCATGAACACCATCGGCGGTAAGTCGAATACCGGTGAAGGCGGCGAAGACAGCGAACGGTTCAAAAAGCAGGCAGACGGATCCAGTCTGAGAAGTGCGGTTAAGCAGGTTGCCTCTGGTCGTTTTGGGGTTACAGCCAATTACCTGATGAATGCCGATGAAATCCAGATTAAAATTGCTCAGGGTGCAAAACCGGGAGAAGGCGGACAGCTTCCCGGATTGAAAGTGAATAAAATCATTGCCAAGCTTCGTCACTCGACGCCTGGCATTACGCTGATTTCACCTCCGCCGCACCACGATATTTATTCCATCGAAGATCTGAAACAGCTCATTTTCGATTTGAAGTGTACCAATCCGGATGCCAAGATCAGTGTGAAACTGGTTTCTGAGGATGGTGTCGGAACGGTAGCTGCCGGTGTTGCGAAAGCCAAGGCTGACGTGATTATCATCAGCGGTGCTGAAGGTGGAACGGGTGCTTCACCTCAAAGTTCTATCAAATATGCCGGTCTCCCCATGGAAATGGGAATTTCGGAATCTCACCAGACGCTGGTTATGAACAACCTTCGTGGCCGTGTGAAACTCCAGACAGACGGACAGTTTAAAACCGGTCTGGATGTGATCATCGGTGGTTTGCTGGGCGCTGAAGAATTTGCCTTTGCAACCGGTGCTCTTGTTGTTCTCGGCTGTGTGATGATGAGAAAATGCCATCTGAATACGTGTCCGGTTGGGGTTGCAACCCAGGATGAGGAAATGAGAAAACGGTTTATCGGTGATTCTGATCATCTGGTGAATTATTTCCGGTTCCTTGCTGAAGAAATCCGTGAAATCATGGCCGATATGGGCGTGACCAAATTTGATGATCTCGTAGGCCGTGCTGATCTGCTCACCACCAGAACTTTCCCCGATAACTGGAAAGCAAAAAAAGTGGATGTTTCAAGATTGGTTTACGTTCCGGCAGAAGCCAAAAAATATGCCATCCGCAATGTTCAGGCTCAGAAGCACGACATTGATGAGCAGCTTGATTATGACCTGATCAAACAGGCGAACTCTGCCATCAAGAATAAAGAAAAAGTCTGGATCGCCAAGCCGATTACCAACGTTGACCGGACGGTCGGTGCCATGCTCAGTGGTAAAATTTCCAAAATTTACGGGGATGCCGGTTTACCGGAAGATACCATCAATGCCCGTTTCATCGGTTCTGCCGGACAGAGTTTTGGTGCGTTTCTGACAAAGGGCATTACGTTCCGTCTGGAAGGGGACTCAAACGATTACCTCGGTAAAGGACTGTGTGGCGGAAAGATTGTGGTTGTACCGCCTTCTGCAGCAACCTTTAAACCGGAAGACAATATCATCGTGGGTAACACCCTGATGTACGGCGCCACCAGTGGTGAAGTTTACATCAGAGGAATTGCCGGAGAACGCTTCTGCGTACGGAATTCTGGTGCAGTTGCAGTTGTGGAAGGTGTTGGTGATCACTGTTGCGAATACATGACCGGTGGTCGGACAGTTGTTCTGGGCAAAACCGGAAGAAATTTCGCTGCCGGGATGAGTGGCGGTATTGCCTACGTTCTCGATGTTGACGGTACGTTTGATTATTACTGCAACAAAGGACTGGTTGAACTTTCAAAACTGGATAACTCTACTGATATCACTGAACTTCAGCGGTACATCAATAATCACCTGCATCACACCAACAGTCTGGTTGCAGAGAAAATCCTGGTGAACTGGGATGAGTATCAGCCGATGTTTGTGAAAGTAATTCCGCTGGAATACAAGAAAGTCCTTGAAGAACAAAAACTGATTGCCCTGAAAGAAAAACTGGCCGCAACTGAAGATGAACCGCATTTGAGATATTAAACAGCCGGTGACAGGTGACAAGGGACAGGGGACGGGGAAAAGGCAACCCGGACACTGAGCGGAGTCGAAGTGACGGGGCAGAGGCGTAAGGTTTAAGGCATAAGCTGTTAGCTATTGGCTGTTAGGTAATGATTCCCCTCCTTTTCAAGGAGAGCCTGCCCCGAACGCTTTCGGGGGGTGGCGAAGCCGGGGTGGTTTGGATGTTAGGCAGTAGGAAATTATTGTCACCCTGAGTGATTTTTTCGAAGAAAAAATAGTATCGAAGGGCGACATCATGCGGAACAACATCCTTCGATAAAATCCCGAAAGCTTTCGGGATCCCTCAGGATGACAGATTTAGGACAGTTATAGGAACTTAAACCCAAAAACCTTTGCGTCTCAGCGAGCAAATTTTGTATTAATCACTTAAATAAAAAAGTAACGATATGGGAAATCCTACAGGATTTATTGAAGTAGCCCGGCGGGATGCCGGAAACCGCCCGATTCATGAGCGGATTCACGATTATGGTGAAGTTGAGCAAACACTGGCTGATGATGAACGCCAGCTTCAGGCTTCCCGTTGCATGGATTGCGGAATTCCGTTCTGCCAGTTCTCATGCCCGGTTTCAAACACAATGCCCGAATGGCAGGATGCCATGTTCCGTGGCGAGTGGGGAGAAGCCATTGACATCCTTCATTCAACCAATAATTTTCCTGAATTTACAGGTCGGGTTTGTCCGGCACCCTGTGAAAAAGGATGTGTACTCAATATTCATGAAGAAGCGGTTACCATCCGTGAAAATGAATGTGCCGTCATTGAAAAAGCTTTCTCACTCGATCTCGTCAAACCTCAGCCGCCTGAAGTCAGAACCGGGAAAACCGTTGCGGTCATTGGCTCAGGTCCCGCAGGGTTGGCAGCTGCAGATTTATTGAACAAATGGGGACACACCGTCACCTTATTTGAAAAAAATGAATCGGTTGGTGGATTACTCCGTTTTGGAATCCCCGATTTCAAACTGAGCAAGAGTGTTATTGACCGCCGGGTTGACGTGATGAAAGCTGAAGGGCTCATTATTAAAACCGGAGTGAATGTGGGTGTGGATATCACCTCAGAAACACTGCTTAAAGAATTTGATGCCGTTTGTATTGCAATCGGTGCCATGAAACCCCGTGATTTACCTGCAACCGGCCGGGAACAAAAGGGAATTTATTTTGCTATGGATTTTCTTTCCCAGCAAAACCGGGTTAACGCCGGCGTCGAAATTCCTGAAGATCAGCGGATTCTTGCAAAAGACAAACATGTTCTGGTCATTGGTGGGGGGGACACGGGTTCTGACTGTGTGGGTACTTCAATCCGCCAAAAAGCAAAATCAGTCACGCAGATCGAAATCATGCCCAAGCCTCCTGAAAAAAGAAATGATGCCAATCCGTGGCCATTCTGGCCGTTTACAATGAAAACGTCATCTTCGCATGAGGAAGGGTGCGACCGGCACTGGAATCTGACGACCAAACAATTCATCGGTGAAAACGGCCATGTTAAACAGGTCGAAGTAGCTGAAGTAAAATGGGAAAAGGATGCATCCGGAAGAATGAACATGACGGAAGTGCCCGGAAGTAACCGGATTTTCAATGCAGATCTGGTTTTGCTTGCAATGGGATTTGTTCACCCAGTTCATGAGGGCCTGCTTGCCGGATTGAAAGTTGAACTTGACCCGAGAGGTAATGTAAAAGCCACTCCTGATAAATTGACTTCCCTTGAAAAAGTTTTCGCTGCAGGTGATGCAGTCAGAGGTCCGTCGTTGGTGGTTCATGCCATTGCTGAAGGCCGTAAAATGGCTGAAACGGTGAATGAGTATCTGCTGAAACAAGACGTTAAGAAGTGAGAAGTTAGAAGTAAGAAGTCGAGCGAAGCGAAGATCCCGTCCAAGGTTCGTTTACGAACCGCGGATCCGGCGAAGCTCGGAAACACTTTCGGGGTAAGAAGTAAGGGCGACCGGTTGGTCGCCCTTTTTTTTGTCCATTTCTCATCCCCAAAGACTTTTCCTGAATTTTCTATTATCTTTAAGTTTTTCAGCAATTTTCCTTCAGCACGCAATTCAACTTCCATGAAAATCGTAATCCCTGCCATTTCAGACAACCTTGAAGACCTGCCAGCACAATTCTTTGCAAGGGGTGAAGGCTTTCTTGTTCTGGATACAGATTCCGGACACTTCAGCTGGATTGCAAATTCATTTCAGAATGAAAAAGGCCATGTGGGTCCGGATGTGGTGAATAAAATGATCGAATTGGGAGTGACCCGTATTATTGCCCATAAATACGGTCCGAATGTGGCCTATCTGCTGCATAAAAACCAGATTGACTATGTGATTTCGGATGGCGAAAATGTTCCGGTTAAGGTTTATGTTGAACGGATTGAAAACGAGTTTGGTGTTAAATTAAAAAAAAGAACACTTCAGAAACCTGAATAAATGAAAAAACTGTTTTGCCTCCTCAGTTTACTTGTTTCTTTTCAGAATCTTCTGGCCTCAGATTCCTTCCTGCCTGATTCCATCAAAAATAGTCTGCTTGTTTCTGATTCTTCCAATTGGCTGCAATCGGTTGAACGTCTTTCCCCGATTATCCAAAATTTACCTGTACAGGATCACGACCGTTTTTTTTATGAAGTTATTCATATCCTCAAAGACCAACCCCTCCGTTACCGGATGCTGGTAGTGGTTTTTCAGGCTCAGGAATTATTCTATTTAAAATACAACCGGCAAGATGAACAACTTGAAATTCTGATTGCTTACAAGGAAAATGCTGAATTCCAAAGTCCCGAAATAATAAAAATTATCACCTATAACATCGGACTTCTGTATTACCGGATGGGTGACAATCAAAAAGCAGAGGCTGCATTCAGAGAAACCGTTGAATCACCATTTACCGAGTGGGGAGATATCATTCAAATCAGTGCACTCAATACACTTGCCCTGATTAAACAGCGAAATAAGGATTATCCTGATGCTGTTGTCTATTATAATAAAACGCTTGAACTGGCAAAAAAATACAATAATTTAGCCTGGGTTGGCATATCCTATTTAAATCTTGGCGGACTTTACAAAGAATCCGGTGACAGTAAACTGGCAGAAACTAACTACAGGGCCAGCATTCGTTTTAGTCTTTTGGGTAAACATTTTAGTGGTGCTGCAAGTGCATTTGAGTCGCTTTCTGAAATGGCATTATCGAAAAAGGAAGTGTTAAAAGCCCGGTCCTTACTGGATTCTGCTTTCTACCTGATGGAAACTTTTGAAAAAAGGGACAGATATTCTTTTGTCTGGCGGGATGTTTATCTGATTGCTTCAAAAATTGATTCTGCAAGGGGTAATTACCATCAGGCATTCTTGAATTATCTCAAGTTTGCAGAGATGGCCGATACGCTTGAGGAAAGAACAAACCGGATGGAACTGCTCAGAATGGCCAATAATCTTGCCTATCACAAGCAGCAAGCCGATTTAATTAAGCTTACTGCTGAAATGAAGGAAAAAGATAAAGAACAGAGCAATCTGAGGATCATTCTGTTTTCCGGTTTGGTATTCACGCTTATACTTGGGTTTGTTCTCTACAAACTTCATCGTAAAAACCGGCTTTTAAAGCTTAAGACTACGTTGATTGAAGCCCAGCAGGATGAACTGCTTTCAGTAAATGCTGCAAAAGACAAACTGTTCTCAATTATCGCCCACGACTTAAGGGGTCCGGTTTCAGGCATACAGCAGGGGTTGGAGCTCGTTAACGAGAATGATATGACTGAAGAAGAACGTTTTGCCTATCTGACTACTTTACAGCAATCAGTTGCCCAGGTCTATAATACCCTCGACAATCTTTTGATTTGGGTCAATCAGCAGTTCACTGATCCGGGAAGTCATGCCGTTGTAGTCTGGATTCCTGATCTCATTGGCGAACTGTTGAGTTTATACTCACGGCTGCTTTCCGATAAAAATATATCTGTAGAAACCCAGCTTGATGATTCACATCTGGTTTATGCCGATGAAAATGAATTGCGGGTTATACTTAGAAATCTGATTTCGAATGCCATCAAGTTTTCACAACCGGGCGGGATAGTTAGAATTCAAACCAGGATTGAGGGTGAATGGCTGATTGCAACAATCTCAGATTCAGGAATAGGAATGAGTGAAGTTCAGATCAGGAATTTATTCCGGAAGGATAAAATTGAAAGCCGTTTTGGCACCAAAAACGAAAAGGGCGTCGGGTTGGGATTTAAGTTATGTCTGGAATTTGCAAAGAAAAACGGCGGTGAACTTCTTGTGGAAAGTAAACCCGGTGAAGGCAGTCAGTTTTCACTCAAACTGAAACGGGCAAATCAGTAGCCGGCATCTCTGAAAAGTGAAGGGTTATCTGTCATTACACCATTCACCCCAGATTCAATTGCTTTCTGAATTTCAGGTAAACTGTTTATGGTGTAACCGATTATTTTGACTCCTGATCCCCTGGCCAGCGAATATAGATACGGATTTAAATCTGACTGTTCGATCAAAACCACAGGGTAATTTTTCTGAATGGCAATTGAAACCCCTTCAGGACCGTTGTCAATTGCAGTTTTTATTCCGGGGCTTATTTTTAACACTGAATCCAGTCCCGCAGTGTAAGGGCAGGTGAAAATCAGTTTTTGAGTAATTCCTGTTGTTTTGGCAATATTGATGGTTTGCCTGATCAATTTGAAAATGGCATCACCCTGGCCCGATTTCAAGTCAAGATAAATTTCATCAAACTGGTTTCCGTACCGGGAAGCAAACTGAGAAAAGGTTAAAAGTGTTCCGCCCATCTTCGATCTGAAACCTTCCCGTAACTCATTCGCCGGAAAAGAAAGAGTTGAACCCGAAAAAGGAGTCAGACGATCCGTCTCGTCATCATGAAAAAGAATGACACTATCATCCCCGGAAATGGTAATATCCGTTTCAAGATATCTGCAACCACTTTTAATCAGGGCAGTGATAGCTTCCTCAGAATTTTCCGGATTTGAGATGCTTAATCCTCGATGTCCAATCAGAATTAAATCAGAACCTTCAGAATCTGTTTCTGAACATCCGCTATAAAAAAAACCGGTAACCGATAGTAATACCAAGTAAAAAGAAATAGTTTTCATCCAGATGGAACTCATTTTTAAGTTTAAAATCGGGTGTTGAATAACTTTGGCGGATGTATTTTAACGCCAAAATCTCTGAGTTTACAACAAAGTTTTCGAAAAAAATGGATTGAAACCCAATGCCGGTGTGCGCAGATGTTAGCCGGTATTTATAATTATCCTGTTCAATCAGCCAGAAACGGGATGCACCGGCTTTGAGGTAAATTTGACTTTCACCCTCATTTACAAACCAGTTCCCAGAAAAGGAAAGGGAGTTCAGATCATCATTTCCATAAGTTAAGGAAGTGGCAATCCATGATTTGTACGAAAAAACAAGTCCTGTAAATCCGCCTTGCTGATGGGCACCCTGATAACCCACCATCGGTGTGACTGACCAGTCTCCCCGGGTTTTTTCCTGATTTTGACCAAGACCTGTATCAACTGAAAAGAAAATCAGCAACAGAGAAGGCAAAAGGTTAATAGTGAAGGTTTTTTGTAAGAAAGTAAGCATGATTCGGTTTAGATTCTAAAAATCAGGAAGGATGTCAAACAGTCAGCCTGTTTGATGGTAAAACAGAAGATTGGTTTAACTACGTTCCTGTTTGACAGGTAACAGGCGGAAAACTTGCAGAATGGGAAAATTGGAAAGTAAAAACATTCAAAACTATAAAACGGTAAATGACACAACCACCCCGCCTTTGGCACCCCCCGAAAGCGTTCGGGGCAGGCTCCCCCTTGAAAAGGAGGGGAATCATTGCTAACAGTTGAAACCCGTCCATCGACGGGCTTACGCCTTAAACCTTATGCCTTACGCCTTTCCCCTCCACCTCTTACTATACCCTGTACAGCGTACCCACGTATCACTGCCTTCTCAATTCCAGATCCTGAAAATCAAAACTGAAATCTGTATCAGGTGAAACAGGAGACATTTTAACCTGATCAACAGAACCATCCGGATTCAGGGAGAAGGTGACGAATGCATCCGCCCTGAGATAACGGTGATCCCATTTTACGATAAAAGTATCATATTGCCAGTGAATAAGTTTTCCCGTTAAGGTCGGACTTTTTTCAAACTGAAGAGTCAGGTTTTCACCGTTCAGTTTGATAACCATGTCCCCCATCCAGGAATCTTTGTAAATTCCAGTATAACCTTCAGCAGAAAGTGACGGTTTACTTTTCTTATTTCTGTCTGTTTCAAGTTTCGCAAGAAACCGGTTATTCTTTGCCTGAGAGGAATCTTTCATTGCTTTGAATTTTTCAGTCCAGTTGGCAGGTTCCATGCCCATGTAATGATCTAAAAGGGAAAAGGTCAGAGAGTTGAATGCTTCTGATGATTCCTGATTGGTGAGAACAACAATTCCCAGCTTTTTCTCAGGGATGAGGGTCAATCGGGTAACCATACCGGTTAATCCACCAGTGTGACTCACCATTTGGTATCCCCGATACTGCCTGACATTCCAGCCAAGTGCGTATCCTGCATATTGTGTTTTAAGAGATTCCATGCCGGGAGGAGGGGGACCGGGTGAAAAAGGAAACTGGGTTGACCACAACTGCCGGTATTGTTTTTTACTGATCAGACGTGATTTTCCGGAAGCTGAATTTCGTACCAATCCTGAATCAAGCTGCATGATCATCCATTTAGTCAGATCATGAACAGACGAATTAATTCCGCCGGCCGGTGCACAATTATCCATACTTTCACCAGGTGTGACCTGTAATTTTCCATCAACCCAGACATGATAGGATGACTGATTGGGTTTTCCTTTGATTGCTGAAAAAGTTGGATAAGAATTTGCCATTCCAAGTGGTTTGAAGAATCGTTCTTTAATAAAATCAGTCCACGACGTATCAGTAATTGCCGGAATCAGGGAACCTGCAACCAGAAACATGAGATTGTTGTAGGCGTAAGTTGACCTGAAACTGCTGGCTGGTTTAATCGTTTTCATGTTCCGGATGATTTCTTCGGGTGTGAAAAGGGCAGTTGGAAAAACCATCAGATCACCGGCACCCAGACCCAAACCAGAACGGTGACAAAGCAAATCCCGAACGGTGATTTCACGGGTAACCCATGGATCATAAAGCTGAAAATCAGGAAGATACTTGATAACAGGGTCATCCCAGCTTAATCGTCCTTCGTCAACAAGTATGGCCAGGGCAGAGGCTGTAAACGCTTTGCTGTTTGACGCAATCCCAAATAGCGTATTTTCATCCACACGATCCTGTTTCCCGGAAGTTTTTACTCCAAATCCGGATTCAAGTAAAACTTTTCCATCCTGCACAACTGCAATTGCAACACCCGGAACGTCGAAAGTTTTAAGAACAGAGGATGCCAGGCTGTCAATGTTCAACTCTGACTGGGCAACAGATGCCAGTGGAAACAGAAGGATGAAAAGGGAACTGAGTAGTAGCTTCATATCAAATCCAGATTTAGTTTATGAATCTGTAAAGTTACAAACGCTGTGGAAAATTTCCTCAACTGAATTTGTAAACAAAAAAATAGTTGTGTTTGTTTTTGGATGACTATATATTTGTACAGTTATATTTAGTGATGAAACATTTTTCCGGGAATTCGTAGACCAACAGTTTTGTTTATTGAATATTCCTATAATTAAAAAGTGCCGGATTTTATGTCTTCAACCCAAAATCAAGATCTATCTTTTCTTAAAATCAACCGAAACCAACCGGAACCTGCCTCAGGGAATGGAAAGTGGTTTGTTCTTGCCGGATCGGCGGTGCTGGTTATTCTTTTGGTTTGGTATTTTACCAGCAACGGATCTGCTGCCGGACCTGTTGAAACCGGGGTAGCCATTTTGTCAACACCTGCCCAGGAAAATTCGGTCATGGTGGCCAGTGGTTATATTGTTGCCCAGAGAAAAGCTGCCGTGGCTTCAAAGGGAACGGGGCGGCTTGAAACATTACTCGTTATTGAAGGCGACAAGGTTGTTCAGGGTCAGCTAATCGGGCGGATTGAAAGTCAGGATGTAGAAGCGGTACTCGATCAGTCAAAAGCAAATCTGAACATGGCTCTAGCAGGTTTAACCTCTGCACAAACTGAACTTGAAGAGTCAAAACTCAATCTCGACCGTTCCAGATCATTGTTTGACCGTAATTTAATTTCAAAATCTGAATTTGAAAATGCTGAATTCCGAAACCGGCGTGCTGTTTCAGGTTTAGCATCAGCAACCGCAGGAGTTGACGTGGCCAAAGCGGCAATCCGGTCTGCTGAAGTTGGAGTTGAAAATACCAACATCAGAGCACCTTTTACCGGTGTCG
This sequence comes from Bacteroidota bacterium, assembly GCA_020161835.1. GTDB lineage: Bacteria > Bacteroidota > JABWAT01 > JABWAT01 > JABWAT01 > JAFLBE01. The sequence goes on along the minus strand of JAIUNL010000005.1, from coordinate 171,061 downwards.
TTCTAACAAAAAATGCAAATGTAGGCGAAGTGATTTCTCCTTTTGGTGCAGCGGCAGGTTCACGGGGAAATGTGGTGATAATGGCTGATATGACTTCACTTGAAGTCGAAGCCGAAGTTTCTGAATCGAATATTCAGAAAATTACAGAGGGAATGCCCTGCGAAATTATGCTGGACGCCTACCCCGAAACCCGTTATCAGGGTTATGTAAATAAAGTAGTGCCTACAGCCGACCGTGCAAAAGCTACAGTACTGACCAAAGTGAGATTCAGGAAAACAGATGGTAAAGTGTTGCCTGAAATGCGGGCGAAGGTTGATTTTCTGAATGCATCTGCAAAAACTGATTCAGTTCAGGAAAGTCCGAAACTAACCATTCCGGTTGCATCTGTTGTGACCCGGAATGATCAGAAGGTTGTCTTCGTTTTGTCTGACGGAAAAGTGACTGAAAAGCCCGTTTCATTAGGATCCTCTGCCGGTTCGAGAATTGAAGTCCTCTCAGGGGTTTTAGCAGGGGAACGAGTTGTTCTTCGTCCGGCTGAAAGTTTGAAATCGGGTGATCAGGTAGGGGATAAGTAGGTTACGGGAAATTTCGGTCACTGAGCGGAGTCGAAGTGCCCGATAATTTCGGAGTTACAGGTTAAAAGTTATAAGTTATAAGTTACAAGTGTTTTTTTTAATTCCCCTCCTTTTCAAAAGGAGGGGTTAGGGGTGGTTTGAATTGATTTGGAAAAACCTCCCCGGCTTCGCCACCCCTCCTTTGGTAAAGGAGGGGAACCTTGGTTTAAAAAATCAAGGAAATCTTTGCATTTTCAAAGCATTTTCATCACCATCCGGCATTTTTAGCAATTCATTAACAAGGGAATAGTTATGAGTACATTGGTTCAGGTTAATCAGGTTTCCAAAATTTATTATCGTGGAACAATTGAAATTCCGGTTCTTCAGAATTTATCTCTCGATGTTCCTGAAGGCGAATTTATGGCGTTGATGGGTCCGTCTGGATCCGGAAAAACAACTTTGCTGAATTTGATTTCCGGAATTGACCGTCCAACAAGTGGTTCAATTGTTATTGCCGGTACTGATATTGCCAAATTGAATGAAACTCAACTGGCAAAATGGCGTTCCCAGAATATTGGTTTCATATTCCAGTTTTATAACCTGATTCCCGTTCTGACCGCTTACGAAAATGTTGAACTACCGCTTGAACTGACCAATCTTTCCAAAAAGGAAAAGAAACAGCGGGTTGAAGGGGTTCTGAACATTGTGGGCTTAAGTGACCGGATGGATCACTATCCGAAACAGCTTTCTGGTGGTCAGCAACAACGTGTTGCTATTGCCCGGGCAGTCGTTACCGATCCGACATTGATCATTGGAGATGAACCCACAGGTGACCTTGACCGTAAATCAGCAGAAGAAATCCTGAATCTGATGGACCGGCTAAACCGGGAATTCAAGAAAACCATTGTTATGGTGACCCACGATCCGCACGCAGCAGAGAAAGCACACGTTACCCGCCACCTGGAAAAAGGTGAGCTTATGGTTAACGGAGACGGAAAGTAAGCCATGAAAGTCATTAAACTCATCTCCAAAAATGTTTTCCGTCATAAGCTGAGATCGATTCTCACTATTTTCGGAATTGCCGTAGCCGTAATGGCATTCGGACTTCTCCGGACCGTTGTAACCGCCTGGAATGCAGGTGTGGATGCCTCATCCTCAAGCAGGCTCATCAGCAGGCATGCGGTTTCGTTTATATTTCCACTTCCATTTTCTTACCGGGATCAGATTCAAAAAGTACCGGGAGTGACAGGTGTTTCATTCGCTAACTGGTTTGGCGGAAAATATAAGGAAGACAAGCCGGAAAATTTCTTTGCCAGATTTGCTGTGGATGCAGAAACGTTCATGGAATTATATCCCGAATATCTGATTCCATCCGACCAGCTTGACCGATTTAAAAAAGAACCGAACTCCTGTATCATCGGTAAAAAAATTGCAGATCAGCATAATCTGAAAATCGGTGATATTATGACGTTTACCGGGGATATCTATCCGGGAACCTGGGATTTTACAATTGCCGGTATTTATACAGGAAAAGATAAATATATTGATGAAACCCAGCTTTTCTTTCCCTGGTCTTATCTGGACGAAAGAGTAAAAAGCATTCCGGGTTACGGTTCAGGGCTTGTTGGCTGGTACATCATGCAGATCGATAATCCTAAAAGTGCATCTGAAGTTTCTCAGGTCATCGATGGTATGTACCTGAATTCAACAGCAAAGACAAAAACAGAAACTGAGAAAGCTTTTCAGCAGAGTTTCGTTTCCCTTTCAGGTGCGATTCTGGTTTCCCTTCAACTGATTTCTTATGTGATTATCGGTATCATTCTTCTGGTTCTCGGGAATACAATGATCATGTCTGCCAGGGAAAGAATCAGGGAATATGCCGTTCTGAAAACCCTTGGTTTTACCGGTACCACTATTGCCATTCTGATAATCGGAGAATCCCTGACTATTTCAATTGCCGGCGGGGTACTGGGTCTTCTGTTAACGTTCCCTCTTGCAAACGGGTTCGGAAATGCCTTCCCGACCATATTCCCTGTATTTCAGGTACTGCCATCCACAATCTTTATGATGGTTGGATTTTCACTTCTGGTTGGCCTTGCAGCCTCAATTTTCCCTTCATGGAAGTCGTCACGGATTTCGATTGTTGAAGGTTTACGTCAAATTGGTTAATCCTGTTAATAAAGGACAAAAAATATGAAAATCCCAATTAGTTATAACTGGCGGAATTTATGGACAAGAAGGCTTACCACGGTGCTTACTGTTGTCGGTATTTCGCTGGTTGTATTCGTTTTTGCAGCAGTTCTGATGCTGTCACAGGGTGTAACAGAAACGATGGTGGCAACCGGTTCAGAAGATAATGTAATCATCATTCGAAAAGGTTCAAACTCTGAACTGGCAAGTTCAATCATGCGTGATCAGATTGATCTGATTTCTACTTTCCCTGAACTTGCACGAAATAAGGATAATCAGCCGTATGGAACCGGAGATGTGGTGACCATGATCAACCTGAGTAAAAAGGGTTCGAAGGATATGGGAAATATTATAATCCGGGGTATTTCCTCATCTGCTTTTGAACTTCGTCCCCAGGTTTCTCTGGTGAATGGAAGATGGTTCAAGCCGGGACAGATGGAAGTCGTTGTGGGTAACCGTATAGCCGAAGGGTTTGAAAATATTGAACTGAACGGTCAGATTGAAATCGGTTCAAAAAAATGGACTGTAGTTGGAATCATGGATGCAGGGAAAACCGGATTTGCTTCTGAAATCTGGACTGATGCTGAACTGATACTTAATGAATTCAACCGCCAGAATGCATTTTCAAGTTTCACGTTTCGGCTTGCCAATATGAAAGATTTTGAAATCATCAAAACAAAAATCGAAAATGAAAAACGGCTGCAGGAACTTGAGGTGAAACAGGAACAAAAGTTTTATCTTGAACAGTCAGAAATGATGGCTGGATTCATTAAAGGGCTTGGTCTTGTGATCACCATCATTTTCAGTTTTGGTGCAATGATCGGTGCTATGATTACCATGTACGCTGCCGTTGCAAACCGGACGGTTGAAATCGGAACGCTTCGTGCGCTAGGTTTCCCCAGAAGAAGTATTTTGACTGCATTTTTGATTGAAGCCATGGCGCTTTCTCTGATAGGAGCTGCTGCGGGTCTTGCACTTGCCTCGCTTCTTGGTTTTGTTTCATTTTCAACGACCAATTTCGGCACTTTTTCTGAATTGGCATTCGGATTTTCACTCAGTCCGGAAATTATTGGATATACATTCCTTTTTGCCATTGTGATGGGAATTTTTGGTGGATTTCTTCCTGCAGTACGTGCTTCAAAAATGAATATTGTGAATTCATTACGGGCAGGTGGCTGAGTTTTTAATTTGGTCCGCATTGTTCTATTTTGCTAGGACAGGCGGACCTTTATTGTTTTTCTGAACCTAAAACTTTCTGATAATAGACAGTATCCCGAAAAAAATGTATTTTTATCCCGTTATCATTTGAAAAAGTTAACAGGTAATCATTTTTTATCAATTAACAATTTTGAATTTAATTTGCGTTAATCCCGTTTCCAGAACTTATTGTCATTTGGTATCTAATAGGATTTTATCATGAAAAAATTGCTGGCACTTTTATTAATTGCTTCATTTGGCGGGTTTTGGGGTTGTTCTGATGATCCTGAAAAAGAGGAAGCAAAAATCGATCCTGTCAAAACTTATGAGCAACTGAAAACAGAGGCAAACACCTCGATGGAAACAGTATTTGCCTCAATGTCTCAGGCAAATGTGACAGACCCGGTTCAGCTCGGAGATTTTGATTTTGATTCACCCAGGAAACTTTATGAAGAACTTAAAAGTCAGCGGCCGGATGACAAAGATGTTCGGGTAAGTTTGGCAATGTGCCAAATGCTTTCCTTATACCGTGATCCCGTTTTTAAAGTATTTCTGATTCAACTCAATGAGAATGGTGTTTTCAGTGTTCAGAATTCTGATATTCCGCTTTCACTTGGGTTTGTACCTTTCAATATTGGTTCCGTTCTTTCACAGGAAATGATGATCAACAGTATGTCACTGATGATTAAAAAGGGAGCAAAAAACCCTGATGATGTGGTTTTACTTCAAACTTATTTTCTAACGAAAATTATTCCGCAGATCTCTCAGTCAATTGAAAATTTTGAATTCGTTGAGAAATCTACAGGTTTTGAATATCAGTATGCCTTAACCGGTAAAATGATGGGTTTCCCGGCCTTACCTTCCCAATACATGGATAATACCGAATTTTATCTGATGGATGCCTATCTTGAATATCTCAGAAGCATTCTGTCTATGTATTGTATGATTGATTTTAAGAACTCAGATTTTACCGGTGTTGATGTTGATTCACTGCCGCCCTTCGACCCTAAAAACCCTGATATTACACCCTATTTATTTGTGACTCAGAAAGTCAAACTACGTTCTGACGGCTTAGTTAACGGACGGGTTTTTGTTAACGGGCAATTGAATTCAACCCGTGATATTATTTCCTCACTACTGTATCTTCAGAGTGAATATGATAATCAGCAGGATGATGTTATCAAAAAAAATCCGGAACTGAGTAACCAGAAAATATTCGAATTGATTCTCACCGCACAAGCTGGTTTGGCAAGGCTTGAAGAATTGCTTGGACCTGTTCTTGCAATGCTTTTAACCTATCGACCTTAATTTGCCCCGGTTTTCATTTTTTTCAAATATGAGATCAGACAACATTAGCTGGTCTCATGTTTTTTACCGTTTTGGCGGTAATCTGTTTGTTCGTTTTTTAAGAGTGACTTTTCTCGTCCCCGTTTTGCTAAGTTTCACTTTTCCTTCAGTTTTTGCTCAATCCTCTCTCAGTTTTTCTACTGACAATACTCTTCTTTATCATGAGAAAAGTTCACGGCAGGCCTGGGATATTTGGTTTACTGAATCAAAATTAAACGCTGGATTTCAAATCAGGAAAATTCCGGTTTCCCTCACCTTAATCCATCAGACTGATTATCTTTCTTTTTCAAATTTTCAGCAAAACCAAACGTTTACCCTTGAAAATAAATCGGAACTTTTTTCAACGGAACTCACTTTTCAGTGGGATCGGTTTAAAATTCAACCGTCCGGTTCACTCACCTTCGGAAATAACTCAACAAAACCGGGTGCGGCTCTTCTTTTAACCGTTAATATTAACCCTGCATTCTCTGTTTTCGGGGAAACTAAATTTCGACACCGGGCATATTCTCACACCTGGCAGGTAGACGACAGTAAACCTGAGTTTTCACAATGGGCGGCGATCACTGAATTCAAAGGTGGATTTTTATGGCATTTGAATTCTGGCTCAGCACTTTCAGGATGGTTTCAACAGGGGAAAAGTAAGATTTCAGGACATAATCAAACATTTAGGGAGCAGGGTTCTTATCAAAATCAGGAAGGGAAATTCAGTTTCAGATCTGGTTTAGCAAAATCCTGGTTCATTCAGTCTGATGGCCGGTTTTATTCAGGCCAGGGTCAACCGGAATGGTTGTATAAAAATTTTCCATTTTCAGGAATTGAATCCGGAAAGGTGACCTCCCATCTCTTCAATGCAGGACTGACAAAAGACATCACAGAAAATTGGAATTTGGGTGGAGGTGTGACTTACCGGGAGATGTCGCTTCAATCAGGAGGATTGCTGCAGAGTTTTCCGTTTACACCCGCTGTCATAGCACTTATTGGTGATTACTATTTTTTCTCAATTGATGGCATAATCCGCATTCCCGGTTTGAATCTCGAAACAACTTATAAAGCTGATAATTGGGGTTCTGCCCGTTTTTCAATTGGATGGCAACGTGCCCGTCCCAAATTAAAGATTCAAACCTGGGAACCCCTGTTTTTTTTAATTGGCAGGAAAAATGAAAGGAACACTCCCTTTTCCTATCAGTATGCCGATATTATTCCACTCGAAATCGATATTTCCTGGAACGTGAACGGGGTGATTATCGGATTGGATGCGAGTCAGCTTATCCCTGTTCATGCAGTTAAAAAAGCAGCTAAAACTTCAGGCGGATCGGGCTCAGGTGCACCTGTAAAATCAAATTCCGGGAAAACAGTATGGGGTGGAACGGAAGTTAAACTCTCAGCACTCTATACTTTTTAAAAGAAACTCCTCAGCAAACGATCCTGCTTAAAAATATATTAGCCCGCCATATTTTATCATTGTTAATCTGTTGTACGGCAGAATTGTGTACAAACAGAATAATGTACGGCATATATAAGCATTACAGTGTAAACTACATATTATATTTATTGAAATATAATAAAACAGTATAACGTGCGGTTGACAAAAACAAAATAATATTTTATTATTGCATCAGGATAAGGCAAAATGCCGAATATAATTTTGATAATAAAAAATAGACCGGACAAATAATTGTTTTTCCGTGTGGGGATGTGATGATGCTGGAACGATTACGACGAATAAGACGAATAAATAGTGAGAGAATTTCTGCAGCTGTTTTTACCCCGAATTTACCCGGCTTTGAATCCCGAATGACCTGTTGTTGTTGATCGCAACACCTGCCTAATCCATTTCCTGTTACTTTCCCTGAATTTAGTCTGATCCAAAAGGATTTGACTGGTTGCTACTCATTTATCGGAAAATCCATGTCTGAAAACCAGAAGCCAAATGATATTCTGAGTCTTTTAACTGCAGATCAGCGTGTTCAACGGATTGTTGACTTTTTCCCTGTTGACCGGATTGCAATTTCTTCCAGTTTCGGGACGTTCTCTGCCGGGCTGCTTCATCTCGTGACTAGAGTTTACCCCGATATTCCGGTTCTTTTCCTGGATACCGGTTTCCATTTTGAAGAAACCTTAAAATTCAGGGATGATGTAACTTCTTTGCTTGGTCTTAATCTGATCACGATCAAGCCTGTCATGACTAAAGAAAGACTATTCTCTGAACTGGGTGAGCATCCCTATAAAACGAATCCAACCAGATGCTGCCAGATTAACAAAGTTGACCCCATGGATCTTGTCTTAACTGATTATGATCTGTGGATTTCGGGTATCAGAAACAGTCAGACTTCAAACCGGACTTCACTTTCCATCCTGACAACAAACAACCGGAATCAATCCAAATTCCATCCCATTCTCGATTGGAATTCCAGGCAGGTTTGGGATTATTTACAGGAAAACCATCTGCCGGTTCATCCCCTTTTTGAAAAAGGATTTACCAGTATTGGCTGTGAACCTTGTACCTCTTTAGGGACAGGTGAAGCTGATGACCGTTCAGGACGCTGGGGTGGTGATAAAAATGAGTGCGGACTTCATTTATGAAACTGAAAAAGGGGATTTCCAGATTGAAATCGGGTGAAAAGGGAAAAGTATATCTGGTGGGCGCCGGAACCGGTGATCCTGAGCTGATTACGGTTAAAGCTCTCAGACTCATTCGCCAGGCTGACGTTATTGTTTACGATGCTTTACTTCCTCAAAGCCTCCTGGCAGAAGCAAAACCGTATGCAGAATTGGTCTATTGCGGAAAAAGATCAGGCAGGCACCAGCTTTCCCAGATTCAAATCAACCGAAAACTGGTTGAGTCGGCCAGTTCAGGAAAGATGGTTGTCAGGTTAAAGGGGGGAGATCCCTTGATTTTTGGCCGGGGTGGTGAGGAAGCCATTTATTTAAGTGAAAATGGAACACCTTTTGAGTTTGTCCCGGGTGTTTCTGCTTTGCAGGTTTGCTCTTCGTATGGGAAAATTCCGTTGACACATCGGGGTGTGTCTTCCGGTTTCATGGTTCTTTCCGGCGATTCGGCTTCACTTGCAGAATTGGATTTTAATCTGCTTGCAAAATTTAACGGAACACTGGTTTTCTTTATGGCACGATCAACTGCTGGTCAAATCTCTGCTCTTTTAGTTGAAGCGGGTGCCGACCGGAATTTACCTGTTGCATTTATCGAAAATGGCGGAAGTGCAGATCAGCGGGTTTTAACCGGTACGCTTGCGAAAATAAATGAACTCCACCCGCATCAGGAAGCTCCGGTTTTGCTGGTTATTGGGAAAACTGTGCTGCTTCACGACAGGCTGACTGAATCTGAAGCGATTCAATTTGCAGCTTCCGTTCGTTTATAATTTGAAATGATTGAACCGGTTTTGAAATAATGAAGGTGAATGATGGCAAAAATTAATGTTGAGGAATTGAAACTGAATTCTGATGGACTTCGGGGTGAGATTGTTTCTGAATTTTCAAATGAGAAACCGAATGTTACCGAAGAAACCTATCAGTTACTCAAATTTCACGGTATGTATCAGCAGGATGACCGGGACATTCGGAAACAAAGATCTTCACAGGGACTTGAACGTGCCTGGTCCTTCATGATCCGGTCCCGGGTTCCCGGCGGCATCATCACGCCGACCCAATATCTGGCTCACGATAAAATCAGTGACCAGTGGGGAAATCACACGCTCCGGATTACTACACGGGAAGCATTTCAGGTTCACGGCATTCTCAAAGGAAATGTAAAATCCGTTATCCAAACAATCAATCAGTCACTTTTATCAACGATTTCTGCCTGTGGTGATGTAAACCGAAATGTCATCGTCACAACTGATCCGGTAAAATCAGAAGTAAACCAGAAATTGCAGGCTCTTGCTGTAAAAATTGCGGACCATTTAACGCCAAAATCTACTGCCTACCACGAAATCTGGCTGGATGGTGAACCGGCACAAAAGGCAGTAGAAGAACCCATTTACGGGAAAACATACCTTCCAAGGAAATTTAAAATTGCTATTACGAAGGCCGGTGATAACTCAATTGATGTTTTCACAAATGATATCGGAATTGTGGCAATTTTGAGCAATGACCAGATTTTAGGATATAATCTTTATATCGGTGGCGGTTTAGGAAAAACCCACAATATGGAAGAAACCTTTCCCAGGTTGGCTGATCCGCTTGGTTTTGTAAAAGAAGAAAATATAATTGATGTCGTTGAAGCCATTGTAAAAGTTCAGCGGGATCACGGGAACAGAGAAAACCGAAAACTGGCCAGAATGAAATATCTGGTTGAATCAAAAGGTGTTGACTGGTTTCATGACCGGGTTGCTGAATTTACCGGTTTCAAACTGGATTCAATTGTACCGGTTTCAGAATGGATTTACCCCAAATTTCTGGGTTGGACGAATCAGCTTGACGGTAAATGGACGTACGGGCTGTTTGTTGAAAATGGACGGATTCTTGATAAAGAACATTTTCGTCTGAAATCGGCACTGAAGGCAATTGCGGTCAATTACAACGTTAGTTTCAGATTGACTGCAACCCAGGATATTCAGATCAGGGATATTCAGGAAAGGGATAAAAGTGCCGTCAGTGAATTGCTTGCAGATCATGGCGTTGGCTTCAGTGACTCGCATACTGAAACACGAACGGCTTCAATTGCCTGTCCGGCTCTTCCAACCTGTGGTTTGGCATTAACTGAATCTGAACGGGTCATGCCGGATATTATCTCCCTGATTGATAAAAACCTGGCTGAAGCCGGATTGCCTAACTTTCAGATTGTAACCCGGATGACCGGTTGCCCGAACGGATGTGCAAGACCCTATTCCGCAGAGCTTGCTTTCGTCGGGAAATCTGGAATTAACTATGAAATTCACGTTGGCGGAAGCCATAATGGAACCAGATTAACTCAAATCTACCAGGATTCGTGGCCGTCTTCCCGCTTTGATGAACTTTTTAAAGATCTGTTCACCCGTTTTGCTTCCGAAAGAAGTGAAAATGAAACCTTTGGAGACTGGTCCTACCGGTCTTTATTAAACAGGTAAGGACATGAATATGAAATCGAAACCAAAGACTCCGGCTTTTAAAATTGGTTTTAAAACAGCGTGCTTCAGTTTTCTCATCCTGGCAGTTTTCAGTGCATGCGGGAAAAGTGAAAATAATACACACAAACTCCTGAATGTTTCCTATGATCCAACCCGGGAGCTCTATCAGGAATATGATTCTGTTTTTGCAGCCTACTGGAAAGAAAAAACAGGTCAAATCATCGAAATCCATCAATCACATGGCGGTTCAGGCAAACAGGCACGGGCAGTTATTGACGGTCTGGAAGCGGATGTGGTAACTCTGGCTTTGGGCTTCGACATAGACAAGATTGCCGAAAAGGGCAAATTGCTTCCGCATGAATGGCAACAACGACTTCCAAACAACAGTTCGCCTTATACCTCAACCATTATTTTTCTGGTACGGAAGGGAAATCCGAAGCAGATAAAAGATTGGGATGATCTGGTGAAACCGGGTGTTTCTGTCATTACTCCAAACCCGAAAACGTCTGGTGGTGCACGATGGAATTATCTGGCTGCCTTTGGCTTCGCACTTGAAAAATTCCAGAATGATTCAACAAAGGCCAAAGCCTTTCTTGCGGATCTGTTCAAGAATGTTCCTGTTCTTGATTCCGGTGCACGTGGTTCTGCAACAACCTTTACCGAACGCAGTATCGGTGATGTCTTTATTACCTGGGAGAATGAAGCCTATCTGATTCTGAATTCACCTGATAAAGATAAATACGAGGCTGTTTATCCTTCCGTCAGTATTCTGGCTGAACCACCGGTAGCAGTCGTTGATTCAGTAGTGGCAAAACATGGAACTCAGGAGGTTGCCAAAGCTTATTTGGGCTATCTCTATGAGAAAACCAGCCAGGAAATAATTGCAAAATACTATTACCGCCCGATAAATCCGGAAATTGCAGAAAAATATAAAACTCAGTTTCCGGCTCTGCGATTGTTTACCATTGATAAAAATTTCGGTGGCTGGAAGGCGGCACAAAAACTTCATTTTAGTGATGGCGGAGTTTTTGATCAGATTTATAAACCGACTGAGAAAAAGTAAACGTCAGATTATCCTTCATTTTTAAATGCTTTCAGGTCAAATTTATGTTCGGATTGAAAAAATCATTTTCGGTTCACAAAGGGTTCGGGTTAACACTCGGTATTACCCTTTTTTATTTAGGCCTGATGCTGATTATTCCGCTTTCTACGCTTTTTTTTAAAACCTTTTCCCTGACGTGGGAATCGTTCTGGGCAACAGTAACTGATGAACGGGTGATGAAAGCCTATCAGGTCAGTTTTGGAACTGCATTTCTGGCTGCGGGAGTTAATCTGATTTTTGGGACACTGATTGCGTGGGTTCTGGTGCGGTATCAATTTTTTGGAAAAAGAATTCTGGACGCACTGATCGATTTCCCTTTTGCTCTTCCAACTGCCGTTGCGGGAATCTGTCTGACTACACTTTTTGCCGGTTCCGGCTGGGTAGGACACTATCTTGAACTCGCCGGAATACAGGTTGTTTTTACCCAATGGGGAATTGTCATTGCACTGATTTTTATTACCCTTCCTTTTTCGGTGAGAAGTATTCAGCCGGTTCTTGAAGATTTAAATCCGGAGGTGGAAGAAGCTGCAATCAGTCTGGGTGCAAACCGGTGGCAGCTTTTTTCCAGAATTATTGTTCCTGAACTTCTGCCAGCAGCCTTTGCCGGATTTACACTTTCTTTCGCACGTGCCCTGGGTGAGTACGGATCTGTTGTATTTATTTCTGGAAACCTGCCTTTCAAAACAGAAATTGCCCCTCTTCTTATCGTCACGAAACTTGAACAATATGATTACACCGGTGCAACCTCAATTGCGGTTGTGCTTCTCATCTTTTCATTTATCACCCTTATTATTCTGAACAGCCTGCAAAGTTTGAACAGAACCTGGAAAAGCAGGAACTGAAAATGTCTCAACACAAAACTCATAAACTGAACCGCCCCGGCGAAGGGAAATTGACCAAATTCGTTCTGATTTCAGTTGCTTTGGTTTTTCTGAGTGTATTTCTGGTTCTTCCGTTGATTACAGTCTTTTATCAGGCGTTCAAGTTCGGAATTCAGCCCTATCTGGGTTATTTATCCGATCCGATGACGATCAGTGCCATTCAGATCACCCTGATTTCTGCCACAACTGCTGTTATTCTGAATACAATTTTCGGGATTGCTGCCGCCTGGTTAATTTCAAAATTCGAATTTCCGGGAAAGAAAATTATTCTGACTTTAATTGATTTACCTCTTACCATTTCACCGGTTATCATCGGAATCATTTTCGTGTTTCTGGTCGGTGTTCATGGCTATTGGGGTGAGTTTTTCGCTTCCAGAGGCATTAAAATCATTTTTGCGGTTCCGGGTATTGTTCTGGCCACAACTTTCGTCACGTTTTCTTTTGTTGCCAGAGAACTCATTCCGCACATGCAGGGGCAGGGAAATGAGGAAGAAGAAGCAGCCATTCTGCTGGGGGCAAGCGGATTTAAAACCTTTTTTCTGATTACTCTGCCGAAAATAAAATGGTCTCTTCTCTATGGGATCATTTTGTGCAATGCCCGTGCTTGTGGCGAGTTTGGCGCCGTTTCAGTGGTTTCCGGACACATTCGGGGATTAACAAACACACTTTCGCTGCATATCGAGATTCTTTACAACGAGTACAATATTGTTGCAGCGTTTGCGGTTGCTTCAATCCTGACCGTTCTGGCCTTAATTACTCTTATCGTTAAAAAATTGATGGAATATTCTGAATCAAGAGATCTTGAAGCCCTTGAACCGGCAATTGCTGAGGTAAAAGCATGAGTATCCTGATCGAAAATCTGACCAAAAAGTTTGGAACCTTTACAGCAGTTGATCAGCTTTCCCTGACTGTCAATGATGGTGAATTGCTGGCCTTGCTGGGTCCGTCTGGGTGCGGGAAAACGACTTTACTTCGCATGATTGCCGGACTGGAAAACCCCGATCAGGGGACAATTAAATTTCATGAAAACGAAAACCAGGTAACCGAAAACCGGATCGGATTTGTTTTCCAGCATTATGCCTTATTCAGGCACATGACTGTTTTTGAAAATGTTGCTTTTGGGCTGAAAGTAAAACCACGGTCGATCCGACCATCAAAGGAAGCTATCCGGTCAAAAGTTTTTGATCTGCTTAAAATGGTACAGCTAGACTGGGCGGTGAACCGGTTACCTTCTGAACTTTCAGGTGGGCAGAGACAACGGGTTGCATTGGCTCGTGCGCTCGCAATTGAACCCAAAGTTTTGCTTCTCGACGAACCATTTGGTGCGCTTGATGCAAAAGTCAGAAAGGAGCTCCGCCGCTGGTTACGCCATCTTCATGACGAATTGAAAATCACAAGTGTGTTCGTGACTCATGACCAGGAAGAAGCCCTTGAAGTTTCAGACCGCATTGTTATTATGAATCAGGGAAAAATTCTGCAGCAGGGAACACCTGAAGAGGTTTATGCCCATCCGGCAAATCCGTTTGTGTTTAATTTTCTCGGAAATGTGAATCTTTTTCACGGACGGATTGAAAATGGTGAAGCCAATCAGGTCGGATTCGTCCGTCCGCATGATATCAGCATCGAGGTGACACCAAATGGATTGGATCGGTTTGAGGCCGTTGTTGACCGGGTATTTTCAATTGGAAACTTAACCCGGGTTGAGCTGAAATTGACTGAATCTGGCCGGTTTGTTGATTCAGAAATCAGCAAGGAAACTTTTGATAAACTGCAAATTAAAACCGGCGATAAAGTTTTTATCAAGTTGAATAAAATCAAAGTCTTTCAGGCTGATCAGAATCAACCGGAATACAGTATTTAAACTCGAATCAGAAAACGGGAGAAAACATGGCAAACGGATTTACCATCTGGTTGACCGGACACAGTGGTGCCGGAAAATCAACCCTTGCCCATGCACTTGAAAAGGAATTAACGTCACGTCATATTTCTACCGAAAATTTGGACGGCGATGTGGTAAGAATCCATTTGTCTCAGGGATTAACTTTTTCACCTGAGGACAGAAATATTAATGTTCAGCGGATCGGATTTGTTGCTTCGTTGCTTTCAAAGCATGGTGTAGGTGTTATTGTTTCCGCAATTTCGCCTTACAGGGCGGCCCGGGAAAGCGTCAGAAAGTCAATTCCGGGATTTGTTGAGGTTTATGTGAATTGCCCGGTTGAAGAATGTGAACGCCGGGATGTGAAAGGACTTTATAAGAAAGCCAGAAACGGTGAAATCCCATCCTTTACCGGAATAAATGATCCCTATGAACCACCTTTAAATCCGGAAGTGGAAGTCAGAACAGATCTGGAATCCCTTCATGAATCGACCGGAAAAATCATCAGCTTTCTGGAAAAACAAAATTTAATCGGGGAAATCAAATGAATCAGCTTGATCAGTTGGAAGCCAGAAGTGTTTACATTTTTCGGGAAGCCTATGCCAATTTCAAAAATCTGTGTATGCTTTGGTCCATCGGGAAAGACAGTACTGTTTTGTTGTGGCTGGCCAGAAAGGCCTTTTTCGGGCATGTTCCTTTTCCTCTGGTTCACATCGACACGCATTATAAAATCCCGGCCATGATTGAATACAGAAATAAACTTGCTTTGGAGTTTAATCTGAATTTGATTTATGGAGAAAATACCGAAGCGTTGGCGAATAAATTAACCTTTCCTGATGGCAATGTAGACCGGCTGACCTGCTGCAAAAATCTGAAAGCAGATGCCTTGAAAAACACTCTTTCAGGGGAATGGCCACGGTTCAAATTAAATCATTCAACTGGTGAATTTGATCTGGACACAAACCGTGAAGCCTACACAGGCGTTATTGTGGGTGCCCGTGCAGATGAAGAAGGCAGCCGTTCAAAGGAACGTTATTTTTCTCCGAGAAATAAAGAAAGTTCCTGGGATGTGGGTGACCAGCCACCTGAATTCTGGAATCAGTATAAAACTGATTTTGCTCCCGGAACTCACGTCAGAATTCATCCGCTTTTAGATTGGACTGAACTGAATATCTGGGAATATATCGAGAGGGAAAAAATCCCGACGGTTGATTTGTACTACAATCAGGGCGAGGGAAAACGGTTTCGTTCTCTCGGATGCTGGCCCTGTACACATTCTGTTGATTCGGACAGCAAAAATGTCGCTGAAATTATTGAAGAACTCAAAACCGGAAAGTTTGCCAACATTGCTGAAAGATCAGGTCGTGCCCAGGATAAAGAAGATGGCGGCGGACTCGAAACCCTGAGAAGAGAAGGGTATATGTAGAGGGAAAGAGAATGTTAAATTTTAAATGTTGAAGGTTAAATTGATAACTAATTACGAATAGCGAATGGCGAATTGCGAATAACGACACGATAGTTCGGCTAAACTAATTTCGAATAACGGAATATAAATTTAAAGTGGAAATTATTGAATAGAAAGATTGATAATGAAGTACCAAAACTTTGAAGAATTGCCAATATGGATTCAGGCAAGGGTTATTGTAAATCTGGTTTATTCAGTCACAAACAGAAAAGAAATAATGTTTAAGGATCAACGTTTTGCTGATCAGATCCGCTCTGCAGCAATTTCGATTATGAACAATATTGCAGAAGGATTTGATTCAGGAAACAAAAGGGAATTCAAACGATTCTTATTGTTTTCTCAGAGATCAACTTCAGAGGTTATGTCAATGTCATATCTTTTAAATGATTTATATAAAATGGAAAATGAAGCGAAAGAAATTTATTCGCTTTGCCTTGATCAAAGAAAACAAATTAAAGGTCTCATTAAATATCTTGAAACAAATTTGAAGGTTGAAAATGCAAAATGAGAAAATTTTGTTTTTCCGATATAGCCTTTAATTCGCCATCCGTCATTTGCTTCGCAGAACTATCGTTTCGCCATTCACAATTATTGGCATTTCTTCGTCATACGTCATTCGTCATTCGTAATTAAAGTGAAACTTATGCATTTACTCCGTACCAAAATGAATATCGTGATCTGCGGACATGTTGATCACGGGAAAAGCACTGTTGTTGGCCGACTTTTAGCCGATACGAACTCACTTCCGACCGGGAAACTTGATCAGGTCAGGGCAAATTGTGAACGGAATTCAAAACCGTTTGAATATGCCTTTCTGCTCGATGCCCTGAAAGATGAACAATCACAGGGAATTACCATAGATGCTGCACGGGTTTTCTTCAAAACCCAATCCCGTGATTATATCATCATCGATGCACCCGGTCATATTGAATTTCTGAAAAATATGGTTACCGGTGCTTCTCGTGCTGAAGCTGCCTTACTCGTTATTGATGCAAAGGAAGGTGTCAGGGAAAATTCGAAACGCCACGGATACCTGCTTTCCATGCTCGGCATTTCTCAGGTGGTGGTTCTGATCAATAAAATGGATTTGGTTGACTATTCTGAGTCGGTATACAACTCAATTTCATCAGAATATCGTGCTTTTCTGAGCCAGGTTGGTATAAATCCAGCATCGATTATTCCGATTTCTGGCCGGGAAGGTGATAATCTGGTTTCGGTCAGTCAAAATATGCCCTGGTATTCTGGTACGTCGGTTTTAACCCAGCTTGATTCTTTTAAAAAGGAAAAACAACCGGTTGACAGTCCGTTCCGGCTGCCTGTTCAGGATGTTTATAAATTTACTGCAAATGGCGATGACCGGCGGATTGTGGCCGGAACGATTGAATCCGGCCGTATTCAGATTGGTGATGAAATCACATTTTATCCGTCTGGGAAAACTGCAAAAATTGCAACAGTTGAGAGTTTTAACACTGCTTTGAAATCAAAGTCAGAAGCAGGTGATGCAACTGGGTTTACACTTGATCAGCAGATTTACATTACCCGGGGTGAACTGGCAGCTAAAACGGGCGAACCAAAACCCGTTTGTTCTTCCCTGATCAGGGTCAACCTGTTTTGGCTCGGAAGAAATCCGTTGGTAAAAGGGAAGGATTATCTTCTTAAAATCGGGACGTCAAGAGTGAAAATAAAACTCGAAACCGTTCATAAACTTCTTGATGCAGTCAATCTGGAAACGCTTGAATCGGCAACGCAAATTAACCGGCATGATGTGGCAGATTGTACCTTCCGTCTTGCAAAACAAGTGGCTTTTGATTTAACTTCCGATTTTGCCGGAACCAGCCGTTTTGTCATCGTGGATGATTATGAAATTAGTGGTGGCGGAATTGTTAAAGAAGCTATTGATGACAAAAATCCTGCAGAAACCGGCTGGAGAAAGAATGTACTGAAATGGGAAATAATCAGCGAAAACCGTGATTTAAAAACCAACTTTGATTCTGAAAAAGGCAATTTGATTTTAATTTCCGGTACAGACCATCAGGATGCAATTAATCTGGCTGCTGAAAAAGAACGTGAACTCCTGCTTCTGGGAGAAAAACCAATTCTGATTTCAATTTCTGATGATTTGTCATTTGCCGATACCAGTATTTATCAGACTGATACAACCCGTGAACAGCAGGTTCAGTTTTTATCAGGTTTTCTTCCGGTTTTACTGAATACCGGATCAACTGTCATTATTTCTGCTTCCCGTTTAACTGATGAAGAAGTAAAATTATTCAGGTAAGTTTACGCCTTGAAGAAATTGAGGTTCCTATGCTGTATCCTGTTTTTTTTAAACTTGAAGGTCGTTGTGTTTCCTTAATTGGCGGCGGAAAGCTGGCAGCTGAAAAACTCAGGGGATTGAACGGTACCGGTGCCTCAATAAAAATCATTGCACCCGAATTGTCTGATGAAACCCGCTTTTGGATGGAAAAACTAAATTGCAGATGGATTGCCGGGAATTTTGAGCCTTGCATGCTTACCGGAAGCTGTTTGGTAATTGCAGCTACTGATGATGAATTCGTAAACAATGAAGTCAGAGTTGCCGCCCAAACCAGGGGTATTCCGGTTAATGTTGCAGACAGAAATGAGCTGTGTGACTGGTATAACGGATCAGTCGTTTCACGTGGTGATTTTCTTCTGGCATTTTCTTCCAACGGGAAATCGCCGGCTTATCTGTCGTGGATGAGAGAACAATTGGATACTTTAATTCCATCTGATGAGGATAAATTTATTGCTGAACTGGGCGAAATCAGGGAAAAAATGAAAATATTTGGATTAACACCTGCACAACGTTCTGCCTGGTTCAGAGAGAAATTTACTGAACTGCAAAAGTCACTTTAATTAGAGAATCCCTGAAAACAGGGAAACCAATCTATATTCAGTCTGGAAACGGGTTGGAAATTCTGTTGGATTTAAAAATATAGCCACATGATTTCACCAACGATTTTAAAACTTATCACATCCGTTCGCTCCTTCCTTGATCGTACCGGAAGAAATTTCGAAGTTTTTACAAAACCTGACGGTTCTCCGGTTACAACTTCCGATCTCGGCGTTCAGATTTTAATCAACCGGTTTCTAATAGAAAACTACCCGGATGATAAATGGATTTCTGAAGAATCAGATTCTGGTTTGCCTGAATCTTTTCTCCAAAAAGTTACCGATCTTCTCAGAGAATCAGATCTGGAGGAAAACCTGACGGGTTTCAACGTTGGACAGATCCTGCAAAATCGGGGTAATGTAGCCGGAAAATCCTGGTGGATGGTTGATCCGATTGATGGAACGAGGGGTTTTTTAAGAAACGAACAATTTTCAGTCTGTCTTGCCCGTTTCACAAACGGAAAGCCGGTTTTGGGGTTGCTGATTTGTCCGAATTTACCTTTTCCTGATTTGGATTCAACTGAAACCGGAGCTGTTTTTTATTGGGAAAAGGGAAGTGAACCTGTTCAGTTTTCTTACAGGGACTTTGAAACAAAAAACCAAATAAGTGTAAATAAAAACCCAACTGGAATTCTGCTGACAAGTGTTGAACGGGATCATTCCCGGATGGAAAAGGTAGAAAAAATAAGCCAAGGGGCAGGTTTCGGGAAGATTCTATCGTTTGATAGTCAGGTGAAATACGGATTGTTAGCCCGGGGTGAAGCAGAGGCGCTGCTCAGAATTCCGGGTTCAGACTCTTATAAGGAAAAAGTATGGGATCATGCTGCAGGTTTGGGCATTCTGGAAGCAGCAGGTGGGCAGGTTTCTGACGTAAACGGATTGCCGTTTATCTTTTCCGGGGAAGAAACGCTCAGTGAAAATTTCGGACTGCTTGCTTCAAACGGTATTTGCCATTTTTCGATACTTCAACAGATCAAAGAAATCCGATGAAAGTTGGGCTTTGATATCAGGGACTATGAATTTCGTAACCCGTACCACCCCGAAGCTAGTTTGGAGTTCACACTTCGTTCGACTTACCACTTATAACTTACCACTTGTAACTTACCAATTTTAACTTATAACTAGTACTTACTTATCTCTCTCAAACCCGATCTTTTTGCTCTTTTCATCGTTCAGCGAAATTTCTTCCTTGCAAAATTCTATAAGATTTGCAAGATCAGGTTTTGCCCCTTCAACCAGTTCATGAAGCACAATTTTCTTGACCACATTATCAATCTGTCCGCCTGAAAAAACAAATTTCTCAGCAAGAGTTGAAATAATATTTTCCGGCCATTCCTTCAGTCTGGATGCCCAGATTTTCTTTCTGACTTCCAATTGAGGTTTTTCAAATTTGATTTTAAACAGGAAACGGCGTTCAAATGCCTGATCCAGGTTTTCATTCATGTTTGAAGTTGCAAATAGAATACCGTTAAACGTTTCCAGTTCCTGCAGCAAAATATTCTGCATGGTATTGTTCATTTGGTCAACAGATTGGGTAATTGAAACCCGTTTACTGATGAGTGCATCAGATTCATTGAAAAATAAAATCGGTGTCAGTTCCTGTGAGGCGGCTGCCTTTTTGTAGGAAACGAAAATTTCACGGATGGCCTTTTCTGATTCGCCCACATATTTATCACGGATCTGACTGATATCAACCTGGTAAAGACGTCTTCCGGTCTGGCGTGCGATCTGCATGACCGATTCAGTTTTCCCTGTACCGGGATTTCCATATAACAGGATAGTAATTCCGGGAGAAAGATGGTGGTGATTCAGCCGTTCCATGACTTTGTCAAGCTGATCCTGATGTAAAATGGCCTGTAGACGCTCAACATGGCGATTTTCTTTTTCATTGAAGAAAAGTGGTTTTTCACGGATGGATTCAGCATCGTAAACCAGTAAATTCTGTGGCGTAAAAAGCTTCTTTTTGACTTCACCGGGTTCAGCGTTGGTGTTAAAAAGCATTTCTATGCTTGAGTCAGACAATTCAACTTCATTGTCTTCGTCGATAAAAAATCCGTCACTGAATCTGAGTAAATCTTCTTTGAAAAGTATTGATTTTGCTTCCAATGAAGCTCGTTTGAAGCTG
Organism: Bacteroidota bacterium; assembly: GCA_020161835.1. Taxonomy (GTDB): domain Bacteria; phylum Bacteroidota; class JABWAT01; order JABWAT01; family JABWAT01; genus JAFLBE01. The sequence continues at coordinate 150,348 of JAIUNL010000005.1, read as the reverse complement.
ATGCGATCCTGCATGCGGTCGAACATGGCGAGAGATATTTCACGGATAGATGCCGTATCACTTCCGTCGGCAAATTGAAAACAGACCTCGAGGAAAAATAACAGTTCGGGTATTGTCAGTTGCTTTTTCTTGAGTTCAAGAATCAACGGAACTTTTTCCTGATCTCTCAGATAATTTTCGGCATCCCTGAAATAATCGGCTGATGAAATTTTTGATTCACGCCTTTGTTCAAACAGATTGTGAACAAACTCAATGGTCTGGAAAAGATCACCGCTGATATCATCCTGTTTGGGAATGGGTTTGTCGTAGGCGATACTGTTAAAGACCACATGGCGAACGAGGTAATCTTCTTCCAGAAATCCTGATTCTCTGAACTGATCACGCATAATCAGTTTTTTTCGTTCAAGCTGATCGAAAATTTGTTTGTAGGAAACCAGACTGAACGTGTCTTCACCGGTATGCTCAATAAAGGAAAGGGGAGAAACGCCACCAGGTTTTTGGAGGTTAAGGGCAAAAATAACGCAAAAAACAACCGATTCTTCCCGGTTGCAATTCAGGTACGAAGATGTTGCTTCAATTGAGGATGCTACTCTCCCAAGTTTGAAATTTCGTTTTGGGGATTTTTGAGCGGCATGAAAAACAGCCTGTATGTGCTTTAATATCGTTTTTTCCATAACCACCAAGGTCGCCTTTTTCATGATCAAATTCCAATCTGATGTCAGTAAAGTGATTCTTCAGTTACGACGTGATTGTGAAGGAATCTGTTCCTGAAGACAGTCAGTCATTTAATTCCCTGAACCGGGATAATGTTTGTTTACTGATAGTAAGTCTTTCATTCAGGTTTTTAAAATTAAACCGTTGGGTATTGGATCTCATCATAGTTGTGTTAATTCACTAACAGGAATAAAAAATGAAAACTAAAATGATTCTCCCCACACTTTTTATCAGCTTACTTGCCGGTTCCGCTTTTTCACAAACTCCTGCAGGACCGCCAGACCCCCAGAAACAATTAGACAGAATGACTCAGCAACTTAATCTCGACGCCTCGCAACAGGAAAAAATAAAAGCCATTCTTCAGGCGGCAGAAAAGGACCGTGAAGCTATGAAAGCTGATCGTCTTGAAAAAGCAAAAGAAGTTTCCGGCAAAATCGAACAGGTTTTGAATGCTGAACAAAAGGTCAAATTCAAGGAAATGAAAGAAAAGCGCATAAAAGAAATGAAAGAGCGCAAAGCGGACCGTAAAGAAGGAAAAAAGGGTCGCAAAGGACATCCTGAAGGAAAACCTGAATCAGCAAAACCTTAATTCAACTAACTATTCATATAGCCACCCGGGTCAAAACCGGGTGGTAATTTTTTAAACCCACCTTCAAAATCCTGTCTTCTGACTCCAGACTTCTTACTTCTATCTTCCAATACCGAAAGTGTTTGGGATCTTGGTAGCACTACGACTTCTAACTTCTATCTTCTAACTTCTAACTTCTGAATTCTTTCTTCTGTCACCTGAATTCTGTATTTTCAGAGATTTAACCGGAATTATAGAATGAATCACCCGAAATACGAAGCTGTAATCGGACTCGAAGTCCACGCACAATTATCTACTAAAACCAAAATTTTCTGCGGTTGCTCAACCAAATTTGGTGCGGCACCGAATAGTCAGGTTTGTCCGGTTTGTCTTGGGATGCCCGGCGTACTTCCTGTTCTCAACGAAAAAGTAGTTGAATATGTGATCCGCATGGGTCTTGCCCACGGTTGTGATATTGCGGAACGGTCTACCTTCGCCCGGAAAAATTATTTCTACCCTGACCTTCCGAAAGGGTATCAGATTTCCCAGTATGAAGATCCAATTTGCGCCAACGGAAGTGTTCAGTTTAAACTTGAAGACGGAACGGAAAAATCAGTTCGCCTGATGCGGATTCATATGGAAGAAGATGCCGGAAAGTCATTGCACGATCAGCATCAGGATACTTTTGTCGATTTGAACCGGGCCGGAACGCCACTGATTGAAATCGTTTCCCAGCCGGATATAAAAACAGCAGAGGAAGCCGGAGCTTATCTCACCAAGCTACGTCAGGCAGTTAGATATCTCGAAATTTGTGATGGAAATATGGAAGAAGGATCGCTTCGCTGTGATGCCAACGTTTCTGTCATGCTCAGAGGGTCAAAGGAATTCGGAACCCGTACCGAATTGAAAAACCTGAATTCCATCAAGTTTGTCGAAAAAGCTATTGATGCAGAAATTGCCCGCCAGATTGAAATTATTGAAGACGGCGGAAAAATTATTCAGTCAACCATGGGTTACGACCCGCACCGGAACGAAACCCGTGTGCTCAGAACCAAAGAAAATGCCCATGATTACCGGTATTTTCCTGATCCTGATCTGGTCATGGTTCACGTAACTGAAGACCGGATTACCAAAGTTCGCAATGAAATGCCAGAGCTTCCTGATCAGAAGAAAAACAGACTAGTTAGTCAGTATGGCATTCCGGTTTATGATGCTGAAGTCCTTTCTGCAGATAAAGAACTTGCAAATTATTACGAATCGGTTTGCAAAGAAACGACTGATTTCAAGGCTGCCTCCAACTGGGTGATGGGAGAAGTCATGCGGATTATGAAGGAAAAATTACTTTCAATTTCCGAGTTTTCTTTGTCGCCGGTGCAGATTGCCGGAATTGTGAATCTGATCAAAGATGGAAAAATCAGTACCACAATCGGGAAGCAGTTGTTTGAAGAACTTCTAGCAAATGGCGGTGATCCTGCAACCGTTGTTGAAGCAAAAGGTTGGCTTCAGGTTTCTGATACCGGAGCAATTGAATCTGTTATTGATACCGTGATTGCATCCAATCCCGGTCAGGTTGCTGAATTTGTTGGCGGAAAAGATAAACTATTCGGATTCTTCGTTGGCCAGACCATGAAAGCCATGAAAGGGCAGGGAAATCCGAAAGTCATCAATGATATTCTGGTTAAAAAACTGGAAGCCCTGAAAAGCTAAGATTTCAGGAAAATTGCCGGATTATTTGCTGTTTTAAATAGGATGTCATCCCCGCGAAGGCGGGGATCCATGCCTTTCTTTACCAACTTTGTTTCCCCCTCCAAAGAAACCCCTTTCTCTTTTTGTTCCGAATAATAATCGCATTCTTTGGGTTGTACAGAATTATATTCTTTTATTATTCTTGTAAACGTGTATTGTATAAATAATAGTTGGTATTATCTTTGTAATCCAAATTATATTCAACGGTAAAACAGGTAAGGAAATTCTGAATGAAGTTCTCAACAAAAGCCATTCACACGGGTGTAAATAAAGATTCTGCCTACAACAGTGTCATCACGCCTATTTATCAAACCTCGACCTTTCGTTTTGAAGACATTGGGACTACCAAAGGATATGATTACACCCGTTCCGGAAATCCGACCCGTACAGCTCTTGAAGAATGTCTGGCCGATCTTGAAGGCGGATTGTTGGCTCGTGCAGTTGCAACCGGTATGGCGGCAATAAATGTGGCTCTTCATTTTGTGAAAACCGGCGAACATATTATTTCCACCAACGATTGTTATGGCGGGACAGAACGGCTCCTTCGTATTTATTCCGGATTATATGGTATTGAAGTCACCTTTGTTGACATGACTGATTTAGAAAAAGTCCGCAAGGCCGTGAAACCCAACACACGTCTGTTCTGGATTGAAACCCCAAGTAACCCGCTTCTCAATGTTGTTGATATTAAAGCACTTACAGAAATTACCCATCAGCATAAGGCACTTGCTGCAGTTGATAATACCTTTCTTTCTCCTTATTTCCAGAAACCGTTTGAACTCGGTGCAGATATCGTCATTCACTCAACTACAAAATACCTGAACGGGCATAGTGATGTCGTCGGCGGAGCGGTTATTGTAAATAATCAGGAACTGGGAATCCGTCTTTCTGAACTCGTGAATGCACTTGGACAAAGTCAGGCTCCATTTGACGCCTGGTTGGTTTTGCGTGGAATCAAAACCCTCGTTCCAAGAATGAAAGCCCACGAAGAAAATGCCAATAAGCTGGCCAAATTTCTTGATCAGCACCCCAAAGTTGCAAAAGTTAACTATCCCGGTTTGCCAACTCATCCGCATCATGAACTCGCCAAAAAGCAGCAATCGGGCTTCGGCGGAATGATTTCCTTTGAAGTGAAGGGCGGAATTGACAATGTAAATAAACTCCTGAAAGCCACCCGGATTTTCGCCATTGCCGAATCCCTTGGCGGAATTGAATCACTCATTTGTCATCCGGCAACGATGACTCATGCTTCCATGAACCCTGAACTCAGAGAGAAGGCCGGAATTAATGAACGGGTTATCCGTCTTTCGGTCGGAATTGAAGATATCGATGATTTGATTGCAGACCTGAATCAGGCATTAAGTTAATTGTTTTATCCCGGGGTTTTTAATGTGCAGGGGCTTAAAATCTTAAGCCCCTGCGGTGTTTGTGTATCATCATCCCCCATTAATCCTCCATTAATTTTAAAAGGTTTCTGACAACCCATTTGTCTGTTTTTACCAATTCACCTACCTTTGCACCCGAAAATTATTCCAATTTTATACAATCAAAAGGAAAAAATCCCATGCCAAAAACCATTATTGCCGGTAACTGGAAAATGAACAAGAACCTGGCTGAATCCGTTCAGCTTGCTTCAGAAGTTGTTAAAGTTTCTGGTAAAGCAAGTGCAGGCGTTGAACTTGTCGTTTGTCCTGTTTTTACCCATCTCGAAGCAGTCAAAGAAGTGATCAAGGGAACTGCAGTTAAATTGGGTGCCCAAAACTGCTACCCGGCAGATTCAGGTGCTTTTACCGGTGAAGTTTCTGGCTCAATGCTCAAAGCAATTGGTGTTGAATATGTGATTTTAGGTCACTCTGAGCGTCGTCAGTATTTTCATGAAAACAACGAATTTATCAATAAGAAAGTCCATCACGTACTTGCTCACGGCATGAAACCGATTTATTGTGTTGGCGAATTGCTTGAAGAACGTGAAAAAGGCGTTACCCACCAGGTTGTGACAGAGCAGATCAATGCCGGTCTTGCTAACGTGACCGCAGAGCAAATGAAAAATGTTGTTATTGCTTACGAACCGGTTTGGGCAATTGGTACCGGAAAAGTTGCTTCCCCTGAACAGGCAAACGAAGTTCACATCCTCATCAGAAATCTTCTGGTCAAGCTGGTTGGTGAAGCAGGAAAAGAAGTAACCATTCAATATGGCGGTTCAATGAAACCTGACAATGCAAAAGAATTGCTTGCACAATCTGAAATCAACGGTGGTTTGATCGGCGGCGCTGCATTAAAGGCTGACGACTTTCTCGCAATCGGTTCCGCAAAATAAGTGATTTATCGCAAAGACAGGGCATTGCCCTGTCTCTGCTTTTTTCCTTGCCTTGTCTCTGCACTTCAAAATCCACAGATTCCTTGATTCAATCCCGTTTTCCTGCTACCTTTTCAGATGAATTCCGGAAACCCCGGGAAATTTAAAAACAAGACTCCGGTTTAACACTCCCAAAAACCGGTCGGGTTGGGTATGCAGGCATTAATCCTTAATCAGAATTATCAGGCCGTTTCTGTAACCGATACCACCAACGCCTTTCTTCTGGTTTTTCTCGAAAAAGCTGAATTGCTTGAAATCTACGATGAACATGTGCTTAAAACCATTTCCAAATCGTATCCGATGCCAAGTATTATCAAATTGAAACGGTATATTTCAATTCCTTACCGGAATATCCTGCTTTCAAGAAAAAATGTGATTAAAAGGGATAATCACCGGTGTCAGTATTGTCATTCGGTTGCAGCAGATCTGACTGTTGATCACATCCTTCCAAAATCACTCGGCGGACAGGATACCTGGGAAAATCTGACAACCGCCTGTCACCGCTGCAATCACAAAAAAGGAAACCGGACGCCCGAACAGGCCGGGATGACGCTGTTAAGTAAGCCATTTAAGCCCAATCATGTGCTTTTTCTTCGCCAGAATGTGGCAAAAGTGCACGAAAAATGGAAACCCTATTTATTTCTGTCCTGAAATTGTTTAATATTGCAGATCGAATTCAGACTCCGGTTCAAACAAGGGCACCAAAATCCAACATTCTGTTCCCGTTACTCAACGGAATCCTTCGGGACAGGAACCAAAACCGGATCATTCACACAGTTTCCATTTAATCGACCCGGAACACTTTGCTCCAGTTAACTTGTTTTATATCTCCGACTAAACTAAAATTCCGTTTTTAATGAAAAAAACAATTCTATCCGGTATGCGACCTACCGGCAGGCTCCACATTGGTCATTATGTGGGTGCTCTTGAAAACTGGGTTTCCCTTCAGGGAGATTACCAGAATTACCATCTTGTTGCCGACCTTCATGTTCTGACAACCAATACCAATACTTCAAATATTGAAGACTACACACTTGATATGGTGATGGATTGGATTGCCTCGGGCATCGATCCTGAAAAAAGTCCCATGTTCCGCCAAAGTCAGATCAAACAGCATTCTGAATTGTTTCTCATTTTTTGTATGCTGATCACCAAATCCCGGCTTGAGCGCAATCCTACGCTGAAGGAACAAGTTCGGGATATGGAAATTGATAATATGATTTACGGACATCTGGGTTACCCAGTTCTCCAGGCTGCTGACATTCTTCTTTATAAAGGAAATCTCGTTCCGGTTGGTGAAGACCAGCTTTCTCACATCGAGATTACCAGAGAAATTGCCCGAAAATTTAATTTTGAGTACGGAAATGTTTTTCCTGAACCCGATCCGAAATTGACAAAATTCTCGAGGCTTCCAGGTCTTGACGGGAAAGCAAAAATGTCAAAATCACTCGGGAATACGATTTTTCTTTCTGATGCGCCGGAAGATATTTTTGCCAGCGTTAAAAAAGCCGTTACCGATACCCAAAAACAACGCAAAAACGATCCGGGCCGCCCGGAAGTGTGCACCGTTTATACCTATCATGAAAAGTTTAATCCGACTGAAACAGAAACTATTGCAGCAGATTGCAGAAGTGGTGCTTTAGGTTGTGTTGATTGCAAAAAAAGGTGTGCAACTGCAATTTCCGACTTTTTTGAACCCATCAGAGAACGTCGTGCACCACTTGCTGCGAATCCGGAAAAAGTTAAAGAGATTCTGCTTGATGGTGAAACCAAAGCCAGAAAAGTTGCAGAAGAAACCATGCGTCAGGTTCACGAAGCCATGAAACTGGGTTAATGTATAAAGTTTCCCTCGACCATTTTGAAGGTCCGCTTGATCTTCTTTTGTTTTTTATCCGGCGGGATGAGATTAATATTTATGACATCCCAATTGCCCGGATAACCAACGAGTTTCTTGAATACGTCCATTACATCAGACAGTTAGATCTTGAAGTTGCCAGTGATTTTATCTACATGGCAACCTACCTGCTGAGCATCAAAGCCCGGCTGATGTTACCTGCAGAACCTGGCGATGATGGTGAGATTGAAGACCCCAGAACTGAACTGATGACGATGTTGCTCGAACACAGTCAGTTTAAAGAAGCTGCCGGTGATTTGCAGAAACTTGAAAATGAGCGGAGTGTTTATTTTCAACGGCTTCAGTTTGATGCTGAAAAGAAAATGGCAGAGAATAATTCTGATCCAGGCCTTGATATTCTGCTCGAAAATGTAACTTTATTTGATTTGATGCTGGTTTACCGGAAGGTTATTCAGAACACCCCAAAGGTTACCTTTCATGAAGTTAAAAAAATAAGTGTGACCATTGAAGATCAGATAAAGGTAGTTTCTGATTGGCTCGACAGAAAAGAACGGTTTGCCTTCAGTGAGCTATTCAATGAAATCCAGGAAAAAATTGTCCTGATCATTACCTTTCTTGCCATACTTGAAATGACCAAGCTGCAAAAAATAACTTTATTTATTTCAGAAAACCTGACCGATTTTTATGTAGTCAGAAAAACAGATTCTGACGAAGATGTCAATGAGGAAATCTCAACTTATGGCGGATGATTTAGACTATCAGCCAGTTCCGCCGGCTGATACCACTGATGATTTATTTGTTCCCGACGATACGTTAATGCCGATCGTTGAGGCCTTGATTTTTGCATCTGAATCACCCGTTTCCCTTGCTGCTCTTAAATTGTTGCTTGATGAAGAATATGCCGTTTTAGGCAGTGGTGGTGTGCCTGAAGGTCGGATTGTAGAAGTCATCGACCGGCTGAACCGGCAATATGAAGATCAGAAACGTGCGTTTTTAATCCGTTTTATTGCGGATGGATATTTGTTCATGACCCATGAAAATCAGGCAGGCTGGGTCGCCAAATTGTACAGAAACAAACAAAGTAAGCGAATCAACCAATCAGCGCTTGAAACCCTTGCAATTATTGCCTACAAACAGCCAATCTCAAAACCTGAGATTGAAAATATCCGTCGTGCTTCAGCCGATTACTCTGTCAAAATCCTTTTGGAACGAAATTTGATAACAGTAGTAGGCAGGGCCGAAACCGTCGGGAAACCCCTCCTGTACGGAACTACCCGTGAATTCCTCCTTCATTTCGGACTTAAGTCTATTACCGAACTTCCGAAACTCAGAGAAATCTCTGAAATCATGAAGGATGATGAATTTGAATTTGAACAGCAAATGAGAATAAAAATGGAGGATTCGGATGCCGGAAACCCGGCAGACTTGTCCCCGGAGCAGAATGATGAACAACTCGAATCGTAAACCCTACGGTAACAAATATAAAAAAAGCCGTACTCCCCACGGTAATTCAAGCCATCCCGGCAGCCACAATCCCAACAGGGATGAACCCAATTTCAATCTGAAAAGTGAAATTGATGAATATGGCGTCAGGACTACAAAATCCCGGCAGTATATTGAGAAAGAACACCGCAAATACGGTTACTCAGTTGATACACTGAATGGCAATGCAACCCAGAAGCATAACAGTGACATTTTACCGAATGTTAATAAAGTTTGGCGTCCGGATAATGAAATTGCAGTAGGAGCTGGTAGCAAAGCAAAACCTTCTGGTCCTGGTAAAAGCCGGTACGGAACCCATTCTGCACCGTCATCACATCCAGGGCATCGCCGGAAAATTGACAATTCAACTCCTGCTTTAGCTGGTCCGTCTACCGGAAGAAATTCTGATTCAGCCGGAGCCGGGAAACCTACCGGACCCAATAAAAATGCCAAACGTGGAAAACCTTTCCGTCCAAAACAGAAGGTTTCGGGAGTTCCCAAAACCGCTGAAGAGGGTGAGCTAAGACTGAATAAATATCTCTCCCAGCAAGGTGTTTCTTCCCGCCGTCATGCCGATGAACTGATTGAAGCCGGTAAGGTTAAAATAAACGGAAAAGTTGTAAAAGAACTTGGTATTAAGGTTGACCCGGCAACAGATAAAATTTCTGTAGGCGGGCTTGAAGTTTCGAATAAACCGGAACCCAATTACTACCTGGTAATGAACAAGCCAAAGGATACCATTACCACCCGGTCTGATGAAAAAGACAGAAAAATTGTAATGGATCTGATTGACGAAGACCTTCGGAAAAAAGTCGTTCCTGTTGGCCGTCTTGATCGTGATACAACCGGAACTTTACTTCTTACAAATGATGGTGAACTTACCTATCGCCTTACCCATCCTTCCTACCAGGTTCCACGTGTTTACCATGTTGTTCTTGATAAGAAAATTCTCAAAAAAACCATGGATACCATTCTTTCAGGTGTCATGATTGATGGTGAAGCTGCAATTGTGAGCTCAATCGAATATAACATCGATAAGAAAAATGAAGTATTTCTGACATTGAACGAAGGTAAAAACAGAGAAGTCAGAAAGATTTTTGAAACAGTTGGTTATGTAGTTGAGAAACTTGACCGGATTACTTTTGCAGGAATGAACTGCGAAGGATTGAAACGGGGTGAATTCCGCCAATTAACAAAAACAGAAATAACTTATCTGAAATCTATTGTGGATATCCGATGAGCATAGGCCGGATCATCGCCATTGATGATTATAAGGCTACGCTTGAGAGCCTTTCCGTTTTGCTTGAAGCAAATGACTATGAAGTGGTCACTGCAGATAATGGTATTTCTGGTCTTAAACTTCTTAACAGCCAGGATTTCGATCTTGTTCTTCTTGATGTGAAAATGCCGGGAATGGACGGATTTGAAGTCATTGAAAAGCTGAAACGGGAAAAACCGGAAATTCCGGTTATCATCATGTCTGCGCATGATTCTGCCAATACTGCTCTTCGTGCTGCAGGAATGGGTGCTTTCGATTTTCTTGAAAAACCACTTGATACTGACCGGCTGCTGATCACAATCAGAAACGGACTTGAAAAAGGCCGTCTGATAAAGGAAAACAAAAAACTGAAGGTGCAGGTTGAAGGAACCTACGATATTATCGGAGTTTCAAAACCTATTCAGCAGATCAGGGAAATGATCTTTCGGGTTGCAAAAACCGAAGCTCGGGTTCTGATAACCGGTGAAAACGGTACCGGTAAAGAGTTGGTTGCCAGGGCAATTCATAAACACTCAGTCAGAAATTCTGCTCCGCTTGTAGAAATAAATTGTGCCGCCATTCCTCATGAATTGATTGAAAGTGAACTTTTTGGTCACGAAAAAGGCTCATTTACTGGCGCAACTGTACAAAGACTGGGCAAATTTGAACAGGCACAGGGTGGAACTCTTTTCATGGATGAAGTCGGTGATATGTCACTTTCTGCTCAGGCGAAAGTACTCAGAGCCCTTCAAAACAACACCATTCAGCGTGTAGGCGGTTCTGAAAGTATCACAGTAGATGTTCGTGTTATTGCTGCAACCAATAAAAACCTTCGTGAAGCAATCGAAGAAGGTAAATTCCGTGAAGATTTGTATCACCGCCTGAATGTAATCCCAATTCATGTTCCTCCACTTCGTGAACGCCGTGAAGATATTCCCATTTTGCTTAAACATTTTTCCAAAGAACTGGCAGTAAAATATCAGGTCGCAGAGAAGGATTTTGATCAGCGTTCTCTTGAAATTTTGCAAAGTTTGGAATGGACCGGCAACGTACGTGAACTTCAGAATATGGCTGAACGTTTGATGATTCTGAGTCGTGCTGATCTGATCACCGAACAGGATGTGAGCATGTTCGTAACGCTTGATGCTAACAAAGTCTTGCCGGGTAACGATTTATTCGATTTGTATGATGATTTTCAAACGTTCAAAGATATGATTGAAAAACTGTTCATTGAACGTAAACTTGAAAAGTATGCCTGGAATATTTCTAAAACTGCTGAAGCACTCGATATCCAGCGCAGCCATTTATATAACAAAATCGAAAAATATGGAATCAAACGTGCAGAGGGTGAAAACGCATGAGTGAACCTCTTTTTCGTCTGGAAAACCTCCACAAATCATATAAAAGGGAAGGTCGTGATGACCTCGAAGTTTTACGTGGTATTTCAGTCTCTGTACAGGAAAAGTCATTTCTGACTATTGTGGGTCGTTCGGGTTCAGGTAAAAGTACGATCCTGCAATTAATGGCTGCTTTCGACAAACCCACAAACGGAAAAGTATTCTTCAGGGAATCCAACCTCACCTCAATGGATGACGAAGCTCTGAGTTTGTACAGAAACAAGCACATTGGCTTCATCTTTCAGTTTCACCATTTGTTGCCAGAATTTTCTGCTCTTGAAAATGTCATGATCCCGGGTCTGATCCGTCAGACCATGAAACGGAATGAAATTGAAAAAAAAGCTGTTGAACTGCTTTCACTGGTCGGACTTGATGACCGGTCAGAACATAAGCCTTCACAAATGAGTGGTGGTGAACAGCAGAGAGTAGCCATTGCCCGTTCATTAATGAACAATCCGGAAGTTATTTTTGCCGATGAACCAACGGGAAATCTGGATTCCGCCAATTCTGAACTTGTTTTTGCTTTGCTTGAAAAAATTCACAAAGAACTTGATACGACGATGATTGTTGTGACACACAATGCTGACCTGGCTGGCCTGGGTCAGATTCGTCTAGAAATTAAAGATGGAATGTTTTGCTGATGGTGACTGAACCTTTAATTCAATCTGATCTTGCACAAAAAATTAACGTCCTGAAAAAGGAAATGAATGCCGTTATTCTGGCACATTATTATCAGGATGGTGAAATTCAGGATATCGCTGATTTCGTTGGTGATTCACTCCAGCTTGCTCAGGCGGCCGTAAAAACACAGGCTGATGTCATTGTGTTTGCCGGTGTTCACTTTATGGCTGAAACTGCAAAAATCCTGAATCCTGATAAACTTGTTCTTCTGCCCGATTTGAATGCAGGGTGTTCACTTGCCGATGACTGCCCTTATGACGATTTCAAAGCTTTCCGTGAGAAGTATCCTGATCACAAGGTTTTATCTTATATCAATTGTTCAGCTGCAATAAAAACGTTGTCTGATGTGATTGTGACCAGTTCAAACGCTGAAAAAATTGTCAGATCTTTCCCCGAAAACCAACCCCTTATTTTTGCACCGGATAAAAACCTTGGTGCCTATCTCAATAAAAAATTAGGGAAAAATATGATTTTGTGGGATGGTTCCTGCCAGGTGCACGAGGTTTTTTCTGAAAGAAAGATGATCGATCTGAAACTCCGTCATCCTGAAGCTTTGATTCTAGCCCATCCGGAATGTACCGAGTCTATCTTAAATCATGCTGATTATATTGGTTCAACGACTGGAATTTTGAATTATGCCGTAAGTTCACCGGCAAAAGAGTTTATTGTTGTAACAGAACCCGGAATTATACATCAGATGGAAAAAGCTTGCCCTGATAAAGTTTTTATTCCAGCCCCGCCTGTAGCAAATTGTGCCTGCAATGAATGTCCGCATATGAAACTGAACACGATGGAAAAGATCTATCTTGCCATGAAAAACAAATTTCCGGAAATCATTCTGGATGCTGAAACCCTTAGACTTGCCCGTTTACCCATCGATAAAATGCTGGCATTGAGCTGATATGATCTTTATTTCAGACTTTCTCGTTATCGGAAGCGGAATTGCCGGACTCAGTTATGCACTTAAAGCTGCAAAACACGGAACCGTTCATGTTATAACGAAAAAGGATTCTGCCGAATCAAGTACAAACTATGCGCAGGGTGGCATCGCTGCTGTTTTCTCACCGACCGATACTTTCGATTCGCATATTCAGGATACTTTGATTGCAGGCGACGGGCTTTGTGATGTTGAAGCTGTGTCCCAGCTTGTTAAAGAAGGTCCGGAACGGATCAATGAACTCATTGAGATTGGCGTTAAATTTTCAGTGCGGAATGGTGAAATTGAACTGGTTAAAGAAGGCGGACATTCCATTCACCGGATTCTTCATGCAAAGGATCTCACCGGCAAGGAAATTGAACGGGCTCTGCTTGCAGCTACAAATGAAAATGAATCTATACAGGTTTTCGAACATCGCCAGGCCATTGATCTGATCACTGAGCATCATACCGGCGGTATCATGAAAATAGGACATCCTACCTGTTTTGGTGCCTATGTTTTAAATCCTGAAACCCGTGAAATTGATATTTTTCTCTCAAAGATTACCTATTTATGTACGGGTGGTGCCGGTCAGGTTTATTTACACACGACAAACCCTGGAATTGCCACCGGTGACGGAATTGCAATGGCTCATCGTGCCGGAGCGACAGTTGGCAACCTTGAATTTATGCAATTTCATCCAACCAGCCTGTATTCAAAAACAAAAAAACGGTTTTTGATTTCAGAAGCCGTAAGAGGGCATGGTGCGATACTCAGGAATAAAGCCGGTGAACGGTTTATGGAAAAGGTTGATCCACGCCTAGAACTGGCAACCCGTGATATTGTTGCACGTGCGATTGACCGTGAGATGAAGCAAAGTGGCGATGATTATGTTTTGCTTGATCTTTCCAGTCTGCCCGCTGAAGAAATTAAAGATCATTTCCCGAATATCTTTCAAACCTGCCTGAAAGAGGGAATTGACATTACGAAAGAACCGATCCCTGTCGTTCCTGCTGCCCATTATATGTGTGGCGGCGTTATGTGTGATCTTGATGGAAAAACAGCTATCAGGAATTTGTACGTTGGTGGAGAAACTGCTTTTACCGGTGTTCATGGTGCAAATCGTCTGGCATCAAACTCATTGCTTGAAGCTGTCGTTTGGGCACACCGTTCCGTCGAAGATGCAGCCCTTGTATTGCCTGAACTTCATTTTGAAACCCGTAAAATTCCTGAGTGGGATGACAAGGGAACAACAAATGCTGAAGAATGGATTTTGGTTTCACATAGTTTTAACGAGATTAAGTCCATTATGTGGGATTATGTAGGTATTGTAAGAAGTAATCTTCGTCTTGAACGGGCACGCAGGCGTATTGAATTTATCAGAAAGGAAGTTGATGAGTTTTACAGGCGTACCCGGCTTACCCCTGAAATCGTTGAACTCAGAAATCTGGTATTGGTAGCATCACTGATTATTGAATGTGCAATTCTCAGAAAAGAGAGTCGTGGACTTCACTTTACAACCGATTATCCACAAAAAACAACCGAAAACAATCCTGCAAATACGGTTTTATTATAATAATTTCCGAATTTTTTATTAGTTCGGTTTTATAATTCAATTTCCCTTTCTATATTTAGCTTTTTGATTTTCCGGAGAACTACATGTGGTCAATGAAAAGCATTCTCGTTCCAACTGATTTCAGCAGTCATTCAGAACTTGCACTGCGTCAGGCAGAAGCTTTTGCCAAAGTTTATTCGGCTCAGCTTGAAATTCTTCACGTTACTGATTTCGAAAAGGTTGCCAATGATTATACCGGTCACCGGGGGTCTAAGGAAAGCCTGATAAAAGTTATCGAGAATGAAGCAGAACTTAAGGTTAATAAGCTGATTAAGGAAAGAAACTGGAACGGTTTAAAAGCGATTGGAATTAATATCACAGGCAGTGCCATTGACCGCATCATTCATGTTGCCCGTTCCAGAAAAAGTGATGTTGTTCTTATGGCCACCCGCGGCCGCGGAAATGCCACAGACTTTGTACTTGGTTCAACCACCTATAAAGTGATCCGAACAGCTCCTTGTCCGGTTTTATCAATCCCAAATCCGAAAAATGACCTTACTGCAAATTCAGTTCTGTTTACTACCGATTTTTCAAATAATTCGTACCTCGGTTACGAATACGCCGTTTCTGTTGCCAAACAGTTCAATTCAAAACTCCACATTCTTCATATTGTTGATGATAAAACCCCAGATCTTGATGTAGTTGAACAAAAATTTACTGCATTAAAATCGGCAGCTCATGCTGAAGGCGTTTTGAATGTAAATTCTACAATAGCCAAAGACCGGGATGCCAGTGACGGAATAAAAAATTTCGTTGATAAAAACGGGATTGATTTTGTCGTTATTGCGACTCACGGGCACGGGGGTGTTAAACAATATTTTCTGGGATCAACAACCGTTGATGTCATAACCAGATCACAGGTACCCGTTCTCCTGATCCGTCAAATGGAATATTAAATCAGAAAAACCGGATTTGTAAATGCAACCAGCAGATCCGGTGACCTCTGATGGTAGAACTCAGCCAGTTTCCCTTCAACCTCAATCCTGAAATAAAGACTTTCATCCGGAAGCCTGAAATCAGTAAATTCCTGTCTGAAATATAAACAATCCTGCTGCCCAATTTCCAGGTTCGTTATCAATTCCTTCCCATCTGCCCCAATGAAAAGCCTGATTTTTTCTAAACAACCAAATTCCTCAGTTGTTTTTAATTCTAACTCCAGGCTATTGAAATCTTCTCTTTTCAGGTCTGTACCAAACTCAACTTCACTCAAATCTTTTCTGAAAATGTGAAGGGCAATCCCATTTGTGAGGTAGGAATGCCCTGCCTTGAGGGCAGATAAAATACGTTCTTCATCTTTTCCGGCTGTTTGAACCACTGTTCTGAATTTTCCGAACCAGTGAGAATCTTTTTCAGTCAGTGAAAAAAACGGAAGTTTTGTTTGTCTAACCCTGTTGAAATTGCCGTGAGAATCATTTCCACCGCCAATAAAGGTCCGGTTTCCTGAAACCAGAAACTCAATCCAGATTTTTCGGGATTTCTGAAAAGCTTCACCAAGCCATCCGTTTAAAATCTGCATCGGAATCTGTGTATCAAGTAAATCAGTTTCAGAATAAATTCCCCGGTTTAGGGCAAATCGTTCGGCACTTGAGGGAACCTCGAAGGGATGGGCAGCATACGCTGTCGTTTGCTGATCGAGAAGGGATAGTGCTTCTTTTAAGTTTGTTTCTGATTTTGTTCTAAAAGGGAGCTCCCCGCTGTCTCCAGAGCCGTGAATAAAGGTTCTCTGGCCAAGTAAAAGAAGGTGAATATTTTTGCCGGATTCATTTCTTGTGCTAAGTTCAAAGCCGGGAATAAGAAGAGTACCATCTGCAGACTGATTCAAAGTGATAACCTCATCAATCAACTGTTTCCATTTTCTCAATTCCGGATCCTGTTTCAGATAGTTATCAGGAAGATCATCCAAATCGTAAGAATGATCTGTCAGGCAGAGAAAGTCGTAAGCCAATGCCACAGAGGCAGCTTTTGAAAGTTGAATTCCTCCACCAAATTCTACCTGATCGAAAGTATACCGGGTATGATGGTGAATATCACCATGCTGTTGGTTTTCGAATTTTGGGAATCGGTCAGATCCGATCCAGACAGTAAACGGCTTTTTTTGAGTTGTCGAATAGTTATCAGAAATGACCGTCAACGGTTTATTCTCTGAAAATCCGCTGAGCTCTGCTTTTATTTCCCATTTACCCGGTTTGGCAAGTAAAACATGAAACTGCCTTTCATAAAAGGGTTCAGCAATGTTTTCATGAACCGGAAAACTGAAGAAAGACTGCTCGCCGGAGTTTAAGTGATAACAATTAATTGAGACAGAATCCACCCGGATTGGGAACAGGTGGGCATCATTGATAAGTAAAAAAACAGGAAGGGCAGAGCCAGGCTCAGTTCTGACCGGCATATCAAAAATAATTTCGGGTTCCCGCTTAAACAGGCGGTTTGGAAAAAAGGGAAGTCTGAAATGGGTTTCAGCATAACCTAAGATGGGGATTGCAAAAGGAAGCAGCCAGAGAAATTCGGTCATCAGTATAAGTCTGATTTTAATAAATGGGCAATAAAGTGTATATTTCCGAAAATATAGGACTTACAAAATGGGCAAACAAGTTATTATCATTGATCACCCTCTGATTAAAAGAAATATTTCAATTTTACGTGACAAAACAACTCCGGTTAACCAATTCAGGGACACAGTGAATGAACTTTCTACCCTGATGGCTTATGAAGTAACCAAAGACATCAACGTTCAGACTTACGAAATCCATACTCCACTCGAAAAAACTGAGGGGTACTTTGTTTCAGATCAGATTGTGATTATTCCGATTCTTCGTGCAGGACTTGGTATCCTCGATGGATTTCTGAAATTTTTGCATGAGGCAAGAGTGGGTATGCTTGGGTTGTACCGTGATCACCGTACTCATGAACCTGTTGAATATTACTCAAATATCCCATCCGGAATTGAAAACTCAGTAGTTATTCTGATTGATCCCATGCTGGCCACAGGCGGAAGTGCAATTATGGCGGTTGATTATCTGAAAAAATTAGGAGCCAAAAAGATAAAATTTGTGTGCTTGATTGCGGCCCCTGAAGGAATTGAAGCCTTTCACGCCAAACACCCCTCTGTACCGGTTTTTACTGCTTCAGTTGATCGTTGTCTGAATCATAACAAATATATTCTGCCAGGTCTTGGCGATGCAGGTGATCGCTTTTTTGGTACTATGTAGCGAACAATGGGTTTTGCATTCAATGTTTATTCCATGATTACAGGAATTGGCTTCACGCCTTGTACCGCCGGAAGGTAATCCTGAGCCAGGAAGTAGCAAACTGCAAAAAGGGCTGCTTCATCAATCTGACCCACTATCGGGTAGAAATCAGAACTTAACTCGATCGGATGGTAAATAAAAAACAAAGTGAAGGTGATGGCTTCAATAACCGGAAACGGAACCTCTTTGCGTTTTCCCAATTGGTAGTCACTAACCAAATTCAGCATGTTATCTATTTCGGGGATCCACTCCTGAAATCTGGCATGACGACTTAAAATAAACCTGATCTGCTCCCGATTATCAGTAATCCGGTGAATATCTTCAGGTTTAATCCGTTTTGAATTCCGTGTAATAAAATCGGGACTTACCCGTGATAAATACTGTCTGAAATCTTTCATGCCGCTTCCTTACCTGCCAGTGATTGCAATTTTGCTGTAAAGTTAATAAAAACAGCAATTTTGAAACAGAGATGTAAAAAGAATTAACAGACATCTAATCAATTTCAATTTAATAGCCCGTTTGTTGGAAAAGTACATGATTTTTCATATATTATTTGAATTCGTGCAAATATGTTTTCTAAGTTCGAAATTTTTAAGGGTTTGGGCATCCTTTCAAATGTGAACCCTTTTCTCTTTTGATTAACTGACAGGACAAATAATGAAGTTTTGGATAAAAAGCGGTTTGGTTCTTTTTCTCGCAGGAATAGTGGCATTTCCTGTTGCTGCAAAATCGGCCAAAAGCAGAAAAGCTGCTCCCGCAGTACCAAAACTGTCATCTTTTCGCATTGATGATGTTTATCCCGATAGTATTAAATATCAGATTGTTTCAGACCTGCTTGATAAAACCCTTCGGCAGAAAGCATTTAAAAGAACCCGGTTTGGTGTTCAGATTCAGGATGAATTTGGAAACCCTGTTTACAGTCTGAACTCGAATTTCAAACTGAAACCGGCTTCTACACTGAAAATTGTTACGACTGCAGTCGCACTCGAGAAATTAGGTCCTGATTTCAGATATAAAACTGTTCTTTCAACGGACGGCGAGCTTGAAAATGGTGTTTTGGATGGAAATCTGATTCTTCATGGTACCGCTGACCCGCAGCTTTCAGGTTACTTTGACGGGGAAGTTATTTCCATTACATCCTCCTGGGTAGACCAGATTCAGAAGATGGGAATTACCCGTATTACAGGTTCTGTTTTTCTCGATAATTCCTATTACGCTGACGAAAACGGAAATGTGAAAACCAAATTTGTTACAGTTGCGATGTTTGATCAGGCTGCAAAAAGTCAGCTTACCCAGACAACGATTAATAAAAAAGGTAAGGAAGTTAAAAGGAAGATTCGTCTGAGAAGATCCTCTTCCCGTAAATTGGTTCAGGTCAATATGAACCAATATCTGGCAAACCTGCTTACCTCAGAACTTTATACCAGAAATCTGATCAGTACCAAAGAAGCTGAAACTGATTTTGAACTTCCCAAAGACCTTCATCTTTCAGCTCTTGTTGTTCACGAATCTGAACCTCTCAGCGAAATTATTACCCGTACCAATAAAAAAAGTGATAACTTTTATGCCGATCAGCTGGTAAGAACTTTGGGTTTTGAGTTTTTGGGTACAGGAAATATGGATGCAGGTATTAGGGTAATTGAAGCTTTTCTGCGCTTCCACATGAATATTAATGAATCAGAATACGAGCTTGCAGATGGATCTGGACTTAGTCATGATAATCAGATTTCAGCAAAAGCGTTAACCCGTATTCTTTCATATATGACCACTTCAACACCAAATCGTGATTATTTCTACAATTCACTTTCTATCCCAACTGTTGATGGCACCCTTGCCAATCGTATTCATCATCCACTTGCAGAGAATATGCGGGGAAAAACGGGATCTATCTCAGGTGTTGTTAGTCTGACGGGTTACATTTCCAGCAACTCCGGGAAAAATCTGGTTTTCAGTATTATGTGTAATGGTGGGAGTTCAAGAAGACTCAAATCTCTTGAAGATGAAATCTGTAAACTGCTGTTAAATCTGTAAATATTCTGCCTTAAGCCTATCCTGTCAAACTCTTTGAAGGAAAGAGTTTATCTCCTACCGATATATTACTTGTTCTCCATTGCGGGTTTATCTATTTCACTGTAACTAAACTGGTGGTTGTAAACCCGGCTTGCTTTAATTCCCATTCTGTAATCAATCATTTCAAGAAAACTTTTCCCGGTAACCTTTTTTGAAAGTTCAAGCAGAACTTTTCCAGATCCTGTTTCTGAAATATAATAAGTTATTTTACTTGAATCGGTAACCGTTTTGATGCTGACTTCAAACGGAACTTTGTATTTCAGGGAATCGGTCTGGATGTCAAGAAACGTGATTTTGGATCCTTGTGGGAATCCCTTTTTCAGATGAACATTCCATTTTGACAGAAATCGGGTATCGGTTAGAAAAGTGTCAGGGATTTCCTGCTTTCTTTCATTAACAAACTCCTCTTTAATTTTATTTCTGCTTCGCATGAGATGTTCCTGAAAAGCGGAATAAAGTCCATTGGATAATACGCTGTCATTTCCTGTCCATCTGGATGTATCCATTCTGAAAACTTCAAAATGACTCCATATATGATTCCTTGAAGTTGAGTCAGTTACAAGGCGGTACCCGGAATGGACCAGTGTGTCTCCATTTTGTTTATATCTGATTTCAAAGTAATCATAGTAACCGGCTTTATAAAATTGATACAACTCCTTTCCAAGGGTGTCTCCTTCCAAATTGGTTATCACATACGATGCTTCCTGGTCAAGCCACAAAGAGGGTAGTTTGAACGTATAAGGAACACCAACATTTTTTAGGTTATATATGATAAGGAAAGCAATACCCAATAAAACAAGAATCGAAACCCTGATAATGTATTTCATGATTTAAACCAGATAAATGTTGAATAAAAAGACAAAGTTAAGGCAATTGACCCGTAATTCTTCATTAACATGCCAGATCGAAAACGGATTCCCGTATCAACTACGATATTTGGCCGGCAAATAAATTTTGCTTTTTCTTCAAACTTCAAAACTTTACTTTTTAAAGAATGAAATAACAGAATAATATATATGTAAGTTGTCATAATGGAGAATAATATTCTGTTATTTCTGTAATAATTAAAGAAAAATAGGATTAAAACTATGAATAATTCTGAAAGGATTGTTGACATGCTGAAAATCCTTTCTTATTATTGCCTAAGCAATTAAGAAAAACACGACAACAACTTTACTTTCTTAAACAATATGAACCATATGCAAACATACTCTTCCGCAATTCCGGTCGACTCCGCATATGGAAATTCATTGCCCTATTTTATCAACCTACCGAACCTTCTGCTTCTTGTGGGCCTTACTATTCTACTTCTTGGTATTATTACCCTGAAATAAGAACATAGTGGTCAGCCTGCATAACCCGATTTAACAACAAAACAAAAAGGCTGACCAGCCTGAAGAACCAGCCGGAACGGCAGACCCAGATTTCATTTTTGAACTGAGGTTTTTATGTTTGACTGGATGTTTGTTTCACCCGATTCCTGCAAACGAATGCAGTATGAAGATTTGTTTTGCCACGCCCGGCATTCCAGATCTGCCTGCGATCCGTCCTCAAGCACTTCTGCATTAAACATCCCGGTTCAGACTTCAGCCACACTTCCCGATTTTATTTTTCAATTATCAAAAAGCCTGTTAAGCAGCGTAAATAACCAACGGAGTCAAGTATGAGCCAGACACACCGTGAAATGAACGGAGCCGAAATTTTTCTGGAATCCCTGAGAAAAGAGGGCGTGGATATCATTTTTGGATATCCGGGCGGAGCTGTTCTAGGGATTTATGATAAACTATATGATTGTGATTTTATCCACCACATTCTGGTCAGGCATGAGCAGGGAGCTGCACACATGGCTGAAGGTTATGCAAAAGCAACCGGGAAAGTCGGCGTAGTACTGGTGACTTCAGGTCCGGGTGCAACCAACACGGTTACCGGAATTGCTGATGCTTATATGGATTCAATTCCCATCGTGGTTTTTACCGGTCAGGTTCCGTCAAAGTTGATTGGAAATGATGCTTTTCAGGAAGCAGATATTGTGGGCATCACCCGTCCGATTACCAAACACAATTTTCTTGTCCGGGAAGTTGATGAACTTGCCGCAACAATTAAAAAAGCATTTTTCATTGCTTCAACCGGTAGGCCTGGTCCTGTTCTGGTTGATATGCCAAAAGATATGCTGGCTAAAATTACCAAGTTTATCTATCCGGACCATGTTGAAATCCGGGGTTACAAACCCACCTATTCGGGACATTCCCAGCAAATCAAAAAAGCAGCCAATGCTTTAAGAAAAGCAAAACGTCCGCTTCTTTATGTGGGTGGCGGTGTTGTGATGTCGAATGCAGACCGTGAACTTACTTTGCTTGCCCGTGAAACCGGCATCCCGGTAACCATGACCCTTCAGGGGTTGGGTTCCTTCCCGATGACAGATGATCTGTCACTTGGAATGTTGGGCATGCATGGTACTTTCTGGGCAAATATGGCTACCGAAAATTGCGATCTGCTGATTTCTCTGGGTGCCCGTTTTGATGATCGGGTTACGGGAAATACAGAAACCTTTGCAAAAGATGCCTACAAAATCCAGGTTGATATTGATCCGACAGCAATTGATAAAAATGTTAAAGTTGATCTGCCGATTGTGGGTGACCTGAAAAATGTACTGGCTGAACTTCTAACTGAATTGGCTGAAAAACCGGTTACAACTGACTTTACAGACTGGTGGTCAATGATTAATAAATGGAAAGATGCTTGTCCGCTTGAATTTGAAAATTCAGATGGCAAACTTCGTGCACAGTATGTTCTTCAGCGGTTATCCAAAATGACAAAAGGTGAAGCAGTTGTGGTCACCGATGTGGGGCAGCATCAAATGTGGACGACCCAATGGTATGAATTCAACCATCCCCGGTCACACATCACTTCCGGCGGATTGGGAACCATGGGATTTTCAGTTCCGGCAGCGATTGGAGCAGCTTTTGCAATTAAAGACCGTCCGGTTATTTCAATTTCCGGTGATGGCGGCTTTCAGATGAATATGCAGGAGCTGATAACGGCTGCTGCCTATAAACTTCCGATCAAATTTATAATTCTGAATAACAGTTTTCTGGGAATGGTTCGCCAATGGCAGGATTTGTTCTACAAGGAAAAATACAGTTTTACTGATTTGTCGAAAACAAATCCGAACTTTGTAAAAGTCGCTGAAGCTTTTG
Organism: Bacteroidota bacterium; assembly: GCA_020161835.1. Lineage (GTDB taxonomy): Bacteria > Bacteroidota > JABWAT01 > JABWAT01 > JABWAT01 > JAFLBE01. The sequence continues at coordinate 127,245 of JAIUNL010000005.1, read as the reverse complement.
GTTGTAAAGCCATGTCTACAGATAATCCGGCAGAAGTTGACGGGTTGATCAATGAAATGATGGAGTATAATGACGGACCTGTTCTGGTTGAATTTAAGGTGGTGAAAGAGGAGATGGTGTTCCCGATGGTTCCGTCAGGTGGTTCCATACGTGACATCATGGTAAAGCGTCTTGATCCGAACCGGCTCGTTTAAGTCATGGAAACAGGTAAACCTATGAAAAAAATTATATCCGTTTTAGTAGAAAACAAATTTGGCGCTTTGAACCGGGTTGCAACCATGTTCAGTGGCCGTGGCTTCAATATTCATTCCATTTCCATCGGGGTTACTGAAGATCCTGAAGTATCACGGATGACGATTGTGACTTCCGGTGAAGCAAACATTCTTGATCAGGTTATCAAGCAATTAAACCGGCTTATTGATATAATTAAAGTGATCGATTTGTCAGCTGAACATCATGTTGCCCGTGAACTTGCCATGATTTCAGTCAATTACCAGAAGGGAATCCGTTCTGAAATTATGAATATCTGCGAAGTCTTTCAGGGAAAAGTCGTAGATATCACGATCAAATCCATTACGATCGAAGTTACCGGACCGCCTGATAAAATCGATGCCATTATCAATATGCTGACTCCTTACGGAATCAAGGATGTTGCCCGTTCAGGACTTGTTGCCCTGAAAAGAGAAGAACAAATTATTATCAAACCGAAAAAAGAAGTCACCATTTCGTGATTGCTTCTTGAAAACTCAATTTTAAACAAACAACGAAGGACTACCAATGAAAGTGTATTACAGTGATGACGCCTCCCTTGATAATCTTAAAGGGAAAAAAGTTGCCGTTATCGGTTTCGGAAGTCAGGGACACGCACATTCCCTGAACCTGATGGACAGCGGAATTAATGTTGCTGTTGGATTACGGAAAGAAAGTGCAAGCTGGGCAAAAGCTGAAGCTGCCGGTCTTGCTGTAAAAACAGTTTCAGATGCTTCTGCTTGGGCAGATATTATCATGATTCTGCTTCCTGATCAGACCCAAAAAGCTGTTTATGATGCTGAAATTGCACCTCATTTGACTGCCGGAAAAACTCTCGCCTTTGCTCACGGATTCAATATTCACTTCAAGGTTATTGTCCCGCCCGCAAATGTAAACGTCATCATGATAGCACCCAAAAGTCCGGGTCACCTTGTCCGCCGTACATACGTTCAGGGGAATGGCGTTCCTTGTTTGATTGCTATTCATCAGGATGCAACCGGGAATGCTTTGGCTTTGGCTCTGGCCTGGTCAAAGGGAATTGGCGGAACTTTCGCCGGTGTAATTGAAACTACTTTCAAAGATGAAACTGAAACTGATTTGTTCGGTGAACAAGCTGTTCTCTGCGGCGGATCTGCAGAAATTATCAAAGCCGGTTTTGAGACTCTGGTTGAAGCAGGTTACTCACCTGAACTGGCTTATTTCGAATGTATGCACGAACTTAAACTGATCGTTGACCTGTATTATGAAGGCGGACTTACCCGCATGAACTATTCAGTTTCTGATACTGCTGAATACGGTGGCATGACCCGCGGACCACGTCTGGTTACCGGCGAAACCAAAAAAGAAATGAAAAAAATCCTGGAAGAAATCCAATCCGGCCAGTTTGCAAAAGAATTTTTGGCTGAAACCAATGGCGACAAAGCCAATTTTGAAAAGCTCAGGAAAGAAAACCGCGAACATCCGATTGAAAAAGTTGGAACCAAACTTCGTGGAATGATGAGCTTCCTGTTCAAAAAAGACAAACGTGAAGAAGTAGGCGTATAATAACCAGTGACAAGTTATAAGTGACAAGTGGTAAGTTATAAGTGGTATGTTAAATCTAAATGCTGTCATTCCCGCGAAGGCGGGAATCCAGTATTTTAAACTTCATGGATCCTGACTTTCGTCAGGATGACATCGCTTAAACGTCCCCTGTCCCTTGTCCCTCGTCCCCTGAATTTAAAAGAAAGCAAGTTCAATGAATTATAAGATTGTGGTCCTGCCCGGTGATGGAATCGGACCTGAAGTAGTAGAAGCCTCCATTCCGGTTATGACCGAAGTTGGAAAAAAATTTGGCGTCAGTTTTGATTTTGATGTCCGTCTTTTTGGCGGATGCAGTTTTGACAAGTTCGGTGAGCCTGTAACTGTTGAAACGCTAAGTGCCTGTGCAAACGCTGATGCCGTACTTCTTGGCGCCGTTGGCGGACCGAAATGGGAATCACTTCCTCATGATAAAAAACCGGAAGCCGGTCTTCTGAAACTCAGAAAATCACTTGAACTTTATGCCAATATTCGTCCAGCCCGGGTTTACACCGGTCTTGCTGAAGGGTCAACTCTGAAAAAGGAAGTTATCGCAGGAGTTGATCTTGTTGTTGTGCGTGAGTTAACCGGCGGATTGTATTTTGGTCAGCCCCGTGGCATGACTGAAGACAAAGGCTGGAATACCATGGCCTACACCAAAGATGAGATCATCCGGATTGCAAAATCAGCTTTTGAACTTGCCAAAAAACGCAGAAAAACACTTTGCTCTGTAGATAAAGCCAATGTTCTGGAAGTTTCCCAGTTTTGGCGGAATGTGGTTCTTGAAGTTGCCCGTGACTATCCGGATGTGAAACTCAGCCACATGTATGTTGATAATGCAGCTATGCAATTGGTTAGAAATCCTGCACAGTTTGACGTTATCCTGACCGAAAATATGTTCGGTGATATTCTCAGTGATATAGCCTCGATGATTCCGGGAAGTTTGGGTATGTTGCCTTCAGCTTCCCTTGGTACTAAATATGCGTTGTATGAACCCGTTCACGGTTCTGCACCGGATATTGCCGGACAAAACAAAGCCAACCCAATTGCAACAATTGCTTCCATCGGGATGCTTTTTGATAACAGTCTCGGTATGCATATTGCCAGCGATTATATTCAGAAATCTATTGAAAAAACTCTTGAACAGGGTTACCGGACCGCAGATATTTATTCTGAAGGAACCACACTTCTCGGTACGAAGGAAATGGCAGAAAAAGTAAAAGAATCCTTCCTTCAGATTTTTGAAGAACAGCCTTACGGATTTGCAGTAGCCTGATTTCATTTATTAACTAAAACACGATACGACCATGGCAGAAAAAATCATCATCTTCGACACCACCCTGAGGGACGGCGAACAATCCCCGGGTGCATCTTTGAACGTGTACGAAAAGGTGGAGATCGCCCGTCAGCTAGAACGTATGAAAGTTGATGTGATTGAAGCCGGTTTCCCGGTTTCATCACCAACTCAGTTCGAAGCGGTTCAACGGATAGCAGATCAATCCACTGTGACGATTGCCGGTCTATGTCGTGCGGTTGAAAAAGATATTCTTGTTGCTTCTGATGCACTTAAAAATGCTAAAAAGAAACGGATTCATACTTTTTCAAGCACGTCTGATATTCATATTCTCGGGAAATTCGGTGATAGCCGTTATGGGGTTTCACTTGATGAAAAACGTCAGACCGTCCTGAAAATGTCGGTTGATGCAGTGAAATACGCTAAAACATTCACACAGGATGTTGAGTATTCTGCTGAAGATGCCGGCCGGACGGATATCGGATATTTGTGCGATGTTATCGAAGCTGTGATTGCAGCAGGAGCAACAACAGTCAATATCCCGGATACAACCGGTTATTGTATGCCACTGGAATTCGGCGCAAAAATTGCCGAACTGAAACGCCGGGTGAAAAATATTGATCAGGCGGTTATTTCAGTCCATTGCCACAATGATCTCGGGCTGGCGGTTGCCAATTCGCTGTCAGCCATTTCAAACGGAGCCCGTCAGGTCGAATGTACGATCAACGGAATCGGTGAACGTGCCGGCAATGCTTCCATGGAAGAAATTGTCATGGCCTTGAAAGTAAGAAAAGACCTCTGGGCATTTTACACCGATATTATCTCCGAAGAAATTTCCAATTCATCAAAAATGGTTTCCGGTTTTACCGGGATGATCATTCAGCCCAATAAAGCAATTGTGGGGGATAATGCTTTTGCTCATGAATCCGGTATTCACCAGGATGGCATGCTGAAAAATCGGGATACTTACGAAATCATGAAACCGGAAGATGTGGGTATTACCCATAACCGTATTGTTTTGGGTCGCCATTCCGGACGTCATGGTCTGGTTGCCAGAATGAAAGCTTTGGGTTATGAATTGTCTCCGGCAGAACTTGATGAAATCTACGAAAAATTCCTTGTCATCGCTGACCGCAAAAAAGAAGTTTATGACGAAGATCTTCGGGTTTTGATGGGCGAAGAAGTCCAGAAACAATACGAAGAACAATATTATCAGCTCGATTATCTGCAGGTTACTCTCGGAACCTCCATTATTCCAACTGCAACGGTTCGTGTAAAAGCAAAAGACAAGATTATTCAGGAATCGTCTGTTGGTGACGGACCCGTTGATGCCGCCTATAAAGCCGTTGAACGTGCTTTGAAAATTCATGTCAATATTGAAAATTACCAGGTTCGTTCAGTGACAGGTGGCCGTGATGCAGTTGGTGAAGTCATCATCAGAATCCGGGATGCAGGGAAAGCCTTTACCGGAAAAGGAAATTCAACGGATATCGTTGAAGCATCCGTCCGGGCATTTTTGAATGCGCTGAACCACAAAAAACAATTTGAAAAAGATCGACTGGTTCAAACCGATAATATCTGGCAGGAAAATCCGGTCAGGTTTGTTTAATACCAGTGACAAGTTATAAGTGACAGGTGAAAAGTGAAATTCCCCTCCTTTGCAGGGAGGAGTGGCGAAGCCGGGGTGGTTTTGTTTTGGGTTTATGTGAAATCTAAAACTCCCTTAGTTCCTCCGGAATCATCACCAAAAAGCAAACAGCTAATAGCTTTCATCTTACACCTTAAACCTTACGCCTTAACCCAATTTATATAACAAAAGGAAAGCTTCTCAAATGGGAATGACCATCACAGAAAAAATCCTTGCAAAAGCTGCAGGAAAAAGCCGGGTAACTCCGGGCGAAAGTGTTTGGCTGAGTGTTGACGTTTTAATGACCCACGATGTGTGCGGTCCACCCACAATCGACATCTGGAAAAGAGAGTTTGGACCGGAAGCAAAAATCTGGGACAAAGAAAAACTCGTTATTTTTCCCGATCACTACATTTTTACTGCCAATACACATGCTATTGCAAACGTTGCAAAACTGCGTGATTTTGCGAAGGAATATGACCTTCCCAATTATTACGATCCGGGCACAGAACGCTATAAAGGCGTTTGCCACATGGCTTTGGCAGAAGAAGGATACAACGTTCCCGGAACTGTTCTTTTCGGAACGGATTCTCACACTTGCACTTCTGGTGCTTTCGGGATGTTTTCAACCGGTGTCGGTAACTCAGATGCGGCTTTTATTCTCGGAACCGGAAAAATCTGGGAAAAAGTCCCGGAATCCATGCTGTTCTGGTTTGATGGTGAAATTCCTCCTTACCTGACCGCCAAAGATATGATTTTACAGATCATTGGTGATATTACAACCGATGGTGCGACTTATCGGGCAATGGAATTTGCAGGTCCCGGCGTCATGTCCTTGCCAATTTCAGAAAGAATGACACTCACCAACATGGCAATTGAAGCCGGTGGTATGAACGGTATTATTGAAGCCGATGAACTGACTGAAGCTTATGTGAAAGCCCGTACCGACAAATCTTACGAGCTGTTCAAATCAGATCCGGATGCAACTTACCATTCCAAATACAGTTACGATCTGTCGAAAATGGAACCGATGGTTGCAAAACCCCACAGTCCGGATAATAAAGATACCGTTCGGAATGTTCAGGGAACCAAACTGACGAAATGTTATATCGGAAGCTGTACCGGCGGGAAACTGGAAGATTTTCAGTTTGCTGCAAAGCTGCTCTTTGGTCAGACTGTAAAAACGCCGACTTATATTGTTCCGGCGTCAACCTGGGTTGATCAGCAACTTGATGTTGAAACTGTAAATGGCGTTTCTCTTCGTGAAATTTTTGTCAAAGCGGGTTGTACAATCGGTGAATCATCCTGTGCAGCTTGCCTGGGTGGTCCGTCTGATACGTTTGGCCGTGCTCAGGATGACGAAGTGATTATTTCGACCACCAACCGGAATTTCCCGGGGCGAATGGGGAGCAAGAAATCAGCCGTTTATCTGGCATCAGCACTAACTGTTGCTGCATCTGCGATCCATGGTGTGATTACCGATCCTCGGGATGTGATGTAAGGAAAGATTTGTTTAAAATTTGGTTAACGTGGATGTCATCCCGGACTCGATCCGGGATCCAGTTTTTTTAAATGCTGGATCCTGACTTTCGTCAGGATGACACAAATCCAAAACAAAGGAAATTTATGGAAAAAGTGATTACAGGAAAAGCTTTCGTTCTCGGTGATAAAATCGATACCGATCAGATCATTCCGGCAGAACATCTGGTTTACAGTTTATCCGATCCGGAAGAAAAAAAGAAATATGGCTATTATGCCTTTTCAGGAGTTCCTCTTCCTGAATCTGGTTTGCCGATGGGTCACAAACCCTTCATCAAAGGTGATAATTATCAATCAGAATATGCCATCATCATTGGTGGCGGAAATTTTGGTTGCGGATCAAGCCGTGAACATGCTCCATTTGCCCTTCAGGTTGCAGGTGTAAAAGCTGTTATTGCTGAATCTTATGCCCGCATTTTCTACCGGAATTGTGTTGATGGTGGTTTTCTGATTCCTTACGAAGGATTTGAAAAACTCAATGACAAGATTAAAACCGGCGACGACCTTGAAATTGATATTTCAGCCAATCTGGTGAAAAATCTGACAACCGGCGATGAGTTTCTTTTGAAACCACTCGGAAGTGTTGTGTCGATCATTGAAGCAGGTGATCTGTTTGAATATGCCCGTAAAACCGGGATGATTGCAAAAGGTTGAAACATTCCGGATTAAACTGGGAAGTGAAATGAAAAAAATCGAGATTTTCGATACCACATTGCGGGACGGAACACAGGGCGAACATGTGAGTGTATCAGTTAATGATAAATTGCTGATCACCCGCAAACTGGATGAATTCGGTGTGGATTTTATTGAAGGTGGCTGGCCGGGATCCAACCCTAAAGATGCTGAATTTTTCAGAAAAGTGAAGTCAGTCAACCTTCAGGCTGCAAAATTGTGCGCATTTGGTTCAACGGCAAGATCACTTGATGCCGTAAAAGAAGACGCCAATCTGAATGCACTTCTGCAGGCTGAAACATCAGTGGTTACCATTTTTGGTAAATCCTGGAATTTGCATTCCCAACACGGACTTGGACTCACTGAAGAACAAAATGAAGAACTCATTTTCCGTTCAGTCGAGTATCTTCGGTCTGAAGGCCGGCAGGTTATTTTTGATGCGGAACATTTTTTCGACGGGTATAAGAACAATCCGGATTTTGCCCTCAGAATGTTATTATCAGCTCAAAAGGCGGGTGCTTCAACCCTGACTTTGTGCGATACGAATGGCGGAACTCTCCCACATGAAATTGCTGAAATTGTAAAAACGGTTGCAGAAAAAGTTGCTCTTCCGCTCGGAATTCATGCCCATAATGATAGTGAACTTGCGGTTGCCAATTCGCTTGCTGCCGTTGAAAATGGGGTAACCCATGTTCAGGGAACAATAAATGGAATCGGTGAACGGTGCGGAAATGCCAATCTGGTCAGCATAATCCCAAATCTGATCCTCAAACAAAAAAGGGAAACCATCAGACCCATCAATCTGCAGAATCTGAGTTCAATTTCCCTTTTCATTTACGAAACGATGAATCTGGTTCCGAATTCCCGTCAGGCATTTGTTGGAAAGTCAGCATTTGCACATAAAGGGGGGATTCACGTTTCTGCTGTTTTAAAAGACAGCCGGATGTACGAGCATATTGAACCAGAAAAGGTAGGGAACAAGCAACGGGTTTTGGTTTCTGATCTTTCGGGACAAAGCAATGTTCGTTACAAAGCCCAGCAACTTGGACTTGATCTTGATTCTGATAAGGAACTCGCAAAACGGGTTGTTGACCGGATCAAGGAAATGGAATTCAATGGTTACCAGTTTGAAGGAGCCGATGCATCATTTGAATTGCTGCTGAGAGGCGAAATGGGTGAATTTCATCCCTATTTTAACCTGATAGACAGCAAAATCAATATTTCCTCAAATGACATTCGTCATCTTTCACATGCCGAAGCTGTTTTGAAACTTGAAGTTGACGGTGAAATTGAACATACCGCCGCTGACGGAAACGGTCCGGTCAATGCTCTGGATAATGCATTGAGAAAAGCACTTTGCCGGTTTTATCCAACCATAACTGAAACTGAACTGGTTGATTATAAAGTACGGGTTCTTGACGAAAAAGATGGAACCAATGCAAACGTGCGGGTTTTAGTTGAAACATCAGATAGAAAAGATGTCTGGGTTACAGTTGGTGTGAGCCGGAACATTATTGAAGCCAGTCTTCATGCCATCATTGACGGATTGAATTATAAACTTTTCAAAGATAAAGTGAAATCCAAATTTTCTGTCTGACTTTAAATAGTCTTAGTTGTTCTTCTTTGTCATTCCGGCTCCGGCCGGAATTGACGTTTTAAAAAGTACCGGTTATTGAAAAAAATGAATTGAGGTTTTTTTGCATTCATATAAATGGACTGTACATAAATTTGGTGGCACATCAGTTGCCAACTCAGAACGGATTGAGGCTGTTGCAAAAATCATAAAACGTGATCATGTGCAGAAAACCGGAGTAGTGGTTTCGGCAATGAGCGGCGTAACAGATCAGTTACTCCAGTTACTTGAAATGGCCAGTAATCGCAAAGATTCTCTTAAAGAGCATCTTGATTCGCTCAAGAAAAAACATCTTGATGCGATTGAAGACTTACTTCCAGCAATAAACCGTACCCCATTGGTTGCTGCCATTCAATCTGATTTCAATGATGTTGAAGATATTTTGCGTGGCGTCTGGCTGACCCGTGAATACTCAACCCGAACCCGGGATTTTATTTCGGGGTTAGGTGAAGTCTGGAATGCTCAGTTTCTGAATGCTAAACTTCAAGCCCTTGGTTTAAAATCCGAATGGCTTGATGCCCGTCAGATTCTGGTTGTAACACCGGCCGTTCCCACTTCAAACGTACTTTGGGAACCTTCCCAAAAGAAATTGGATCACTGGGTAAAAAGTCACACCCATGCCGATTATGTGGTCATTACCGGATTTGTTGCTCAAACTGAAGATGGAATTCCTACCACTCTCGGGAGGAATGGCTCCGATTATTCGGGTTCCATTTTTGGTAATTTGCTGAATGCAGAAAATATAACCATCTGGACGGATGTTGACGGCGTGATGTCCGCCAATCCGAAACAAGTCCCTGGTGCAGTTGTTGTTCCTGAATTGACCTATCAGGAAGCAGTTGAACTTGCCTACTTTGGTGCAAAGGTTCTTCATCCATCCACCATGATTCCGGCCATGAAGAAAGATATTCCGATCTGGATCCGGAATACCTTCAATCCGGATTTTCCAGGAACCAAAATTTCAAAAACCTGTGAACACGATCATTTCAGTTCGGTAAAAGGATTTTCAACAGTTGATAAAGTTGCTTTACTCAACGTTGAAGGAACCGGTATGATGGGTGTCCCAGGTATTTCAGCCAGGCTTTTCACAGCTCTGAATGAAAAAACAATTTCTGTTATTCTGATTTCACAGGCTTCCTCTGAACATTCAATTTGTGTGGCCGTCCCTGAAAATCAGGCTGCCCAGGCAAAGCTGGTGACCGAACAGGCATTTTTCTCAGAACTTTATCACGGAAAAATTTCAACCGTTTCAGTTGAACCTCATTGTGCCGTTTTAGCTGCAGTGGGTGAAAGCATGTCGGGTATTCCTGGCGTTTCTGCCAAGTTTTTTGGTGCGCTCGGGAAAGCCGGAGTCAATATCCGGGCTATTGCGCAGGGTTCCTCAGAAAGAAATATTTCTGTGGTTGTGGGTTCTGATGATGCAACAAAGGCACTTCGGGCAGCACACGCAGGGTTTTATCTGTCCAATCAGACTCTATCAGTTGGAATTATCGGACCCGGATTGGTTGGAACGACACTTTTGAACCAGATTACCGGTGAACATAAACGCCTGAAAGCAGATTTTGGAATTGACATCCGGGTTCGTGGTATTATCAACTCCAGAAAAATGGTGCTGAGCAACTCAGGATTAAATCTTTCCAAATGGAAACATGAAATTGAATCAGCTGAAAGTCCGGCTGATATGGAAGCTTTTATTCAGCATGTTCATGCAGATTATTTTCCCCACACAGTTATCATTGACTGTACCTCTTCTCAGGACATTGCCGGACGATATGTGGAATGGCTGAAACGTGGGATTCACGTCATCACGCCGAACAAAAAAGCCAACACGATGCCTTATCCATATTATCAGGAATTGAGAAAAGAAGGAAAACGCATTTCCAAACACTTCCTTTATGAAACGACAGTTGGTGCCGGACTTCCGATAATCGGAACTCTCCGGGATTTAATTCAGACCGGTGATGAAATTATCCGGATCGAAGGTGTTCTTTCAGGAACCCTGGGTTATTTGTTTTCTTCCTATGACGGAAAAATTCCGTTCAGTGAACTGGTTCGTCAGGCAAAGGAAAAAGGGTATACTGAACCGGATCCAAGAGATGACCTTTCAGGAACGGATGTTGGACGCAAAGTCGTGATTCTGTCCCGTGAAATCGGAAAAAACATTGAACTTAATGAAGTGCCCATCAGGAGTCTTGTACCTTCAAAACTTGAGAAAGTCTCCATTCAGGAATTTGTTGACGGTCTATCGATGATCAATGAAGAAATGGCTGAAATGTATCGCAAGGCCGATGAAAACGGGGAAGTGCTTCGTTACGTTGGTGTGATTGATCCTGCCGGTGGGTCCCGGGTTGAACTCAGAACTTACCCGAAAACTCACCCGTTCGCCCACATCCGCGGAAACGATAATATTGTTGCTTTCACAACAAAACGATATCTGAATCAACCGTTGATCGTTCAGGGACCTGGTGCAGGTCCGGAAGTAACTGCTGCCGGTGTTTTTGCTGATTTACTCAGACTCTCCCAATACCTTGGAGCAACCATTTAAATGGAAAAAGTCACCGTTTTTGCTCCGGCAACTTGCGCCAATGTTGCTGTTGGTTTTGACATTCTGGGTTTTGCTCTGAATGCAATCGGTGATTCAATCTCTATTCAAAGAATTGATGAACCTAAAGTTGTCATCACTGAAATTACGGGTACAACCGAAAACCTTCCGCGCGATCCTGTTTTGAATGTGTCGGGTGCGGTTTTGCTGAAGCTTATTGCCGATCATCAACTCAATTTCGGATTCGAACTTTCTATCCACAAGGGAATTCCTTTGGGAAGCGGAATGGGTGGTTCTGCTGCTTCTTCGGTTGGGGCTTTGGTTGGCGCCAATGCACTTTTAGATTCGCCACTTTCAAAAAACGAATTGCTTTCCTATGCACTTTTAGGCGAAAAAGTGGCAAGTGGTTCTGCACACGGTGATAATGTAACACCGTGTCTTTTTGGCGGATTAACACTGACCCGGTCACTCGATCCGGTTGATGTGATCAATATTCCGGTTCCTGAAGGAGTTTTTGCTGTTATTCTTCATCCTCACTACCGTCTGGATACACGATTAAGCCGTTCCGTTCTGAAAAAAGATCTTCCGCTTTCTGATTTTGTTGCCCAATCTGCAAATCTGGCCGGATTTATGGCCGGATGTTACAGTCAGGATATAGGCCTGATAAAACGATCACTTAAAGATGTGCTGATTGAACCCAGACGTGCGTCGTTACTTCCCGGATTTTTCCCGGTGAAAAGGGCAGCACTGGATAATGGTGCAATCGGTTGTTCAATCTCCGGTTCTGGCCCCTCAATTTTTGCCTGGGTTGAAGGTAAAGAACATGCCGAAAAAGCAAGAAGGGAAATGGTAACAGCCATGGAATCAGAAGGACTCCAATGTGACTCCTGGGTTTCTGAAATCAACCGTCAGGGTGCCTTTATTCTCTGATTTTCATTTTTAATTTTAAAACCATGAAATATATATCTACACGATCAAGTTCCCAGGCAGTTACCGTTTCAGAAGCAATTCAAAAAGGACTTGCCGATGACGGTGGACTTTATGTTCCTGAAAATTTCCCGGTAATCGACTGGTCCGGTGTAAAAAATTGGAATGATTTTCCGTCAGTTGCTGCCTATGCCTTAAAACCATTTTTTGAAGGTGATCCGCTTCAGAGTGAACTTGATGAAATTTGTAAGTCGGCCTTTAATTTCCCGGTTCCGCTTGATCTGGTGACCGACCGTGTTGCCTTTCTTGAGTTGTTTCATGGTCCGACTGCCGCATTCAAGGATGTGGGGGCCCGGTTTCTTGCTGAATGTCTCGTAAGGATCCGGAAAAACAATCCACGACCTCTGACCATTGCTGTTGCAACTTCCGGAGATACGGGTGGTGCTGTTGCTGCTGCCTTTTACAACAAACCCGGCATAAATGTCAAGGTTTTATTTCCGAAAGGACGGGTTTCAGAACGTCAGGAAAAACAGCTTACCTGCTGGGGCGGAAATATTGAAGCCTTTTCTGTAAGGGGAACCTTTGACGACTGTCAGAAACTGGTAAAAGAAGCCTTTACCCAAAGCTGGATCACTGAAAGCACCGATCTGAGTTCGGCAAATTCCATCAATATTGCCCGTTTACTTCCTCAGATGACTTATTATGTTTATGCATCCAATTTGTATTATCGGTTAACAGATGAGAAACCTGTTGTGATTATTCCAAGCGGAAATGTCGGTAATTCTGCCGGGGCATTCTGGGCACAACAAATTGGTGCCCCAATCAAAGAAATCGTTCTTGCAGTGAATGCCAATCGTCCAATTCCAGATTTTCTTGAAACAGGGAAGTGGGAACCACGGCCAAGTATACAAACTCTTGCCAATGCCATGGATGTCGGGAATCCCAGCAATATGGAGCGGATCCGGAATTTATTCCCAGATTTTTCTGATTTAAAGGCTGCTTTCACTTCATTCAGTGTTAGTGACGAAGAAATAAAAACAACTATAAAATCCACCTTTTTTCAATCTGGAATGGTGCTATGTCCTCATACGGCAGTAGGGGAATTTGTACGGAAAAGGTGGTTCCCTGATGCATTTACCATTGTCGTGGCAACGGCTCATCCTGCCAAATTTGAAACCATTGTTGAACCTGAAATCAGTCAAAAAGTTTCAGTGCCCAAAGTTTTATCTGATCTGCTTAACCGTCTGTCATTTGTAAAAGAAATTGATCCTGATCTTCATTCAGTTTTCTGATTTTTCTGCTATAAATCCTTTAATTTCCCATGGGAATCACTGTATATTTGGCTAATTACTGATTTCCTTAAATAAATCACTTATTTTTAAGCTTTTTACGACCAAGCTAAGAAAAGGAAGACCATGAAAGGTATTATTCTTGCAGGCGGATCCGGTACCCGGCTTCATCCCCTTACAATTGCAATTTCCAAACAACTGATGCCAATTTACGATAAGCCGATGATTTATTATCCGCTTAGTGTACTGATGATGGCCGGCATCAAAGAAATTCTGATCATTTCAACCCCGCATGACCTTCCCATGTTTAAAAAATTACTCGGTGATGGAAGTCAGCTCGGTTGCAAATTTTTCTACGAAGAACAGGTTATTCCCAACGGACTTGCACAAGCTTTTGTCATCGGCGAAAAGTTTATCGGCAAAGATCCTGTTGCTTTAATACTTGGAGATAATATTTTTTATGGAACTGGTTTGCAGGAAACGGTGATGAAATGTGCAAATCCTGCCGGTGGATATGTGTTTGCCTATCAGGTTTCTGATCCTGAACGGTATGGTGTTGTTGAGTTTGATACAACCGGGAAAGTGATTTCAATCGAAGAAAAGCCTAAAAATCCCAAATCAGATTATGCTGTACCCGGACTATATTTTTATGATAATGATGTTGTTGAAATTGCCAAAAATTTAAAACCTTCTCCTCGGGGTGAATACGAAATAACAGATGTTAACAATGAATATCTGAAACGTGGGCGATTAAATGTTCAGGTTTTAAGTCGCGGAACTGCCTGGCTCGATACCGGAACTCATGAATCGTTGCTTCAGGCCTCCCAGTTTGTTCATGTTATTGAAACCCGTCAGGGACTAAAAATTGGTTGTATTGAGGAAATCGCCTATAGAAAAGGTTTTATTACCAAAGAACAACTCCTTGCAACGGCAGAAGAACTTAAAAAAAGTGGTTACGGTGATTATTTACGCCGCCTTGTCAGGTGATTGGAAGACCAAACTGCTTGAAACATATTTTAATCATTAACCAGCATTATTATCCTGATTTTGCTGCTACCGGACAATTACTTGCTGAATTATGCGAAGACCTTGAAAAAGCCGGATTCAAAATTACCGTTATTACCGGCTATCCTGAATCCGGAACATATCCTGAAAATAGTATTCCGTTAAAAAATGAAATAACCGGTAACCTGACTATTCGCAGGCTATATAACCACCCTGCTGGAAATAAATCAATCTCAAATCGGTTACTTCATTTCTTTAGTTTCTGGCTCGGATCCATTCAAGCCTCATTTCTGACCAGAAATGTTGATCTTGTTTTCGTAATGAGTACACCCCCACTTTTAAATGGCATTACTGCCAACCTCCTTCGAATTTTCAAAAGAATTCCCTACATCTATAATGTTCAGGATTTATATCCAGCTATTGCAGTTGAAATGGGTACATTGAAGAATAAGCCCTTGATCAGATTCTCTGAATGGGCAGAAAAATATATTAATTCGAGTGCAGTAAGTATAGTTACTCTGTCTGAGCCGATGAAAATGGCAATTGCAGATAGTGGTGTCGATAAAAATAAAATACAGATCATTCCTAACTGGAGTGATGATCAACTGCTTAAACCTCAAAAATCGAGCTCATTTCGTTCATTAAATCACCTCTATGGTAAATTTGTCATTATGTACTCTGGCAACATAGGAATGAGCCAGGGACTTGAAACTATTTTAAGTCTTGCACCTGAATTGGAAAAGGAAAACCCAGAGTTTCACTTCTGTATAATCGGAAATGGAGTCAAGCTTCCGGCATTGAAGCAACAGGTTAAAAATAGTGGGGTTTCGAATGTCAGTTTTCATCCATTTCAGCCGAAAGAACTCCTTTCTGACAGTTTAAATGCTGCAGATATTCACCTGATTCCCTTAACAGAAAAAATGGCAAAGTACCTGCTTCCTTCAAAACTTTACGGAATTCTTGCTGTCGGAAAACCCATTTTGGCTATTGTTGATGAAGGAACAGAAATAGATGTTTTGGTTAGGAATACGGTTTGCGGGTATTCAATTAGACCTGGTGAGCTCGGAAAACTAAAGGAAGTTCTGAAAACTGCTTTCGCTGAGCGTGATAGTTTAGCAGAAATGGGTAAAAAGGGAAGATCACATTTTCTTGAAAACCTGACCAGACAAAAGGCGACAGAGAGCTATTTCCAGCTTTTATCAAGGCTAACTTCCCGAAAACAACCGTGATGTCCGTCAAAGCATCAGCTCATTAAATGGAGTGATTGCAGTTATTTTTGTATCTTTGCCTTTCTATTTATTTACACCGCTTTTATTATACAATCCGGTTTTGGATGATTAATTTTTATTCTTTTGTTTTGGCTCTTGCCACTTCGTTTTTCCTGATGCCATTTATTATCAGAATTGCAACTAAATTCAATCTGATTGATAAACCAGGCGAGCGAAAAGTGCACTTGCTTGCAGTTCCCCGTGTAGGAGGAATCGCTGTTGTTATTTCCTTCATTTTTGCTGTTTTTTTATTGGGTCCCTCAGGTTCGCCGATTTTAAAGGGAATTGTAGCCGGTGCTATTATTGTAGCCATGGTCGGTCTTTTAGATGATTATTCCAGTCTGAATCCCTATATCAAGTTTGTTGGTCAGATTATTGCTGCCTCTGTTGCACTTATTATTTCAGGACTGTCAATCTCACAAATTGATATTTTCGGTCTTTACAAAATTGAACTTGGCTTCTTCTCCTATCCGTTTACGATTTTATGGATTATTGGCATAACCAATGCTGTTAATCTGATGGATGGACTTGATGGTCTTGCGGCTGGGATTGTTTCAATCGCCCTGTTTTTTCTCGGATTAATTGGATTTTTACAAGGTCATTTTATCCTGGTTTTTATTTGCGCCACTCTCCTTGGGTCTACTCTTGGTTTTTTAAAATACAATGCTCACCCTGCAAGCGTATTTATGGGAGATGTGGGTTCTTATTTTCTCGGTTTTATTCTTTCGATGCTGACCCTGGTTGGGGCATTTAAATCTGCCGCAGTTATGGCTCTTGCCTTGCCAATTACCATTCTCGGCCTTCCGATCCTTGATACCGTCTGGGCCTTTTCAAGAAGAATTCTTTCAGGGAAAAATCCGTTTTCACCTGATAAACTTCATATTCACCACCGCTTGATGGGGTTGGGTCTTGGCCATGGTCTTACAGTTATGTTTATGTATGGAATTGCCACCTTTCTTGGAATGGTTGCAGTTCTTTCTGTCTATCAATACCAGTTTAAGGAAATGTCTCTTTTAATTGTTGGCGTTTCTATGGTATTTGCTGCTTTCAAATTGGTGACTTATGTCAGGAACCGCCCGACCCTCAAATCATTGTTTAAAAGTAAAATCAGCCCTGTTCCTGTTTCTGTATTTTTCTCATTGCGTTTAACACTTTTTCTACCACTCATTATCAGAAACCTGATTATTGTTGCCCTTCTTTTGAATATTGTTGTATTAACTCATACGAATTCAGAAGGTGTAATAATCGGAATTGTTCTGGTTTCGGGTTTGGTTTATCTCTATCTGACTTCGAAATCTTCCTGGTATGAACAATTCATGATGTTTATACTTTTTCTTTCCGGAGCTTACATCATTTTTACAGCAGAGCAGGTCATCGATCCTGTTTTTCTGGGAAATATCTCAGCAGAGGTCTTTTCAAATGTTTTATATTCTCTTATTGGCATTTTGATTCTGATGAATATTGTGATCAAACGTTTAAGTGGAAATTTTCTCTCAAACCCCTTTGAATTTTTTATACTGCTTTTTGTCATCTCATTGAATATTCTGCCACCGTTAATCGTCCAGGAATACCACTTGGCTGCGGTGAGTATCAAATCAATTATTTTATTTCTGGGATACCGACTTTTACTTGAATACCACCTTCAGAGAAGCCGTCGTATTGTTTATGTATCTTTTGGGGTTATTCTTTTTACCATTACCTACTCGTTATATCTTATGTGGGTAGTTTCATGATGAAACAAATATCCGCACTGTTCTTTTTTATTTTCCTTTTTTTTAATACAGGGTTTTCACAATCCTTACCCTGGATTCAGGATGATCGGACCGAATTCGAATGGTATTCTGAACTGAAACTCCGTTTTCCCGAATCCTTTTCTCAGTTCGAAAGTTTACCTGAGAACTGGGATAATTGGTTGGAATCTAACCCGACACTCAATGCCGGTTTTCTGTCAGCATGGAATAAGGAGTTGCAAAAACGGTATGTTCATTATGAGCCATCGCTTTTTCGTATTAACCTGATGGCTTATGGGACCTTGCAGGGTGCTTCAAAACCTGTATTTACAAAAAATATCAGGGGTACAGGTTTTGGTGGTGGATGGGCCGCTTTAGGACAACACACTGTCATTTCTTCCGTTTTTCAGATTGATAATGATGCCAGCCTCGATCCTGATTACAGGGGCAGAATTACTAATATTTTGAATAATCAAATGGTAGATGGTTTTCTGATTCATAAACATGCCTATTTAAAAACAAAGTGGGATTGGTTTGAAGCTATGGCCGGAAAGAATAAACTTTCATGGGGACCAACTTCAACAAGTTCTCTTATTTTAAGTCAATCTGCACCACCATTGGATTTAATCTGGTTCAGGTATACGGCTGGACCGTTCAGGCTTACTCATTTTTTCTCACAACTTGATTATTCATTATTCAAAATGGATGGGAAAAACCTTTTTACAGATACTGAGATCCAGCGAAATTTTGCCGGCGTTCGGTTTGAAGCGAAAGTTACCCAAAATTTAACTGCAGGATTTTCGCAAACTATCCTTTTTCCTACACGGACGCCTGGAATTAGATTGGTGTATTTAAATCCGCTTGTAACCTATTTCGGAGAACGTGAAAATGTAGGGCTTTCACAACTTGATGACAACATCAATTATGGGGCAGATCTATCTTATCGGGTATCCGGATTACATTCTTATGGGTCTCTTCTGATTGATGACTTTTCTTTGGATGGAACTGTAAACAATAAAATCGGTATTCAGGTCGGGACTGAACTTTCAGATCCTGTTTTCCCCTTTCCGGCATCCTTTCTGATTGAATTTACAAAAATCAATCCAAAAGTTTACACGGTTAAATCAAATGGCGGGCCATTGTGGCTTAATTATGTGTTTTACGGTAAAATGGTTTCTATAACTGAACCCGACTTTTCAAAAGGTTCGATTCTTGGAAATCCGCTCGGACCAGATTCATGGCAAATTTTTACCCGGTTAAAGTATTGGGATTTTTACCCGTTTAAAATTGAAACGGCCATTCTTTTTCAGGTTTTAGGAACACAAAACTCTTTAATCACAACCGGAACCACTTTCAAAAGAGATGAAACCCGGGCATTTTATGAGATAAAAACCGGTTATGAATGGACGGGTTGGATGGTGACCTCGTTTTTTATTCAAAACCGTACTTATATAAATGCCAATCACCTTAAACAAAACACCTCTGACTGGATTGTTGGTGGTAAATTTGAAATGGACCTGGGATACACTTATCGTGCCGGTAAAACACTTTTTTAATAAGCTCCTGATTTTATTTAATTGATTAACACTTAACTTTGATGATTTCTGAAATCGTCAACTGACCTGGAGAGACAAATGAAGATCACTGTAATCGGAACGGGCTATGTGGGTCTGGTAACCGGAACTTGTCTGGCTGAAACCGGAAATGATGTGCTTTGTATTGATATTGACAAGGCTAAAATTGAAAAATTGAAAAATAAAGTCATTCCGATTTTTGAGCCAGGTTTAGATTTGCTTTTTGCTAGAAATATCAAGGAAGGTCGTCTTCATTTCTCAACCCAATTGGAAGAAGGGTTTTTACACGGTGAAGTTTTGTTTCTGGCGTTGCCAACCCCTCAGGACGAAGATGGTTCGGCAGATTTGAAATATATTCTGGGTGTTGCCAAAAATATTGGTGAACTATATGCCAAAATGCCGGGAAGTGGTTATAAAGTTGTAGTTGATAAATCAACTGTGCCCGTAGGAACTGCAGAAAAAGTACGTGCAGAGATTCTGAAATTTTCAAATGGTTACACTGATTTTGACGTGGTTAGTAATCCTGAATTTCTTCGTGAGGGTTATGCTGTAGAGGATTTCATGAAACCTGAACGTGTTGTGATTGGTGTTTCTTCAGAAAAAGGAAAAGCCGTTATGCATGATGTTTACCAGCCCTTTGTCATGCAGGGAAATCCTATCTACATGATGGATGAACGTTCTGCTGAAATGACAAAATATGCAGCAAATGCCTTTCTTGCTTTGAAAATTTCCTTTATGAACGAAATTGCCAACCTATGTGAAAAAGTCGGGGCAAACGTTGATAATGTGCGTATTGGTATTGGTTCTGATTCCAGGATAGGAAAACGGTTTCTTTTTCCGGGAATTGGATATGGAGGCTCTTGTTTTCCTAAGGATGTTTCTGCCCTGAATAAAACAGCCGAAGAATATAAATATGATTTCCGGATTTTAAAATCAGTCATGTCGGTGAATAAAGATCAGAAAACTGTCATTGTTCAGCGGATTAAAGCTCATTTTGGATCAGTTTCAGGTAAAACATTTGCAGTTTGGGGACTCGCATTTAAACCCAATACAGATGATATCCGTGATGCACCTGCAATTGAAATTATTAATGCTTTGCTGGCTGAAGGTGCAAAAGTTCAGGCTTATGATCCTGAAGCAATGGAAAATGTAAAAGCAAAATTGGGTGGAAAAATTACTTTTACTGAGAGCAATTACGGCGCGTTACAAGATGCTGATGCCTTGATTGTAGCAACAGAATGGAATGAATTCCGTCGCCCTGATTTTGCAGTTATGAAAAGGTTGATGAAACAACCGGTTGTCTTTGACGGACGGAATGTCTATGATGTCAAGGCAATGCATGAACAAGGATTTACCTATTATTCGATCGGGAGACCAGTAAGTGGAAAATAACAGACGACCAAGAACATTAATTACCGGTGGTGCAGGATTTCTTGGCAGCCATCTTTGTGACAGGTTTATTGCAGAAGGTCATGATGTCATTGCAATGGATAATCTGATAACAGGGTCAATTGATAATATTAGTCACCTTTCAGGTCACCCGCAATTCAGATTTGTTCATCACGATGTCAGTAATTATATTTTTATTGACGGACCAATTGATTACATCCTGCACTTTGCTTCCCCTGCGAGCCCGATTGATTATTTGAAGATTCCGATTCAGACTCTCAAAGTTGGGAGTTTGGGCACTCACAATGCATTGGGTCTTGCCAAGGCAAAAAATGCAAGAATGCTTATTGCCTCCACTTCTGAAGTTTATGGTGATCCGCTGATTCACCCCCAGACTGAAGATTATTGGGGAAATGTAAATCCGGTCGGATATCGTGGGTGTTATGACGAGGCAAAACGATTTGCTGAAGCAATAACAATGGCATATCACCGTTATCACAATGTGGATACCCGTATTATCCGCATTTTTAATACTTATGGACCCCGGATGAGACTTGATGATGGTCGTGTTCTTCCTGCCTTCATTGGTCAGGCGTTGCGGGGAGAAGATCTTTCAGTTTTTGGTGATGGAAGCCAGACCCGCAGTTTCTGCTACGTTTCCGACCTTGTAGACGGAATTTTCAAATTGCTGATGTCTGATGAAACTGAACCTACCAATATCGGAAACCCGGATGAAATCACCATTCTGCAATTTGCAGAAGAAGTGCTTAAACTAACCGGAAGTAAGAGTAAAATAGCCTATAATCCTCTTCCTCAGGACGACCCGAAAGTTCGCCAGCCTGATATTACCAAAGCCAGAAAAATTTTAGGTTGGGAGCCAAAAGTTCACCGGTCTGAAGGTTTAAAAATTACACTGGATTATTTTAAACAAAAAGTTCATTAAGACCTGATTAATATTTTATTTGAATTCATTCTGACGAAAGTCAGAATGAGCTATCCCAAAACGGAGTGATTTTTTGTTAACGGTTTTATGAACAAACTTGTTTTATCCGTACTACTTTTTCTCGCATTCAATTCTGTTTCATTTGCCCAGACCCGTGACTGGAGTATCAGTGCAGGGCTTGGCGCTTCCATGCATTATTTCTATTCGTTTACTGACTTTCTTTCTGGTTTTGGTGAGGATCTCGACCGTGAAAAATCGGTTTTAACAACTGAAGTCAGAATTAATAAGGAATTTGACGGTATTTTTGGGATTGGTCTTGTTTACAACCTTGATTTTACTACTCTCAACCAAAAGGTTGGCGGAAATGACCAGTCTTACAAGTATTCTGCCCATATTTTTTCTGTATATCCTTATTATGTTATTTCATCTGACTATAAATATCATTGGATTGCTGGAATTCAGTCCGGGAAAATTAATTATACATTGTCAACCACCGGAATTGGGGCACCTCTGCCCAAATTACTTTCTGGTTCTGGCTGGTTAGTTGGATTGCGGTCTGATGCCGATTTGATCAATAGTGAGACAACTATTTTTCAACTTTCTGGCGGACTTCAGCTTAAAACCAGTGAAAACGTGAGAAGAGGCAAGGAGTCCTTTTCTTTTAAAAGTTTGGATGCCTGGATTAGATTTGGAGTGATTTACTATATTTGAATGATAATCTTGACAGGGAACAGGATATTTTGCTCAAAATGCAAAACATCCGGCTTCATATTGATGAACAATGGCTTTTACCGAATCCGCCTCATTCTTTTGATGAATTGGTTTCATTCAAAAACTTATTGAATCAAATCAATTTCCTTTCCAAAACCAGCGATAAAGGGTTTTTGGCTTACGAAAGGGAATTTGTTAAAAAAGGTCGTTTTTGGTTTCGCCTTACTTTTTATACAGCTGCGTTTTGGTTTCTTCTTGCCAAAATTATTCTTGTTCCTGCACTTCCTTCGCTACTGCTAACCTTTTTCATAACTCTGATTCTAATGTGGATTCAGCTTGCTGAAGAACGAAAAAAATGGGACAAAGAACACCGTTCAGATTTAAATTCAATAAACCGTGATCAATTTGAACTTGGGCGACTGGGACTCATCAAAACAGAAGTAGAGAAAAAATTGCAAATTAAAGAGTTAACTCTTGAAGTGATTGAAGATTGGCTTGAAGATTACCAGCTCTGGCTTCGGCACGAAAATGAGCGCCGTGCGCTTGAAGAACTTACAAAAGAGCTTGATGACATCAGAAATCAAAGGGGTATTTTGTAGCTGAGTTTTTGTTTTAGTAGAAACCTTCATGTATTTACATATTGGTTATAAAAGAAAGCTCACTGAGCGGAGTCGAAGTGACCGATTCAGATCCATTTATTCAGCTTATTTATCGTACTCCGTACAGCTTAGCACATATCACCTTCCACCTACCACTTGTCACTATTTTTCCCTACCTTTGCACCATGTTAAAAATTGGCGATAAAATACAAATCCAAAATGCTGTTGTTCTTGCTCCGATGGAGGAAGTAACCGATTTACCATTCCGCAAAATTTGCAAGGAGCATGGTGCTGACATCGTTTACACCGAATTTATCCCGTCTGAGGCAATCATACGCAACGCAGCAAAATCTCTTCGGAAAATGGAAATTGCTGACGAAGAACGTCCTGTTTCCATCCAGATTTATGGTAACCAGACTGAAGTCATGGTTAAGGCTGCAAAGCTTGCAGAAGCACTGAAACCTGATTTCCTCGATATCAATTACGGTTGTCCGGCGAAAAAGATCGCAGGTCGGGGTGCCGGAAGTGGTCTGCTTTGTTATCCGGATCTGATGGAAACCATTACCCGGGAAATTGTTAATGCGTTAACAATTCCGGTAACAGCAAAAACAAGAATTGGCTGGGATTCTGATTCTATTTCCATCATTGAAACAACAAAAAGGCTTGAACAGCAGGGAATTAAGGCTCTTACCATTCACGGCAGAACAAAGGCCCAAATGTTTGAAGGGTCGGCCGATTGGGATTGGATTGGAAAAGCAAAGGCTTCTGCAGGCATTCCTATAATTGGAAATGGGGATATCACGACACCTGAATTTGCACTTGAGGTTTTTAACCGGTCAGGGGTTGATGGTGTCATGATTGGAAGGGGATCTTACGGAAACCCCTGGATTTTTAGCCGGACCAAACATTTACTGAATACTGGAATTTTACTTCCCGAACCCGAAATTGAAGAAAAAGTTGAAGTGATGCTCAGGCATCTGAGATATTCTATGGCGTGCAAAGGTCAGCACGGATTGGTTTCCTTCCGGAAACACTATCCCAATTACCTGAAGGGATTTGAAAATGCAGCAAAGTTGAGAAGCCAGCTTGTTCTGATCAACTCTTACGATCATATTGCCGAAACGGTAATGAATTTTCTCGGGATTAAGTGCGTAGCCTGATTGAATAGTAGAATTTTAATTAAACAAAAAAGTCCGTTTAAACGGACTTTTTTGTTTAATATGGTTTATTAAAAGAGCTTTCTCGTCCCTGAAGCATTCATGAGGTGACAAAGAATTGGATTTCCCTGAACCGAAAGCCTTTTGATAATATCGCTTTCCCTTGTGGAAAAAATACCATTTCTAAATCCCCAGAAAAAACCTTCCATAATCAGACTTTTTCTGTTTTGACCTGCACCAAGAAGAAAATCTTTGTCATCCAGGTTGAGAAAAGGCAAAAGAACTTCACTATTCAGGTTATATTTCTGAACCCAGGCTTTAATTGAGGGATAAGCTGAATTCAGAGCTTCATTACTGAATATTTCATCTCTTGTATCAAACATTTTACTTAAAGAACTGGTTGTATTGGGTTTTACGACCCTGATGTCAATTGGGAAAGTAAAGTTTCCGCTTTCTCTCAAAAGAACATACTCACCATTTTCACCTTTACGGTAGAAAGCCATACAATCAAAATCAAAGATTTCGTTCAAACCGCCGATAAATGAAGTGATAGCTTTTTCAAAATCCCTTTCAAGCGAATTCTTTGCAAGCATCATCATGAGTTTTTGTTTCTTTCTCATGAGAATTTCTTCGGTATTGTCATTTGTAGAGTAAAAATCACCGAGAATTGCAAAAGTCTTAACCAGATAGACCAATTCGTTTTGGGTGAATGGCTTGGCAAGAAATCCGACTGCGCCCTGCTCATTAGCATACCGGGCTTTCTCACCGCTTGGATCACCAGTTACAATTACGACCGGGATTTTATTTAAATTCTTGTCACGCTTAATCGCAGCAAGGAATGAAAGTCCATCCATTCCTTCCATGTTAATGTCACTCAGAATGAAGTTGACTTTATTCGATTTGAGGATATCAACACCTTCCTGAACACTGTACGCATGAAGAACTCGAACACTCATGGGTTCCAGCATAAAATCAACCATATTATGGTATTCGTAGTCATCTTCAATATATAAGATTGTCATGATTTCACCTTTAAGGTACTGGTTCAGTAGGAATGAATTTTTAAAAATGAAAGATACAACTTTTTTCCGCAGAGTTCGAGCAAAAAATGACCGAAGACCTAAAAAGGTGATCTGTTTAAAATGAAAAATACTGCTGAATGGCAGATAAGCCAAAGGGACAGGATTTTACCTATTGGTTACTTTGCTTTTAGAGACTGGTAAACCTATTTTTGTTAGTTATTGTAAAAAAAACAGGAACCTAGAAAATGCGTATTCTTGTCACCGGTGGGGCCGGGTTTATTGGCGCCAATTTTATCCATTTTATTCTGAATAAAGTTTCTGGTGTTGATGTTGTCAATTTTGACAAACTGACCTATGCCGGGAATCTCGAAAACCTGACTGAGTTTGAAAAGAACTCACGTTACACCTTCGTAAAGGGTGATATCCTCAATGCTGAGCAGGTTGATCATACCATCACCAAATATGAAATTGACGGTATTATCCACTTTGCAGCAGAATCGCACGTTGACCGGTCAATTCTGGGTCCGCTTGTTTTTACTGAAACCAATGTGATCGGAACTCAGATTTTACTGGAAGCAGCAAGAAAGCACAAAATTAAACGTTACCTGCAAATCAGTACTGATGAAGTTTACGGCTCATTGGGTGCTGAAGGTCTTTTTCACGAAACAACCCCACTTGCTCCTAATTCACCATACAGTGCATCAAAAGCATCTGCTGATATGCTGGTTCGGGCTTATGTTCACACATTTGATCTTCCCGCAGTGATGACCCGGTGCTCAAATAACTACGGTCCTTATCAGTTTCCAGAAAAATTAATACCTCTCATGATCATAAACGCTTTAAACAACAAACCATTGCCGGTCTATGGTGATGGAATGAATGTGAGGGATTGGATCCATGTTGAAGATCATAACCGTGGTGTTTGGGATGTATTTGAAAAGGGAAAAATTGGCGAACATTACAATCTTGGCGGAATTGCTGAAAAACCAAACATTGAAATTGTGAAGTTTATTCTGAATCATCTGGGCAAAAATGAAAGCCAGATTAAATATGTGAAAGACCGTCCGGGGCATGATAAACGATATGCCATGGATGTCTCCTATATTAAACAGGAACTCGGTTGGGAACCCAAAATCAAGTTTGAGGAAGGTTTAGCTTCCACTATTGATTGGTATCTTGAAAACAAAACCTGGTGGGAACGGATTTTGTCTGGTGATTATCAAAACTATTTCCAGGCAAATTACAAGGATCGTGTATGACGACTGCAGGAGAGCTGCTTCGGAAGAAAATCGAAGATAAATCTGCAGTCATAGGTATTGTTGGTTTAGGATATGTAGGTCTTCCGCTTGCTGTGGAATTTGTTGATCGTGGCTTTAAGACGGTAGGTATTGATTTAAGCGCAAAAAAAATTGAGTCACTTCAATCCGGACGTAATTATATTGCCGATATTCCGGAAAGTAAATGGCAAACTGTTTTCAGTTCAGGACTATTCACTGCCCAAACCGATTATCAAAATGGAAAAGACATTGATGTTTTTTACATCTGTGTCCCCACCCCATTTACTGAAAATAAAGAACCTGATATCAGCTACATTATTTCTGCAGCAGAATCTATTCAAACCGTATTACGCCCAGGTCAGCTCGTCATTTTAAAAAGTACGACCTTCCCGAACACGACTGAAGGTTTTGTGATGCCGGTGTTGAATAAATCGGGCCTTCAGGCTGGTACAGATTATTTTCTTGCCTTTTCACCTGAGCGGATTGATCCGGGCAATACGAAATGGCATACTGGAAATACGCCGATTGTTGTTGGTGGTGTCACCAAAGCATGTACGTCTCTTTCAGCTTTGGTCACCCGTCAGATTGTTGATTTGGTTTATGAAGTCTCTTCGCCCAAAGTTGCAGAAATGGAAAAGCTCCTTGAAAATATTTTCCGATCTGTAAATATTGCACTTGTGAATGAGCTGGCTCAGATGTGTGACCGTATGGGTGGTATAAATGTGTGGGAAGTGATCGAAGCTGCAGGAACAAAACCCTTTGGTTTTATGCCGTTCTGGCCGGGACCTGGAATTGGCGGACATTGTATTCTCATTGATCCATACTATTTAAGCTGGTACGCCAAAGCCTACGATTTCCATTCAGATTTCATTGAGCTCGCTGCAAAAACAAATGAATCCATGCCTTTTTATGTACGTGATGCCATTATCAGAGAAATTGCCAAAGCTGGTGTTCCGCTTTTAAGTGGCAAAATTTTGATTCTTGGAGTTGCATTTAAAAAGAATGTCGATGACACCCGCCATTCTCCGGCCATCAGGGTCATGGAACTTCTTTTACAGGAAGGGTTAACCGGGCTGTCTTACCATGATCCGTTTGTTCCTGTTCTTGATGTCAGTGGCGGACATTTTTCTTCAGTTCCGTTAAATGTTGATACCCTTGAACAAGCCGATCTGGTTGTTGTTACAACAGATCATAGCCAGTTTAACTGGGAGTTCATTTCTGCACATTCAAAAAGAATTTATGATACGAGAAATGCCACAGGAAAAGTGGCTGAAAAACACAACACGATTGCTGTTCTGGGAGATGGAAAATAATAGGATGAGTATGAAGTCAGTTTTTATTTGTTTAGTCACATTTTTGGGAAGTTTTGGAATTGCCTTTTCTCAGGATAGTGATGAATCTTCCTCACGTTCCAGCTCGTTTATGTCAATGATGCCATCAATGGGTACCATCTCAATTACTATTGGCGGTGAATTTCCGGTTACGGGATCCTTTATTGCTTCACCTACCGAACGTATAGATCAGTTTGTCACCCGAATGGTTGCAACTCTCTCAAAGGAATTTAAAAATCCGTGGCTTTCAGTTGATGATAATCAAATCGCCAAGCGGGGAATCCAAATAAAGAGGTCAGACGGATCAGTTGTTTCTGTTGATTTACTGAAATACAGAATAACCGGTGATTTGAAATTGAACCCCTATCTGAAAAATGATGACCTCATTTTATTTCCGAAGGCCAATCTGGAGAAAAATTTCATCACCATTTCAGGTGCGGTGGTAAAACAGGGAAAATTTCAGTTTGTTGAAGGCGACAAAGTCTCGGATATTTTGCAATTGGCGATGGGGTTTGATCCTGTTTATCCAAAAATTGAGAATATTGAAGTTACAAGTCTTTCTGATGATGGAAACACCGAAGTGAAAACGAGTATCCCGTCAACGGGTGATCAGCTTCTTAAACGTGGTGACCGCATCCGGGTTGTGGCAATCGAGACATTTAAAAAGGATTACAAAGTTCTTGTTCTGGGTGAAGTTGAAAAACCGGGATTTGTATTCATTACTAAAAATACAACATCAATTTCTGAGGTACTCAAGAAGGCTGGAGGAATTAAAGAAACCGGATCCCTCCGTTTTGCAAAATTGCTTTCAGGTTCCACGGCAGCCAATATCGTTAAGAAGTCAGTAGAAGAAAATAAGCTGACTTATGATCAGTGGTATTTAGGTCCGGCATTAAATTATCTGCAATTTGAGCCAGTAGCCAACCTGATGGAAATGCAGCGGATGTCAAGTTTAACTAATGAAGACACCCTGTTTTTCCAGATAGATAATCAACTCAGAATGATGCAGCAGAATGATTTTGCTGATTTGAGCAAGGTCAACGATTCAGAATCTGAAGTTTCTAAAACCATTATTCAGGATGGTGATGTCATCATTATTCCTAAAGCCCCAACAACGGTTTATGTGTTTGGTCAGGTTGGACGAACAGGAAATATTCCTTTTGTAAAAGGAAGTGATTTAGCTTATTACCTGGGTCAGGCTGGAGGTTTAGGTGAGGAGGCCACCGATGATATTTATCTCATTAAAGGTAAATCAAAGCAATGGATCAAGATTTCTGAAATCAAAAGAGAAATTGAACCAGGCGACTATATCTGGGTTTCAAAGACAATTAAACGTCCATTTAACTATTATATGACGGTTACAGCCAGTGTTGCTACTGTGATTGGTTCTGTTGCCACTGTTATTTTATTAATTGTACAGTTAGGGAAGTGAAAATTTAGTGAAGTAAACATTTTATTTTATTTATAGGAATTCAATGCAAATCTTGGCTTTAATATATAAATACTGGAAACAGTATTTTTTATTTGTATTTTTCTCGGTTTTAATGACAACAATATTCGGATTAATTTCACAAAAATGGTATAAATCTACAACTTCAATTTTACCGGCAGAGAGAAGTGATTTTTTAAGTTCACTTACAGGGCTTAATTCGATTGTGAAAAATATTTCTCCAATAAAAAGTTTATCATCTTTAACTGGTAATGATCAACTTGATAAATATATTGCGATTTTAAAAAGTAATACACTTACCAAAGAAGTTATTACACAATTTGATATTGCAAAATCTTATGATATGGAGGATGAGTATTATGAAAATATATCGAAACAATTCTTATCAAATGTTGAAATTGAAGTGCAAGATGAAGGCAATTTGACCTTATCGGTATTGGATACGAGTAGACAACGGGCTGCAGAAATTGCAAATTATTATATAAAAAGACTTGATGAAATAAATACAAAAATCTATAATTCTGGTGCTAATGCAAATAGGTTGTTTATTGAAAAGCGTTACAATAAAAATCTTAAAGATATAGATAGTTTGGAAAATGCAGTTTTAATGTTTCAAAAGAAATATGGTATTATTTCAATTCCTGAACAAGCCGTTTCATCCATAAAGTCAGTTAGTATTTTATACGCTGAGTTATACAAGGCTCAGATAGAATATTCAATTGCTTTGCAATCTTTTGAAAGTGATAACCCCATTCTTGTTCAAAGTAAGTTAAAAATGGATGAACTGCAGAAGAAAATAGATCAGGTTAATAGTGGAAATGTTCCTGGTCAGAATAATGTAAATGTAATAATTCCATATAATAAATTACCTGATTATAGTAATGAGTACCTTAAGATTTACAAAAATCTAGAAATTCAATATGCGTTACTGGAATTTATTACTCCTTTGTATGAACAAGCTAAGGTTGAAGAAGTTAGAAATACGCCTACACTTATTGTTTTGGATAAGGCAGTACCAGCAGAGAAAAAGTCAAAACCTAAACTTCTTATATATATGGTGATTGCGTTTATAAGTTCTAATTTATTCGGGTTGTTTGCCATTATATTTAGTGAATATTATGTACTTGTTCTAAACCGAGTTAGAAAATAAATTTGCGACATAAATGCGGAAATGGTAAAGTAACTGTTTTATTTATATTTAATAAAGATATTTATTTATTTTAAGCAATACGAGATTACTATGAATTATAATAATAGAATGTTTAAATCAATTATAAAGCCAATTTATTTAGCCTTTAAAAAATTGAGTTATAAAATATTTGATTTCTATGATGAATTGAAAGGAACAAAAAATCCTTTAATTCCTCCGAGAAGTATGATTTACATTGGAGATGGAGATTATGAAAAGACTGGTAAGGAATTTTTAGGATATTTTATTGAACTTGGTCACATAATGCCTAATAGTAAAATATTAGATATTGGCTGTGGAATTGGAAGGATGGCCGTTCCTATTACAAAATATTTAACAGAAAATGGAGAATATCACGGCTTTGATATTGTAAAAATGGGGATTAATTGGGCAAACGAAAATATAACAAGTCGATATCCCAATTTTTATTTTAAACATTCTAATATTTTTAATCAAATGTATAATCCACAGGGGATAGTCAATTCATCAAATTATACTTTTGAATATTCAAATGATTACTTTGATTTTGTTTTCCTTACTTCAGTATTTACGCATATGTATGCAATTGATGTTGAAAGGTATATTTATGAAATATCTAGAGTAATGAAATCAAAAGCTAGGTGTCTAATAACAATGTTTATCCTTAATGATGAATCGAAGGATAATATTAAAAGAAGCAAATCAGATCAAAATTTGATTTATAGAATCGATAATGTATCATTTACAAAAGATCAAGAAATACCAGAAAGTGCAATTGGATTTGACGAAGACTATATAAAATTACTTTTTAAAAAAAATGGTTTAATAATATGTGATTCAATTAATTATGGATCATGGTGTGGCCGAAAAAATTATTTAAGTTACCAAGATATAATAATCGCTGAAAAACTATGATTATAGTTATTAATAAATCAAAGCCAATAATTACAGAACAAAATTCATCGCTACTGTATTGAAAAAAGATTATATATGTTTTATAATATTAATTATGATTTTGTTTCAATACATTACCTTCTTCTCTCAATTGTAAAGTGTTATAACTTTATTCCGTAAAGAACTCCTTTATTGTTAAGTATAATTAAAAGTAAGTTTGTAATACAAATAATTTATGGTCGTATTCAAAGTGAAATACTAAATGGCCAATAATAAGTTGGATAATTAACAATAAATTAAAAGTATAAATAAAAAAGCAGAGAGATTATTTATAAATAAGATGTAATATCTGACAGCAATTGATATTAATTAATGATAAGTGGCAAATTAAATAATTTATTTGGAGTAACATAAAGAACTTTTCAATTGGCTTATAATACTTATGAAAATGAGATATTAATTTCACTGAATTATTATGAATCAAGATATAAACAATTGTTGATGTACTTTATATATTAATAAAATAATTTACTTGATTAACATATACACAATAAAAACCAATGTAATTTTTAATAAACTAAATGAAATCAGATTTTATTAACAATTCTATTTTCCTCACTTTGAATAGTATAATGCGAATTATATCAATTTCGTTTTTATTTTGGGTTATTGCAAGAATAAGTGATGTGGATTCATTTGGCAGTTTTAGTTCATCGTTTCAGATTGTTCTACTTTTACTAGTTATTTGTGATTTTGGTTTTGAATTATTGGTTGTAAAGGAAATATCATTATTACCTCAGAATATTGATGCTATACTAAATAAATATATACCAATAAAAATATTATTAGTATTTATTACCTTTATCATTGTAAATATTTATACGTATTTAATATCATCAAGTGAATTGACTAAATCTTACTTATATATTTTAAATATTTATCTTGTCTTTACTTCTATCTCAAATGGACTTACTGCTATTTTCAGAGGGTTGAATAAATACAAATACGAGTCAATTTGTAATATATCAATTAATATTCTTATCATATTTCTCAGTATTTCCTTTTTACTAGAAAAATATAGTGTGCTACTATTGTTATTCTTATTAGTCTTTATTAGGTTGTTAAATGTAATAATATTGTTATTAAATTTTAAATACACAGCCTTTGGTTTATCCCAAATTAAAATAGGTACAATTATAAGTTCATTTAAAGACATGATGCCTTTTGGATTCCATATGATTTTTGGACACATGTTTTTTTTAATTGATACCATTATACTTCTTCAATTGGGAGGTGAAAAATCAGTCGCTATCTATCAAGCTGCCTTTAAACTAATGACTATATTTTTAATAATACCCGAAGTGTTTAATATGGTATTTATTGGGAATGTTTCAAGGTTAGTTACACCAAATAAAAATGAAGCAAAAAATCTTGTTATAGCTTTGACAAAAATAATATATATAATTTCGTTAGTAGTTTTGACAGTATTGTGGTTATCATCGAGTTTTATTATTGATGTAGTATATAATAATCCATCTTATTCTGCTTCTGTTTATATATTTCAATTGTTATTATTTGTTATGGTTATACGTTTTTTTACAGAACCACAATTAACATTTATGACCGTTAGTGGATTTCAATCTCAACGAACATTTATTTCTTTTATTTTAAGTCTATTCAGTATATTTGGAAATATTTATTTTGTTCCTATTTATGGCTACAAAGGAACTGTATATGTTTCATTACTCACACATATGTTACTTCTTCTACTCGTTATTTATTTTAGCAAAATTGATAATCGGGATATATTTGATAAAAATATAATTTATTTCTCAGTTTCAGTATTATGCACATTGATCCTTTATGAGTATCATAATAATATATCATACTTACTTATTTTACTGGCCTCCGCAACATTATTAAGGGTAGATGTTATCTTAAAAAGAAACTTGGACTATTTAAAATGATTGCACTTACTTTTTTTGGAATTACAATATTGGTTTTAATAAATTCCTTTTTAAAAAAGTCTGAGTTATTTTCTCCCCTCCATTTATATATTGGTGTATGGAGTTTTGTAATTGGGCTTTGTGAATTGAAGCTTAGTGGGTTTCAAACTGAATGGCCAATGTATACATGGATTGTTTTATTTGTGGCATTTGGTTCTTTTATTTTGGGTCATTTCGTATATAATACGAAAATTGATATACGTGATAGGGAAATATTTGTAAAATTCCCATATAGAGATACAAAATTAATAAATTCGGAAAATGAATATATATTCTTCAAAAATTCAATTACAATACTTTTTTTAATCTATATAGTATCATATTTTACAGAATATTTATTAGAAGGGTATATTCCATTATTATCTCCACGATTTGATAAGGCAAGGATTGAATTTGGAATATTTGGTCTCCACTTATTTGTAAATATGCAGCTATTGATCATGTTCTACTCCATTGTTTTTATTTATGAGGCAAAGAAGAGTGGTAATAAATATGGATTTATATTAGCTATATTATTAATTACGTTTATTACATTTTTCTTTTTACTACAAAGATTTAACTACTTCTTATGGATATTAATGTCCATAATATATTTATTTAATTTTACAAAATTTGTTAATATAAAGAAAAGCATAATATCACTTATAGTACTTTTTGGTTTATTATACTTAATTCAATCAATTCGCCTTAGTCAATATATTCAGGATTATGTATATCATGTATCAAAAATGCATTTTAATAAGGATTATGCCTTTTTAACTGAGCCATATATGTATATTGTGATGAATATTGAAAATTTATCAAGGACAATAAATCGCTTTACTGATTTTACGTATGGTGCATTGACTTTCGATTGGCTTTTAGCGCTAACCGGTATTAAACATGAAATCTTAGTTTATTTTTCAATTAATTCAAGACCTTTTATAAATACAGCATATAACACATTCCCTTATATTTGGCCTTATTATAGTGATTTCGGAATTATAGGTGTTTGTGTATTTTCATTTATAAATGGCTTTTTATCAAATATGGCTTATCACCGGATGAAAATACATCCAAATATTTATACAATAACTAATTATTGTTTTGTGGGTGCATTTATTTTAATTTCATTTTTTACAAATATATTTACAATGTTAAATATTATATTTTTATTATTTATAAATTATCTAATATTCAACATTTATAATTTTAGAAATTCAAAAATATGAATCAATACCTTATCATATTGAATTATAATAGAGCGCAATCAACAATAGAGTGTATTCATTCAATTGAAAAATATAGTGACAATCGGATATTTTACATTATTCTTATTGATAATAGCTCTACCGACAATTCATTAGAAATACTAAGTAATACTCGTTTTAATAGTAATACAGTTATTATTTCTACTTCCACAAACTTGGGGTTTGCAGGAGGAGTTAACTATGGTATTGGTTATGTCCAGTCAAATTACAGTTTAGAAAGTAACGATGCCATAATATTAATAAATAATGATGTCATTTTAGGAAATAATGCAATAAACCAACTTTATGATTTCCTTGATTTTAATTCAGATGTTTCAATTGTTTCTCCTTTTATTTATAATAAAAATAATAGAGGGGAAATATGGTTTTGTGGAGGTATTCTTCAGCCATTTCTCGGAAAAGCTATTCATCTAAACAAGTATGACTATAAAAAGAAAGATAAGATTAATTTTATATCCGGTTGCTTTATGGGAATCAGAATATCTGTTTTTAATACAATTGGTAAATTTGATGAATTATATTTTATGTATTTAGAAGATATTGATTTCTGTTACAGAGCAAATAATGCAACAATTAAAATGGCCGTAATTGAAAATGCAATTGTTTACCATGATTCTGGAGAATCAAATAAAATATTTAAATATTATTATTCAATCAGAAATCGGTTATATCTTATTAATAAGGATGCAAACAATTTACGAAAAATAATCGCTAAGATATATTTTGTTCTTGTTATATTGGTAAAGATGTCAGTATGGTTTTTTCTAAATCGTAAGTATTATAAGGTAGCACTTTGCTCATTAAAGGATTATTTCAATCATAATATGCATAAAGGTAATGGATTTCGATATTTAAAATATGAATAAAAATAAAAATGTTTTTATAATATTGAATTACAATGGAATAGACAATACTATTAGTTGTATTGATTCAATTAGAAACTTATCTGTTGATGCTGATATTATTGTTGTGGATAATTGTTCAACAAATAGTGATTATGAAAACCTATGTGCAAAGGTTGTTGATGTTTTATTAATACAGACTGATTATAATAGAGGTTACGCAGGTGGGATGAATGTTGGGCTTTTAAAAGCGATTGAACTTAAATACGAATGGGCAGTAATAATTAATAATGACACTCAACTTGAAAATGATATTATTGATAAAGTACGTAAATGTTCATTATTTAACGAGGATGTAAGTTTTGTAAATGTAAAGGTTTCCTATTTTGAACCTAATAATTTGATTTATTGCGCTGGTTCAAAAATTTCTATTTTTAAAATATGTGGAGTTGCGCGCTACCGTTTATTGTCAAATGAAAAACATGGTTTAGAAAGCCAATTTCTTAATTCCCTTGAAGGTAGTTGTATTTTTATTAGGCTTGAGACTTTCAAAAAATTAGGATTATTTCGTGAAAAATATTTTATGTACTTTGAGGATGTTGATTATGTTCGAACAATTCCCAAAAAGTATAAAATATTGTATTGTGCAGAAGCTAAGATATTCCATCATGCTGGTGCAGGTCAAAATATTATTGATTATTCTAATTTGTATAATTATTATTACACCCGAAATCGAATTGTTTATGCATGTGAATTTAATATATTCTATGGTATTTATTCTGTTTTATTATCTCTTTTTATTTCAGGATATAAAATATTAAAAATAGGTGTTAGTGTTAACCTTGAGTTCTTTCAAAAAAAGAAAAAGATTTTTTCAATTCTTAAAGGATTTAGAGATGGCCTTTTTCATTTCTTTAATTACAGAAAAGTTGAAGAGCCATCACCGCCTGATTTAGAGCGACTTAAACATACTAAATTATGAATATCCTGATCGTTACTACACGGGTTCCTTTCCCGCCATTCCGGGGCGATAAACTTAAAATATTCAATATTGCCCAACGGCTTTCAAAAAATCATTCAGTTAAAATTCTTTGCCTAAGCAGATCAAGAGAAAATCAAAGTGACCTGGATGGAATAAAAAAGGCAGGCCCGGATGCTGAAATTCTCTATTTCCCTTGGTACCTATCTGTTTGGAGTCTGGTTATTCGTTTTTTCTCAGGAATTCCGCTTCAGGTTTTATGGTATTTTTCACCAGCGCTTTTAAAACGGCTAGAAGATATCACCAAAACAGAAAAAATTGATATTGTTTATTTTCATTTGATTAGATCGGGTCTTTATGGGGATGCCGTTTCTGACCGGATATTGAAGGTGATTGATTATACCGATTCTGTTTCCTTATATCTACAGCGAATGATAGAAATTGAATCCAATTTATTAAAAAAATTCATTTTTGAAATTGAAAAAAACAGAATACTGAACTATGAAAAGGTAGCAGACAAGTTTGATCAGCTTTTTATTTGTTCCCCGGTTGATAAAGTCCATCTGGAAAAAACATCTAAGCTGACCGTTGGAATTTCAGAACTCCCGAATGGTGTCGATCTAACAACCTTTGTAAAGATTTCGGGAATTATCCCCGAATCCAACCGGATTATTTTCACAGGAAATATGCCCTATTTTCCGAATCAGGATGCTGCACTTTTTACCGTTCATTCCATCATGCCACTGGTCTGGAAGCAGATTCCGAGTGCAAAACTTTACCTGGTTGGCCAAAAACCACC
The DNA here is from genome assembly GCA_020161835.1 of Bacteroidota bacterium. GTDB lineage: Bacteria > Bacteroidota > JABWAT01 > JABWAT01 > JABWAT01 > JAFLBE01. The sequence goes on along the minus strand of JAIUNL010000005.1, from coordinate 90,519 downwards.
CCGCTCAATTTCAAATCTTTCATCAGATAAAGTTATAGTGACTGGTTTCGTAGAAGATATCAGAACTGAATATCTGAAAAGTACAGTTACCATTGCTCCTGTCAGGTTTGGTGCAGGTACCTTAAACAAAGTGATTGAAAGTCTTGTTCTTGGTGTGCCCGTTATTTCATCCCCAAAGGCTATTGCAGGGTTGCCTGAGATTCTTAAACCCTATATTTTGATGGCTGAATCTGAAAATGAATTTGCAGATCAGATTTGTAAAGTGCTTCAGAATCCTGTCAGGTACCGTGAAATTGCATTGGAAGGTGAGAAAACTGCACGGTTGGAACTAGATTGGACGACGATTGTTGGACATTTTGAGCAAAAATTACAAACTTTGCATTTTGATAAATTGGCAAAGCTTCCAAAATGAATATTCCCCGCCTGATTCTTTCCATGATTTTCCTGCTTGATCTCCTTGCCTTTAATTCGGCCTGGTGGCTGTATTATTGGGTTCGGGCTGTTATGCAGCCTCTGGAATTCAAGAATATTCCTGAAGATCTGTGGGTAACTTCGATCATCATGACCCTTTACTGGGTTCTTCTCTTTTTTATCTCCGGACTTTATCAGGTCAAAACCATCGTTTCGAGATTTGATGAAGTCGTGAAAATTATCAAAGCAACCCTGGTTGGAACTTTGATTATCAGTTTTCTGATGTTTCTAGATGAAACCCGGATTTCACAGGTAACCGATGTTAAACTGGTGATATTTCTTTATTGGCTTTTGCTCACGTCATTGGCCTTGTTTTTCAGGATCGGAATCAGAACTATTCAGAGGTCTTTGCTGATAAGAGGTATTCTAGCCAGAAAAACTGTTGTAATCGGGAATGGCAAACGGGCAATTCTTGCAGTTCAGAACCTCAAACAATATCCGGCTCTAGGTTATCATTTTATTGGATATATTACTTCTGACACTCCGGTTGTTAAATTGGATCCTGTTTTGGGTCCGTTCGGAAGTTTGAAACGGCTGATCAAGGATCATGATATCAACGAAATTATTGTGGCAACCGAGCAGGAGGACCGTAAATTTCTTACAGAGGTTCTTCGGTTGGCAGATGCTCCCGGAATTGGTGTCAAAATTATTCCCGATTTATACGATGTCGTTTCAGGTCAGGCCAGAACCCAGCAGATTTATGGATTCCCGCTGATTGATTTAAATCCGCATTTTCTTACTCCGCTTGAACGGATTGGCAAAAGAATTTTTGATGTTTTGTTTTCGGTCATATTCCTGACTGCCGCATCTCCTGTTATGCTCGTGAGTATGCTGATCATTAAACTGGAAAGTAAAGGTCCGATTTTTTTCATTCAGGAACGAGCAGGACGAAACGGAAAACCACTTCGTGTAATTAAATTCAGGTCGATGGTGACGGATGCAGAAAAGCATACAGGTCCGGTTCTGGCAACCAAAGACGATCCCCGGATTACCCGATTCGGGAAATTTATGCGAAAAACCCGGATTGATGAATTTCCGCAGTTAATCAATGTATTAAAAGGTGATATGTCGGTTGTGGGTCCGAGACCGGAAAGACAGCATTTTATTGATAAATACCGGGATATCGTTCCCTTTTATGAAAGAAGACTAAAAGTACAGCCTGGTATTACGGGACTTGCTCAGGTGAAGGGCAGCTATGAAAATTCCATCGAAGATGTGTTTGAAAAACTGAAGTACGATCTTTATTATATAGAGAACATGAGTTTTAAGATGGATCTGACGATACTCTTTCATACGGTATTTACGTTATTGCGAATGAAAGGGCAGTAATTCAGTTTAGCCACAGAGGGTACAGAGTTATACACTGAGTTTCACTGAGGTTAAGCAAGATTTTTTTAGTTTTTAAAGTGTCTTTGCAATTCGGTTTAGATAAATGGGTTCAAAATATTGTGAAAAAATAGAAAATATCTCTTTGTATATTTAAATTAAATAATGAATTTCTATTCTGAGTAACTCTGTGAAATACTCTGAGTATCTCTGTGTTAAAAAGTATTAAAAAGGAAATTTTATGAAACCTATTCAAATGGTTGATCTTAAAAATCAGTACATCAGAATCAAAGATGAAGTGGATGCTGCCATTCATCATGTTCTGGATACCACCGCTTTTATCGGTGGTCCTGATTGTGGTGAACTGGAATGTGAACTTGCCGGTTATTTAGGCGTGAAATATGCAATTGGCTGTGCTAACGGAACCGATGCACTGCAGATTGCCATGATGGCGCTGGAAATTGGACCCGGTGATGAAGTGGTAACCACTGCATTTTCTTTCGTTGCGACAACTGAAACCATTGCAGTAACAGGTGCACGTCCGGTTTATGTTGATATTCAACCGGATACTTATAATATTGATCCGAAAAAATTAGAAGCTGCCATTACATCCAAAACCAAAGCAATCATCCCTGTCCATCTTTACGGACAACCTGCTGATTTGGATGAAATCCTTGCAATCGCAAAAAAACATAATATTCCCGTTATTGAAGACAATGCTCAGTCAATCGGGGCCATTTATAAAGGCAAACGTGCCGGTTCATTCGGTTTGATTTCTACAACCTCATTTTATCCGGCAAAAAATCTGGGTTGTTTTGGTGATGGTGGCATGATTTTCACCAATGATGAAAAAATTGCAGAAAAACTTAAAATGATTGCCAATCACGGGTCTAAAAAACGATATTTCCATGAAATATTAGGCCTCAACAGTCGTTTAGATACGATTCAAGCCGCCGTTTTACGGGTTAAACTCAACTATCTTGATGGCTGGGCAAAAACAAGACAAGAAACTGCCCGCTTATATAATGAAGGACTTGCAGGCGGAAACGTCATCATTCCCAAAGTGGCGCCTGAGCGGAACCATGTTTATCATCAATATTCTATATTGGTTGAAAAACGGAATGACTTACAGACCTATCTGAAGGATAAGGGGATTCCGACTGCCGTCCATTACCCAATGGCACTGCATTTGCAACCTGCATTTTCACATTACGGATTTGTAAGAGGAGACTTCCCGGTTGCAGAAAAAGCTGCTGATCAGATTTTATGTCTTCCTATCCACACAGAAATGGACCCTGAACAAATAAGGTTTATTTCTGAAGCCATCCTGACATTTTACAAGAGCTGACCATGACTGAAAAAACATCAAATCCGCGTATTCTGGTTGTCATTCCAACCTATAATGAACATGAAAATATTGATAGGTTGCTTTCGAAAATACGCAGTCAATTACTGCCTGTTGATATTTTATTTATTGATGACAATTCACAAGACGGAACAGCGAACCTGATAAAATCGCACATTGCAAAAGATTCAACCATTCATATTGTTGAACGGCCAGGCAAAATGGGTTTAGGTACAGCTTATCTGGCCGGATTTAAATGGGCATTAGAACGTGATTATGACTATGTCATGGAAATGGACGCCGATCTGAGTCATGATCCGGCAGAGATCCCACGATTTTATGAGGCGGCACAGGAAGCAGATGTTGTTCTTGGAAGCCGGTATATAACCGGTGTTAACGTGATCAACTGGCCACTTAAGCGGCTGATTCTGAGTTATGGTGCGAATGTCTATGCCGGAATAATTCTGGGCGTTAAAATCAAAGATTTAACCGGCGGATTTAAAATGTTCCGCAGGGAAGTTCTTGAAAAAGTGGCTCTCGACCGTGTAAAATCAAATGGCTACAGTTTTCAGATTGAAATGACTTTCAGGGCATTGAATCTTGGATTCCGTGCAAAGGAAATCAACATTATTTTTTATGACCGCACGGCCGGACACAGTAAAATGTCAAAGAAAATCGTTCGTGAAGCTATTCTCATGGTTTGGAAACTGAAACTTCGTCAATTGCTTGGACGGCTCTGAGTGAAGATGGATCTCAGTGTAATCATTGTATCGTTCAACGTTAAAAACTACCTGTTAAATTGTATACGTTCGGTTTATCAGGCGGCCGGTTCTTATTCGTTAGAAGTTATTGTGGTTGACAATGGTTCAGAAGATAATAGTGTTACTTTCGTCAGAGAAGCATTTCCACAGGTTATTTTAATCCCGAACCTTATTAATGCCGGATTTGGAACCGCCTGTAATCAAGGTCTGGAGGCAGCAAAGGGGAAGTATATTCTTTTCCTGAACCCGGATACATTGGTTGGAGAAACGGTTTTTTCAGAACTGATTCCGTCCATGGATAAGGATAAAACGACTGGACTGATGGGTTGCCGGATATTAAACGAAGACGGAACCCTTCAACTGGCCTGCCGGCGATCATTCCCGACACCCTGGGTTGCTTTCACCCGTTTGACAGGCCTTTCAGCACTCTTTCCGCATTCACCACTTTTGGCAAGATATAATCTCACTTTCCTGGATGAACATCAGTTTAACGATGTTGATGCAGTTTCAGGCTCTTTTATGTTATGCAGACGTGAAGTGCTTGAAAAATTGGGCGGATTTGACGAGTCCTTTTTTATGTATGGTGAAGATCTGGATTTATGTTACCGGGTAAAGGAAGCAGGTTTCCGGGTGGTTTATAATCCTGCTGCCAGTATTATTCATTTTAAGGGAAAGTCAAAGTCTGACCGGGTTGACACGAAGTTTTATTTTTATGAGTCCATGAAAATATTCAGCCGGAAGCATGGGAAAAGGGATGGTCTTCTCGTCATTTTTCTGAATCTTGCCATATCAATCCGATATGTTTTTGCCCAATTCCGGCACCTTTCAACACCTGTTTTTTCATTTATTGCTGATTTTGTACTTACTGCAATTGCCTTTGAAACCATATCCTATTTCAGATTCGGCCATTTTTTTTATTACCCCGAAGCCGCCTACCCGATTATTTACCTGTTCATATTTTTTGTTCAGGCAGCAGTTTATAATTGGTTTGGCGTTTACCGGAGCGGAACCGGAATCAAGCGGCGATTGATTGCAGCTGCCGTTTTAACCTGGGTTGTTTTAAGTCTTGGCGCGTTTTTTTCAAAGGATTTTGCTTTCAGTAGAATTGTGATGCTTTCAGCAATTGTTTCGATACCATTACTTCAGATCAGCTGGCGGATTTTACTTCAACTTTTCAGAAACGAGTCAAAAGGGCGGCGGGCACTCGTCATTACAGGGCAGGATCAGTTTTATCCGACTGACTGGTTTGTTCTCTGGATTGAATTTCATCAGAAAATGACAATAAATGGCGTTCTTTTTAAACCTTCGATAACCGGTAAAACCAGCTATAAAAACAAAGGTTTATGGTCGGAATTATCTGTCTCTTTTCTCAAGGATCATATTACTGACCTGATTTTGGATACTGATTCACTAAGTTATAAAGAGCAGGTTCAGTTTATTCAGCTTTGCAGAGAAATGAAGGTCCGTCCGCATTTGATTCCTGCCGGAAGTTTGAAAGAATTAGTATTAAATGATATTTTAACCGGTGAAGAAAAAACCGGTTTTGTTTCACGACTGACAAAACGACTTGGTGACTGGATGTTAGGATTTCAGTTCAAGGTCAGAAATGATGATTCAGAACCTAAAAAATACCTTACTGGTGTGGAACCAGGCGGTAAAAGGTCTCCTGTCTTTCAAAGCGTCATTACGATTCAAAGCAGGTTTCCGGGACTTTCCTCAGAAGAGGATCGTCAGATACTGACATTGTTTTACAACCGTTTTCATGATTATCAGCTTGATAAAATGCTGGTTCATGATTTTTCTAAGCGGAATTTAAAATAAGGATTTCTATGGCAAAAGTTGTTCTGGATTTTGAAAAACCTATCTACAACCTTCAATCCAAAATTGATGAGATGAGGACGTATCACCTCGATAATAATGTAGATTTATCAAATGAAATAGACCGGCTGGAGAAAAAAGTTCATGAACTTAAAAAGAGTATTTATTCAAACCTGACCCGCTGGCAACGTGTTCAGCTGGCAAGACATCCCGAAAGACCTTACACCCTGGATTACATTTACCTGATGTTCTCTCAGTTTACTGAGCTCCATGGTGACCGTAATTTTGGCGATGATAAAGCAATTGTTGGCGGATTTGCACAACTTGGCAAACAAACGGTTATGGTTGTCGGACACCAAAAGGGAAGAGATACCAAATCGAATCTGGTCAGAAACTTTGGGATGCCAAATCCGGAAGGTTACCGGAAGGCTCTTCGTCTTTTTAAACTTGCTGAAAAATTCAACAAACCGGTGATCACATTTATTGATACTCCCGGTGCATTTCCAGGACTCGAGGCTGAAGAGAGAGGTCAGGGAGAGGCGATTGCACGGAATTTATTTGAAATGGCTCAACTCAAAGTTCCGGTCATTTGTGCGGTTATCGGTGAAGGTGCGTCTGGTGGTGCTTTGGGAATTGGGGTTGGTGATAAACTGATCATGATGGAAAATACCTGGTACTCTGTGATTTCACCTGAATCGTGCTCATCTATTCTCTGGCACAGCTGGGATTATAAAGAACAGGCTGCCGAGGCATTAAAACTTACTGCTCAGGATTTACTTGATCAGGGATTGATTGACCGGATTGTCGAAGAACCTTTGGGTGGTGCACATCACGATCCGGCAGAAGCCGCAAAAAACCTGAAAAAGGCGATTACCGAAGAAATTAAATTGCTTAAGAAATTCTCTGCAGAAGAACTTGTTTCTAATCGAATTGAAAAATACTCCAAAATGGGAGTGTATGATTACTTGTAGAAAAGTTACAAGTGACAAGTGGCAAGTTATAAGTTGTAAGTGGTAGGAATTAGGAAAATCGGTAACAGAGCGGAGTCGAAGTGCCCGATTTTTGTTTTTTAATTGATTAATCGGATGGATTCGTTCTTTTTACTGGATTCGAGATCAAATGATACATTTAAGAATAAAGGGCACTTCGACTCCGCTCTGTGTCCTTTATTCTTGTTTAATACAAGTGGTAAGAAATACACAATTAAAAAATGATTGAATTTACACACCGGCTTCGGGTTTTGTATGGTCATACTGATCAGATGGGAATTGTTTATTATGGCCGGTATTACGAATTTTTTGAAGCAGGCCGGAATGAACTTCTCAGAAATTTAGACCTTCCGTATTACAGAATGGAAGAACAGGGTCTTTTCCTTCCTGTTGTTGAATCTCACGCCACCTACAAAGGCTCTTTCACCTACGATGACTGGATTACCATCAAAACAATGGTAAAAGAACTTCCATCCGTTAAAATCCGTATTGATTATGAATTAACTAATGATGCCGGCGAACTTATGGTTACCGGTCATACCGTCCATGCCTTCGTAGACAAACAAACCCGCAGACCGAAGCGGGTTCCAGATTCTCTCCTTTCTGTTTTTCGCCCCTTTTTCAAGGATTAATTATGGTTAGCCAAAAACTTCTCGATCTTCTAATTTGCCCAAAGTGCAAGTCAGAACATCTTTCCTATCAACCCGAAAAAAGTGAAATTGTCTGTAAAGATTGCGGACAGGTGTATCGGGTGGAAGATGATATTCCGGTGATGATTGTTGAAAATGGTGGTAAGGGATAAGTGGTAAGTGGTAGATGAAATCCATGATACAATATGATCAAACGGGAAATTCAAAACCAAAAATCAATTCTTTCAGAGATCTTAAAGTTTGGCAACTCAGTCATGATGTGGTATTGGAAATCTATTCAATTCTTGAGCAAGTACCAAAGAAAGAAGAATTCAGGATTATTTCACAATTAATCAGATGTTCCATTTCAGTTCCAGCAAATATTGCCGAAGGGTCAGGAAGAGCTTCAACAAAAGAATTAATGCATTTTTTGAACATTGCACGTGGTTCAAATGAGGAGGTCAGGTATTTTCTTATTTTAATTTTCGATTTGAAATATATCAATATTGAACAGTATAATAATCTTGAAAATAAATGCAGTCATGTCAGTAAAATGATTACAAATTTAGTTAAAAGTTTAAATTCAACTCAATCCGTTCTGGATAATTCAACACCATATGATTTTATGAATTCTGTTGAGTTGAAATAATAATATTCTCACTTAAAACCTATCACATACCACTTATCACCATGTTATTATCTCCAACCCAACTCGCACCCCGGATCGCTTCTGCTTTGCAGGAGGACATAAAAACCGGTGATGTAACTACACTTTCCACAATTTCTGAAGATCAGAATTCTCATGCCAAATTATGGGCAAAGGCCGATGGCGTTTTTTGCGGAAGTCTGGTTGCTGATCTTGTTCTGCAATATTTTGATGATAAACTTTTCTTTGACTGGAAAATTCTGGATGGAAGTTTGGTTAAAAAGGGTGATGTTATCGGGACTTTTTATGGCAATACCCGAATTTTACTTCAGGCAGAAAGAACTTTACTCAATCTGATTCAACGAATGAGCGGAATTGCGACTCAAACCCACAAGTTTGCTGAAAAGGTGTCTCATACGAAATGTAAAATTCTGGATACCCGCAAAACCAATCCACTCTGGCGGGATATTGATAAATATTCTGTGGTCAAAGGTGGCGGTACCAATCACCGGATCGGGCTTTATGACATGGTTCTGATCAAAGACAACCACATCAGTGCGGCGGGTACTATTACCCGTGCCGTCAACCGTGTACACGACTATCAGAAAAAAAATGGACTGGCCCTTGAGATTGAAGTTGAAGTTAAAAACCAGGATGAACTTGCCGAAGTTTTGAAGTTAAATGGCGTAAACCGTATCTTGCTTGATAACATGAACCTGACCCAGCTCAGGGATTCAGTGAACTTCGTTGCCGGGAAAATTCCCCTGGAAGCCTCCGGTAATGTAAACCTCGACACCGTTCAATCCATTGCTGAAACCGGCGTTGATTTTGTATCTGTAGGTTCGTTGACTCACTCTGTTCAGGCAATGGATATCTCCTTACTAATTGATTGAAAGTGACTTTTATGACAATTGAAGCAAATGCCGTAGTGGTATTAGATTATGAACTCAAAGTTGACGGCGAAGTTATTGATTCTTCCTTCGGCCAGGAACCTCTTTCGTTTATCCATGGAGTTGGTGCTCTGATTCCCGGATTTTCATCTGCCATTGACGGATTGAAAAAAGGCGATAAAAAATCATTTGTAGTTTCTGCTGAAAATGGTTATGGTGAACTTGATAATGAAGCCATCAGAACTTATGCCAAAGATGATTTTCCCGGAGACGTTGATTTAAGTGTTGGCGCACAACTTTTCTTCGAAACTGAAGATCAAATGGAAATTCCGTGTTTCGTGAAAGAAGTTGTTGGTGATGATGTCATTATTGACTTTAACCATCCTCTGGCAGGGAAAGAACTTCATTTCACAATTGAAGTGAAGGAAGTAAGACCTGCAACTGAAGAAGAAAAAGCCCACGGTCACGTTCATGGAGCTCACGGACATCATCACTAATTTCCAGTGACGAGAGACGGGGAACAAGGGACGGGGACAGGTGGTAAGTGATAAGTTACAAGTTATAAGTTATATGGAAGCTGGTCACTGAGCGGCACTTCGACGGTTCAACAGGCTCACCGACCACTCCGCTCAGTGGCCAAGACGAAGTGCCCTGCTCCCATTAAATACAAGTTATAAGTCGGGATACTGATCTTTCGAATAAATCAGTGTCCTGACTTTTTGTTTTGTTAAATAGACAGGTTCAAACATGCGCGGATTAGGCGTTGACCTTATCGAAATTGACCGTGTTGAACGGGTTGTCCGCCAGTATGGTGAACGGTTTCTCAGCCGGATATTTACGCCGACTGAAATTGCTTATTGCCGCACGAAGGCAAATCCATATCCTCATTATGCTGCCAGATTCGCTGCCAAAGAAGCCTTCTCAAAGGCCTGGGGTTCAGGAATTGGCGAAGATTTAACCTGGCAGGATATTGAAGTAACCCGTGAATTTTCAGGCAAACCTTCCATCCAGCTATCAGACAGAATTAAATCCAGTTATCCGGACCTGAAAATTCAGATCAGTATTTCTCACACCCACCAATTTGCTGTTGCCGTCGTGGCGATAGACTAATATGGCAGTCGCAATCAGAAAATTGTACTACTCCATCTCAGAAGTCTCGGAAATTACCGGTCTTGAAGCCTATGTACTTCGATTCTGGGAAACTGAATTCCGGATTCTCGCACCGGCTAAAAATCGTTCTGGAAACCGGATCTATACCGAACGGGATATTCAGGTGGTTCAGGTGATCAAGGCTCTTCTCAGAGAAAAAGGGTATTCAATTGAAGCCGCCAACGATCTGCTCAAACTGAAAACACTGGATTCCTTATTCGCAGAACTTCGTCAGCCGGATTTAAAAACCCAGAAAAGGGAAGCACTTCTTGCCATCAGGGCTGAATTGGTAGAGTTACTGAATCAATTGAGAAGTTGAAGTTTTTTTTCTCACCGTGTTTTATTTTGTGTAATCCAGGATTAAAAAATACTTTCAACTTAAATTGTAATCGTTCCCAATTTAATCTTGGGGGTAAATTTCCCACAGCTTGCGGCGCGCGACGTCATCTCCGCGAAGGCATGGATCCCGGATCAAGTCCGGGATGACAGCATTGTGTTATTTGCAAATCAAGAATTTTATTAATACCAACTTACTGTTGAATCAAATTTTCCTTTTGTCTAGCACTATAAAGTTAAATTCAAAGTTTAATTATCAATTCTCTGAAACTTTCCTCTGAATTGGTTTGTTTAGACTCATTATAAAGTCAATTTATTAAAACCATAAAAGGAAAAATCATGCAAAAACGACCTGATGTTTACAAGTTCAAAGGCGCTCCGTTAACCCTTCTCGGAAATCCTGTTAATGTTGGTGACAAAGCTCCTGCTTTCAGCATCCGCAAAGGACTTCTTCCTGAATCCTCAATCGGACTCGATGCTTTTGCCGGTAAAAACCTGATCATCAGTTTTGCTCCTTCCCTGGATACGGGTATTTGTGCAACTCAAACCCGTAAATTCAACGAAAAGGCAGCTGGTCTTACCGATACAACTATTTTAACTGTTACCGTTGACCTTCCGCCGGCACAATCCCGTTTCTGTACAACTGAAGGCATTCAAAATCTGACTGTTGCATCTGATTATGCCGGTCATTCATTTGGTCTTGCTTATGGCGTTTTGGTTGAAGAAATGCAAACGCTTGCACGTGGTGTGTTCGTTGTAGATAAAACTGGAATCGTTCGTTATGCCGAAATTACCTCAGACATCATTGTAGAGCCAAATTATGATGCTGTTTTGGATGTGGCTTCTAAATTATAAGTTTCGGGATTTTTTAGATTGTGAAAAAGGGGCTTCGGCCCCTTTTTTTATTGGTTCTTCGCAGGTACTTTTCACTGGCGAAAAGTACCCAACCCTTCGACTCCGCTCAGGGACCGATTCCGCCCACCCACTCTTTGACTTGTGGCTGGCATTTCGGCCCTGATCGAATCTGAACTCAGTAAGTTCCCGGATTACCGGAACTTCCTTCAAACACAGATTCGATTTAATCGGGCACTTCATTTGCCACTTCGTCGAGTGGCTGACGGCGATTTAAATACAAAAGCCAAAATGCCAACAGCCAAGAGCTAACAGCTAACAGCTTTTTCACTTCATTCGTTTTCGGCGGCGATTGAGGATGTCGTCTTTTGTTTGACGGATGTGACGGTTTGCTTTATTGTTGTAACGACCTACCATCCAAACAATAAAAAAAGCAATCGAGAATAAAAGTCCGAGGATAACGTACATAAATCAGCTCCGTGGTGAATCGAGGAGAATCGTGACAGGTCCATCATTAATCAGGTGAACATCCATCATTGCTCCAAAAATCCCTTTTTGAGTTTTTTTACCGGAAATCAGTTCAAGTTTTTCACAAAAATACTCATATAACGGTTCAGCCAGTGCAGGTTGTGCCGATTCAATAAATGATGGACGGTTGCCTTTCTGTGCATCACCATAAAGGGTAAATTGAGAAACCACAAGAAAGGCAGCGTTGGCATCCAAACCGGAAATATTCATTTTCCCATCAGAATCCGGGAAAATGCGGAGTTTGACAATTTTTTCTGCCAGCCAGTTGGCAGCATCTTTACTGTCAGTCAGGTGAACGCCAAGCAAAATCATCAAACCTGAACCAATTTCACCTGTTATTGTTCCGTCTACCGTTACTTTTGCTTCCTTCACCCGCTGGATGACTGCCCTCATTTTTTTCCTTTCAGAATTCTTGGTTTGCCCTGCATATCCGAAATAATTTCTACCTCTGTCAAAACGGGTAAAAAGAATGTTTTGATTTCCTCAGAATAGCTGGCATGTAATTCCAGAAAAACGAAACCGCCAGGTTGTAACCCGGTTTTGCAGAAATCAGCGATTGCTTTGTAAAAGGTGAGTCCGTCTTTACCATCTGTAAGAGCGTGTTTCGGCTCGAAAAATTTTACTTCCGGTTCGAGTGATTCAATTTCCAATGCCGGAATATAGGGCGGATTTGAAATAATTGCATCAAACTTCTGGTCTGACTTCCACGAAAGGAAATCAGTGCATATAATGGAAATTGAGTCTGAAACACCATTTTCTGCAAAGTTTATTTTTGCAGTTTCAAGTGCTGATTCGGAAATATCAAGCGTCAGGATTGACGGAGTTAAAAGACCTTTTGCCAGCGCAATCGGGATAATCCCGCTGCCAGTACCAATTTCGAGAATCTTGAGTCCGGATTCTGATTTCAGCGTTTTGATTGCAAGATCGGCAAGTTCTTCGGTTTCAGGACGTGGAATGAGTACATCACGGTTTACTTTGACAGTAAAATCAAGAAAATGTGAAATACCCAAAATATGCTGCAAAGGTTCATGTTTCGCCCGTCTTGCAAGAAAGCCCCTCAAAGTTGCGATTTCATTAGGATTCAGCGGATAATCGAATTTGAGATATAATCCCATTCTGTCAAGATTAAGAATATGACTCAGCATGTGCTGAACATTCAACCGTGCTTCATCAATACCTTTTGATTCGAGCCATGACGCTGAAAGGTTTAAGAAATCAAGCAGGGTAACGGGTTGATTGGCTGATTCAGACACGATACCTCAGGATCTTAGTGAAAGTCCGGTAATGAAATTATAAATCAGCATGGCGGCAAGTTTAGACGTTTGGTTATCCCGATCAAAAAACGGATTGACTTCGCAGATATCCAGACTCGAGACTTTTTTATTTTTTCCCAGATCAAGCAGAAGAGGCAACATTCTTTCGGGATTAAAACCAATCACCTGCGGGGCACTGCAACCCGGAGCATGTTGCACACTGAATCCGTCGATATCAACCGTTACATAAACTGATTCATCTTCAGGCAAGAGTAAATTCTCAGTTTGAAATCCGTGACCATTCAACTCTGAAAGCCATGAAAACCTAACCTTGTTGGCAATTGCAAAATCAAGATAATCAACAGAATTGGCATTGGGCTGAATCCCAGAAACACCATATCTATCAAGTAATCCTGAAGGATGCTGGATCATTTGGCGGAAAGGAGATCCGCTGGTTCCGATTCCGTCAGAAAGGACTTCACGAAGATCAAGATGAGCATCAAAATTTAGAACTGAAACCGGTTTTCTGGTTTCCACATATCCAAGAAAATGTCCGTAAGCTGTTTCATGTCCACCACCAATCACTACGGGAATTCCGCCACGATGAAGAACCCATGCGACCACATTTCCGAGTCTGGTTTGAGCTTCAGCAAGCGAGTTGCCTGTATCCACATTGCCAAAATCAAAAATGGTAGAACCAGAAAAATTTCGAAGTCCGAACTGATAATTTGAAGCCGGGAGACGGTAAAACATTTCTTTTACACGATCAGGTGCAGAAGAAGCGCCTTCACGGCCATAATTTCTGATAACACCCCGGTCTTCAGGGAAACCAATCAGGCAAACATCACCGGGTTGAATAACGGGGAGTTCATGTTCAACGAAAGAAATGATTTCACCCATTCTGACATCGTTGGGGTCATTTCTTGTGTACCGATGGAGGGTGGGGATGTGAATTAAAGGAAGAGACATTCGTTCCATATTTCAGATTGATAAATGAGTTTACCGGAAGCAAAAACTTTTCCGGCGTGGTTAAGAGTCGGATGATAAATAATATGTTCCCAGGATGGAGAGTTCCACAAAACCAGATCAGCACGGTAACCCGGAGCAATTTTTCCGGTTTCGAGTTCACGTCCGAGCGCTTTGGCAGCATTCACTGTTACGGCCGATAATATTTCATCAGGGGTCATATTCATGTACAAGGCAGCAAGCATCAAAATAAAAGAGAACTGGTCAATTGTGCATGATCCAGGATTGAAATCGGATGCCAATGCCACAGCTGCACCAGATTCAATTAATTTTCTTGCCGGGGCATAGGGCATTTTCAAAAACCAGGCAGTACCGGGAAGGAGCATGGCCACCGTTTCAGATTTTGCAAGATCCTGAATTCCCTTATCGGTTATACAAAGCAGATGATCGGCTGAAAGGGCATGTAATTCAGCAGCAAGGGAAGCTCCACCCAATGGTGACAATTCATCCGCATGAACTTTAACTTTTAATCCATTTTTTAAGGCTGTTTCAAGAATCTGACGTGATTCTTCAACCGAAAAAACACCGGATTCACAAAATACATCTGCAGCTTCAGCAAGATCGTCTGATGCCACAGCAGGAATCATTTCTTTGATTATTTTCTGGATGAAACCCTCCCGGTTGTCTTTAAATTCAACGGGAAAATCATGTGCGCCAAGAAAAGTAGCTGAAATATCAATTGAAGATTCATTTTTAAGTTGCCGGATGACCCGAAGCAGTTTTAATTCAGATTCAGTTGAGAGACCGTAACCCGATTTGATCTCAAGTGTTGTGATACCCTGTGATATCCACCGGTTAACCCGTGGTCGTGCAGTTCTGAGCAAATCAAAAGCAGTAGTATCCCTTGTTTTGGTTACCGTGCGTGAAATTCCGCCGCCAGAGGCTGCAATTTGCTGATAGGTAGCACCCTGAGTTCTCAGAATAAATTCATCTGATCTGTCACCGGCAAAAACCAGGTGAGTATGTGCATCAATTAAACCAGGAGTGACGGTTTGTCCGGTTGCATCAATAACAAGATCGCCATCTTCTGAAGGCGGACAGTCGTTATCAAATCCGACCCAGGTAATTCTGTCTTCTTCTATAATTACCGCGGCATCAGTAAGTTTCTGAACAGGTCCATGCCCTGGTGCAAGGGGAGTAAGGAGTTGTTTGCAATGCCGGATGAAAATGGCCATACTACTTTTACCACTTAAAATGCAAAATACGTTGAGGGCAGATTACAATACTTTAAACGCAAAGACGCTAAGTTAAACGCAAGGTTCGCAAAATGTTTTTTTTAGTTTTAAATGCAAATACTTTTAGCACAGAGGGCACAAAGTTAAATACAAAGGGCATAAAGGTTTTAATTGAAATAAAAGAAAAATCTCTGTGAACCACTGTGAAAACCTTTTCTAACTCTGTGGAAAAAGATTTTTATTTAAGTCCAAGTTCCTTGCACATTCTTGAATAGTTGGGTGCTGCAATGCCAAGCTTTTTTGCTGCTTCTGCATCAGATTCAGACCGCTCACGAATAAACGTTACATATTCTTTTCTGAACTCAAATTCGATATCTCTGAGGGGAAGGTGTTCATTCAGAAAAGCTGAAAACGCAGATTGCCGTTCCTGGTGATTGAACGGATTTACCACCTGATCGGCTGAAATGCCCAGTGCCCTGCGAACCAGCGATGCCGTAATGATGCTGTCGTCGTGAAACAGGAGCCTTTGTGCAACATTTTTGAGTTCACGCACGTTTCCCGGCCAATTATAATTGGTGAGAACGGTACGGGCTTCTTCACTCAGAATAACATCATCTTTTCCCATTTCCTTTTTAAAAGCCTCAAGAAAATAATTGATCAGCAGGTCAATATCTTCACGACGATCTCTGATGGCCGGCACCTGAATCTGTACGACATTCAGACGATAATACAAATCTTCTCTAAAATGCTTTGCGGCAATTTCTTCTTCAATATTTCGGTTTGTAGCTGCAATTACTCTAACATCAACTTTAATAACTCCGGTACGTCCAATTTTTTCGAGTTCACCTTCCTGAAGAACCCTGAGCAATTTAACCTGGGCAGAGAGGGGAAGCTCAGTGACTTCATCCAGAAAAATGGTGCCATTATTGGCAATCTCAAATAACCCCTGTTTATTACTGTTTGCCCCTGTAAAAGACCCCTTGGTGTACCCAAAAAGTTCACTTTCAACAAGTTCAAGCGGAATGGATCCGCAGTTGATGGCAACAAAGTTTTCGAGCCGTCGATCGCTGGTGTAATGAATGTTATTTGCAACCAGTTCTTTGCCGGTTCCTGAAGGTCCGGTTATGAAAATACTGGCAGCATTCTGTGCACTTCGTCTGATATCTTCACGAAGGCGTTGAATGGCTGAAGATTCACCTACAATTACTTTTTGCGACAGAATGTTTTCGATATTTTTTGTAAGTTTTTTGTTCGACCTGAGTTGTTCTTCTTCGAGTCGTTTCTTCTGCCAGGCGTTTACAATACTGAGAATAAAATCAGTTGGCTGATAAATGTAGTCTTCAATATCACCCGGATATTTTGTACAATACCAGAAAGCACCTGCCTGAATCAGTTTCGAAGCAAAATCAAAATTCGTAAGGTTGATTGTCATTTTTGTTACGACAATAACCTGAAGTGCAGGAGCCAGCAATCGGATGCGCTTAATCAGTTCATCGCCCATAATTCCGCCCGAAATCTGATAATCTGTGATAACCACATCATATCCGGATGGATTTGCCTGAACCAAATCGAGTGCAGATTTACCGTTTGAAACAATATCAACTATTTGAATTTCAGAAGAGTAGGGTTCAATTGTTTTTTTAATGCGTTTAACATCATACTCTTCATCTTCGATGACCAGGAGTCTGATGACTTTGTCTAGCAATTTCATTTGGTGTCTGTTTTCTTTTCTTTTACAAGGGTAGCAAAACGTGTTAACATTGTCTGAACTTCAGCCAGTTTAAACGGCTTGCTCATATACTCATCCATCCCAGCCTCAAGACATTTTTCACGATCGCCTTCCATTGCATTTGCTGTCATGGCAATAATATACGGGCGGGCATTATTATATTTCAGATTGAGTTCACGGGATGTTTCAAGTCCGTCCATTTCAGGCATCTGAACATCCATCAAAATAACGTCATATTTCTTTTTACTTACCAGGTTGAGTACCTGCAATCCATTTTCTGCAACATCAGCATGATAACCCATCCGCTTAAGCACACTAAGTGCAAGTTTCTGATTGATAAGGTTGTCTTCTGCAAGAAGGATGGAAAGTGGAAGGCGTTCAGACAGTTTTGAATCCAGAATACCAGCCTGAACCGGACGGGACTTGGGTTGTGTTTCAGCAAGTGCCCTGATTACAGTTTGAATCAAAGTTTTATGGCGATAGGGAATATTTATGGTCACCCCTTCCGGTCGGCCGTGCAAAGCCGGATAGTCTTTACGGGGAACAACAAAAAACAAAATCGGAACCGATGACCAGGAAAGCGGAATGAGCCCGGGACTATCCATCAGCGAGGCCGGGGCAATGATGAGGTCAGGCTCACCTTTTTCTTTTGCCTTTACACCCGCTTCAGTTGCAGAACCGGCACCAAAAACCTGAAATCCTGAATCAGAAAGAACATTTTCAACACCTCTGCGACGAATAATATTATCATCGAGGATGAGAATTTGCCGGGTTTCGGCGAGAATCTTTTCACTTCCGGCCAATAAGCTGTGACGTTTTTTCAGGACTGTTGTTTGCAGTGTAAAAGAAAAGACAGATCCTTCGCCAACCTTGCTTTCAACAGAGATCTGACCATTCATCAATGCAACCAGTTTTTTTGTGATCGCCAGACCGAGACCCGTTCCGCCATATTTACGTGACGTTGAAGAATCAACCTGAGTAAACGATTCGAATAAATGACCGATTTTATCTTTCGGAATCCCAATTCCGGTATCCTTAATTTCAAACCGGATGGTTGCAGAACTGTCTGAATGTCCTACTCTTGAAATATTGATTTCAATTCCGCCAGATTCGGTGAATTTAACTGCATTTCCAACCAGATTTACCAATATCTGGCGTAACCTGAAGGCATCACCTGAAATTACTGAAGGAACGTCTCTTGCAATGTAATAAGATAAATCAAGATTTTTCTGGTTGATTTTCGGGGAAAGCAAATCAATCACTTCATCCACACAGAAATCGAGAGCCAGTGGCTGATATTCGAGTTCGAGTTTACCCGTTTCAATTTTAGAATAATCGAGAATATCATTGATTATTTCGAGCAGGTTTTCACCACTTGTTTTAATGGTTTCGGCAAAATCACGCTGTTCATGAGTGAGGTGAGTTTCGAGAAGAAGGGACGTCATGCCAATCACACCATTCATTGGTGTTCTGATTTCATGACTCATGGTTGCTAAAAATTCGCTTTTTGCACGGTCAGCCGCTTCGGCAGAATCTTTTGCCTTCATTAACTCAGATTCTGCCCGTTTCCGTTCAGAAATATCGTAACGGATAGCCATAAACCGGTACGGATTACCGTCATCATCAAGTATTGGGAAAATGGTGGCATCAACCCAGTAAAACTGATGGAACTTGTCACTGTTTTTGATTTCACCCTTCCATACTTTCCCGGATTTTATGGTCTCCCATAATTCTTTGAAAAATTCCTTAGAATGAAATCCTGCATTCACGATGCGGTGCGATTTTCCTACAAGTTCTTCTCTTGAATAACCTGAAATTGCGCAGAAATTGTCATTTGCTTCGAGAATAATGCCTCTGTGGTCGGTTACTGAAACGATAGCAGAAGCATTGATGGCGTTTTGCAAATCCTGAAGGTGACGAAAGGATTTGGTTAGTCTGATTTCATCCGTTTTTCTGTCAGTATAATCCTGAGTACTTCCCCGAACTGAAATAACTTCACCAGATTCGTTGACGACGGGTCTGCCCAGTGTGATAAAATATTTAGTGGTTCCTCCGGGCATGACATATCTGAATTCACAGGAGAAGGGTTCTTTTCTCAGAACGGATGAATTTAACAGGGTTTCAAGTTTTTTACCGTCTTCTGCAACAATGCTTTTGTTTAGAATTTCAGTAAACTGGTCATGAGGCATTGTTGCCGGTTGTTCAAATAGTTCGAGCAATTCACGTGACCACTTCCACTTACCGGTTTCAGGTGAAAAAATCCAGTTTCCCATTTTTGCAAGGATTTGAGCATCGAGCAAATCACGCCGCTGACTGTCAAGTTCCCGTTCAACTTTTACTTTTTCAGAAATATTACGGAGTACGGATGAATAAAACTGAGGGTTCCCTGAATCATCACGGTGAAGGATAATATTCTGCGAAACGATCAGTTCAGAACCATCCTTTGCAAGAATGGCTGATTCGCCCTGCCAGGATCCTTTTTCACGAACTTCAGGAAGGATTTTATCAAATAATAGTTTTTGAACCCAATCGGGGTGATATTCGGGTGCGAGACTATTTTTTATTCGTTTCCCGGTTATTTCAGAAACCTGCCGGTTCTGATAAAGAACATTTCCTTCAATATCGGTGAAAATGATCATGTCTGGTGATTCATCCAGAATCCGGGTGAGCCTTTTGATGGCTTCTTCACCCAGTGTTTTACTGGTAGTATCCTGAATTAAAAGAAAAAGAAGAGGTTCACTTTCAATTTCGATTTTACTGATTCGGATTTCTGACTGAACTTTGATTTGTGAGTCGGGTAAAGGTGATTTTTTTAAAAAAAGAGAAAAACCAGGCTGCAAAGAACCAAACTTTGAGCTTATCCACCCAATTGATAACTCCGGGAAAACCGTTTCTACCAAGGTAAGGTTTTCAAGTTCTGTATCAATTCCGGTAAATGTGCCGGCAGCCTCATTGAGATACCTGATTTCACCAGATTGAGAAACAATCATGATCCCATCTGAAAGCCGGTCAAGCACGATTTTCAAAATCCAGGGAATTTTGGGGCCATTCTCGGGTAGGGGTGAGGGAACGCCAAATTTATAATAAGAATCACTGATCATGTTCAGCAAATCATCCTGATTGCCCGATCCGGCTTGTTTCAGGAGTTCAAGTTGTCTGACCAGATAGGGGTGCATAGTTGGAAGCTCTTGTTTTCTTTAAAGATAATCAGGAAAAAGGGATTTCAAAGGTGAACCGGCATCCACCGGATTCAACATTTTGTGCATCCATTATCCACCCACAACGTTGTGTTGCAAGTTGCCAGGCAATATAACATCCGTAACCTGAGTTTTGTCCCTCTACATTCTTAGTCGTCACATTTTCATGGAAAATTTTCTTTACACCACTGTTGTCTTTTTCAAGCAAGTCAGAACTGATTCCAAGTCCATTGTCTTCAATCGTAATGATTCCTCTTTTTTCTGAAGGAATGAACCGTGTCTGAATTCTGATCAGCAATTCAGAATCACCACCATGATCGATGCTGTTTTGAATAACGGGTTCAATAATTTCCCAGATCACATATTCATTAATATGTACAGCAGGCATGGCCGGATCAAGGTCAAGCTGATAGGCAACCTGATGATTGATTGCAGAAATCCGCAGAAAAATATGATCAACAATGAATCTGATGATGTCGTTAACCTGAGTGTTAAAAATCATACTTCTGATGGTATGAATTGGGGGGTCGTACCATTTCATGTCATAAATTACCCGTGACATAAAATTGGAATACCGGGTGACCCTTGATTTGATTTCTTCAGTATTGGCTGGCGTGAGCGACCGGATGTCTTCTTTAATAAACCCCATCACTTTTTCAGCTTTATGATGGGTGTGATAAATCCGTTTAGTGAATAAAGATTCTTTTTCATGGATAATCTGCTCACGAAGATGCTGTTCATGTTCTTCCATTAATGCTTCCTGGGCTTCATCACGTTCAACAGCCGTGTAGGTTGCAATGTAGTACATAGCAAGAAGACCAAGGAGAATAATTGAAAGATAAATGATTGTAGTTTCGTCGTAACTGGCAATGATTTCACGGGTAAAAGCAGAAAAATCAGGTTGCATTTTAAAATAAATGATTCCTGCAACGTAATTTTCAACATTAAAGGGAAAAAGAATGTGAAGATATTTGTCACGTTCCAGCAAAGAAAACATTTCGTTTTTTGCGAGCAGTTCTTTTCCTTTTTCGTTGATCAGTTTTAAAGCCCGGGGATGATCAATTTTTGGGGGCGGTAAAATTGTATCAGGGTTCTGGATAAATCCGACCAAAACATCAGCCTGATCAATAATTGTATATGACTCGCCTGACTGAATAAGAATACACATTTCTTTAAAAGCCGGATTTGCCTTATTGGGTTGCATCGTCAGGTTAATTGCAGTAACAATTTCCTTCTGACGTTCGGGTGGAAGGTGCTTTCCGTTTTTAATCAGAAAATTCAGGGTAGACGTTGTTTGGGTCGCAATCTGGTTAACGTAATCTTTTTCAGTTTTCTCAGAATAATTGGTCAGAAACGTTTTAAGTGACGCCTTATGCACAAAAGACAAAATCAATTGAAAGGCAATCAGGATTACAAAAAGAATCGTGATATGCCTGAATTCAAACCTGTATTTTCTTTCAGAACTCAATTTTTGGCGTTTCATAGATATTTACTAGACATTTTGTTCAGTCAAAGTTAATCTGAATCAGTTTAAATACCAATTTGGAGCAATGGTTAATGGATAATGGTGAATGATTAATGGTAAATGGTAAACGGAAGTCAGACTGGTTTTTAACCCCGACGTGTGAAAATTCGATTTTCCCGCGGATAACACGGATTTACACGGAATGAAAATAGGGTTAATGGATAATGGTGAATGATTAATGGTAAATGGTAAGTGTATAATGGTTAATGGTGAATGATTAATGGTTAACTGAATTCAGACTGGTTTATAGCCCAATAGGTAGGAAATGCGTTTCACCCGCGCCCAAGCAAGAGAACTTGCCGGGTTAAATGATTACACAGATTTACCCGGAAGTTTGCAATTAATAGTTGTCCTGATCTGCGTCTTCTGCGCAATATGCGGGACCAGGTATTTCTCTGGACAATAATAAAATATTAATAAAACAGGTTGATAAAAGATGAAATTGTGTTTACATTTACACAAATGCTCACTGTTGGTCCAAAACCAGAAGATCATTTATCCTTACATCCGCAATCATTTCCAACATATTCCTGAGGTTTTTATGAAAAAGTGGGTAATACCATCCTTTTTTCTTTTTCTTTTTTCATTTTCCGCATCTGCCCAATGGGTTTGGGCACCCCTCAATAAAGGTCAGGCTGCTGACGAAACTTACCTTCCATCCACAAGAGATGTTGGATTTTTTGCAAACGGAATTAATTCGTACTGTACCATTTCTGACACAACCGAATCTGTTGACGGCAATGGGGCATTCAATATAAAGTACCATGTTGAAGCCTACGATTTCTGGGGTGGATATGTTGTTCGTGCCCATTTCAATGACTTATCTGTTTTAGGCAGAGACGGACATTATGATCTTTCAAACGGGAAGTATATCAGTTTCTGGATCAAAGTGACCGGCCAACCGGTGAAAGATCAGCCGGGTGATGTTAATTTTGAATTTAAACTGAAGGAAAAACGTCATGCTGATACCGGCGAAGACCGGTGGCTCTATAATGCAGGGCCGATCCTGGATGCACCGGCAGGAAACTGGCAGCAAATAATAGTTCCATTGGATCAATGGCATTTTTCTGCACAGGCAAATGATGAAAACGGAGAATGGGAACCCTGGAATATTTACGGCTGGGAAATTGCAGTTGTGTATATTTCGGCAGGGAATTCCACAGAGCCACCCACTGCAACCGGTTCTTTTCTGATGGATAAAATCCAGATTCTGGGGCAACGGTATGAACCACTTATGTCGTTTGATAATCAGGCAGATACCACCAATGATCTGAACCGGAAAGAGGCAACCTGGCTGCTCAATGACATGTCTTTTGATCCGGATGCCGGGAAACGACATTTGATTCTGACCAATGAAACTTCTGACACGGTTCAGGGAGCCGGTGCTTTAAAAGTTGATTATGCAGTGGTTTGTTCTCAGGACTGGGGTGGATTTGCAGAACTGGAACACGTTTTCAAGGAACCTGTCAATTATTATCCCAGTGTGGATGGTGAATATAAAATGCTGGTCTTCTATCTGAAAACACTTGAAGCCAATCAGTTGAAAAACCGGTTTATGCTCCGTGTTGAGCTTTTTGATGAAGCCGACGGAAAACTGGAATGCTGGAGTTCGGTTGCGGATGCAGAGTTTGATACGGTAACCGGGTGGCAATACATCCAACTTCCTTTTGAATCTGCAAAAAAGCCATGGGTAGAACTTCGGCCGGGTGATCGGGGATGGGCTCAAAAAGGTGAGCAGAATGACGGAATCTTTAACCCTGGCCGAATAAAAAAGCTAAGGCTGTCTCTTAATGTACTTCGAACTGCACCCGAGCCAATGGGTCCTGATGTGATTGCATCAGGAAAATTCATTCTTGACCTGATGACTGGCAGCGGATTTCAGTTGATTGAACGTGGTGATCCGCCTGCCGGCCCTGGAAATATCACTGCGACAGCTCTGGAAATTGGTAAGAATCTGATACTTTGGGAAGATACTCCGGATGAAGTGGGAGAGAAATATACCATATTCTGGTCAGAAAAGCCGATTACTGATTTAACTGATTTTTCGGTCAGGGTCGTTGCCACAGGAATTCCGGAAGAAACACAATTGGTCGAACACCGTTTCGTCTATCCCGTTAACTCAATCCAGCAGAAATTCTGGTATGCCATACTTTGTACTGACCGATTTGGGAATGTAGATTCAACTCAGTTCAGTTCTTCTTTGGGACCGACAGAAAATGATGCAAGACCAGTACCCATTGTTCTTTCTGAAACTTCTTTTGGTTTTCAGGCAGATGGTGATCTTTCAGAATGGAGCAGGTTACAACCGTGGGACATGAAACCTTCTAACGGAACAGGAACAATTATTACCCAACTTGGATCGAATGACGGTGATCAGGATCTCAGTGCAAAAATCTGGATCAATTTTTCGGATGATTCCTTATTCATTGCACTTCACGTTTTTGACAATATTGTATTTACCGATACAACGGCTGCCGCCTACAATCAGGATGCAGTTGAATTCTTTTTTGGTGCTTATGAATACCGTGGGGCAGATCACCGCAACTATTCCCGGGGTGAAAAACCAGATTATCATTTCATGTTTAACTCAAACCGGGTTTTAGATGGACTAAACGGTCAAACTATAACGTTGGCATCTTCACCAGATTATCAATGGAAAAAGGTTTCGGATGGGTATAATCTGGAATGGAAAATTTCCTGGGCTGATCTTGCTCTTACGCATCCGGGTGACAAAAAATTTGAGGTTTCATCTTGCAGCAATCACTGGTGTGATTTCTGGCAGATTCCCATCGATTGGGTTATTAATGATGCAGATGAAACTGGTTCCAGAGAAAGCGGATTAAGATGGGCACAGGTTCCATGGGACAATGCATGGCAAAATGTTGCATCCTGGACCTATACGTTCCTTTATGTACCACTCAGCGACGGGGTTGAAGATACAGAAATGCCAAACCGGTTAACTCTTCACGCAAACTACCCAAATCCATTTAATCCAGAAACAACCATCAGGTACAATCTGCCTGTTTCCGGTTTTGTTTCACTTTCGCTTTATGATATTACCGGCAGGGAAGTCAAAAAACTGGTATCTGGTTTTCAGCCTGAAGGGGAGAAGTCGGTTCAGTTTAATGGATCGGGTTTGGCTTCAGGACTATATTTTCTCAAGCTGAGTCAGGCCGGGAAAATGGAGGTTCAAAAACTGATGCTTCTGAAATAAGGTGCAGATATGAAAAAATTTCTTATCTCTTTTTTTTTGCTGATTGGAGGGTGGCAAACCTCAACGGCCCAATGGGTCTGGGCACCCCTCGACAGTACAACCGATCTGAATAGTTATTTCTGGGATTCACGAATTTGCGAATTTTGTGTTCCGCCCTATTCAGAATTTGAAATTTCAAAATCAACCGAATCGATTGACAAAAAGGGTTCTTTCAAATTTGATTATAAAATTTATTGCAAAGACAGCTGGGGTGGGTACGTTGTGAAAATTCATCAAACAGGTATGAATGAATTGCCTTTTCGTCATTATGATTTATCCAACGGAAAGTTTCTGAGTTTTTGGATTAAGAATTTAGCTCCGTCCACAAAAACGAAAGCCGGTAAAGTGAATTTTGAATTTAAATTAAAAGAACGGCAAACTGAGGAAACCGGAGAAGACCGTTGGCTCTATAAAATGGAATCCTTTCTGGATTCTGCACAGAATTCATGGCAGCAAATCATTATTCCTCTTGAAAAAGAGCAGTTTCCCCCTCAGTCATCTGATGAAAACGGAATCTGGGAACCCTGGAATGTTTATGGGTGGGAGGTTGCCATTGTTTATGAACTTGACTCAACCTACCACTATCCCGATACCGTTCTCGCCAACGGTTCTTTTCTTCTTGATAAAATCCAGATTCTGGGGCAGAGGTTTGAACCTGTGCTGACTTTTGATCATCAGTCAGACACAACCAGCAATCCGGTCACCAAACCAGCCTTCTGGACGGTTACTTTGCCAGAGTTCGATTGCGGCGGTACAGACTGTCCCGGCGGAAAAAGCTTTCTGAATCTTTCTGATGAACCGGCGGATACGGTTGAAGGCTTGGGTGCCCTGCTCATTGATTATTCGATCACCGGAATGAAGAAGCCAGAAGGTTACGGGGCACTTGAACATACTTTTGATGCACCGGTTTCATTGAGTTCAGCACCACAAAGCACTTTTCAGAGTCTGGCTTTTTATTTAAAAACACTTGAACCCAATCTTCTGAAAAACCGGTTCATGCTCAGAATCGTCTTGGCAGATGAAAAGGACGGAATTGCAGAATGGTGGGAATCGGTGGCTGACGCTGAATTCGATTCGGTGACCGGCTGGCAATATATTTTGCTTCCACTTGCGACAACTCAAAAAAACAGTCAGGATCTCAGACCCGGAGATAAAGGGTTTGCCCTTCTGGAGAAAACCAATGACGGCAGTCTGGATTTGTTTCACATTAAGAAAATCCGTCTTGAATTTGTGATTTATGGTGATGAAAACCAACCATGGGGAAGTGAGGTTAAAGCCACAGGCAAATTTATTCTGGATCTCATGACCGGAACTGGATTTGAAGTCTTTGATGTAATTCCGCCTGATATCATTCCCTCTGTAATGGGATTAGCTGTTGATACCGGCCTGAATTATGCAATCTGGGAGGATGTTCCCGGGGAAAGTGGTGAAACTTATTCAGTTTTTTACAGTGAATTCCCGATTACCAGTTTGAATGACAAGTCAGTTAAAGTTTTGGCAACCGGAATTCCGGAAGGTACAGAATCAGTTCAGCACCTTTTCAACTACCCGGTTGAAAAGTCTGTTCTGAAATTCTGGTATGCTGTACTTTGCAGCGACAAATACGGAAATACCGATTCAGCCTATTTTGGAGTTTCGCCCGAACCTGCACAAAACACAGCGAGATTCGTCCCGCTTGTTCAAACCGAATCAAGGTTGGGATTCAAGGCAGACGGTTCACTTTCCGAATGGAATCAGTTTCATCCCTGGGAAATGAAGTCGTCACTGGGAACCGGAACTGTTTTAACTGAACTGGGAAATCATAGTGGTGATCAAGACCTCAGTGCTAAAATCTGGATCAATTTTTCAAAAGATTCCCTTAACATTGCTTTACACGTGGTTGATGATATTGTTTTTACTGATTCAACAACTGCAACCAACGATCAGGATGCAGTTGATTTCTTTTTTGGTGCTTATGAGTATAATGGAGCCGACCATACATCCTTCCGTCGTGGAGAAAAACCTGATTATCACATCAGATTTAATTCGACCCGGGTTATTGACGGACAAAACGGCAATACAATTGATACCCAATCTTCAGTGGAATATGAATGGAAGGTTGATTCTGAAGGTTATACTCTGGAATGGGGCATTTCCTGGGTAGATCTGGCTTCAATTTATCCGGGCGACAACGTTTTTGCCATTGAATCGCACTGTAGTGCAGGTGGATGCAACGTTTGGCCCATTCCAATTGATTGGGTAATCTATGATGCGGATGCAAACGGAAAAAGAGAAAGCGGACTCAGATGGGGACAGAATCATCTGGATAATGCCTGGCGTAATTTAGCTTCCTGGACATACACGTTTTCTTATCTGCCCTGGTCTGAAGGGGTTGAAGGTACAGAAATGCCAAATCAGTTAACTCTTCACCCAAACTTTCCAAACCCTTTTAATCCTGAAACCACAATCCGGTATCATCTGCCCGTTTCCGGTTTCGTTTCTCTTATTCTATATGATGTTACCGGAAGGGAAGTCAAAAAACTGGTAAGCGGTTTTCAGCCGGCAGGGGAGAAGTCTGTTCAACTCAATGGATCTGGACTTTCTTCCGGACTATATTTTCTGAGGCTGAGTCAGTCCGGGAAAAGTGAATTCAGGAAAATAGTACTGCTGAAATAATGGTCAAGGATTAATGGTTAATGGTAAATTGTTAATGTTTACAACTCGGCGTTTGACGGTGTCAATGAAAGCTGAATTTAAAAGGCAGAAACAAAATTTTACCATCCAAACAGAAAACAACCCGAAATAATTAAAGCTAAATAAGTGTTTTTCGTTTCTTTTCTTTTGAAAGTGCCCAAATTGTTTGAATTTGGGCACTTTTTTGTTTCTGGCTATCTATATCCGCAATATTTCTATCGTCAAAACTACCTCTAATTTGTCACAACATATCAAAATGATATGCAACACGGCTTATCAAACTGATATGCATATCAAAATGATAATAATAATGGAAGCCGTTCCATTTTGATTTCCATCACATACAGGTCAAAAAACCGCTTCCACTATTTTGGCATGATTCGTGTAAAAGGAGTCGTATCGCAATCAAACCAAAAGTAGGAAACTGTGTTTGACAATTTCGGCTTTTTAGACTCATCGGTAATTCTTCTGTACTTCGTGGTAACACTGGGTATAGGACTTTATTTCGCCCGCAGGAAGGATACTACTACTGTAGATTATTTTCTTGCAGGACGGAATGTTGGTTGGATTGCCATCGGGTTTTCTTTGTTTGCTACAAATATTTCCAGTGAACACTTCCTCGGCCTGGCCGGATCTGGAGCCAACAGGGGTTTAGCAGTCGGGAGTTTCGAATGGATGGCCATTTTCATTCTTATTGTAATGGGATGGTTCGTCGCCCCTGTGTTCCTCCGGCTGGGAGTGTTTACCGTTCCTGAATACCTTGAAATCCGTTATGACCGCCGCAGCCGCGTCTACCTAACCTCAATATCCTTATTTGCCTACATCGTCACCAAAATCTCCGTGATGCTGTTTGCGGCCGGTTTCCTTTTAAATCACATGCTTGGCTGGGATGTGTACACCACTGCAATTATTCTTGTCTTCCTGGCAGGAATTTATACGGTAGTAGGTGGTTTAGCCGCCGTAATTTACACCCAAATCTTCCAGACTATTATTCTGGTAGCCGGTGCACTTACCGTTACCTTTATAGGGTTGCATGAAGTCGGTGGGTGGTCGGGTCTGCAGGAAAAACTTCCGGCAGATTACTTTACAATATTCAAACCGATGTCGGATCCTGATTTTCCCTGGACCGGTATCATCTTTGGAGCCCCGATTGTGGGCTTTTGGTATTGGTGTACTGACCAGTACATCGTTCAGAGGGTTTTAGCAGCAAAATCCATTGACGATGCACGGAAGGGAACCATATTGGCAGCGTTCTTAAAACTCCTCCCTGTTTTGATGTTGGTTGTTCCGGGATTGATTGCAGTTGCACTCTTCCCGGACATTTCTGGCGATGAAGCCTATCCGGCTTTGCTTGAAAGTGATTTACTACCGGCAGGAGTTAGGGGACTTGTTGTTGCCGCAATTATTGCAGCTCTGATGTCGTCACTTGCAAGTGTGTTCAACAGTGCAGCAACTTTATTTACTGTAGATTTTTATCAGCCCCGCCATCCTGAAACGTCAGAAAGAAAATTAATTCTTGTTGGCCGGCTGGCAACATTATTTATAACCATTACAGCAATTTTATGGGTACCTTTAACAAAACTGATTTCAACTAACATTTACATTTACATGCAGAGTGTTCAGTCTTATATTAGTCCGCCCATTGTTGCTGTTTTTCTTTTCGGGATTTTCTGGAAACGAATGAATGCATCAGGTGCATTCTGGAGTTTGATTACGGGTGGTGTTTTAGGACTCACCCGTCTTATCGTTGAATTTATGGTCAATTCGGGTGTTATTACCCAGACAAGTCTGGTTAGTTTTGCCCGGATCAATTTTCTTCACTTTGCAATTCTTTTATTTATAGTATGTACGGGTGTCCTGGTCGTTGTCAGCCTTTTGTCTGTCAGCAAAACCACACAGCAGGCATCCGGGCTGATGATCGCCGGAGTTAACGCTCCGGAATCTTCGTTTGCGCCAGTTTCTGCGCTAAAAGCCAGAATCTGGACAAAGCAAAATGTGTTTACATCAGTTTTCATCTGTGTGCTAGTCATCGGCCTGATGGGATTACTTGCCTGATTTTTCAGGTCTGTAATGATCACCTTAAATCGCAATCAACACAAACAACTCATGGAGAAAAAACATGAAACGACTGCTTACGACACTATTCGCTTTTACTGCGCTGGTTAGTGTAGCTTCCGCACAATGGGTGTGGGCACCACTGAATACCGGACAGGGAAGTGATGAAACTTACGTTCCTTCTGCCCGTGATGCCGGCTTCTATGCCAATGGAATCAATCCGAAATGTGACATTTCTGATACTACAGCCTCTGTAGACGGAAACGGATCATTCAATGTAAAATACACCGTTGAAGCTTATGATGGCTGGGGTGGTTATGTAGTTCGGGTTCACTCAACTGATCTTTCTACTCTTGGAAATGCAGGTCACTATGATCTGTCAAACGGTAAATATTTCAGTATGTGGGTTAAAGTTACCGGTCAGCCAGTAAAAACCCAGGCTGGTGATGTGAATTTTGAATTCAAAATCAAAGAAAAAAAATCATCAGATACTGGTGAAGACCGTTGGCTTCACAGCTTCGGAACTTTGCTTGATGCTCCTGCAGGTGACTGGCAACAACTTATTGTTCCTTTGACCAAAGAAAGCTGGCCAGCTCAGGCAACTGATGAAAATGGTGAATTTGAAATGCAGAATGTTTATGGATGGGAACTTGCAGTTGTATTCATTACTGCTGGTGGTTCTACCAATAGCCCAACTGCAACCGGTTCATTCTTAATGGATAAAATTCAGATTTTAGGTCAGAATTTTGAGCCTTTAATGTCCTTCGACGGTCAATCAGATACAACCAGCAACCGCACCAGAAAAGATGCTACCTGGTTACTGAATGATATGTCATGGGATGGCGCTGCCGGTGCCAGAAAAATGATTCTCTCTGATGAATCAATTGATACCGTTCAGGGTACTGGTGCAATGGTAGCTGAATATGCTATCGTTGGTTCACAGGACTGGGGTGGTTATGCTGAACTCGAGCATGTTTTTGAAGAACCTGTCAGCCTGAGTGCTGGTGCTGGTGCAACCAATGACAAATTAGCTTTTTACATTAAGAACCTGGTACCAAACACACTTACAGGTCGTTTTCTGCTAAGAATTGAATTGTGGGATGACAAAGACGGTGCTCTCGAACTTTGGGATGCTGTAGCTCCAGTTAATTTTGACGTGGCTTCAGACTGGCAATATGTCCAAATGCCTTTTGAAACAGCAAAAAAACCCTGGTATGATCTCAGAGTTGGTGATACAGGCTGGGCTCAGCGTGATGCAGCCAATGATGGTATTCTTGATATCACCCGTATCAAAAAACTTCGTTTAGGTTTTATCGTGCTTCGTACCGCACCAGAGCCTTTCGGATCTGATGTTGTTGCTTCAGGTAAATTCATTATCGACCTCATGACCGGTTCCGGTTATAAGATCAATGATATTACTGCACCAAACGCACCTGAAGGTGTTTTAGGTCTTGCAACAGAAACCGGTAAAAACTTCGTGATCTGGGAAGATGTTCCTACCGAAGTTGGTGAAAAATACTCAGTATTTTACAGCACCAATCCGATTACCAATGTAACAGCTCCTGGTGTCTTTGGTCTTGC
Organism: Bacteroidota bacterium; assembly: GCA_020161835.1. Lineage (GTDB taxonomy): Bacteria > Bacteroidota > JABWAT01 > JABWAT01 > JABWAT01 > JAFLBE01. The sequence goes on along the minus strand of JAIUNL010000005.1, from coordinate 59,312 downwards.
TTCCGGCGTTGCTGAAGGAACCCAATCAGTTGAACACGTTTTCCATAATGCGCTGAAAAATGCAAGCTACAAGTTCTATTATGCAGTTATCTGTACAGACAAAGCAGGAAATGTTGATTCAACAAAAATTGGAACTTCACTTGCTCCTTCTGAAAACGATTCCAAGGGAATTGCAGTTGTTTCAAACATCGCTCCTGCCGGCTTTATTGCTGACGGAACTTTTGCCGATTGGGCAGGAATTCAGGGCTTTGAAATGAAATCTTCAAACGGTACAGCTACCATTATTACCCAGCTTGGTGCTAATGGCGGTGATGAAGATGCTTCCGCTGTCGGATATGCTGCAATTGCTGGTGGATACCTGTATTTTGGTATGGATGTAACCGATGATATTTACGTTCAGGATTCAGCTCTTGCTTCCTACAATCAGGATGCTGCTGACTTGTTTATCGGTTTGTATGAATATAAAGGAAAAGATCACACCGGTTACCGTCGTGGTGCTACTCCTGATTATCACTTCCGTTTCAATTCACACCGTGTTTCTGATGATCTTGGTGGTGCAACGGTTACCCGTACAACCAGCCCTGATTACAAGTTTATCACCACCTCTAAAGGTTATGCATTTGAATGGAAAATTTCCCTTGAAGCAATAGCTGCCCTTCATGCTGGTGATGCAGTATTTGCCCCGACCGATGGAATGCAAATTGCACTTGACCTTATCCTCAATGATGGTGATGCTACCGGTGCACGTGAAAGCGGACTCCGCTGGTCACCAGTTCCACTTGATAATGGCTGGAATAATGTACAATCCTGGTCATATACCTGGATTGGAAATCCTTCCTCCAATTTCATGTATGTTGATGTAAATGACAACAGAGTAAAACCAGTTGAATTTGCTCTTCAACAAAACTATCCGAATCCGTTTAACCCATCAACAACCGTTAGATTTGCAATGAAAAATTCCGGAAATGTTACACTTAAAGTGTACAACCTTCTCGGTTCAGAAGTTGCAACCCTGTTTAATGGTTACAAGGGTCAAGGCGAATATTCTGTCGAATTTAACGGCGCCGGTCTTGCCAGCGGTGTTTATTTCGTAAGAATGGAAGCAAGCGAATTCACTTCTGTTAAGAAGATGATGCTTGTAAAATAAGCAAGTATTCGTTCACTTAAAGGTTGCCGGAGTACTTCCGGCAGCCTTTGTTTTCCTGCCTATCAACTAAAATATGACAGTCAACATGAAGAAATTACTACTACTTCTTGCGGGAGCCGGGCTCCTTGTTCAGGTTGCCTTTGCTCAAAGCACAGGGAAAATTACCGGAACAGTTACAGATAATAAAACAACTGAACCCATAATCGGGGCAAACGTTGTTATTCAGGGAACCCATTACGGTGCAGCCGCCGATCTTGACGGAAAGTATTCAATTTATAACGTACCTCCGGGTGAATACAATCTCATTGTCAGTTCGGTAGGGTACACCCGGGTAACAATTTCAAAAGTGGTTGTAAAAATCAACCTGACTACCCGGCAAGATATTAAAATGGCTTCTGAAGATGTTCTCTCAGAAGAAATTCTTGTTGAGGCAGATGCTCCGCTTGTCCAAAAAGATTTAACTTCCTCTTCAGTAACGGTAACCTCGTCTGATATTAAGGCAATGCCCGTTGAAAACGTTTCACAGGTTATCAATCTACAAGCCGGAGTTGTTGATGGTCACTTTCGTGGAGGTCGTTCAAATGAGGTTTCTTACCTCGTTGATGGTGTTCCGGTAAATGACTCTTACAATAACAGCCTTGCTGTTGGCGTTGAAAATGCTTCGGTTCGTCAGCTTGAAGTAATCAGCGGTACGTTCAATGCTGAATATGGCAATGCCATGTCGGGTGTGGTGAACATTATTTCTCAGGAAGGTTCTACCACTAAATATGATTTCGGTGTTCAATCCTATATCGGAAATCATTATTCATCAGATAAAAAAATATTCCGGAATCTTCAGGACCCGTTAAAAATTGATTCCAGGGATATTCAGTTTAATCTCAGCGGTCCTTTTCCCTTTGCAAGCGGCATTCCAATTTTAAATGCAGTTACCTTTTTTACAACCGCACGTTATTTGGACGAAGACGGTTACTTATACGGCCAGAGAATTTATAATATTACAGACAGAGCTCCGGCAGTGTTTGGAAGTGATACAATCTTTTTCAACACCGGTGACAGAGCCTGGGTTGCTATGTCTCCTTACCAGAAGTTTTCCTTTAATGGCAGAACGACCTGGACGAGTCCGCTTTTTAAAGTGTCTTACAGTATTTTTTATGATGATAACTTCAGTCAGGGCTACAGCCATGACTGGTCACAGGCTCCTGATGGCCGGATGAAAAATTACAGAACCAACATTGTTCAGACAGCGCAGTTTACCCACATTCCGACATCCAACACCTTCCATGTTCTTTCATTTGGCTATAATAAGCATCAATATGAAGGATATACTTACAAAGACCCTTACGATCCCCGTTATATTGACCCGGCGCTTGGTGCAGCATTAAGCAATTACACTTTTCGTTCAGGCGGAAATGAAGGTGGCCGGTACGACCGCTACACCAATTCATTCCTTGTAAAATGGCAACTGACTTCCCAATTGAACGACAAACACAAACTCGGGGTTGGAGCTGAGGCGCGTTGGCATGAGCTGTTTAATCATGACTGGAATCTCAGAAACAGCAATACAACCCAAAAAGATTCACTGACCGGTGAACTTATTTTTGTGCCCGGTTATTTTGAACCCCACACGGCCGGGAACCAATCTTATCTGAAAAAACCGTTTGAATTTTCAGGCTATATTCAGGATAAGATGGAATACGACATGATGATCATCAACGCCGGTGTTCGTGTTGATTATTTTGATCCGAATACAACCCTGCCAAAAGATTTAAAAAATCCTTTGCAAAACACACTTTTTACCGGAACGACCGGATTCAAAAAAACAACTCAGAAAATCCAGGCTTCACCACGCCTTGGTGTTTCTTTCCCGATTTCGGATAAAGGTGCCATTCACTTTTCATACGGACACTTTTTCCAGATACCGCCACTTGAAAATCTTTATGTGAACGATGAATATCTGGTTTCTGGCGGTCAGGCCCTAAGTTCTGTTACCGGAAACGGAGATCTGAAACCTCAGAAAACAGTTTCGTATGAATTCGGACTGCAACAGGTTCTTTTTGATAACCTTTCAATTGACGGAACCCTGTATTACCGTGACATCAGAAACCTTCTGGGTATGGAAATTATCAATACCTACGAGGGTTATAAATACGCCCGGTTTATCAACAGAGATTATGGTAACGTGAGAGGAGTTGTACTTTCACTTTCTCAGGTTGTTAATTCTTATCTGAATGTGAAATTGGATTATACCTACCAGATTGCTGAAGGAAATTCATCTGATCCTTATCAAGTTTACAACTACGCACAATCAGATCCGCCTCAAGAAGCAGAAAAGAAAGTGGTTCCTCTTGACTGGGATCAGCGTTCAACGCTTAACATTTTTGTAAGACTCGGAAACGCTGAGTACGGAACACTTTCGGCCATTTTTAGTTATGGCTCAGGATATCCGTACACAGAGGATGTGAGAAACTCACAGGGTCTCAGATTCTCAAATGGCGGCACAAAACCTGACACTTACAGTTTTGATGTTCGTGCTGAAAAAGGCTTCGACATTGGTGGCGTAAGGGTAAATACCTTCCTGCTGATTTATAATGTATTGAACATCAAAAATGAGTATGGAGTATTTGGTTCAACAGGTCGTGCTGATCGCGATATTTATACCAAATTTGCAACCCCGATTATCGGTTTGAATACACTTGAAGATTACATCAATGATCCAACCCGGTATTCAGGACCACGGAATCTGAAACTTGGACTTAGTTTTTCACTGTAATGCTGGAGTTTGGCATGTTTCGTAAACTTTTATTTCTGACTATATTTTTACTTTCCTCTGGGCTAAGTCTTGCACAAGTCTGGCCTGAGGTTCAACGATTCCGGAATGACGAAAAGGGTTCCCAAATCTACCGCAGGGAAGGGACCATGGACGGAAACCTGGTAAGAACGTTGTTTTATAATAACAGTGAAGTGGCTCAATGGCCATATTCCCCTTCTGGTGAGTGGCCAAAAGGAACCGGTATCAATTATGTAGACGGAATCTGTATGATTGTGTCTATTGCTGTTGATTCGGTTCAGAGTCCTACCAACCGGAAAAGGTACAACCGGATTACCCCGATTGAAACCTATTACCGGGAAGAAATGGATATACCAGTTGGTGTTCCGGCAAACTTAGCTACCGAACCCTGGGGATGGGCTCCTGTTCCCAATTACAGTAATCCGGGGGCTTCAGTTCCGGCTATGAGTGCACGAGAAAAAAGCTGGCCAGCAAAATGGCCTGCCGCACTGGGTTTGCCCTCATCTTATGACGGTCAATGGAATGGCTATTTCGGACGGAATATTTTTAATGCCGATCTGGAAACCTTTTTTGTCATGGATGACTCAAAAGATGCTGAATGGACAAAACTTCCTATTTCATTCTATCCTATTCTTTCTGATACCCCTGCCGTTTTTACTGATTCGAAACAGTGGTTCAACCCTGATATCAGAAAAGGACTTGGATTAAGAGTTGAGTCTAGAGCTTTTCAATGGTCACATGTGCTTGCTGAAGATATTATTTTCTGGCATTATGACATATCAAACCTTTCAGATCGGGATTATGATTCCACATTTTTCGGGTTTTACACAGATACAGGTCTTGGTGGTGAACCAGATAATGGAGATGACTGGGCCAGTTTTGATGCAAAGCTTGACTTAACATGGGGTTTTGATAAGGATGGTAAAGTTCCGGGTCGCCCAAAAGTAACACTTGGTGTTTACGGCTATGCCTATCTTGAAAGTCCGGGTCAGTCTCAAGATGGTGTTGATAATGACGAAGACGGCATGATTGATGAACGCCGTGATGACGGTTTCGATAACGATCGTGACTGGAAGCGGTTTGTAGACGACAACTTAAATGGAATTTGGGATTGGGATTCTACCAACCAAACCGGAGAAATTCTTCTCGATGATGTTGGTGCTGATGGTGCAGGTCCGTTTGATGAACCCTGGGATTCAGTGACTCAGGCCTTTAAACTTCACATTCCCGATTTAGGCGAAGGTGATGGTCTCCCTACCGATGGTGAACCCAACTTTGACCGTTTGGATAAAGATGAATCCGACCAGATCGGATTAACTTCCGTTGCGATTGAAAAACTGGATGGAAAAAGCACAAAGGATATGTGGCCAAAGAATGATGATGTTCTTTACAACCTGATGGCACGGGCAAAATTTGACACATCTGTTCAGAACTCAAATATTCAGATCATTTTTTCATCCGGTCCATTTTTATTGAGAAGTGGTATAAATCCGAACGGTTTTGGTCGTGAACGGTTCTCAATGGCTTTACTTTTTGGTGATGATAAAACAGATCTTGTTTTTAATAAGAAAACAGTTCAGTTTATTTATAATGCAGGTTATAATTTTACCAAGCCTCCTTTGAAACCAAAGGTCACTGCAAAAGCCGGTGATAAAAAAGTCTATCTCTATTGGGATTCCCGTGCAGAACAATCTACAGATCCTGTTTTAGGATTTGAAAATAACGATCCGAAACAGGGTCCTAAAAAAGATTTTGAAGGATATGCCATTTACAGAAGTACTGAGCCAGAATTTAACGATGTGAAACTCATCACTGATTCTCAAGGACAAGCCAAATATTATAAGCCGATTGCCCAATGGGATAAAATTGACGGCATTTTTGGTCCTGACCCAGTTGGAATCAATGGTGCTGCTTATTGGCGAGGTGATGAAACAGGTTTAAGTCATGCTTATGTTGATTCAGACGTACTGAATGGTGTTACTTATTATTATGCTGTTGTCAGTTATGACCAGGGTTTTATAAACGATAGCAGTGAAGTCAGGATTCAGCCTACCGAGTGTACCAAACTTATCCAGACCAATCAGGTCGGGCAGGTCTATTTTGTTGATTACAATTGTGCAGTCGTAACACCTAATGCACCACCGGCTGGTTACACACCTCCTTCATTTGCGTATAAAGCTGTGCCAGATCAGGGAACAGGATCAATTGGTGTCGAAGTAGTCAACTCTGATGCTGTCCTGGATAATGCAACATATAGTGTTGTTTTTGATACAACGGGTACTTTTCCTGATTATGTCACGTCAGGTGCCAGAGTTATCAGAAACGGAACTGATACGCTTGGTGTGAAAATCACTGGTGATCAGATTGGTGACGGATCGACACAAATTGCAACCAGTGCCTTTGATGGTCTTGTGATGCAAATTGTAAACGACCCCTCAACTGCAATTCTTGGTAACCAAAGTAAGTGGACGGCCGGTGATGTTAACCAACTTCCCAATATCCGGTTGAGAGAACCTATTGGTCCAGCAAGAGGACAAACCGGTTATAATGCAATTTATTGGTACACCGATCCTGATAATCCGGCTGCAGTAGGTACAAAACCACGGTACAAACACTTTGGCGCAGATTACGAAATCGTTTATTATGATTCTCTTGTCACCAGCTCACTCAGAAATGACAGGGATAACAAATTCAAAAAAATGAAGGTTAATTTTAAAATCTTCAACCTGACCCAGGACAGAAAAGAAGTTCCTTTCATTCTCTGGATGGCAGATACGACCAAAACGACACTAACACCGGGCGCAGACAGAATTATTCCTGTTCATTACTACCCGGATGGTGCAAAAAACCAACTTATTGAAAGATGGCCGGTTGTAATTGAATACGGTTTACCTTCAGATGTAGGAAAACCTGATCCCGCACCTGGTAGTACCTTCAGGGTTCGGATTTCAAAGAAATTCGTAAGGGGTGATGAGTTTGTATTTACCTCAACAGCCCAGTCACTTTCCAAAAAAGATGCCAAATCAAATCTGAGTAAAATCAGAGTTGTACCGAATCCGTACATTGGTGGTGCAAAATGGGAACCTCGTCTGATTCAGCAATCTGGCCGTGGAAACCGGAAAATTGATTTTATCAATTTACCAAACAACTGCACACTCAGAATTTACACCATTGCTGGTTCACTGGTTAAAACCCTTTCAAAGACCGGCGAAATTGATCCGGATTCTGGCACCGAAGTCAATATGAAGGGTGCTGTTTCATGGGATCTGGTTTCAGAAGATGGAATGGATGTAGCCTATGGCGTTTATATTTACCACGTCGATGCTCCAGGTATTGGGGAACACATTGGCAAATTTGCACTGATAAAATAAGGGCTTAAATAAAATGTATAAAAAAGTTGCTCTATTTTTAGTTTCCCTTGTTATTCTTGGGAATGGGGTTCAAGCCCAAAAATTCAGACCTGATGTATCAAAACGCGGAACCACAGCTGCTTCCTTCCTGGGAATTGGAATGGGAGCAAGGTCAATGGCTATGGGGTCTTCCTTTGTTGCTATTGCTGATGATCCAACATCGGTTTACTGGAATCCTGCCGGTTTGGTTAAAGTACCAGGGACCCAACTGGTATTTGATCACACACTCTGGATTGCAGACATCAGTTACAGTTTTTTCATTTTTACCCAAAGTTTGGGTGATTATGGAACCATAGCCCTTTCTTTTACCAATTCAAATATTGGTGAGATGGAAGTGAATACAGTTGATGAACCTGACGGAACCGGTCAGGTCTTTACTGCAAAGGATATGGCATTTTCTTTTGGTTATGGACTATCCCTGACTGATAAGTTTTCGATTGGGTTTAACCCGAAAATTATTTACCAGTCAATCTGGGATACCCGTGCAATTGCCATTGCTTTAGATATGGGCGTTCTGTATGACACGCCATTCGATGGCTGGACGTTGGGTGCTTCCATTTCGAATTATGGAACCAAAATGAAACTGGATGGTAACTCGACTCTTGTTTTATATGATCCTGACAGTGATAATTCGGGAAATAATGACAAAATTCCGGCAAGTATGTCTACTGATTATTGGGATTTACCACTCAATTTTAAAGTTGGTGTCTCTTATCTGGCTCTCAAGGATGACATAAATAAGTTGATTCTTTCTGCTGAAGCTTCTCACCCATCAGATAATTACGAAAGCGTAAATGTGGGTGGTGAGTATGTTTATGGTGATTTTCTTGCTTTAAGAGGTGGGTACAAATCATTGTTTCTTTCAGACTCTGAAGAAGGATTCACACTTGGTGGCGGTATAAAGCAACCCATCGGCGGAATTGATATCCGGTTTGATTATGCTTTTATGGATTTTGGCCGCTTGAAAAATACACACAAAATCACACTCGGACTTGGTCTTTAACCAATTGGGAACCTATGAAGAAGATTGCTCTTGTTTTAATTTTGTGGTCCTTTGTTTTTTCCGGGATGGCCGGCGCAAAAAATTTCAAGGGTGCTGAGTACCGAACCAACGACGCTTTTCTCTATGGTCGTTTTGAAGTCAGAATGAAATCAACTCCGGTCGAAGGAGTTCTGTCAACGTTTTTTACCTACTTTGACGGAACTCCTGAAGACCCGTGGGCTACAAACAAATGGAATGAAATTGATCTTGAAGTCATCGGCCGTTACCGCAACGATGTTCAGTTCAATACCATTACTCCCGGGCAAACCAATCACGTAAGTCATATCTGGACCGATTTTGATCCGGCCGATGACTACCACACCTATGCTTTTGAATGGACTCCTGATTACGTTTCATGGTACATTGATGGTGTCATGGTCAGAAAACAAACGGGAAGTCATATTCAAACCATTACCCGTGCTCAAAAACTCATGATGAATACCTGGAATCCTGCCTATACCAATTGGGTTGGAACAATGCCGGTTTCATCACTTCCTGCATTTACCTACTATGACTGGGTCAGTTATGCAACTTATACTCCCGGTTCAGGGACTTTCGGCGAAGGAAATAATTTTACTCCTTCCTGGAAGGATGAGTTTGACACCTTTGATGAATCAAGATGGAGCAAAGCTACACATTCATTTGAAGGAAATAACTGCGATTTTATCCCCGAAAATGCAGTCATAAAAAATGGTAAACTGATTCTTTGTCTTACCAATCCTACCAATATTGGATATATAGATATCACCGCTCCAACTTTCCTGTATGGACGCCAGCAGGATACCGTTATAACCGTTCAGTTTTCAGAAAAAATTGAAAAGACGACAGCAGAACTCGTTGCCAACTATTTCATCAATCCGTTAACCATTAAATCAGCAGTTATAAACCCCGATTCTGCCGGAGTTACTCTAATTACTTCCAAACCGGACACCTCAAAAAACTATATGATTCTGATTAAGGGAATCAAAGACAGATTTGAAGTTCCAAACACTTTGTCTTCTGTTTACAAGTCACTGCTCAAGGTTAAACCGGTTACTTTTCCGCTTTGGGTTGATGTGGGTTCAACTGTGGCAAACGCCGGTTACCGTGCAGATCAGGAATTTTTGCCTTCCACCGAATTCGGATATTCTGACGGACGTAATCAAAAAGTTGACACAGCCATTTCGGGGACAGAAGAGGATGTTGTATTACAGACTGAACGAACTGGTATTGTTACCTATCAGGTCAGAGTTCCTGCCGGAAAATATAAAGTCACCCTTCAGTTTGCAGAAAAATATTATTCTCAGGCGGGGAGACGGGTATTTGATATTACTGTTGAACAGTCGTCTGTTAAGAAAAAAGATATTGATATAGTTGATCTTGTTGGCGGAAATTCTGCTTATCAGACTGTTTTTGAATCGGTTTCAGTTTCTGACGGGATTTTGGATATTCACTTTTCGGCACAGGAGAGCGAAGCATTTCTTGCCGGGCTGAAAGTTGAATATACCGGCGCTTTGACTCAGGTTGAAAACGACAACTCAATGGGAGAAAATTCAAAACAGATCAGACTTTTGGATTGTTACCCGAATCCGTTCAATGGTTCAACAACCATCCGCTTTGAAATTAACCAGCCAGAATCACTCTCTTTTCATATTTTTGATATAACCGGCCGTGAAATTTATAAACGGATTCTCGGGCCGGTTGAGTCAGGTGTAAAAACACTTAACTGGGATGGTACAACCTTAAACGGTTTAACGGCCAGTTCAGGCACCTACTTTTATCATCTGCGGGGAACAGGTATTTCTCCGTCAGGATCCTTGACCTACATCAAATAGAGGATGATGATGAATCGTAATAGTGGTCCCGGAAAATTTCTTCCATTCCTTCTTCTTTTCTGCCTTCCTTCAGAACATTCCTTTGGTCAGGAAGCCACATTAAAAGCCACTTTTGACCTTTTAAAAGTGAATTCACAGACCGTCCCGGTTCAGAACGGAATTGTTTACCCCTCATTTGAAAAACAAAACCGACCCGTGATTGACCTTGCCGGTACCTGGAAAAAGCAACGTGTTAATGCAAACGATGCACTGACTTTGGTAGCCAGAACACCTCAGTCAATTGCATCGATTGAAACAGAAGCTGCCGGAAGGTTTCAACCTGATTTCGACGATTCCGGTTGGGAAAACAAAACCCTTCCCGCTGTTGAAAATACAATGAAAGCGTATGAGACTGTACCCGAATTTTATGAAGATGGGGTTTGGTATCGCCGGTCGTTTTTCGTTGCTGACTCACTTTCCTCGAAAACCGCCATTCTGAAATTTATTTCTGCAAATTATGTCGCTGATGTTTGGGTTAACGGAAATTATGTGGGCTACCATGAAGGCGGTTATACTCCGTTTGCTTTTGATGTTTCTTCACACCTGAATTTCAATGCAGAGAATAAAATTGCAGTACGAGTTGATAACATTGCCTGGGGCACACGAAACGACATCGTGCCGTACAGCAAAGTTGACTGGTTTAATTATACCGGGTTGATTCATGATATCCGTCTTGAATTCAATCCGCCGGTTTATATCAGCCGGGTTGATCTTGTTCCCGTTACCTCAACCGGAAATTTTTCTGCAAAACTGATCGTACAGAATTCTGATCTGGTATCAAAAACAGTTTCAGTTAGTTATTCTGTTTTTAATGCAGTTGTAACCGCAGACAATAAAAATTCTGAATTTGCCGGTGATCTTACCGGAAGTGAAGTCTCTTTACAGGGTGAATCGGATTTTCAGTTTTCTGTATCGTCATCAGATTCAATTTCAGTTGATTCCAGACTACTTTCAATACCAACACCAAAGTTATGGACTCCCAAATTTCCGAATTTGTATATTCTGAAGGCTACTCTTTCTGAAAACGGTAAAGTTGTTGATGAGTTTTATACTCAATTTGGCATCAGAACCATTGAAACATCTGGAAATAAGGTTCTTCTGAACGGAATCAAAACGTTTTTCCCTTCAGTCGCCAGGCACGAAGATCATCCTGATTATGGTCGTTCTATTCCAAATCCGGTTATCACCACTGATCTCGAAAAGGTGAAATCAATCAATGCAACCATGCTGAGAACGGCACACTACCCCAACCATCTGTTCACATATCTGGCTTCAGATCGTCTGGGAATTGCAATTACTGAAGAAATTCCGGTTTGGCAGTTTGACAGACCAGAAAATTTCATCATCCAGAATGAACGGCGTCACATCCATCAGCAAATGTGGCGTGAAATGATTTTCAGAGATTATAACCGGCCTTCAATTTTGTTCTGGAGCGGACAAAATGAAAGTCTTGAACTCGCAAACCGGAAGATTTTCCTGCAAACAATTCACACTGATCTGGATACCAACTATCCTGATGGCCGTTTGGTCACACAATCTGCAGCTGCTGACCGTCCGGGACCAGAAGATTCAAGTCAGGATGTGGTAGATGTTGCCGGCTGGACGATTTATTTTGGTGTTTTCTACGGAACCAAAGCTGAACCCGAAACCCGTGCTTTTCTTTCAGCTGCGCAAAAGGCCCATCCGAACAAACCGATTATGGATACTGAGTTTGGTATCTGGGACACTGAAGCTCATAACATGCAGGCTAAGCAAAATGAGATTTTCGATAACACCTTCAAGGCGTTCGAGGCCTACGCTGCCCGTTCAAAATCAGGTTCAGTTTCTGATACAACTGCTCTGATGGCTGCAACCTGGTGGTGCATTTTTGACTGGTACCGCCATGGAAACGGAATCAATTCTACAGGTTGGCAAACCATGGGTCTTTTCCAGATGAACCGGACTTCCGCTAAAACTGTCGCTTCAACAATAAAAGTCAGGTATTTCCCGTTTGCTCTGACCCAGCCCTGGAATACAGATGTTGATGGTGATGAAAATCTTTTGAATTTCAACCTGAAACCGGCTTATCCGAATCCGTTCAATCCTGAAACAACAATTGAGTACACGCTTGGTTCACCTTCGCATGTTGTCTTGCAGGTTTTTGATATAACCGGAAGGGAAGTGTCAACACTGGTAAATCAAAGACAGTCAGGCGGACTTCATTCTGCCCATTTTAATGCCTCATCCGGCGGACAAACTCTGGGCTCCGGACTTTATTTTTACCGGATTTCAACACCTGAATTCACTAAAACCGGCAAAATGATGCTGGTTAAATAACCCTCAAAAGGAATCTGTTATGAAGAAACGAACCCTGTCACTTTTATCATTGGCCATATTTATGAACGTCTTTGCACAATCCTCTGATGAAAAAGTAAAAACCCTTCTCGATAAAATGACTCTTGAAGAAAAAGTGGGTCAGATGACTCAGGTTACTTTTGATGTGATTGCAAAACCCGAGGCAGAAAATGACGGTTTCCCGGTAGACATGAAAAAACTGGAAACTGCAATTGTTCAGTATCATGTTGGTTCAATTCTGAACACACCTTATAATAAAGCCCAATCTCTTGAAACCTGGAATAAAATTATTACAGCCGTTCAGGATGTTTCCAAAAAAACACGGTTGCAGATTCCAGTCATTTACGGAATCGATGCCATTCACGGAACGACTTACACCCGGGGCGGTACTTTGTTTCCTCAGGCAATTAATATCGGCGCTTCTTTCAACCCTGAACTCAGCAAAATTGCCGGCGCAATCACTGCCCGTGAAATGAAAGCTTCAGGCATGACCTGGAATTTTTATCCGGTTTTGGATATCGGCCGCCAACCACTCTGGAGTCGTTTCTGGGAAACTTATGGTGAAGATGTTCATGTTGCTGCAACTCATGGTGTAGCCTATATTCACGGACATCAGGGTGATGATTATTCTAAAGCTGAATTTGCCCCGACCTGTATGAAACATTATACGGGTTATGGCTATCCGCTGAATGGTAAAGACCGCACACCAGCCTGGATTGGCGAAAAAACCCTTCGTGAAATTTATCTGCCTTCTTTCGAAGCTGCTGTAAAAGCCGGTTCTCCAACTGTCATGATCAATTCAGGTGAAATTGATGGCGTTCCGGGTCATGCAAACTACCACTTGCTCACTGAAATTCTTCGTGGTGAACTTCAGTTTAAGGGAATTGCTGTTTCTGACTGGGAAGATATCGTCAGATTGTACAGCCGTGATAAAGTTGCAGACTCTCCTGAGCAGGCTGTGAAAATGGCTGTGATGGCCGGTGTAGACATGAGTATGGTGCCTTACAATTTCAGCTTTTTTGATATTTTGGTGAAGCTTGTTAAAAATGGCGAAGTTCCCATGTCCAGAATTGATGAAGCCGTTAGCCGGATTCTGAAAGTGAAAATTGAAAGCGGACTACTGGCTGATCCATATCCGAAAAAAGAACTGATTAAACTCTTCGCAAATGAAGACGCAACCGCAAAAAACCTGGCTGCAGCCCGTGAAACAATCGTTCTTGCCAAAAACGCAAACAATTTACTGCCACTTTCAAAATCGGCAAATATTCTGGTTACAGGCCCCACCGCCAACCTGCTTCAGGTTTTAAACGGCGGATGGACAGTAACCTGGCAGGGAGATGAAGAAAATCTGTATCCGCAGGAAAAACTGACTGTTCTTGAAGCTTTGAAAGCAACTTCAAAAGGAAAAGTGACCTACGTTGAAGGAACAACTTTTACAAATCCCGTCAATATTGAAGAAGCAGTTAAACAGGCCGCTTCAAATGATGTGATCGTTCTTTGTCTGGGTGAAAAAGCCTATTGCGAAACTCCCGGAAATATCGAAAACCTGATTCTTGACGAAGCTCAGCTCGATCTGGCAGAAGCCATGCTGAAAACCGGTAAACCTGTGGTTTTGGTTTTACTTGAAGGACGGCCAAGAGTTGTGACCCAAATTGCTGAAAAATCAAGTGCTGTTGTGGTTGCCATGCGCCCGGGAATGGAAGGGGCTATCGCTTTGACTGAAATTCTTTTTGGTGATTATAACCCAGATGCAAAACTTCCGTTCAGCTATCCAAGAAATCCGAACGGATTTTCTACTTATGATTACAAGCCACTTGAAGTTTATGACGGAATGGTCATCAATCCGCTTTATACTTTTGGTCACGGACTCAGCTATACAACTTTCGAAACATCTGGCCTGAAACTTTCAAAAAAAGAAATCAAATCCGGCGAAGGTCTTGAAGTAAAAGTTACCGTAAAAAACACAGGCAAAATAGCAGGTAAAGAAGCTGTTCTCATTTATCTGAATGATAACGCTGCACAGGTTTCACGTCCGGTAAAACAGTTGAAATCATTTCAGAAAGTGTTTCTGAAACCCGGTGAAAGCAAAGAACTGACTTTTAACCTGACCGATGCAGATTTTTCATATATTGGTCTCCAAAATAAAAGAATTGTTGAACCTGGTAAGTTTACTGTTTTTGCCGGCTCAATGACTGATTCCTTTACCTTGTTGCCTTGATTTATTTGGGATAGTTTTACTTCCCATTAAAGCACATTGCTGTCGGGGTTGTCTAAAAAGAAGAAAATACAGGATGAGCTTCGCAGAACTTCGTTAGCCCGTCTTCACGGGGATGACAATACCGCATTTATTTGCTATTCTGAGAGAGATGTCATTTCCCGCGAAGGCGGGAAATGATAATTCTGCGAAGCAAATCCATGCCTTTTTCACCAAAATCCGTTCTTTTTAGACAGCCCCTCATATTTTTTTTTATTGCCCTGTTTTTAAATGAGTTCAATTATTTTACAAAATATGCTTTTAAATAAGTTTAAAACAATTTGTATTCTTGGCGTGGTATTTTCGGTTACCGGATTTACAGCTATGGCTTACGCCCAATCAGGAACCATTCTTGCCAGAGCAGGAAATTCTCTGATTACCGCTGAGGAATTTATTAACCGGTGGGAATTGAGTCCGCAGCAGGGCCGTAAGCAGGATGGCTTGATGTCTGAGTCACGAAAAAAACTGTATTACACCCTGATTTCAGAAAAATTACTGGGTCAATACGGTGAAGAACGGCAAATTGATACAACCTGGGTTTTTAGGCGGTTGATGAAATCAACTGAAGAAATTTACGTTCGTGATGCCCTGTTTAAACAGGAAATTGACAGCAAAGTAAAGCCTTCAAAGAAAATGGAAGCTGATGCTCTTAGGAAATCATCTGTTAATCTGATAACCCGTTTTATTTTTACGCCATCTGCAGATTCTGCAAAATTTCTTTACAATAAGCTTTCCAAAGGTGTTTCGTTTGATTCTTTGCTGCAAACCCGTCCTGAATGGGAAGAACAGGTCAAGCCGGTAGAAGTAACCTATGGAACAATGGAAGTCGAAGTTGAAAATGCTTTGTTTGCTCTGAAACAGGGCGGAATTTCAAAACCCATCTCACGTGAAAACGGTTTTTTTATTTTTAAGTTGCTTAGAATTGATCAGAAACCACCTGTGTCTGAACGTGAATCGGGTGTTTTTGAGAAAAAAATCAGAGATATGGTTCACGTGAGAGAAATGGACCGTTTGTACCTTGTGTTTATGAAATCCTTTTTTAAGGATAAAACCGTATCTACTGACCGCACCCTTTTCAATTCTCTTGCTTCAAAAATGGCGGATATTCTCAGCAGGTACGTAGGTGATCAGAATCCTAAAAAAATAGCTCCGGTTGGTGTTTCTGATCTGGATATCCAGAGAATGGAACAGGAATTTGGTCCTGATTCACTGAAAATGATTTTCATTAAATACAAAGAAAATCCGGTTACCCTAAGAGACTTTCTTTATGACATGCAATTCAGGGGGTTTGCCGTTTCTACACGGAATAAGGAAAAAATCATTGGCGAGTTTGCTTCCCTTGTGAAAATCATGAGCCGGGATGCAGTTTTAAATGCAGAAGGTTACCGCCGGAAGCTCAACCTTTTACCGGAAATCACATCCAGACTTCAGGAATTTAAACTCCACCACCTTTCAGAACGGGTAAAAGGCCGGGTTGCAGATACACTTTCAGTCAGCCTCGACGAAGCAAAATCCTATTACCAGAATTTTTATGCAAAATCTGTAGATTCTGTTCTGATAAATGTTCAGGAAATTCAGGTTAAATCGGCAGAAAAGGCCGCTGATATTCTTACAAATATCAAATTGGGTGATTCTTTTGATTTGTTGTTTGAAAAATTCCACGAAAATGAGTTTAATAAAAATCGCAACGGTATATCCGGCTTATTTTATCCGTCTCAGCGTGGTGATATTGGTTCTGCACTTTTAAAACTGGAACCCGGTGAAGTCTATGGACCGGTCAATAGTGGTAAATTTTATTCAATTTTCAAATTAATCGAAAAAAAGAAACTCGGGTATCTTGAAGCGAGACCCATTAAACCGTTTGATGCCGTTGAACAGCAAATGAAGCAGCAGGCTCTTGAAGCCAAATACATAAAAGGACTTTCAAAACTCACGAATTACTGTGCTGAAAAGTATGGTTTGGAAATGAATCCTGAAGAACTCGACAAGCTTTCCCTGACGACTGTAAATATGGCCGGATTTCAGGAAATGGGTTTTGGTGGAAAAGTGCTTGCTGTTCCCTATACGTCTGAATTTACAGAATGGGTCAAGGACCTGAATCAAAAAGGGGTTCCGGCTCCCTGATGATGTGTTTGAGGCTCAATCGGGAGTTTTGTACCAGTTGTTTTTTAAATGAAAAGTTAGAATAAAATATGAAAATTATACTTTGTTCGGTCCTTGTTTTTTCTTTTGCCCTGACTGGCTTTTCCCAGTCAATTCCGGTTCCTGAAAAAGGATGCTATCTCGGTGCTTTTACCCCAACTGAAATTGGTGGTCAAGCCGGATTTGAAGCCTTGCAGGGAAAACCTATCGCCGTTGAAATGAATTATTACGGACTTGGAACTCCATCTGATTTCCCTGTTGCAACTTTCAATGCCATTGTAGCTGGTGGTGCAATTCCTCACATGACCTGGGAGCCCTGGGCAGGCGGAAATCCGGCAGGACCAAATTACAACAATACCAAAATCATCAATGGGGGTTGGGATACCTTTTATCGTAAATATGCCAAATCCATAAAAGCCTGGGGAAAACCGTTGTTTATACGCTGGGGTCATGAAATGAACGGCGACTGGTATCCCTGGAGCGGAGCTACTAATGGTGGGGCAACATTAAATGGTTACGGCGATCCGACAAAAGCTGACGGTGTTGAGCGTTATATTGATGCTTACCGCCATGTTGTTGATCTTTTCAGAGCTGAAGGTGTTACCAATGTAACCTGGATCTGGTGCCCGAATATTGGTGATGTGCCCAATGAAGACTGGAACAGACCTGAAAACTACTATCCGGGTGATGACTATGTTGACTGGGTTGGACTTGACGGGTACAATTGGGGTACTTCTGTTGTCGGGCGGGGTTGGGGAACTTACTATCAGATTTTTAATTCCTCTTATCAGAAATTTAAAGCTTACGGCAAACCCATGATTATTGGTGAGTTTGCATCTACTGAATTAGGTGGTGATAAAGCCAAATGGATTAAAGAAGCCATGCAGTACATCAAACTTGTCCATACTCAAATCAAGTGTATTACCTGGTTTAACATCAATAAAGAAACTGACTGGCGTGTCAATTCATCTTCAACCAGTCTTGCCGCCTGGAAACTTGCAGTGGCCGATGATTATTTCATTTCTTCAGTTGATTCAGTTTTAACTGGTGTAGATGACAATGATTCTCAGAATCCCGGTTCTTTTTCAATTGGTGATGCGTATCCAAATCCGTTCAACGGCGGGACAACTCTGACACTAACGATTACAGAACCTTCTCATATAAAAGCTGAAGTTTATAATCTGACCGGACAAAAAACCGGTGAAATTTTAAATCGCACCCTACAGCCGGGAAAAGTTACTCTTGGCTGGTCACCTGAATCGAACCTGACATCCGGCGTTTACCTGATCAGAATATCAGATGGAAAACAAACTCAATTTAAAAAGGTTATCTATCTGAAATAATTGGGGTTAGGTATGCCGATTTTATTTTATTTTACCGAATAAATCTGATTTCGCTTAATTGTAACGGTATTTTTAAGGCTGTTTTGAAAAATAAAACTCAAATTTAAACAGCTTGAACGACTTACTTAAAATGACAAAAAAACTACTTATTCTATTTTATTTGTTTCCCATTCTTGTTCTGGCTCAAACCCCAGCCGACAAGGTGAATCCGTTTATTGGAACGGCAAAGGATGGGAATACTTTTCCGGGTGCTGTTTTGCCCTGGGGAATGGTTTCTGTGAGTCCGCACAATGGAAATTCACCCTCCGGATATAGTTTTGGCAAGGAAGCCATTAAAGGCTTTGGTCACATTCATCTGAGCGGTACCGGTTGTCCTGATCAGGGAAGTGTAATTCTGATGCCTACAACAGGCGAAATTGATCAGAAATCTGCAAATTTCCAGTCACCTTATTCAAATGAAAAAGCTGAAGCCGGGTATTATTCGGTTCAGTTAGATAAATACAAGATCAAAGCTGAAATGACAGCAACCCTTCGAAGCGGACTCAGCAGGTACATTTATCCGAAAGAAAAGGGAAATTTCAATATTCTTATCGATGCCGGACAAAGTCTATCATGGCGTAAGGGTGGTTCTGTTTCCATTGTTTCTGCTGATGAAGTTGAAGGTTACAATGTAACCGGCGGTTTTTGCGGATCAAATAATCAGCACAAGGTTTATTTTGTTGCAAAATTGAACAAAAAAGCAGCAAGAAAAGGAACCTGGTTGGGGCAAACTGTTTCTGATCAACCGTCAGTTGAATCTTCTGACTCTCTTTTAGGTGCATGGTTTTCTTTTAACGGAAAACCCGGTGATACACTTCTTGTGAAAGTGGGCATTTCTTACGTGAGTATTAAAAATGCCAGGGAAAACCTAAATAAAGAACAAACTGGTTTTCAGTTTAATAAAGTGAAAAAGCAGGCTAAAAAGGAATGGAATTCGGTTCTGTCAAAGATTGATATCAAAGGCGGAACACCTGATCAGCAGGTACAATTCTATACAGGAATTTACCACATGCTGATTCACCCGGGAATCCGTTCTGATGTGAATGGTGATTATGTTAAAATGAATCAGTCCGGAACCGGGAATTCAAAAATTCCCCAATATACAGTTTATTCTCTTTGGGATACTTACCGTACGGTTCATCCTTTTCTTTCTCTGGTTTTTCCCAAAAAACAAGCTGAGATTGTTCAATCAATGATAACCATGGCTGAAGAAAGTGGCTGGTTACCCAAGTGGGAACTGGCTGGTAATGAAACTCAGGTTATGGTGGGTGATCCGGCAGCAATCGTGATTGCTGATACCTGGTTGAAAGGAATTAAATCGTTTGATGTTGAAAAAGCCTGGAAATGGCTGGAAAAAGGTGCGACTGATACGTCAATGAGAAACGTGGTTCGGCCGGGTTTGAAATCGTACATCAGAAATGGTGGCTTTATTCCAATGAACGATACAACCGATTGGGTTTGGGGTCCGGTTTCAACCTCACTTGAATATAATCTAGCAGATTGGCATCTGGCAAAATTGGCAGAAAGCCTGGGGAAAAAGAAAGAAGCAGATTTGTTCCTGCAACGATCTGAAGGCTGGCGGAAAATGGTTGATTCAGAGTCCGGGTTTATTCGTCCTACACTAAAAGATGGTTCCTTTGCAATGCCTTTTAACCCTGACACACTTGAAACTGCTGGCGGATGGCCAGGTAGTGGCGGACCCGGCTATGTTGAGGGAAATGCCTGGCATTATTCCTTTTTTGTTCCTCACAACCTTTCAGGGCTTCTTGACTCTTATGGTAAAAAGCAGGTTTTCAGATCTTTGAACACCAATTTCCGTAAGGGGCACTTCAGTTTGAATAATGAACCCGCAATGGCGTTTCCGTTTGTGTACAATTATACAACTGAACCTTACAAGGGCATTGAACTCAGCCGGGATCTCATGCATGCCAATTTTAAAAACTCACCAGATGGGCTGCCCGGGAATGATGACTGCGGAACCCTTTCCGGATGGTTTGTTTTTTCTTCAATGGGTTTCTATCCTGACTGTCCCGGAACCGGGAATTACCAGATCAGCAGTCCGCTTTGGTCTGAAGTCACAATTAAACTGGATGAGCCTTATCAAAAAGGTAAAACCATTAAGATTAAGATAAAAAACAACAGTGATATAGCGACCACTGTTGGAAGGCGATTTGTGAACGGTAAACAGGTAAATGACTATTTTCTTAACCATCAGACCCTTGTTAAAGGTGCACTGATTGAATACGAGATGTACGATCGGATTGTTGTAAGAACATTAGATTAGCATCCTGCACGCTTTAGGTTGTTTAACCTGATGTGGCACAGTTTTTTCTTTATTAAATCAGTTTCAATTATAACACTTTTTCCTCACAGGAGATTTTATGGCTTCCACGGCTCCGGCAACGGCAAATCAGGGAACGTACACGAATCATAATGGTGCCAATTACACAGGTGCCCTTGTTGTTTTAACCTCACTCTTTTTTATGTGGGGGTTTATAACCAGCTTAAATGATATTTTGATTCCGCACCTGAAAGCTGTATTCGATTTGAATTTTACTCAGGCTATGATGATTCAGTTTACATTCTTTACAGCTTATTTTCTGGTTTCTTTGCCTTCCGGATATCTGGTTGAAAAAGTAGGCTATAAAACTGGTATCATAATCGGACTTGCAACTGCAGGAATTGGGTGTCTGATGTTCTATCCCGCTGCAGGTGAACGGTCTTATCCAATTTTTCTGTCTGCTCTTTTTGTTCTGGCTTCTGGGATTACACTTCTTCAGGTTGCTGCCAATCCTTACGTGGCAATTCTCGGTAAACCTGAAACCTCTTCAGCCCGTTTGAATCTTACTCAGGCATTTAATTCACTTGGAACAACTATTGCCCCTTATTTGGGTGCAATGTTCATCTTGTCTCAGGCCGTAAAAACAACAGAAGAACTGGCTTTGATGGATCCAACTTCCAAATCACTTTATCAGGCTGCAGAAGCTGCGGCAGTTCAGAACCCATATATTGGCCTTGCAGCAGCATTATTTGCAATTGCAATTATAATTGCCCTGTTCAAATTACCAAAAATTGAAGCTGCTGATCAGCAGTCTGCTGATGGTGGTTCTTCACTTGATCATATTCATGATTCTGCCTGGAAATACCGTCATCTCGTACTTGGTGCTGTCGCCATTTTTGTTTACGTTGGAGCTGAAGTTGCCATCGGTAGTTTTCTGGTGAATTATATCAGCTTACCTGAAATCGGAAATATGGCTGAATCGGAAGCCGGAAAATATGTCTCATTTTATTGGGGTGGTGCAATGGTTGGCCGTTTTGCCGGATCGTACATTTTAACCCGTGTAAATCCTGGAAAAGTACTGGCTGCCAACGCCGCAATTGCTGCAATCTTAGTCGTTGTTACGATGCTCACTGATGGTCAGTTTGCCATGTGGTCTGTTCTGATTATCGGGTTGTTTAATTCCATTATGTTTCCTACCATCTTTACCCTTGCCGTTGACGGATTGGGTAAGCATACCGGTCAGGGTTCAGGTATTCTTTGTATGGCCATTGTTGGCGGTGCAATTGTACCGGTTCTTCAGGGAATGCTTGCCGATCAGATCGGTATCCACCATGCCTTCATCCTTCCAGTTCTTTGCTATGGTTTTATTGTTTATTACGGATTGAAAGGGTACAAAGCTGATCTGGCTCACGCCTGATTTTTCAATCCTCTGGCTTTTTAACTAAAATGGGGATGTTATGTCTAAATCATGGGTAGTTTTAGGAGTTGATATCGGGGGAACCACGACCAAGTTTGGTTTCGTGGATATGTACGGAAGATGTTACAACGAAAATTCTTTGCCAACCAGGGCTGATGAGCCCGCTGAATTTCTGATCGAACGCCTGCATCAGGCAGTAGAAACTGAGTGGGATGCACTTGACGAAGAATTCCAGCTTGTGGGTGTTGGTATTGGTGCTCCCAATGCCAATTTCTACAAAGGAACAGTTGAAAATCCGCCAAACCTGAAATGGGGAGTGGTAAGTATTGTAGACCTGTTAAGGAAATTCTACGATGAAGAAATCCCGATAAAACTGACGAATGATGCAAATGCTGCAGCTTTGGGTGAAATGCAGTTTGGTGCTGCTCAGGGCATGAAAGATTTTATTGTGATTACACTCGGTACCGGTCTCGGGAGCGGAATTGTTGTGGGTGGTGAAATGGTTTATGGTCATGACGGTTTTGCCGGTGAAATTGGTCATACGGTGGCCATCAGAAACGGCAGAGCCTGTGGTTGTGGCCGAAAAGGCTGTCTCGAAACCTATGCCTCTGCATCAGGTATCAGAAGAACCGTGATGGAACTGCTTGCAGAAAAAACAGAGCCCAGTGAAATGCGGTCTATCTCGTTTTCTGAAATGAACGGAAAAGTTATCGCTGATGCTGCAAAAAAAGGTGATCCGATTGCCTGGGAAGCTTTTCAGCGTACCGGGAAAACACTCGGGCTTGCTCTTGCTGATGCCATCAATTACACCAGTCCTGAAGCTATTATTATGATTGGCGGACTTGCACAGGCAGGTGACATTCTGTTTAAACCAACAAAGGAAGTGATGGAAGCCAATACCCTGAATATTTTTAAGGGGAAAGTTAAGTTGCTTCCGTCAGGACTTAAAACCGGAAATATTGCCATTTTAGGCGCCGCTGCTCTGATCTGGCATGAAATTTTGGTTTCAGAATAAGTTCTTGGACTGAAATTTGCGCGGTTATGGCTTATACAAACCAAATACAAAAATGGATGAATATGAAAAGCCTGGCCGCGTTAATTTCTGTCTTGCTGTCTGTTTGTGGTCATTCAATTGCCCAACCTCTCATTATTAATGAAATTTCTCCTGCTAATTCTTCCGTTCTGAGTGATCAGGATGGCGATTTTGTTGATTGGATCGAGTTTTACAACAATTCTGATGACTTTATTTCAATTAAAGGAATGGGGATTTCTGATGATCCCTCACTGATCAAATTCAAAATCCCACAGGTTTATTTAGATCCCCGAACATACTTTACCGTTTTTGCTTCCGACAAAAATCTTTCCTGGTGGGTTACCCAATGGGAAACAATTGTTACAAAAGGTGATGAATGGAAGTGGGTTTATGGCTCGTCTCTCATTTCTGAATCCTGGAAAACAAAAGTTTTTTTTGATTTGGATTGGAACACCGGCAAGTCAGGAATTGGCTACGCCGATGGAGATGATTCCACCCTTGTTAATCCAACTATCAGTCTTTATGCCCGAAAATCATTCACCATCAATTCTTTGGATGAAATAAACTCTTTCGTCTTAAATGTTGATGCAGATGATGGTTTTGTTGCTTATCTCAACGGGAAGGAACTCTGCCGTTCAAATATGGGTGAAGCCGGTTCTGTTGTGACCTGGAATAAGTTTGCTGATCAGTCGGTTGAAGCCGTTGAGTATCAAAATGGTTATCCTGAAAAGTTCATTTTCAGGAACCCGGAAGATTGGCTTCAGATTGGCATAAACACGCTGGCAATTGAAGTTCACAATGCTGAAGATGGCATGGATGACTTAACTTTGATTCCATACTTTACTTTAGGGCTTACAGAATTTCCGCCTGAAGGAAAGGGTGCTCCTCTCTATTTGAACCTCCCTGGTTTTGAACTTCACACCAATTTTAAACTGAATTCAGATTCTGATGGCGTGTATTTATTTGATGCGGCCGGGGTTTTGGTTGATCAGCAGATTTTCAAAAATGTTCCGGCTGACATTTCCTGGGGTAAGCAAAGCAACGGAACCTGGGCATATTTTAAAACACCAACACCCGGATTCGAAAATGCCGGTGAAGTGGCTTCCTTTCAGCTAAGTACACCTAAAATTGATATCAAAGGCGGGTTTTTTACATCCCCCCAAACCATTTCAGTCTCATCAGCCAACCCTCAGGAAATAATCCGGTTTACAAAAGATGGGTCGGTGCCAACCGGCTCTTCAGAAATTTATTCCGGTCCCATTTTGGTTTCCCAAAATTCTACACTTCGTTTTAAATCTTTTTTCCCGGGTGCACTTGATGGTAAAACCAGTACCCAAACCTATTTTTTCAATGAACCCCGTAATCTGCCCGTCGTTTCACTTGTAACAGATTCCCTCTGGTTGTTCAGTGCTGACAGTGGAATTTACGTTCCCGGTCCGAATCCCGGTGAATTTCCTTACTGGGGTGCTAATTTCTGGTTGGAAAAGGAAATTCCTGCACATTTTGAATATTTTGATGAATCTGGCATCCGGCAGGTAAGTGTAAATACCGGTGTCGTTATTTACGGATCGTATTCACGCACGTTTCCACAGAAATCCATTGCACTTTACACCCGGTCAAGATATGGTGACCCTTCATTCAATTTCCCCTTTTTCTCTGATAAAAAGGCCGACACCTATGAAGCCCTGATTCTCAGAAATTCAGGTCAGGATGTGGAATCAACCATGCTCCGTGATGGATTCAACAATCGCCTTGTCAAAGATTTCAGGGTTGATTATCAGGCTCATAAACAGGTGGCTGTTTACATCAATGGTAAGTATTGGGGAATTCACAACCTTCGTGAAAAATCGAATAAAGATTATTTTTTCGACAATTATCAAGTTATTGAAGAGGATCTTCAGCTGCTGGAAGAAATGGGATGGGCAACGGTTGGCGATTCTTCAGGGTACACTGACATGCTGGAATGGATCGAAGCCAACCCACTGACTTCAGATCAAAATTACCAGGTGATTACCAATCAGATTGATGTCGGTAATTTCATCGATTACAATATTGCTGAAATTTTTGCTGCCAATTGGGACTGGCCGGGGAATAATGTGAAATACTGGCGGCGAATAAATCCAACTTCAAAATGGCGCTGGTTGGTTTACGGAACTGATTTCGGATTCAGTTTACTGTCTGAAGTTCAGGCTGATCACAATACGCTTGCCTTTGCCCGGGCTGATAATGTTGTAGAAGGTCCGAATCCGGCATGGTCAACCTGGCTATTCAGAAAAATGCTCGAAAGCGAATCATTCAAACGGGAATTTGTCAATACCTTTTGTGACCGGATGAATTCGGTTTACCTGCCATCCAATTCAAAAAAAGAACTTGCTGCTTCTGCTGATGAAATCCGTGCTGAAATTCCCCGCCACATTCAGCGCTGGAATGAAATCAGTGGATCATGGGAAGGGAATCTCGCAAAAATTGAGCAGTTTCTCGATGTCCGCCCGGGTTTTATGTTCCGGTATATTAAAGAAGGCTTCAACCTTTCTGATACGGTTCGCATCTCAATTGAGAATCCTGATACGGTTGCCGGTAAAATCACAGTTAATATTCTGAAGGTTAAAACAAAAAACTGGTCAGGATTGTATTATCCTGAAGTTCCTGTAACTCTCACTGCAATTCCCAAAACCGGATTCAGATTTGTTGGATGGCAGGGAAGTATAAATTCGTCAAACCCGGTTTTGGTTGTAAACCCGGCAATGGGCATGACTTTTACTGCTGTTTTTGAAAAAGTGACGGGTTCTTTGCCTCAACTTGTGATCAATGAAATTAATTACAATTCAGATGCCGCCTTTCCTGTTGAAGATTGGGTTGAAATCACAAATACTGGTTCAGAATCTGCCGATCTTACCGGATATATATTCAAGGACTCAGAAGATGCCCATCAGGCAGTTTTTCCGGCCGGAACCGTTTTGGCGCCCGGTGATTTCATTGTTCTGGTTCGGGACACCATGAAATTTGATGCCGGTTTCCCTGAAGTTTTGAACCGGCTGGGGATTCTTTCCTTTGGTCTTGATAAAAATGGCGAAAAAATACGGCTGTTCAGCAATGACAACCGGATTGTTGATTCTCTGACTTACAATCAAAAGGCACCCTGGCCCATTGAACCTGATGGAAAAGGTGCAGCTCTTGCCTTGAAAGATCCGAAACTTGATAATTCAGTTGCAGAAAACTGGGCGGCAAGTCTGGGTCACGGCTCCCCGGGACGATCTAATGAATTTCCGGTTTCAGTTGTAACCTGTCTTGAAAAACCTGCCGGACTTACGTTATTTCCGGCATATCCGAACCCATTTAATCCATCTGCAACCGTGAGGTATTATTTGCCTGAACGTTCAGTGGTTTCAATTTCTGTTTTTGATCTTCTTGGACGGGAAGTTCAAAGTCTGATGAGTCAATCCGTTCAGCCGGAAGGATTCCACTCTGTTTCAATTAATGGTGTGAATTTACCGTCAGGAATTTATTTTATCCGGTTATCTGCCGGATCATCTGCCCGGGTCAGCAAATTGACCTTGTTAAAGTAAAAGTTCCCGGAAAAACCGGGGACTTTAAAAATCGCAATCTGGTTAAAATAGTGTGAAAAATATTTTTTTAAGAGAAACATACCGTAATCTCCTGATTGGAGTTTGTTTGGTTGGTTCATTTTCTGTTAATGGCCAACCGGTTCTAATCAATGAAGTTGTCACTGATAATCCGGGGCAACTAATTGACAGCGATGGCAATTCACCCGATTGGTTAGAGTTAAAAAATTCAGGTTCACAAAATGTAAATCTGAATGGCTGGTTTCTATCAGATGACCCTAAAAATCTTTCTAAATGGAAATTTCCTGATTTTGGTCTGAATCCAGGCGAAAGAAGAGTAATTTTCGCTTCAGGAAAAGATCGGGTTCCTTCAGTTGCAGCCTGGAGTCCGGTTGTTATCCGTGGGGATAATTGCAAGTATGTGATAGGCTCTGCTGCAATTTCTCAAACCTGGCGAAATCCGTCATTTTCAGATGTATCCTGGCTGAATGGCAAAACTTCAGTGGGTTTCGGTGATAATGATGATGCAACAATCGTTGCCAGTTGCCTTTCAGTTTATTTACGGATCAAATTTACAGTAACAGATACCACAGAATTAAACAATGCTTTGTTCTTTGCAGATTATGATGATGGTTTTGTTGCCTGGCTGAATGGCAGGGAAATCACAAGGGCAAACATGCCGGGTGCAGTTGGCAGTCTTCCGGCCTGGAACACTCTGGCATCTTCCATTCGTGAAGCGGTAATTTATACTGGCGGCAAACCTGATATTTTTACCAACTCTGCAATCAGGTCCGCCATTTTACCCGGTGAAAATGTTCTTGCAATTGAAATTCATAATTCTGATGCAAATTCATCAGACCTTACCATCATTCCTTATTTGGTTTTGGGCTTTTCAACACCCCAAACCGGATTAAGGCCTGTTCCTGCTGTTTGCTCACTGCCACCGGTTGAATTTCATACCAATTTTAGCCTGAATGCGGGTGGCGAATCTGTATTGCTTTCTGCCCCTGACAGTTCAATTGTTGATCAGGTTACCGTTCCTGAATTGTTTTCCGGTTTTTCCTGGGCACGGATTCCTGATGGCAGTTCAACCTGGGGGTTAACAGGTGACCCAACTCCTTTTAAAGTTAATCCTTCTTCCGGTTTTATTGGTATTGGGCCAGGTACTTCAGTTTCAGTTCCAGGTGGATTTTATTCTTCAACATTTACGGTTCAGCTAACTTCACAAAATCCAGATTATGTAACCCGTTATACTCTGGATGGCAGCGTTCCGGTTTTAACTTCACCGGTTTTCCCGATAGATCTTACAATCAAAAAGTCGGGTGTTTTGAAAACCAGAACGTTCAGAACCGGTTATTATCCAGGTCCTGTCACGACAGAATCCTATTTTATCGCAGATGTGCATAACCTGCCGGTTATTTCAATTTCAGTTGATTCAAACTGGTTTTTCCAACCGGATACCGGCATTTATGTGATGGGACCCAATGCATCAGGAAGTTTTCCGTACTTTGGTGCCAACTTCTGGTTGGATAAAGAAGTACCGGTTCAATGGGAATATTTTGATAAAACCGGAACCCGGGTTACTTCTTACCCTGCAGGACTGAAAATTTTTGGTATGTATTCACGTGCCCAGAACCAACGGTCTTTTTCACTGTTTGCACGGTCTGGCTTTGGCGCCTCAGAATTCAAATATCCCTATTTTGAAAATAATCCTGTTGGCACTTTTCAAAGTCTTGTGTTGAGAAATTCGGGAAATGATTGGGCTTATTCAGGAATCCGTGATCACCTTACGTCTGAGTTGATAGGTCCGCTTGATGTTGACCGGCTTCAGTCAAAACCTGTTGTGGTTTATTTGAATGGTAAATACTGGGGTCTATATTTCCTTCAGGAAAAAACAAGTGAACATTTGATTGCAAACCGTCATCAGATCAAAAAAGAAGCAATTGAAATGATTGAACTCGGTTCCGGTTGGGGAGAGTATCATTCGGTTCTGGGTTCAGTTGATTCCTGGAATAGTTTCATCGCATGGATGCAGGATAAAGTGATGACTGACCCATCAGTTTCAACTTTAATTAAGTACCGGATGGACGTTCAGAATTTTATGACATACCAGTCAATTAATATTTTCGTTGCAAATAATGACTGGCCCGGAAATAATTATAAATTCTGGCGGTCAACTTCACCCGTTTCACAATGGAAATGGTTGGTTTACGATACAGATTTTAGCTATGGCTTGTTCAATTCGAATGCCTGGCAGTTGAATTTTATTGATTTTGCTTCAACCGAATTTGGTGATCCGTTTTGGCCAAATCCGCCAATTTCGACCTATCTGTTCAGGCGGTTGCTTGAAAATGAAGAATTTAAAGCCATGTTTATCAATACTTCCATGGATTTGATGAATACCGTTTTCAAAAATGGTAACACTTTAGCAGTTCTTAACCAGATTACCTCAGAGATTTCTTCTGAAATGCCTGCACAACGATTACGGTGGCAATCTGATATGCAGGGCAACTGGGCTGATCAGGTGAGTTCTGTCAGAACTTTTCTTTCTAACCGAAACCAGAAAATGATTCTTCATTTATTCCAATTGATTAAAAAAGGCGGGACATCTCTGGTTACTCTTTCTACTGATTCTCTGCAGGGTACGATTAAGTTAAATTCCATTCTTGTTAAAGACAAAAGCTGGAAAGGAACTTATTTTTCTGAAGTTCCCATCACGCTTACAGCCCAACCCAAACCGGGTTTTAAATTTATGGGTTGGAAGGGAAGTAAGACCGGCACAAACCCGGTAATAAATATGATTCCGGGAACTTCATTTTCGGTGCAGGCTGAATTTTCACCCATTTCATCGGCTGATACCCGAATTTATTTCAATGAAATCAATTATAACTCAGCGGCCGGAACAAATACGGGAGATTGGGTAGAGTTTGTTAACCCTGAATTGTTTGAGGCAGATGTTTCTGGCTGGATTTTTAAAGATGAAGATGATGCCCACATTTTCACTTTTCCAAATGGAACAGTTATTCCGCCAGGTCATTTTCTGGTTTTGGCTGAACGGCCTGATACACTTCTGAAACGATTTCCAGGAATTCCTGTACTTTCTGTGCCTCTCACTTTCGGGTTCAGTGGCGCCGGTGAACTGCTCAGGCTTTACAAACCGTCTGGAATTTTAATTGATTCAGTTCGGTATTCTGATAGTTTACCCTGGCCGGTTGAGGCTGACGGATTGGGGAAAACCCTTGAGAAAAAACAACCGGATGCTCTTTCCTGGTTGGTTGAAAACTGGAGTACCGGATCAACTGGCGGAACGCCTGGTTCAATAAACAGTATCGTTGATGCTATTGCCGAAGAACCCAAACCCAATTTTCCTGACAAGTTTAAATTGACAGGAAATTATCCAAATCCTTTCAATCCGTCTACAACGCTGCAATTTTATTTGCCGGAATCCGGTTCCGTCCGTCTGCAAGTTTTTGATCTGATTGGAAAAACGATTTTCAGTGATGAAAGATTTTATGGTGTTTCCGGAAATCAAAACTGGACGTGGAATGCCGGTGGATTTTCAAGCGGATTGTTTTTTTACCGGCTGACCTGGAATGGGCAAACTCAAACCGGGAAAATGATTTTGGTTAAATAAAAAAAGTGTCTGATCTATAAAAGGAGTTAATCATGCAAAAAGGTGTTGTTTTTCTTGTGCTGGTTTCCATTTTTTCGGGGTGTTCGCTTATGAGACCTGATGTAACAGTAAAGCCCGGACAGACTGAGCAACAGTTTACCGGCAAAGTAACCCGTGATGTTAAATTGGGCTATCAACTTTATATTCCGGATAATTATCTCGCAACAGATCCGTCCCCCTGGCCTTTGGTCTTGTTTCTTCATGGATCTGGTGAGCGTGGTACCGATTTATCTAAAGTTGCGGTTCACGGTCCTGCACGACTTGCCAAAGAAGGCAAATCTTTTCCCTTTATTCTCGTTTCTCCGCAATGTCCTGAAGGTCAATGGTGGAGTGCGGAAGATTTAATGGCACTTCTCAAAGATATTCAGTCGAAATATAGGGTCGACCAAAACCGGATTTATATTACCGGCCTAAGTATGGGGGGCTACGGAACCTGGGATTTGATTTTAAAATACCCTGGTGTTTTTGCAGCTGCAGTACCGGTTTGTGGTGGTGGTGATCCCAGAATGGTTCGTTTTGCCGTTAAAACGCCAGTTTGGGCATTCCATGGTGAAAAAGACAACGTAGTTAACCCGCAAGAATCTAAAGATTTGGTTGATGCGCTCCAAAAAGCTGGCGGAACAGCAAAATTGACTTTGTATCCGGAAGCTGGACACGATTCCTGGACCGAATCCTACAACAATAATGAAGTTTATGACTGGCTTTTAAAACAAAAAAAGGCCGGGACTGAAAAATAACGAAAATAATTTGTCTGGGTATCACTGGAAAAAGTCACCATTTTTTTCCTGGGTAAATCAATTCAGTTAAAATATGGATTGAATTGAAAATGGTTTTTCCATCAAAAAGTAACCTGATTTATCTGGCAAGCTTTTTGCATATTAAAATAAAGTAGTGTTTGTAATAATAGTTCTGATTTTGGTTAAAAGTCTATTTTGAACCTTCACCGGTTTAAAGTAACTCAACGTGGAATTTTAAAGTTTTGAATTTGGCAGGAGATTGAAATGAAGACATTGGTACTAATCTTGATAAACGGTTTCTTTTTATCCAGTGTTTGTTTTGGGCAAAACCAAAACGGTAAAATCAGCGGTCGGGTCTTTGATCAGGGAAACGGAAAAACAGTTCCGCTGTTGATGGTCCTTCTCTATGACGGTGATAAACAAACCATGTCTTCAAGAACCAATCAGAGCGGGAATTTTAGTTTTGTTTCCCTAAACCCGGGTGAATATTCACTTAAAATCCAAAGAAATGGATATGTTCCTTTTTCCCGGAAGATTCGTGTCAATGCTAACTTTACAACTAAAATTGATATATCAGTTAAACCGGTTAATTCTGAATCAAAACCGGTTTCTTCTCCTGTTCAGGAGCAACAGGTAACAGTTAAAAAAGAGACTTTACTATCGATCCCTGACTCTGGTAAACTCCCGGTTCAATTGGCATCAAATAGCCAATCAGAACCTTTACCCGTTCAACAAAATAGAGAAATAGACGTGCAAACCCCTGTTTTAGACACTGAAGATTTTGTTGTTTACCCTACTGAAGAAATTACAAGCAATACTGAGTTTGAATACTATGATGCTGTTGAAGAGCAACCAACGCCAATAGAAGGCTGGAAGGCACTGATGAAAAATGTGGTTTATCCGCAGGATGCTTTTAAAATGAATATGCAGGGAACTGTTTATCTGAAAGCATGGATCAATGAGCAGGGTGAAGTGAAGATTCTTCAGGTTCAAAAATCAATCCCGATGCTTGATATTGCAGCCCAGGATGCGGTCTATAATACTAAGTTTATACCCGGAAAAATTGCTGGCAATGCAGTTGCTTCAATATTGACTATTCCTGTCGCATTCCGGATCGGAAAATGAAAAAATGGGTATTTATCTTGACCGTATTGTCCATTTCAGCAATGGTTTTCGGTCAGGATATGTCCTATCAGGGTGGTCGTGGAAACCATTTTCCGAAGAAAAAATATACAAATTCTCTGATTCCGGCTTTTGCTGAATCAAAATCAAAATTACCTGAACCTGTTTTAACTGATAACCCGGGATACGTTGAATTATATTGGAAATCCTGGGAACTTGCCTTTACTCACTTCAAAAAGCCTCCTGCAGGTTCTCCCTTTGTTTCAGATTTTATTGATGAAGCCTTTTCTCCTGCTGTTTTTCAGTGGGATACATTTTTCATGATCGAATTTGCCCGTTACGCCCATTCCATTTTCCCGGCTATTCAATCCCTTGATAATTTTTACTGCCGCCAATGGGATGACGGGTTTATTCACCGTGAGATTCAGGAAAAAGATGGCATGGAATTCTGGTTTGAAGGTCCTCAGCATGCTGTAAATCCGCCTTTGTTTGCATGGGCAGAAGTCGAATCCTGGAAAATATCAGGTGATAATTCCCGGTTTAAAAACGTGTATCCGGCTCTGGTCAAAAACCTTGAATGGCTCGAAAAAAACAGAAAAGCTGATCTGTCCTTCCATCATTTGTATTGGAATACCGGCCTGGGTTCGGGCATGGATAATACGCCACGGGGCGGATCAGGTTGGGTGGATATGTCTGCTCAAATGGTTCTGGCTTACAACAGTCTGGCTATTGTAGCAGATGCGATCGGAAAGTCAACTGAGGCTGTTTCTCATCGGAAAAGGGCAGAAGATATTGGTGCTGCTATCAACAAATGGATGTGGAATGAGCAGGACGGACTTTATTACGACATTGATAACGACGGGCATCAGATCAAACATAAAACGGCTGCTTGTTTCTGGCCGATGATCGCAGGTTTGTGTTCTCCGTCTCAGGTACAAAAACTAATGGATAATCTGAAAAACCCGCATACGTTCTGGCGGACCAATGTTTTTCCTTCACTTGCAGCAGATGAAGAAAACTTTCGTGGTGACGGAATGTACTGGCAGGGCGGAGTTTGGGCACCAACAAACGTCATGATCATTAAAGGACTCGACCGTTACGCTGGTTTATATAATACCACTGAATTTGGGGTTTTGGCGACTGAACGGTATCTCGATAATATGGTTGAAGTTTATAAAAAAACCGGCACAATCTGGGAAACCTATTCTTCAGAAGCTGCTCAACGGGCTTTCTGGTCTAAACCTGATTTTGTTGGTTGGAGTGGGTGCGGACCTGTTCAGCTTCTTATTGAAAATATTCTTGGATTCCGGCCTGACGGTGCAAATAAAAAACTGGTCTGGTACATGAACCGTGTTGATGAACACGGCATAAAAAGGCTGAATTTTGGGTCTATAACTGCTTCTTTGATTACTTCCAAAAGAAAAGATGTTAATTCCGGTTCTCAAATTACTGTAGAATCTGACGCTGACTTTGAATTGATTGTTTCTCTGAATGAACAGAATTCCATTCAGTTTAAACCTCAGACCTTCCAGATCAAAAAAGGGAAGCAGGTTGTAAACATGAAGGCAGAACCCCAATAAATAGTGTAAAATCCCAACATCCTTTCAAACATTTCAGGATCTTCGGAACCTCGGACTTTAACCCAAACCTCAACAAATTTCATCCGCATTCCTGAAATTTTGCCCGCATATCAAAATGATAAGAAAGTGCCATTATCAAATTGATATTCATATCAAAATGATAAGAAAAATGGAAGCCTTTCCAGCATTGTTCCACACTTTTGAAGCATTTAACACCGTTTTATCTTTTGGCATGATTCCTGTACCTTTCTTATAAATCGCAATCAAATTTAACCGTTCAGTGTAGACTTGCTTTGACTCTTTTGGGAAAATTAAACGGACCCAGAGTGGAATGATAGATAGTCCAATCGGACTGTCGAATTACCCCGGTTTTTTGTTAAACTTATCACTGATCACCTATCACATATCACTGGCTTGCCATGAAATTCAAACTTCTGTTTTTTACCCTGATTACTTCTTTCCTGCTTTCAGCACAAACCCTTCAGTATCAGAATAAAAAGCTTCCTGTTGAAGAACGGATAAAGGATTTGGTTTCCCGGCTAACAATTGAAGAAAAACTTGATCTCCTTGGCGGAACTGGTTTCGATAGCAAACCGGTTCTCCGGCTTGGCATTCCTGCTATTCGAATGACAGACGGACCTCTTGGTGTTCGCTGGGGACAGGCAACAGCATTTCCATCCGGGATTTCAATGGGTGCAACCTGGGATACAGTTCTCACAAGAAAAGTTGGTCAGGCAATGGGACTTGAAACTCTCGCAAAAGAACGGGATATGTTGTTAGGTCCTTGCATCAATATTCACCGGGTTCCGCATGGCGGACGTAATTTTGAGTCGTATGGTGAAGATCCGTTCCTCTCTGGCCGGCTCGGAGTTGCCTGGGTTAAAGGTGTTCAACGGATGGGAGTTATAACTTCAACAAAGCATTTCGCTGTAAATAACCAGGAACACGAACGGATGACGATCAATGTAAAGGTTTCAGAACGTGCAATGCGTGAAATTTACTGGCCGGCATTTGAAACTATTGTTAAAGAAGCTGATACCTGGACGATTATGGCGTCCTACAACCGGCTTAACGGACCTTATGCCACTGCAAATAATCATTTGTTGAATGAAGTCCTGAAAAAAGAATGGGGATTCCGCGGGTTTGTGGTTTCTGATTGGGGTGCCGTTCATGGTGATCTGGATGTTGCACTTGGTGGAACTGACCTCGAAATGCCAAAAGGTGACTTTCTAAATGAAAAAAACCTGAAACCATATTTAGATTCAGGAAAATTGCCCGTTACTGTCGTGGATGACAAAATTGCCCGTCTGATCAGGGTGATGATGATTTCGGGTTTGTTTGACCGGGTTCCGGGTTCATTGCCAACTGCCCTCAATACAAAAGAACATCAGTATCTGGCTCGAAAAGCTGCAACAGAATCAATTGTATTGTTGAAGAATGAAAAAGATTTGCTTCCGCTGGATATCAGCAAAATCCAATCTGTGGCTGTTATCGGTCCAAATGCTGCTTCTGCCCGAACAGGTGGTGGTGGAAGTTCAATGGTTCTTCCATATTTTTCTGTGAGTCCGCTGGATGCGTTTAATGAAGTGGGTGCTGGTAAATTCAAAGTCATCTATGCACCGGGTGCCACAATTCCCGGAGATGTAAAACCAGTTGAACCCAAGTATTTTAAAAACCTGAAAGCTGACTATTTCTCCAATCAGAAATTAGAAGGGAAGCCTTCACTTTCACGGGCCGAATCTCAAATCAATTTTGATTGGGGTGATGAAATTCCTGCTCCAGGAATTGGTAAAGACAATTATTCGGTCAGATTAACCGGCGAACTTGTTCCACCTGTTTCAGGTGACTTTCAACTTGACGGACTTAGTGATGACGGTATCCGGGTTTGGATTGACGAAAAACTGGTGATTGATCATTGGACGGATCATGGACCTGAAACACGTTCAGCAAAATATAAATTTGAGGCAGGGAAATCGGTCTCTCTTAAAGTTGAATTTTATGAAAATGGGGGTGGTGCTGTCCTGAAGTTAGGCTGGCTTTTACCTGGTTCAGATTTTCTTACGGATGCTGTAAAGGCTGCAAAGGCTTCTGAAATTGCAGTGATTTGTGTGGGAAGTTCTTATAATGTTGAATCAGAAGGATTTGACCGGAAGGAAATAACTCTGCCTGAAGAGCAGATAAACCTGATTAAAGCTGTTGCAAAAGTTAATCCAAAAACGATTGTAGTTCTGAATTCCGGTGCTGCAGTTCTTATGTCTGACTGGATTGACGACATCCCAGCTCTCCTTGAAACCTGGTTTCCCGGACAGGATGCCGGTCACCCGATTACTGATATTCTTTTTGGAAACCATAATCCTTCAGGAAGGTTAACTACAACTTTTCCAAAATCCTGGGAAGATTGCAATGCCTACGGAAATTTTCCCGGAAAAGATAGTGTGACTTACGAAGAAGGGATCTACGTCGGTTACCGCTGGTTTGATTCCAAAGCAAAAACACCGCTGTTTCCGTTCGGTTTCGGACTTTCTTACACCACTTTCAGTTATTCCGGGATGAAAGTTGAAAATCTTGGAAATAACAAAATCCGGGTTTCAGTAGATGTAACCAATACCGGTAAACGTGCCGGATCTGAAGTCGTTCAACTTTATGTAAAACCAGTCAATCCACCTGTTGATCGCCCAGAAAAGGAACTAAAGGGCTTTTCAAAAGTAAACCTTCAGCCTGGTGAAACCCGTACAGTTTCAATGGAACTGAATACAAGATCGTTTTCCTGGTATGATGTAAAAACAGCCTCATGGGTACTTTCCCCTGGAAATTATGAATTGCTCACAGGCTCTTCATCAAGAGATATTAAAACAAAATCGATGGTTAAATTATGAGAAATTCTTCGTTTCCGGTTACAAAAATATTCATCAGGGAAATTCTCCCCATTTTACTTGGGGTTCTTTTTTCAGTTTCAACTGTTTCGGCTCAGGGTTTTCTCAGAACGCAGGGAACTAAAATTATCAACGATAACGGCGAAGTTCTTCTTCGTGGAATGGGCCTAGGCGGGTGGCTGGTCCCTGAAGGTTATATGCTGGGGACGTCAGGTTTTGCAAACTCGCCAACCCAAATCCGGAATAAAATTGAATCACTGGTTGGCGTTGAAAACCGGAAACTCTTCTATCAGAAATATGAAGAGAATTTTGTCACCAAAGCTGATATTGATGATTTGAAAGAATTCGGATTCAATTCCGTTCGGTTTGTTTTCCATTGGGATAAATTGACTCCGCCTGATCAGCCGGGAGTTTGGCTTGAACCCGGATTTGCCCAATTTGACTCAGTCATAACCTGGTGTAAGGCCAACGGCATGTATGTAATCCTGGATATGCATTGTGCTCCTGGCTCCCAGAATGACGGACCCATCAGTGACAGTGACGGTCAGGCCCGTTTGTGGCAGGAAGAATCTTACCGGATTCGCACGGTTCAAATCTGGCGGAAAATTGCAGAAAGATACAAAGATGAAACAACTGTGGGTGGATATGATCTGATCAATGAACCGGCCTGGGATCTTGGTCCAGTCAATGCACTTCTTCGTGAAATTTACATCAATATCACAAATACCATCCGGGAAGTAGATACAAACCACATTCTTTTTATTGAAGGAAACTGGTATGCCACTGATTTTAAAGGACTTACACCAAAATGGGATTCCAATATGGTGTATTCCTTTCACCGGTATTGGGCCGAAACCAATTCTTCTTCCATTCAATATCTTCTTAACCTCAGAAATCAGGAACAGGTCCCATTATGGTGTGGCGAATCTGGTGAAAATTCTAATCCCTG
This sequence comes from Bacteroidota bacterium, assembly GCA_020161835.1. Lineage (GTDB taxonomy): Bacteria > Bacteroidota > JABWAT01 > JABWAT01 > JABWAT01 > JAFLBE01. Next base: position 21,732 of record JAIUNL010000005.1, on the reverse strand, counting down.
GTTTACCAACATGATCAGAACCTTTGAAGTTGCTAAAATTGGCTGGTCATGGTGGACGATCAAAAAAATTGAAGGTGCCCAAAGTATCTGGAGTGTAAAAAAGGATCCGGGTTTCGATTTACTGCTCAAATATTGGTCTGGAACAGCAGCAAAACCCAGTGAATCGGTGGCAATGACTGCCCTTTTAAATCAGGCAGAAAATTTGAAGGTTGAAAATTGCCGTGTAAATACAGATGTTTTAAATGCCATGTTCAACCAGGTTTTTAAACCAGGATTGTATCCATATAAAAACCATGAAATCCCGGGTCGCATTTATGCTGTTGATTATGATATGGGATCGCAGAATATGGCCTATTTTGATCAGGATTATCAGAATACGGGCAGTGGAGCTTCGTGGAATACCGGTTGGACTTACCGGAATGATGGTGTTGACATCGAAAAAAGCGTAGATGCCATTACACATACAAATGGCTATGATGTTGGCTGGACGAACACCGGTGAATGGATGAAATATACCATAAATGTAAAAACTGCAGGAAAGTATAATTTGCTGATCAGGTATGCTTCAGGTGGCGCTTCTGGAACGATGTCACTTTATTCAGGCTCAACGGCTATTTTATCTGCGAAAGCGATGCCCAATTCTGGTGGCTGGCAGAACTGGAAAAATATTGTAGTTCCAAATGTGACTCTTCAGGCTGGAACTCAGGTTTTTAAAATTGAAATTACATCTGCCGGTTACAATTTGAATTATTTGGAGTTTCAGCTGGTTACACCAAGTTCTGTTGGTGGCGAATCAAATCCGGTAACATTTAAACTGAATCCGGCTTATCCGAATCCGTTTAATCCGTCAACTCTGATATCTTTTACTTTGCCAAAGACTGGTCTGGTCACACTGGCTGCTTATAATATACTGGGTCAACCTGTAAAAGAACTGGCCAATCAGGTGTTTTCTTCCGGAGACCATGAAATTACTTTTGATGCGGCTGGATTACCGTCTGGAACCTATTTTATTCGTCTTGAAACTGCATTTGGCATGAAGGTCATACCAGTTCAGTTAGTGAAATAAATTTGGTTCAATAGTTAAGTTTTAAACTCCCCTCCAGTTTGAAAGGAGGGGAAATCCCATCCCGTTTTCGGGATCGGGATGGGGTGGTCAGCTTTCCACTTATAACTTGTAACTCATCCGAATAACGTACCACGTACATCGCTTTAGCCACATTTAACTTGTAACTTATTGTCTTTTTCGTACCACATATCACGTACCACTTATAACTCTTTTCCCATGAAACCAATTCTTCTTCTTCTCCTTTCCATTTCCCTCATTTCCTGCGCAGACAAAGAATCAGATTCTGGTGATCCGGATGCCGGACTTCCAATCAGCGAAAAAGTAAATAAACTTCTGGCTCAAATGACGCTGGACGAAAAAATTGGGCAGATGACTCAGGTGAATAAAAGTAATCTGCTTAAAGAATCAGACATCAGAGATTACTACCTCGGCTCAATTCTCAGTGGTGGCGGCGTTGCACCTCCAAACAGACGGGCAACCGGTTGGGCTGATATGGTTGACCGTTTTCAGGGGTATGCCCTTCAAACCCGTTTGAAAATTCCAATATTATATGGAATTGATGCTGTCCACGGAAATAACAATGTTTTGGATGCTGTCATTTTCCCCCACAATATCGGACTTGGTGCAACCCGGGATGCTGCATTGGTTGAAAGAGTTGCAAAGATAACAGCAGAGGAAGTCGCTGGCGCAGGAATCCATTGGACTTTTGCTCCCTGTATTGCAGTTCCGCAGGATGAAAGATGGGGGAGAACCTATGAGGGTTTTGGTGAAATGCCCGATCTTGTGAATGAACTGGGTGCTGCTTCGGTAAGAGGACTTCAAGGCACAACCCTGACTTCTAAAACCTCAGTTCTCGCCTGTGCCAAACATTTTGTCGCTGATGGCGGTACCCAAAACGGAAAAGATCAGGGTGATGTGATTCTGGATGAGGAAACGATTCGCACAATTCACCTTTCTCCGTATGATGGCGCAATTGGTGCCGGAGTCCAAACCGTTATGGCATCTTACAGCTCTATTAACGGACAAAAAATGCATGGCAGTGCGTACTGGCTCACTTCAGTTCTTAAAAATGAAAAAAAGTTTGACGGACTTCTCGTTTCTGACTGGGCAGCTATCCGCCAACTTCCAGGTTCAAATGATGATCAGATTACAAACAGTATCAACGCCGGTCTTGATATCATCATGCTTCCGGATAATTACAAGGAATTTATATCTGCCTTGAAGAATCTGGTTGAAACCAATAAAATACCTATAACCCGTATTGACGATGCAGTCCGCAGAATTCTTACAGTAAAATATCGTCTCGGATTGTGGGAAAAGACAAAAACGGAAAGGTCACTTACCGGAACAGTTGGGTCAGATGCGCATCGGTTAGTGGCACGTGAGGCTGTCAGAAAATCGCTGGTAGTTTTGAAGAATGATAATAACATTCTTCCGTTGTCAAAGTCCCGTTCTTCCATTTTGTTAACAGGAAGTCATGGTGATAATATCGGTTATCAGAGTGGGGGCTGGACAATGGAATGGCAAGGTGGCTCAGGGCCAATTACAAAAGGAACAACTGTATATAAGGCAATCCAAAAGGTTGTCGGAGAAAATTCAGTTTATTTTATTGAAGATGGAACTGAAGTTACTGCTTTTCAGCTTGCCATTGTGGTTATCGGTGAAGAACCCTACGCCGAAGGCGCCGGTGACAGAACTGACCTGTCTTTGAAATCTTCTGATGTTGCCATGATCAAGAGTTTTAAAACGAACAAAATCCCCGTAGTGCTCATTCTCATGTCAGGTCGGCCTTTGATAATCAGTAACATCATTGATGATTGTGACGCCATTATTGCAGCCTGGCTTCCAGGTTCAGAAGGGGATGGCGTTACAGATATTTTATTTGGTGATTACAAACCAACAGGGAAATTACCCCACACATGGCCGGCTTCCATGAGTCAGATTCCCGTAAACGGTCCTTCAAACGGAATTTCAGTTCAATTCCCTTATGGTTATGGACTGACATGGTAAGACTTTTAATTTTTCGTTTTTTATGTAAAATAATAAAATTAGGATTGGGTTTACAAGTCGAAATTAATTCAGTGCCTGGCTAAATCAGTTTTTCGAATGCCTGACTAAACGTACTGAAAACCCTTCCCGTCTATTATTATGACTTATTATAGCTTTAGCTGAGTATACATATAAATATTGAAAAACCGCATAATTTGTATCTTTTACAGATGAACTCCACCAATAACCATAATTTCCGATGTTCAGAAAATTTCCATTTCCATAGAGTCTTCCACCTCCTGGGAGTGCACTAAAGCCAAAATCATCGGTACCATTTCCTTCCGAACCCCAATCATATTTTGATTTCAATTTTGTACCCGAATTGTCACCCGCAAAATTTTTCAGGTCAACCCAGTCAGTATCTGAAGGTACATGCCATCCACCTGTTAGTGGTGCAAGTTTACCGGAATTTACCGCATAAAAATTATAAAGGTAACCGTATTTTTCTACATTTGAATCATCATTATTATATGAACAAAATGCCCCCGATTTATTGGACACCCAGTTTGAATTATCAGTCAAATTTAAAATCGAAGTTCCGTCGTTATACTTTGTAGTTCTAAGATTTTCTACTGTCCATTCCTGTATCCCGATTCCAACCGTATTATAGGTATATCCATTAAAGGACAATTTACCTGAGTATTGTGTTTTGAATTGCCAAATCGGTCCTGAATGGGTTTCACCACTTGAAGTATTAACTCCTATTCGCCAAAAGTAAACAGTATTTGGAAAAATATCAGAGATTTTACAAAGGGTGTCTGTCAATTTTTCCTGAATTGGAACCTGAAGTGATTTCTCTTTCCCAAAATACACATTATACGTTATTTTTTGATTGTCTGGGTTTTGACGTCTCCATTTCAATGTTAGTTCTGTCGGCTGGTCAACCGCTTGATTGTACGGGAAAGGATTTGATGGCAGATTGAAAATATTTTCACTTGATGTGATACCTTTTTCATCAGGTTGGCAACCAGAAAACAAGATTAAAAAGAATGTAAAAACAATAAAATAATTCATTTAATACCCACCAATTGAATTCGGTTTTTCATTTCACGAAACGAAAAAATCATCACATACCTTTATGGATAAATTATCCAATACGGGAAATATATTACCTCATACGGTTTAGATTTTCATTTACCCTATCTGTGTTTTTTTCTCCAGAAAAATACACAAATTAGGTTGCATAATGAATTCGATCCTGCTTAAAAAAAACGACAGCTCTTTCATTTTGTAAAACAAGATCAAACCTATTGGTACAGTTACTTTCCATAATTGTGAGTTCCATTAAATCAAAACTAAAATTGTCTTTTGATACTAAAGATTGTTGAACCAACCTGAATCCATTCCATCTCATAAAGGCATATTCTTCGTTAACTGCAATTACGAAATAAGCGTTTCTTTCATTTTTACCAGTATCAGATTGTTCAATTGATTTTAAAAGTTCATTATAAACATATTTATGAAAATTATACCTAACCGTATCCATCAATTCCTTATAAATATTGAAGGCATATAAGTGGGATTTTATATAACAAAAATTTTTATCATGGATGGCATTTATAAAACCCATGGCCTTCGTTGGGTTCTTTTTATCCAATGATTTTAAAACCGTATCCATCATCGTGCTTTCAAAAGATGAATATGGACTATACATGGTAGTTTGAATATGACATTCTCAATAGAAAAAAATCAGTAGTCCCAAAATTTTTCAAACTATCCAGTAAATGAGTGTGGTCGACAGCAGTAAGATTGTCAGTTTATTTGAATAGGTCATAATTTGTTTCTTCAAAACTGGCGGAATTTATTGAATCCGGATGATTGAAAAACGAAAAAAGTACCAAAAAGCCAATAAATAATGTCATTATGGTACCTTAAATAATGTAAAATCAGGGTTTCTTTAGTTTGCCGCTTACCATTCTAAAGGTAATAATCTTCTGGAAAATGTTGAACTTTCAATAAACCAAGCCAAACAATATTCAGAGGAAAGTGATAGTTGAAATTATTTCTTCTCATTTTATATCGATGAAAATTGATTCTACCGATTCAGTATTTTCGACTTTAGTTTTTTTGATATTCCACCCTTCTAATACCCATCCAGTGTCGTGAATCATGGCTCCCGAATACATTGTGTTTGAAAAATTTTCCAATTTCAATATTTCATCTTTGGCCTCCTGATTATCTCCAATAGTTGAAATAAAAAACCCCTTTACTGCGGCTTCTAATTGTTCACCATTTACACGTTGTTCACGTTTGATAGTATAAGTGTTGTTAAGAGAATCAATTTCATCAAGATAACTCAAAACACCGGCATCAAAAGGAACATCTCCGTAAGCGTTTGGTATTTTAATTGAATCTGCAAATTCTTCACCAAGTTTATATTTATAGCCATAAAATGAAAGCATAATTTTTACTTCTTCAATTGCATAGGTCTCTATTCCTTCTTTTGTTCCATAAATTTGACGGAACTTTTCAATCATAGGGGTAACTAGCTTTGTAGATTCAGGATTATTTTCAAATTGTTTGTTAATTTCATCAAAGGCTTTGTTTATTTCGTTTCGAATTTCTTCCCAATTGGAAACTTCAAGGAAAGAACCTAATGTGTTTGTTTTAAATATCAACGTAATATTTTCGGACTGTTTTAGTATTTTATTTAATAAATCATTCACATTTTCAGTTCGCAAATTGATTGTCTTCCATGAACAGGTATAACCTTCATCTGTAGAATCTATGATTGAAAGAACAGCATCGTATGAAATAATTTCGGTTTTTGATGTATCTCCATCTTTTACTTTAAACTTTTCATGTGAAATACTATAGGTATCTGAATCACCTTTTACCCAGTAAGCTATTATTTGCACAGTTGAATCAGAATGATTTATTTGAGCATTTGAAATACTTGAAATGGTAAGAAACAAAAAAAGATATATAATTTTCTGCATAAAATAACCCTTTGATTTAATAATTCAATTGTTTGGTTTGAGCCGTTTGCTCGTGAAGTTGCCGAAGCACAAAACCTTTCAAAATGTTTTAAACTAACGGAAAACCCACCCGCGGCACAACAGGTTGAAAGCAATAGTTAGATTATTGGTTTATAGTTTCCCAATTCGTGAAATGTCATCAGAAGAATAAATATAAATTACCTTGCCAACTAATTTACCACCAATTGGGTAGGAAAATTTATTTATCTCAGGTTCAAGATAATCGGTGTTGGCAGTGTTTTTAATCAAATCTTCTTTTGCCAAACTGTCGATTTTAAAGGTTCCAATTGAATCTTTCTTTAAAATGTTGAAATTCTTCATTGATTCACGAACCTGGTCTTCACTTTTGGGTACTCTCTCTGGGTGATTTAAATAGGGGAGTGAATTAAATCGGGAATAAATAGTATCCTGATTTGACTGAAGAACGATAACCTTTCGAACCAAAAGATTTTCATTGTTTTCAATTACCACAAAATCACCATCTTTGGGTCTATCTTTTTTATAGGCACCGAAATCAATTAATATACCATCTCCCATTTTCAGTTCAGGTTCAAAATTGTTATGTGTCATTTTAAAATATCCGATTTCCAAAATCGTCCTGTCAAAATTTGGCTTGATATACATGATAAGCAGTAAACAAATAAAGACAATAAAAATATAAATTGGTGTTTTTGCATAACTCGTTTGATAATCATGGTCTGTAATCTTGGCCAATCGAAAACAATCTATATACCCAATCAGGACAATGGTAAATATTATTCCGTATACTAAGAAAATACCAAAAGGCATTTTCAACACTCCGCTTAAACCAATCGAACTATAGGTTGATATTAAAATTATCCAAAATATTGTTAACCTTTTGATTGCACCTAAGTATACATAGGAAAGGCCTGGAGTCAGTAAATTTACTAAAATAGTAACCCATGGATTTTTCGATTTCATTTGTTTCTCCATAATTAAATAACCTCTGGCTTCTGGTGTTTTTGCGCGGGCTCGCCGAAGCCCAAGAACCTTTTAAAATTGTTGAACTATCGAAAACCAAGCCGCGCGCAAATCGCCAGGACGCGGTAGTTTTTTATTTCAATTTGCAACACCAAACCATTTGATACCAAGTAAACCTTCATGGTAATTTATTTGTATTAAATCACCAGGTTGGATTTTAAAATATTGTGAAGATGTAATTCTAATATCTTCAATTTCTCTATGATGACCCCAAGGTTTCACGGTGACGAAATAAGAAGTATGTTTTTTTCCTCTATAAATGTGCTTGTCAATTGCTGTTGTCGAATATTCTATATAGTCAGAGTAGTCATAGGTACAATTTATTGCAACAACCGAACTATATGAGTATAAGGTTAAATTTCCAATTATCATTAGATAAACCAATAATTTGTTTGGAATTGGTTCCGTGATTTTAAATTTATGAGTAAAAATTAGAAGACCAAAAATTAAAATGAGTAAAATTGAACCTGTCGTAAATATTGCAGAATAGGTATCAATGGTGTAATCGAATAGAATTCTAATAAATATGGCTAAGGCAGGCAAATCAATAAAATCGGCAACATCAATTTTTCCACCAGATCGGAAATTTACCAGAGTAGAAATACTTGGTTTATCAAGTCCGTTTAGAATTATTCCGATAAAAGGGAGAAGAAGTAAAACAAATAGCAGAATTCCATAAGGAACTGGGAAAAATATAAACCATAAACATATTGCGAGGGAAAATTTATCAAGACCAGGAAATCTTGATAAAGTAATAAAATCTATAGCTTTTGTTTTACTCGAGCTATAAATTTCATAGACTTTTTCACGTTTATCAATAAGCTTGATTTCCTTTAGAATACTTTTAACACGCTCCGGAAATTTTTCCTTATCAATGCTCTCCAAGGCTTGCTCTAATTCTTCCTTACTATATCGACTGTAATTTGGTTCATTCTTCATTGAATTTTCCAGCGCCATGTTTCTGGTGTTTCTGGGGGAACTTGGCAAAGTAAAAAAACATCAAGATTTGGTGAACATCCGAAAACCAAGCTGAGCAAAAACGGCCTGAAGTGAAAATTAGATTGAAATTATTCATTGAGTATTTGACTTGATTTTGATGCTGCAATACGAATGCATTTTTGCAATTTGTTAATAGTTGAATCAGATCCGGTAATTTCCTTTAATTTTAAAAAAATTGGTTGCAAATCACACTCTGTAACTGGATTTTCGATTTCAGAAAAGATTATAGGAAGATCTATACTTTTACTGCTTGAAAGAACATTAACGAACAAAATTGTACGCGTTTCAAGTAGTTTAAATAGTACTTCATTTGAATATTCACTGAATTCTGTATTATTCTGGCAAGTTGAATCAAAGGTTTTTAAAAACAACTCGACTTGTTCATAATCTAAAGAATCAATATTGCTATTTGTCTCATTAACAATATTTAGGTTGCAGTGAATTATGACTTTGGTATCTTGAGAAAAGGAATTTGCCAAAAATATTACCAAAAAGAATTTTAAAAAAATAAAAAAGTCACAAACGATTCTTCTCATATGACTCTCATTATCTATTTTGTCTTAGAAAAAATGAAATCATCATAAGGATAACGACTATTCCCACAAATACAATTATAATCGATGATTTAATTATTTGTTTCAAATTTTCTTTTTTTTGGTTTTTTATTGCCCGATCTTTAAAAGCCTTCAGGCTTTCATCTGAAATCGGTTTCTCCAATAAATCTTTATCTAATCCCTCATATTGGTGCTTATTCTCAAATCCTTTAAGTTTCGTCTTTTTGAGTTGATCAAGGTTTTCTTTGTTCGATTCAAACATTTGCTTAATGAAGCCAGAACCTGCCATATGTCAATACCTTTTTTGATTTGATAATTTAATTCTAACGCCTGGCTTGTGCTGTTTGCACGTGAATTCAACCGAAGCCAAAAACCTTTCAAAAATTGTTGAACTTTCAGGAAACCCAGCCACGCAAAAATCAGCCGGAAGCAATAGTTAGGTGCAAATATGCTTGTCTTTGTTTTGTTCATCTAAGGTAATTAACGTTTTGCAAATGTGCTTTTAGCTGCCGTTTTATTCTTCATTAGTTGCAGAGTCTAAGTTAGTTGGGTCATTATTTTTAACTGGCTCGTTGTTGGCATGCACTGTTTCTGGCAACAAACTTTTTCGCTTGAACCAATATAAAATCGCACCAATTGGTATATGAAAAGATAAAAACCAAGCTGAATAAAGTGTCGGCTTACTAAAACCACTTCCAAGAAGGCTTAAGTTTAATAGGTTAAAGTCAAGTTGTCCATTGCCCCAATTTATTAAGAACTTTGGTAATGAAACAAATAGAATAATTAAAGCCCAAATAATTTTTTTCTTTGTTGTCATTTTGCTGAATAACATTGCGATCAGCGTTGCAAAAATGAATAGCGGAACTAAAATACAAAAGACTAAAAAAATGTAATGAAGAACGGATTTCCCTGTCAATGTAAATTTTGTCAACTCGGATAAAGGTGCAGGAAGAAACTTTCCGTTAAAAGATGTCACCATAAATTTGCCGTCTTTTTCGTTAATTACTGTCGTAAATAAAATGTTACCTTTCTCAAATTCGTATTCGTAGCCAAGTCTATAGTTCGTGAATTTTCCAGTTTCCGTAAAAACTCCTGAAGTCCAATTTACTTCTACAACTCTGTATTTATTTGGTGTCGCTCCGTTGATGTCCCGGCTTAAGTTAGTGATAAATTCTTTTGCTTTATCATTTAGAACTTCAGGGTCAATGTCAGTAAAAGCAATTTCAATTTGTCCTGAAATAATTTTGTCTATAAAAGTCCGTGAAAATATGTCGGCAGGTTTTGCACTGTCAGAAACAGGTAGCTCTGTCGGAATGTTACAACCGAAAAGTCCTGTCAAAAGAAGTAGATAGAGGAAATGTTTTCTCATATTGTCTTGTCGTTATTTATTGTTATTTGTTGCTCAATGCTCAAATATTTCAAGTTTGTAGTGTTGTCAATAAATGGCAGCTAATTTTCTTATGTCCACAAGTTGTGCATGCATAACTTGGTTAGCTAAAGGTACTTGAAACGATGAAAAAATAATTGTTCCATATTTACACCTAACGCCTAGCTTCATCCGTTTTCACGTAACCAACCGAAGTGAAAATCCTTTCAAAATGTGTTGAACTACGGGCAATAGTCGGCCGGAAGCGATAGTTAGGTGTAAATAGGTTTGTCTTTGTATTGTTCCGTTAACCCAAATCAAAGTTCTGAAACTTGGCGAATGTGGCGATTATTACTAAAAATATTGATGTGGTGAGCCAAACTTTGATTAACTACAAATTTGTCTGTAGTGCACTGAACTGCCTCTTTTGCCAAACTGCTCTTAGTTTCTGGGTTTTAGCTTGTTCGGTCTAAATCGGTCAAATGTTTGCCAATATTTGTCTTTGTAAATATCATATTCTATTTCCAATTTATCTGAATATTTTGTTGTCAAGTCGTACAAAACTTTTGATGGTTTTCTAAAATCTTTGCAAGCAAAGTTAATTTCTCTTGAATTATCAGCTGTTTGTCTGCCTATGTTTAAGTAACCGTCAAAGTCTTTTAATTCAACCATTATTTGTTCTTCAAACTCGTTAAGAAGTTCATAAGTGCTATTATCTTGCATACCATTATTGTGGTTACCGTCATAGTTGATTTTAACTTTTAGAATCCAAGGGTGAGATGCTTTACAGTCCCAATCAAGTAATGTTGAATTGACAATTGCAATCAAAGGTTTTCCATTATTAAGTTCTGCTTCCAAACTTGAATAGGTGTCGTTTTCCGTGTTGTAACGAAGTCCGCTATACTTTTCAATAAATTCTTTTTGTCGCCAATTCAAATAGTCCTTAAGTTTATCAATTGGAACAAGCTCTTTATCAGCTTTGTGTTTGCCTTTGAATTTTAGGTTATCTATGGTATTTAGAAAATCAAGTTCGCCTAAATAATTGTCTAAGAATATGTAAATTCCATTTCCTATTTGTTGCTTGTTTTCTTCTGTCCATTCATTGTGAATTACACAAATATCAATTTCATCTGGATAGTCAGGGTATTCGTTGGAATAGAAAAATAAATTATCTCTGTCAAATTTAAATCCTGCCATATTAATTACTTCATTATCAATGTTCATTGCAGGTTTCAGTGATGTAAATTTCCAACCGTTTATTTTCGGTGCTTGTTCTACCAGTTCTTCTACGAAAACAATGTTTTTTGCATTGCCGTCTGCTGTCAATACTAATTCAGCAGTATTGTCGTCATACATACCTGTCAGATAAAAATAACCGTCTTTTAGTTCTGCAAGTTTTGGTGAAAGTTTGTCGAAAAATTCTTTTTCAATGTCCTTTTGAGATTTGACTGCATTAAAAAATGTTTTTTCGTAAGTTTGAAACCAATTCCAAAAGTCACCATAACTTTTAATAGGTTCGTCTCTTTTGCCAAAAATATTTTTAAGAAAACTCATATGTCTGTTAAAATAAATTTTGAAGTGTTACGGTCTGGTAGTCGTGCCACTAATTGTATGTTATGCCTAAATAAGTTGCCTGGTTTTGTCGAGAAAAGCAAAAAAACACAAAATATTTTAATGGTTATATTCTGCACCTAACGCCAAGCTTCAGGTGCCGGCACGTGAGGCAACCTGAAGCGAAAAACCTTTCAAAATGTGTTGAACTTTCAGAAACCAAGCCGCGTGCAAATCGGCAGGCAGCGATAGTTAGGTGCATATTATTTAATCGTATAGATTCTCAATCTTTTTGTACTGCCCTTAATATTCAATTCTTGGAGAAACTCAAACTCTGAAATGTCAGGGTTTAAATTGACAGTTTCTTCATCCAGTAAAATATGAGTTTCATAATCTCTATTTCCTTGTGCCATACGAACAACTTTATTAACTTCTGATCCAAATAAAGAATACTTACCACGATATTGAGTGCCAATATTTCCAAATTGTACTTCCCCAGTAGCCATACCATTTTGTGTCCTAAAGTATGGAAGTCCAAAACTTAAATACTCTTGTTGTAACTGTTCATCAGCAATTCGAAGTTTACTGATAAAAGAAACGACATTTAAATTGTTTTCAAGTATTGAGTGATCCCAAAATGCTAAAAGGGATGATCCATGGTAATAATCAATTTCAGCACCACAAGAAATAAGAACAGAAGAATATTCACTCAAATATCGTTTTTGCAGGTGAAATGTATCACTTGGTGAAAGTGGCTTTTCAATTTTTGTAAAACCTACCAAATCGGAACTGAAAAGTGTTGCCTAAATTGTTTCATAATTTGAATGATTATCAGTTAGAAAAGATGTAACAGCTCTTTTACCTGCAAAGTATTCAATGGTTTTAAGATCTTTTGAATTCATAATATTAAATGGTTATACCTAAATATTTTATGAAAAGTCGATAAATACAAAATTTTAACCTGTAGCATTTTTGCACCTAACGACTAGCTTCTGGTGTTTTTGCGTGAACCGACCGAAGCTGAAAAACCTTTTAAAATTGTTGGACTTTCCGGAAACCCAGCCGCGCAAAAATCAGCCAAGAAGCGATAGTTAGGTTTAATTTCCCTCAATAACGGTACCAATTGAAATGCTCATATCATCAAGTATAAACCGATTTTTCTTTAGAGATTGCTCAATATAATCGTACCCTGGGCGCAAATCTACTTGTTTTCCCTCTAAATAATCTGAATATGCTTTTTGAATATTTAGAATAATGTAGTCACCACCCTTTGCGGACTCAACCCAAAACACTTTGTATGATTCACTTGGTAATGTTTCGTTGAGTCTGAGTCTTCTAATTCCACAGCCAATACAATCAGGGTATGGATCTGAACCAGAAAGTAATAGAGAGTCTCCATTTATTGTTCTCATAACCCAAGAATTAGATTTCCCAACAACTTCCTCAAATTTTGCAATTTCGTTGTTCTCGAAAACCAATTTGGGACCTTCTTTAATCCAAGAGTTAGAAGAATAATCAAACATTCTATTTGTATACTTTAGGATTTCATTCGTTTTATATTGGCTGTAATTGTAGATGTATTGGGTTTGAAATAGGAAATCCCGACCACTATAACGATAAGCCAAGATTGGGGAAAATGAAGTTGGAAAAGATTGTCCATTTAACGCATAAATAAAAGGTGTGGAGTAAACACCCAATCCTACTTCGTAACTTTGACTGGGATTGATGGTTTCATTAAAAACAGCATATCGTAATTCGTAAGTTGGTGAGTGATTGTATGTTAAAAGATTATTGATATGCAATTGATAATTACCAGATAATATTTCATTATTCCAAAGCCTTAAATAACTAATTGAATTTGGAATCATAAAGTTTTGGAAGGAAATGCCGACCATATCTTTTTCTGTAACTCTGAAATAAGCTCCAAGTTGAAGAGTTATAGTTTGAAAATCGCTGAGAGAATAACTTAAAGAGAAACTACCCACTGAATTTCCGTTTGTTATCGGTTTCATTGGAGCATAATGCTGGGTTGTGCCACACGCCAATAATATTGGAAACAAACCTAGAATTAGAAGTATTCGCATTATGCTTTTTGTTATTGAATTAAACCTAACGCCTAGCTTCTGGTGTTTTTGCGTGAACTCGCCAAAGCTGAAAACCTTTCAAAATTGTTGAACTTTCCGGAAACCCAGCCGCGTGCAAATCGGCCGGAAGCGATAGTTAGACCCAATTCTTCGACCGAGTTTCTACTCGTTTTGTTCAGTATTTTCGGAAATCTTTATAAAATTCATAAAATCGATTTTGATACTTATTTTTTCGTTGTCTTGTTCGATTGAGAAATTTCTCCCAATTGGAGAGACATTTTTGTAATAAAATGATTTAGCCTCACCATCTGCAACAACCCATCCAAGATCATTTGGTGGACCGTCATTTTCAATCCTACCACCAACAATTTCTCTAGAATTATTGATAAAAAAGAATATTGAGTCGGATTTCAATTCAAAAGTACCAGAAAAGGAAATTATTCTTCTGCCAGCCCACTGGTATTGGGAATAAGTGAAAGTGAAGGTACCATCCTTTCTGAAAAAGTATGTGTCACCAGTTCCAGCTGACCCAACTGTGCAAGAATCTTCCCAAAGTCCATAAATAAATTGATTTTTGTTAAAAGAGTCTTGGCCATTAACCGGTGACAGAAAAATTGTAAATATGTGCAACAAAAATAAAAGGAAAAACTTCATTTTTTAATTAGTCATATAAGTTTAAAATTTAATAGTTTGAGGTACATTTTAAAATTAAAATAGTTCCCCATTGTAAAATACAAGTTGTAAAAGAATTGAGTCTAACGCCTAGCTTCTGCTGTTTGCACGTGAACTCGCCGAAGCCAAAAACCTTTCAAAATGTGTTAAACTATCGGATACCAAGCCGCGTGCAAATCTATTAGATTACATCCGGGATTTTTCTTGATAATTCCGGTACTTTTAAATAAGACCGGCAGACTCCTAAGTGCAAATCTAGTTTCTAACAACTAACTGCGGAATTAGGACTGCCGATCTTCACGAAATCAATTTGTCAGACAACCATCAGATAGTATGCTAATCGTGACGATTATTAATAGAGTAGATGACGGCCTGACACTAACCAAGTTAGGGAGTTTTTATCAATGAAGAAACATTTTTTCTCCGGAATCGACATGTCCGCCGATTCTTTTAATGTTTGTCTCCTTAAAAATGGTCCGGGAGGCTCCCGCATTGACGGTGCGTTCCGGAATACCAAAGCCGGAATTCAGAAGTTTTTAACCTGGCTCAGAGAAAATGGGGTGACATGTGATAACTCCACTCTGGTTGTAGAAAATACAGGTGTCTATGATGACCTGTTTATTTACCTTCTGCAGCGGAAAGGCTGGACGGTTTGTCTGCTTCCGACAACGGCCCTGAAACGGGTAAGTCCGGAGCACCGGAAGAAAACCGACGAATATGATGCCTTTAAACTGGCAGAATATGCCTTCCGTTTTAAAGATACACTGAAACCGGCACCCGTTGCAGATGCGGAAGTGGAGCAACTCCGGATTCTCTACCAGACCCGACAGATACTGGTGGGAGATCGTTCAAGGCTTCTTGCCTATCAGAAACAGATGAAACGTCAGATCTTTGCTTCAAAGGCTTCCGTACTGGCGATTGAAACCAGTCTCAAATCACTTTCTGCTCAGATTTTGAAACTGGAAAGGGAAATGTGGGCTCATATCCGGCGGCACAAGCATATCCAACGCCGCTATGATTTACTTAAATCAGTTCCGGGAGTAGGAAAGCTGACCGGTGTTCTGTTGCTGACATTGTTCTGGAACAAAGAGAGGCTGGACATTAAACAGGTTGCCAGTTGGTTTGGGATTGCTCCTCATCCGAGGCAGAGCGGGACAAGTCTGCTGAGCAAACCCAGGACAGGGAAAACAGGCAGGAAGGATGCCAGGTCAATGCTGAAAATGGGAACCCGGTCAGTCATGCAAACTGAACCTGAAATCATCTTATACAAGGAGCAAAAGCTAAAGGAAGGGAAGCATATCAGAGTCATTGAAAACAATGTAGCAAATAAAATCGTCCGGTGGGTATGCGGAGTCTGGAACTCCAATGAACCTTGCCATTTCGGATGGAAAAATGCAGCCTAATCTTTTACCGGATTTAGCTTGATTTTACCATAGTATTCTATTAGATTACATCCGGGATTTTTCTTGATAATTCGGCCGGAAGCGATAGTTAGATATTATTTTTTTGTTGATTTGCATTTAATAGAATGTAAATTGGATGCTGTTTCGATGTAAGTTTTTTGTAGTTATAGTTTGAGTTAAAGTAAAAGGAATTGACTTGGTTATTGAGTTTGTACTTTACAAAAATTGGAGTTGAGTAGTGAAAACCAAATGTTGAAACCTTTACAATAGAATTTAAAGGTACAATAAATGTGCCTTGAATATTTGTAACATGCAAACAATCATTTTTATATATGACTTCACTTGTTTTTATGAAAATGTATAAAAAGTAAATTGTTAATGATCCCCAAAACGGTACAAAAATGAAATAGGGAAAACCCTGGTCAAAGGGAATGAAAAAGAGGCAGAGAATAGGAAATAAATTCATATATTTTGAAATAGGAGTAAACGGACTTGAGAGATATTTCCCATTATAATTGTTTCGAAATCTTGGTTTGGATGATTTTAACTGTTCTCTCTTTTGGAATTCATCTAAAATGGCTGAATACCTGTCTGGATATTTATTCTTGTCGATTGAGCCAACAGCTTCAAAAAGTTCTGAAATCGTATATTTTGTGTAATCTGGAATATCAGTCATAGAAATAATATCTAACGCCTAGCTTCTGGTGCGAACTCGTGAACTTTCCGAAGCCGAAAACCTTCCAAAATAATTTGAAAACTAAAGAAACCAAGCCGCGAGTTCGTCAGCCAGGAAGCGATAGTTAGATTTTATGATTATTCCATTGATAGAAATGATTGAATGATATAATCTGTTATTGAATTTTGTATTTCAGGATCAAAAATAGTTGTTCCTAAACCAATAATAAACCCATTTCTAACTGTAATAATAAAAACTGAAGATTTTGCACTGCTTTTCACAGTTTCGTCAGTTTTAATCTCAATTTCGGGATTTGGATAGTCAAAACCCCACACATAAAATTTGGGGCTTGTTGGTAAATCGTTTGGAAGATTAATTTTGTTTATGAACGATTGCAAATCAGGTTTTCCAATTACTTTTCCAAGGTAGGCAGTTTCACTATCGATGTATTTGATAAGTAATGAATCGGTATCTTTTTCAAAGGTTAACGATTCAGGAACAGGTATTGAATGAATTTGAAAAATTAAACCATTCCCGGTTAGGATTTTTGTTCTTTCAAAATATGAATCAGAACTTTCGTTCAATTCTGTTAAATTCGGAAAGGGGATAGTGAACTCATTTCCTGGTTCAAACCAATGTGCCTTAATTGTTGAATCAACTGTTAGGATTTCAAATTTAGGCTTAATTTGTGCGATTACAAATTGAGAATTAAAAACCAATGTAAGGATGAAAAAGTATTTGATCATAAAATCTAACGCCTAGCTTAAGCCGTTTGTGCGTGAACTTGCCAAAGCCGAAAAACCTTTATAAATGTGTTGAACTATCAGAAAACCAAGTCGCGCACAAATCGGCTTGAAGCGATAGTTAGATTTGCCCCCAACCCGAAACCACTGTCTTTTTCTATAAACGGAGCGCACTTGAAACTTCTGAAAAAGTAGGGAATTGAGACTTTAAAACCAAAAAGAAAAGGGCTGCAATAGCGTATTCAGAATGCCAGAGGACAAAAATTAATTTATGTAACGAGGAATTCGGGAAATAGAAACCACAAACCAAGAAAACCAAAAAGAAATATAAGGTCAAATGCCCGCGGTTTTTCTTTTGCAAAGAAATAAAAAACTACGAAAACTCTTAAGGTTTTGATCTTGAACGAAGAGCCTTGGTGAGGAGCAAAATTTCAAAGAACAAAACTTAAGGATACCGACCAAACCAAATCTAACGCCTAGCTTCTGCCGTTTTCACGTGACCTCGCCGAAGCCAAAAAACCTTTCAAAATGTGTTAAACTACCAGAAACCAAGCCGCGTGCAAATCGGCCGGAAGCGATAGTTAGAATTATTGTTTTATGAGGAATGTGACTTTTAATTTTTTTGATATTGTAACTGTTTTACCGGTAATGCCATATTCGTCTAAAACAAATGCCACTTCTGAAGCGCGCCCTCCACGAATGAAATTCTGCTTTTTATCCCAAGCGCCATTGTTCACTTCGCCAAATTGATCCGAAAATTCTTCAATTGACAGCAAAATCATATTTTCATTTTTAGTTATTACTTTTGCAATTCTGAATTTTTCATATGCGTTTTCGAGTGCTAGACTATAAGCCCTATAACCTAAACTATCTGTTTTACTAAATGAAAAATTGACATTACTCAATTCCCGGATTCCATTTTCAGCGAGTGTTAACATTATTTCGTCGAATTTGCTAAGAGATTCCAAATGGATATTTATCTCCAAACGGACAGTATATTCTAGCTTATTGGATTCGAAAATAGAAAAGCTTTCTTTTGAGCCCGTTGAAAGAGTTGAGGTCGAAATGGAATTTTTAGGGACACCAATATTTTCAAGCTCTTTAGTTAAAAGGGAAGCCTTTTCTCTAGCTTTAATGTAAGCGGTCCTGAAATTTGGATCCTTTTCAAATATACTAAAATTGAGGTCCGCAAGGTTCGATGCTGCTGAGGCAGTTGCATTGCCGTAGACAACAAATGTATTTTGAAATTCTTCGACTCCTTGGGAATACCCAATTGATGATACTAGAAGAACAAACACTACAATCTTTATAATTTTCATAACACTTTCTCCAATAATTCTAACGCCTAGCTTAAGCCGTTTGTGCGTGAACCCGACCGAAGCAAAAAACCTCTCAAAATGTGTTGAACTATCAGAAAACCAAGTCGCGCACAAATCGGCTTGAAGCGATAGTTAGAATTAATAATTCACCTATTAATTTCAAAATGGTTCTAAAGAAAGCCACAGAATGTATGAGTAAACATTATCTATGGGATGATCATCATTATACCAAACATTTTCCTCAAATATCACTTTATGACCATTATGTGAAATATTGCCTTTGTATGCATTTTCAATTGCCTCACCTAAATTTGAAATTGTATGGTATTTAAAATCTGGATTCTCATTTATTATTGGGAAGGGAAGAACTCCAAAAAAAAGTAAACCATGTAGGGGTTTATCTTTTCCTTCAACAATTACCTTAACCTTTTTGGCGCCTGCTTTTATCGAACCTGGGAAGTCATTACTTACATCACCGAAGTAATATGTATTATCAATGAAAAATGGTGTTTTTACTTTTTTACCAGATATTAATGTAAACGAATTATCATTGGCAACAATTTTAACACCTTTTTCCAAAATCAAAACCGAATCAATGGAAATAGTTTGGACAAATATTTTCTTGTCTGATTTTTTCTCTTTTCCGCGATACTCAAAAGAAGATACTGGAGTTGAACACGAATTAAGAATTTGGAAAATAAAAATGGTTAGTAATAAATTTACAATTTTCATAAAATCTCAAAGCTCCTGTTTATTAATTCTAACGCCTAGCTTCTGTGGTTTGCACGTGAACTCGCCGAAGCCGAAAAACCTTTTAAAATGAGTAAAACTATCGAAAACCCAGCCGCGTGCAAATCCGCTGAAAGCGATAGTTAGATTTGCACGATCTTAGAAAAAACGCGTTTTCTAACTTGAAATGCTTTAAAACGAAGACAAAGTAGGGAATTGAGATTTTTAAACCAAAAGCAAAAGGGCAACAAAAGCGCATTCTGACTGATTGGGAAAAAAATTAATTTTTGTAACTAAGAAAAACTGACAAGAAACCCGAGAACTCAAAACCAAAAAAACATAAAAGAGAGAACGCCCGCTCTTTCATTTTGCAAAACCGGCAGAAACAAAGTTGAACTTTATGATTTGATCTCAATCGAAGAGCGGATGGAACGTGCAAAATTTCAAAGAACTTGAAAACTAAAAGAAACTGAGCAAACCAAATCTAACGCCTAGCTTCTGGTGCCGGCACATGAAGCTACCCGAAGCGAAAAACCTTTCAAAATGTTTGAAAACTTGAAGAACCCAGCCGCGTGCCGGTCAGCCAGGAAGCGATAGTTAGATTTGCCCCACACCCGAAACCACAGTCTTTAATTCAAACAAAGCGTACTAGAAACTTCTGAAAAAGTAGGGAATTGAGACTTTAAAACCAAAGTGAAAAGGGCTACAATAGAAAATTCAGAAAGCCAAAGGACAAAATTTAATTTTTGTAACGGGGAAATCCGGGAATAGAAACCGAAAACCAAGAAAACCCAAAAACTTATAAGGCTAAATGCCCGCGGTTTATCTTTTGCAAAACAGGAAAAACAAAGTTGAACTTCAAGTTTTGATTTTGACCGAAGAGCGGGTGAAACGAGCAAAATGCCAAAGAACGGAAATTAAGGATTCTGAGCAAACCAAATCTAACGCCTAGCTTCTGGTGCCGGCACGTGAAGCAACCCGAAGCGAAAAACTTTCAAAATGTTTGAAAACTTGAAGAACCCAGCCGCGTGCCGGTCAGCCAGGAAGCGATAGTTAGAATTATTTTATACTGGCAATTCATCGTTATTCTCTTAAAATAATTTCGTTATTTGAATTGTTAATGAACATATCGCTTTTAGAAATTTTCTTTAATTTGTATCTGGTTTTTGAATAGTTTACCAAAAAAGTATCAATAACTGACTTGTGTTTTAGGGTTACATAAAGAGAGTCAAAGTTAGTATTTAAGAAAAAGAAACACCTTGCATGGCCTCTCCAAAAAAAAGAAGCCCCTGATTTATTATTCAAATAACCACAAATTTCAATATTAATATTTTTCCCATTGTAGGTTGTGTCAACAATAATCTCAGAATCATTATAATTTGAAGTTGTTGTTATTCTTAATGCATGTGAATCTCTTGTAGAAAACAACTCAACGTTAAATGACCCTTCAATCGGTCTTTTTTCACCTGTTCCCGTACATGTACGCTCATAATAAGTAATGCTTCTTTCTGAATCTTGAGAATTCAATAGACTAATCATCAAAAGTAAAAAGTAAACGGATCTCATAACGAAAGGCTTTTTTAAGCTGAATACGGAGCAAAGGTGGGGTAGGGATTCACTACCGGCAACCGTATTGAAATGAACTGCGGTATTGGTGTAGTGAGTTGTGGTTAACTGCTACTATTTTCAATTAAATGTAAAAACTCAATCAGGCCAATAACCTCCGTATCTCCCGCAAAGGGATACCTTTCGTTGCCCGGATAAATCAAGTATTTGCTTGTTGCTTTTATGTCTTCGCTTGTTGCGTGAAGCCCCGTGAGAAGTGGATAGGCAATTGAAGTACGCCCAACTGTCGGCCAGTGCCAATAGTTGGGCGTTAGTATGTTAAACAGTTCTTAATCTATCGTTAAGATCCAGGTATCCTTTAAGCTAAATTTGTTTTCCTTCCGGTAGTCATCGCGCAGTTTTTTGGCTTCATCAAGCGATGCCAGATTACCCATGTGCACATAGTAATATTCTTTAACCGGAGAGTATGAAACCGTTGCCTGATAACCTTCTTTCTTCAGGTTGTTCATTAGTGCAAGCGAATTTTGGTTTGACCGGAATGCACCCACTACCACATAATGCCCAGGTTTAAGGCCACGACCGTTTAATGTAACCACTTTTTCTTTTGGTGGTTCAGGTTCTGCGACAACAGGCTGAACTACCGTTTCTTTTTTAGGTTCCTCAACGACTTCTTTCTTCGATTCTTCCACCACCTCTTTCTTTGGCTCCTCAACCACTTCCTTCTTCGGTTCTTCTACCACAGGTTTTGGTTCAACGCGCTCTTCTTTAGGTTGGGTCTTCTCAATTACTTTTTCTGTAACGGGTTCCTCTTCTGTTACTGTAGGTGTTGCCGCTGGCCTGCTTACTTGTTTCTTACCCAGTCGTACGCTTACATGTAACTCGTGCGAACCGGTACCAAATCCATCCGCAATCTTTGGTGCAAATTCATAGGCATAGCCAATTTTAATTTTCTCCTTTAGCGAAAATCCTAATAAT
>JAIUNL010000030.1 GCA_020161835.1 Bacteroidota bacterium | reverse complement strand
TACAACCCCCGCAAACCAACCCCTACAACAAGAATTTAATTTCCGACCTGGTCTTGACTTTTTCCCGAAATCCTGACGACCTTGTCTGAAAATAAGCCGAACCGAATTTCAACCCACTGATTCCAAATTCAAATTATGAAAAAAAACCAAATCCTGTTTCTGACAGCCATTTATAGTTTTGTTTTATTATCTGCTTTCACATCCTGCAAAGAACCCGAAAGTACCAGACCCGAAAACAGGACAGACAGCCTGATGCTGAAAGTGAAAGAAACCGATTTAACTACTGCAACACTTTCCCTTCACACCGCCGGGATCACTTACCCAGCTTCACTGACTCTCACCCGGAATTCCCAGCCTGTTCAAACCTTTTCTCTTCACCGGCCAGATACGACGTTAATTGATACAGCTCTAACTCCCTCAACAACTTACACCTGGCAGGCCATCTGGAAAAAGACAGAAACGACCTTTCTGAAAGGGGAAACGGTGACGGGAAAAACCATGGATTCAACGAGTCATGACTTTACGTGGCGACTGGATACGTTGGGTGCACCCGGTTCTATTCTATGGGATGTAGCCATAGTAAATGACACCTGTGTCTGGGTGGTTGGGGATATCGTAAGTGACCCCGCCAATCACCCAATTGGCAGATACAATGCTGCCATGTGGAATGGAAAGGTGTGGAAGAAATATAGAATATCAATGTTAAATGGAGTAGGAACTCTTTCAGTTCAAATACTAAATACTCTTTTTCATGTGAACTCAAAGTTGTTTTTGTCCTCTGGTAGCAGCTTAACAACAATGGATATTTTAGGCAATGTAACTAAAAGAGAATATTATAGGGCGTTCAATTTAGGTGCAACAAAAAAAATATTTGGTCGTTCTGCCACTGATTTATTTTTAGTTGGCGATTTTGGTTCCATCACCCACTACAACGGCAGCACTTTTACCCTGATGGAATCTGGTACTACCGTTGATCTTCTCGATGTCTGGGGGACATCGGAGAGTGATATATGGTCATGTGGTTCTGTTGCCGGGGGAAGTATTTCTCTGATTGGTCATTCGGTTTTACTTCATCTTGAAAAAGGAAGTTGGAAAACAATAAATGAGGAAGATTTTCCAGAAGATTTTCCGGTAAACAGCCAGCCAACTTTTTTATTCAGAAGTGTTTGGCAGTATTCAAGTTCAACACCCCTGTTTCAAACATCAGCATTTGGCGTTTTTTCTTATAATCAACATAAAAGTATCTGGTCATGGGATTTTCATCGGCAGAGAAAATATTGGCTTTCCTATCCCCCACCTGAAATGGGCATGCCGGTCAGGATCCGGGGTACCTCCCCTGCTAATGTTATGATTGGTGGGGATCATTTAAGTCTGCTTCATTTTAATGGTTCAACCTGGAAACAATTGACAGAAGTATTGGAAGATCAAACGAGACTAAAAAGTCTTGATATTTCGAAAACACGGGTTGTTGCTGTTGGTGAAGATCCCAGATCAAAGGCTTTTATTTTAACAGGAAAACAAACCGTTCAAACCAGATCCCGTAACAAATAAGGAGTAAATCATGTTAAACAGATTAATTACTTGCTTTTGGCTTTTATTAATGACCGTACCCGGATTTAGTCAAAGTGAAATTTGTGGTACACATTCTTTAATCGAACAAATGACCAACGCCGATCCAAATTTTGCTTCCTGCATTGAAAACGTAGAGCAAATACTTACTACACATTCGCAACAAATGCTGGCAAAAATTCAAAATTCGGAAGGTGCTATTATGCCGGATTATAACATTCCGGTTGTATTTCATGTTGTCTATAACAACTCTGACCAAAATATTCCAGATTCCAGAATATTTGAACAACTTGATGTAATTAATCAATGCTTCCGTCGAAAAGCAGGATCAATAGGAGATGGGCCTCGGATCGGTGATGGTGCAGATGGGATTGATTCCAAAATTGAATTTTTTCTGGCTCAAAAAGACCCGAATGGATTACCAACCACTGGCATCAGGAGGATTCAAACATCAGTGGATGGCTTTTCCAAAGGTCCAGAAACCAATAATATAGACATAATTAAATATTCTGCTTATGGTGGTGATGATGCATGGGATACCAAAAGGTATTTAAATATATGGATATGCGACCTTTCAGGTACTCTAACTGGTTACGCAACTTGGCCAATTAGCGATGGCTGTATTACCACATACGAACAACACGATTTAATTCATACTGATGGGGTTGTTGTAGATTTTACCACCGTAGGAATGACCGGAAATTCAAGTGTAAGTTATAATCAGGGAAAAACTGCCGTTCATGAAATAGGACATTGGCTGGGCTTAAAACACACTTGGGGTGATGATTCTGCATGTATTGGTACCGATTGTGTAGCTGATACACCTACTTGTAGCGATTCGTATAAATTTGGTGATCCTTCATATCCCCTAATTCCGCCAGTTCAATGTGAGGGTAAAACCCGGCAGGTAAGCAATTATATGGATTATACTTATGATATCTATCGAACACAATTTACCCCACTTCAAATTGCAAGAATGTACGGAATCCTTGATTTCGTCAGAACGGAAATATCACAAAGGAAAATCCTTCTTACCAACCAGCATAATGAGACAAATCTGGGTGGTAATTTTTCAATTCGCCCAGAACAAACACAAATATCTGATATTACAGAATCGGGTATACCTTTTTATTTGAGTAATTCAGTTTCAGGGAATATATACATGACTACAATTTCACCCCTGATTGAACGTGATGGAATGAGGTTCCAGCACAATAGTTGGGATCAGATTAAAGCATTTTATAGCCCGGTTTTAAATGATATTTTAGATATTGCCAATTCAAATGTAATTCATGGTGCCTATTTTTTACCCATAAAAACGGCAACGCTCTCCGGCATTTCCGATATTCCGGGGGTAATCCCCATTTCCCTTCAAGACCCCTGGACGTCTCAAAACCAAACGGAGTTTCTGCCGGCATCCGGTTCAAAGGAAGTATTTCTTGGAGAAGATAGGTTTGACACTGGGTATCCCTATTACCAGATCAAGACCGACCGTGAAAAAGCCGGAACTGGCTCACTTGCCGGTTTGAGTCTGTCCTTCCAGAACTGGTCTTCAACCGGTACAGAACCACTCAATGAAGCTCAAGCAGAAGCACAGCCGGTTGTTTTTAACACAGCAGGGGCAACGGTTACTGCCAACTACAAAGCCATGCTGGCTTCCCAAACCCAGGGTTGGGTAACCGGGAGTCAGGTTGCATCAGAAAACGGGGCTTCTTCAGTTCTTTACAGGTCGGGTGAATCTGTATGGCTTCACACCGAAGGCTCAACAGGCAAAAGAGAATTTCTTGCCAGTAACCAGGGAGCAGATATTACCGGATATTCCATCGCCTCAAACGGGAATGACCGGTACTATATCCTGACCATAAATCCCTCGACTGTCCAAGGGCGCATGGTTAATAATCAGATTTTTGATGAAGAAAACCTTTCTGTCCCGGTTACTCCTCAGGGACGTATTGAACTGGTCAGAATTTATGACGGAACATCACCGGTTTTTCTGAAATTCTGTGCCATTTTTAAATCGGGCACAACCTTGTACTACCGCCATGCAGATGTGGTTTCCGGTGAGTTATCTTGGGCGAGTTCGTGGCAAACCATCAGTCTTTCTGCTTATCTGAGTTCTTCAACACCGGTTTCCATCAGTAAAAACGGAAATGTTGCCTTCGTCACCTGGCTGACTGCCACCGGGAAGGTATATTCCCTTCGGTTGAAAAAAGGAGCCTGGTCTGCTGTGACTCTGATTTACAATTCGACCTCCGGAGCTTACCTGTCATTTTCTGATGCAGTAACCCCAACGCATGATCTGGCGTTGATGCTTACCCGAAAGGAATCAGGGCTTAACAGCAATAAAACGATCGGTACAGGAAAATGGTACAACAACGGATCTGTTCTTCCCTATACGGTTCTGGAAACCACAACCCAGTTTGCAAATTTAACAGGACTTTCCTGTGAGGGAACCAAACTTCTGATATCCGTTGGAAAATCGGGTGATCAGGAATCCTGGTCTTATTACTTGTGGAAATATAACGGAACTGACTGGATCAAGGAAACGGGTTCCTTTTCATCACAAGGTGCCCGTTTATTACCCGGTGAAGTTGATTTCCGTCCGTCAGAAACTGCACATTCTTCCGGATTAAAGCTCATGTCGCTGAACACAGTTAACTGGCCGCCACCGGGAGCCAACAAAATTACCACAGGAACAGATGAACAACCCGTTCTAAGTATCTCAGGCGTACAGCTTACAGATACCCTGATTTATAATGTCAATATGGATCCTGCCATTGTGGATTCTATCATTATTGACACTCTTGGGGTCTGGAGTATTGGCGTGAAAGGGTCAGGCTTTGTCACCGAAACAGTCAATGATCTGAAACTCTTCGGTTCTTCTGAACTGGTTGTCACCACAACCAAATCTGGAACCAGCCGAACCATTAAGTTCATTCCAAATTTGGTAAAATGGGATGTTTGGGTGGTTGATCCTTCAGGGAATAAAGTGAGAATGGGTAAAGAAAACAGTGAACAAGAATCTGAGTCAGAAACCATTAAAACTGATGTTGCGGTTTATCCGAATCCCTTCAATCCTGAAACCCGGATCAACATCCGCCTTGCCAAGCCCGCAGAATTGAAAGTTAAGGTGTACAATTTGGTCGGTCAGTTGGTTGCCGATCTTGCAAACGGTCACCATGATAGTGGAGATTACTCCTTCCGGTTCGATGGGAAAAGTCTTGCCTCGGGAACGTATTTTTACCGGGTAGAAATAGGAACTGAAGTTAAAACAGGGAAACTTCAATTGCTGAAATGATGGGGAGACCGCTGAGGTGCACCCAAGCAACTACGTTGCACGGGTCTAAGGAAAGGGGGCAGAGCGGTTGGAAATTTTTTATTGAAATTTCACAGAGACACTCTATCTGGGTGTCTCTGTAATTAAAACCGGTTTGGTTTATAATTTAAAGGGCGGGACAAAAAGCAAAAAAACTGAATCCCCGATCCCGATTCTCGGGACGGGGCAGGCTAAGTTCAGTATGACAGCAAGTCCAACGATTTCGAGACAGAAAATCAACCCTCTTCCCTTTACTTCCAAATCGGCGCCTGCTGCATTCTGGAATAATCAGTTGGAACCTGGGGTTTTGCAAACTGAACATCCTTGAAAATCCGTTTTGCGAGTTCAATCCGTTCTTCATCTGGCTTGACCCTGAAAAGCAGACTTTCGGCTCGAATTTCATCAAGTGTATCATATAACTTAACTGACAGTTCTTTTTTCTGAACATTGAGCAGCAGTTTTTCGCCAGCATACATGACGACAGGAACAGGCTCAAATCCGGGAAATTTAACAATCAGGGTAACATCTGATGGCAGGCTATCAGGCAGCAGAGTAAACTTCAGATCATCAGCAGTCCGGTGAAAAGATCCTTTCAGAAATCCGGAAAATAACGGAATTTGGAAATCAAGGCTGAAAATGGAATCAGGAAGCTGGGGTTGCAGAATAACCTGATTGTTCAAAGCATCCGGTTGAATTCCGAGAAAACCCTGATACCAAACCCGCAGATATTCAGCCATTGACCAGGCCTGCGAAAAAGTACCCGAAAGCCGTGGCAATTTTTCATTCGCCGGCGGAAGTGCATCAGTCAATTCACTTAATGCCCCAACAGCACCCGGAGCATTCAATGTCTGATGTGACATTGAATTGAAGAGTTGATAGGCCTGGTTGTACTGAAATCCTTCCAGCATCCGCTGCATGGCAATTCCGTTATTCCACAACCAAACCGTACCATTGTGATATGCCCAATCCTTGTGAAAGTTTGACGGGTAATGTTCCCATGAAGTGTGATACGGATAAAAATTAGGTTCAGACTGGCTGAGTGAAGCCACACCCCACGGGTAAACCAGTGCTTCCCATGCATTTCGGGTTAAAACCCACTTTAAACTGTCGCTGGTTATGAAATCAAGAGCAAATAACTGGTTCGGGCGGACTGTAAAATCAGCAACACCATTTTTTCTTAAGCGATCAGCAAGTGCCGGAATAGCCGGATTCAGAAAATCATTGAGAAAACGTGCTTTCAGTTTATCAGCCACTTTCTGCCACTTTTCAAAGGAAACACTGTCGCCGGTTAAGTGTGCAAAACGAACTCCTGCCAATAACTGGTCGTACCACAAACTCTGAATATCGTTTGCCCGGTTTCCACGGGGGGAAAGAGGAATTTTGTTGTCAATTTTTGCATCCATCCAGGTATCGGCATCGTCATGGGTCAGATACCCGTTCTCATCCACCCAATATTTCAGCGGACCTTCAATACTTCTTTTGATGACGGGATACAGTTCCTTCACCAATGACGTATCACCCGAATACCGGATGTAATCCATCAACGATAAAATAAACCGTGGCGTACCATCAGTGGTATTATATAGTATATCTTCTGGTCTGACCCGATTTGGAACCCTGCCAAAATAGGGAGAATTTTCATCCTTATTCTGAAACTCAGCAAATGACAATAAAATCTTTCGGGCGACATCAAACTGACCGGTAACCAAAGCCGTACCGGGAAGAGAAATAAACATATCACGTCCCCAGTAATCATTGAACCAGGGAAGTCCGGCATAAATACCATATCCGGTTTGGCGTGAAATCAGTGCATCCAAAGAAAGAATATTCCATCTGATTGCCTTATCAAGATCAGGATCATTTGACTTGAAAACATTTGATTTCAGCAGGTTTTCCATCCGGTTCCGGCGGGCATCTGTCCAGGTCTGAACCTGCGTTTTTGCTTTTTCAAGTAGGGAAACAGCACCCGCTTCAGTTGAATCGAGCCCGATTAAAAATCCACCACCCGATTTGTCACCTGTTAACCAGATTTTACCCGATGAATCACTTGCAGAAAGTTTACCTTCTTTATAAAAAGAAACGGCAAGAAATCCCTCTTTCGGATCACGGGTAGAAAAAACCGCCGTTTCATTTTTCACAGAAATGAATTTCAGATCACCCGTCAAGGAAAGGCCGGTTTCTTTCCCGGAAACTTCTTCGAGAGAAATACCGAGTACAGGCTGATCATCAAACATCATAAAGGTTTCTTTTGCTGCAGGAAATAAACGTTCCATCCGGTCAGGGAAAACAGTAACCTGCGCATCCTTTCGGTTCAGAACAGTGCCATCAACTGAGATCGAATAATCAGCAAAAACCCTGTGAGTCGCCACATTCCATCCCGAAAACCACCCGGTTTCAGTCTGATGGGTTCGGGTATAAAAATATCCCGACTTTTTATCCGTCCAGGCAATTTCCCGGTTCTCTACGGCTGAAACTGAGACCCTCATTCCTTCGAGAAGAGAAGGTGGTTCAGGTTTTGTTGAACAGGAAGTCAGCATGATGCCGCCTGAAAGTAAAATGGGAAAAACGAAAATCCGGTTCATAGACGAATTGATCTTTTTAATAAAACAAACTGTTTGAGGTCAATAACCCACCTTTCGGGTGATTCTAAAATTACGTACAAAATTATCCTGATTCATTACTCAGTACAGGAAAAAAACATCTCTTTTTCACTGAATGGCAAAACGGGTAAAAAACCCTAAAACAGACAATTTTATCAGCAAATCAGCCTTGAATTCTCTCTTTTTAACAAATGTAAACGTTTGCATTCATTTTTCATTGCATATTTATTTCTCTAAAAAAATAACTATCTTTCACAAAAGACAGGCAGGTACAATCCGTTTAGTTTAACCTTTAGGCAAAATCCCCACATGTACTCTGAGCAATCTGAACACCAGGGAAGTCACTCCCACAACTCCCCCCATTTTACCCTATTTTCCGCAGATCAGATTAATCTTACAACCCTTTTCGTCAGGGTTTCAGGTTTACCCTTTCAGCTTGCACCCGAACACATCCGGTTATTTCCTGATGTGGCTGTGCAGTCAGTTGATCCGGCATACGACGGTTATCTGATTATTACAGAACCGCAGAGATGGGATGAAAATTATGAAATTTCGATCCTGAACTGTGAACCCAGACTTTTAAATCAGGATGAATGGCTCAACACCCTTTATTCAGATAAGCCACTGGGTTGTCAGCTTACCCGAACACAAACCTCATTTGGTGTTTTTGCACCCCGGGTCTCGCTGGTCAGGTTGGTTCTTTTCGATTCACCAGAATCTGAAAATTACACCGAATATGATATGATCCGGGATGAAAATGGAGTTTGGGAACTCACCTTCCCTGAAAATCTTGCCGGAAAGGCTTACGGTTACCGTGTACTGGGGAAACCCCACCGGACAGAATGGTTCAACCCGGATATCATTATTGCTGACCCATACGGAAAAGCATCAACTTCAATGAATACGTACCATCATTCTTCAAGAACATTGATTTTTGAAGATGATTTCGACTGGATGGGTGATTCCTGGGTAAATCATTCCCATCAGGAAATGGTTATTTATGAAGCCCACCTTCGTGATATGACTGCACACCCGTCGTCAGGATGCTCTGCACCCGGAACTTACCTCGGCTTCATTGAGGAAAATCAGCGTGGCGGACTTCCTCACCTCAGAAAAATGGGTGTCAATGCTGTTGAATTTCTTCCATTGATGGAATTCGGGAATATTGAACTTCCCTACCACAAGCAAGCTGATAACGGGTTGATGAATACCTGGAATCCTTATTCACGTAACCATTGGGGATATATGACTTCAGGTTTTTTTGCACCTGAAAATTATTACTCCAGTGAAGGTAACCTGAACCCCGGTCAGCGGATCGGTACTTCAGGAAAACAGGTCAATGAACTTAAGCAGATGGTCAAAACTCTGCACGACAACAATATATCTGTCATTCTTGATGTGGTTTACAACCACGTTTCACAGTACGACAACAATGCACTCAAACTGATCGATAAAAAATATTATTTCCGGCTTGATGAATATTTCAATCCGCTTTCAGAAAGCGGTTGCGGAAATGATTTCAAAACTGAACGGCCGATGGCCCGGCGCCTGATTCTCGATTCAATCCGCCACTGGATGAAAGGCTATCACATTGACGGATTCCGTTTTGATCTTGCTCAGCTTATTGACAAGGAAACCTGTTCGCAGATTCTTCATGAAGCCAAAAAGATAAACCCCAACGTGTTTCTCGTTGCAGAACCCTGGGGTGGCGGATACGACCCCAATGGGTTTTCTGATATCGGTTGGGCAAGCTGGAACGACCAGATCAGAAACGGACTCAAGGGTTTCCATCCGCACGATGACAATAAAGGGTTTATTTTCGGACGGTTTTTCAATCATCAGGACTATTTTTCACTCGTCAGGTTTATCAGAGGGTCGCTGAGACAGGATGGTGGTCCTTTCCATAAAACGTCACAAAACGTGAACTATATTGAAAGCCATGACGATCATACTTTAGGTGATTTTATCCGTCTTGCTTCCGGAAAAGTAAAACCCGGACAAAAGGTTGATGACCTGAGAGCTCATGCAACCCTGAATCAGTATGAACTGAAGTTGCACAAACTTGCAGCAACACTTTTATTTACAGCCCAGGGAAATGTTCTGATTGCACAAGGGCAGGAATATGGACGGAGTAAGGTTGTTGCTCCAACTTCTGTGCCGGATCCACATGTAGGTGAAGTTGATCATAACACCTATGAAAAAGATAACGATACCAATTACATCAATTATGATTTGATGGATTTGAATGAAGATCTTGTTGAATTTTACCGTGAACTTATTGCGCTAAAAAAGAATTACCGGGTTTTCACTCATTGCTCAACCAAAGACATCAATTTCTTTCCAAGTTTAAACACGTTAGCCTTATTTTTTGAACTTGAAGGATACGCTTTCGATGAACCCAATTTCTTCGTAGCGGTAAACGGAAATCAACGTCACCCGACTGACTGTCACCTGCCTGATGGTTTGTGGGAAGTCGTTCTGACCAACGGCGAAAAGAGAGACGTGGTTCAGGGCAAAATCACCATTCATCAGTCTGAAGCTGTCATTTTAATGAAAATAGATTAAAAAGGTTACGGGTTACAATTGGTTACGGGTTACGGGTCACATATTACGGGTTGAATTCAAAATCAAAAATTGGTTACGGGTCACAGATCTCGGATTACATGTTTAATCCAAATGTAAATTGGACAACTCTTATCTTTTTACTACTATCCCAAAGCCTGATCATTATAAATTGTAATTCGTGACCACTGATCTGTTGTTTACATCCTTTGATTTGTAACCTGTAATATGTGATTTGTGACCTGCATTTTTGTAACCCGTAATATGTAACCCGTGATTCGTGACCAGCATTTTTGTGACCCGTAACCATTTCCCCCTTCCCGATTGTGTTTTTCGGCAAAAACCTTTAACTTAACCTTCTCGTTAACGTAAAGGTTAGTCTTGTACAAAATTGGCGAAATTGCAAAACAGGCAGGCGTCACCACCCGAACGCTTCGTTACTACGAACAGCTCGGACTTGTTTCCCCCGACGAAATCACCCCGAACGGTTACCGGTATTACAATGACCGGGCTCTTGATATTACCAAACGGATCAAAAACCTGCAGCATGTTGGTCTTTCTCTTGATGAAATCAAAGATGTGATCGGTCTTTATTTCCAGCAGAAAAAAGAACTGGAAGCCAAAGAAAAAACGGTTGGTTACCTTCAGCTACACCTCGAACAAATCAATTCAAAGATTTCGCTTCTCGAAAAAGCCAGAGAAGAAATTCAGGAGCAAATCAGCCTGACGCAGGAATTGATGTCCAAATTAAAATCAAAAAAAAACGTGTGACTTATGGATCTTAAAATTAAAGATATCGCCCAGTTTTTATCCCTTTCTGAAAAGGAAGTCGAAAAACTCGTCAAAACCAAAGACATTCCTCACCAGGTTATTCAGGACCGGATCTCCTTCAACAAAGACAAAATCATTGAATGGGCGCTGGGCAGAAATCTGCCGCTGAATCTGACCGGAAGTGCTCATTTTACCGAATATCAGATCAGTTCTCTTGTTCCTTTGCTGACCGAAGATGCCATTTTTTATAATTGTGACCTCAGTGATGCCCATTATATCAGAGAAATGACCAATCTGGCGCTTCTTGATCCGGCTGTTGAGCGTGATGTCGTCGTTCAGTTGCTTGAAAGCAGGGAGCAGCTCATGTCGACAGCAATCGGTAATGGGATCAGTCTTCCCCACCCCAGAATTCCGCTTGTCATCGGTAGCAACAAACCGCTGATTCACTTTTTCTTCCCTAAAACTCCGCTGAATCTCAATTCACTCGACGGACTTCCTGTACACACGCTGATTCTGGTTATTTCACAAACCATCAAACAACATTTAAGTTTGCTTTCACACATCAGTTTTCTGCTTTCAAACAAAGACATGCGATCTGCTTTGGAAAAACGGATTCCCTATCCTGAGCTGATTGCTGCCATTCAGACTTTTGAAGGGCAACGGAAAAGATGACGTTTTTTCTACTTGCTGATGTCGGTTTTCTTTTGCTCGCTTTGCTGGTGATCGGTTTTGTCCGGACCCAATTTCTCATCAACCGGCTT
The DNA here is from genome assembly GCA_020161835.1 of Bacteroidota bacterium. GTDB lineage: Bacteria > Bacteroidota > JABWAT01 > JABWAT01 > JABWAT01 > JAFLBE01. The sequence goes on along the minus strand of JAIUNL010000030.1, from coordinate 16,105 downwards.
GCGAATCTTGCCCTTGTTTTCGCCATGGTTTTCGGACTTTGCTTTACCGTTTCGGCTTTTTTACTTCCAAATCCACCCGAACTGACTCTTTTTTCGCAGGTCAGTCTGGGCAATTTCTCTTTTCGGTTTGATAAATTATCGTTGTTTTTCCTTGGCATCATACAGGTTGGCGGCATCGTAACGGCACTTTACGGAACCGGATATTTATCGGGATATGAAAAATCCAGGTCGCTCCGTTCAACCCTGACGTCAACGATTCTTCTTTTTTTGGCGATGCAGATTCTCATCACGGCCAATCACACTTTTTTGTTTTTGGTTGCCTGGGAACTGATGGCTCTATCGGGCTATCTGGGTATTGTTTTCGAACGTGAAAAAGAGGACGTTCAGCAGGGAAGTCTGATCTTTTTTGCAGCAACCCACATCGGGACCCTTTTTCTTTATCTCATGTTCATTCTGCTTCACAATCAGACAGGAAGCTGGGAATTTACCAGTTTTCAGAATGCACATTTGCCCTCAACTCTGGCAACCACGATTTTCTGGTTTGGATTTATCGGATTTGGAATGAAGGCCGGTTTTATGCCTTTTCATTTCTGGCTTCCCGAAGCTCACCCGGTTGCACCCAGCCACATTTCTGCAGTTTTGTCTGCCGTCATGTTAAAAACCGGCATTTACGGACTCATCCGGGTGATTTCCTGGAATCCGCCAACCGATTATGTGATTCCGTCTATCCTGCTGACCATTTCGGTTCTCACAGCCATTTTTGGAATCTGGAATGCACTGGCACAAAAAGATCTGAAACGGATGCTGGCCTATTCTTCCATTGAAAATATTGGCATCATTGGCATTGCACTTTCCCTGATGATTTTCGGCATTCAAAATGATCAGCCTCTTGTCATTTTTCTGGGACTTACCGGTGCCTTATTTCATTCAGCCAATCACTTTCTGTTCAAATCCCTGCTTTTCATGTGCGCCGGCACTATTTATCACTTTTATCATCACCGGAATATTGAAAAAATGGGCGGATTATTGAAATCTGCTCCGACCCTCGGGATGATCGTTTTAGTCGGATCAGTTGCCATTTCCGGACTTCCGCCCCTGAACGGATTTGCTTCAGAGTTTATCATTTTCAGCGGATTTTTCGAAGCATCCAAACTGGTTCATTCCTATTTCCCGTTTTTCATGCTGATTGGTGCAGTTGCACTTGCCTTTACCGGCGGACTTGCATTAATCGCCTTTTCAAAAGTTTTTTCTGTCATTTTTCTCGGAAATGCCCGGCAACCGGTCACTCATGGTTTTCATCCCGATAAGTCTGAATTCTCAGCCTTTTTTATTCTGGTTGGTCTGATTCTGATTTCCGGACTTTTCCCTCAAACCATCGTTGGACTTTGTCTTTCTGTATATTCTGAGTTGTTTCATCAGGCGGGTCCGGTTTCATCACTTACCACCGTTGGCCGGATTCAAAATGTAAGTCTGATTGCCGTTTCACTTTTTGTGGTGACCGGCATTTTACTTTACCTGAAAAACCGGTTTTCCCTGAAAAGAAAATCACGGATAAGTCCGGCCTGGGGATGCGGTTACCCGGCACAAACCAGCAGAATGCAATATTCAAGTACGTCCTTCTCGGATGAAATGATCAATATTGCCGGCGAAGTCCTGAATGTGAGCAAAGAAAAACAGGAACCGGAATCATCACTTCCCAAACCCGGAAATTTCAAAACCGTCGTTTCGGATCTGGTTTTAAACCGGCTGATTTTTCCGGCAAACACCGGATTGCTTTGGGCAATTGATAAATTCAAATGGTTGCAATCGGGCAAGATTCAGGTTTATGTGACCTTTTCTGTTGCTACGTTGCTTTTCTATCTGTTTTTGGCTTATAAAATTTAGGGGTACCCTAAAAACCTTCTTATTTTCCTTATAATGGATCCCCAATCAAGTTGAGGATGACATTGTTGAGGTTTTTAGAGGTGCTCATATCAGACTTTCTTTTACTAAACGACACCTTTTTAACAGGAACCTTAAGTGGAAATCCTTTTTCTGATCGGATGCAGTCTTATTCTGATCGGGGCAGTTTTAGCTGTTCTGGTTAAGCCGATTCAATTGGCTCTGCGGATCTATGTCGGCGTTTTGTCTGCGGGTCTGCTTTTTAATCTGGCTTTTGCTTTGGTCAATCTGGTCCATTTACCAGCAACACCTTTACTTTTCCCGGGCTTTCCGGTTTTGTCTTCCTTTTTCCGGTTGGATGGTCTCGCTCTTTTCTTTTTACTGATTATCACCTCTGCTGCAATTCCTGCAATTCTTTCAACACTTTCTTATCTGAATCACTATCTCCATAAAGCAGCTGCCGTCAGAGCGTTTCTGGTTTCTTTTTCTCTGGTTTTGCTGTCAACCCAGCTTTTGGTTCTGGCCAACCATGCCATCGTTTTCCTGATTTTCTGGGAACTCATGACTTTAATGGCTTATCTGGGATTGTTGCTTGAAAAAGAAAAACCGGAGATTCAAAAAGGCAGTTTCATCTATTTTGCAACCACTCACTTTGCTACTTTTTGTCTTTATATCTTTTTCTTCCTGCTTCATTCCCAATCGGGAAGCTGGCTGTTTTCTGATTTCCAGCTCACCCAATCTTCCGGGATGGTCTTTTATGTGGCTTTCTTTTTTGGGTTTGTCGGGTTTGCCATCAAAGCCGGATTTATGCCGTTTCACTTCTGGCTGCCACATGCCCATTCCATCGCCCCAACAGTTTTAAGTGCGTTTCTATCGGCCGTCATCATCAAAACCGGGATTTATGGCATTTTCAGGATGCTGGAATTTTGCTCCCCACTTCCCCTCTGGATTGGAGCCGGCATTCTCGCAATCAGTTTGTTCAGTGCCATTTTCGGCGTTTGGTATGCCCTTGCCCAACACGATATCAAGAAGCTGCTGGCGTACCACTCCATCGAAAATATCGGAATTATCGGGATTGGAATCGGTCTCGGATGTCTGGGCATAACGTATTCCATCCAACCGTTAATCTGGCTGGGACTTGGCGGCGCCTTATTCCACACATTTAATCACGCCATTTTCAAATCTCTGCTTTTTCTCGGGTCAGGTGTAATTTACTCGAATCTTCATACCCGGAATATTGAACTGATGGGTGGAATTGTAAAATCTGCACCCTGGTTCGTGGGACTTTTTCTGATCGGTTCGGTTGCCATCAGCGGACTTCCACCATTAAACGGATTCATGTCTGAGTTTTTGATTTACCGTGGTTTTTTTGAATCTGCCTCAATCTTTGGCGGGTATTTCCCCTTTTTCATGCTGCTCATGACGGTCGGACTTGCATTCGTTGGCGGATTGGCTCTCGCCTGTTTCACCAAAATCAACAGTATCATGTTTCTGGGAAATGAACGATCACCTCATCTGAAATTCACCGTTACTGGTTTGGATTATCTTTCACTTGGTTTACTGGCTTTTGTTTGCCTTCTTTTCGGAATTTATCCGCAGATTATTCTGGGACCAATTTCTTCTGTTGTTGCCATTTTTCAATCCGGTGAATCTGCGCAAACCTTTTCCACCTTTGCCCAATGGAATTTTATAACCGGCATTTTTGCTGCCATCATCCTGCTGATTTCAACTCTGATTATCTGGAAAGTCTCCCGGACCAACCAGCGAAAATCGGCCGCCTGGGGTTGTGGTTATGCAGGTCAGACGTCTAGGATGCAATACACCGCCTCTTCTTACGCTGATGACATCAACGGAATTGCAGTTTCGGTTCTGCATCTGAAATCAAAGGTTAAAATTCCTGAAACCATTTTCCCTGAAACTTCCCGGTTTCACTCTCACGCCGGTGATTTTTCAGAAGACGGACTGGTGAAACCGGCTTATTCCTGGATTATCGGAAAAATCACTTCCGTCGATTTTCTTTCCCGGACTGACATCCGGTTCTACATTTTATTTATGCTGCTCACTGTTCTCTTCTATGGAGGAACTGCCATTTTATGGACTTATCTGTAAGTTTGCAGGGATTATTTCCCTTTGTTCTGATTCTGTTGGTCTCCCCGTTTCTCGTGGGTCTCATCAACAAGCAAAAAGCAATTCTCACTGGTCGGATTGGGGCTCCGGTCTGGCAGCCTTATTATGACCTTGCACGGCTTAGCCGGAAGGAAACCATTTACGCAACGTCGGCCTCATTTATCAGCCGGATTGCTCCGGTTATTTCCTTTTCTGCCATTCTGTTTACGCTTCTGATTCTGCCGATCGGATATGTTCGTCCGCTTTTCAGTTTCAACGGTGATATTATTGTTTTCGCCTATCTGCTCGGTCTCGCCCGGTTTTTCCAGATTCTTGGCGCCATGGATATCGGGAGTTCATTTGAAGGGATGGGTGCTGCCCGGGAAGCGACTTTCGCCGTTTTTGCTGAACCGATTTTCTTTTTCACGCTCGGAAGTCTTGCCTTTATCAGCGGACATACCTCGATCTACGACATTTATCATTCCATCCAGCTTGATGAGCCCAGTGCCCTGGTTTTCATTATCGTCAGTTCGATTTCAGGGTTTATTCTGCTGGTAACCGAGTGTTCAAGAATGCCCATTGATGACCCGAACACGCACCTTGAACTCACGATGATTCACGAAGTGATGATTCTGGATAATTCCGGAATCGACCTGTTTCTTTACCAGTATGGCAGCTACATTAAAATTATGGTGTACGCTGTTTTCGAGGCGTCATTTTTCAATCCGTTCAGCATGGCCAATGAGTGGCTGGGATTTTCTGTTTTTATTGTCGTCATCTTTCTGCTGACGACAGTCATCGCCTGGGTTGAAACCATGATTGCCCGGTTCAAAATGAAAAGTATTCCCCAATACCTGTTGTTTGCAACTGCTATCGGGATTTTAAATCTGCTTATTTACACGTTTGTTCGCTAAACATCCGGATTCACTATGGAAAATGTTCTCAGTATTCTCTTTTGTCTTACCCTTCTCTATCTGGTGGTTACGTCCAGGATTAAAACCTACGTTACCATTTTACGGATTCAGGGTGTTTTACTTTCCCTGATCATGATTTTCCCCTTCATTGAACATTTGTCAGTTCATTTGCTGATCATTCCGATCGTTTCCCTGATTGTTAAAGCGATCATTATTCCACGGTTTGTCAATAAAATCGTGATTGATCTGGACGTAAAACGGATCGTGGAACCCAGTATTCAGCCCTTCAATTTTCTGCTGCTGAGTGTGTTTTCGATGTCGGTTCTGTTTGTTTCTGCCCATGTTTTATCTGGATTCACAACCATCGAACCCATTCCTTTTGCCTCTGCATTTTCCGCCATGATCATTGGAATTTTCATCATCATTTTCCGGAAAAAACTTATTATTCACGTGGTCGGATTTTTGATTCTTGAAAATGGAATTTTGCTTTTCGGTACATCGCTTTCTGCTGAAATGCCAACCATTGTTGAACTGGGTGCTCTGCTCGATATTTTCGTTGTGGTTTTCCTGATGGGAATTGTGATCAACCGGATCAGTTCAACCTTTGCTCAACCTGATGTGACTGCCTTAGGGAGGTTAAAAGACTGATGCCTGAACTATTTCTTTTAACTGCACTGCCTTTACTGAATATTGGGTTGGTCTATTTCCTGAAAAACCGGAAAATTCAATATTCGTTGACCTTATTGGCAGCAACTGTTCACCTTTTGTGTTCACTTCTCATTTTTTCCGGGTTTTTAAATCCGTCAGAAAATGATTTCATCCGGTTTGATTCATTAACCAAACTTTTCCTGATGGTACTTTCAAATGTGTACTTCTGGGTAACGTTGGTTTCTTATTCCTACCTCAGCCGGCCCAATATTGTGAAGGAAGAAAAGAGCAAGAAACTCTACTTCATGCTGCTGAATCTGTATTTGCTTGCCAATACGCTGGCGCTGATCAGTAACCATCTCGGGCTTTTCTGGGTTGCCTCTGAAACCACGACACTTTGTGTTGCTCCGCTGATTTTTTATTACCGGGATGAAGAAGCACTTGAGGCCATGTGGAAGTATCTCTTCCTCGTTTCTGTCGGGATTGCCTTTGCCTTTGTCGGATTTCTGTTCCTGACATTATCGGCTAACGGAACGGTTTTGGATGGCAAACAACTGGTGGTCACCAATTTCATTCTGAATGCCGAAGTATTGAATCCAATCTGGCTGAAGGCAGCCTTCATTTTTGTTTTTGTCGGATTAAGTACCAAAATCGGAATTGCTCCCATGCACCCGGGCGATATTGATGCGACGAGCAATTCGCCGAGCCCGGTTGCAGCTTTGATGTCAGGTTCTCTACGGGGAACTGCTCTGATCGGTGTTCTGAGAGTGTATCAGATTATGGTGCCAACTGAAACGGCTGAATTTGCCCGGATTATCATGATTATCGGCGGGATGTTTTCACTTTTTGTTGCTTTTGTTTTCATGTTTAAAGTGACCAATTACAAACGGATGATTTCGTATTCCAGTGTTGAACATTTGGGTTTGATTGTTATTGGAATCGGAACCGGCGGAATTGCTTTTGTGGGTGCCATGCTGCATGTGGTTTACAATTCAATTACCAAAGTGGTTTTATTTCTCAATGCAGGAAATATTCACCGGGCATATAAATCACGTGAAACGGCTTCAGTCTGGAATGTGCTGAATGCAATGCCCTGGACAGGCTGGCTGTTTCTGACCGGATTTTTCGCCATTATCGCCATGCCACCCTTCGGTATATTTTTCAGTGAACTGATGATTTTTCAGGGATTGATGGCAAAACCCTGGCTTCTTGCCGGTGTGTTATTCCTTCTGTTCTTCATTTTCGTCGGGATGAGCAAAACCGTTTTTCAGATGCTTTACAAGGCACCGCCAGACATTGCCAATTTGCCTGAAATCAGTGAAAAGTTCGATATCACCCACTTCGCATCACTCATTTTACTGCTGATGCTGATCGGATTGGGTCTTTTCCTTCCTTCAGAACTTTATGAAATGGTGACCAACATTGCACTCGATTTTGGAATCATACTATGAGCTTTTTATCCGTCCAAAACCATCGTCCGTTTCACATCAGTGATATTCCGGTTATTTCTGTTTCTGAATTTGAGAACAGCATCCGCCAATCGCTTCAAGCCGGTTTTCGTCTGATCAGTTTGTTTGCCCTGAATCCGGAAAAATCAGAAAAAACCGTCCTGGCCGTTCTCAGTAATCCGCTGACGTCTTCCATCAGTTTAACCGCAACCCAATTCAGTAAAGACGATCACCGGTTTAACAGTTTTGCTGCCGACTTTCCGCAGACGAATTATTTCGAATGTGAACTTGCCGAAGAAAATCTGATCATTCCCAACGGACATCCATGGCTTCGGCCGGTGAGAAAACAATCGACCGTTCTGGGAGATCAGCCCTATTCTTTGTATCAGATGGAAGGTGAAGAAGTTCATGAAGTTGCAGTGGGTCCCATCCATGCCGGTGTGATTGAACCGGGGCATTTCAGGTTTCAATGTCACGGTGAACTGGTTTATCATCTTGAAATAGTTCTCGGATATCAAAAAAGGGGAATTGAAAATCTTCTGCTTTCTGCAAATTCCCGGCAGCAAACCATTTTGTGCGAATCAATCACCGGTGATACCACAATTGGCCATTCGATGGCTCATGTTTTGGGAATTGAGGCTCTGGCACATACCAATGTGAGTCTCAAAACTCAGGTTTTGCGTTCCATCGCCGAAGAACTGGAACGGGTTGCCATGCACCTTGCCGGTTTGGGCGGGATTGCCAACGACATCGGTTACGCCATTGGGGCCTCCTCTTATGGCCGGCTCCGCACTCTGGTCATCAACGGACTTGCTCTTTTTTGCGGATCACGGTTCGGTAAAGGATTTCTGGTTCCCGGCGGACTTCAATTTGATCCGGATGAAGAGGCCATTGAAAAATTGAAATCCAACCTGACGACCGTTTTGAATGATGTTTCGGCCATTAATCTGGTTTTGTTTGATTCAACAAGTGTGCTTGCCCGTCTCGATCATACCGGAACTGTTACCCGTGAATGGGCTTCGGAAATTGGAATGGTGGGTCCCGCTGCCCGGGCAAGCGGAATTGATCTGGATACACGAAGTCAGTTCCCTTATGGCGCTTACCGGTATTTCCCGATTCCGCTGATCACCCTTGGAACCGGCGATGTTTTTGCAAGAACCCGCATCCGTGCTCTTGAAATTGAAGATTCCATCCGGTTTATTTTTGAACAGCTTGATAATTTGCCGGCAGGTTCAACCCAAACAAAAGTTAACGATTTGCAACCGGATTCCGGAGTGATCTCAGTGGTAGAAGGATGGCGTGGAGAAATTGTTCACAGTTTGTTTACCGGTTCCGATGGAAAATTGACCCGATATAAAATCAAAGATCCGTCATTTCATAACTGGTACGGACTCGCACTTGCCCTGCGGAACGAAGCCATTTCTGACTTCCCGTTGTGTAACAAGAGCTTTGATTTATCCTATGCCGGACACGATTTATAATGAGGATGCGCCATGTTTGAAAGTATAAGATTAAGAATCCTGCAGGGTGATCCCATCGTTCATGATGTTCACCATACCGTACTTCCGCCGTTATTTCGTGGAATGCCGCAGATTCAGTCAGAAAAATGCCCCGAAGGCTGTACCATTTGCAGGGATTTGTGTCCGACGAATGCAATCAGCCTGAATCCGTTGAAGATTGATCTCGGCTCCTGTGTTTTTTGTCCGCTTTGTGAAAAAGACTGTCCTGAAAATGCCATTCATTTTACAAATGAAAAGCACATCACCTGTTCATCCCGTGAGCAATTGGTTGTCACCGGAAATGAACCAGGAATTAAACCGGAAATTGCATCCGAAAAGATCAGATCCTATTTCGGAAAATCATTAAAACTGAGACAGATTTCTTCTGGCGGATGCAATGCCTGTGAACTTGAATTGAATGCCCTCAGCAATGTGAATTTTGACATGGGCCGGTTCGGGATTGAATTTGTGGCCTCACCCCGTCATGCAGACGGCATCGTCATTACCGGACCTCTTACCGCCACCATGGCAGAAGCAACGCAGATGTGTTTTGATGCCGTTCCCGATCCGAAAATTGTCATTTTGTTTGGTGCGTGCGGTATTTCGGGTGGCATTTTTAAAGATTCACCTGAATTAAACCGTGAATTTCTGGATCAGCATCCGGTTGATTTGTTCATTCCCGGTTGCCCGCCACATCCGTTAACGTTTATAACCGGTTTATTGGATTGGCTGGATAAAAAATAAAATGGGTTGGATTGATTCCGGTTTTCGGTCACGGCGGTCGTAGAGACGGGTCTCAGACCCGTCTCCGTGTTTCCAAATGAATTCGTTTTTCGTAATCCTGAGACGGGTCTGAGACCCGTCTCTACGATAATCACGATTCCGTCATCAAATTATCATTTTCCCAATTCACCGGATTGTTATTAATATAATTCCTGACATTCCATAATTCCTCATCGTTCCGAATGATCCGGTCATGAAACCGGGATTGCCAGATTGATTTATTTTCCCGGTTATCTGTTAATTCATTTATCCGACGGGATGAAAATGATTTCAATGCCCGCACAAATTCAAATATTCCGTGAATTTTTGGCGAATTCGTATTCAGGTTCCCCGTAGAGACGGGTCTCAGACCCGTCTCCGTATTTTTGGATGAACCCGTTTCACGAAATTCAGAGACGGGTCTGAGACCCGTCTCTACGACCGCCGTTATTTCGGTTTTTATGAATCGTGAATTATCGATAATCATGATTCCATGAATATGGTTTGGCATAACCACAAATTCATCCAAAATCAGATTCGGATAATGATTGGGTAAATCAAACCAACACTCTTCTACAATTGTACCCACCGAATTGATCTTCATCCCCCCATCCACAATTTCACCAAAAAAAGGTAACCGTCCCTTTGTACAGATCGTGATGAAATACATTCCATTCATCGAATAATCGAAATCGGGTAAACGTGCAGATTTTATCCTGAATTTATTAAGGAATAAGGTCAAGAGTCACCCTGGCACTTTTAATTTGCAAACTGTTTTAAATTTTCGGGATCAATACTGGATTCAGATCAAATATCGTAATATCAGAATCAGGTTTCAAACCGATGCCCGGTTCCGCCCAAGAAACCAGAATCCACCGGCAATCATCACTGAAATACCAGCACACCCCATCCAAAGGGCATTAAATCCTGCAGTCTGAGCAATCCGGGTTCCGATCATCGGTGCGGCAATATGTGCAAATGAGTAGGCCATTGTGTACATCGCCATATATTCACCCAACCGGCCATGTCCGGCTTTTGCATTCACGTGTGCAGCCATGAACGGCATGGATAGCATTTCAGCCACCGTCAGAAAAATCATGGCAGCTATCAGAATCCACACGAAATGAAATCCGCCAATCAGAAAAAAAGAAAATCCGAGCAGAATTGACCCGATCGGAATCAGATTCATGATCTTGATTTTATTTTCCAGTTTATTCACCAGAATCATTTCACAGAAAAAAATAATAACGCCATTCAAAGCCATTAAAAGCCCGATTTCATTTTCGGGAAGGAAATATTCTGTGCGGTAAAAGACCGGAAGTGTGGTAAAAAACTGGAAGAAAATCATAGCATAAACTGAAACCAAAACGGTAAACAAAATGAACTTTTTGTCCATCCAGGCAGATTGACCTTTTTCGATTGCAGATTTTACCGGATCTGATTTTAAGGCATGCTGTTTCCTGAAGAAAAAGATGAAGACAATTCCGGCAAAAATGCAGGTTAATCCATCCGCAACAAAAAGAAGTTTGAAATCGATAACCGCAAGAAGGCCACCGATTGCAGGTCCGAATGCAAAACCCAGATTTGCAGCCATCCTGTTCAGTGAAAATGCCCGGGTTACCCGGTCAGGGGGTGAAAAAGCAGCAACTGAAACGGCATTTGCCGGCCGTAGAGATTCTGAAATCAGACTGAGGACAAAAATCCCGGCAAGAACAGAGTAAAATGTGGTCAGTTCCATCAGGACAAAAAAGAGAAGTCCGGTTCCGAGCAGACTTCCGGCCTGAACCCGGAACGGACCCAATTTATCTGTCAGTTTTCCACCCAAAAATGCGCCAAGAAATGCACCTCCGCCAAAGGCAGAAATACAAAGTCCGGCTTCACTGAGAGTAAAACCAAGTTTCTGGGTGAGATATAAGGAGAGGAATGGAATCACCATGGCGCCTGACCGGTTGATCAGCATGACCAAAGCCAGCATCCATGAAGATTTTGGCAGGCCTGACCAGGCACTTTTATAAAGGTGAAAAACCGTTCTGAACATGGAAATCATTTTCTTGCAAAGAAGCAAAGAACGCTAAGCTGGGGGAGATATTCAAGGTTGGATTCGAAATGAGAATCAGCGGTTACCTAACAGCTATCAGCTAACAGCTAACCCTTCGACTCCGCTCAGGGACCGAATTTCAATGTCCTTTCAGACGTGATTTTTCACGGTATTCTTCGATAAGAGTTTGCATGGAAGTTTTTTCAAAGAAATCTTTCATCGGCTGGCGAAGTGTTTTCCAGACATCATGCATGGCACAAGGTCTTTCTTCTGAGCAGAAATTGAGTCCTAGTGCACAACCATCGAGGTGACTGATGGGGTCGAAGTAGCTTTTTATCTGATAGAGATAGACATCTTTCGGGTTGACGAGAAAACGAAATCCGCCCGAAGGGCCCAGATTGGATTCGAGAATTTTATCCTTTACCAGAAAATTCAACAGTTTCAAAGTAAGTGCACGGGGCAGGTCCGCTTTGATTCGGATGGTATCCATCGAAACATAATGCCCGGTTTCAAACTCATCACCAATTACCAGCAGGGCCTGAATCAAATATTCGGTTTTCTTCGAGTAAAACATATAGTTCCTTAATTTTCCTTAAAATAAGAATTTATCCTATTCAAAACAGACCGACAGACACTTCAAACTGTAAAACAGGCAGTTTGCGTTCCAAATCTACTCATTTTCTAATTTGGAGGGAAAGCTTCCTCAATTTGATTCCCGAAGTGAAAATTCCGTTCTTTGCCCGATGTCAACACCTTTACTCGACAAAACCACAACTCCTTCCGATAAAGATGCTGAAGCCGCACTTCGTCCAAAATCTTTTGACGAATTCGTTGGTCAGCAAAAAATAATCGATAACCTGACCGTTTTCGTTGGTGCAGCCAAACAACGGAATGAATCACTCGACCACGTTCTGCTTTTCGGACCTCCCGGACTTGGGAAAACAACACTTTCTTATATTATTGCCACCGAAATGGGTGCAAGAATAGTGTCAACGTCGGGTCCGGTTTTGGATAAACCCTCAGATCTGGCCGGGATTCTGACCAATCTGGATGCGGGTGATGTTCTTTTTATTGATGAAATTCACCGGCTGAATGCTGTGGTTGAAGAATATTTATATTCTGCGATGGAAGATTACCAGCTTGACATCATGATTGATGCGGGACCGAACGCCAGAAGTGTGAAAATCGGACTTCCCCGTTTTACTCTGGTTGGTGCCACTACCCGATCCGGACTGCTTACTGCCCCGCTTAGGGCCCGGTTCGGAATCAATTTCCGGCTGGATTATTACGATCACGATCTTTTATATAAAATCATCAACCGCAGTGCGGGTTTGCTGAAAGTGCCCATCCACCCGGATGGTGCCATGGAAATTGCAAAACGCTCAAGAGGTACACCCCGGATTGCCAACCGGCTTTTGCGCAGAACCCGTGATTTTGCACAAATCAAAGGTGATGGAACCATCGGACGGGAAATTGCTGACATAGCTCTTCAGGCTCTGGATGTTGATAATCTCGGACTTGATGAAATGGATAAACGGATTCTGACCACACTTTACGAAAAGTTCAACGGAGGTCCGGTTGGAATCAGTTCGCTTGCAGTTGCGGTTGGCGAAGAAGCCGGCACACTTGAAGAAGTTTATGAACCCTATCTGATTCAGGAAGGCTATCTGGTCAGAACTGCACGGGGACGTGAAATCACCAAACTTGCCCGGCAACGCCTTGGATTTAAACTTTTAGACAAATCAGGTCAGCTAAGTTTTACTGACGACACAATTCAATCATAATGATGGTCTAATTGTATCCAAGATCTGTAATTGGTAACTTTGTAAAATTTTTTCAAAAACAACACTTGTTAGGAGACAAAAATGAAGTTAAGAACGATTCTGCTGAGCTTATCGATCATGACCATGGGATACCTTTTTATGGGTATCGAGGGTTGCGGATCAAAGGAAATGACCTCAGCCAAAATGTATTACAATCAGAAGCAATATGACAAGGCACTTGCTTCGGTTAATGCTGAAATTGCAAAAAACCCGGGTAATGCTGAAGCTTACTTCTGGAAAGGAAATATCCTTTTTGATACCAAGCAACCCGTAGAAATGGCTGCCGCTTATCGTGCAGGAATAAAGATTGGGTTTACTCCCGAGCAGAAAACTGCCGCTGAAAGTAAAATCAGAAATGCCTGGGGTACCTCAATCAATGATGGTATCAAAGCCATGAACAAGGGTTCAGATGATCCTGATAATTACCGGATTGCTATTGATTATTTCAAAAAAGCCGCCACTGTTTTACCTGACTCTTCTCTTTCTTATTATAACATTGCAATTTCAAACTATAACTCTCAAAATTATGCTGAAGCCCTGGTTGCTCTCAAAGACTTCCATGAAAGAAAACCAGCCACGCAGGAAACCATTCAGCTTGCCCTGCTTGCTTACAACAATCTGAAAGATTTTGATGGTGCACTTGCTTATCTGAACGGATTTAAAAATTCAAAGACAGTGAGTTCAAACTGGGTTTTGGATATGATTGCACAAACTTATATCAGCGCTGGAAAATCAGGTGAAGCCTTACAGGCCTTACTTGACGCCTCTGCTGCCTCACCACAAAATGAAGTTCTGAAATATAACATCGGTGTGTTATACCTGGGTCAGGATGATTATACCAATGCCATTAAAAACTTTGAAGCTGCCGTTGCCATTAAACCAGATTACCGTGAAGCCCAGTATAACCTGGGTGTCACTTTCCTGAGACTGGGTAAAAATGCTTCTGAAGCAAGAGAAATGGCTTATTCAAAAGAGAAAGACCGCAAGAAAAAAGAAGCTATCGGAAACGATACCAGCTATCTGGATTATTACAGAAAAGCTCTTCCGTATCTTGAAGCAGTAAAAGATTCAAAAACTGATGATTTCACCTTCTGGACGGTTTTAGGTCAGGTTTATTCTGCTTTAGGTCAGTCTGAAAAAGCAAAAGAAGCTTTTGATAAACTGAAATAAGTACCTTCTTGCATTTATTAAAAAGCCAGTCCGGCATTTGCCGGACTGGCTTTTTTTTTGCAGGAAAATCAGCGTGATCCGCGGGAAAATGCAATTTCTGCCCGCACCTCGACTCCGCTCAGTGACCAGATTTACAGTTTAAATGGGAGTTGTGACCGGGCAGGTGACTGTCTGCTTTTCATTTTTCTACAATCATATCACCCCTACGGGGTTACAAAAACAACCATTTACCCCGTCTAAAGCAGTCCTTCGACTTGGTTACTGTGTCCCGAGAATCAGGAAAGTACCGCTCAGAATACCAGGTTTTCAACATTAACTATTCACCATAATTCAATATCCCATTCATCCTTTAAATCCTGTTTGAAATTTATTTTCTGCATATTCTGCGCTTTCTGTGGTGGAAAACGTTTTTTCTGTTCCGCCCCGGCAGTTCGATTGGGTTAAAAATCAAACACCCCTTTTCTTTTTCCAGATAACGATTGGGGTTAATATCATTGAAATGAGTGCACCCTGAACCAAAGTGCCAAAGAAAACCATAAAGAGTGTGTTTCCCAATCCGATTTTTTGCCGGTATTCGGTCATAAATCTGGCAATGGTAGAATCAGCAATTCCCTGCTGCTTCAATTTGGCGGTTTCATAGACAATGCCGGTTTCAGTATATCCAGGGTTAATAACAGTATTATAAAGTGCAAAAAAGACAACCAATACAAGCCCGGTCACAACGGTGACCAACAAACCCGAGATCACACCATTTACAAATGTCATCGATCCCTGAAAATCCTCTTTTTGCTTCTGCTTTAATGCGAAAAAATAGGTAATCAACGGAATGAGTCCTGAGAAATATCCTGAAATCTCACCAATTTCGAGCTTTGTGGTATGGAATCCCAGGAAAAATTCTGTTAAAATATAGGCTGAAATGAGAAGTCCGGTTAACAAACCGAAACGGAGTTCAATCTGGTAGGGCATGGATGTCCTTTTTCTTATGAAAATAGTAAAAATCCGGGAGTTTACCGAAAGACCTGATTTGCAGGAAAGTCAGTTTCTCAGTGGCTTACTTGTCTCAGTGAAAGAACGTCAAACAACGTTCAAGTTTCCTCTTTCCTGAATTTTCCGTTTCTTTGTTATTAATTTCTGACAAAATCATATTATGAAACCTATTTACCTGATCATCATCGCCGGACTTCTTATTCTGGCCGGATTATTAACCGGACACTTCATTAAATCAAAAGTAGAAGTGACTGAACCTGCATCACCCTATGAAAAAGAGATATTGACTTGGCACGAAACCCGGATCAAATCCCTTCAGCGTGATCAGGGTTGGCTGACATTGGTTGCTCTCACCTGGCTGAAAGAAGGACAGAATGAGCTGGAATCCATCGGGATGATTACCCTGCGGGACACGATTCCTCTTTTCACCGCATTACCAACCGCCACGGCAACCCTCAAAGAAAAACCGGTTCAGTCGCTGATTCTGAAAACCGATGCCGATAAAGGCGGACCTGATAAAATTACATCAGGAACGAAAACCTTCGCGGTCATCAAAAGAGGCGGAAAATTTGCAATCAGAATGTGGGATACCGAATCACCGGTCAGAAAAGAGTTTACCGGGATCGACCGGTTTCCAATTGATGAAAAATGGAAAATTGAAGCCAGATGGGAACCCTATCCGGAATTCAAAAAAGTAACAATCCCAACCGTGGTTCCCGGCATATTTGAAACAGGCATGGCACCAGGAGTTGCTGTTTTTTCTTTGGACGGAAAAGAATACCGGATTGAACCCGTTTCAGATGATTCGCTCAAGGAATTTTCATTCATT
>JAIUNL010000029.1 GCA_020161835.1 Bacteroidota bacterium | reverse complement strand
CTTGCCACTGATCTTCGAGAATTAAAGCCAGTGAAGTACCGTCAACAACTTCATATAAAAACTTTTCGGCCATATCCTGATGGTGAATGAATCCGGTTGGATCTTCCTTGCTCAGATTCAAATCTTCAAGAAGGTGAGCATGCGGGTAATGACCCAAATCATGCAGAAGTGCACCTGCCATCAGGGTTCTGATATTTTTATCGGAAAGAGTTTCCCGTTTGAAATCGCCGTTAAGATTGACCGGATTTTGAACAAGCGACTGAAAAACCTGTCGCGTGATATGAAAAACACCAATGGAATGTTCAAGCCGTGAATGGGTTGCTCCCGGGAAAACATATTCGACAAAACTAAGTTGTTTAATTCCACGCAGACGGAAAAAAGAAGGATGACTAACAACAGACCTGACTTTTCTGTCCATTGGAATGTGTCCCCAAACAGGAATTCTGATGTACCCTTCAGAGTAATTAAACAAAACAGGAAATTCGCCTGTAACTTCATTTGGTTTAGTCAATGCTCTGTCCTTGTTTCAATTCATCACGGTAACAAAACTGGTAAAAACTGCATTCATCACAAAGATAAGAAGCAACTGACTGGTAATCCCGGTCGTACTCCTGATTTTCAACCTGTTGAATAACCGGAAGGATTTCATTTTTAAAGGAATCGACTTCAGAACGTGACCAGGTTTTTCCGGTTTCACGGTTTATTTCTGTAGAAAACAGAAACAAATGAAACGTTTCTGCCTCATTAAAAATCTGGCTGACCGCCCAGGCATAAAGTTTTAGCTGAAGTTCATATTGTGCGTAAAGAGTGTTGATCTGAGCACCTGAAATCTTATTTGTTTTATAATCTACAATCCAGATTTCCTTTTCTACAGTAACCAACCAGTCAATACTTCCCTGTAAATGCCGTCCTTCCATCAAAACAATAAACGGCAATTCATGGTGCTGTTCGCCTGAATTCAATTTTTTAATAAACGGATGTGCCAAAACCGAGGAGGCAACTGAAAATAATTCGGCGATTTCAGATTCAGGGACTTGAGTCCAGGATTCAGATTTCTTTTTCCAGTCACTTTCCGGGATTGAGAGCAAAAAATGGATCAGGCTTCCCTTTTCTGATGAAGACAACCCGGTCCCGGATTTTGATTTCAACCGGTTTGATTGAATCTTTTTCAATCGGTTTGCAGTACCGCACTGGTTTGCAGCCATGAGTCCGGTTGCGGTAAAGTTAGTAAAAAAGGCATCGGGTCTGAGCACAGATGGCTTCTGGTTTCTTAGCCAGTTTAAGTAAATCAAATCATCATCAGCAGTTTCCGTCTGGTTGTGTGATTGCCAGGCCAACGGCTCTGCCGGTTGCCAGGAGTGATTTCCTAAAACCGATTCCACATCTGGCAGAGCAAGAATTTCAGAGGCCCGTTTCATGATTCTTGATGACCAGCTTTTATCTTTTTTAAGCGGATTGTAAATCAGGTTTTCATCAAGCTGATAGTCACCTACAACCCAGGTCTGATGAGTTGCCCGTGTTAAGGCCACATAAACGACCCGGTTTGCCTCTGCTTTGAGTTCGTTTTGAACTTTACGGTTGACTGCTGCAAAGAAATCATCAGTGACAAATTCGGTTCCGTTAAATCCCTTTACAGCAATTCCCCAATCAAAATCAGGTTGAAACTGGTCTTTTGTCGCAGAAAACTGGGTTTTAAAATCCTCAAGAACCAAAACATATTTGTAGGTGAGTCCTTTTGCCTTATGAACAGTAAGTAAATCAACAGAAACGGGATTTGAACCCGAAATCAGCGGAATTTCAGAAAGTCCTTCCTCTTCAATTCTGAGATTTTCAAGAAAGTCTGTCATATCAAAAACAGAACCCCCGTTCCGGCTCTCAAAACGGGTCATGTAATCAATTAAACCTGTCAGGTTTGAGATGACCTGTTCCCGGTTAACCTGCTGATTGTACGCCAGCCAGGCGCCTGTTTCGGTGAGTGCATCCCAAAGAATAGAAGTGACCGGCTCTGAGGCTTTTCTTTTTTGCCAGGATTCGGCCTGAAAACGGAAAAGTCTCAGTTTTGACTTTTCATTCTGAAGCAAAACTGAATCATCGTCACCTGCAGAAAGAACCACACTCCAGAGAGAACTATATTTTTTCTTTTCTTTCAGAATCATCAGACTTTCATCTGCAAAAAGAAAAAATGGCGATTTAGTCAACCCGATAAATGCAAGATCATGATCAGGATCGGCTAGAAATCTCACCCAATTCAGAATGTCAGAACCTTCCTGGGTTTTCAGCAGATTCAACCCCCTGCTTCGGCGGTGAGGAAGATTTCGTTGACGTAATAAAGTTGAAATTGAATCAAGATCAGTATTGTTGGAGGCAATTACTGCAATTTTATCTTTTTCCTTTTTAAAGTGCTGATCGTTTCCTGAAGATATAGTGGATACCAATTCGGACAGCTCGTTAACCAAAACCAGAATTTTGTCTGGTTTTGAAGCCTGAATCATTCTGACCCTGCCCGTGAAATGGAGTTCACCATCCTGAAAAACCTTAGCAGGCAACATGGGCGCATAGTCTACCTGATGATCGAGCACATTTCCGTCGGGATCTTTTGAAAATTCTTCATCAAAAAGAGAATTCACAAAACCCAAAACCGATTGACATGACCTGAAATTTTCATTGAGTCCGATAATTCCAAAGTTTTCATCACCCGTCAAACCGGGAATTTCCTTAAGGTTCTGATTTCGATTTGATTCCCTTATCAAATTCTGAAGTTCATGAAAAACAGATACCTGTGCATTCCGGAACCGGAAAATGGATTGTTTCGGATCACCCACGATAAAAAGACGTGCAGGAAAAAGCCGGTGATTCTTAAAATCCCAGACGAAGGGTTTTAAGGTTTCCCATTGCTGGTAATTCGTATCCTGAAACTCATCAATTAAAACCTGATCATAGCGGCTTGACAGTTTTTCAATAAGTGAGTTTTGTCCTGAATTCATTTCATTTCTGATCAGACTGTGTACAATATTTTGAATGTCTGAATAGCCTGCAAGCTGACGTTTCTTTTTTCTTAACTCATATTCAGTTAGAAAGGCAGTGGTAAGCCGTGAAAAATGCAATCGGTTTGAGGCCACCAATTGCTGGGTCTCAGATAAATTCATGCTGGTTTCATCAACCGTTAATAACCTTGACAGGTGGAGGTCAATTTGTTTTACAGAATCGGTATCAGGGAATAAATCACGAATCATCTCCCAACCGGAAATCAGATCTTTCACTTTTTTCAACCAGAAATCCTGCTCATTTTCAGTTTGGTCTGACAGATCAAACCAACCCGGAAGGTCATTTCCCATTATTTTGAAATGAGAAATGACCTTTACAAAATCTGGTGATTCAGGCTGACACAATATCCCGGAAACAAAGGTAAATTTCTCACAGAAAGTTTTGCCCAATCTGGCAAAGGCTTTCAGGAAGTAAACATCAGAAAGATCTGAAACTTTAAGCGTGTAAGATTTAATTTCGTTCAGTAAAGTTGAAAATTTATCCAAAGAAACCAGTTCTTCAACCGATTCCCTGATTTCGATCCAGGGAACAGACCCAAATTTTTTTGCAGTTTCCTCATTTTTCTGATTCATCATCCGCATAAAATCGGCATGGATGTCTGACATAATTGAAGTTTTATCAACCGCTTCAATCAGGGTTACTTTTGGTGAAAAACCAGCTTTCGGGGCAAATTCAGAATACAGTGACAGGAACAGAGAATCAAATGTAACAATATCAGCCCGGGCAACACCAATCATAAGCTGGTAACGGATTTCTTCATTTGCCAGTTCAAGATTCCTTATTTCTGAGAGAACCCGGTTCCGCATTTCATCTGCACCATTTCTGGTAAAAGTAACGGCAAGAATTCTGGAGGGAAGTCTGTTCTCATTGAGGATGAGGTGCAAATATCTGGCCGTCAGAACACTGGTTTTTCCGGCACCGGCACCGGCTGACAAAATGAGATTCCGATCAGTTAAAAGTCCCTTTTTCTGCTGTTCTGAAAGAGAAGAAATAAGCTTCAGGTCAGTCTTCATCATTCTCTCCGTTCTGATCATGAAGATTCTTGATCCGGGCTTCATCCTTCCGGCAATAGCCGGTAAACGGACAGAAATCAGAACATGAAAAACCCTTTTTTGAATGCATCCAGGCGGTTTTATTGTGGAATAATTCCCCATTTTCCAGTTTTCTCAACTGATCTAAAAGGTTTTCCTTTGAAACGTCGAGGAATTCAAGAAAAGCCAGAGGATCCTTGAAAAAATCTTTCCGCGCCCTTGCTTTCGGAAACAGAATTTTCATGTGTTCAAGGGTGCCGAAAAACGGGTTTAATCTTGATTGTGGAGTATTGCCGGGTTCGGTTAGAATGAAATAAGACATCCAGTCAACATCAGAACCCAGTGGCTTAAATCTCGAAACAACTTCGTAATAAATCAGAAGTTGAAACGACCTTCCGGTTTCTGCCATTTTTTTAACATGTGCCTGATCTCCCGATTTATAATCATAAAAAACGGTGAGTCCATTTTTGTGCCGGTCAATCCGGTCAATCTGCCCGGTAAAATTAAATGTACGACCGTTGGGAACCTCTATTGTGAGTGGCGGAACTGTTGAATTTTCCTTACCGAAAGACCATTCAACAAGAGCAGGAGTTAAAATTAAGTCAAGACCTGTTTGGGTTTCGAGAAAACCTGAAAGAGGTGATATTGCACGATTTTTAAGTTTTTCTGACAGCATTGAGGGAAGAAATCGGGTGATATCGATCTCTTTGGGAATATTTTTATCAACCAGCGAAACCAATAAATCCCAATCAGACAAGGAATGATTCGAATTTCTCTGCTCTATAAATTCCTGAAGAATGCCATGAAGCCAGGTTCCCCGATCTTTGGGATCAACTTCTTCCTGAAATTTCTCTGGCTCATCAATATGCAATACCCGTTCATAAAAATACCGTTGACCGCATTGGGAAAACGAATCAATTGCACTGGCACTTAAAGTTGAGTTTTTGTCATCTAAAAATCCCTTCCAGACTGCCTTTGCATGGTCTGAAGTGATCATTCCGTCAAACATACCAGGTCCGTTCAACCGGTCTGTGTGATGGAACCAGTGGGCTTTCTCACTGAGAAAAGCTGGAATCCCGGAAACGGTTTTTAATGATGAAATAAACTGTTTTCTTGGAATAAGACTTTCAACTTTGGGTTGATCATCTGACAATAAAACTCCTGAAAGGCCCACAAATGGTGAAGGTTCCTGATTTTCTTCAGTAGAATTTGAAGACCATGATAAAATCAGCTCATCAGTTGGGTTCAGCATGATGGTTTCAAATTCTGCCCATTCACGGTACCGCAAATTCATAAAATAAAACTGGTCGATATTTTTAACCAGTGAAACCGGGAAAATCATGGTTTCTTTGTCGGTTGACGGGTAAACATGCTGTTCGAGACCGGTAAAGTAGAGTTTTGAAAACCGATATCCTTTCACTTCCAGCGGACCTAAAATCTGAACGCCGTTTCGTACCGGCTCATTCCAGGTCATTGATTCCAGAACCAGGTTGATGAGAAACCGGAAGTCAGTTTTATCAAGTTTCAAAGAACCTGATTTCCAGCTTGAAAGTTCAGCGAAAGTCTGAGTCACTTTCTGATAGGCGGTCCAGGAAGCAAAGTCTAAAATATCACGATTTGTTGCCCGATTTGCTGAAAGAACTGAGTGAACCCATGACATTAAAAATTGTGACCACTCATTCAGATTACGGCATGAATTCAATTCAGAAAGTTGCTTCTTTAAGCTTTCCAAACGTTCAAATGCAAGGGGTGCTGCCTGGTTGGATTTCCCATTTTTTTCTTGTCTTAGGTTTAATTGCCAGTCATTAACAAATTGATGGTCACCTGTTTGTATATACACATCATCAATCTGACGAAATGTCAGGTTATCAGAAATGAAAGGATGAAGCAGAAAATTACGGAGATTTTTATAGTCGGATATTCCAGTACTCAGATCGAGTATAATACTTACAAATCTAACAATTGACGACTGGTGAACCGGAAATCCTGCTGATAAATTAAACGGAATTTTGTATTCGTTAAAAAGCATTTGAATCCAGGGCAGGTACCGTTTTCGGTCTTTAACGACAATACAAATATCATGCAGTGCAACCTGTTCTTCCCTCTTCATTTCCAGATCACTTCTGATAGAACCAGCAATGAATTCAAGTTCTTCCTGAATAGAATCAAACCGGAAAAGGTTTTTTGTCTTAGCAGGTTCAGGTTGTTCAAACCGGGTTAACTTCCAGCTTCCGGCAAAGACCGAAGAATGAATAACAGAGAACGGTTGACGGGTATCGGTGGGATCACTTACTTCCACTGAAAAAACAACTGTTTCCGGTTTGTCGACATTATTTACTAGAAACTTCCAATGGTCTTCAATCCATTCATCCAAAGAAAGAAAAAGCACAGACTGAAATGGGGAGAAATAGTCAGTATCAGACGGAAGGAAAAACCGAAGCCGTTCACGGGAGACCAGATTTAATTGGTCAGCAAGAAATCGGTAAGCCGAATAAAACGTTTCAAATTGTTTGATAAAGCCGGTATCCTGACCCATGTTTTCCAGCAAGGAATCAGGACATTCACCCGTCTCATCCATAACTGATTCATAAAACTGAATCGATTTATGGTAGTAATCGAGCCATCCATCCGGGTTATCAAATCTGATCATTTCAGCACAGGAACCGGAAAGCACTTTTCTGATCAGGAGCATTCGTTGCCATCGGGTTTCAAACTGAAGGTCAGGGTTCTTTTCCCTGATCACAGAAAGCCAAACGTCGTCAATTGTTTTTATGGAAGGAAGAACAAGTCCCGGGTGGTTTAACGATTTAAGCAAAGCCCGTTCAAGCAAGGTGCCAAACCGGCGATTTGGAACGACAATGAGGAAGTTTTTGGCAGATGAGGGAGTGAGGGCATCCAGACCAGCCAACCGGAAAACAAAATCCTGCTTTTCGGGAGAGAAAAATCCTGAAACCAGAAATCGATTCATAAAATCACTGTAGATATCAGGAAACTTGCATATTTTTCACATGAACAACCTGGCGATTGTAGGGGAATTCAATCCCTGTTTCATCAAAATTCTTTTTCAGAATCATCCGGAATTCACGTTCAAGTTCATATTGAGCACCAGGTTTCACTTTAAAAACAATTCTGATATCAACACTGGAATGACCAAACTGAGTAATTCCCTGAATGAGTGGCTCATCGAGCATAACATCTGATTTTAACGCATGGAAAGCAATTGCTAAATTATTCACCAGAAGCATGGTTTTTTCAAGATCCTGCTCGTATGAAAGATTCAAATTGACGATAGCTTTCATATAATGCCGGTTCAGATTTCCAAAATTGGTGAGTTCCCCATTCGGAATAATCCGGAGTTCACCATTAAACTGTCTGACTTTGGTTACACGAACACCAACGTATTCGACCATTCCGACCATTTCGTTAAACACAATTTCATCTCCAACTGCCAGATCACCTTCAAAAAGGAGAAAGAATCCGGCAATGACATCACGTACAAGTGTTTGAGCTCCAAAACCGACCACCAGCCCCACAACCCCGGCACCAACAAGTAAGTCTGCCAGATTTACATTAAAGCCCTTAAGGGTTAGAATCAGAGCAAAAATGATGATTGTGTAACGACTCAGATTCAGAATTACAGTTCCGATCGTGGTGACCCGTTTTGTTTTATGGCTTTCATTTGCCATGCCTTCTTTTATCATCCATCGTTTGACAATAAACCTGATAATGATCAGAAGAATTTTTGCAACAACCCAGATGATGATGGCAATGACCAGCCCTTTGATAAACTGGGCAATGTTACGGTCAGAGAAAACCTGGTTCATCGTTTCAAGAAAAGAATAATAGGCCTGACGGATATATCGAAGGGTATTCTGATAAATTCTGGAATTGGAAAATGCAGTCAGAACAAAATAATGAAGTTTAAGAACAAGAAAAATCATAGAAATGGAAGCCTAAATAGTCTAAATGGTTAGGATAAAATCCGGTAGGTTACAACAGGCACCTGAGATAATCTGATCAGTTCATCGGCTTTACTTCCGAGTAAGGCAGATGTGATCTTACCAGAGCCATGTGAGGTTTGCATAAAACAATCGATATTGTTTTTTTCACCAAACTGAATGATGTTTTCAGTGATCTTTTCCCCTTTTATAATCACTTTTTTGAAAGGAATTGTTTTCAATGCAGGAAATTTGCTTTCAATCTGGGGCAGAATATCCTCTTCCGGATTCATATATTTTCCAAGAACGTCAACGTGTACAAAAAACAACTTTGAACCAAATTGTTCAGCCCATTGAATTGCAGACGGGATAACTTTTCCTGCGTGATCAGAAAAATCTACCGGTACACAAATATTCTTTATTTTACCCGGACTTGCTTTTTCTGAAATCCGGATACTCATAACAGGTTTGGTCGTGTTTCTGAGCAACCGTTCTGTTGTACTGCCAAGAAAAATGTAATGAAGCTTTGAGTGACCAACAGAACCAATAAGAATAAGTCCACAGTTATTCTGTTCAGCATAGTCAGAAATCTGCACATGTGCCCGGCCAGTTAAAACAGCAGAACTGACTTTAATTCCCTCTTTTCTGAGAGGGATTGCATACTCTTCAAGTTTTTCACCAAACCTGATTTCGATTTGCTGCAGAATATCCTGGTAAGCAACCTGTTCAAAGCCAAATGATTCAGCACTGACCGGAGCCATTAGCGCTTCATTTGAATGAACCAGATGGATTTCAGAGTGAAATAATGAAGCAAACCCTTTTGCATAAGCAATCAAAATCGGTGAACTTTCAGAAAAATCTACCGGAACCAAAAGCCGATCTAATTTCATACTGCCTCCAGGGTCAGAACATGGCCTGTTTTTTAATGAACTCATCTTTTTTCAGATGATAGAAATCAATTAGCTTTTCAGCATAATCCTTAAACCTGGGAACAGAAATACCAGATCCTTTCAGGTCGGCAAGAGTGTTTGAGCAATCGTACCGGTGCGGGTGGTCAAAATAAGCAACAGTTTGCCGGGGAAGCCCAAGTATTTCAGAAAGGAACGGAATTTTCATGGCTGCATTTACCATGAATTCTGGCAATGGAATCAGAATAAACTTTTTCCCAAGCTTTTCAATGAAAAGGCTCAAAATTTCTTTTTGCGTTAGCGGATTTGGATCAGTCAGATGATAAATTTTGCCTTCACCCTGAACTTTGGTTGCCAGAAAAGCCATTGCGGAGACCAGAAAATCAACAGGTACCAGATTGATGGTATTTTTACCGGATCCAACCTGAACCATCGCAAAATATTTCGGAAGTTTATCAATCGTTCTAAGCGGATAGTACGGACCGTCAAACTTTTGGGTCAATCCGGTTACTGAATCACCAACAGTTATCGCAGGGCGGAAAATAGTCGTTTTATACTGCCGAACAGTTCTTCTGACTTCAATTTCAGCCAGATATTTCGTTTCCTCATAATAATTCCGGAATGATTGACCAGCATCCAATTCTTCCTCGTAAATCGTTCCCTTTCGGTTTCCGGAAACATAGGCCGTTGAAATATAAAAATGCTGTCTGAATGTTTTGATTTTACTGATCAGGTTTAAAACATTCCGGGTACCCACCACATTTACGGTGTAAGCCGGGTCACGTGGAATTGCAAGGTCATAAATTGCTGCCAAATGCCAGACATCCTGAACCGTTTCAGTCACCAGTTTAAAATTTTCAGGTGAAAGAGCACAATCTGTTTCGGTGATATCACCCGGTAAAAGTTTGATTCTTCCCTTTAAGCCAGGGACTAGATGTTCAATTTCTGATTGATGGGCCAAGGCCATTTCTTTGAATTTTGGCTGAACCAGACAAAGAAACTCAAATTCTGAATAATTTTCGTGTAATTTCTTAATCAGACTGGTTGCAATAAATCCCGGAAAACCGGTCATAAACACGGATACTGGCATAAAATAGTCCTGAGGTTTGCGATGTGTTTAAAATACGGGATTTGAAGGTGAACAGCAACGGGGAATTTGGTGGTACGTGGTAAGTTGTAAGTGGTACGGGAAAATTGCAATGAAAAGCAGATTTAAATATTCCAAACTCAAAATGACTGGATTTTTTAAAACCTTCAAATTCTTATTTTTGAGTTTTAAATTTTGAACGCAAGTCCTTAATTTATTTGACTAAATCTTAAACCACGTACCACGTACCACGTACCACGTACCACGTACCACGTACCACGTACCACGTACCACGTACCACCTATTTTAACTGAATTTTCAATTTCTGCCCATTCATGAGCATTTCGGTTTTCAGGTTGTTCCATTTTTTAAGCTCGTCAACCATAACATCATACTGAAGAGCAATACTGAGCAGGGTTTCCCCGTCTTTGACGGTATGATCAACTGAACTTGCAGCATAGTTATCAACTGCTTTTAGTTTTGTATACGAATAGCCTGACATATCATATTTTCCGGCATCCCGGTCTTTAGGCAAAGCAATTTCATAATTTCCGTCAGGAAGTCCACGGCGTTTCATCCACGGATTAATAAGCCGTAAATCCCGGTAAGAAACCCCTTTTTCAAGTGCAAACTTTGCAAGATTCTCAATGGGACCTGTCACTTTTACAGTTTCAAATTCAAGAGACTTAAATTCGTATGCAGGCAAACCCCACCGTTCAGGTTTTTCAAAAATTGCCTTCGCAGCGTAAATTCTGAATATATACCGGCTTGTTTCTTCATTCAGATATAAATCAAAAAACTTTCTCACATGCTGAAATTTGATATTGTCATCAATATTTCCTTCACCGACGTTGTAAGCTGCAAAAACTAGATTCCAGTCGTTGTACTTTTTCTTCAGCCGTTTTACCAATGAAATGGCAGCCTTCGTTGATTTTTCAATATGATTTCGCTCATCAACCCAATAATTGATTCTGAGTTCTTCACCCCGGGCAACAAATTCCATGAGTTGCCATAATCCGGTAGCTCCTGCCGGACTTGATACAAATCTGAGGTTTGACTCGGCAATTGCCAGGTAAATCAAATCTTCAGGTAACCCGTTTTCAACCAGCATTTTCTTCAAAACAGGAATCAGGGTATTCCCCGCTTTTACGGTTTGAAGATTCATGTTTTCGTTATGAAGAGTTGTATAAAATTCCCGCTCAAAACGATCTTTCACTTCCTGATCATCAATAGGAAGTGGAACACCACACACTGCAAGCGTTTCAGGGTAAGCTGGTAAAACGGAAATACGGTTCAAAACAACTGTTTTTGAATCCTGACTATTTTGGTCGGGAACAGACTGACAGGAAAGAAAAAGCAAAAAAAACAAGTACAAATGAAGCCTCATTGCAATTAAAAATTAGGAGTAAAATGTTGTTCTTTATAATAATCTTCCATGATCTTACAAACTTCATCTTCACTGTCCGTGATTTTGAAGATCTCAAGATCAACTGAATTAATTTTGCCGTCTGCCAGCATGGTGTTTTTAATCCAGGTAAGAAGACCAGCCCAGTAATCACTTCCGAAAAGAATAATCGGAACTGCTTTTATTTTCCCGGTTTGAATGAGTGTAATAACTTCAAACATTTCGTCCATGGTGCCAAAACCACCGGGCATCATCACAAAACCCTGCGCATACTTAACAAACATGACTTTTCTGACAAAAAAGTAGTCAAATTCAATCAGATAACTTTTATGAATGTATGGGTTGTGAAATTGTTCATGCGGAAGATCAATATTCAGTCCGACTGAAACGCCGTTGGCTTCATGTGCACCTTTATTGGCTGCTTCCATAATTCCCGGGCCACCGCCGGTGATGATTGAAAAACCACGGTCTGCAAGCATTTTGGCGATGGTGACCGTCTTTTCATAGTAAAAAGAACCAGGTTTTGTTCTGGCTGATCCAAAAATTGAAACTGCTGGACCCAACTTCCCTAATTTTTCAAAACCTTCTGTAAACTCGGCCATGATTTTAAAAATCCGCCAGACATCCTGCGAAATATGCTCAATTGCCTTCGGATGGTTGTCGCCGTTGATTTTGTTCATTTTATCTCCAGAAAATTACGGAGCAAAGGTTTTCCATGTTCTGTTAAAATGGATTCTGGATGAAACTGAACGCCGTGAATGTTCAGCGTTTTGTGTTTAAGCCCCATGATAAGTCCATCTTCAGTTCTTGCAGTAATTTCAAGTTCTGCCGGAAATGTTTCTTCCTTTACGATAAGAGAATGATAACGGGTTGCCCTGTACGGACTTGGAAGGTTGAGAAAAACACCTTCCCCGTTGTGAAAAATCATACTTGTTTTACCGTGCATCAAAACCGGAGCATGAACCACGTCTCCGCCAAAAGCTTCCCCGATGGACTGATGACCCAGACAAACACCAAGCAGCGGAATTTTTCCCTTGTACATTTTAATCACATCCAGCGTCATTCCTGCTTCTTTGGGTGTTCCCGGTCCGGGAGAAAGAATAATGTGGGTTGGATTGAGTTTCCCAATTTCTTCAACCGGAATTTCATCATTCCGGATGACTTTCACTTCATAACCCAATTCGGCAACATACTGATACAGATTATAGGTAAAACTGTCGTAATTATCGATAAGTAAAATCATGGCAGCAGATCCTTTACCACATTTAAACTGGTAAGAACGGCGTTTAGTTTTTCAGTCGTTTCCTGAAATTCGCGTTCCGGTTTTGAATCGGCAACAATTCCGGCACCCGCTTGCAGAAAAAGCTGGTCTTCATGCCTGACCAAGGTTCTGATGGCGATACACGTATCCATTCCACCATTAAAATCGATGTAACCAATTGCGCCGCCGTAAATTCCACGCTTCACCGGTTCAAGTTCTTCAATAATCTGGATGGCTCTGATTTTCGGTGCACCTGATAACGTTCCGGCAGGAAAACAGCTAAAAAACGCATCAAAAGGCGTCATGTCTTCTTTTAATTTTCCCTTCACGCCACTCACAATGTGCATGACGTGGCTGTACCGTTCAATCATCATTTGATCATATACTTCTACAGATCCCGGCACAGAAACCCGACCGACATCATTCCGTCCAAGATCAATCAGCATCAAATGTTCTGCCAGCTCTTTTTCGTCGGTTTTTAATTCATTTTCAATAGAAGCATCTTCTGCTTCGCTGTTTCCACGCCGGCGTGTGCCCGCAATCGGTCTCACTTCCACAAAACGGTTCTTGATCCGTACCATCACTTCAGGACTCGATCCAATTGCCGTCAGTTCTTCGCCCATATCAAGAAAAAACAGATAAGGTGACGGATTTATGACCCGTAAAGCCCTGAAAAGTTCAAAACTATCACCCGTAAAATGAGATTGAAGGCGCCGGCTTAACACCAACTGAAACACATCACCCTCTGTTATATGAGTTTTCGTTTTATTCACACCATTGGTATAAACTTCTTTCGGAACCTTAAATTCAGGTTCAGTCGGAAAAGATTTTGGCGGGAAGGATTCACGCAGGTCAATAATCAGATTCCGGATCATGGTTAGTCTTGCCTGAACTTTTTCTTCCTGAATGTAATCATCAGGAATCTGCAGGATATCTGACTTCCAGGTATTGCCAATGAGGTGAACCCTCCGGCTGGCATTGTCGAACACGATCAGGGTATCAAAACCGTACAAATGAACAAGACTGCACGGGTAATCTTCCGGCTTATTGAAAGCGAGAGTTGGTTCAATCAGACTGATTGAATCGTAAGAAAAATAGCCGACAAGTCCCGAAGTAAAAGAAGGTAAGGATTCGATGGGCGTCGTGCTGAACAAACTGTATAATTCCTTCAGCCGGTCAACGGGTTTTTCTGTTTTAAACTGATAAGAAAACCACGGCTGAACCGGTAGCAGAGTCGTTTCAGATTGTGTGGTTTTCACTTCAAAAATGGGATTCAGCCCAATAAATGAATACCTGCCAATCCGGTTTCCCGATTCAACAGATTCAAACAGAAAAGGAAGCGGATAATAATTTCGCAGTTTCAGAAAAACAGAAACGGGGGTGTCAGTATCGGCAATGAAAGAAACAACTGTAGGATTTAAGGAAATCATAAAAACTCCCGGATTTCAGGTGAACAGATCAGTTCAAAAGTTCAGGGTAAGAGTCAGCGTCGGCGTGGCATTACGCCAATTCAGACCGGGAGTCAATAAAACCTGTAAGGGAGGAGCACCAAGAGGTCCGTCAACATCAAAGTCGAACAGATGAGCATCTACATAAGCATCCGCAATATTGAGCAGGTAAGCTATACCCATATAAAAAACAAGTTTATCACGTTCATCTCTGTAAAATTCACGGTACAGTTTATACAGCCGGGTATTCCGGTCATACGTTCCGGTCGTGGTTTTTCCATCTGGACCGTAAACCGGGTTTTGAATTGCTTTTTTGTACCGGTCACGATAGGTGGCATACTGATCATGTCTGTAAACAACACCACCGGCAAGCCCGGCAAAAACGCCAAAAATAAGAGGCGCTTTCAGATAAGATTCATTGTAAACCTGACCCCAACCGGGTAAAACCGCACTTCTTAACATGGCACCAGCAGGTGATTTCTGCTCTTTCTGAATGTAATCCAAAGAATCTGTCTGGGCGAAAACCAGTACAGGAAAAAGAAGAAAAACAGACAACAGGTTACTTGTGAGGCAGAGTTTCAATATGTTCAAGTATCCGCTCCAGTTCATCAAGACTGTAATATTCAATTTGGATAAGACCTTGATCTTTTCCTTTTTCTTTTACTAGAACTTTTGTAGAGAGTGCAGTTCTAAGCCGTTGCTCAACATCAGCAACACTTGGCGAAACTTTCCGTTCTCTGCTTTCCGGTTTGGATTTTGCAATTTGGGGACCGGCTTTTACAGCCTTTTCAACTTCTCTTACACTTAACCCGTCTTTAACAATTTTATTAAAAATAAGCTGAAGAAAGGCAGTATCATCAATTGATACCAAAGCCCGGGCGTGCCCCATTGAAACATCATTTTTCAATATTCCGGCCTGAACATAGTCTGGGAGTTTAAGCAGACGAAGAAAGTTGGTAACGGTTGTCCGGTCTTTTCCGACTCTGACGGCAACTTCTTCCTGAGTAAGTTTACATTCTTCCATCAGGCGTTTATAACCGTTTGCAACTTCAATGGCATTCAGATCTTTTCGCTGAATATTCTCAATGATCGCCATTTCGAGCATTTCTGCATCAGTTTTGACGTCAAGAACATACACCACAATTTTTTTCAGTCCGGCCAGTTTTGATGCGCGGAGTCGGCGTTCACCTGCAATCAGCTCATACCTATCGCCAGATTTTTTTCTGACTGTGAGTGGCTGAATAATGCCATGTTCCACAATTGACCGTTTCAGCTCATCGAGAGCTTCTTCAGTAAATTCAACACGGGGTTGGAACGGATTCGGATCGATCAGATTAATATCAACTTCAACTGCCTTATTTTTCAGATCAGTATCGTTGATTTTCTGTTTATCTTGTATAGCCTGCTGAACTTGTTTTTCACCCGGGTCCTGAGAAGGAAGGAGGGCTCCAAGTCCGCGGCCCAATGCCATTTTTGCCACTAAGCACGTTCTCCTGAAACTGTTTCAAGCTCATGCTTCATTTGAAGCATTTGCTTGTAGAAAAGTTTGTCCTGGTCTTTTTCTGACAAGGATCGTAATTTTTTTGTAAACATTTTGTCTTTATTCCGGAACATGACTTCATGTGCCAGATTAATGTAATTTTCAGTTCCCTGGCTGGTTGCATCATATAAAATCAGCGGTTTACCAAAACTGGGTGATTCACTTACCCTTACATTTCTGAAAATAACAGAATCGTAAACTTTCTCACCAAAATATTTTCTCACTTCTGCAGCTACCTGACGGCTCAGATTGGTTCTGCCATCAAACATCGTCAGTAAAACACCTTCAATTTCAAGTCCGGGATTCAATGCTTGTTTAACAAGCTCAATGGTGTTATTCAGCATACTTAAACCTTCCAGAGCGAAATATTCGCACTGAACAGGAATCAGAACAGAATCAGCAGCAGTTAAGGCATTCAGTGTAAGTAAACCCAAACTCGGTGGAGCATCAATGATGATGTATTTATATTTTTGACGAATGGAAGTTAATGCTTTGAGCATTATTTTATGATGAGTTTCCATGCCGACAAGTTCAATTTCTGCACCGACCAAATTAATGTTCGAGGGAATCAGATCAAGAAAAGGCATTTGTGTTTTTAATACAGCCTTTCGGGCATCAACGCCGTCAATTAAAATTTCGTAAATTGACGCATGATCAGCATTTTTATCAAAACCAAGTCCGCTTGTAGCATTCGCCTGCGGATCAATATCAATCAACAGAACAGGGATTTCTGCTGCAGCAATTGATGATGCCAGATTGATTGAGGTGGTCGTTTTTCCAACGCCGCCCTTCTGATTTGCAATCGCAATGACTTTTCCCATGTAATGCCTCAATTCTTCAAGATTCGGAAATTAGAGAATAGAACTTTCATTAACAAGTTCACTGAACAGGTTACCCGGATATTCAAAGCTGATTTTTTTTTCTTACTTAAAATTTAAACCGAAAATAAGGATCTTGCTTTTTCTTCATCCAGCCTGAGTTGCTGTACAAGAGCCTCAGGACCTGAAAACTTTTGTTCATTCCGAATTTTTTGAACAAAAAGAACACAAACTGAGACGCCATAGATATCTTCATTAAAATCAAAAAGGTGAACTTCAATTTTCAGTTCACTTCCATTAAAAGTTGGGCGGAAACCAATATTGCACATTCCGGGATACTCTTTCCCACGTACAATCATTTTAACCAGATACACCCCGGTTGCCGGAATCAGCTTTTTCGGATTTTCCACAAAAATATTCGCTGTCGGGTAACCAATTCTCCGGCCAATCCGTTCACCACGGCTAACCAAACCTGAAATCGAATATTTGTAACTCAGCAGTTCATTGGCTTTGTCAATTTCACCGGCAAGAATATATTTTCTGATCTGTGTTGATGAGGCTACAATTCCGTTTAATTCCTGTGCCGGAACCTGCTCAACTTCAAAATTGAACTTTTCGCCGTAAGCTCTTAAAATATCTGCACTTCCCTGCCTGTTTTTTCCAAATCCATGATCGTATCCTAGCCAGATTTTTTTTAGTCCGACTTTTCCGATCAAAATGGTTTCAATAAATTGCTCAGCAGATAACTCAGAAAAATCACGGGTAAAGGGTAAAACCAAAATCCGGTCTATGCCGGTTTGCTTTAGAATTGTTAGCTTTTCGTTCAGCGTCGTGAGAAGATGAAATTCTGCCGGACCTTTCTGAATAACTTCCTGTGGATGCGGGTTGAAGGTTATAAGTACAGATTTACCGTTGTTAAACGTTGCTTCCTCAATAACCTTTTTAATAATTTGCCTGTGACCAAAGTGTAATCCGTCAAAAGCCCCGATTGTGACAAATGAATTGGGTTCAAACGGATATTTTTCTGTGGAAAGGTAAATTTCTGGCATGGTTAGTCCTGAACGACCTGAGTTGCAGTCTCTGCCAGATAAGCCCGGCAATGTTCTTCAAATTGGGTAATCGTCCATGAATCGGTAACAGCATATTCCCCGATTTTTTCTCTTCTGAGTGATGAAAGATAACCACCTACACTCAAAGCAGATCCCAAATCATTGGCCAGACTTCTGATGTAAGTGCCTTTGGTACAGGTGATCAGAAAATCAAGTTCCCCCTTTTCAAAGCGGGTTATCCTGAATTCTGAAATGTTAACTGTTCGGGCTGCCCGTACAACTTCTTTTCCCTTACGGGCAAGTTCGTACAGCTTTTTACCCTCAACTTTCAAAGCACTGAACATGGGTGGAATTTGCTGAATTTCACCGGTAAACTGTTTTCTGATAACGTCTTCAATTTGATTCAGACTGAGTTCTGATGGATCAGCAACCCAAACCTTTTCGGTTTCAGAATCATAACTTGCAGTTGTATACCCAAGTGTGATTGTTCCGGAATAGACTTTTTCTTGTGCCTGATACCCATCTATCAGTTTCGTTCGTTTTCCTGAACAGATAATCAGAAGTCCGGTTGCTGCCGGGTCTAAAGTACCCGCATGCCCCACTTTTTTTATCCTGCTGATACGACGAATTTTATTTACAGCATCAAACGAGGTCCATCCCTGAGACTTATCAATCAGAAAAGTACAATCCGGAAAAGTTGAAAAATCGTTGGTAGTCAGATTCATTCAGGTTTCTTGTTTTCGCTTTCCCGGATTTTCTTAAAGATTCCTTCAATTTTTTCAACGTAATCCATAGAATCATCACGAAGGAAAATCAATTCAGGCATCACCTTAAAGTGGTTTTTAATAGATTTTGAAAGTTCATAACGGATTGATTTTTTGTGTTCTTCCAGCCTTTCATAGGTAGAATCAACATCTTCAATTCTGCCCCAAATGCTGAGGTGAATTTTGGCTACAGACAAATCATCCGACATTTTCACGTGGGTAACCGTAATCATATTTGGAGAAAGATCAGCAAACTGATTGGTAAACAACCGGCTTATTTCCTGCCGGATTAAACTTGAAACCTTTTCGGTACGGATCGACATAATATTCTCCTTCACACCCGTAAAATTTAAATTTCCGTCTACAGGCTACAACATGAAAGGTAACCATTTGAATCCGGATAAGAAAAAAAAACCGGTTCCCACTAAAGGAAACCGGTTTTTTTTAAGACAAAAAATCAGATTAAGCTAAAGTACGTTTGGTTTCAACCATTTTGAACGATTCAATCAGATCACCAACTTTAATATCGTTGAAGTTCTTCACGTTCAATCCGCACTCGAAGCCCTTTTCAACTTCTTTAGCATCATCTTTAAAACGTTTCAGTGAATCAAGCTCACCGGTAAAGACCACAATTCCGTCACGGACAACTCTGATTTTACTGTTCCGGTGGATTTTTCCTTCCAGAACCATACAACCGGCAATCGTACCAATCTTGGAAATCTTAAAGGTATCTCTGATTTCAAGAGTTGAAGTTACTTCTTCAGTAATTTCAGGTGAAAGCATACCTTCAAGAGCAAGTTTCACTTCATTGATGGCATCATAAATGATGGAATAAAGGCGGATATCGATTTCTTCAGTTGCAGCCAGTTTCTTGGCATTCAGATTTGGCCGGACCTGGAATCCGATAATAACTGCATCAGAGGCAGAAGCCAACAGTACATCAGACTCAGAAATCGGACCAACTGCCTTGTGAATAACTCTCACACGAACTTCACTGGTTGACAATCTCATCAAGCTGTCTGAAAGTGCTTCAACTGAGCCATCAACGTCACCTTTCACAATGATATTCAGGTCACGTATTGAGCCTTCACTCATCCGCTGACTGATCATGTCAAGAGACATGTGTTTCTGTGCACGGCGTTGTTCTTGCTCGCGTTTCAGGATCTGGCGCTTCTGGGCAATATCACGGGCTTCTTTTTCAGAATCCATCACAACCATAATGTCACCGGCCTGAGGTACATCTGCAAAACCAAGAACCTGGGCAGGCATTGAAGGTCCTGCTTGTTTCATTTTCTTGCCACGTTCATCAAGAAGAGCTCTCACACGGCCATAAGTTGCACCGCAAAGGAAAATATCACCAACTTTAAGCGTTCCGGTCTGAACCAATACGGTTACAATCGTTCCCTTGCCCTTGTCAATTTCTGCTTCGATAACAGCACCCTGAGCATTACGGTCAGGATTTGCCTTAAGATCAAGAATTTCAGATTCGAGCAGTACTTTTTCAAGCAGTTCAGGAATTCCTATTCCCGATTTGGCGGAAACTTTGGCAACCTGATACTTACCGCCCCACTCTTCAACAAGAATGTTCTTTTCAGACAATTGCTGATAGATACGTTCAATGTTTGAGTTGTTTTTATCAATTTTGTTGATAGCAAAAACCATCGGAACACCACCAGCCTGAGCGTGATTTATTGCTTCAAGAGTCTGAGGCATCACACTGTCATCTGCGGCAATGACGATAATTACAATATCGGTAACCTTTGCTCCACGGGCACGCATAGCAGTAAATGCTTCGTGACCGGGTGTATCAAGAAAGGTCATCATCCGGTCATCAGGAAGTTTTACAGAATATGCACCAATGTGCTGGGTAATTCCGCCTGCTTCACCGGCAACAACACTTGCTTTACGGATGTAATCAAGAAGAGAGGTTTTACCGTGATCGACGTGCCCCATGATAGTTACAACCGGAGCCCGGTTTACCAGATCTTCTGGGTTTTCATCTTCATTATTTGAATAAATATCTTCGGCAAATTCATCCTGGAATTCAACCCCAAATCCGAATTCTGAAGCAATCAGTTCAATGTTATCACGTTCAAGACGTTGATTGATTGAAACAAATAATCCCATTCCGAGACATTTTGCAAGAACCTGATTTACCGGTACACTCATTAAACCGGCAAGTTCATTTGCACTGGCAAAGTCAGTTACCTTGATAATAGTTGACTGGCGGATAATTTCCTGTTGCTTTTCAGCTTCAGCCATTTCACGCTGATGTTTTTTGCGTTTTTTTGCTGCATGCCGGCCAGTGAAGGTAGAATCATCCATGGTTGCAAGTGTTGTTCTGATGCTTTGCAGAACTTCTTCTGCTGTCAGCTCAACAACTTTGCCCTTTTTGATTTTACGCTTTTTACCAAGACCCTTCGGACCTGTTTCTTCACCCTCTTTTTTAGCACCCGGAATTTCTTTTTTCTTATCACCAGGCTTAGGAGCAGAGGTTGTGGTTGCTGTAGTTGCATTAACACCAGGTTTTGGCTTTGGTGCACCTGGAGCTGGTTTAACCGGTTCACCGGGAACCCGTGCCGGGCGTGAAGCTGATCCGTGGCGGAGAGCCGTCATGTCACGTTGCTGAGCCTGCCCACCCTGAGCCGGAGCTGAAGGTCCATCATCTTTACGTCCCTTTTTCCGGGGGCGTTTTACAAATTCCTGCTGTTTGATTCCAGCAAGATCAATTTTTCCTTTAACCGTAACTTTTAATTCGGTCCGGTGAAAAGCTGTGTGCGATTTAAATTGTTTTTCGCCATCATCTTCTGATTCAGCAACACCTTCTTCTGCAGAAACAGGTTGAACTGCCTGCATTTCAGGTTCATCATGGCTTTCTGATTCAATATTGACTTCAGGCGCAGCTTCATGAACAGTTTCTGGTTTAACTTCAGCAACTGGCTCTGGAATGACTTCTGCAACAGGTTCCGGAACGGGTTCAGGTTTCTTTTCTGCAGGTCTTGATGACCGCCCGGCCTGTTTCAGATCAATTTTACCGATTACAGTAAGACCTTTTTTAACAGGGGGAAGAACAACTGGCTCAACGCTGGTTTCGGGAACGGCAACGGGTACATCCTGAACTTCAGCAACGGGTTCTGCAACCGGTTCCGGTTTTGCAACTTCAACGACAGGTGCCGGTACAGGTTCAGGTGCTGGCACAGGCACATGAACAGGTTCTGGTGACTTGGCAACAGGAACAGGCACAGGTGCCGGGTGTTCCTTTTGTTTACTTAAATTGATCTGCTGAATTTTTTGATTAATCCGTTCAGCAGCAGCTTTATCTTTTTGAAAATGGGCAAGACATTCTCCGTATTCTGCGTCAGTCAGGTTTGATGCGATGTTAGAAACATCCTTATAACCTTTCTTCTTCAGAAACTCGATGATCGCATCGGTTGATACGTTAAATTCCCTTGCCGCTTGAAATACTTTCATAAAATCCTTACTCTCCAAAGAATACGCGAAGACAGTGAAAAAACCAACTGGAAACGATTAGTTGTCGTCTTCCTCCTTGAATTCGTATTCAATTGCAGCAATCAGATCATTTACTTTTGTATACGGTGCCCCGGTTTCGGCTGCAATATCTTCCGGATTTACCTGCATGACTTTACGTGCAGTATCATAACCGGCATCAACCAGCAACTGAAGAAAATCAGTTTCAAACTCTGTAAATTCCATGATATCAACATCATCATCTCCGGTGGGTTTAAACTCACGGATGACATCCAGTTCATATCCGGTCAGGCTTGAAGCCAGCTTGATATTCTGCCCTTCACGTCCGATTGCCAGTTTAACCTGATCAGTCTGAACGTAAACTTTGGCATATTTATTTTTCTCATCAACTTCTACCTTGAGAACCTTGGCAGGAGCAAGTGACTTCGAAATAAAAGTACGGGGATCGCTTGAGTACAGAACAACATCAATATTTTCGTTGCTGAGTTCTTTCACGATGGAATGGATACGGGTTCCCTTCATTCCTACGCAGGCACCAACTGCATCAATCCGGTCGTCATTGCTTTCAACGGCAATCTTTGCTCTTTCACCCGGTTGGCGGGCAATTGATTTGATCTGAACAATTCCGTCATAAATTTCAGGAACTTCAATTTCAAAAAGGCGGGCGAGAAACTTATTATCAGCCCGTGAAATGATGATAACCGGGTCATTATTGTAATTTTCTTTCCGGATGCGTTCACCGCCACGGCCAGAACGGTCTTCCCGTTTCTTCCGCATTTCTTCTTCTTTAAAATCAGCCAGACGCATAACGCCTTTGATAACCGCACGAATGGTTTCACCCTTTTTCGGATTTTCTTTGCCGATCTGCTCATCTTTTGGCATGAACAATTCAACCTTGTTGTGGTTAACAAGCATCCACGATTTACCCTTTTGGTAAACATCACCAACTACAATTTCACCGATCTGAGCAGTGTACTCATTGAAAATATGGTCTTTTTCAAGCTCACGGATTTTTTGATTTAAACTTTGCTTAGCCTGCATAACCAGACGACGGCCAAATTCATGAAGCTGAATAATCCGAACGGTGATGTCACCCAATTGAACATCAGGATCTAGTTTTCGGGCATCAGCCAGAGAAATTTCATCAACGTCACTAAAAACGTCCTCAACAACTTCAACTTCCTGAAGAATTTGAATGTCACCTTTATCCATATTCACGATAACACTAAAGTTCTCGTCTGTAAAGTAGTGTTTGCGAATCATCCCCATGAAAATTTCACGGATTATTCCTGAAAGAACATCTTTATCAATGTTTTTATCACGGGCTATCTGCGCAAAGCTTTCTACAATTTCGGAATTCATACTGTGATCCTTATTTTACCATTCTATCTGTACAATCACGTTCAGCAGATCACTGAAGTTGATTTGATGCGTTTTGGGCTCTTCTTTTTTCTTTACTGCTTTTTCTTCAATAATTAAAATCTGACCGTCAAGCGATTTCAGATACCCGATTACTGACGGCTGACCTGATTCAGGGGGGAAGTTAACTTCAACAAGGCGGTTAACCTGTGAGTTCAATGCTCTGAGACTTGTGAGCGGTTCACCCAGACCCGGGCTTCCAACCTGTAAATCCCATTTGGATTCAAATAATTCAGTTTCACCAAGTTGTTCATTAATCGAACGGGTAATTTCAACCGATTGCTGACTGTTAATACCGGCATCAGTCTGAACTGAAATCTCAACTGTTTTATGTGTATCACCTGAAACCAAAATACTTACAAGAAACGCCCCGTGAGGTTCACAGGCTTTTTCAACAACCGGAGTCAGAATTTCCAGGACATTTTTTTCGTGCATTTGAAACCGTATAAAATAAAAAAAGTGGTCTCCGAACGGGGGCCACTTTTCCAAAGACATGCAAATATAAGAAGAAAAATGCCTGATTTCAATAAATCTGGCCGAAAATCTCACATTCAGATTTTTCATCCTTCAATGAAAGCTATTGTTTTCTGATTACCCCTACCGAAAAAGCTGATTCCATTCTAACCGAAATATGATCGACCCAAAGCGGATCAACAGGTCTCTCTGAAAAAAGCTGAAGCTCATAATCATTGGTTCGCCGGCAGATTTCATTGGCTGCCTGAAAACTACGATCAAGAAGCGATAGAGTAAACCTTTCCTGCCACTGTTCACTTCCCTTTTCAGATTCAGCCCAATCAAGCCAAATAGAACCATCTGGCAGGGGTCTGAACTGCACTGAAAGCGGAAGTAGAAACAGGGTAACGTTCTGTGCTGGTGGTGTGGCTAACTGGGTTGAAAAATCAGAGCCATATACCGAGCCAAAATTTCCGGAAAGATCAACAAAAAAGGGACTGCCTTTTGATGACAAAAGTCCCTTTTTCAGATCAAAAATCATGATCAGATCCGTGTATTGTTCAGTAAAACCGAAAAAATACCAACGGCACCCACTGATTTCAGTTTATCCATAATTTCGTTTTCACGGTTGCGGGGTTCCACAATTCTGACTGCAAAATACCGGTCATCCCCGTAAATTGGAGCAACAGTTGGTGATTTTTGTCCGCCGGCTACCTTGATGGCATCACCCAGCTTTTCTTTGGGAATCATATATTCGATCATGATTGATTCACGGGCCAGCATCACACCGGTCAGACGGGTTTTGATCAATTCAATTCTTGGATCGGCTGCAAATTCTTTTCTTGCAGCGAAAATAGTTTCGGTCTGGAGAAGATGCTCCCTGATCTTGAGTCCGTTTGCTTCAAGGGTTGTGCCTGTTTCAGTCAGGTCTACAATCGCATCGGCTTCTTCGGTTGCAACTTTTCCTTCAACGCCACCGGTAACTTCCTTTAAATGGACTGTAACTCCGTTTTTTTCAAAATAGTCTCGGGTTAGCCTGATAAAACTGGTGGCAATGGTTTTTCCTTCCCAGAAAGAGAGAGGTTCATTGATCGTATCCTGCGGGACTGCAAAAACCAGAGAACATTTGCCAATCCCAAGCGCAATAACTTCCTCAATTTCAGTATTTCCGCTTTCAAGAATGAGATCACGGCCCGTAAATCCGCAGCTTAACGTACCATCACCAAGTGAAAGTGCAATTTCGCTGGCTCTCCCGAAGATCAGAGACATTTCCTGTTTTTCCAGATCAACAAAAAGTCGCCTCCGGCTCGGATCACGCCATATTGATGCCTGAGTTAATAAACTGGCAATCTCTGGATATAAACGGTCATTTTTGGGTATTCCAACCCTGAATTTAAAAAGTGGTTTCATGAAAATCCCGGGAATTTAATTATAAATGTGAATGAATATCTGCAAGGGAAACCTGATTCAGCCTGGCAATTTCACCAGTCAGACCAAACAAGGTTTTAGAGTGGGAAAGGAATCTGTCATCGCAAGTGAGTTCAACACAAGTGTGAATCAAACTTTTCGGTAAATTTCCTGTTTCGGCAGAAGAAGGAAGCTGGTTATCGGTTTCAGCCAAAAACTCTGAGAATTCCTGCTGCTGGTCAGGGTAAAAAAACGATAACAAGATCAGATAATACCACACCTGACTGAGCTCAAGTGCCAGATCTTCTGGTTTTTCAAACCGGACTGCAGCCCAAACCTCAGCAGCTTCTTCCGCCAGCTTTTTCAGAACAGAGGTTTTCCCCTTATTAAAAAGCTTAACACTACCTGACGTGAGTTCGTTTGCTGAAAGTTTTTTCCCGATTTCAAGGTAAAGGATTGAGCAGCTTTTCGGCGTCGCCATTGATACAGCCATGCTCTTTTCAGGCTTCAATATGTACATCGGTAAATAATTCGGCAATTTCTCCGGTCAGGAATGTCAATTTCCGGTTACGGGAGTTTTTCAACGTTACTCCTGAAGAAGTAGTAGAGACAACGATTCCTGTATACTGCAATGATTTTGTTGAAATAAGTACCACCGTTTTACCAAGAATGAAACTTAAATTTTCTGCAAGGCTATCCTGAAGAATCCGGATTTGTTTAGAAGGCATAATATCCTTTATTATTTTAAGCCAAATAAGGCTCTGACCACATGACCTGCAACCTCAGGGTTTTCTTTAAACCGACGGGTTGAATAACCATACCATTGTTCCCCATAAGGAACGTAAACTCTGAGACGAAATCCTTTTTTAAGAAGCGAATCCCGTAGTTTTGGCAAAACACCTAAAAGCATCTGAAATTCAAAATCTTCTTTTCTTACCTTGTGTTTGTCAACGAGTTTAAGCGTTTCGTTTACCAAATACTCGTCATGCGTAGCCACACCCACATAACATTTGCTGATAAACATCTTTTCAACCTGCTTCAGAAAATTTTCTCTGATCGCCTGTTTATCCTTAATGGCGATCGCTTCAGACTCAACATAAATACCTTTGCAGATGCGAAGATTGGCCTGATTGGCAATCAGCAGATCTACATCGGCATCAGTTCTCTTCAGATAGGCCTGAATCACAAGGCCAACATTGTCAAACTCTTTTCTGAGCCGAAGATAAAGGTCAATTTCCTTTTGAGTACAGGGCGAATCTTCCATATCAATCCGGATAAAATTGCCCTGCTCCTTTGCAAGTGCAACCAACTGCCTGATGTTCGAATAGGCAAATTCTTCATCAAGCAGTAAACCCATCTGGGTTGGTTTCAGAGAAACATTTGAATCTAATTTTTCTTTGTGAATGGAAACGAGAAGCTTTTTAAGCTCTTCCATGTCACGGGTAGCCTGCTCTTTATGATGAATAAATTCACCTAAAAGGTCGCAGGTCGCCATTGCTCCCTTTTCATTTAGCTTTTTGATGGTGGTCAGAGCATCTTCAAGCTTTTCACCGGCGATATACGGACTTGCAAATTTCCGTACAATAAATTTGGGTATTGCAGGGATTGCAGCAACTATTAGTTTATTTAAAACAGAAGGCATGGTCATTCCTCATGGTTTGTTGATAAAAATATCCTTTTTAACCTGAAGATTCAAATTAGCGTTCGGTATGGTCATTAGTTTACCATTAATAACCCACCAATTAAAAAATTAATGAATTTGTGATGAAGACATAAATTAAATCAATCAAATAAAAAACGCTTCCACATAAAAAAAAGTCGAAATCAACTGTCGTTCACTCTCTCCTTTCTACAAATAAGTTTATTTTTGTTTGTAATTATTTTTGACATCAATCAGATTATGTGTTTTATGTCACAGTAGGTAAAACCAAGCAAAGAATGACGATCACTTGTATTCATTAGTTACTAATGAAAAACAAGCTCAACACTTAACACTAATTGCCTGTTTTGTGTTTTTTCATTACTTTAACAATGAATTAAAAATATTTGGCAACCGGAGGTTCGATGTTTGAAAGAAAGTTGATTCCC
The DNA here is from genome assembly GCA_020161835.1 of Bacteroidota bacterium. Lineage (GTDB taxonomy): Bacteria > Bacteroidota > JABWAT01 > JABWAT01 > JABWAT01 > JAFLBE01. Next base: position 3,944 of record JAIUNL010000029.1, on the reverse strand, counting down.
ATTATTTCATTTTTGGTTGTTTTCAGCACTCTTGCTGGAGCATCCACATTTGAAGATGAACTAAGCAGAATCAGCGGAAAGGTTGGTAGCAGTGCAAGCGGAGGAGGCGTACCACAGGCAACAATCATTCTGTTTGAAAATGGTGCCGTTAAATTTTCAACAAGAACGGACAGAAACGGTAATTTCAGTTTTATCAATATACCACCTGGTCAATATCTGATTTCTGCCAAGAAAAATGGGTACAATGATTTTAATAAAAACATTAAACTCAACCCCAGATTTACTTTGAAAATTAAATTTGACCTTGTGAGTAAAGAACAACCGGTTGCAGCACCAGTTGTTCAGGTAGTTAAACAGGATTTACCCGCAAACCCTCAGATGAAGATTGTAAAAAATGAAACACCCGATAAATCAGCCAGTACAAAACCTGAACCTGAAAAGGTACCTGAACAGGTAAAATTAACACCAGAACCGACTCCTGCTGCCACTGAGGATGATGCTGTTGTGATGGAAACCGAGGCTTCAGTTGATGATGTTCCCGATTTTGTTGCAAATCCGGAACAACAACCCGAACCTGAAGGTGGAATCATTGCCATTTATAAAAACATCAAGTATCCGGATATGGCAATCAAACGCCAGATTCAAGGTACAGTCCTGGTTAATGTTACGGTTGATCAAAATGGAAATGCAATCAGATGTGATATTGCAAAATCGGTTGACACAATTCTGGATGAAGCAGCAGTTGAGACTATTTACAACAGCAAATTCATTCCGGCCTCCCATCAGGGGAAAAAAGTTACCAGTACAGTTGCGATTCCTGTGAAATTCAGACTTAAAAACTAAATCTTACATTTATTTTAAGAAAATCAGAGGTCCCCTTCAACAGGACGTAAAACAATCTCTTCAATAACCAGAATGTCATCAAGATTTACAACTTTAAAAACAGTTTCTGCCACATCTGAAACCGTCATCAATCTCTTTTTATCAACACCCGAACCCAGCCAGGAATTGGTAAAAGCTGCTCCCGGATAGATATTGGTAACTCTCACATTATGTGTTTTCAACTCCTCACGCATGACCTTCGTCAGACCATCCTGAGCAAACTTTGATGAACAATATCCACCTGAACTGATGAATGGTCTTTTAGCAGCAACTGAAATGATATTGATAATTTGCCCGGAGTTACGGCTAACCATATCTTTGGCAAAAAGTTTCGAAACCAGAAAGGTACTCAGGGTATTTGCTTTCCATTGAGCAGTGAAAAAGTCTTCGGTCATGTCAAGAAAAGATGCAGATTTAAAGACACCGGCATTGTTAATCAGAACGTCAGCCTTGCCAAAATGTTTTGATGTTTCAGCAAATAAATTTGAAACATCAGTAGAAACGGATGCATCACCGGAGACTGTATGAATGCTTCCTTTTAAATGCCTGCTTTCTTCAGTAAGCTCAACCAAATCTGATTCAGTTCTTGAAAATGCTACCACATTCCAACCGGACCGAAGAAAAACAAGGGCAATTTCCCGACCGATTCCCTTTCCTGCACCGGTTATAACTACAGTTTTTACCAAATTGCCCATTATAAAGAAGATCCTCTTACCAATCTCATAAACTCAGAACGGGTTGCATTGTCATTCAGAAAAACACCAGACATGGCTGATGTAATAGTAGTTGAGTTTTGTTTCTGAACACCACGCATCATCATGCACATGTGACTGGCTTCAATAACAACAGCAACGCCCTGGGGTTCAAGCACAGATTGAATTGTATTTTTGAGTTCCTGGGTCATTCTTTCCTGAACCTGCATTCTGCGTGCAAAAACATCAACCAATCGCGGAAGTTTGGACAATCCAACAATTTTTCCGTTGGGAATATAAGCAATATGAGCCTTCCCGAAAAACGGAAGCATGTGATGTTCACACATTGAATAGAAATCGATATCCTTTACCAGAACCATTTCGTCATAACGTTCCCTGAATAAGGCGCTCGTCAGAATTTCTTTTGCATCCTGATGGTAACCGGAAGTAAGAAAGGTTAACGCTTTGGCAACTCTTAGAGGCGTTTTCAGCAATCCTTCCCGATCCGGATTTTCTCCCAATAATCTGATAATTCCATGCATGTGATCACGGATTTCAAGAATGTTAGGGTCAATTCCCTCGGTAGAGTCTTCATTCTCCAAAATATTCGACATAGTTTCTTTCAGTTTCGTAAAGTCTGATGACATGTAATTTCCCTTGTTTAAAACTTCCAGCCAGCCGGTTCCAGAAAGCGACAACCAGATTTTCTGCAGTCGGATTGATTCCCTGAAGCCAGGGCACATCAAAATTCAGATGTCTGTGATCACATTCTTCAACAATTAACCGGTCAACAATCTCTTTTAGCACTTTTAGATCTATGACGTAACCCGTTTCAGGATCAATATGACCCGATACGGTCACTTCAATTTCATAATTGTGACCATGACCATTCGCATTGTTACATTTTCCAAAAATTTCATCGTTTTTTTCATTGGAAAATGAGGGATTAAATAGCCGGTGAGCCGCATTGAAATGAAGTTTTCGGGTTACAAAAACAACAGGTTGTGCCATAGTTTGGAATTCCTTTCCAAATAAACAAAACAGAACCGGCCTTGGGTTCCGGTTATTTCAGTTTACGTGCAAGACGGGCTGCAACCAGAACAGAATCCCAAAGTGGGGCAAGTGAAGGAGTGTAAAGAAAATCTGCTTTTTCGAGTTCAGAAAGTGTCATTTTCTGACTGATTGCCAGAGAAAGAGTATTGATACGAATTCCGGACCCGGCCTGACCCAGCTGGCTGGCACCAACAATTCGACCTGATCTTTTCAAATAATTCAACCGAAGAAAAAGGGGTTTTGAACCAGGCATTATTTTTACCCGGTCTGAAGTTTCAACTGTAAAAGTCTGGGCATCAGAACCAAATAAATCTTCTGCCTGATGAAAATTCAATCCGGATTGTACAAAATCATGTTCGAATATTTGAATTCCCCAAGTGCTGTTGCCTGGTGTGTAGGGCTCGGGTTTTCCAGAAATCGAAGCGGCCGCCGATCGGCCCATTTTGGAAGCAGATGTTGCCAAAGGAAACCACTGATCTGTTTTCCCGGAGAATTTTCCCGTTACCGCACAATCACCCGCAGCATAAACGTCTGGAAGCGAAGTTTCCATGTTTCCATTTACAATAATGGCACCGTTTGAAGCTCTTTTTAATTTTTCAAGTCCGGGGAACGACGAATTGGGTTTGAATCCAACCGATAGAAAAATCACATCTGTTTTAAGAACTTCTCCGTTGGAAAGGTGAACTTCAACAATTTCATTTTGAGTGTTTCTGATTGAATGGGTAACCACCACATTTCCCAAAAACCTAACTCCATTTTGTTCGGCAAGATTTTTAATCATTCCGGAGTCTTTTACACAGACTTTACCTGATAAAACCAATTCAGATTTATCAATCAGTGTGACCTTGATATTTAATTTTCTGAGGGCATCCGCCAGTTCAAGCCCGATCAGGCCCGCACCCAATACCAACGCGTTTTCAATTTTTCTGGATTTGAGAAACTGGTCTGAGTGAACGAGGGAATAGTAACTCTTTAGAGCAAAGCTATTTGTTGCTTTAAGTTCGGGAATTTCAAGTGGTGAAGCACCTGTTGCCAAAACTAATTTGGAGTATGAAATGACTTTTGTTGTCTGGAAGCGGGTGTCGGTAAAGATTGCTGTTTTTTTTAACGGATCAACTGAAACCAGGCGGTGATGAACAAGAACAGTTATTCCCTTTTCCTCAGCAAGTGTCTGGGGTGAGTAAAAAACCAATGTCTCCGGGTCTGGTAGTTCCCTGCTTAAAACATAGGGAATTTCACAGGTTCCGTACGATACCGTATCTGATTGTTCGGCAAGAACAATATCCAGTGAAGGTTTTAACCTTTTCAGATATGCTG
>JAIUNL010000028.1 GCA_020161835.1 Bacteroidota bacterium | reverse complement strand
CAGGTCCAATATCGGTCAGAAGCCGGCGTGTTTGAGTCAGGCGAAGCCTGATGAGTTCGCCGGGTTCCGATATGAAACGTAGTCATAAGCCAAAGATGGAAAGCGGCGGAAAGGGTTTTGCCTCCTTTTGCCCTGTCAAAAGGGGGTTGTCGAAGACAAAAGAAGAAAGGAAAACGGGTTATGGGAATCGTGATAGGCAATTTCTTGATCATCGATGCCCCTCATTCCTCTACATTGGGAAAACCTTCCCTAAAATCAAGCCTCACCTTCCAACAAATATCACAAAATTGGCCAAATCTGAAAAAATACATAAAAACATGTATTGTTATTTTCTTGAAATAGTGCAACCTTGACTGATAACTTAAGAAATCGTTTATTTTTTTATTGAAATTTATCCTTTTTATCCAAAATGTCACTTAAAAGATATGCCTAAACCGATTCTACCATCTAACAAACCCCGACTTTCCTCATCTGAACTGCATGAGAAGTTAAACCCTTATGACCTGGACAGAAACCTGCATCCGGTGATTGTGGTGGGCATCCGTGGATATTATCTCAAAACGATGGGTGACCCAGCTTCCAACGACCGGGGAATTTATGATGATGCTCTTTTTATTGATTCCCCTCAAGTGACTGCTGCTTTCAATGCTAATACCGATCCGACCCTCTTCAGGAAGGGTAAGGGAACAGGGAGTGAAAAAGGAATAGCCCGGCTAAAACCGGGATTGTATAACGCCCATTGCCTTGGTCTGCATAAAAACAAATACCTGGCTTTGGTTCAGCGCCTCGGAGAAGTGACGGTCATCCGTGATGGCGATCCGGACTATGAAGAAACCGGGTACTTCGGCATCAATATCCACAAAGGTGGATATACCACAACCTCCAGTCTGGGTTGCCAGACTATTCACCCAGATCAATGGGACAGTTTTATTTCAACAATGAAAGATCAGTCCGTTCGTTACTTTGGAAAGAAATGGGATAAAACGGTGATTCCGTATGTTCTGATGGGATGAGGAATGCAGATTTTCTTTCCCGGTTATCGAAATTCTTTGATTTAGTTGAGAAAATAGTGTAATTGTTATAACTTCCTTTAGTCTCAGAGGGGGCAAATGTCATTTGAAAGCTTAACTGACGATAAAATTGCAGACTTAATTAACTGCCAGAAACGTCTTACTAACCCACAAGCAAGAGTGGTGATTAAAGATGGGCACGAACAAATTAATTTTAACGTTATCGCCACCGATGATTCAGGTTATAAATTTGAAGTCTATAAAAGAAAAAACACAAGAGATGGAATGGATGATGATTTCTCATGCGGACTTCTATGGATATCACCCAATGGGGAGGTTCTTACGCTCAGACGGTATAACGGCTCAAGTCATAATCACCGAAATCAATTAGAAAAAAACCAGCTCGGTTCTACACACCATATTCACTTTGCCTCGGAAAAATATATAAAGGCAAACAAAAAAGCTGAGGGTTTTGCCGAACCAAGTACCAGGTACAAGACACTTGACGGTGCATTGCATTGTTTACTTTCTGATTGTAATATATCTGGCTTAAAAACCGTTTCGGATGATACAAGTCAAACTTTCTTATTTGAAATTCAATAAAAAATGAATCTGGATATTAATAAACTTCAGGACTCTCTTTGTTCAATTCTTTGTGCTGAGGTTAAAATCAACCCCAGAAACGAAAATTTGCTTTCAGTTGAAACCCCGTTCTTTTTTGCTGATGGCGATCCTTACCAACTTTACATCAGGGAAATGCCCGGTGGGGTTATCAGGCTTACGGATATGGGTCATACCCTGATGCATTTGAGTTATGAAAATGATATTGATAAATTCAGAGAGGGCACCAGAGGTAAACTCTTTGAACAAATAAAGTTTGAAACCTCACTAAGTGAAGACAATGGCGAGTTTTTTATAGAAACTCCTCTTGAGAATCTTGGTTTCAACCTGTTCAGGATGGGGCAGGCCCTCACCAAAATTAATGATCTCACTTTTCTCAACCGGGCACGGGCTGAATCTACCTTTTACGAAGATTTGCAGGAACAACTTTACCGGATTGTTGGTAAAGAAAAAGTTCAAAAGGACTTCTACCTTGATGAAATGGAATATTCCAGAGATTACCCGATTGATTACCGGATTGTAGGCAAACATTTGCCTTTATTCCTTTTTGGAATCCCAAACCGGGACAAAGCCCGTTTAACAACGATTATTCTTGAACGGCTTTTGAGAACCAAAATTGATTTTGATAGTTTACTCATTTTCTCAGACCAAAGTACGATCGGCAAACAGGATCTGGCAAGACTCACAAATGCCGGTGGTGAAATGATTGCCTCTTTGGATGCTGAGGCGGATATTTCAAGAAAATTGCTAAGAAAAGTTATTTAAATCAGAAATTGGAACCAAATCACATCAAAACCGTTTAAAAACATACTGTTTCGTTTTAAAGTAGATTATATTACCTTTGCACTGCTAATAAAATGCTCCCTTTTTTACTGTTTTTGATTTAAAAACAGAAGTAGTGAAATTCTCATGAGGAAGAAATGGCCTATAAAAAGCCAGCTTTAACTGAAATTTATGCAGAATTGTTTTTCAGGGAAGATTCCTTTTTGGAAAACAACCAAATTCTCTCTCTTGCACAAAAGTTCATTGAAAATGGGTATCCAGTTACTGAGTTTTTAAATGATCCGTTCCCAACCAACCAGTTTAATGAACAATCCATTATTGTTTCCTTTCAACCCGCTGGTCAAATTCCGATCAGAATAAGGTGTTGGGACAGTGAAAAAATTAACCTTGTTCAGATTACCCAAAACAGAATTGTTGTCAATAAAGTTAAAAAGTACCTTGGTTGGGCAGATATGATGGGGTTCCTTGAAAAAACCTTTAAACTTTACCAGGATTCCTTCGATAGACCCTTCCCGGTTGATTCTGTTTCGCTCAGAACCATCGATGATTTCACCTTTGATGTTAGTGAACGCAGTATTGAAGACTACCTGGATACAGGCAGTAATTATTTCCCAAAATTTTATAGTGGTTTCAAAGGCTCATTCGATTATAATTGCGGATTGGGCTTTATGAATGTAGACGGATTTAATAAAAGTTTAAATATCAATTCAAGGTTGGATGGCTCTGACCTGAAGGTTAAGATGCAGATTGGCCTTTTACGTAAACTAAGTGAAAACAGTAATTACCAATCTGTTTTTATTGAATTACACGATCAGTCTTTTGAAATTTTTGAATCATTATTGACACCCTACACAAAAAATGTTGTCATGGGAGGTGAGATATGATTGGATTTATACCCGGTTGTGAAGCTTCTGAAATTGAGAAAAAGTCGTTTTTTATAACCTATTCTGAAAATAATTCAGACAACTCGGCAGGATCAGCAGTTGTTGAACAAAAATATGAAAATTGGATAAATTTGGAGAAGACCAATTTTTTATTGAAATCTGATTATTACCGAACCCTGATCAATTCAGCCTCGTTTTCTTTACCTGGTCTGCAATTAGCAAAAGTTGAAGCAGAATTGGCTGAGTTCAGGTCGTATAAGGAAAATTGGGACGGGTATGGTGCAAAAGCATTTGATTCAGAATTACTGGATGAAATGACCCGGTTAAGCAGTTTGTTGAAATTTTTTGAAGAGTTGCGGCTCCTGAAATTGGCTGATGCTTACAGTGGTCCCGCTTCAGATGGTTCAGTTGATATTACCTTGGTTTCTGAATCAAAAAAATTGATTATTATACTTTATCCTGGGGCTGAAAAATTCGAAATTCAAAAATATGATTCCAAACAGGTTTTTCCATCACAAAAAATTTCAAAGAATTTATTGGGGAAAGAGTTACTTTGGTTCAACGCTTCGTAAAATTTCAAAGCTATTTCAAATAAAGATCCCGCATCTTCCTGATACCACCCTGATCTGGCGTTCCATTTGTAAGCCGGGTCAGATAACACCCGACGGGAAACCCAAAGAGTCTCTTTTTAGATATAATACCGGATTTATTTCCAGTGATATTGCCATATTTTCATCTATAACAGAAACAGTCAGACGTAATGATACTTGGCCACCGGGAACAGGTGTTGCTGAAATTGAAGTTGGAACCGTCCGGCAGATACAGTTGCCTGACGGAAACCAGATGGATGTTCTGCATGACCCAGTTGAATCATCCTTAAAGGGGAAAAGTAACTATTCACATTGCCAGTGGTCCCACTTTTCTGATCAACCTCTTCCCCTCGGTTTTCTTGAAAAAGTCCGGATTGTAAAAGCACCCCGGTTTGATTCCAAAAATTAACAACAAACAGACTCTTTCCCGATTCTCGGGGCTAAAGAGAGCAATTTCCTTTTCCTTCGGAGACCCCCTTTTTCTTGAAAAAGTAGGCAACCCTTCGACTCCCACTTCGACGGTTCGACAGGCTCACCGACCACTACGCTCAGTGGGCTTGAATTCTCAGAACGCTAAATCCGTCTCCCACCACTGATCCCGCAAGAACGGAATCGAATGAATTATTGAACATTTAAGGAACACCGTTTTTGATTCCGTTCTTGTCGTAGATCCGGCGACCGACGGAAAGGCGCACGTATTTCACAACCGCACTTTCCGCTGAGTTTGCGGAAAAACTGCACTAGCCCTAATTCTGGTATAAATATAAATAATTAAGAATAACTTGTAAGTATTTGTATTCCATCCGCCGTCAGCCGGTTCCCGAAAGCTTTCGGGACAGCAACAAGCGCAGTGCCCGGTTAAATCGAATCTGTGTTTGAAGGATGCTACTGCCGACTGCGTTCAGATTCGATCAGGGCCGGAGTGCCAGTTGCAAGTCAAAGAGCGGTTGGGCGGTCAGGGCCTTTGGGTATCCCGAAAGCGTTCGGGATACCTCCCCGAAGGGAAAGAAAGTCAGGAAACAAGGTTTATGGGAATCGTGATCGGCAATTTCTTGATCATCGATTCTCCTCATTCCTCCACATTGGGAAAACCTTCCCTAAAATCAAGCCCCACCTTCCAACAAATATCACAAAATCGGCCAAATTTGAAAAAATACATAAAAGTATGTATTGTTATTTTCTTGAAATAGTGCAACCTTGACTGATAACTTAAGAATTCATTTATTTTTTATTAGAATTTATTCTTGTCACCCAGATAATACCTTAATAAGATATGACTAAACCGATTTTACCTTCTGCCAAACCCAGGCTTTCCTCATCGGACCTGCATGAGAAGTTGAGTCCTTATGATCTGGATAGAACCCTGCATCCAGTGATTGTGTTGGTCATGAAATGTGCGAAGCAAATCCGGGGATATTATCTCAAAACGATGGGGGATCCTGTTGCAAACAACCGTGGCATTTATGATGATGTCCTTTTTATTGATTCCCCGCAGGTGACTGCTGTTTTCAATGCCAACACCGATCCATCTCACTTCAGAAAGGGTAGAGGATCAGGAAAAGAAAAAGGAATTGCCCGGCTAAAACCGGGATTGTATAACGCCCATTGCCTTGATTTGCATAAAAACAAATATCTGGCTTTGGTTCAACGATTGGGTGAAGTGACTGTCATCCGTGATGGTGAGCCGGACTATGAAGAAACCGGTTACTTCGGAGTTAATATCCACAAAGGCGGATATACCACAACCTCAAGCCTGGGTTGCCAGACTATTCACCCGGATAAATGGGACAGTTTTATTTCAACAGTGAAAGATCAGTCCGTTCGTTACTTTGGAAAGAAATGGGATAAAACGGTGATTCCGTATGTGTTGATGGGGTGAGGTGGCATAGTATTTAATCCATTAGCACCTTTATTGAAAACCGCCAATAAAAATCTTGGGAAATCAAAAACGCATTCATTAAACGAAAGGAACTCATCATGAAAACCAGCAAACTTTTCTCTGCTATCTTATTCTTTTCATTGCCATTGATATTTTCATTGGTAAATGCCCAAACACCCGGGGTGGCTATCAGCGACAGTTCCGGAAAGATTTCTGATGCATCTGCAATGTTAGATATTTCGGTGACCGGTTCAACAAAAAAAGGGATTTTGATACCAAGGATGACATTGACAGAAAGAGGAACAATCTCTTCACCTAAAGCAGGGTTATTAATTTTTCAAACAGACAATACTTCAGGGTTTTATTATTTTGATGGTACTTCTTGGTCACGCATTTCAAATTCAGGTTTCAGTATACCTTATTCAAATTATACAACTTCATCTGGTGATGCATTTTCTATTACAAATAATGGAAGTGGGACGGGTGTGTATGGATTTGGTTACAATGGAAACGGAGTATATGGTCAAAGTACATCGGGCAGAGGTGTGTACGGTTATAGTTATGGTGGCGTTGGCGGCTCTTTTACAACCAATTCAGGTTATTCTTTAATTGCAACCGGTGGAAATGCTGGTATAGGAACTCTAACCCCGACTGAAAAACTTGAAGTTTCAGGAAATATAAAATCATCAGGAACGGTTACTGCCTCAGGTTTTTTTGGAGATGGGTCAGGACTGACAAATTTATCAGGATCCCTGAGTTTACCCTTTTCAGCATCGCCTTCAACTTCTTCCAATGCATTTGAAATAAATAACAGTGGGGGAACGGCTTTTTGGGGTCAAGGAAATAGTGGCGGATATGGTCTTTATGCGCGCTACAATAACGCAGGTAATTATGGGTATGTTGGCGGTTCAAACTATGGAGTTTTTGGGTCCGATGGTTCAGGAACTGCTTACGGGTATCTTGGTGGAAGCCGTGGAGTTTTTGGACACAGTAATGGCGACAGAGGTGTATATGGTGAGAGTACATTGAATACCGGTGTATACGGAATGACAAACACTGTTGGCTCAAATGCTTATGGCGTTTTTGGTTATAATGGTGTCAATTATGGCTATTTGGGTGGACAAAATTATGGTGTATATTCTTCCGGTCAGGCTGGAGGTACTACGGGATGGTCAAGTACTTCTGATATCCGGTTTAAAAAAAATATAAGTGCATTAGTGAATTCGCTTCAAAAAGTATTAACACTCAGAGGAGTTAGTTTTGATTGGAAAACTGATGAATTTTCGGAGAGAAATTTTAAATCAAGTAATCAGATCGGATTTATTGCTCAGGAAGTCAAAGATATTTTACCTGAAGTCGTGAATATTGATTCGGAAGGGTACTACTCAGTAGAATATGATAAAGTTGTTCCAGTGATGGTTGAAGCTATAAAAGAGCAGCAGAAAACTATCGAAAGCCAAAAGGGTGAACTTAATAGTCTTCAAAAGCGAATCTCTGAATTGGAAAAAAGAATAAATAAAATTCAGACAAATGTTGGATCTGCCCCAATACCGGATTCAGAAAATCAAAATAAATCGGTTTCAAATTGACAGGTTGTTTTTGGAGGATGTATTATGGTAAAATTTTTATGGATAGTTTTATTTATTTATTCATTACCGGTTTGGGCACAAAATATTCATACAGGTGGTGGTACTTATTTGACCCTCAATTCAAACACTCAGGTTTCCATAAATGATCTCCTGATTGCTAATAATGGCAGTCTTGAATTGAAAACCAATTCATTGATCATTTTGTCTGGTAACGTTTCTAATGAGGGTACTTTCATCTCTCAACCAGGTTCAATGACAGGATTTTATTACTCGGGTTCAAATTCCAAGTCTATAACTGGTAAGGTTTCACTTAGTAAATTGGTTGTTTCGGGTGGCGGTGATCTTGTTGTTAATGATACGATTTCAATTTCAGATTCACTTATTTTAAAAAACGGAATTATAAAAAATTTTCCGGTTAGACTGACCGGAAGTTTTGGTGAGGGAAATAATGAAAGTTATGTTCAGAAAATTATCCTTCCAGCCTTTGAAAATTCCATTTTAAAATTTCCCACAGGCAGCAACAATGTTTATTTACCCGTAATAGTAACTGTTGATTCAATTTATGGAGCCGGAAATCTGACATGCACCTATTTCGATGCGGGGGAAACCCCATTCCCGACGACGGTTGGTTCAAATTCCGTATTAAACCACTACTTTCGCCTGGAGAGTGAGGAGATTGATTTCCTAAGGGGTGATTTAACCGCTTCCTATATGGAAGCTGAATTGAACCCTTTAAACATCCTGGAAAATAATCTTAAATTGTTTAGATGGAATGGTTCTGGTTGGAATCAAATCACAATATATCCTGAAGATTATGACACCCTTGGTAATAAGATTACGATTAGAAATTCAACACTCCTTTCTGATTATATTTTCAGTGGGTCATCAAATTCCCCTTTGCCAGTAGAAATGACTGATTTTCATGTTACCTGGCTGGATCAAACCCTTGTTATGGTGTGGAAAACAAAAACTGAATCAAACAATTTTGGTTTTGATATAGAAATTAGTATGGATAAGGTTACCTTCCGGAAGATAGGTTTTGTTGATGGTATGGGCTCAACATTGATACCACAAAATTATCAGTTTTCTTATAAAATGCCCGATCCAAAACAAGCCCTTTATATCAGACTAAAACAAATAGATTTTGATGGTCAGTTTAAGTATTCAGAAATTTTGGAAGTTAAAAATGAAGGAATTATAGAATTTAATTTGAGTCAAAATTACCCCAATCCATTTAATCCTTCTACTTTAATTAAATACTCCATAGAATCAGATGATTTTGTTTCCCTGAAAATATACGATATCCTGGGAAAAGAAATCAGATCTCTGGTTAATGAGAAAAAAACAAGAGGATTTCACGAAACAGTTTTTATGAATGACAACCTTCCGAGCGGGGTCTATTTTTACAAATTGAAAAGTGGCAAAAAAACAGTTTCCAGACAAATGCTTTTGTTGAAGTGATTTTCCTTTTGTAGTGTCTTTTATAATTGCTGGTCAAATTTCATTTTGATTGACAATAAAGTGATGACAACCCAATAGTAGATTTGTATATGGTTTGGATTCTATTGGTTCAAAAATAATAAAAAGGTTTTCGGCTTCGGAAAGGTTACCAAATAACAACAGAAAATATGTATTTGTCTCTCAACTATGTGGGCAGATATTTCAAAACAAACAAGAAAGGGTGACATAATGGCTATTCATTTTACAACATCAAATGCGGAGGCACTTCTTAAGGCCTTTGACGAGCGAATTTCCCAGAAAGAAGCCAAGGATAAAATAACGACTTGGGAAAAGAGTAGTGACAAAAAATACTACACACACAAAGCACCAGAGTGGAATAAGAAGGCTTGGTTTTTGCCCAAAGTTGAAGCTAACCAGCTCACATTTAACATAATTAAGCCCAGTACTACAAATATAAATAATGTCGTCTATGCATATTATCATGGGCATCTTATAGAGACATTTCTTAGTCATTTTGATGAAATGTTTAAAAATGGGTTTGCAAGTGCCTTGCCAGAACCCGGTGACAATGTAAATTCTTGAAGGGGACTTATCTAATTTTTCTTTTTATCCATCTGCTTTTCCACTTGTTAGGATTCGAATAAACAGCTATACAAGCAGAACCTTAAAATTACTTTTAAACCAAAAGCCTTCTTTTCAATGACTAGCAAATTGAAGCGGTATAAAGATCAAAAGGCTTATTTCTTTTCTTGAGGTCAGAAAGGTTTGAGAGAATAACAGTTTGTGGTTTCATTGACAGTTGGTAGTAAATTGTAATTGTTAGATTGCGTTTTAAATAGTCAGGCAGTAATTGCAATTAATAAATATCCAGGAGTGGTCCATGAAAACTTTATTTAGCATTTTTATAGTCCTAAATTTATTCAATTGTCCATTTAGTGTAGATGCACAGGTTTTGGTAAACAATATAGAAGCACTCACACCACCAAATGGATATAGTGCGCCTAAATGGTCACCAGATGGAACTAATCTTCTTTTTACAACTATTGGCTTTACTGGACTTTATATTATTAATTTAAATGAAAGGAATAATATAATTACATTAAATACTTTGCCAGGTGCGGGATATAATGCTGAATGGTCAGAAGACAGTAAAAATGTTTATTATCGTCAGAAGACTACAAACTCTATGCACTTTTCTTCTATTGAGACAAAAAGTATACATATTTTAACAAAAGAAATTACGAATCAACCTGATATTAATCCGAATGGAATCGCAAGCAATTGTTCAGCAATTGCAAATAGTGCCCCTATCGTATATACAAATACAAAATCACTTCTTATAGAAGCACAGACTTTAGATAAAAGTAAAAAATGGATTGTTACGAATGACCCAGGTCAATATTATCAAGCCATACTTTCGCCTGATAAATTGAAAGTTCTGGTTCATAAAGATGGTGAAATGTTTATTTATTCAATAGATGGAAGTGGTAAAATAAGTTCACTTGGAAAAGGAATTGCAAACAGTTGGTCTTCGGACAGTAAACAAATATTGTTTTTTATAGGCGAAGACGATGGGCATAAAATAACTGGTTCAGAGCTTTACCTATGCAATGCCGATGGTTCTTCTAAATATAGGCTTACAAATACACCAGATATTTTTGAAACATTTCCCAGTTGGTCACCCGATAATAAAAAAATCGCTTTTTCAGATGATAAATCTGGAATAATATATATAGCGAATTTAATTAATAATTAATTGGAGACCTCCATGAAAAATTTATTAGTCTTTACTTCATTTATTAGCTTGGTATGCTTTTTATTTCTTGTGATTACCCCTATCCAGGCAAACAGTCAAATTATTGTAATCGATGCAGGCCATGGCTATGAGCCAGATGGTTCGAATGGTGATGGTCGGACTACTACTGAAATAAATACAAACTGGTCTGTAAGTGTTAAACTGAGAGACTTGATACAAAATAATACGTCATGGACCGTTCATTTAACCAGACCAAACAATGGAAGCGGAAGTCAAGTCTCAGTTAATGATAGAGCGTTGATGTCAAATAATTGGGATGCCGACATGTTCCTCAGTATCCATTGTAATGCGGGAGGTGGGACAGGCACAGAAACATTCTATTGTAGTAATAATGATCCAAGTTCTGCACCTGATATATCTTTTGCGACGGAAGTTCAAACAAAAATGGTTCAGTATGGAGTATGGATAAATAGAAGAGTTGTGGAAGACAATTCGTATTTAGGTATTCATTTAGGTGTTCTTAACTATTCAACTGCAACTGCTTGTTTAAATGAAATTGGTTTTGTTGACTTTGTGAGCGATGCTGCAAAGCTTTTAGATAATATCTGGAGAGATAAATTTGCAAATGGTTATTTTGTTGCACTTCAAAATCAAGTCGGAAATTCAGGGGAGACTCTAACTATTACATCTCCAAATAATGGGGAAGATTGGCAAACAGGAACAACTCATAATATTACCTGGACTTCTTCTTCAGGAGTGACTGGCACTGTTCAGATACAGCCCTACCTGAATGGTTCACCTCAAACAAATATCGCCGCTTCCGCGCCGAACACTGGTAGCTATAGTTGGACTATACCGACAAATTATCCTTCCGGCACAACTTACCAGATGAGCATAAGTGCTATGAATGGAAAAGTTTGGGATTTTAGTGACAAAAACTTTACAATAAGCCTTCCTACTCTAATAATTACCTCACCGAATGGTGAGGAAAATTGGCAAACAGGAACAACTCATAATATAACCTGGAACTCATCCTCAGGAGTGACTGGCACGGTTCAGATACAGCCTTACCTGAATAGTTCACCACAAACAAATATCGCAGCTTCCGCGCCAAACACTGGCAGCTATAGTTGGACGATTCCCTCAAATTATCCTCCCGGAACAACTTACCAGATGAGTATAAGTGCTATGAACGGTAAAGTTTGGGACTTAAGTGACCACAATTATATTATTTCTTCACTTTCAGCCTTAACAGTCTCACCAACTAATTTAACAATAGAGTCAAATACTGGAAGTAGTGGACAAATTAATGTAACCTCAAATGTTAACTGGTATACAAATGACGATGTATCCTGGTTAAGTGTTTCTCCTTCAAGTGGTTCAAATAAAGGAACAGTAACCGTAACAGCAACCAGTGAAAACACATCGACAACCGCCCGGAGTGGAACAGTTTCAATAAGTGCCAGTGGAATAGCAAAAACAGTATCCGTTTCTCAAAAGGGAACAACTACAACTTGTTATTCCCTCGCTACCTCTATTTATCCAAGTGGAACTGGGAACATTTCAATAAACACCTCACACAATTGCTCAGGTGGATATTCCCCTGGTACTTTAATCAGTCTAACGGCAATTGAAAACTCAGGAAACACATTTATTGGGTGGACGGGTTCCGGTGGGGTATTTTCAAATCAGTCATCCTCAAACACTTTGTTTACAATCTCAGGAAATGCAAACATCACTGCAAATTTTACCCAACAACCAACTTCTATAATAACCTTAGCAAAAGGATTGAATCGACCATTGAATCTTACTGTAGATGCAGCTTTTGTTTATTGGGTCGAAAATGATGTAAGTTCGGGTGCTGTGAAAAAAGTTTCGATTAATGGTGGTAATGTAACAACACTTGCAAATGATTTGATTGAGCCTACAGCAATTGTAGTCGATGATTCTTTCATTTATTGGATCGAACGAAATAATGGAAGTAACGGTTCATTGAAAAAGGTTGCCATAAATGGTGGTTCAATAACTACATTGGCAACAGGTCTTAATAACGCACAAAACCAAATGACCCAAGATGCATCCTACATTTACTTTGGCGATGGTCTAACTGGTGGTGGTGGGGCAATAAGAAAAGTTCCCAAAGGGGGAGGGTCAGTTATAACACTAGTAAGCACAGGAATAATAAATCTGAGAACTGCTATTGCAGTGGATCCTAGCAACGTTTACTTTACTGACGATCAAAATAACATCAAGATGGTTCCGGTAAACGGTGGATCCGTCACTACAATTGGAAGCGGAAATCCTGTAGCAATGATACTTTACGCTAATGATTTGTATTGGGTAGAATATGCCAATGGAACAGTGAAAAAAATGTCAAAGAATGGGGGGTCTATAACAACTTTGGCATCTGGTTCCAATAGTCCCGGAGGTATTACAACCGATGGTAGCAGTGTTTATTGGATTGAATACACCAACCCAGGGAAAGTGTGGAAGGTTTCTGTCAATGGTGGTTCAAGTACAATTATTTCAAATGAAGCAAATACAATTGGAATCGCAGCAGACAAACAAAGTCCGTATTGGGCTGTAAGCCAATCTTTAAATCAAGGAAAAATCCAAAAACTAGGGATTCTTCAGACCTTCACCATTTCAGGTAATTTACGAACCTCAGGCGGGATAGGTATTAGTGGTGGGGTGATGAATGGATTGCCGGGTAATCCGAGCACTGATGGTAATGGTTTTTACCTTGGAACAGTTGAATACGGCTGGTCTGGCATAGTAACACCGACAAAATCCGGTTACACTTTTGGCCCAGAAAATCAAATTTATTCCAATGTGTCTTCCAATCTGTCAACTGATTATGTGGGCACAAACCCAACAAGTGTTTATCAATTTTCCCAGATAATACCGGCTCATTATGCATTGTCACAAAATTATCCGAATCCATTTAATCCATCTACAATTATCAGTTATGATCTACCAAATGATGGTAACATTTCAATTAGGGTTTATGATTTGTTTGGCAAAGAAGTAGGAATTTTAGTTAGTGGTTTTAAAAATGCTGGAAGATATACTGTAGAGTTTAATGGCAGTAATTTATCAAGCGGGGTTTATTTCTACCGGTTAACTACAGAAAATTATACAGAAGCCATGAAACTTATTTTGATGAAGTGAAAAAAATCCAAAAATGTTATCTATTTGGCCTCATACAATAAATAGGAGCTTTTAATGAAACCTTATCGCAACGTAAACGGAAACTCAAATATCGTTTCCTATGAAATTACAGAAGATTCAATTCATGTCGTCTTTAAATCTGGCGCTCAACGAAACTACCTTTATAATTATACAAGTCCAGGAAGGGCTATTGTAGAGGTTATGAAAGTTTTAGCAGATCAGGGTCATGGACTAAATACATATATTTCTTCAACAGTAAAAACTAGGTTTTCCAAAAAGTGGTGAGGGCGTAACATTTTAATACGGGCGAACAGAATTAAAAGGTAAATAAAGCCAGTTCTCCCCGCCCAACCCAAAAACTTATACATGGATTGCTCCATTTTAGGGGGGAAGGTCAAACTCTCCCGGTTTATTTGAACCGGGATTCTCCTTTTCCTTCCCTCTATTTATCATTCCCCAAAATAAAGTATTTCTATTCAACAAATATCACATAATTGACCAAATAAAAAAAAGGCACAAAAACATGTATTGGAATTGATTTAAAAAAGGAGAATCTCCCTAAATTAAGAAAGATTGATTCTTGACCGGCGGAAGGTTACATTTAAGGTGGAAAATAATAAATTACATTGTATTTTTTGTTTTCATCCTATTTAATAATCTTAATTGGACAAAACGTCTTATATTTAATACCAAACAATTTCAATATTGCTACTAAATTTTTTTTAAAAACAAGGTTGGTTCTGGAATTTTATGCATACCAATAGGAAATAATTGTTTCAGCAAAATCAAACAATGGATTCTAAACAAAAATAGTCAAAAGGAGACAATAAAATGGAACATGAAAAGAAGACTGTTACGATATATGTAAACACTGAAGAACATCAAGTTGAGAAAAGTAAGTTAACATTTCAACAAATCGTCAAACTTGCCTATCCAAGCGAGTCTTCGAATCCAAACATCTTGTTTAAGGTTAGCTATCGACTAGGTCGTGGCCACAGTGAATTAAAGACTTTGGCAGAAGGTGGTAATGTTCAAGTCCAAGAAGGGATGATTTTCAATGTCTCATACGAAACTCGCTCTTGATCAATACCTTCGGAAATTACGTGACGAAGGATTCGATGTTGAAATCCTTGTCAATCAGCTTTTCGTGCATAATATACCATACGTGACTCCAGCGAAAGTAGTCGCATATGGCACGCTTGCAATGCCAATCAATATGATTGGTGATAAGGTTGGACCGCCACCAGATCACACTGCGAAATTCATTGGTGAATGCCCATGTTCGATCGATGGAAACCAGTTGGTAATTGTGACTGGAACCGGAAACGAAGACTTCGGGAATGGCCTTGTTTCCTTTCATCAAATGTCAGGTAAACCTCCTGAACCGGATAATAACTATTATGACAAGGTAATACGGTACGAACATTCTCTTGTTGCACCTGCGAACCTTATCAGCCCTTATGTGACGGCGCGTTCGTTTGCGGTAAAAGAAATGACAGCTGATGAATCTGTATTTAATTATGCTGATAATGGGGTTACCCGCGCTGGCTTACTTGAATTTTCACGGCGACTCGAGCTTAACAAAATCGCAATCATTGGACTCGGAGGCACTGGCTCTTACATCTTAGATCTTGTTGCAAAGACACCTGTGAAAGAGATTCATTTATTTGATGCGGATGTAATGCTCAACCATAATGCTTTTCGGGCCCCAGGGGCACCTACACTCGAGGAGCTCCGAAATCCGCAGTTGAAAGTGAATTATTTTGCATCAATTTACGGGAGGATGCACCGTGGTATAAAGGCACACACAGAGTACATCACGGAGAATAACATTGAACTTCTTGATGGCATAAATTTTGTCTTTTTTTGCTTTGACGACAATTTGGCAAAGATCAAGGTTATCTCCTATCTCGAGAACCACAATATTCCATTTATCGACGTAGGTTTACAGGTACTTAAGAAGCCACGAGGTCTTACTGGCTCCCTTCGAGTCACTACAAGTACACCACAAATGCGTGAACATTTTCGTCGACATGTTCCATTAAATGAAAGTCAGGTACCAAATGAATATAATGAGAATATTCAGATTGCAGACCTTAATTCATTAAATGCGGCACTTGCCGTCATTCGTTGGAAACGGTTGATGGGTTATTATGTTGATCAGCAAGGCGAACATCAGTCCCGATACACAATAGATGGAAATGTTATTGGTAACGAGGAGTTCTAAATGTCGAAATTGCATAAAATCAGTCACCAATTTATTACCCATGTCCCATCACCACTTAAATATGGGGTAGTATATATATCAATTGAATTTGGTACTGTTATTCACAAGTGTTGTTGTGGTTGTGGCGATAAGGTGGTAACACCTTTAACACCCGTAGATTGGGCACTTACATATGATGGCCAATCAATCTCACTGCAGCCATCAATTGGCAGGTGGGATGCCCCGTGCCGATCACACTACTGGATTCAGAAAAACCAAGTGATTTGGACCACCGAATTGTCAAAATTCAAAACAGAAATACTCAAACGTTATGAGACGGATAATCGGAATAAATACTTCGAATTGGAAAATGAACAAAGTAATGTAGGTAATGTTGACACACCAAGCCAAATATCATTGGGATGGGGTTGGCTCAAACTCATCTTTAAAAAGGTAGAACGAAAGTCTTAAAATGAAAAATCCCAGTGAGCAATTGAATCTGAATTTTTTTGTTGCTGTGTTATATTTTTATTTTAAAATCAGTCTTTTATTGATCATTATTATACTTTGAATCATGAAACAATTATTGCAAGCTCAAAATCAATAGGGCACCTCTAAAAACCGACTTTGTAAATTGATTTAAGAGAAATTTGATTTTAAAAATATTGTTCTTTGAAATTTTGTAGAAAATCAGAGTTTTTATCTTTGATTTTGACCCATTAAAAGGGGCAAAGCGGGGATTTCTCCCCGGAAAAATTCATATTGTCTCTGCTAATTTAAGTTTAGACAAATGTATCCCTCTGAACAGGTTGTAGATCAGATTATTTAAGGCAATTTGTCCGGTTATTCTCACGATGCCTTTACATCGGAGTCGGTACACTTTCAGGCTGTTTCGCATGAAGCCAAAGACATGTTCAACCCTGCAACGGATTGAAGCATAAGCCCGGTTCCGTGCTTTGTCTTCTTCGGTCAACTAACGGTGACGTACACTTCTGTTCTGAATCCTGGGTTTAATTCCTCTTTCAATCAAAACAGCTTCCCGTTCCTGTCCATGGTAGGCACTGTCTGCCCAGAGTTCCTGACCTTTATCATCTTCGGTGAGAAGTTCAAGCAGTTCATTCGAGTCATGTTCACTTGCCGGTGTAGTCTGGAAATTGGTTATCAGTTTTGATTTCTGGTCTATTTTAACATGGTTCTTATAACCGAAATAACTAACATTGCCCTTCTTTGTCCAGTCTGTATCATTGTCTTTTTGTCTCTGATGATTTGGGTTTTCAGCATTGTCTTCCTCTTTCGGCGGGTGCTGACGCGGTGTTTCCACAAAAGAAGTATCTACGATAACACCCTGGTGAACGATAAGTCCTCTTTGGTATAATTTCCGGAAGAACTGATCAAACACCTGATTGAAAATATCTTTCTTGTTGAGTTGTTCTTTAAATGCCCAAACTGTTTTGGGATCAGGAACGGCATCTTCAAGATGAAGGCCAAGAAAACGCATAAAACTCATTCGATTTAGGATCTGGAATTCAGTCTGATCATCACTCAGATTAAACAGGCGCTATAGAATGAATACCTTAAACATCATCACACGGTCAAAGGGTGGTCTGCCTCCAACTTTTGGGTCTACAATGGGAAATGCAGATTCAATTAATGGACGAAAATCTTCCCAATTAATCATCGAATTGAGTTTAATCAATGGACCTTTTTGCTTTTCAATTTTCTCTAAACGTTGTTGTTGATCAAAAAATGATAGGGATTTTTTCTTCAGCATCGGCTTCTCTTTGTTTTTCTACAAATTTTGCCATTATATCTCTTTTATGCTACTTTAGGGGATGTTTATTGAGATGCCCTCTTATCTTAACTAAGCCCGAAAATGTTACAGCGCTTTTTCAATGAATGACAAAGATTATCGAAATAAATTTAAAGAAAACTGAATGGAAAAAATAATAAATGTTGGACCTCTTAAATCCTTTGGAAGTTTGACTTTTTATCTAGGATCCCAATTAGATGAATTAAGAGAAAGCTATATAAAAGGAGAAAGATTAGTTCCAGTATGGGATTTAAGAAACATTTCGCCCTATGGCGTAAGTATGTCTGCTTTGACAGCCTTTTTATCGATTTCAAAAAGAATTCGAGATTTTATTGGACAGCCCATCAAAGTATTGATTCATTGGCAACCAGATTTTCAAGAATTCCTTGCCGATATAGGCTTTTTACATATTGCAAATGAGTTCGATTTGTATGATTGGCAGGATATGTTAGGGGGATACAATACCGGCAGCACAAATCCCAAAACAAAAATATTCTTTTATAGCAATCTTCCAGATATTGATAAGTCTGATATTGAGGAAGTTATTCTTTGGAAAGACACGAAACGGCAAGAAATAAAACATTCAATAAAATTTCGATTAAGCAATCTTTTTGAGTCGAAATATTTTAAAGAAAGATGGAGTAAAAATTTAGAAAGTATTTTAACCATTACTGCTGCTGAATTAGTTGTCAACTCCTTATTACATGGAAACGATATCGCCTTTGTTGGTGTCCAAAGAAGTAGAACAGGGATAACAACTGTAATTTGCGATTCAGGAATCGGATTCCCAAAGTCAATGATGTTTAATAATAAAAATGCCAAACATTTTAAAAACATAACCCATTTTCAAGCGTTAGTATTAGCATCTTTACAAAGCAAAAATAAAATTGGATTGTATCGTGCAATTGATGATGTAATTAGTACTAATGGATATGTAATTATGTCCTCATTCAATACAGAAATTAGATGGGAAAACAAATTCTGGACCTTAGCAAAAAATATTGAAAACAAATTCAATGTTTTAGGAGATGACAATATTCTTGGGGAGCCTATTACAGGTTTTGTAGACATGGGCCGAATTGTTGAAGGCTATCATAAGATTTTTGATAAAAGCTTAGTTGGAAGTCGAATAACTTTTGAAATCCCATTTAAAAGATGAAAAGTATGTTAAATATTATCGATTTAGGTTTTTCCACAACTTCATTTGTATTTACACGAATGCAAGTATTGGTTTGGGTTTCAAACGGAACTTCCTTATTAAGTTTAATTGAAAAAAATGCTGGTCACTTATTGTCCCGAATGCTTCTTGAATTTGAACCTGATAAACCTTTGGTGGTTAGCTTTAAGGATATTGTTAATATCGACGACCATGCACTAGACGATGTATTTAATTGTTTAAGTAGTAACAATCGACAGTTAATTATATTGGATGGATTTCACTTAGTGGAATTAATGCATAAATTAAAAAAAGATTCAAAAGCAAATATTGAGACTGATTCTGCATTTAACATAATTAAAATAGGAAAAAGGGTTAAAATTAATTTTCAAGACATTGTTAACGAAAGAAAACAAATCAAAGTCAACTTTCTGAAAAATACTATTCAAGGTACTTTCAGAAAATTTGAGAATGAAAAAAGACTATCATCAACGCCTATAATCACAAATGGTGAGTTTGATTCAAATAGGATCCTTTCAAATCCTAAGTATTTTATTTGGACAACTGCATTTCTTTCGGACGCATTACGAGATTTATTAGATAGAACTCAACTTAAAAAAGTGAAGCTTCTAAGTGCAAGTCTAAGAGGAGCGCCATTTGCGTCCATGCTTGGAATGTTGCATAATTTAGAATATGAAACAATAGACCATTTTGGACCCAAACACAAAGTGTTTGAATTTGACTTTATAAAAAAAATAGAGAAAGGTACTTCTTACATATATGTCGGTGATTTTTGTTTCGCTGGTACAGAAATCAAAATTGCAAAAACATATACAGAAATGAAGTCTTCTAGATTAGAGCATGCATTGGTTATAGGAAACCTTATTGAGTCCGAAGTATTTAAAGACGATTTTGAGCTAATTTCATTGATAAACTTAAATGAGTTAGGTACCGGTGTTACTTACAAATTACTATAATGAAAAAATGAACCATTCCATATTACATATAACAGATTTGCATTTAGATAATTTTACCGGCACAGATGAACACCTTCGGAAAGGTTATTATAAAGAATATATAGACGACTTGGTTGTCAAAATAAAAAAATCGGGAACAGGTATAGATACTATTATAGTTACCGGTGACTTAGTGAATAAAGGAAAGGTTGAAAATTTTGAACAAGTAGGAATTATCATTGAGTATTTAGCCAATAAAATTGATGTTAAAAAGGAAAATATCTGTTTTTGTATTGGCAATCATGATTATAAGTATAAGGAAGAATTACCCGATGGATCTAATTCAGGAATTGTAAGAGAACCATATTTTGATTTTGTACAATCATTCAACCAAAATGTAATATATAAAAATCAAAGAATTGTATTGATAGAGATTACAACGAATGTTTTTTATCTTTCAATTGATGCTACACTTGGTAGTCATGATTCAAAATTACAAGGTAAACCTGGCATAATAACTCAAACGGAAATTGATGAAATTCTGTCAGAAGTGATACATGAGAAAATACCAGTGGACTCATTATTATTAATTGGATGTCATTATCCAATAATAAATTTTCCAAGTGGACTTCCCGGTCATGGTGAAGATACTTGGGAAGAAAATCACTTGTGGAAGAGTGCAAATGCCTTAAGAACTAGGATTAATAATATTAAATCAATAACCAAAATTTGGTTTATGGGTGATTGTCACATCCCTGACCATATTGAATTTGAAGATGCGTATTTTATTATGACCGGTCGCTTTGGTGGAACCACAAACATTTCGGATCCTGCATATATTTCTCAAATACCAAGACAATGTAAAATAATTTCCTTCAGGAATGAAAGTGAACCAGTTCTAGTTCATACATTTTCATTTGAGCCTACAACTCATAAGGACAATCCGAATTATGGAAATTGGGCATTCAAGATTGGTGAAATAAGGGCTATCAAGGCAAAGGATTTTACGTCTGAAAAATTGATTGAAACAAAAAAGATTCATTATTTAATTCATGAAAATACTCAGGAAATGATACTTTCAAGAATATTAGAAAAAAACCTTTATAGCTTTGGGAGATTCGTAACCTCAACAAACAATACTTCTCTTGGTTGGGTTAATATTAATCAGCTACTTAATTCAACTGAATTGCTCTCGAATATAGTTAATAAATCACTCAAGTATATTACGGAACAACTTAAATTGGACTTTTCTAGCAGTTTAATTGTAGGGCTAGATTTTTGGGGGACAATAATTGGTAGTCAGCTTTCAATTAGAACAGGCATGAAGAATTATGCCGTAGCAACTAGAGGTAATGGGCAGTATCATTCAGTATTTGAATTATCAAATACTTATTTGGAACATGAACTTATAAATTGTAAGGAAGTACTTTTTTTTATAGATGTTATTTCGTGTGGTGAAACATTAAATAGGGTAATCGAAAACTGTATCAAAATAAATGATAAGTTAGAATTCCATGCTATTTCAGTGATTTCAAATGCTGATACTATAAAGAAAGAAAATTTCAGTAAAATTAAATCTTCCGGAACGTTTTGTGAGAAATTAAAAATACCAGTAATAAAAAATGAAGAATTACCCAGTGATGAATATCTACCACCAAGTGTTGACCTCAGTTTTAAAAAATAAAAAGACAAAGTGCTAAAGCAGGCATGTGTAAATAGTGCATACAGTGGAATAACGAAGGTTTTTACTTCTGTAAAGCTTTGTTTATTACGTAAAAAGAAGTAATTCAAACCCCATCACCTCCCAAAAGATTACATCAAAGCATGTATTGATTAAAACAAAAAGAAAGTATTTATCCTTCTTTTACAAATTAGTTTAAAATATTAGGGTATCTGTAAAAACCTTTTTTATTTTCCTTATAATGGTTGCGCTTCACAAAACTTCGTTAGCCCAACCAAGTTTCACCGGATCCACCGTTCGTAATCGAACCTTTGGGAGGATCACATTGAGGGGCACCCTCTACTTTTAAAGGTTTTTTTATTTCACAATTGGTGGTAAAGATTGACTACGACTATTCAAATTAACACTTCACGTATACCTTTAAACGTTAAATATTTTAATAATTTTAAATCAATAACAATTTCATCACCAGAATTATTTAAACTCGGAATATTTAAAGAGGAAATCTCGCCAATACATATTTTGGAAAATGATTATGCCTATTTAATGAGTAAGGTACCTGCATATGTTCAACTTTATGAGGAATTTGTTGAACTCACACCCTTCTCAATTGTAAATAAATCCTCTGATGATAGAAAAATGAAAGATGTATCAGAAATAGTGGGAATTGCAGTCGGACTTAAAGTAACAATTGAAGGGTTGGGGGTTCGTCAGGAGGAGATTTCCAAAATCCCTACACCTCCCAAAAAAATTAAATATCTAGATTACCAATTTATTAAAAATGGAAATTCATTCGAGGTTGAAACAAAAGGAACGACGGTAAAAAATATTAATAAGACCGTTTTAGATATCAAACTTAAAAAGAAAAATAATTTAAAGAACATCCACTTTCGCTTTGGTACCATTACTGTCCTCCAAAAAAACATTTTTGATGGGAAAACAATAGTTTATTTATGTGATGATCCACCCAAAGAATTTGAAATTAATAATGGGAAAAGTGAAACACCCTGGCATTACATTTCTGCACTTAGTCATTTATTGGACAATAAATATTACAATAAAATTGCAAAAATATTTTTAAAAAACATTAAACCGAAACTGAAAGAATTTAAAAATAAAAAGATTTTTTTTGGTACATATATTTTTAACGATGAGTTTTATCTTGGTGATTTTTTTGATTTTCGCTTAAATGGCGAAAACATAAAGAGGGTATATAGGGGAAGTGAAACAAAAGTTGATACGGTATTTAAAAAAGTCACGAAGGAGCAGGGGAAGCATAAAATATTCATTGGAATCCATAAAAAAATAATTGATAAGATTTTGTTATGGGAAACACTTGAGCAAATATTATCCATGAAATTTGAGCAAATATTCCAACAACCAAGCCCAGAAATAAATATTTTCAGGGATTCTGATGGCATTATAATAGTAAATTCAAACAATGGAAATGATAGCCAAATCGAAAGTCAGTTTACTGAGGATGAGGTTAAAAAAAGAATGGGGTGCTTTTATAATTGGCAAAATCACATTTTGGAAGCATGTGGTGCACCTTGTAGAAGTAGGGAAAAAATTGGTTCAAGTTGTAAAATTATGACAACGCGTGGAAATTGCCATTTTCACAGATA
Organism: Bacteroidota bacterium; assembly: GCA_020161835.1. GTDB lineage: Bacteria > Bacteroidota > JABWAT01 > JABWAT01 > JABWAT01 > JAFLBE01. Next base: position 9,177 of record JAIUNL010000028.1, on the reverse strand, counting down.
AAGTTAATTGTATTGACGTAAAATATTAAAGTGCATCTTAAAAAACCACTATATTTTCCTTATAATGGATGAGCTTCGCAGAACTTCGGTAGCCCAATCCCCGAAAGTATTCGGGGCAGAGCAAGTTGAGGAAGACATTGTTGAGGTTTATAGAGGTGCCGATTAATTTCTGGGAACCGGGTTGATTTTTGTTAAAATATTGCAAACACTTGTTTAATCGATTCCCAAAGGGTATGTGTTGAATGCGTATTGAACTGACTTTCATTTCACCGGATATGGTTCATTTTCCACGGTCTTATAATTCAGCCCTACAGGGTTTGATTTATTCCATTCTGACTCCGGAAATGGCTGCTTTTCTTCATGATGAGGGTTATCAGCATGAAAACCGGAAATTCAAACTCTTCACTTTTGGCAACGTCACGGTTTCACCACTTGAAAATAGAAAGGGGAAAGGACTCCTCTTTTCCTTCATTCTCTCATCACCTGTGAACCGGATCATCGAAAACCTGGCTCTGCAATTCATGGGCAGGGGATTCTTCACTCTGAACACCTATACCATTTACCCTGAAAAAGTTACTATTTCGAGACAACCGGTAATTCAGGGAAAGACCGCAATCAGAATGATTTCCCCAATGACTGTTTACAAAACAGATGAACTGAAACGGGTGACTTACTTCAGACCCGATGACCCGGAGTTTGAAGTCAGGATTTCTGCCAACCTTCAAAAAAAGTGGGAAATTCTGAATCAGAAAATTTATGCCGGACCCGGACTTACATTTCGTCCTGTCCGGATTCCTGGCCATGATCAGCTTCTTCATTTTGGTTCCAAATCATTCGTGAAAGCCTGGTACGGTGAGTATTGGCTTGCTGGAGATCCGGAATTGATTCAGGTTGGGTATGATGCCGGTCTGGGAAGTAAAAACTCAATGGGTCTTGGTTTGTTTGAAATTTTGAGTTCACCGGAAGGGACAGTCTGATATGCTGCATGCCATTTATGAAATCGGTAAACTAAAAGCCGGATCTACCTCTCCTGAATTTGATGATCTGGTCGATGATCCGGGTGATAATTATAAACTTCTTCTCAATCTGATCATCCGTGTTGAAAAGCCACCCGATCAATGGTCTGACCTGACAGAACAGGATTTTTCATTTGCAGGGTGTGAGTTTGAAGAACTTTCGAAAGATAAAAAGTCAAAATACCTGTATAAAAAGGGAACCGGAGCAAACGGACCTGACCTTACCCCCATTTCTAAATTTACCGATGAAATTTCAAAGACACTGGGTAAGAAGGTCTATAAATCCCCCCAACTTATTGAATCTCTGCATAAAGCATACAATCTGACTCAACCGGAAAGAAATTTTCTGAAAAATCTGTCTGGTTTTATTCAAACCCAACGGGAGGAACTTGACCTTCAGGTTACTCAAAAACTGGAACAGGCAGAAAGCCGAACCGGCTTGTTGATGGGGCTGAAATTCCGGATTCAGGGTCAGGATTTTTATCTGGGTGAACTGGAGGTTTTTGCAAAGGTAATTTCAGCCGGATCGAACGCCTCCAATTATGATAAATATGGTGCTGTTTCAAAAACCCTCAACCAGCTATGTTATTTCACAGGCAAACCCGAATCAGAAATCTGGGGTTTTGTCAGCACCTACCAATTTTACACCGTTGATAAGCCCGGCATGGTAACTGGCGGATTTCAACAGAAAAATGCCTGGAAAAATTATCCGGTCAGTGCCCAATCTGCCTATTATCTGAAAAAGGGTAAAGCCTGGCTCGAAGAAAATCAGAAAAACAAAAGTCTGCCAGAGAAAAACTTCAAATTCTGCAATTTATCCTATTACATTATTCCCAAACTGATAATTGGTGATAATAAGAACCTTGAGAAAGTATTATATCAAATGGGGGAACTTCAGGTATTTAAGTTAACAGAATCAAACGTGGATCACAACAAAAACAAAGAAGATCAAATTATTCGAAGATTAGGGAAAATTGGAGGACATGCTACTTTTGATTTGTTGTTTTATGAACAACCTAAACCCATTATTTTCAATATTCTTTTACATCTTGAGGATGTAACATCTGCTAGATTTAATAAACTATATGAGTCAAAGGATATTACTGATAATAAGTTAAAAAGTTGGTATCAAACAAAACCAAATGATATTTTACGTCAGTTTAATTTTCCGGCAATTCGGGTTTTTTATCCAAGTGTAAAAACCGAAAGAGGTTTTATTCAACAACAATTTAGTGAAAAAATCGATAAATATTTCTTTGACGGAGACTATGATAAAAGTTTCTTTGAGATTCTGAGGTCAGTTATTTTAGGTCGGAAGATTAATAAACCAACGCTCCTCAGGCAATTGATGTATTTTATCCGAAAACAGTTTACTCAGAATAAGCAGTTTGATTTGGTTGAAAAAGCTCTGGGAATTACTGTTTTTTTCAGTGAGCTAGATTTATTTTATATGGAAGGAGACCTCATGACTATGACCTACGATCACCCAGCTTTCGAAACCTTTTTCAGGGATAAAAAGCAACTGGCTGATTCACCAACCTTGAAAGGCTTATTTCTTGAAGGGGCTTTAGCCCAGAAGTTATTGTACGAGCAATACAGAGCCCGGAAAGCGACACCATTCAGAACCCGTTTAAACGGGTTGAGAATTGATGAAAAAATTGCAAAACGGCTGCTGCCAGAAATGATCAATAAACTCGAAGAGTATGATATATATTACTACAAGGTCATTGAGGAAGCGATTGCTGCATATTTGCTGGCAAGTGATTTCAGCCGGTATTCGATTGACGAACTCAGTTTTGCCTTTGCTGCAGGAATGAGTTTATCTAAAACGGTTATGTCCAAAGAAATTGAACCAAACGGAAAAGAGGATTAATATGCTGCGCTCAGAACTGTTATTTTGCTATGATATCCAGGATGCCAACCCCAATGGTGATCCGCTGGACTCGAACAAACCCCGGATTGATGAAGAAACGGGTAAAAATATTGTAACGGATGTCCGCCTGAAAAGAACCGTCAGGGATTTTTTGCATACCTACAAGGGTTTTGATGGAACGGGCAGTAAGGACATTTTTATAAGGACAATTGAAAAGGCTGATGGTTCTATTCAGGATGGAAAAACAAGAGCCAAAGACTTTGGGAAAACCAAACCAGAAATGCTTTCAGCTATTTTAAAACAGTGTATTGATGTCCGGTTATTTGGCGGGGTTCTTCCTTTGGAGGGTGATTCTATTACTTTAACTGGCCCTGTACAATTTAAAATGGGAAGGTCATTAAATATTGTAGAGTTAAAACAATTAAAGGGAACGGGTGCATTTGCCACAACTGACGATAAATCTCAAAAAGGTTTGCGGGATGAATATATTCTCCCTTATTCCTTTATTGCCTTTCATGGTATTGTGAACCAGGAAGCCGGAAAGCACACCCATTTAACCGATGCGGATGTAAATTTATTGCTTGAAGGGCTTTGGTTTGGAACCCAGAATCTGATCAGCCGTTCCAAGTTTGGTCAGCAACCCCGGCTTCTGATCAAGGTTAATTATAAAAACCCCTATTTCTTTATTGGAGATCTGGATTCCTATCTCAACATGAAGGCAGAAAATACCTCCAAGGTCAGAGGGGTTCAGGATTTTGAACTTGACCTTTCCGGATTGGTAGGTGCTCTTGCTCTTCATCAGCAGGAAGTCGATTCCGTTGAGTTTATCAAGGATCCGAATCTGAAATGTACACTTCCTTTGGCCTGGAAGTCAATCAAGTTTTAACCGGGCTTAAGTGGAGGTTAAAATTGAAAAGGGTGGGATTTATGGGAAAAATGCATGGATCCCGGATCACGTCCGGGATGACATCCTTCTTGCAGGAGTAATTACCAACGATTCGGTTCATAAAGGATGCACTAATGGAAATTTTGATTGTTGATCTGTATGCCGGTTGGGGGCATTTTAAAAAGCCTTATACCACAACCTCGCCGCTTTCTTTTTCACTTCCACCCAAAACCACGCTTTATGGGTGGTTGGGTGCTGTGTTGGGACTCGAAAAAGAAAAGAATGAGTATTTAAAAGTTCTGAACCAAAGCAAGGTAAAAATTGGAATTCAGCTATTAAAACCTGTTAAAAAAATGCAGTTGTCTGAGCTTTGGATTGATACAGAGAATAATAAAACAAGTTATTATAATATTAAAAGAACCAGAATCCGGATGGAGTGGGTTAAGGATGTTAAATACCGTCTCTTTTTGCAGTTTGGTGACCCGGCTTTGGCACAAAAGGCTGAACTCTTTTTTGCAAATCACTGGTCGTTTTACACCTCGTCTCTCGGGCTAAGTGAGGCTTTGGCCAACTACCATTTTGTTGGTAAATTTCCGGCAACAGCACTTCCGTCAGGTGAATATGCCTTCGTTTCGGTTTTACCCGTTTTTTCCAATGGAACAGAACCCCCGAAAATAACACTGGAACCAGGGAAGGAATATTTTAACCAGACCCATGCCAATACTTTTACCGATGATCGGGTTATTTCTGAAATGATTACCCTCATTTATGAAAGAAGCGGCGAACCGATTTTATCAACCCGGAAAGATGGCTGGCAGGTGAAGATAGCGGGCACTCAGGAACCAGTTAATTTTGTACTATTTTAGTCCGTGAGCGGGTACACGTTACTTTCTCATCAGGACCGGCTTCTGGCTGATCACCTGAAAGGGGTTTGGTCTCTGGCGGAAACTCAGTTACTTGGCCTGAGTAGTTTTGACCGGCTCCCGGCCTTGTTTTCTGAATGGCTTGGGGAACCGGTTACCCAGGATCAGATACTTTGCCTGTTCCGTACCACACTGGCAGGTCATGATTCAGCAAAAGCCACCTCTTATTTCCAAACGTTTATCAAAGAACCTAAAAAGCCACTTCCTTTCGATAAAAATCTGAAAAGTCATGCCCTTCCTTCAGCGATTTTGGCGTTGAGAAGTTACCGGGAGGAGGCCAAAACCCATTCTGACCTTTTCCCCTTCTTGTTTCTTTGTATCCGGTATCACCACCGGAACCTTCCCAATTTTGAAGTAATGAATCGCAGGTCAGATGGATTTGATCTTCTATCAACCCAATTTAAAGCGGTTAATTATGTTGAATTGAAATCCATTTTCAGGGAAATCGGACTCACTTGGTCTGATAAGGTTCAAAGACCGGAATGGGAATTAAATGACGAAAATGATTTAATTGATGAACTTGTGGATTGGGGATTTGATAGGTTAAATGCAAAGACTTCTCTGTTACCTTATTTTTTATTTTCGCACGTATTCGGTACGCTTCTTCATGCTGATAAAACCGATGCCATTTTAAAAGATCATATTCCAGAATCACCACAACCGCTTCCGGTGGGGATGGTTGGCCGATACAAAGCTCAATCGGATTTCACGGACACTCCTCTAAATCAAATCAGGGAAGCCATCTTTAAAGAAGTTGAAGAAACCTGCCTGCAAAAAACGACAGATACCCTTTTCTCACTAAACGTTCCGACCGGCACCGGAAAAACGTTTACCGCCCTTCATGCTGCCCAGACAATCAGAAAAACAGCCGGTTTAAAAGGAAAACTCATTTATTGTCTCCCGTTTACTTCAGTCATTGACCAGAATGCCGAGGTATTTAAAAGTATCCTTCAGAAGGAAGGACTTGCAGATGGATTTCCGAACCTGATTGTTCATCATCACCGCTCAGAGGTGAAAACGCAGTTTAACCGTCCTGAAGCTGAAGAGGGAGAAAGTGCAGAAGAATGGTCGGACCGGGATCGGTTTCTGATGGAAACCTGGGATGGGGATTTGATTGTGACCACATTCTGGCAATTTTTAAACAGTCTTCTTACCAATGAAAACAAACAGTTGATCCGGTTCCCGGTCTTTTCTGAATCGGTCATTATTCTGGATGAAGTACAGGCGGTACCCCATGACTATTGGCTTCTGATTCATGACACCCTGATGGAAATGACCCGGTTTTTCAATGCCCGACTCATTTTGGTTACTGCAACCTTACCCCTGATTTTTGATCCTGAGAAGGAAGTCAAATCTCTGATCGCAGACCCAGGTAAATGGTTCAGAAATCCTGTGTTTAATCGGATTCACCTGGATCTGACTTTTTTCAGAGAGAAAATGACCTTTGAGAAATTTGCTTACCAGTTTACAGCAGGATACCGGGCTGATCCTCATAAAAAAAGACTGGTTATTGTTAATACCATCAAAACCAGTTTGATTTTGTTCAAGCTTTTAAAATCAAAACTTGAAAGAGAACCTATCCAGCCGGAATGGATATACCTTTCAACCAACATTACACCGAAGGAAAGGTTAGACCGGATTCAACAGGTTAAACAAGCAACAGGCCCGGTCATTGTTGTTTCAACTCAGCTTGTTGAGGCCGGTGTTGATATTGATATGGATGAAGTGTACCGTGATCTTGCTCCTTTCGATTCCATTTTGCAGTCAGCAGGCCGGTGCAACCGGAATGGCATTAAAAAGGAAGCCGGAACGGTCTTTCTTCTTCAATTGGAAAATGACAAGGGAAAATCGGATTCATCACTGGTTTACGGTCCTGTGTTAACAGATATTACCCGCAATTTGCTTACTTCTGAACCTGACCGTATTCCAGAACCGGACTTCTTCAGGCTATCGGGAGCCTATTATAAAAAAGTACATCAGGTCATTTCTACCGATACTTCCCGTCTGATTCTAGATCAAATGTACAAACTCAATTATGAGTCGGCTTTTAAGAATTTTGAATTGATTAAAGATACAGGGAATAAGCAAGCCATTTTTATTCAATTGGATGAACACGCCATTGAAGTTTGGGAAAAGATGAAATCCATTTCCCAAATCCCGGATCGCTGGAAAAGAAAACAGAAAAGAAATGAACTGAACGGATTATTTCAGTCGTATTGCGTATCAGTCAGCTTAAAAAATCTGATTGCTAACCGCCCGGTTTTGGATGAGGATTTGGGATATTGGATTCCGGCAGGGCAGCTTGAAACCTGGTATGACCCGATAACCGGCTTTAAATTTATAAACACAGAGCCCGTTTTTGTCTAAGTGAGAAGTTAATTGAAGGTTCAAAGAAAGTTGTCATTCCCGCGAAGGCGGGAATCCAGTATTTGGTTTTTTATTTAACCCAAATGTCCTCATTTATCCAACGAAAGCAGTCATGATATCTGACGACGACATTGAAAGTATTCTGAACGGTACCCTCATCTGGTATTACACCATGTGCCCCAGAGAAGCCTGGCTGATGGCTCACCGGATTACCGGTGATCAGGATAATGAATTTATGGAACTGGGCAGGGTCATCAGTGAAAACAGTTACGCCAGAGATCACCACGAACCCGACTTTGACGGCATCAAACCGGACTTCATCCGTGAAAAAGAATCGGGAACAGTAATTGTTGAAGTGAAAAAATCAACCCGTTTTCTGGAAGCCACCCGGTTTCAACTTTTATTTTATTTATACCAGCTAAGTGGTGAATCAAAATTGCTTACCGGTGAAATCAGGGTTCCTGAGGAAAAATATGTGGAATCAGTCGAATTAACTGAGCTGAAAAAACTGGAATTGGAGGACTTAATCGGGATGCTGACAGAGCTGATCCGCCAACCAAAACCTCCGGTCCCGGAATTAAAGAAATTCTGTTCAAAGTGTGCTTACCAGATGTATTGCTGGAGTGTGGAATGAAAAAGACTGTATCCATTTTCTCCGATTTGAATCTGAGCCGGAAGGACAACACTCTGCACCTGAAAAAGGATGATGGAACGGTTACCTACCTCCCGGTTGAAACCATTGATACTCTTCAGGTTTTTGGCGAGGTTGGTTTTACAAAAGCACTGCTTGATTTCTTTTCACAGCAAGGAATACTCATTCATTTTTTTAATTATTATGGCTATTATTCTGGCACCTTTTACCCCAAGGAACACAATAATGCGGGTCTGGTTTTACTCGATCAGGTAAAAGGGTATCTTGATGAGTCAAAACGGTTAGCACTGGCAAGCAAATTTGTTGCCGGGTATGCCACCAATGCCCGGATTGTTCTGCAATATTATCAGCGACGGGGAACTGATCTTGAATCTGAAATAAAGGCATTGGAATCAGGGGTTCCGGCACTTGCTGAAGTACAATCAATTGAAGAACTGATGGGCAAAGAGGGGAATCTACATAAACTGTACTACCCAGCATTCAATAAAATTACTGAAAACGAATTTTTCAGGTACAGAAAACGATCCAGACGGCCACCTGAAGACCCGATCAATGCCCTGATCAGTTTTATGAATTCCTTGATTTACATGACCGTGTTAGGTGAAATATATAAGACCCATCTCGATCCCAGAATCGGTTTTTTGCATACTCCGAATTTCAGGAGTTTCAGTTTAAATCTTGACATTGCAGAACTTTTCAAACCGGCAATCGGGGATCGGCTACTGCTGGCCATGATCAATAAACGGCAGCTTTCAGAAAAGCATTTTTCTTTTGAAACAGGGAAGTGTTATCTGACGGAATCCGGCCGGAAAGTCGTCATCAAAGAACTGGAAGAACGGCTTGCCGAAACGATCCAGCATCCGGTTTTAAAACGGCCGGTCAGTTACCGGAGTCTGATCAGAATGGAAGTTTACAAAGTCGAAAAATACCTGGTAGAGGGAATTGACTATAAACCGTACCGGCAACTTTGTTAAGGAGGGTCGGATGTTTGTAATTTTAATGTATGATGTGGGTGAAGCCCGGGTAGGGAAGGCACTTAAAATATGCCGTAAATATTTGCAATGGGTTCAGAATTCCTGTTTCGAGGGTGAATTAACGGAAGGTCAATTGCGGGAATTAAAGATCAAACTGGTAGACAGGTTGAATCCGGAAGAAGATTCTCTTATTTTTTATACCCTGCCATCCAATAAAAAGGTGAACCGGATTGACTGGGGTGTGGGTTCACCATCTTCAGAAGAACAGTTTTACTGACATGTCGATGTCTGGTAGTGTAAAAACCCCGGGGGATCGACACAGAAAAGTCCGGTTTTAAACAGGTTTTAGTGCTAAGAAAGAGAGTGTTCAATAAAGTGTGTCAAAGTCCGAACTTCGTAAAAAGAAAGGACAACAACACATGGAAAAGCAACCGTTTGATTTTGAAGCATTTAAGAAGACAGCAGCAGCCCGTCTGAAGAAGGGAG
>JAIUNL010000004.1 GCA_020161835.1 Bacteroidota bacterium | reverse complement strand
TCAGGCAGCGAAGGCTAAGGCAAGAGGATACGGTAAAAATTTCATAACCATGATTTATTTAATTGGCGCTAAACTCAATTTCAATAAAATTAATCCTTATGTTACCCATTCCATTTCATAAAGAACCATACAAATTACCTAAAAACCATTTTTCAAAGCATTTTGCATTAAACTAAAAGAATTTGTCCACTTTCGTGCATTTCGTATGTTTCGTGGTTAACCGTATTTTGTGTTTCGTTGTTTAACGTTTTTATAGAAGAATTCTTTCGATTTCCACTTTAGGGTGGTGACCGAAGTTAACCAGAATCCCAAGCCGAATTTTAGTAGCCTTCAGATAGTTAATGACCTGGGCCCGATGTTCAGGGTTGAGTTTGCTAACCGATTTAAGTTCAATAATGATTTTATCAAAGCAAACAAAGTCAGGTTTGTAAATCTGATTTAACGGGGATTCTTTATAATAAAGGGTAAGCGTTTGCTGGGAATAAAACGGGATGTTCCGATATGAAAATTCCTTTTCAAGACACTCCTGATAAACACCTTCCAAAAAACCGTATCCCATTTCCCGGTAGACCTCGAAAATAGCTCCCTGAATCAGGTAAGACTCGTCCTTGTAAAGAATTTCCGCCATGATCTCCTCAATTCAAATTTCATTTTTTAACCACGAAAAGGACGAAACACACGAAAAAAATACAAAAACGGTTTTTATTGGAATACAAAATTCTTAAAAATCATTTTTAGAAATGCATTTCGCATTTAACTAAAAGAATTTGTCCCCTTTCGTGCATTTCGTGTGTTTCGTGGTAAAAGCATTTTGTCTTTCACTGGATTTTCAAGATTTCCCTTAAAATCGGTCTGATTCCGGACACAAAAAATTCAACGGCAATGACCATGATGATCAAGCCCATGATCCGCATCAGAATTGTGTTGCCAGTTTCTCCCAGGAGTTTAATAAATTTTGAAGCCCCAAGCAGTGAGACATACATAATGCCCAGAACCAGAGCCATAACCCCAACCAGAATCAGTTTCATCTCAAAATTTTTGGCATCTTCCATGAGTACAATTGAATTGGTAATTGCACCCGGGCCACAAATCATGGGAATGCCAAGTGGCGTAATCGAAATATCAGTGAGATGTTTTTTCCTGAATTGCGGATCAATCTGGGTTCTTACCAGCCGTGCCTGAAGCATATCATTTCCCACGAGAAAGAAAATAATTCCGCCGACAACCCGGAATGCATCAACCGAAATCCCGAAGAATTTAAATAAAAGCTGTCCGGAGAAGGCAAAGAGAAGCATCGTGATAAAGGCTACGGTTGTGGCTTTTCTGGCCGTGTAGGCCCGTTCCTTCTCGGTGAAATCGGCAGTCATGGTCATATAAACCGGCATCACACCAATGGGACTTACAAGTGTGAAGAAGGAAGTGAATCCGAGCAAGGCAAAAGAAAGATAGTCGTTCATATGTTTAGAAGTTAGAAGTCAGAAGTAAGAAGTCAGAATGGGGAAAATTCCCAAAGAATATAAATTAAAAATACAAAAAATCCCCGTGAAAATGAGCAGTGAATCCCCGTCACATCCAATTGCTTGAATCCATCAGAAACAAACCGTATTTTTACAGGTTAAATAGTAAAAATAAACCTGAAGGATGCCTCGATGGGAACTACCAGAAAAAAAGAACTGCTGAAAGAAAAAGTACAGCATATTGATATCACACAAACTGACATGTCCGCCATGGTTGACCAAATGGCACACATGGCTTTTCAGGCCAGAAATATGGCCAATGCTGCACACATCACCAAGAAAATGGTTGATGAAAAAGACTGCGCCATTATTCTCACCCTTGCGGGTTCTCTTGTTTCTGCCGGACTTAAAAAAGTTATTGTTGATCTGATGGAAAGAAACATGATCGATGCTATCGTTTCTACCGGTGCAAACATTGTTGATCAGGATTTCTTCGAAGCCCTCGGTTTCTATCACTACAAGGGAACTCAGTTTCTCAACAATGACAATGAACTTCGTGAACTCATGATTGACCGGATTTATGACACCTTCATTGATGAAGAAGATCTCCGGTTCTGTGATGACACCATGGAAAAAATTTCAAATGCACTTGAGCCACGCCCTTACTCATCCCGTCAGGTCATTATGGAAATGGGCAAGTACCTGGTTGACAACAATCTGGGTAAAGGTTCCATCGTTCGTCTTGCCTATGAAAAGGGAATCCCCATTTTCGTGCCTGCTTTTTCTGATTGTTCTGCCGGTTTCGGGCTGGTTTCCCATCAGTGGAAAAACCCGGATAAACACGCCACAATCGATTCCGTTCGTGACTTCCGTGAACTTACCGTTATTAAACTGATCAATCCTTCAACAGGGATTTTCATGATGGGTGGCGGCGTTCCGAAGAATTTTGTTCAGGATATCGTGGTTTGTGCCGAAGTTTTGGGTTATGATGCTGAAATGCACAAATATGCCGTTCAGCTTACCGTTGCAGACGAACGTGATGGTGCACTTTCGGGTTCAACCCTGAAAGAAGCCTGCTCATGGGGAAAAGTAGACATTGCTGACGAGCAAATGGTCTTCGGTGAACTCACCACAACCCTGCCGCTGATTGCCAATTATATGGTCTTCCGTGGCGACTGGAAAAACCGCAAAGAAAACCGGTTTAACGACAAAATTGACAGTTTTGTTATTCCGGTTGCAGAAAACCAGGAAGCCTGATTTCAATTAAACGGAAATTCTTTTTACCAGAATTTCCGTTTGTTTTCTCATTTCAATCGCAGTTAAATTTTAGTGCAAAAAAACCCGTTTTTTTATTTTTCCGGATTCCGGACTGGAATCCTGTTCACATTTTTTGTCTGTCTGACTGCGTGTGATTCAAATTCAGACTCTGACCCAACCGGTGTGAAACTGAGTCCGTATGGGCAGGTGACCTCTGATCTGATTCCTGAACCTTCCGGAATAGTAAAAAGCAGGAATTTTGCCGATGTCTTTTGGATTCACAACGATAAAGGCAACAATGCACGCATTTTTGCGATAACCGGCAAAGGTGAACTGATCAAACCCGTTGGAGTTCCCGGTTACGACGGCATTCAGATCAAAAATTCAGATAATGTTGACTGGGAAGATATTACCAGTGATGATCAGGGCTTTCTTTATATTGCTGACCTGGGAAATAAAGATAGTGACCGTAAAGATCTTGCCATTTACAAGGTAGCTGAACCCGATCCACTTAGTGCAGTTTCGGTAAAGTTTGAGGCAAAATATCCGGTTTATTATCCTTATCAGAAAGAATTCCCGCCGGCTGCAGGGAATTATAACTGCGAAAGTATTTTTTGGTCGGATGGAAAGCTATTCGTCCTGACAAAGCACGAATCTGACGGAAATACCCGGCTTTACCGGCTGGATTCACTGAAAACTGACAAGCCTAACGGACTTACCTACATCGGAACCTATCCTGCCGGCGGAAAAGTAACCGGTGCTGATTGCAGTCTTGATGGAACCAGTCTGGCTCTTATTACCTATGGTGAAATCAGGGTTTATAAATCAGTTCCGGGAAGGAACTGGCTGGAAGGCAGTTTGGCGAAATTGTCACTTTCACCAATGAAATATGAGGGTATCTGTTTCGCCGGGCAGGATACACTTGTCATAACCAACGAAGAACGTTTTATTTATCGGGTTGCATATTCATCCTTAAAACCATAGAAGAAAACACCATAAGAAAGGCCTTTCATGTTTTCAGAATTGTTCATTTTTTCGCTTTCACTTTTCATTTTTTCCTGCAACGGTGGGAAAGAATCCCCAAATGATAAGAACAGAATTCCGCTCGTTGAGTATTCCCGTGTTACAGCAAAAATGCTTGATGAGTCATCCGGAATCATAAAAAGCCGGCAACATGACAACACTTATTGGATTCATAACGATTCGGGAGATGAAGCCCGGATTTTTGCAATCAATAAAAATGGTGAACTCCTTTTTCCGGAAGGAAGTGATAACTACCGGGGGCTTTATATAACCGGTGCAACCAATGTTGATTGGGAAGATATTGCAAATGACGATCAGGGAAATTTATATATTTCTGACATGGGCAATAATGCGAATAAAAGAAAAGACATGGCTATTTACATTGTTAAAGAACCTGATCCGCTGTCCGTGACTTCTGTTCCTGCAGTTTCCCGTATTCCGGTTTATTATCCTGATCAGACAGAGTTTCCGCCAAAAAAAGATAATTTTGATACTGAAGCCATGTTCTGGACCGGCGGAAAAATCTACGTTATGACCAAACACCGGGCTGATACCTACACCCGGCTTTACCGCCTTGATTCGCTTAAAACTGACAAACCAAACGGATTAACTTATCTGGGTACTTTTGATACTGGTGAAAAAGTAACCGCTGCTGACGTTTCACCGGATGGGAAGTCGATTGCAGTTTTAACCTACAAGAATGTGTGGTTGTTTACCCAAACTAAAACTTCCAAATATTGGCTTGATGGTGAGGCCAAAATGTTACCTATTGCCGCCATTCAGGATGAAGGAATTTGTTTTGACGGCGCTGATGTCCTGGTCATTACCAATGAACAGCGGAGTATTTACAGGGTTCCGGTTAAAGATCTGAGACCTGTAGATTAAATTCATTCCAGCAAAGATTTATCATCACAGAACCATCGGGTTTTTACCCGTTGGTTTGTTTCCCGGACTAATTTTTTGGATTTATTTTTTCTTCCGCCTGTTCATATTCTCCTCCTTCTTTGTCTGGTTGCATTTGTTGCCGGGTATTTTGATGCCATGGCCGGCGGATCTGGCCTGATCACGCTTCCTGCTCTTCTTCTTGCCGGCTTACCTGCCCAGTTTGCTCTTGGAACCAATAAACTTCAGTCCAATTTTGGAAGTATGACCTCGTCAATTGTTTATTGGCGTCACGGACTCATTTACCAGCAAACCCGGTATTGGATGTTCCCGGTTGCTTTTGCTGCTTCCTTTGCCGGATGCTATACGGTTCTTCATATTGACCCGGTTGATATGAGCAAAATTATTGCCGTTGCCCTTGTCATTATTGCGGGTTACTTCCTTCTTCATAAAGATAAAGTTGAAACAGCCGTTGAACCTGAGTTTCCGGTTGCTGCCATGATTCTTGCACCGTTGATTATTGGCTTTTATGATGGTTTTCTCGGACCCGGAACTGGCTCTTTTCTGATTTTTATCATGCTTCACTTTTTCAAAATGGATTATATCCATTCGGCTGCCAACGGAAAGTTTATCAATTGGGGATCAAATCTGGGTGCTGTAACCGGATTTCTGATTTTCAATAAAGTCTATATATTACTGGGATTGTGTATGGGCTTATTCATGTTTGCCGGGGCACGTCTCGGCTCCTGGACGGCAATCCGTCATGGAAGCCGTGTGATCAAACCCCTTGTTGTGACCGTCTCTTTGCTGATGGTTGCCAAATTGCTATTCCAAAATTGATTGAAGTCAGGAAATTAAATATATTTCTGATTGGTTTATACCTTAAAGAAGGATTCTGATTTGCAAAAATTGACTCCACGGGAAATATATCCCTTAGTTGTTCGTCTGGATGAAGATCTACTCGAATCTATTCAGGCATTTGCAACTGCTAACCAAATTTTCGCCGGTCGGTTTTCCGGAACCGGATTATTGAAAAATGTGACACTTGGGTACTTTCATCAGGTTGAAAAAGAAACTACCGTTCTGAAAATGAACAGAACGATGGAACTGGTAAGTATAAAAGGTGACATTTCTGAAAAAAATGGAGTTCCGGTCATTTCAGGAAAAGTCATTGTTGCTGACTCTGAACACAAACTCAGCGGCGGTGCCCTTTCTCCAGGAACCAAAGTTTTTAATGCAGAACTTTTTATCGAAGTGTTTGATGGGGGTCCGCTGAAACGTGGATTTGACCCCAATACCGGACTTAGCCTCTGGTCAGTAGAGTAAACAGGAGCATTAATGGAACTCAGTGCCGATTTAAGGTCGATTCAGCAGGCCAGAGATTTTCTGGAAACGGCTTCTAAAGCCCAGCAGATTTACAAGGAATTCACTCAGGAACAAGTGGATAAAATTGTAAAAGCAATGGCTGAAGCCGGCGAAGCTGCCAGTGAAAAACTGGCCAAGCTTGCTGTTGAAAACACCAAAATGGGTCGGTACGAAGATAAAATCCTGAAAAATAAATTCGGTTCGAGAACTGTTTATGAATCAATCAAAGATTTAAAAACAGTCGGGATTGTTCACAAATCTGCTGATGGAAAAGTGTGGGAAGTTGCTGAACCCATGGGTGTCATTGCAGCCCTTATCCCAACTACCAATCCGACTTCAACAGCACTTTACAAGGCAATCATTGCCCTGAAATCAAGAAATTCGATTGTCATGGCACCGCACCCGAAGGCAATTCAATGCACACTCGAAGCCGTAAATGTGGTTCGTGATGCTGCTGAACGTGCTGGTGCACCCAAAGGACTTATTCATTGCATGACTGAAGTTTCCATTGTAGGAACTGAAGAACTCATGCGCCACAAATTGACCAACGTGATTCTGGCAACCGGTTCAAGTGCCATGGTAAAAGCTGCACAATCTACCGGTAAACCTGCCTATGGCGTTGGTTCAGGCAATGTTCCCAGTTATGTAGACCGTACGGCAAAACTGGATAAGGCCATCAGAGATATTATTTCGAGCTGTTCTTTTGACAACGGAACACTTTGCTCGACTGAACGATCGATTATTGTTGATGCACCGGTAAAAGCCCAGGTTTTAGACTTGTTGAAAAAATACAAAGCAGCCTTTCTTTCGCCGGAAGACACAAAAAAACTGGAGAAATATGCGGTTCCGGGCGGAAAATTAAATCCGGACGTTGTGGGTCAGCCAGCAGTGAAAATTGCACAGGGCGCCGGAATTTCTTTACCTGCTGATACACGGGTTCTGGTTGCTGAAATCCAGAAGGTGGGAAAAGAAGATCCGCTTTCGATGGAAACCTTGTCGCCGATTTTGTCCTTTTTCACAGTGAACGGCTGGCAGGAAGGATGTGAACGGTCCATGCAGATTCTGAATTTTGGCGGAATCGGACATACCATGTCACTTCACTCTTCCGACGAAAAGGTCATTACCGAATTTGCCCTTAAAAAACCGGCTATGCGGATTGTGGTAAACTCGATGTCTTCTCTTGGTGCAGTTGGTTTTACAACAAACCTTCCGCCAGCACTGACTTTGGGTTGCGGCACCTGGGGCGGAAGTATCACCGCTGACAATATCACGCCGGTTCATTTGCTCAACATCAAGCGGATCGCTTTTGAAACCCGGGAATATACGGCCAATTGGATGGGGACTTCTTCCACAAAACCAATTTCCGCAAATGAGGAGAAAACGGTGAGTAAAGTTAAACGACCAGAACCTTATCTCACGCCATACAAATCTAAGGTAAGCAAAGAACCGGTTGAAGTTAAATCAACTCAGAGTCAACCGGTTTCTTCTCCGGTTAGAACATCTGAACCCGTTCATTCCTGGATTGAAGAGATTGAAGACCGCATCCGTTCGAAAGCTGGAAATGTTCATCCGCCAAAAGAAGAAAAACCGGTTGCAAAACCTGAAATCCGGACAGAAGCAAAACCAGTAAAAGTGACCGAATCACTTCCGATTTCAGATGAATCCATTTCAAATCTGATCAAAAAATTTTCAAAGTCCTGACCAGACTGTAACCAAACCATGAGGAAAATATGAAAGCAATTATTCCGGTAGCCGGAATGGGAAGCCGGTTACGGCCACACACCTACACTCTGCCAAAAGTGATGCTTTCCGTTGCCGGAAAACCCATTATCGGGCACATTTTCGACAAACTGATCGAAGACGGAATTACCGAAGCTACGGTTATCATTGGGTACATGGGTGAAGTTATTGAAAAATATCTTCGGTCTCATTATTCAATCCCCATTGATTTTGTAGAACAAACTGAACTTTTGGGTTTAGGTCACTCGATCTGGGTTGCTCAAAGAACCTTCAGTGACACCGAACCTGTTTTTATTATTTTGGGTGACACCATTTTTGATGTGGATCTTAAAAAAGTATTCAATGCCAAAGATTCTTCGTTGGGTGTGAAATATGTTGAAGATCCCCGTCGTTTTGGTGTTGCAGAAGTTGAAAACGGGGTCATCAAAAAGCTGATCGAAAAACCGGAAAAACCAACGTCCCATCTGGCAATGGTTGGGTTGTATTACATCACCAAGCCGGCGTTACTTAAAGAATCATTGAATTATCTGGTCGAAAATAACGTCAGAACGAAAAATGAATATCAGCTGACAGATGCTCTCCAGAGAATGATTGAAGGCGGACATACGTTTACCACTTTCAATGTTGAAGGCTGGTACGATTGCGGAAAACCTGAAACCCTTCTTTCAACCAATCAGGTTTTGCTGAGTATGAAAGCAGAAAAGGCTGAACTTGTTGGATCAGTTGTGATTCCACCTGTTTTCATTCATCCTTCTGCGAATATTACTCATTCCGTAATTGGTCCGAATGCTTCAATTGGTGAGAATGCCGTAATTAAAAACTCTGTCATCAGAAATTCGATTATCGGTTCTGAAGCACGGGTGGACGCAACTTTACTTGAAGAATCAATTGTTGGAAACGGAGCTTTGATAGCCGGCCGGTTCCGCAGGGTAAATGTAGGCGATATGACTGAACTTGATTTTAAATAACAATTAAAAATATAACAACCGGAGAAATACTATGTCTTTTTTGTTCACATCGGAATCGGTCTCTGAAGGCCATCCGGACAAGGTGGCTGACCAGATTTCTGATGCCATCCTAGATGAAATGCTGAAAGGCGACCCCCAATCACGGGTTGCCGTTGAAACCCTCGTTACCACCGGTTTGGTGGTCATTGCAGGTGAAGTGACGACCAAAACCTATGTCGATTTTCAGGACGTGGTCAGAAAAACGATTAAAAGAATTGGCTACACCAAATCTGAGTATAAGTTTGAAGCCGATTCCTGCGGAATCCTGAATGCAATCCATCAGCAAAGTCCTGATATTTCTCAGGGTGTTGATACCGGTGGTGCAGGTGATCAGGGTATGATGTTCGGGTATGCCTGTGATGAAACTGATAGTTACATGCCTGCGCCGATTTACTGGGCACATAAACTGGTTGAAAGACTGGCCTACATCCGTAAAAATGAATCCATCATGAATTATCTGCGTCCCGACTCAAAAAGTCAGGTCACCGTTGAATATTCTGAACGTGGAAAAATCAAACGGGTTCATACTGTGGTCATATCTACCCAGCATGATGGTGACGTGAATCAGGCAACAATTAAAGAAGATTGCATTAAAAATGTAATTGCTGAAGTGATTCCTGCAAAATATCTTGATGATAAAACCATTTACCACGTGAATCCGACCGGCCGTTTTGAAATTGGTGGTCCGCACGGAGATTCCGGTCTGACCGGACGTAAAATTATCGTGGATACTTACGGTGGCCGTGCTGCCCATGGCGGCGGTGCTTTTTCAGGAAAAGATCCATCGAAAGTTGACCGTTCTGCTGCCTATGCTGCCCGTCATATTGCGAAAAACGTGGTTGCTGCCGGTTTGGCAAAAGAATGTCAGGTTCAGGTTGCCTATGCAATCGGGGTTGCCCAACCCGTTTCAATTCTGGTTGAAACGTTCGGAACCAACACCGTTCCTGAAGATAAAATTTCAAAGGCAATCATCGAACTTTTCGATATGACTCCAAAGGGAATTATTGATCGTTTGGATCTGAAAAAGCCAAAATATCTAAAAACCGCTGCTTACGGACACTTTGGCCGCAACGGCGAAGAATTCACCTGGGAAAAACTCGACTTCGTTGAAAAATTGAAGGCTGCAGTGAAGTAATTCCGGAACCCAACAGGAAGAAAATCCTGTTTAATCTGGTGAAAATGGGATTGGGATTTTAAAATGTGGTCACTGAGCGGAGTCGAAGTGCCCACATTTTTTGGTTTGGTTCGTTTGTAATTCTTCATCCTTCGATACAATCCGGCAAAAGCCGGATCACTCAGGATGACAATTCACTAACCACTTCTTTTCCCAAATCTGCAGAAAAACCAATTCTGCAAAGACATTTAAAAAAATCAATAAGGAAAAAAACATGTTAGATGCTGAAGTAAAAAAACTGCCGTTCAAGGTGAAAGACATCACACTGGCAGAGTGGGGCCGGAAGGAAATTCAACTGGCTGAAGCAGAAATGCCCGGGTTAATGGCTCTCCGTGCTGAATACGGCGCAACAAAACCTCTCAAAGGTGCCCGTATTGCCGGATGTCTGCACATGACCATCCAAACAGCCGTTTTAATTGAAACGCTTGCTGAACTGGGTGCTGATGTTACCTGGTCTTCCTGCAATATTTTCTCAACCCAGGATCATGCTGCTGCTGCAATTGCTGCTGCCGGAATTCCGGTTTATGCCTGGAAGGGTATGAACGCTGAAGAGTTCGACTGGTGTATTGAGCAAACCCTGTTCTTCCCTGACGGACAGCCTCTGAATATGATTCTTGACGATGGCGGTGACCTTACCAACCTCGTACTTGATAAATATCCTGAGCTTTCTGCAGGAATCCGTGGTCTTTCAGAAGAAACCACTACCGGCGTTCACCGTTTATATGAGCGGATGAAAAATGGTACCCTTACCATGCCTGCCATTAACGTGAATGATTCGGTAACCAAGTCAAAATTTGATAACAAATACGGCTGCCGTGAATCTCTGGTTGATGCTATCCGCCGTGCAACTGATCTCATGCTTGCCGGTAAAGTTGCTGTCGTTGCCGGATTTGGTGATGTGGGTAAAGGTTCAGCTGAATCTCTCCGTCATGCCGGTGTTCGGGTTATCGTAACTGAAATTGACCCGATCTGTGCACTTCAGGCTGCTATGGAAGGTTTTGAAGTTAAAACCATGGATACTGCAGTTCTTGAAGCGGATATTATTGTAACCGCAACCGGAAACAAAGACATTGTAAAACCCCGCCACTTCGAGAAAATGAAGGATAAGGCTGTGGTTTGTAACATCGGTCACTTCGATATTGAAATCGATATGGACTGGCTGAACAACAAATCAGGTGCAAAGAAGATTGAAATCAAACCTCAGGTTGATAAATACACCCTGCCTAACGGCCGTGATGTCATCGTTCTTGCTGAAGGCCGCCTTGTTAATCTTGGTTGTGCTACCGGACACCCATCTTTTGTGATGTCGAATTCTTTTACCAATCAGACCATTGCCCAGATCGAACTCTGGCTGCATTCTGATAAGTACGAGAATAAGGTTTATACCCTTCCGAAACATTTGGATGAAAAAGTTGCCCGTCTTCACCTGGCCAAACTGGGTGTTGAACTCGAAACCCTCTCAACTGAGCAGGCTGAGTATATCGGTGTGACTGTTGCTGGTCCGTACAAACCGGAATATTACCGGTATTAATCGGTTCTGTTTTTGGTGTTTATTTGCAGGAAAGTCCGCCATTCGGCGGACTTTTTTGTTTTAGGGGAGTTTGCTCTCTCGCGAAGAACGCAAAGCGGAGGGAGATTTTTTATTTGAATTTCGTAGAGACGGGTCTCAGATCCGTCTCCTTATTTTGAAAGAATTTAGAAATTTGGCGGATCCCAGATCCGTCTCCCAGGTAAATTTTAACATCATTTTTCAACCACAGAAAACGCAGAATTCGCAGAAAATAATTTGTATATTATCCCGAAAGTCCGTCAACGGAAACCCTTCGGCAGGCTCAGGATACCAGGTTTGAAATGTTTCTACAATTTGATTTTCCTTGCCCCGACGGGACAAAACATGAATAGCCTGGTTATTGAGCTTGTCGAAATGCCGGGTCACAACCCAATGGAAACGGTTCGTTTTTTGGTCATTCGTCCGGTCACAAATCTCAGTTAATCCACTGAGCTCAATCCGGACGAAACGGCGAGCATTCAACCCGTCAGTTGACGGGTTGAAAGAATTTTGTTTTGTGTCAAACCTCCGGGTTTCACCCGGGGCTATTCATTTTAAATCCCTCCGGGATTTTGAATTTCGTTTCCCATACAACGTAAAGCGTACAACGTACTACGTTAAGCGTATCCAACCCCCGGTGAAATAAAACAGATAATTACCATAATTCATTAATAAATAACCGACAAATGAGTGCGTTATTTGATTTTGGCGTTTAATAAAATTAGGTTTATCGCATTCCTTTCATCTGAACCCAAAAACCAAATACCCGCATTCAATTAAACTTATTTTGTTTTTTAGGTAAATTTTAAAAGGATAAAAACCCGGAGTGGCGTTTGTTTGTTTAGTTGTGATCCTGGGAATATTATAAACCTTTTCGTTATCATTTCATAAATGAAATTAGTTTAGGCAATGAAAAATATGAAATTTATAAAAAGTTCAGCTTTATCTGCGTTTTTGCTTCCTGGTTTATTGATAATTTCATTTTCCTGTCAGGAACCGGAGGAAAAAGAACAGAGACAAATAACTTTAGCGATTGCCGATCTTGAACCAATCTTCGCCACCCTTTCTCTGCATGTTGAAAACAGTATTACGAAACCAGCTATGATAGCCATGACCAGGGATGGGGGACAGTATCAGGTCATCCGGCTGTACGGCACTGATACCATTGTCACCGATTGGCAGATCAAACCCAAAACGACCTACTCCTGGCAGGCCCACCTCACCACAGGCAACAGCTACCCGGTTTCAAGTAATCCAGTCATTGGAACAACCGGAGATACAACCAGCCATGCCTTCACTTTCAGTCTGACCGAATTGGGAGGTAGCGGCTCATCAATCAATGATGTCTGGATCGGTGGCGAGAATGATATTTGGGTTGCAGGTGATATAGTTATCAATTTCAAGACAGATGAGGTATATAATCTGATGCACTGGAACGGTTCAATTTGGGAAAAATGGCGGTTGGTTTTTAGGTTTGACTACGCGTCGGGTCCATTGTTTGGCTACAATATGGGAGCAGCAGTTTTTAAAACGCCTGAAGGACGGGTATGGGTTATGAGTGATGCTGGTGGAATATCCTACTCAGATGATATGGGATTGCACTGGATTCAAGTTACGCAATTAAAAGGGATTGGACTTGCTGGTGAAAGAATTTATGGAACAAGTAATTCAAATATGTACTTTACCGGGCTTGGCGGCGGCATCCTCCATTTCAATGGAAGTACCTTTACCCGCATGCCAAAGGTGACTGATCTGCATCTGACTGATCTGTGGGGCAACAGTGAAGGGGTGTTCGTCATGGCAGAAAAATACGGGCAGGATGTTGATGCTCCCATCCTGAAACTAAATGGCTCCCAACTTGAACGGTTTCCCAATAAACTGTCTTTTAATTCATTTAATCAAACCGGTATCTGGGTGACTGAAAAGCACAAATACCTGACAGCAGGATATTTAATGCGATACGATGCGTACCTGAAGAAATGGTTGTCACTTGATACAGGTTCGAGCGGAATCAATATCTGGCCGTCAGGAGTAAGAGGAAATTCTGATATTGATTATTGGATATTTGACAGTTTTTCTCACCTGGTTCATTTTAATGGAGGAACCTGGAAAGTCTATCCGGAGGTCAATCAAATGGGGGTAGAACAGTTCTTTTTTACCAGACTGGCGGTAAAAGGGGAGTTATTAGTGGCACTCGGGTTTGCAAATAACAGGGATTACCTCATTACTGGTAAACGAAAATAAAAAATCCTGATGGTGCACGGAGTCACCATCAGGTTCTGGTCAGAACCTGTCTTTCCTGTTGTAAGATGGATCCGGTCCCTGTTTTATTTCCTCAAATTCTCAATATCATCAATATCCTTTGAACGCCCGGCAGCCTTTATTCATTTTCTATGCACAATTTCGAAATGGGTTTTATCCATTTTGGGTGGATCGTCGGGATCAAAACCCCCAGGCTTGTGAAATGAGTATCCATCAGCATCTCACCATTTTCTTCTTTTTCTTCAGCGTTCCGCGGGTTATACATTTTTCGATGTATTCCGGTGCCAGAGGGACTTTACAAGCCGTTCCGCCCAGATCAACCTGGACTTTCCCGATATGAAGTCCGGTTTCGATGGCTTTTTTTGAAAGGGGATTCACATACGCCCCAACTGAAATCACAAATCCGTTCATGGTGTATTTCACCCGGTTTTGTGAGGAATGAATTTTCTCCTGAATCAGATCCAGGAACGCAGATAAAACGTCAAGATCAAGTTCAGAATCCGGTTTCAGGGCAACCACGTTTGAAAGTGTCGACCAGCCAGCCGAGGCAATTTTTTCATCTTTCGATTCAATCCATTCCAGACCCAATTCCCAGCCAAACGGTGATTCTGCAGTGACCCAGGGAACCGTATATTCACTCAGCATATACCAATAAGCTCCTTCAGCCCAGTTCCGTAAATCGTTCTTCGTCATTCTTTTCTCATCAGCGATGAGTCCGGCCAGATACATGGCGTCAGAGATTCCGGTTTTGTATAAATCCAAACTCAGCTGATAATCCTTTTTGATTTTCTTCTGAATCTTTTTCTGATCTTCAACCTTGGTTCCGAAAAACGGTTCACGGGCTCCGTGATTCATCAAAACCTTTTTAATTGCCGGACTTCCCATTGCCTCAAGTTCAGAAAGGACTTCTTTTACGGTCATGTTTTGCTCCTGCTTTTTACTAAGTTCGGAAAAAAGGAAGGGAGGAAGCAAGGCTGCAGAATTATGAATTATGAATTTTAAATTTTGAATGATGAAGGCAGAGCAGAGAGGAGAATTATAAATTTTGAATGGAAAGACAAAAAATCTATACCAATCATTCTTTAGTAAAGAAAACAGAACAAAACTTAACCAGCAACTGCCACCAATAAAGAAAAAATCAAAAAGCATTATTGGTGACACCTGTAAATAAAGAAAATGGTGAAATTATTTATTAACGGTTAAACCCCAATTAAAAATTCAAAATTTAAAATTATGCATTTTCCCGTTACCCGTCATCCGTGACCCGTAACCAATAAAAAAATTAGACTTCAGTTAATCCCCTTTTTCAGATGTCGTTGTATTTATCTTTTTCACTGAATTTCCGTACCTTCACGCCACAATTTTAATCTGAAACAGGAGAAATCTGATGAAACTAACCATTGATGATCTGCAACTCAAAGGTAAAAAAGTGCTGGTCCGGGTGGATTATAACGTTCCCCTCGATGAAAACCTTGCCATTACCGATGACCGTCGTATCGTTGAATCCCTTCCGACCATTAAAAAAATCCTCAAAGAAGGCGGATCTGCCATTCTGATGAGTCACCTTGGCCGTCCGAAAGAAAAGAAAGATCTGAAATACAGCCTGAAACCTGTTCAGGTTCACCTCTCCAAATTGCTGGGTCTAACCGTGAAATTTGCTGAAGATTGCATTGGTGACGATGCAAAAGCTCAGGCTGCTGCACTGAAACCCGGTGAAGTTCTGCTGCTCGAAAACCTTCGTTTCTACAAAATGGAAGAAGGAAACGATGCAGAATTTGCAAAAACACTCGCTTCCTATGGTGATGTTTATGTGAACGATGCATTCGGAACTGCCCACCGTGCGCATGCTTCAACAGAAGGCGTAACTCATTATTTCAAACAAAGTGCTTCGGGATATCTGATTGCCAAAGAACTGAAATATTTGGGTGAAGCTGTTGAAAAACCGGTTCGTCCGTTTGTTGCGATTCTGGGCGGATCGAAAATTTCCGGTAAAATTGATGTGATTCAGAACCTGTTTGATAAAGTTGAAACCATTTTCGTCGGTGGTGGAATGATTTTTACTTTTTACAAGGCAATGGGTCTGAACGTTGGAAAATCTCTTGTTGAAGAAGATAAAATTGAACTTGCTAAATCACTTCTTGCTGAAGCAAAAGCAAAAGGTAAAACGATCATGCTTCCGGTTGATGTGGTTGTTGCCGATGAATTCAAGAATGATGCAAATTTTAAAGTGGTAAAAGCTACTGAAATTCCTGACGGATGGATGGGATTGGATATCGGACCTGATACGATCAAGCAAATCCAGGATGTGCTGGCAAAAGCAAAAACTGTGGTTTGGAACGGACCTGCCGGCGTTTTCGAAATGCCGAATTTTGCAAAAGGAACGTTTGCTATTGCACAGGCACTTGCTGATATCACCAAAACCGGTGCTACTACTATTATAGGCGGCGGTGACAGTGCTGCAGCTATTGCTCAGGCCGGACTTGATGATCAGGTTTCGCACGTTTCAACCGGTGGCG
This sequence comes from Bacteroidota bacterium, assembly GCA_020161835.1. Classification (GTDB taxonomy): domain Bacteria; phylum Bacteroidota; class JABWAT01; order JABWAT01; family JABWAT01; genus JAFLBE01. Next base: position 241,379 of record JAIUNL010000004.1, on the reverse strand, counting down.
GTGCTTCCCTCGAATTCCTTGAAGGAAAAGTACTTCCCGGCGTTGCTGCCCTGACGGATAAGTGACCAGGTAAGAGTGATATGTGATACGTGATATGTGGTAAGTATGATGATTCCCCTCCTTTTCTAAAGGAGAGCCTGTCCCGAACACTTTCGGGGGGTGTCCCAACGGGACGGGGTGGTTTCTGAATTTTCAAAGGATCGTTTTCATGGCTTTTTGCCGGGGAGACGATCCTTTTTTGTTAATCACTTACCACTGACCAATATCACTTGTTTTCCCCCTTTCTTTTCTCACCAAAATCCGGCATTTTTAACATATTGAATCTTTTCACCCCAATCTGTTGTTCTGCAGATTAGCAAACCAATTTTTAAAGTGTTGAATTTATGAGTTTTCAAGATCCTTATAACCCAATGGGTGGCGGATTTACCTATATGCCACCTGTAATCAAAAATCTGCTGATTATAAACGTCATCGTTTTTCTGCTGACTTATATTCTTTTCGGCGAAAACAGCAATAACTTTCTTACTGTATATTTTGCGCTCTGGCCACTTGATTCGGGACTTTTCATGCCCTGGCAATTGGTGACTTACATGTTTATGCATGGCGGATTCTTCCACATTCTTTTTAACATGATTGGTCTCTGGATGTTTGGTGTTGAACTCGAAAATTACTGGGGAAGCAAACGGTTTCTCACTTATTACATGGTAACAGGAATCGGTGCCGGGGTTTTACATCTCGGTATTCAGATGCTTGAAGGATCGGGTGCCCCAACAGTTGGTGCTTCAGGCTCAGTTTATGGAATTCTGCTTGCCTTCGGAATGATGTTCCCGAACCGGATCATTTTTGTCTCTCTGCTGATTCCGATGCCGGCAAAATATTTCGTTCTGATTTATGGCGGAATTGAACTTTTCAGCGGATTAACCCGTGCAAATTCGGGAATTGCTCACTTTGCCCATCTTGGCGGGATGATTTTTGGATTTATCATGATCAAATACTGGCAAAAAGGTGGTGACTTTGGCCGGTTGTGGAAAAAGTTTACCAATTCACTGAATTCTCCACCTGCAGCAAAAGCACCTCCGGGCGGAGCCAAGGTTTACGATTTTTACGAAGAAACCAAAACCGCAAAACCACAGACAGAGTCTCAGCGTCTTGATGAAATTCTTGACAAAATTGCGGATAAAGGGTATGCCGGTTTGACTGCTGAAGAAAAAGATTTTCTGTTTACTTACAGCAAGAAAAAGTAGGGGTTGGGATTGGTTTTTGGGGTGTCATTCCCGCGAAGGCGGGAATCCAGTATTTTATTCAGAGATATTTTTCCAAATTGAACTATGGTGCTTGGAATCAAGTACCTATAATATTTTGTGGATATTTAAGTTCAGTAAAAATGACCCATTCTGGATTCCCGCCTTCGCGGGAATGACAACCTTAAATACATCCCTAAAACACCATAAAAATACTTTGGATGGATCCCGGATCCCCGAAAGCGTTCGGGGCAGGCTAAGTCCGGGATGACATCGGATTATTCTAACTTCTATCTCCTAACTTCTACCTTCTTCCCCTATGATTCTATTCTATGACGGTGAATGCCCAACCTGCCATTTCTTTGTCAGGTTTATTCTGCGGTTCGACAGGAAGAAGAAACTGGTCTTTGCCCCGCTTCAGGGACAAACTGCAGAAAAAATAAAAAGTCACAATCCCGACGTTTTTAAAGCTGATTCAGTTGTCTGGGCCGAAGGTTCTGAAGTTTTAATCCGTTCAAAAGCCGTTTTCAGAATCCTGCGTTATCTGGGCGGATTCTGGCTGATTTTTCTGATTTTTCAACTTTTGCCCGGGTTTATAACTGACGGAATTTATAACTTTGTTGCCCGGAACCGGTATCGCTGGTTCGGGAAATATGAATCCTGCATCCTGCCGGATTCCATTCACTCAGATCGTTTTCTTGGTTAATTCATGATCATTCAGGTTTCCATTCCCATTCCGGTTCAGTCTGACTATGATTTCCTGCCCGGAACCCATGCCGGACATTTGCAGCCCGGTCAGCGGGTTGTTGTTCCGTTTGGTCGTCAGACACTGGTCGGCTACGTTACGGGAATCCGGTTGGAAGAACCAACAACACCGTTAAAAATGATTCAGTCCGTTTTGGATGAAGAACCCATTTTTACCGATGAACAACTCACTTTTGCCCGGTGGATTTCTGAGTATTATCAGGCCACATTAGGTGAAGTGCTGCAGGCTTTTTTTCCTGCCGAACTCGTTTCGAAATCCCGCACCAAAATCACCCTGATCAGAGAACCGGAAAGTGAACTGGACTGGTCGCATGCAATTCTTCGTCATTTCCGGGATGAAAAAGAGTGGGATAAAGCCAAACTGAACCGGTTGATTAAGGATAAACAGCTTTTTTATAAAGGGTTGAAAGATCTTACTTCTCAGGGATTTCTGAAGGAAGAAGAACTTATCACCGAGAGTCATCAGAAAAAAGTGAAGGCTGAATACTGGAAGGCCGGAGATTTTGAAAAGCTTGACCAGATTCAGCTTCGGTCACCCAAACAAAGACAATTTAAAACCTGGCTGAGTGACCATCAGACTCAGCTTCAAAAAGGAGTTTTGGAGTCTCCGGTTAGTGCGGAGTTTGGTTTAACTGCCGGATTTATGAAAAAATTTATGGATGCCGGAGTTCTGATCAGAGAATTTCATCTGGTTTCAACAACCGACATTCCGTTTTTGCCACCAACAGATTCCATCACTTTCACCGAAGAGCAAAATGTGGCCTGGCGTCAGATCCAGGCAAATATCAAGGCAGGTGGATTCCGCCCAATGCTGCTTTTTGGTGTGACCGGATCAGGGAAAACCCATCTTTACATCGAAGCATTACGTGAAGTTCTTCAAACCGGGAAAACCGGACTTATCCTCGTTCCAGAAATTGCCCTGACGCCTCAAACGGTCTCCCGTTTTGAACGCCATTTCGGAACCAAAATCGGCGTCATCCACTCGAGAAAAAATGATTCAGAACGGTTTCTCACCTGGAAACGGATTCTCAGCGGTGAATTTAAAATTGTCATCGGACCCCGGTCTGCGCTGTTTGCTCCGTTGAAAAATCTGGGGATCATTATTGTGGATGAGGAACATGAATCTTCCTACAAACAATTTGAACCGGCTCCCCGATATTCTGCAAAAGATGCTGCCATTTACCGGGCGTGGATGAATAAATGTCCGGTTATTCTGGGAAGTGCAACACCTTCTTTTGAATCTTTTTACCTGGCGGAAGAAGGGAAATATCAGCTCATCACGCTCAAAGAACGGGCAGATGATGCCACCCTTCCGAAAGTAAAAATCCTGAATATGCGTGAAGAACGGAAAAACCGGCCATTTAACGGTCCGGTTGCACCCACGTTGATGGATGCCATCAGAAAACGGCTGGCAGACGGGCAGGGTGTGATTTTACTTCAGAACCGCCGCGGATATTCCAATTACGTGGAATGCGGGGATTGCGGATGGGTTCACGAATGTCCTGATTGTTCGATTTCGCTGACCTGGCATCAGCGCACCCGGAATATGAGGTGTCATTATTGCGGATTCACTGCCCGGCCTGTGGATACCTGTCCGAAATGCAGATCGTTTAGTTTGAAGCCCGTGGGTTACGGTACACAGCAGGTTGAAGATTTTCTGAAGGAAAACTTCCCCGGAACGCCTGTGATCCGGATGGATCAGGACACCACATCAACAAAATCAGCTCACGATAATCTGCTTAAAGAATTCAAAAAACATCCGGCTTCGATTCTGCTCGGAACGCAAATGATTGCCAAAGGACTCGATTTCCACCACGTGACGTTGGTTGGAGTCGTGAATGCCGATATGGGAATGCTGATGCCGGACTTCCGCGCATCCGAAAGAACATTTCAGCTGATGGCTCAGGTTGCCGGCCGTTCAGGCCGTGGAAAACTCACCGGTGAAGTGATTATTCAAACGTACCACCCGGAATTCCCGTTGTTTCAACATGTGATCAACCATGATTTTGCAGGTTACTACCGTCAGGAAATTGACAGCCGGAAGGAACTCAGTTATCCGCCGTTTCAGAGAATGGTTCAGTTTGAAGTGAAAGCAAAAACCGAATCAGAAGCTTTTGCAAAAGTCGGTGAAGTGGCGGTTGCACTTTCTTCCAGATTTAACAGGGATTGGGTTCGAGGTCCGGCAGCACCGGCAGTTGATAAAGTGGGTGGTTGGTACCGGCAGCAGGTTTTACTATTTATCCCCAGAGAATTCCCGGTAACACGGGATCTCACACCGTTTCTGCATCAGCTTCAGGTAACGGCAAGATCCTGGCCGAAATCCTCCCGGCTGATTATTGATGTTGAACCTGCGTGATTGGTTACGGGTTACGTATCACGGGTTACAAAATTCAAAATAACTATTTCATGGTTTTTTGTCTTTACACGAAATGGTTTCATAATATTGGTAAGTGCATTTTTCCCGTGACCCGTAATCTGTGACCCGTAACCTTTCCTTTAACCGTAGCTTAATGCTTAATTGGCGTAAATTTTAGTAACTTTGCATCTTTAAAAGGAGAACTTATGTCGGGATTCCTCGATACGCTTAAATCCTGGTTGCCAGGTTTGCTTGAAAAAAACCGTACGGAAGATTATTTCCGCAATGCATGGCAGATGGAACATGAAAACACGGATATTTACAAACTCCTCATCCCCATTATCAAGTATAATTTCCTTCAGGATGTAACACGTGAACTTTTAAAAGAACAGGAAGCAGACGGATTGCAGCTTGATATTGAACTGGCAAGCAATCAGATTGATAAGCCGGCTTACAAACCTTTTAAAGTTGAAGCAGATCTTCCTTCAGAATATCACCTCAGAACCCACCTCGTGAACATGCTGCTTGAAAATAATAAAACACTTGGTGCCATTTATCTTCATCTTTCCTACTCAGAAACCATTGCCCAGAGTATTCATTACGAACGACTGAAAACAAGAAAAGAACAGCAAATCAGCCGGATTCAGGATTTGATTTTGAAGTTGAATTGAGGGGTAGTAGGTAGTAGGTAGTAGGTAGTAGGTAGTAGGTAGTAGGTAGTAGGTAGTAGGTAGTAGGTAGTAGGTAGTAGGTAGTAGGTAGTAGGTAGTAGGTAGTAGGTAGTAGAAAATTGAATCCCCAAATTTAGAACATTTATATATAATTGGAAAATCTGGTTTGGACGGATTGTCTAACACACAACTAATCGCTTTCAACCAACCACTTAAAAGATAAAAACATCCCCCCGGCTTCGCCGTACCCCCTTCAAAGGGGGACTTTTAATGCAAAACTTACCACTTGTAACTTATAACTTATAACTGTTTTTCATGGACGGAATCTTTTTTTACTCCAAACTGATCACACCCGATACGATTGATGCCAATAAGCACGTCAATAATCTGGTTTATCTGAAATGGATGCAGGATATCGCCACAAAGCATTCCACAACTCAGGGCTGGTCGTTTGAAAAGTATCAGGAAACGCAAACCACCTGGGTGATCCGGTCACACTTCATCGAGTACATCCGGCCATCCTACGAAGGTGAAATGCTCATCCACGTTACCTGGATACACGATTTTGGCGTGAATGCTTCAAAACGGAAATATTTTTTTCTTCGGGAATCTGATAAAAAAGTCGTCGCCAAAGCGGAAACAAACTGGGTTTATCTGGATGCAAAAACCGGGAAACCTACTCCAATCCCAGACTCATTCAAATCGTGTTTTACCCTCATTCCCGATGATAACGATGTTTTACATTTTTTCATTTCCGGAAAATCCATCCCGTTATGATTTTTCCCCGTCAGCTCGTTACCGGAACACTTCTCAAAAGATATAAACGGTTTTTTGCCGATGTTTTGCTTGATGATGGCAGGGAAGTAACTGCCCATTGTGTGAATACCGGATCAATGAAAACGGTTTTCGAATCAGGACGACGGGCAGCATTGCTTCCCAATGACGATCCGGAAAGAAAACTCAAATTTACCCTTGAACTGATTCATTCGGGTTCATCCTGGATTGGTGTGAATACTTCCCGGCCGAATTTTCTTGTAGAAGAAGCCATTTCATCAGGACTTATTCCTGAATTTGCTGATTACCAAACAATGAAACGGGAAGTGAAATACGGCACCAACAGCCGGATTGATTTGCTTCTTTCTGAACCCGGAAAACCGGATGTTTTTGTGGAAGTAAAGAATACAACGTACTCAGCAGAAACCGGGATTGCAGCCTTTCCCGATTCAGTTACAGAACGTGGGCTAAAGCATCTGGTTGAGCTTCAGGAGCAGGTCCGGTTGGGAAATAGAGCAGTAATGTTTTATCTTGTCAACCGGGAAGATTGCCCTGTCTGGCGCCCTGCTGATGACCTCGATCCGGCTTACGGACGTGAACTCAGGGTTGCTGTAAATAATGGAGTTGAACTGATGGCCTGGAGCTGCAACGTTCAACCCGATCAACTAACGATTATTAAACCCGTTTCTATTCAACTATGACACAAACCGAACACTTTCTCGCACTTTTTAAATCGTCTTCAGCTCTTCTTGACGGACATTTCAGACTCACCAGCGGTAAACACTCGAATCAGTATTTTCAGTGTGCAAGAGTGCTGCAATACCCCAAAAATGCAGAGGTGCTGTGTTCTGCCATTGCCAAACATTATCAGTCAGCCGGAATAACGCTTGTGATTTCGCCTGCAATTGGCGGAATTGTGGTTGGTCAGGAAGTTGGAAGATTGCTCGGCGTAAGAACGATATTTGCTGAGCGGGATAACGGAGAAATGAAAATCCGCCGTGGATTTGAAATTTTTCCGGATGACAACATTCTGATCTGTGAAGATGTAATTACAACCGGCGGCTCGGTTCGTGAAGTTTACGATTTACTTAAAAATGAAGGTCACCAAATTGCCGGAGTTGCATCCATTGTTGACCGTTCAAACGGAAAAGCAGCCTTTGATGTGCCTTATTATTCGATTATTCAGCTTGAAGTGAATGCCTGGGAGCCTGATTTCTGTCCGCTTTGTAAAGAGGGTGTTCCGGTAATCAAGCCGGGATCACGGGTATTCAAATCCTAAGGACTTGGCTATGACGGGTTTCCGGGCTTTTCTATTGGTTGTTTTTCTTTTTACTTCCGGTCAGGTAAATGCACAAACAAGCACTGACAGCCTTCGCATCAAAGTTGATGAGTTGATGAACAGATTGAAACCTGAAAATCAGCACACAGGTTTGAAAATCCGGTTTGACACAGCTCTTGAAGTTCCGATCAGTCAGGATATCAGAGTTAAAAAAACAAAAATCTGGCCTGGTTTTGGCTTTAATCTCAGTTTGGGATATGGTCTGAACGATTTTTTGTCAGGTTATATTGGCTTTATTTCGCTGAGCCACGTTAATGATGAATTTAGAATTATAAAAAGTAAGCAGGTTGGGTTCGACGGATTTCACACTGAATTCAGAATTAAATTTAATCCGAACAGTAAAGATCAGTTTTTTATTGAATCTGGCTTGGGTTTTTATGAACTGGTTGATCAGAAGTCGGATGGATTTACCGGCCGTGGTTATTCTTTTGCTGTTGGTGTTGACCGTTATCTGACACGTGAATTATCTCTTTCAATTAATCTGCAGTACCGGCTGACACGGTTTGAAAACCAAATTCAGGATGGGACGAAAACAATACTTGTTCCTAAACTGAATGCAGACATGCTGCTACTGAGTGCCTCATTTATTTATACACTTTCCGATGGAAATCAAGGACTTTTCTGAATGAATCCTGTAGAACTGATTCTTAAAAAACGGAATAAAGGAACACTGACTTCCGAAGAACTGAAATGGCTTATTAACGGCTATCGTGACGGACTTGTGAGAGAATATCAGATGTCTGCCTTTCTGATGGCCGTTTATTTTAACGGAATGACCCGTGATGAAACGGTCACACTAACACGCTGTATGATGGATTCAGGTGTTATTCTTGATCTTTCTGATATCCCTGGTTTCAAAGTTGATAAACATTCAACGGGTGGCGTTGGTGATAAGGTGTCTTTGATTCTTGCACCAATTGTGGCCGCTGCCGGAGTTCCCGTTCCCATGATCAGCGGGCGGGGATTAGGTCATACCGGCGGAACTCTTGATAAACTCGAATCGATTCCTGGTTTCAGAACTGATCTTGATCTGGTTGCCTATAGAAAACAACTTGCCGAAATCGGTGTCGTTTTAATCGGGCAAACCAAAGATCTTGCCCCGGTTGACAAAGAAATGTACGGATTGAGAGATGTAACCGGAACGGTAGAATCCATTCCGCTGATATCCGGATCCATCATGTCAAAAAAACTGGCAGAAGGTATTGATGGCCTTGTTCTGGATGTAAAAACCGGATCGGGTGCTTTTATGAAATCACTTGAGGATTCACGTGCCCTTGCAAAATCTTTAGTTGGAATTGGGGTTGGTTTCGGTAAGGAAACAATTGCCTACATCACCAACATGAGAGAACCCATTGGCCACGAAGTAGGTAACTGGCTTGAAGTGAAAGAGTGTATAGATTGTCTGAATGGCGTTGATGTTCCTGATCTGATGGAACTGACTCACCATTTGTGCGGAACCATGATTTATATGGGTAAAAAGGCCGGTTCAGTTGAGGATGGAATTTCAATTTCAAAAGAGATGATTTCTTCAGGTAAAGCCATGAAGAAATGGCTTGAGATTGTAAAAGCACAGGGTGGGGATGTAAACGTTATTTTAAACCCTGAAAGTCGTGGTAAAGCTCCGGTTCGTTTGGAAATAAAATCGGAAACTACCGGTTATGTTGCTGGATTTGATTCCAGAGAAATTGGCATGGTTGGTATTCTGCTTAAAGCAGGCAGAATGGCAAAAGATGATGTGATTTCACCGTTGACCGGCATTACTGTCAGGAAAAAAATTGGGGATAAAATTCATCCGGGAGATACCCTGTTTACCGTTCATGCAGACTCAGAAAAACCTCTTGCTGAAGCAGAAAAACGGTTGAGATCCTCTGTTGCCGTTGATTCAGTAAAACCGGCAAGAAAACCCATGATTCTTGAACGAATTGATAAAAATTCACTTTAAATACCCAATCAGGATATCAAGAATGAATAAATGCAAACTCCTTTTGGTCTTGGTTGTTTCACTGCTGTCAGTTGTTTCTTCATCTTTTGCACAGAAATCAAAGTTACATGCCGGGGCTGTGATCGGGAATCCGACCGGACTGACAGTGAAATATTGGTTCAATTCGTTAAATGCACTTGAAGGAACAGCTTCCTGGGATACCTCAAATGAGCAAAATAGTGTGCATGTGAATATCACTTATTTAATTCACAGTTTTAATTATTTGGATATCAGAGATAATCCGTTGGCCCTTTTTTATGGTGTTGGCGGGAAAATAATTACCAATCAGGATATTGCACTTGGTGTCAGGGGCGTTGCAGGATCTGCTTATTTTTTTACTTCTTTTCCGGTGGATATTTCGCTTGAACTTGCTCCGGTTTTTTATATTTCACCCTCAAGTACCGTTGATCTTGATGCAGGACTGGGGATTAGGTATCACTTTTAGGTTACGGGTTACGGGTTACGGGTTACGGGTTACGGCAATTATAGACTTGAAATTTATGTCAATTTTTAATGTGAATAAAATTCCCCTCCTTTTTAAGGAGAGCCTGCCCCGAACGCTTTCGGGGGGTGGCGAAGTCGGGGTGGTTTTGTTATTCTGGTTTCAAAAACTCTGAATTTCTTTGTGGCCTTTGTAAATCCTTCGAGTTCTTTCCTAAGACCCGCGCTTTAGCTTGGGTGTGGTTAAACTTTCTAAAATAACCAGTTAGCCTGAAGATTTACCAGATTCGACCGGTAAAGCCTGCTGGTTGAGAGTTCAGTTCCTGCTGAGATTGCAAATCTGGGAAAGGGTTCCCAACCCATTCTTAACGACGCTTCTAAAAATGCTCCCTGCCGGTTACTGCTCTTCATAAGTATTTCAGAAAAAACCGACCAATATTCCCATCCTCGTTCAATCCGCAATCCGGCACCGGCAATCAGCCAATTGTCAGGCGTCCAGTACGGTTGAGCACTTGCATAGATTTTTCCGGAATTCAACCATCCGGCATCCAGAAGCGGACGCCACGACAGACCAACTAATGTGTCGGGTGAAAAGAGATACCGTGAGGTTAAAGTCGAAACCCAGTTATTGTCTGTGTACCACTCCAGCTTGGAACCGCCTGTTAAAAGGTGAGAGGAAAAAACCTTTAATTCACCATAGCCTTCAAGATCAGCCACATAAATGTTTGACCGGATGGCTGTTTGAATGTATTCAGGTTCAAAATTGGTTTTCAACACATAAAAGAGTGTATCTCCCTTTGCACGGTTAAAAGACAGGGTAACTTCCGGGTAAATTTTTGCCCCGTTGGTGGCAATTCCACCTTTCATATCCAGCCATTTCCGGCTTTCTTCCAGTATCCAGGTTGGTTGATAACTCACCCGGTAATAGGCATCCTGAATGGTTTCAGTGCTGATAACCGATTTGACGCTGATCCAGTCGGCACCAATTCCATGAACAAAAGTCCGGCGATCTCCCCAGGTCACTTTACTTTTCCAGAGCCATTCTTCGTTTTTAAAATTGTCCCCGATCCATGTGAGACCCGCTTCAGCATAAACGCCGTTGATCTTTAATTCTTCTTCCCTTAACTCACTTCTTTTTTCCTCTGAAAAAACGGAAGCATAGTCGGTTTTTAAAGGAAACAGATATTTCCAATAAACCTGATCAAGTTTTTGACGGTATTGCAGTTGCTGAGTTTGGGTTACATTTTCAGAAGGAATTGATTGATATCTTTTCAGACTTTGTTTGTAAAATCCAGATTCGAGTAAGTGGGTAGCAACCCGGTATTCGAGCGAATCATCATCAGGATGGCGGGTGAAATACTGATCAGCAGTTTTGATGTACTCTGCCATTCTGTTTGATTCCCGCAACCAGTCAAGATAGGTCACAATTTCAAAATTTCTGGCTTTTCCTGCCCAGGCAAGCGCCAGGGTTTTATTATTTCCGCTCCAGGCATAAAGCAGGGCAATTTCTTCTGCAAGCGGAATAAGCTGGGGGTGGCTGTGTGCAGGAAAGGATAAAAACCAGCTAAAACTTTCAGCGGGTTTATCATACCAGAACGAACGCTGAAGTGCATACCGGTACAAACTGTCACTTTGCGGATGGTTTGCAATGAGTTCGATTAAAAAAGCTTTGGTTTTTGGCCAGCTGTCTTCCTCCTGGTTTTCAGCGGAATAGGCACTTTTCAAAGCCAGTGAATCGGGATAAACCGAAAGTTTTCTGAGCAGCCACCTTTTTCTCACAACCGGATCGATTTGCGGGGATCTTGAATCAAAATAATCGACGAGTTTGAGTGTAGAATCGGTAGGGAATTTTGCCCAGCGCATTTCAGCCAATGACCAGAGTTCATCTGTTTTATTTTCCCATTGGGTATAAGTCGTGTACCGTTCAGCGTCTTTTTCGATCCAGCCGTTCAGCGAAAGTAATTTGGTTCTGAGTAAATCGAGGGCATGCTGAAGCTGTCCGAATTCAACACTCAAAGAAATGATGTTTTCGGTGTTGTTAGGATCATTTTTACCCTTTTTCAGGGAATTCAGGGCATCGGCAAGGCGGGTATCTTTCCACGTTGAATTAACGGTAAAATCCTGAGAATATTTTTTAAATTCTGCACTGGCCTGGTTCTGAGCGGTAAGAACGGCAGTCGGGTCGACCTTATGGATTTTGTGAAGTTCAGGCAGGTCAAATCTTTTGGATTCCGTTTTCATCATGACCCAGAAACCATCCCAATGTTTTTCAAAGTGGAATCCGGGAGCAAATTCTCTCAACTTTTTAAAAATCTGAGAGGTGTCATCTTTGGTAACGAACATGCCGTAAAAATCTTCTTTATTTTCACTGAGGATGTGAAAACGGTTTACAGAATCCATTGGCTGAACGGCCAGTTTCATGTTTCGCCAGTTTTTCACGATCGGAGCGGCATCTCTGGCGGGTAAAAACCTGATGAGCGGAAAACGGCTTTTAATATCAACAATTCGTTTTCTGAATTCACCGTACAAATTTTTTGGGTTGCCGGGTGTATTTTTCCACCAGAGTCCTTCACCGTTCCGGCTTACAAATTGGTCTTCATCCCGCTGAAGTTCCTGAAAAACATCGTCCGGGTGAACAAAATGCGTCCAGATTCCGGTGAGAATGTACATACCTTCCTGATTGTACCGTGATTCATCTTCGAATAAATACCCTGACGTGATACGTGGATAGTCAAAAAATTGCGGATGATAGGGTTCAGGGTCAAATTCCCGGTTTCCGCCTTCTTTCAGATCGCCGAGATAAAGTGAACTGAAAACCTTCAGCGAACTCATTTGTCTGGCCAGAATCGGAATACTAGCCGAATCAGCTTCATTTGTTGGCGGAACGAAAGTTGATGGCATGACTCCAAGTCCATCGAGAATCCATCTTTTTTCAACGGATTGAATTGCCATGGCCAGGAATTCAGGATTAGGCCAGTCACGCTGCATAAATGAAAAGTGGTTATAGCCATGAAAACCCAATTCATGACGTGACCCGGCAACATCTCTGGCAAGATTCACACTTCCGTTTTCTACTGTTCCATTTTCAATTATTTTTCCATTTTCCCATTCAGAATAGGGAAATGGCGGATTGTTATTGGCATTATAATTCATGGCCATCATTGCGGAATAGGCCAGACCAAACGTATCTGCCATGGCTTTGGTATCCGGCCACCAGATATCATGAACAAAATGGGCGTGGTTTTTAGAATACTCTTTATCAGCCGGATGCATCATCGTGTTGTACAGTGGTGCCGGAAAGTCATCCAGAAAAATGGTTGAGGTGTTGGCAATCGGGTAAGGGATGCCGGGCAACCCACGCAGAACAACTGAAAACAGCAATCCACGGGCAACCTTGTCGTTCATGGTTGAGGTATTCAGGTAAAAAACCTGACCGTTACCAACCTTTTTTCGTGTAAGTAATGGAATTGAAGGCTCTTTTAATGACTTAAGGATGATCTCTGTTGACGGAAGAAAATCACGGCCTGAAAATCCGCCGTGAATAGGTGCAATCACTTTTCCATATTCAATTTTATCGATTCCAGGAAAAACGTTGTCCTTGAAAACCCAGCCACTTGTTTTATTATCGAGTGACATATCCGGTTTGGGTTTCAGTCCCATCAGATAAAAAAGCCGGGTTTCGTAACTGGTTGCTGCAATCAGAATAGTTCCGCCCCGGGCAGCAAAATCAACCAGAATCCTGAAATTGGTATCTTTCAATTTCGAAAGCTGATCGGTAGTGATCACGATTTCTTTAACTGATTCCGGGATTTCAATGCCGGTCAGAAGCAGGGACACATCAATGACTTTTACCCGGAATTTGGCATAGTCGGCTGACTTCATCAGATTATCGGTAATTCCCCGGCTGAGTTCATCCTTACTGTTCATAATGACCAAGAGCAATGTGTTGTCTTTTTCTTCAGTAACGGGTGTGAAATTATCAGTTCCCTGATCACAGGAAAGAAAAACCAGTGTCAAAATCAGGAGAAAAACGAATCTGATGGTCATGGCTTTTTCTCCTCGTCAGTGTTAAAGAGAATATCAAGCAATTTTGATCCGTTTGGTTTGTTTACCAATTCATAGACAATGACCGATTCATCCCGGTAAAACTCCTCAATTTTTCGTCCCGGCAAGGTTGAGAAAGATTCAACCCATTGTGCTGTTTGCTGCATAACGAGTGGGGCATTATAAAGCACACTATTCCCGATAGAAACAGAATTTGGATTTTCAACAAAAATAAAAATACTTGAAGGGGGAACGATAGGTTCCCGGGAGTTTGATTTCGGTGCATTCAGGTATTGGTGATAGAGCGAATCCATGGTGCCGTATTCATTGAGGAAAAATTCGTAATTCATGAAAAAGTGCCGGTTAAGGGCGAGATTCCTGTCAATTTCAGGGCTTACCGTGGCGTATGAATAAGCGAGACGGCCTGCAATAATCTCATAATAAGCTTCGAAAAAGCCATTTGGCATGGTGGTAGGCAGTGTTCTCACAAACGTAATTCCACCCTGGGCGAAAATCAGTGCTGAAATAATAAGTACCGGAAGAATTTTTTCTGCGTGCCATTTGAAAATAGGTAAAACATGACGGTTGATCATTGAAAAAATGACATAGAGAAATACAGAAAGCATCACCGGAATCAGGAAAGAATAGAATGCATTCAACTGGTCGATGTCAACCCAGAAATAAGCAATATTAAAAATGGGAAGATAGATAAAGGCCCCGACGGCAAACGTAACAAACAGAAACACATCATTCGACATTAGCGGTCTTTTTGCCAAACGATTACGAAGCATTGAAAGTCCTGCTCCAAGAAGTGCCAATAAAAAATAAACTGCTGAAAGAGATTCCAGAGGGAGAATAAGCCCGGGTGTATAGCTGAACATGCTGGTAGAATAAAGCTGGGCAAGGAAAAAGGGTTTTAATTCAATGTCATGGATGGTTAAACCGGTGAGGTAAGTTGCGAAAACCAGACCGAGCATGATGGAGCTGTAAGTGAGCAGTTTTAATTTCCCCTTCAGGTTGGATGGGATCAGAACAAGCTCAGTTATAAGAAAGGGAATCAATATGATAAAGAGAACAAAAAGGTTACTGAGTCCGGTTGCAATAAACCCGGCAAGAATAAACGGAAATAGTTCTCTTTGGTTCAACCTGAGAAAACGGGTAATCCAGATGGCGGTGGGAATGGCAAAGCACAGGGCAAAGTCGATGGTATTTGATTCAATCTGAAGTTCAAGTGAAAGCGGTGTCAGCAAAGTGGGCACGATGGCATAAATTGCAGCGCCCATCAAAGCAAGCCAGGTTCTGTAAAACGTGACGAGTGAAATCACCCACCAGATTAAAAAGGTGAGCAGCATGGCAACAATACTTCCAAAAAGATGGAGCATCATTTCAGGACTTACCTGGGTCATGGCAGAAGCCACATTTATCAGAGAATGCATACCGAGCGGATCAACAGAATTGAAAAAATAATCCTGAAGATTCAAGTGTTTTACCTTGATCAGTTCCTGATACCAAAGCCGTGTGAAAGGGGCAGCATTTTCAATTGAGGGAACGATACGAATAGCACCGGCGGCCAAAATGATGACGAGCAGAACACCAAAATAAAATTTGTCCGTTTGATTTTCTGACTTTTTTGGCGTCAGTCGTTTTTTAAGTTCTGCTTTGGTGAAAAAGGTTCTGAGTTCAATCAGTTTGATAATCTTGTTTACAAATGAGGTTTCAAGATTCCGGAAGGGAATCATGATGCCTTTTTTGCGGTGAGTCCAGAAATATCTGAACAACGGTGCACCGAGAAGCAAAATGGCCATGCTGAACAAATCGTACATGTGAAGGGAAGTCAGAATGACGATCCCACCCATAATGATGCCGCCAATCCCGACCCAGGAAAGAATAAGCCGGTCAACAAATTTCATCTTTCTCAGTTCTGGAAACAGCAGGGGTGCAATGAATCCGTACAAAACGAAAAACCAGAGAAAAAGCCGGAAAATAGAAGTAATGGCGAGAAAAGTGTACATGAAGTCCTGTTAGTTGGCATCCGGAGGAAGAACCGGAAGTTCGTCCAGTGATATTTTACCAATAAAGTAAGGAAACGGATAGTCGTTTAATCTGGATTGCAGACTGTCGGTGAGGTTTTCACGGTCTGAAAAATCAATCAGCAGAAACTGTTTATGATATTTTTCTGAAAGGTCAGTTATATTTTTTATTTTTTCAGAAAATTCCTGTTCGTTTGCATACCGGTAAGACTGATCTGAAAACTGGTAGTCACTTGCAATATCTTCGATTGCAACCGCATTGATTGAAGAAGAAGTCTGATCCAGAAGAAAAAGTCCGGCATTTTGAATCAGAATGGCATCCGGATTTTGTTTCCGGATGGAATTGATCAGGTCTGCCATATCTTTTTGCAGGTTTTTGCGGGTGGTGTAAGGTGCAACGGCGTCGACCGTATCGAAAAATAATCCGTCATAACCTGAAGCCATGATATTCGGAATGATCCGGTCAAGAAAGAGTTGCCTGACGGACGGACTTCCAATATTCAGAAAGTGACTGCCCCAATCTTCATTTTTCCCCAATAGGTTGCCAGTAGAATCTGCCAGCGGAAAGTACCAGCGTGTCGGATGTACTTCACCCAGACTAACATAGGCGATCATCTTTGTACCGCCTTCTTTCAACGCATCGATGTCCAGTTTTGTGTAATGATCGGGCTCAACCACAACCAGCTTATAATTCACAATATTTTCAGGGGTCAGTTTTGTGTAACAAACTCCAAACGGAGCAGGAATCTGTGTTGTGGTGTTGCAACCCGAAAGAAAAACCGACATCAAAATGCCGGCAAGGCCTGATTTACTCATGGTTTCCCCAACTCAGATAAGGATTTCCAGTCAGATTTGTTGATGACAGCAAGCAGTTCGCTAACAAGAAATTTTTCGAATTGTTTACCTGAACGGCGGTTGAGTTCGTTTATAAGCGACTGAATTTTTTCTGAATCTGAGTTTGAGTCATTTTCATGGCTTTCAATGAATTCTGAAAGATATTCACAGATCGAAACCAACTTGCCGGTCCAGGGAATATCGTCACCTTTCAAACCTTCTGGCATACCGCCACCATTTATCCATTCATGGTGTGATTTTATTCCTGCGGAAATAAGCGGATCAGAGCCCATCATCTCCAAAATCAAACTGCCCAGAACCGGGTGTTCCAGTTCTGCTTCGGTAGACAACTTTCGGTTAAGTGTTGCATAGGCAACCAGTCCAATATCATGAAACCGGGCTGTCGTTATGGCAATTTGCTTTTCTTCCGGTTTTAATTCCATCCGGTCAGAAAGAAGTGAAACAAGTGCCATTACCCGCCGGGTATGACCCGATTGGTTTCCTTTTCTGTTTTCCCAGGCAAGAATGAGCCGGAAAAAGAATTCAAGAACCGATTCATTCAGACTTTTGAGCGATTCCTTAACCTTGATAACCGAAGAAGCGGCTTCATTGATATCAAAAGAAACCTGAGAATCGAGCAGATTGCGATATTGCAAAACCGACTTTTTCCGGCCAAGAACCAGAAAGCTGATTGAAGAAGTGAAGTGATTGAACCGGATGAAAATATCAGTTAAACCTGCTTCTGAAATAATGGTTTCATCATTTACCTTCCAGGTTTTTGCGCTTGTATCATAGGTCATAAGACCCGGATTCAGGATTGATGTACGTGCATTTTTCAGATTTGCCGGTACACCTGATTCAGCTCTGATGATCCAGTCACCACCGGTTAATTCGGCAATAAATCCCATATCAGCCTGGCTGATTGCCAGATAATAATTGAGAATAAATTCAAGAATATCCTGATTCCCAGCCGTGTTGAAATTGAGTTTTGGAAGATCTTTTTTAATCCCCTGAATGAAGGACCCTGATTTTTTATTTTCAGTATCTACAATTTCAACGAGCCATTTTGAAAGCAATTTTGACAGAATTCCGGTTTTGGAAACCAAAACGGCAGGATGCTGAACAAACGGACCAATCACATAAAATCCCCAGAGTTCACGATTTTTAAATAAGGGGATGAGTAAACATTTCCCGATCGAAAGATCGGTCTGATTATCAATGAGATACTTCGGATCAAACGGGAATTGCCGTTCCAGATTGGAAAGCTGATCTTCGATGCCGGCCATGTATTCATTTTTTTGTCTGGATGATAAATTCTGAAAAGAATCTTCACTCAATTTACTGAAATGGTCGAGATTACGGGTCAGAACCTGTTTGTAGGTTAGATCCAGATTTGGACTGTCGAGTAAATAGAAGGCATGCAGCAGACTTTTGTAGGGTCCGTCAAGCCATTCAACAATCTGAAGAAAGGAAACAGGCTCTGTAAACGCAGCCATATCGGCGGCAGTTGCCCAGAATAAAGCTTCATCTTCCAGCGCAAAATCATCCATAACAAAAGATGATTTTAATCGTGATGAAACTGTTTGCAGATAGTGACTGAAATCTTTCATAGATTACCTGAATCAGTATGCGGTGTAGTAGAAATAATCAAGTTTGGAAAAGAAACGGTGAACCCATTTCCAGGTCAGAAAAGCAAAAACGGCAGAACCAGCAATCAGACCCAGAACTGCATATTCATAAGAAATCGTACGGCTGCAAATGTAACCAACAACAAAATTCACAATGACGCCTATGATCATGGCGTTCATTGCAAAAGCAGCACGGTTTAATGTGAAAAAAAACAAAGCGTGCAGCAGACCAAAACACAACAGAATATACCCGATGCTAGCCAGCCAGTAAACCCGTATCGTTACCGGGTTATCAAAAAAGTCTCTCAGTTCAGGAATTCTGTCTTTGAATTGTTCGAGAGACATGACAGCAAAATAAACGAGCACCATTGAGACAATACCAATGATGAGCAGAATCAATGCCTGACGGTAGTAAAACCGTTTGAAGAATTTATTGAATTCGTCAACCTGATCGAATGAAGTGGCCTGCTGAACCGGAATAATAATTTTTGAAAAGCTATGAATCGAATATTCAAGAACCGCAATTGTGAGCAGCAGGGTAATCAGGGCCCAATCCATGCCAAGTTCATAAGGCGTGTTGAACCAGATAATATACGGCGGCGGTGGCGGACCCGCAGACCAGGCTAAAATCCGGTCAAGAAAAAGAAAGAAAAAGTACAGCGTTCCATAGGCAAAAAAACGGTAGGTGTTGAAGAAAACAACTTCTGTTTTTGGCATTCTGGAAAGGGAAAAATCTTTTCTCATATTTTTGATTTTAAACCGGTAATACGTCCAGCCATAACCAAACATAATGATGATCGAGACAGAAAGTCCGAGCCAGTGAGACAGGTAAATTCCCAGATTAAAAACTTCCATTCCAGCGATGACAAATGCAGTCCCAATGGCAATGCTCACGCTGATCATGAGCCGTTGTTCAGTGGCATAAAGTACTGCAGAACTTTGAATCAGCAAACTCAGCAGAATCATGTAAGTCATCGAAAGGAACATCATGGTCTGCGGGTAAAAAGGAATCACCAGATTGACTATAAAGAAAATCAGAGCAACTGAAAGCGTGGTCACAACACCGTTTCTGATGGTGTTTTTTGCCGCTTTATAAGCAAGCAGATAATTTCCTGACCCATTATAATAAGAGGCAAGTCTGCCCATAAGCTGGGTAAAACCCCCGGTGACAACAAAAGCAGTGATCGTACCCAAAGCCACAATCGTTGCCTGTGCTTCATTGAACCTAAGCCAGGCCCACAAAGAATACGTGAGGAAAATGACTGAAAGAATCTGAATGGCCATGGGCATCGCAAACAGGATTCCCTGGCTGTAATATTTAAAGAAATATTTGAATTCAGTAAGCGCCGTTACTTTAAAAAAATCCTTTTTTTTCTTTCCGTTTTTTTCGGTTTCTTCAATAATGAGAAGCCGGATGTCTTCATGAACCTGATCGGCGAGTTTGAAAACATCAGCAAATCCGTAATCGGCAACGGCATCCATATCTCTGACGCCAAGAGATTCAAGTGTGGCTGCTACTGCATAAACATTGATGGGATTGCCGATCAGAGTCCTGACTTCAATAACCAAATTATCGTAAAGTTCCTTTTTCAGAGTTTCAGGCTGCATCAGTTTCTCCGATTTCACCCAAACTTTCAAGGAATTTTCTCACGGATGGTAATTTGACACCATGCTTCATAGGTTTGCCATCTACCTTGTGAAATTTCTGATAGCTTGATTTGTAGGCATCAACCGAAACTTCCGTCGTAAAATTAAGAAGCACTTTTTCACGGCCTCTTTTTCCCATTTCATATCTGAGATCATCATCCCGTAAAAGCAAAATCACACCCTCAGAAAGTGAGACCGGATCCCGGGGTTTGCAGATGATTCCGCAATCCTCCAAAGCTTCACGGGTTCCGCCCACATCGGTAGCCACAACCGGCCGGGCACAACTCATCGATTCAATAACGGTGTAGGGAAATCCCTCTGAAATTGAAGTCAGAATGGAAATATCTCCTTCGTTGTAAATGCCGGGTGGATTGCTGTGAAATCCGCCAAAAGTGAAGTTTTGTTCTACTTTTAACTCCTGGATCAGTTTTCTGCAGGTTTCAACGTAAGGTTTGTCGGCGTCAAGACTGCCATAAACCAAAAAGTGAACATCCGGAATTTCTTTTCTCACCAGATCACAGGTTCTGATCATGGTTTCAATATCTTTTAACGGGAAAACGCGGGCGGCAGCCACAACTGTTGGGCGTTTTGAAGTCGTTTCCGGTTTGGGTTTCGGGACGAATACATTCGGGTCGATGCCATTGTAAATCACGGCGATACGATCTTCTGTAGCATCAAATTTCATTTCCCAGCGTCGATTATAACTGGCAACCGGAGAAATCTGATCGGCATGGGCATAAACGGCTCTCGTCATAAGAGTCGACATATCAACGAGAAATTTTTTCGCAAAAAAGGTAAATTCTGCCTGGCTGACAGCAATCAGTCTTTCGCGGATAAATACGCCGTGATCGGTTACAATCATGGGTGTTCCGTATTCATATTTGGCGACCAGAGACGGAATTCCCGCAAATCCGGCAAGTGTTGCATGAGAAACACTTGATGGCGGAACCGGAACTGCCAGTGGCATCATGAAGTGATAGAACCAGCGAAGTCCGAAAATCATATCAAAAATATTGGGGACTTCGAAGCCGGGTGTGTTTTTATACTGATTGTAATCCTGCGAAACCCGGGTTTTATAAATTTCCCAGATCATCGGGTGGGTCAGCGTCATTTTATAATCGTAATGCCGGAAATATTTCCAGAGACCGTAGACAATTTCCCCAATCGTTTCTGCCGGAAGGTACGGGTCGGCCAATGCATCAAGCAGATCATAAAACATGGGGCAGAATGATTTTTCAATCACTGACCAGGTTGTTGACATTTTCCGGTTAACCTGTTCAGAAAAGGGCGTTTCAGGATCGAAATATTCGGCAGGTTCTTCAGCACCCCAAAGCGGAACGTGTATGGTTCCCTGAATGTTTTTTCCCAGTTTATACCGGCTTTCAACGTTCGGGTCGCCTGTGATAGCATAAAGAATGAAATCACAGCTTCCATCCATTTCCTGACAAAGAATATGACTCCACGTCGAAACCCCGCCGCCGACAAACGGGTAAGTCCCCTCTGTTTCAAATAACACAACCGGTTGGTTGGGCTTGTTTTCCAGCCATTCCTTTTGGGTTCTGATCAATTGGAAAACTCCTGAAATAGGTGCTCATACTGACCAAAAATAACTGGCCAGGTATGGGCACGCACAATCTTGTTGTGACAGTCGATTTGCTCAGAAAGCCAACGATCTGAGTCAGAAATGATCGGTAAAATGCCAGCTAAAACATCCTGAACGCCAGATTCCTTTGGAAACGAAATGCCAAAACTCTCATTGAAATCACCCGCTTCCCATCCGAATGGGACAACTCCCCTTGCCATGGCTTCGAGCATCACCAGAGGTTGTGCTTCGCTGATGCTTGTCAAACAAAGGGCATCCATTTTGTCAAAATATGAACTGGCCGGTTGATTCCAAATTGCGGTAATAGTAGGAATCTGACTGAGCCGTAACCTGACTTCTTCGTTCAGATCAGCCTCTCCGGCATCAGCAAGCAGCATAAGAAAACGCGGGTTCCATCCCTCTGTTTCTGACCACTTTTCGGCCAGATCAAGAAAACGGTGCGGATTCTTAAGATGGGCGCAACGGCCAACCCAGCCAATGACAGGATCATCGAAAACAGGGTGAAACTCGGGAACCGTACTTACCATGTTGAAAGGAACGCCATTCGGTATATAAGTTGAGTTTTGCGCACCAAGTTCAGCCTGAAAAATCTGATTGCAGACTGAAACTGAAAAAATCAGGGAGGATTGTTTATAGACTTCACGGGCAATTGACTGAAAAAACAAAGAAGCCAGATGACGTTCGGTTGGATTTGATGGAATGCGGTAGCCACATTCCAAAGCATCAGCGCCCAGTTCAATTTCCTTCCAGTAAACGCCGTGCTCGGTCAGAATCAGGGGAATCTCATCCCGTTTCGAAAGTGCGAGTCCTGCGAGTCCGGCAAGTCCGGTGTTCAAAACGTGGATAAAATTGGCCGGTTGTCTGGGGAGCAGTTCAAGAATGGAATCAGTCCATTTTTTCGGATCGGTTAAATCTTCTGGCGGATTAATTCTTGTAAAGGACTTCACATTTTCAGGAACCGGGTAAACACCCTCGGTTAATTCATACCCGGCATAATCATCAGTTGAAATCTGAATAATATGAAAGTGGGCGGTGCGGAAATAGTCAAGATAATGACAGATCCATTCACTTACGCCACCACGGTACCAGGGAAAAGTTCCTTCAATGACTAAGGAAAGGGTTAAAGGCGCTTGAGACGACATTTGGCTTTAAGAATTTAGTGAACAGATCAGGAAACACCCGACGAAAAAACGGGGCCTATCTGCCTGAAAATGGATTCGATTTCGTTTTGTTGTTCCTTTGAAAAGGCCAGGCTTTTTAAAACAAGTAAATAGGTTTCGGGGTTTGACGATCCTTCATCTCCGGACGGCTTTATCAATAAGTCCCTGCCTGATTTTAGGGTGACAGGAACAGTGATAACCCCTTCGATTCCTGGCAGTATAAGTGAAGGTGAATTGCCGGCTACAGAAATACCAGATAATTGATTGGCTGCTATGCCGATTTTACCCGCAGACGAAATTAACTGGAAAGTAGTCCCGCTGCGTTCAATCAGGGCGAGTCCATCAATTTGTAAAGTGTTTGAAAGATAATCAGCCCAGGCAATCACGGTTTCACGGCGATTTTGGCCGGAACTGAGTTCTGTAAGTTCTGAAGCAACTTTAGAAAGGTTTTCAGCCGGAAGACTTTGGTCTGAAGATTTCTCTGGCTGGTTATCCAGGATCAAAGAATGGACACGGTTGAGAAGAAGTTGCCTGTTGATGGGTTTCAAGATGAAATCAGCAACACCGAAAGACTCAGCCTTTTTTTGTTTGTCTGATGAGGGAAGTCCGGTTAAGACCAGTACGGGAATGGATGAAAGTTCATTTTCAGATTTAAGCCGTTGAACAAATTCAAGGCCCGATTCGCCAGGTAAATTCAAATCGGTAATAACCAGATCAACCGGTTCATTTTTTAACAACTGAAAGGCTTCGGTTGTGTTAAAAGATTGAATAACCTCAAACTCTTTATCGAGCATAAATTTCAGAATAATCTGAATATTTGCATCATCATCAATGACCAGGATTCGGGCTTTCATAATAATCCTTTGTTGGTGAGCAGAATAGTTTTTAACTGATTGTTATCTGACCGGATGGTTTTGTTTTATGAAGCCAAACGGGAAAGCGCTACAGATTTTTATTTCAAATGGGACAAAAAAAACAATTTGAATTATAATAAATTCTTTACAGGATGGAAAATACATGGTTTAAAAAGGCCACAAATGAATACAAAAAGTAATAGATCAGGAACTAAAGTAAATTAATTTTCAATTCTAAGTTTCGTTTTGCTGTCTCAAAAAGTCGCCGTAAAGTTGTTCTGTACAGGCCGGACAGATCCCGTGAGTAAAGGTTGCATGAGAATGATGCTCGATATAGGACTCTACCTGCTTCCAGTAACCCTTATCGTCTTTGATTTTTTTACATCCGGCACAGATCGGAAGTAAACCCCCAAGCGTTTTTTCCCGGGCAAGTGCTTCTCTCAATTCTTCAATTTTTTTCCGGTGAGAATCAATTTCCTGCTTGAGTCTGAGTGCTGATCCGGTTCGAGCGAGAAGCTCAATTGGCTCTAACGGTTGTCTGATAAAATCATTCACACCAGCCTCAAAAGCCTGTGTTAGAATATCGTCATCGGTGTGTCCGGTAATGATCAGAACGGGAATATCTTCAAATGCGGGTGTTGATTTCAGAATCCTGCAGAGTTCAATGCCGTCCATTTCTGGCATTGAAATATCGGTAATGATCAGGTCAAACTGTTCATCGGGATGTCTGGACCTGATGAGTTTCAGGGCAAGCCGGCCATTTTCTGCTTCAGCTATTTCTGTGAACTTGTGAGGTTCCAGGATGGTTTTAAAAATATCCCGGTTTAGCTGAACATCATCAATTATCAGAATCCGCAATCTGGTTTCCTTTGTTGATTTGGAAAGTGATGGTAGTCACATTGCTGGAACTTTGCAAAAAGCATGCCTTAAAATTGAAAGAACACCTTTTTTTGATTTAAGTAGCTGAAATCCGATATTTATAAATATGACAAAACTTTGTATCAATATCGACCATGTTGCCACACTTCGTGAGGCACGGGCAGCAAATGAGCCCGATCCGGTCCATACGGTTTCAGTATGTGAACTTGCCGGTGCAAGCGGAATTGTTTGCCACCTCCGTGAAGACCGCCGGCATATCAATGACCGTGATCTTAGACTTCTTCGTGAAGTGACCAAAACCAAGCTTGATCTTGAAATGGCTGCAACCGAAGAAATGAAAAATATTGCAAGGGAAGTGCTTCCTGAACTGGTTACTCTCGTTCCCGAACGCCGGCTTGAACTTACCACTGAAGGCGGACTCGATCTCACCCGCAGTCACCTGCATCTGCGTGATTACATCCCTGCGTTGCAGGAAAAAGAAATTGAAGTGAGCCTGTTTATCGACCCGGTCAAAACCCAGATTGAGCTCGCACGTGACCTTGGTGTTGAATACATCGAAATTCATACCGGTGAATATGCCAACGCAATCCGTGAAAAGGATGTTGAACGGGAATGGCAAAGAATTGCTGAAGCTGCACAATATGCCACCAGTCTTGGACTCAAAGTCAACGCCGGCCACGGACTCAATTACCTGAACGTTCAGCGTATTCTTGAAATTAAAGAAATTGGCGAAATGAGCATCGGACACTCAATTTTGAGCAGGGCCATTTTTGTGGGTCTTGATCGGGCCGTTCGTGATATGCTCGATATTTTCAGGTTGCACGCCTGATGCCTGAGTCCGGTTCAAAACCATTCCGTTCTGGTTATGTTGCCATTGTCGGCATACCAAATGTTGGTAAATCTACCCTGATGAACAGTTTGGTCGGCGAAAAACTGGCCATTGTTTCTCCCAAACCCCAGACAACCCGAAATAAAATTCTCGGAATTCTTTCAACTGATGACATGCAGGTTGTCTTTCTTGATACACCCGGTTATCTGAATCCCGAATATGAACTTCACAAAAAAATGCTGGAGTTCTCCCGTGGGGCTCTGAAGGAATCTGATCTGATTCTTTTTATTGTGGATATGTCACTCTCTGATCTTCAGCCCGTTCATCCCATTTTGCTTTCTCATCTCGATGAAGTTAAAAAGAAACCACTGATTGTCATCTTTAATAAAGTTGATAAGGTAAGACCCGAGCAGGAAGAAAAATGTGTTGCCTTTTATAAAGCGCAATTACCGTTTGCCGCCGATTACTTTTCAGTTTCTGCCAAAACCGGAACCAATCTGGAGTTGCTGACGGCCGCCATTCAGCAACGGCTTCCCGAACATGAACCCTTTTTCCCGCTTGATGACCTGAGTTCTCACCCGGTCCGGTTTTTCATTGAGGAAATTATCAGGGAAAAAATCTTTTTTCAGTACGATAAAGAAATTCCCTACTCGACCGCAGTTCAGGTGATTCAGTATGAAGAAAATGAGTCGGGTGTTGATAAAATTGAGGCTGAAATCATCGTGGAACGCTCAACCCAAAAGATGATTCTGATTGGACGGAATGCTTCAAAGCTTAAAGAATTAGGTCGTACTTCCCGTGAAGAAATCGAAAAACTCGTCGGGAAACAGGTTTACCTCAAGCTTTTCGTAAAAGTCAGGGAGAAATGGCGCAGAAATGAATCTCATTTAAAGTCGTTCGGGTATTGAGAATATCAATAAACACAAAGAACACAAAGTTTAATTCAGAGAACACAAAGTTTTTTTTAATGAATTAAAGAAAACCACCCACTGATGGCTGGTTAAAACAGAAACCAATACTGGATTCCCGCCTTCGCGGGAATGACAGCCTTATCAGAATGAGGAACTTACCCCGTAACATCCCGAAAGTGTTCGGGATCTTCGCTTTGCTCGACTTACCACTTGTAACTTATAACTATTCCTTCACTTTACTGTGAAAGACCTTTTTGAATTTATCAACCTTGGGTTTGACTACAAACTGACAGTAACCCTGACCCGGATTCTGGTTGAAATAATTCTGGTGATAATCTTCAGCCGGATAAAATTCTGGAATCGGGCTGATTTCTGTCACAATCGGATTTGCGTAGGATTTTGACTCATCCAGTTTCTTCTTGAAATACTCAGAAACCTTTCTTTGTTCATCGCTGTGATAGTAAATCACCGAACGGTATTGAGTTCCCACATCATTTCCCTGGCGGTTTAATTGTGTTGGGTCGTGAACCATCCAGAAAATTTCAAGAAGTTCTTCAAATTTGACAACAGTCGTGTCAAAGGTGATCTGACAAACTTCAGCATGACCTGTTGTGCCGGTACAAACCTGCTCATAGGTCGGATTTTTCCTTGCTCCGCCGGTGTAACCCGAAACAACCTTTTCTACGCCTTTAACCCGCTGAAAAACCGCTTCAACACACCAGAAACATCCCGCACCAAAAGTTGCAGTTTCCATATTACTTTTTTTCCCTTCAATTACAGTAGCCTGAACAATTGCTGAAGAGAAAAAAGTGCTCAACAGCAGTATAAATAGTGTTTTCATGTTAACCTCTCTGTGAAAAACAGTTTTGGAATACTTCTTGTTCCCATCGTCCTTTTTTACTTTAGTCGTCCTTCAGGATGAAATCCTTACAGATCATTTATCCGATTGGAAGTAAGAAGTTTTGTTTGTATTAAAATTTACTATATTTGACAAAAGCGCTTCAAATGGAAAAATATGATTGAATGGATAAAGGAATTCAGGTTTCCTGAGTTCGCCGATGATGATAAAACCCGCCTTACCCGGACGGTCTTATTTATTTCCTATTGTATCATCATTGCTTGTATTTATCCATTTTTCCATCTATTGGTAAATGAAAACTGGGGCTCTTTTATTTCCGTTAGTGTGATTTTTGGTGCCGGGCTTTCTGCTATCTTTCTGGTTTCTGTCAGGCACGTAAAATGGGCAGCCAATCTTCTCAGTTTTTCGATACTTCCCGCCTGTTTTTATATGCTGATAACGGGTGATGGGTCACATGATATTGCCATACTTACCTATCCGGCGATTCTGGTTATTGGCAGTATTTTACTTTCAAACCGGGGCTATGGGATCCTTCTTTTTCTGAATATTGGTTCCATGGGTCTGATTGTCTGGCTTGAAATGGAAAAAATTCTGGTCACCCGGTTAAGTGAGTACGTGAAATTCAGTGATTTTACAGATATTATTTCTCTTTTACTGGTAACCGGTATTGCGCTGAAATTGCTCATCAGGGATTTTCAGAAAAGTCTGGAACGGGTTCGCCGTCAACGTTCAGAATTGAACCGGAAAAATGCTGAGCTCGAATCTCACACCCGGGATCTCGCAGAATCTGCTGCCCGCTGGAAATCTCTCGTTGAAAACACGCCTGACCTGATTCTAAATATCCGCCCTGACGGATTTATTTTATTTTCTAATCACCGGGAATCGGTTCCGGCTTCTTTTACTTCTGCACTTAATTATTTTGATTCTGATGGAGCCGGTAATCTTGTAAAGGTCATCAGAACCTGTACCAAAACACGTCAGCAGGTTCAACTCGAGCTTCAGTCTACTGAATCAACCGGACGAAAATGGTATTCCATCCGCCTGAATCCGATTTTCTCAGGAAAAGTTGTTGATTCCCTGACCCTGATTTTGACGGATATTACCCATTCCCGCAAAATGGCACAGGATCAGAAACTTCTCGAAGCCAAAATCTATCAAACCCAAAAAATGGAAAGTCTGGGAACGCTTGCCGGCGGAATCGCCCATGATTTCAACAATATTCTGTCAATCATCATGACTCACGCCGGCGGAATTGAAGCGCAATCTGGCAATCCGGAAAAGTTAAGAAAGAAATCGGAGGCGATTCTTTCAGCTTCAGAACGGGGTGCCGGTTTGGTGAGGCAGATTTTGACTTTTGCCAGAAGAGATGAACCTAAAACCGTACTTACTGATGTGAATGCCGGTATTTCCGAAGCCCTGCTGATGCTTGACGGTACCTTCCCCAAATCTTTGGAAATCAGATGGGAACCTTCAAAGCATCTTCCCAAAGTACTCATTGACCCAGGTCATTTGTACCAGATTATGCTCAATCTTTGCATCAATGCCCGGGATGCCATGAATGGAAATGGTATTCTTTCGGTGGGGACTTCACTTGATAACAGCGAATCTGATGAGTTGAAAAAACAGGAAACGGTTAAAATTTCAATCTCGGATACAGGATCGGGGATTCCGGATGAAATAAAGGACCGGATTTTTGAACCTTTCTTCACCACCAAGGAAGCGGGAAAAGGAACCGGTTTGGGTCTTTCATTGGTCTATGGCATGGTTCAGTCTGCCGGCGGCAGAATTGAAGTGGAATCTGAACTTGGAAAAGGAACAACCTTTAATTTATACTTTCCGGTTAATGAAGAAGCTGAAAGCAAAATTTCAACCGGAGTTTCTGCAGATCAAAAACTTGAAAGTTCTGCACAGTTTACCGTTCTGCTAGTTGAAGACGAACCTGCATTTTTATCCCAAATGACCAACGAACTTGAAAATTCGGGAATCAGAGTACTGACGGCCTCTTCGGGAGCTGATGCGCTTGAAAAATTAGGTCATTTGCCATATAGATTGTCGGTCATGGTCACCAATCTTGATCTTCCCGGCATTGGCGGACTTGAAGTCTGCAGGGAAGCTAAGTTAAAATATCCCGGCCTGCCGGTTCTGATCTCCTCCGGATACATTTCTGCATCCAGCCAAAGTCAGCTCAAAGAAATGGGAATTACCACCTGGTTATTCAAACCTTATCCGCTTAAAAACCTCACCCAAGCAATTTTCGGAGAACTTGCCCATCAATAAAAAAGGGCGACCATGGTCGCCCTTTTTTGTCTTCTAACTTCTAACTTCTTCCTTCTAACTTCTTCCCCTACAAATTATCCACTTTACTTTCAATTGTTGCCTGAATAGTTGTTGAAACCTGATCCAGGAAATTATATCCGGTTTTGGTTTCGATCGCATCAACAGTGGTTCTGAAGGTTTTCCAGTCGGCCGACCGGCTGATGTTGGCATCGTAATTCGTCATATCAACAGTAATCACACGGGTTGTGGTGGTTACTCTGCTAAGATCATTGGTACCGTTATCAAGAACCACCACAATTTTCCATGTGTTGGTTGGAACTGAAACCCGGCCGGCATCAATGGTTTTCATTACGCCATATCCACCCGAATAAATGTACATTTCCTTGCCGGCATCAGCCAGGGTTCTCAGATAGTTTTCCATACTTGCCCACGGACCCTGATTATTATTCGGTGCCTGTGGAATCATGTTGGTCATGAGGAAAGTAGCACCATTATCGGTCACGGTTAACGTTCTGTCTGCTGACGGACACATGTGTCCGCGGTCAAACCCTGATCCAGAATAACTGTTCGCACCAACCTGGTACCAACCTGAAGGAAGAGTTGCATCTGCACGGAAATTATCCTGACGGGCAGTACTTCCCAACCAGGAAGAATTTAAATGCCAGGCCACCCAGTTTGGAGTTCCCTTTGTTTTGTGATAAGACATTGCAAACTGTGGTTTTTCCATCAAATAATTGGTGGTATAAGTTACATTGGCAACCGCACCGCTTGGATTTCCCAGCGTCAGGTGAACGCTTCCGGATGGCGGTGGGGGAGTTACCGTTCCGTTATCGTTGATGATGATGTCATCAATGTTTATTCTGGCAGTTCCGCCGGAAACTTTCCTGATTTCAAGACGTGCAGTTGAAGCAGTTGTGTTTACAGTAAGGGTTGCTGTTGCCAGTGTTGTTGATGAAGTCGTTACCGTTGAACCTACTTTCGTCCAGGTTGAACCTGAATTGGTGGAAAGCCAGAGTTCCCAGGTTGAAGTGGCATCGGTTCCGTACTTGGCGTGTTTAATCGTCACGGTACTGATTCCGCCGGTGACATTAAACTTCATCGTCAGTTTACCGGTATTGCGGATGCGGGCTGAAGCAACACCCGTTTTGGGGTCACTTGTTGTATTTCCGATTAAAGCATCATTCAGATTCCATATTCCGGTTGAAAGTGTAACATCAGCAGCAGTGTAAGAGGTCTTGCTGCCGGTTTCAAATCCTTCGTGAGCAGTAATTTTTGCAAAGGAATAATTTACTGCCGAACGTTCCTTTGCTGATTCTGTATCAGTTGGGAGTTGTGTACAGGCCGAAAATGAAAAAATAAGCAGAGTAAAAATGCTGTAAAGCATCAGGCGGGTTTTTTGCATGTCGTTTCCTTTTGTGGGTTAAGGTCGTTCCATGGCGGAACATGTAAAAGTACGACAAATCAGGTGCCCCGACCAGATGTCAACTTTTACGATCAGGCCCGATTGTTAAGAATATAAAAACGTGAGTGAATTAATGTGGCATTATCTGTAAATGATAGGATAAGTAACGGATATTATTGAATATACCAATAGAACCCCGCATTAATCACACTTTTGACCTGAGAATTGTTTACGAAAAATTAACATTAAACCGTTATAATTCATGACAATGCCATGATATAGATTAATTATTTGAAAAGGTTCTTGACAAAATCAGAAATACTCTGCACTTTTGAATCGTTTGAAAGTTTTCAAACATCGCAATCACACAATACATATTTTATGCTTGATCAGGATTCTGTAAAACAGGAAGTCATTCATTCATTTGGTGATGCCTACAAGGCCTTCGGACTCAACCGTCTGATGGGAAACGTCGTTGGTTTGTTAATTGCCAACAATGAACCCATGTCCCTTGACGAAATCACTGAAACATTGGGCATGAGCAAAGGCCCCATCAGTCAGATTACCCGCCGGCTTGCAGAACGTGGCTTAATCAGAAAAGCCTGGAAACCCGGCAACCGTAAAGATTACTGGGAAGCATCGGGTGACATTTTTGGTGCTGCTTTCAGAAATCATTATTCCATGATCAGAAGCAACACCCGGCTTTCGCATCACCTGATTGAACTGGCTGCTGGCAATCCGGACTCAACCGTGAACCGGAACCGGCTGGATGAAATGGAAAAGTTTTACACCTTAATGGAAAAGCACTTTAAAGCCTTTACCGAAGAATGGGCAGAAGTCAGAAAATCAGAAACCTGATTTAGGCACTTATCAAACTCGTAAAGCTTTTTTTCACGCTCTGAACGTTTTGTATTTTTCAAACGATAAAAACACAGGATTTTAAAATGAAGCGTCTTGAAAGAAAAATTGCCATTATAACCGGTGGCGCACAGGGTATCGGGAAAACAACGGCGTTAACTTTTGCAAAAGAAGGTGCATCACTGATTATCTGGGATGTGAATGAAGAAAAAGGAAAGGCAATTTTGCTCGAACTTTCAAATCTGGGTACACCGGCCATGTTTCACAAAGTGGATGTAACCAAACCGGAATCTGTTGAAGATGCGGTTGCTGCTGCTCTTTCCCGTTTTGGGAAAATTGATATTCTGGTCAACAATGCCGGAATCACCAAAGATGCAACCTTAATGAAAATGACGATGGAGCAATTTCAGGCTGTACTTAACGTGAATCTGACCGGAGTTTTCAACTGTACCAAAGCGGTTGCAGCTTCCATGATTGAAAAAGGTTCGGGGCGGATTTTGAACGCTTCCTCTGTCGTCGGGATTTACGGAAATTTTGGCCAGTCGAATTATGTGGCAACCAAAGCCGGTGTTATCGGGATGACGAAAGTCTGGGCACGGGAACTTGGTCGGAAGGGAATTACCGTGAATGCGGTTGCACCTGGCTTTATTGCAACAGATATGATTGCCACTGTTCCTGAAAAAGTAATTGAGACCTTAAAAGAAAAAACGCCGCTGGGTCGCCTTGGAATGCCGGAAGATATTGCCAATGCGTATTTATTCCTTGCCAGTGACGAAGCTTCGTTCATCAACGGACATTGTCTTTCTGTTGATGGCGGATTGATCATGTAACAGCCGGTGACTAGGGACGAGGGACAAGTGACGGGAAAAAAACGGGTTACGGGTCACATATCACGGGTTACGGGAAAGAGTTCTTGTCACTCTGAGTGCCAAATCAGTGAAACTGATTTGGTTTATCGAAGAGTGAACAAGGCTGTATCCTTCGATACTACCCGTCAAATGACGGGTAACTCAGGATGACAAGCAAAACAGTTTTCTTTTCGACTTCATTTAAAATTTAAATTCTAACTTCTGTCTTCTAACTTCTAACTTCTAACTTCTTCACCATTATGACCCGAAACGCTTACATCTCAGGAACCGGTTCTTTCGCACCTGATCGTGTGGTTCCAAATTCTTACTTCAATGAACTGCTCGGTGAAGATGTTGATACCTGGCTGATTACGAATTTGACCATCAGGGAACGGCGGTGGTGTTCACCCGATGAATCAACTGCTGATCTCTGCGAAGAAGCAGCTCACCGGGCTCTGGTTTCCGCTGGTTTGAAACCCTCTGATCTTGACCTGATTATCGTTTCCACCGATACACCCGAATACATTTCTCCGTCTACTGCTTCGGTAGTTCAGGACCGGATTGGTGCAGAAAATGCCGGAACTTTCGATGTGAACACCGCTTGTGCAGGCTTTGTGACGGTTCTGGATATGGCCGCCAAGTACATCAAAGCAGATGACCGGTATCAGCATATTCTGATCATCGGTGCTTACGCCATGTCAAAATATCTCGACATGACCGACAAAAAAACGGTGACATTATTTGCAGACGGAGCCGGTGCTGCCGTGGTTTCTGCAACCACCGAACCCGGGAAAGGATATTATTCAAGTGAACTCCATTCTCAAGGAAAATACAATTCCTGGATGGGCATTTACGCTGGCGGGGCACATCAGCCAACAACCCATGAAGTGATTGACAATAAAGATCAGCTGCTGAAGTTCGTCAGAAAATTCCCGAAAGAACTGAATCCGCAGGTATGGACGAAAATGGCACAGGATCTCTGCGAACGTGCCGGCATTCAACCAAAAGATCTGAACCACTTTTTTATGACTCAGATCAACATCAACAGCATCTGGGAAACTCTCGATAACCTTGGCGTACCACGTGAACGGGCGCATACTATCATGGATCGTTTTGGCTACACCGGTTCAGCAGCCATCGGAATGGCGCTGGATGAAGCCGTAAAAATGGGAAAAGTGAAATCGGGTGACTGGTGTCTGTTCATTGGTTCCGGTGGCGGATTGGCGTTTGCTGCAGCCTTATTCAAATGGTGAGGACAATATGATTCTTGCAACCTGGATTCTGATTCTGATTTATATGGCGGTAACCGTTTTCCTGGTTATCCGGGGTGCCCGTTCGGTGAAATCCATGTCGGATTATGCCGTCGGAAGTGTGGTTTTTTCTCCGGCTTTCGTGGGACTTTCACTTGCAGCTTCGATGACCAGTGCTGCAACCTTTATCATCAATCCCGGATTTATCGCTTTTTACGGATTCAGTGCCATCATTTCCTATGCGCTGGTTCTGCCGGCAGCAGCCATGGTTTCTCTGTACTTTCTTACCAAAGGATTCAGAAAACACGGACAAATTACCAAAGCACAAACCATGGCACAGTGGATGCAAACCCGTTATCAGAGTAAAGGATACGGCCGGTTTTTTGCTTTTCTTTCGTTGCTCCTGATTACGTTTATCGTGCTGATTGCAGTCGGTTTGACCGTTGTACTTTCAAAAGCACTGGCGGTTGATCCGATCTGGGTTCTGGCCGGAATTGTTATTTTCATTTTCGGATATATGATGTTCGGCGGTGCCAATTCCATGGTTTACACCAACACTGTGCAGGCTTTGATTATGCTGGTTGTTGCTGTGATTCTTCTTGGATCAGGATATCAGCACTTTTCGGATGGGATTCACGGGTTCATCGCCAAACTCGATGCCATTGACCCGAATCTGACTGCCGGATACAATCCAACTTCCTTTCTGTTTCGTGATTTTTTTGAAATTTATATTGCCCAGATTATTGTGGGTGTTGCCATTGTTTGCCAGCCTCACATCATCACCAAATCGTTGCTCCTGAAATCGGATTCAGATGTGAACAAATACCTGACGACCGGAATCATCGTTCAAACTCTGTTTTTCCTTGTGGTCATTACCGGACTTTTTGCCCGGCTTGATTTTCCCGATCTCATGATCAACGGACAGCCACTGAAACTGGAT
The DNA here is from genome assembly GCA_020161835.1 of Bacteroidota bacterium. Classification (GTDB taxonomy): domain Bacteria; phylum Bacteroidota; class JABWAT01; order JABWAT01; family JABWAT01; genus JAFLBE01. Next base: position 206,958 of record JAIUNL010000004.1, on the reverse strand, counting down.
GGCGTTATGTCTGCTTACGTGGTGAGAGAATTTCCAGTATGGATCGGATTATTTGTCATTCTCGGATTGATTTCTGCCGGGATTTCAACTTTGGAAGGACTCATCCAATCCGTTTCAACAACCATAACAACTGATATCATCAAACCCATTTTTGGTTCACGTTTCCCCACGGACGAACAGGCAAGACATAAAGCCGAAATAACGGTCAATAAAGGTGTCATTGTTGGGTTGGCTATTATCACGTTTTTATTGTCATGGAATCAGTTGGTAAATCCGAATCTTAGCGTTGGGATTTTTGCCCAGAACGGCGTTTACGCTTATTTCTCAGCAGCCTTTCTGCCCATTTTTATGGGATTATTTCTGAAAAATATTCCGACTGCAGTTCCGGTTGCGGCATCGGTTGCGGCTGTGATTGTACACTTTTCAATGTTTTACGGAAAGCTTCCGGTACCGGGATCACTGGCAACGGGAGCCAATCCGGGTGTAGCAGCGGCCATGGCAATTTTAGTCTCAATTGTCGTGGCAGCAATTGTCTGGCTTTTAAAAACTTACCGCAGAGACGCTGAGAACGCTGAGTGAATTCCGTTTTTTAAATAAAAACAATTTCTCAGAAGTTTTCTCTGCGAACTCTGTGCCTCGGCGGTAAAAAAATAACCTTTAAACTTGACGAAGAACCATGACTTACAGACTTGACTGGTTTGAAAAATGGGCTGATTACTCACCCGAAAAAGTGGCGGTGAAAGAATCTGAATCCGGACGGACGTTGACTTACAGGCAGCTCAATGATCTGGGAAACCGGGTTGCTGGCGAATGGAAAACGGAAGGATTACTTCACGGTGACCGGCTGGTTATTCTTGCAGAAAATACCGTCGACTATTTCACACTTTTTTCCGCCGCTGAAAAATCAGGTGTGATTCTGGTTCCTCTGAATTACCGGTTAAGCCCTAGAGAACTCGATGATTTATTGGCTGATTGTACACCAAAAGCCATTCTTTACGAAGAGAAATTCCGTCAGGTACTGGATAAAACTTCCCGGTTTTCATCCATCGAAATGAAAGAAACAATTGAAGCTTTTGGTTCACGGTTGGACGAAGTCAAAGCCCAAAAATCGACACCGGTTTCCTGTCCGGAATTAAGTGAGGACGATCCGCTTTTCATTTTGTACACGTCTGGCACAACGGGAACTCCGAAAGGGTCGCTTTATACGTACAAAATGCTGACCTGGAACAGTTTCAACACAACGATGAGACTTGATATCACGTCATCTGACCGATCGGTAACCTGCATGCCTCTTTTTCACACGGGTGGATGGAACGTGATTCCGACACCGTTTCTGCATCGGGGTGCTTACATCTGCCTCACCCGGAAGTTCGATCCGGAACAGATTCTTAAACTTCTTCAGGAAGAAGAAGCCACCATGTTTGTTGCGGTACCAACGATGCTTCAGCTCATGGCCAATTCGCCGGCGTTTCCATCAGCCCGGTTATTTTCGATGAAATATTTTATCATCGGCGGTGAACCGATGCCCCTTCCGCTCATAAAAAAATGGCATCAGAAAGGTGTTCCCGTCCGGCAGGGATACGGATTAACCGAAGCCGGACCGAGCGTGACTTCCCTCCATCAGGATGATGCCATCCGGAAAATGGGATCCATCGGCAAAATCAACTTTTATCTGGATTACCGGATTGTAGGTGAAGATGGAAATCCAGTGAAACCCGGTGAAGTTGGTGAATTCCTGCTGAGTGGTCCGTCTGTGACACCCGGTTACTGGAAAAATGAAGAAGCTACTAAACTCACTTTCACAGAAAACTGGTTTCATACCGGTGATCTGGTAAAAACTGACGAAGAAGGATTCATTTTCGTTATCGACCGGAAGAAAAACATGTATATCTCGGGCGGAGAAAATGTCTATCCCGGTGAAATCGAAAAATTTCTCTATACTCATGATTCAGTGAAGGAAGTTGCAGTCATCGGCGTTCCTGACGAAAAATGGGGTGAAGCCGGTAAAGCTTTTATCGTTTTAAAAGAAGGCTTTTCACTTTCCGAAAATCAACTCCTCGATTTTTGTCAGGGCAATCTGGCCAAATATAAAATCCCGAAATCAGTTCAGTTTTTACCGGAATTACCAAAGAGTGATACCGGCAAAATCAACAAAAAGAAACTACTCGAACTTCATCAATCGCAAATCAAATGAAGAACATAAACACAACCATAAAAGGAGAGAGACAATGAAAAAGTTAACTTATGCAGTTATGATGTTATTGACACTGGGCGTAATGGCTGCCTGCAGCGAAAGTGATGACGATGAAAAAACTGCCACCACACCGGCGTCAATTGAAGGAACCTGGCTATCTACAGGAACCAATGTTGCTCCATTGCTAAATGCCATTTTTGTTTCGCTTGGTGGCGTTGATTCAATTACAGCCGTATTCAATGCAGATAAATCTTACACAGTCAAACAAGTCAACAAGAATAAATTAGTAATCAACTATGCTGGCACCTATGTGATTACAAAAAGTTCAACCGGAAATGTACATAAAATATTGCTAAACCAAACTGCACCTTCTGCTGCAACTTCACTGGGAATTTATGAAATTTTTGATGTTGCCGTTGATTCCATGAAATATGAAGTTGTTCTGGATAATGGAACAAACGTACCTCCAACACCTGCAACCGGATTTGGCAGCACAAACGGTGGTGCTTTTGGAACTACCAATGTTCAGAAATACGTGAGAGTTAAGTAAGTTCTGTTTTTAACCGGAAAGCTGTTTGCTTTCCGGTTTTTGTTTAAAGTTCAGAATAACCACAAGACAACGTGGAGCGTCCTATGCGTTTCTTTATTTCAGCATTTCTTTCACTCTTTTTTTCATTTGCCGTATCTGCCCAGTGGGTCGAAGATCAGGAAAAAGACAAAGTCCCAAAGGTTCCGGTTAAAGAATTTACCTACATCGGTTTTTACTATACTCATGTTGTAGGAACGAATTTTTATGCAACCAATGATCTTCTTAAAGGACAGATTGTTGGTCGGTTGTTTAGTTCAAATTATACAAACACCGGAAAAAAAGTTGCCACTTACGCCGAACAACGTTACCTGCCTTTTTTTATTTACCAGCCAAAATTATTGGATGGGAAGGCAATTTTAAGAGCTTCTTTTGAAATTGACTGGACCTGGGGTGACGCCTCTTATGGCGTAGGAGGGAATTTCGGTTCTGCCTTTTCAGCTGATCAGGTCAACATCCAAACCCAGAATATTGAACTTGAACTCATCCCCGCAAAAGGATGGGCAATCAATCTCGGACTTCAGCGGTTATTTGATACGCCAAATAATCCTTACAGAACCGGATTAACAACACTTACAACAACCGGTTACCGGCTTGCCTTTTGGGGAAGTGATGCGGTTGGGATTTCAGTTCGTCAGGATGCCGATTATTACAGATGGAAAGCCGGTGCCTATCAGCTTTATGAAAATAATATTCAGGAAAATGACGATGTTATTATGACAGAGGCTATGCTTGAGTTGGATATTACACCAACATGGAAACAGGGTTTTTCTGGATGGTACGTTTTTGACCGCGGAAACGGAGAAGGTGGTGTTTCAGTTTTGGGTCAGGGTCTTAACAGCATGCTGAATGACTACAATGGTACGTTTTCCTTCAATTTTGGCGGGGCAAAGTATAAAGCGGATATCCTTTGGCTGGGTACATTCTGGAACCGGAATGCCGAACTGAATCTGGACCGCTGGGGACTTTCCGGTTTTGTTGTTTCGAACATGGGGAAAGCGCAACTGGATACAACCGGAAGTTGGGTAAAAGGAGCCGATATTCTGGGGTTTGCTGCAAACCTTCGGGCTGGTTATAAATATGGTCAAACCGGTGATGATATTGTCACAGCAGATGTTATTTATACAACCGGCGATGATAATGGAATCAAAGACAAAAAATATACAGGTATGATCACAGGAAATACCTGGGGTTCTCCCGGTGGTATTTTTATCGGACATGGAGCTTACATTCTTTTCCCTCATGGCAATGTGGTAAACCGGTTTGTTGCTGCAGTTGCAGATATTTCAAATATTGGATTTGGTGTTGCCGGCGGAACGTTGAATCTTCACCATGACTTTATTCCATATAAATTGATGGGAAAAGTAGGAATGGCAAGTGCTATCAGCCCGGTTTCACCAAAAGGTGGCGGAAGTTACATCGGTACTGAATTCAATTTTAAAATCAGATATACGCCACGGGTTTTTATGGATATTGAACTTCATGGCGCTTACATGGCACTCGGTGATTTTTATGACAGTCCGCTTGTCAATGGCGGCCAGAGTAATCGTCACAAAGATCCCTGGACCATTTTCACTTCATTCCGCTGGCTGATGTTTTAAAGGAGATTGCCATGAAAACTATTTATTTTCTGTTTGCCTTTGCACTTTTTGCTTCATGCACACAACCCTACGGAACTTTATCAACCATGGAATTCAGCGAACTTTCCTATCCGTTTGAAGTGAAACACGCACAAATCCGCCCCGATATCAATCTGGCTTATATGGATGAAGGATCAGGAAAAGAAACGATTATTTTCATTCACGGACTTGGCAGTTATGCCCCGGCCTGGAAGAAAAATATCGAATCGCTGAAATCAGATTACCGGTGTATCGCCATTGATCTTCCCGGTTACGGCAAGTCAACCAAGGTGGTTCATTCAGGTAAAATGGAGTTTTATGCGGATGTTGTCATTGATCTGATGAATACGCTGAAACTGGACAAAGTAACACTTGCCGGGCATTCCATGGGCGGACAGATTTCAATTCTGGCGTCTCTGAAATATCCTGAACGGATTAAAAGTCTGATTTTGGTTGATCCTGCCGGATTTGAATCTTTCACTGAAGGTGAAAAACAATGGTTCAGGGAAGTGATGACTCAGGATCTGGTAAAACTGACACCGGTTTCTGCCATCCGGCCAAATCTGGTTGATAATTTTTATAATCTGCCTGAAGATGCAGAGTTTATGATCACTGACCGGATTGCTTTGCGCGGAGCAAAAGATTTTGACCGGTATTGTTTGACGGTTGTCAGGTCAGTTCATGGTATGGTGGATCAGCCGGTTATTGATTACCTTGAGAAAATTACTCAGCCAACTCTGATTCTGTTTGGTGAGAATGACAATCTGATTCCCAATCGTTTCCTTCATGCAGGATTTACCAGAGATATTGCCGAGATCGGGAAAAGTAAAATACAGAACAGCACGTTGGTGATGATTCCGGAATGCGGCCACTTTGCCCAGTTTGAAAAACCATCTGAAGTAAACGGTGCAATCAGGGATTTTCTGAAATAGCCATTTTAAAACCTCACCCCATTTTCCCCCAAACAAAAAAGGCTGACCTAAAGGGTCAGCCTTTTTTGCAATACTAAAAACGGAAGAATTAGAAAGAGAAACCGTATCCGGCACCGGCATAAAGACCGTTACGAACGCCAATTTCTGCTTTGATACCAATCAATGAAAGTCCAATGCCTAAACGCATTCCTGAATTCCCGAAGGATTCATTGGATTTCCATTCGCCGAAAGAAAAACTCTGACCATTCTTAACCGGTTCAAAACCTGCCCAATCGAGGTCTGAATTTCCAGCCTCAAATGCTGCACGTGCAAAAACTCTTAGAATAACCAAATCATAACTGGAAATAACACCAAGGTTAAAGGTACTTGATTTAATTTCAGCACTTACTTTTTTGTTTACGGGAATAACAATGGTTGTCCCGGTTGAATTATCTTCAACTTCCTTAACTGTGGTTTCAAACTTAGCGTTAATTGTGCCATATCCAACATAAGCACTGGTAGAAGGAAATCCGGTAACTGGAATTAGATCAGTAAGGTCATATTTTAAACCGAAGCCCATAGAACCGATAGATGCATCACCAAAGGTGAGAGAAGGAAGCATACGGAAGTAGCCTTCAGCACCCAAAGTGCCCAATCCAACCTGAAGTCCGGCTGAGGGAATCATTCCCGCTTTGTCAATACCAACTGATTTTGCTTCCTCGTAAGATCCTAAACCAGCATAAACACCGACTGAAATTCTGAAAAGAGTCGGACCTGAACCATCTGTCCATTCAAGGGAACTCAATCCGCCTTGAAGCCCGTCGGTGAGAGATTGAACACCATCTTTTTGGGGAGCAGTAAGCGATTTGAAAGCAGAAATGTCAAGTGCCTGCCCAAAAGCAACAGTTGAGGCAAGAACGGCAAGGCCGATAAGTGTCAGTTTTTTCATAGTAAGTTATCCTCTAATCTAATTGTGGTTGTCTTGTCATGTCGTGGTAGACCAGCAAATATAATCAATTTATAATTCCATGCGTAACTTTTTTAAAAAACAGGTGACCCCGGTCATCAAAAATTGCTCAAAATCACCTGAACAGGTTACTTCATGAGCAAGAACCAGCCAGATGGGATGTGAATTCCTTCGGTTCATTTTATTCTGATTCACTTAAGTTTATTGCGTGTACTCACTTAATGATGCTATGGAGGTTATTTCATTTTTCTTAATCCGGAGAGTGGTTCCCGCTGGCAATTCTTTTGATCCGACCTTGTAATTTGGCTTCCCGGACTTTTCGTTTTCAACTTTAAATGGCACCACGACTAATTCCGTTTCGGTTTCATCCCACACGACACAATCCACTGTATCAAAATTCTTTAAAGTCAGCCGGGTACGTGCGCCATAACTTTTTTTTAAAACCAGTGTACGATTCTGATTGCGATAGTCTAAAATTTTAAAACGTACCCCGTAATTATCAACCGTTATAAACTTGACTTTCACACCCTCAATCATTGCTGTCGAATCGCCTGCAAAGGGTTCTACACGAAGCTCCTTTTTTACAATTACATCCTGATAATTACCTTCTGAATCAGAAGTTTGAACTTCATGACTTTCTTCAAAAAAGGCAGTACTTCCTGATATACCCGTATAGGCTACATTTTCAGATACCCCCGGTGCAGATTTGAAAATATTTTCTCCCAAGGGGACAGAATAATTTTCGTGGTAGGCAAATTTAAGGGGCAATACTGTTGTAGTTCCGCATCCGGAAATAAATGCAGCAAATAATAAAGAAGAATAAAATCTCATTTTCAATCCTTGAATTTTTGGGATAAGTATTAAGCCATTTTTATTCTTACGTTGATATTGAATTTTTGTTTTATCTAAGTCTTTGGGATAAAAGGATACTTTTCCACGTATTCACCGAAAATCCCGGCCGGTTCACCGAAAAAAGTGGGTTCAATTTCATCCTTTTCCTGAAGTTTGCAGGAAACAAATTAAGAAAGGAAAACAGGATGACTTTTAAAACCATGATCATCACATCCGCTTTGCTCGCCATTTTTGCTGCAGCTGCAACCCAGGTTTCAGCCCAGCCACAGGGAACACCGCCCGATCCCAAACAATTGGCAGTTGCCGAAACCAGCGTTTTTATTGATCTGCTCGCCATTGATGGTTATCAGCAGAACCGGCTTCAGAAAGTACTTGAAACCTTTCACAAAGCCATTCAGAAAACCCGACCGGCATCCGGTCAGCCCGGGATGGGCAGAATGGGTGGAGGACCCCCGCAGGGCGGACAGCAGGGTGGGAGGGGAATGAACGGATCCAGACCTGATATGATGGCAAACAATCCTGCTTTTTCAGTTAAGGAAGACAGTTTAAAACAAATCCTGAATCCTGAACAATGGCAAACCTATCAGGATAACAAAAAGAAAATTCAGGAGCTCGTCCGGGAGAAATTGAATGAAAATCTTTAATCTTCTCCTTTTTTTTCTTTTCAGTTCATTTGCTGCATCCGGACAAACCATGAAAGCAGATTCAACCGGAAAAGTTTGGGGAATCAATGAGTGTGTACAGTATGCCTGGAGTCACAATCTAGAGATTCAGTCCGGCAGGTTAACCCAGAAAGTGACCGAATCCGAAAAAAACCGGTCCTTCAGCCAGATGATGCCGAGTCTTTCTTTGAATGCCGGGCATAACTGGAATGCCACACCCAATGCAGTTTCCGGTGATAAATCAAGTCAGTCTGCCAATGCCGGACTTTCAGGTGCTCTCGATCTGTTCAGTGGTGCACAAAAATATAATTCTTATCTGCAATCATCGGCGACGGTTGAATCGGGATTTTATGATCTGGAAGCCAGAAAGAATTCACTGAAACTGACGGTCATTCAGGCTTACCTTCAGGTCTTACTGAACCGGGAAAAACTGATTGCTGCCAATTCACAGGTTGAGGTTTCATCCCGAAATCTGGTGAAAATCAAAGCAAAAGCTGCACTTGGTTTGGCATCAGATTATATGGTGCTGCAGGGTGAATCACAGTTGGCCGCCGATGATTTCAATTCAATTTCACAGGAAAGTAATCTTCGTCTGGCTGAACTGAATCTGAAACAGGTTTTAAACTATCCGTCAGATTCACTCATTTCCATTCAGGTTCTGATTCCGGCTTCAATTGCAAGTCATCTTCAGGATTCCACTGTTGACATTGAACCGGTTTATCTGGCTGCAAAATCTGCTTTACCAGAATTCAAATCTGCAGAATTTAACCGGATTGCCAGCAATTATTCACTTTCTTCCTCAAAAGGAGCCTGGTTTCCTTCCTTAAGTCTCACTTACGGACTTTCAACCTCATGGTCATCCCGGAACCAAACCCAGTCTTTTACCGGATCAACGATTTCAGTTCCTTCCGGTTATCTGCAATCAGATCCGACCGAGCTTGTCCTTTCTGATCAGCCCGTTTCCACCTGGAAAAAAACCTCTTTTGGTGATCAGATCAACCAGAATTTGAATCCTTACATCGGGCTTAACCTGAGCTTCCCGATTCTCGATAACCTGAGCCGGTCCACCCGGATTGAACAGTCAGAAATCCAGTTTGAAAAAGCAAAACTGAACGAGAAGCAAACTGAAGTTTCCGTTAAAAAACAGGTAGAATCTGCCGTTTTCAACTACCGGAATTCGCTTAAACAGTTTGATGCATCGAAATATGCCTATAACCTCGCACACGCTGCTTTCAACCAGACAGAAAAGAAATATGAACAGGGTTTGATTTCAGGTTATGATTATCTGACCGAGAAAAATGCCCTTCAGCAACGGGAAACTGAATTTTTACAAGTGAAATATCAACATGTGCTGAACCGGCTGACGCTGGATTATTTTCAGCAGAAAGAATTGGAGTGGTAAGATGAGTCGCAAAACAATTTACTGGATTTCAGGAATCGTAGCCGTCATTCTGCTGGCAGTCGGAATTCCCTATTTCATGGGAAATGGCGTTTCCCTGCCGGTCATCGAAACGGATTCGGTTACCAAGTCGGATCTGACTTCAGAAATTACCGCAACCGGAACCTTGTCCGCGGTTGGAACCGTCGAGGTTGGAACCCAGGTCTCGGGTGTGGTCGCCAAACTGAACGGTGATTTTAATATGCAGGTTAAAAAAGGTCAGATTCTGGCACAGTTGGATACAAGAAATCTGAATGCTTCCGTCACCGAATCAGAAGCTGCACTGGAACGGAATCAGATCCAGATGGATATTTCAGCACGAAATTATGAACGGACGAAAATCCTTCACACTCAGGGCATCAGTACCGATCTGGAACTTGAAATGGCTCAGGCAGAATATCTGACTGCAAAAGCCAATGTGAGCAGTTCGTCCGCAATGCTGAACCGGAATAAAGTCAACCTGGAGTTGGCCACGATAACTGCACCAATGGATGGCACTATATTATCGAGAAATGTGGAACTCGGACAAACCGTAGCCGCAAGTTTCAACACGCCAACACTTTTTACCATGGCAGCAGATTTAAAAGTGATGAAAATTGAGGCAGATGTAGATGAAGCGGATATCGGTCAGGTCAGAAAAAATCAGCAGGTGAAATTTACGGTTGATGCCTATCCGGGACGAAACTTTGAAGGAACGGTCACTGAAATCCGGCTGGAACCGACAATCAGCCAGAATGTGGTGACTTACACCGTTATTGTTTCGGTGAATAATGACGATGAAAAATTAATGCCGGGTATGACGGCAACGCTTTCCATTCAAACCTGGATTGTGAAACAGGTGGTTTCGGTGACCACATCAGCAATCAATCTTGCGATTACTGATGATCAGATTCAGCGGCTCGAAAAATCAGGAATTAAAGTCACCAAAACCGAAAACCCGAAATCCTGGATTTGGATCGTTTCGCCCGGGCAGCTTGATCAGAAAGCAATCACGGCCGGATTTTCAAACGGATCCAGAACCGAAATCAATGACCCTGCGCTTCCGGTTCAGCAGTTGGTGGTTTCGGTTATCAGTGAACCTGAAGCTGGAGCAACCGCAGCTGCACGGAGTCCGTTCCTGCCAACACCTCCCGGTGTAAAGAAAAACTGAGGCACCCGATGAAACCAGTTATTCAGGCTGAAAACCTCGGCCGGGTTTTTGACAATGGTACCGTCAGGGTTGAAGCACTCAAGGACGTTAATTTTACGATTGGAACCGGTGAACTGGTTGCGATTACCGGCTCAAGCGGATCGGGAAAATCAACCTTGCTGGGCATTCTGGGTTGTCTCGACCGTCCCACTTCCGGAAACTATATTTTGGATGGCGTTGCCGTGGCGGGTATGCAGAATCGTGAATTGGCTGCACTCAGAAACCGGAAAATCGGCTTTGTGTTTCAATCTTTTCAGCTTTTGCAAAGAACGTCGGCACTTGACAATGTTGAACTTCCGATGCTGTATAATCCGTCCATCCCGGAAGGAAGCAGGAAAAAACTGGCGATGGAAGCTTTGGACCGGATGGGACTGAGTGACCGGGCACTTCACAAACCGTCAGAACTTTCAGGCGGGCAGCAGCAAAGAGTTGCTATCGCCCGTGCTTTGGTTTCAAACCCAAAACTCATTCTTGCAGACGAACCAACCGGAAATCTGGATTCAGAAAGCACCGCCTCAGTCATGGAAATTCTTTCCGGATTGAATAAATCGGGAACAACCGTCGTGATCGTCACCCACGAACCGGATGTTGCTGCACGCTGCCGCCGGGTTATTTCACTCAGAGACGGACATATTATTACAGATCAGGTTCAGGAATCCAAAATTTTTGCTGACGCAATCAGGGTCACATGATCAAACAGAACATGAAATCAGCAGCCGGTTTTGAAAAAAAATAGTCAGGTACGATCATGACAATTAAAGATTTAGTAAAAATTTCAACCACATCACTCATCAGAAACGGAGTCAGATCCTGGCTGACTGTACTGGGTGTGATTATTGGTGTGGCTTCGGTAATTGCTATGCAGGCCATCGGAAACGGATCCGACGAAAGTATCAAAAAGGAAGTCCGCTCAATGGGTGTGAATGTGATTATGATTTTCCCCGGAACGTTCCGGATGGGAGGCGTAGCACAGTCTGCCGGCAGCATGAGTGTACTTGAAGTTGAAGATGCCGAAAAAATAAAGGAAACGGTAAAAACTGTCGTTGCCGTTTCACCCATTGTTCAGTCGGGGCAACAGATTGTTTATCAGACCAACAACTGGCGGTCAAATGTAACCGGTATCTGGGCAGATTATTTTACGATAAAAGCCTATAAAGTCAGTTCCGGCCGTTTACTGACTGAAAGGGAAGCCAATGGCATGTCAAAAAACTGTCTGATTGGGAAAACCGTTTACAAAAAATTATTTCCCGCCGGTTCAAATCCAATCGGGGAAACCATCCGTGTTGGAACGGTTCCCATGAAAATAGTCGGTGTTTTGGAAGCCAAAGGTTCGGGGACCTTTGGTCAGGATCAGGATGATATTATTCTTGCTCCGCTGAAAACCGTTCAGAAACGGCTTCTGGCAACCACTTTTATTCAGCAGATTCAGGTTTCGGCCAAATCAGAAGCAAAGATGACTCAGGCAATGGCAGACATCCGGGCGTATATGCTTTCAAAACCCAATATCATTTCGAGTGATGGTGAAGAACGGTTTTCAATCCGGTCTCAGTCAGAACTTTCCAGTATGCTGGGTTCCATTTCGAAAGTGATGATTCTGCTGCTTTCCAGCATTGCCGCCATTTCACTTCTCGTTGGCGGAATCGGAATTATGAATATTATGCTCGTTTCAGTGACTGAGAGAACCCGTGAAATCGGACTCAGAATGGCTTTGGGAGCCACCGACCGGGATGTGAAAATTCAGTTTCTGGCAGAATCGATTATGTTAAGTGTCTGGGGTGGAATTCTGGGAATCATCTTCGGATATTTGATTTCATTGCTGGCGGGTTCCATCTTAAACTGGCCGGTAACGGTGAGTTCGTCATCCATTTTACTGGCTTTTACTTTTTCTGCAGTCGTCGGCATCTTTTTCGGATATTATCCGGCGAAAAAAGCATCAGAATTAGACCCCATCGAGGCACTCCGTTATGAATAAATCAGACGGCTTTTTAAAAACTCAGCCGGAACACCGGCACAACCTGCTGGTGATTTTTCTCCATCTTTTTGTGTGGCTGAGTCTGGTTGCTTTTTTTTGGACGGCAACCCAGAAAGATCCTTTCTTTTCGAACACCTGGTTTATCAGAATGACGCTGACCCTGTCGTTGTTTGCCGTTCTGTTTTACTTTAATTCATTGTTTATGGTTCCCCGGTACCTGATTACCCGCCGGGGGTGGATTTACCTGCTCTTTGTTGCGGGTGCATTTGGAATTGTTGTGGCCGGAACGACCTGGATTGATTCCTTTTTTCCGGAAATTGAGAAAGTCAGGGTTTTCCGTGAAGGGATGGCGAAACCGCCGCAAAAACCGCCGCTGGCAATCTTCCATTTTTTCAATTTTATCATGGTTCTGGGGGTAAGTACCAGCATCACCCTGCTCAGAACCTGGTATAGAAATGAACAAAGCCGGCTTGATGCCGAACGTCAGCGACTCTCGGGTGAGCTGCTGGCTTTAAGAAACCAGATTCATCCGCACTTTTTCTTCAACACGCTCAATAATATTTATTCGTTGGTTGATATCGATCCGTCCCGGGCAAAAATTGCCGTTCTTGAAATGTCGAAACTCATGAGATATCTGCTTTACGAGTCGGAAGGAAACCTCGTTCCGCTTGAAAAAGAAGTCGGTTTTCTCAAACATTATCTTCATCTGATGCAGCTCAGGCTCACACCCGATTTTCCGCTGGAAATTCAATTTCCTGAAAAAACGTCCGGCGGATTTATCTCACCCATGATGTTTATTCCGATTGTGGAAAATGTTTTTAAATATGGTGTCAGTTATACCAATCCCGGACCCATCCTGATCTCATTAAAAGAAGAACTTGGGTTGGTAACCTTGATTACCGAAAATGCCGTTTTGCCGAAAAAGGAAAGTGAAGAAGACGAAAAACGGGAAAAAATCGGTATTGCCAATGTGAAAAGACGACTTGAACTGCTCTATCCAAACCGTCATATTCTTGACATTTCATCCAATGAAACCCGGTTCAGGGTTATGCTTTCTTTCCCGGTGGAAACTCATGGAAAAACTTAAAGTTGCTGCTGTTGATGATGAACCGCTTGCCCTTCAAAATCTGGAATCGTACATCCTTCGTACTCCGGGTCTTGATCTGGCCGGTAAATTCCTGAGTTCGGTTCAGGCTTTTGAATGGATTTCTTCAAATCCTGTCGATCTGGTTTTTATGGATATTCAAATGCCCGATTTAACCGGAATTCAACTTTCCAGACTGATTCAGGGTAAAACAAAAGTCATTTTTACTACGGCTTATTCTGAATTTGCGCTTGAAGGATACAAAGTCAGAGCCATAGACTATCTGCTGAAACCTTTTGGTTATGAGGAGTTTCTGGAATCAGTTTCGAAAGCCCGTGATCAGATTTTTCCGGTAAAACCACCGACTGAGTCTGAAAAACATCCTGAGAATGAAATCTGGTTTGTAAAAGCTGAGGGAAGGTTGATTCCGGTCAATCTGGAATCGGTCTTATTTCTTGAAGCGGACGGCGATTACGTTTCGTATCACCTTGAATCGGGCAAAAAACTTTTGGTTCACGGTACCCTTAAAGAACTGGAATCCAAACTGTCACCCGGTAAGTTTTTAAGAGTCCACCGGTCTTTCCTGATTCAGATTTCAAAAATCTCTTCAGTTGACCGGAACCGGGTTTTTGTCGGAAACCAGTATTTTTCTGTGGGTGATGCCTACCGGGAATCGTTTGATGTATTCCTGAAAAGCAGAATGCTGTAATTTTTTTCCCGGCAGGATTCCTTGAAATTTTCTATTTCAGCAAAGTCATTTTTTTGATTGATGAGAAGGATCCTGATTGCAGCCGGTAAAGATAAATTCCGCTGGAAAGTCCGGTCCCGTTAAAAGTAAAACTCATCTTTTTCCCGCCTTCTGCCAAACCATTGAAAAGTTGAGCGACTTCCTGCCCGACCAGATTATAAACTACCAGAGAAGTTATTTCGGTTTTTGGAAGTGTAAAAGATATTTCAGTTGACGGATTGAACGGATTCGGATAATTCTGGCTCAGTTCAAACTTCTTCGTTTGTTCACCGTCGTCATCCAGTCCCGTTCCGGTTCCATTGGTCGAACCCCGTGAAATCGTATTCAGGATCTGCCAGTCGTGTCCGTCTGTAACCCGGCCGTAAGATTGGGTAGCCGTATGTGTTTTGAAGTTAATAGAATCGATCACAACTCCCGATGATGTTTCAAGCCAGACTTTTTCTCCTCCGTTAGAAAGCCCGAAACCGGCAGCCGAGGCGTCATCCGTTACGAGTACAAAAAATCCGCCGGCAGCAATTGTACTTCCTGCGGGGATTTCCATTTTGGGTTTGGTGCCCTCATTTCCGCCGGAATCGTAAATTTTATACCCGCTGATATCAATTGGAGCAGAAGTTGAATTAAACAACTCAATCCAATCCGGATTTTCGGCAGTTCCACGGGCATAAATTTCATTCATCATGACGTCACTTTCCGATTTTGTTGAAACCGTAAGCGAGTAAAACTCAAACTCAGCCCGGGCAGGAGAAAACGCCCCTGAACTGGCGTTTTCAGCAAACAGATAGTACTCAATTTTTCCGGTTCCGGAAGCAATTTCTGCACCAAAAACTGAATCTCCTGAAGTTCCGTCACCATGGTTTCCATCATCAGACATCGCCACTTTGGTGAATTTTTCCGTGGTTTTGTACCGGTAACCCAGGTAAACTGAGGTTGCGTTGGTTACGGTTGCTGTTATGTAAATATTGGTATTTGCCTTCGGGTTTGCCTCAGATGGTTTAACCTCTGAAATTAAAGGTTTTGTTGCTGTAAAATCTGCCAGCGCAGATAAATACGTAACTCTGCCGTTCATTAAGGCTGAAATGCCGGGTGCTGAAGTTGAGCCCGGTCCGCCCGGACCTGAATTTACATCCGTTGTGAGATTACCCTGGTATTGTGCGTAAGTAAACGGTTTATTCGGGTCAGCCTGAACGGAAGCATTAATCACGGATTGCAGGGTTTGTGCTGTGGTAAGATAACTTGAATTTGAAAAATTTTCAGTCATCATGGTTTGCAGGTGAGCCAGGTACATTTTTTTATAGGTCGGAACAGCAAGCAGTTTTTGAATCAGAGGCCAGTTGGCATCGCCGGAGTGAAGTAAAGGAGTCATCTGACTTTTTGATGTGGTGTTGGGTAGAGAAATCGTTCCGGTCATACTGAAGGTTCCGAAAGATTCATTGAAATCCCACATAACTGAACTGAACCGTCCGGATTTGTCTTTGTACAAATAGTAATTTTGGGAAAATCCACCGATGTAACTATCCAGATTGACGATGAGATTGTCATACGCAAGCATCCAGAGCGCACGATCCACATCCAGAATGGTTTCAATTTCGCCGGTATTGTTTTTCAGGGTATTGCACAGGTGGATCAGATCTGCCCAGCCGTAATCTGAGTTCATTTCATAGGCCGAATAATACAGGGAACTGTCGGCACCGAGATAGACCAGATTGGGAAGGGTTGTGGTTCCGGGTCCAGCTCCGCCAATCGGGTTGCACTTAAAGAAGGCGTTGTTTTTTGAACCGAATTTGGAGTTGATGAAAGATTTATTGACCGATTCCGAACTGACATACAACCCGATGAGGGTTCCGTTCACATAAACGTTTGCATAATTTGAAAGCGGAGCATGCATGTATTGCCGCAAAATGGAGTAGGAAAGCACCTCTCTGACGAAGGAGGGATCTTTGGATACATTGCTCAACTTGATATCCGTGTAACCCTCATAATCCTGGTTTTTGTAAGAATCCAGTTCAATGTGAAACGGATTTTTCTTGCTGTTTGCATTGTAAGTACTGTTTCCCTTGTATTTCACACCAACACTGTCAAACTGAACTCCGTTTATGGTTACCGATTGTGCCATGATGTAGCCTTCACTTCCGGCTTTGGCGGTATCGAGTTTGTAATCCCAGTTACTTTCCGAAAAAACCAGTTCAATTTTCTGGATGGTACTGAGGTCGTAGAAGGTTTGGGCGGTTGAGGATTTTGAACCTGAAAACAGAATCAGGAGCAGGGTGACAGAGATAAAAAGGAGATTTTTCATCATTTTCCAGAAAAGTTAGAAGTGCAATAACTGGTTTGACAAACAAGATAGGGAAAACTTGCAGAAGGGAGAACCGGATGGACTTTTTGTTCGGATAGTCATGAATCAAAGATAAATTCTATTTGTCAGTCTGAGTGATCCGGCACCTGCCGGATTTTATCGAAGACCCGTATTTCTGCTTATATGTACAGACAAAGTGATTTGTTTTTCCAATTCTAACCCATCTCTAATTTTAAAATCTCCCAAATCTGTTCAAAACGGAACTCTGACTTTAAATTTCACTGTTATCAATTTTGACTATTTTGTATAGATTCAATAATTTCAGGTTTTAAACACAATAGACATCGAAGTTCCACTGATAAAATGAAGCATTGAAACAGGTGTTTTTATAAAAAAACTCTGTGAAACTTTGAATGCAACTCAGTGTATCTCTGTGTAATTCTCTGCGGTAAAAAGGCATTTTAAATGAACGAGATTGAACAGTTTACGAAGTCGGAGTACAAATACGGATTCTCGACGGATATTGAACAGGAGATGGCTCCGAAAGGACTCAGTGAAGACACTGTCCGTTTTATATCCGCAAAAAAAAATGAACCGCAATGGATGCTCGACTACCGTCTGAAAGCCTATCGTCACTGGTTGACCATGAAAGTGCCAACGTGGCAAAACGTCCACTATCCGCAGATTGATTTTCAGGATATTTATTATTACGCCGCACCCAAGGTAAAACCCAAATTAAATAGTTTGGACGAAGTGGATCCTGAACTCCTGGATACATTTAAGAAATTGGGAATTCCGCTCGAAGAACAGAAATTACTTGCCAACGTTGCCGTTGATGCGGTTTTTGATTCCGTTTCAGTGACCACCACATTCAAAGAAGCGCTTAAGGAAAAGGGCGTCATTTTCTGTTCCTTTTCAGAAGCCGTTCGTGAACATTCCGAGCTGATCAAACAATACATGGGATCGGTTGTTCCGTACACTGATAATTACTATGCGGCACTGAATGCAGCGGTTTTCAGCGATGGTTCGTTCGTTTACATTCCAAAAGGGGTACGTTGCCCAATGGAATTGAGCACTTACTTCCGCATCAATGCAGAAAATACCGGTCAGTTTGAGCGGACTCTGATTATTGCCGATGACGGTGCTTATGTATCTTATCTCGAAGGTTGCACCGCTCCGAAACGGGATGAAAACCAGCTTCATGCTGCGGTTGTTGAGTTGATCACCAACGAAAATGCCGAAATCAAATATTCCACTGTTCAGAACTGGTACGCCGGTGATGAAAACGGAAAAGGCGGAATTTACAACTTTGTAACGAAGCGTGGCATCTGCAAAGGAAACAATTCCAAAATTTCGTGGACTCAGGTTGAAACCGGCTCTGCCATCACCTGGAAATATCCGAGCTGTATTTTGAAAGGCGATAATTCCATCGGTGAGTTTTATTCGGTTGCCGTGACCAATAATGCGCAACAGGCTGATACCGGAACGAAAATGATTCACCTGGGCAGAAACACAAAATCCACCATCGTTTCAAAAGGAATTTCTGCCGGCCGTGGAAACCAGACCTATCGCGGGTTGGTGAAAGTATCAAAAGCTGCAGAAAATGCACGGAATCACAGTCAATGCGATTCTTTGCTGATTGGCGATAAATGCGGTGCTCACACATTTCCCTATTTCGAAATTTCAAATCCGTCTGCTAAAATTGAACATGAAGCAACCACTTCAAAAATCGGTGATGACCAGTTGTTTTACTGTCAGTCGAGAGGAATTTCAGCAGAAGAAGCCGTAAGTCTCATTGTCAACGGCTACTGCAAAGACGTTTTTAAAGAACTGCCCATGGAATTTGCCATGGAAGCAACCAAACTGCTCAGCATTTCCCTTGAAGGAAGTGTGGGGTAGGATTTCAATGGTTAATGGTAAATGTTTAAGGGTTAATAGAATTTCAACTCAACAATTCCGGAAATATTCCTCCACTATGGGAGTGTTGTCATTCCCGCGAAGGCGGGAATCCATGCATTTGTGGTAAATGAATGTCAATTCCTCATTTATCGTTTACCCTTTATCATTCAAAATTTAAAATTCATAATTAAGAATTAAATCACATGCTCTCTATCAAAAATCTACACGCCTCAATCGGCGGAAATGAAATTCTCAAAGGCATCAGCCTGGAAGTTAAAGCCGGTGAAGTGCACGCCATTATGGGACCCAACGGCTCAGGGAAAAGTACCTTGTCAAAAGTGCTCGCCGGCCGGGAAGAATATGAAGTGACTGCCGGTTCGGTTGAGTATCTTGGGAAAAATCTGCTTGATTTCTCCCCGGAAGACCGTGCCCGTGAAGGTATTTTTCTGGCTTTCCAGTATCCCGTTGAAATCCCGGGTGTCACGAATATCATGTTCCTCAGAACTGCCCTGAATGAAATCCGGAAATATCACGGCAAAGAACCTCTCGAAGGACCTGAATTCCTGAAACTCGTTCGTGAAAAAACGAAAATTCTTGATCTGGATGATTCTCTTCTGAAACGCCCAGTCAACGAGGGATTTTCAGGCGGAGAGAAAAAACGGAATGAGATTTTCCAGATGGCGGTTCTCGAGCCAAAACTGGCCATCCTGGATGAAACAGATTCGGGTCTTGATATTGATGCTCTTCGTGCCGTATCAGACGGAATCAACAAGCTGAAGAACAAAGACAACGGTATCATCATGGTCACCCACTATCAGCGGTTGCTCGATTACATCGTTCCTGATTTTGTCCATGTTTTGCTGAACGGAAAAATTGTAAAATCTGGAACACGTGAACTTGCCCTTGAACTCGAAGAAAAGGGTTACGACTGGATCCGTGAAGAACAAAAAGAAGAAGTGGTCTGACCTGATGGCAAACGATCAGCTTTTTAAAACTCACTATACGGCACTCGCAGCCGGGATTTCAGGGAATTCTGATCCGGATGCAGTAAAATCCTTACGAAAAACGGCTATTAAGGAATTTACTGAACTTTCATTTCCGACCAAAAAAGATGAACCCTGGAAATACAGCAAGGTTGACGGACTTCTTTCCTCGCTTTTTTCACCGGCTGAGAAAATGTCGGCTGTTTCAGACTCCCTGCTTACTTCTGTCCAGTTCGGAAATCTGGAAACCGATCTTTATGTTTTTGTGGACGGAAAATTGAATCCGGCACTGACTCAAAAATCTCCGGAATCCTCAGTTTCGGTAATCACGTTGAAAGAAGCATTTGCTTCAGTCCCCAATTTTGCTGAAACTTTTCTGTCGAAGTCATCAGACAAATCCGATCTGTTTGCTAATCTTGGATCTGCTTTTCTTCAGGATGGTGCTTTCATCAGCATCCCCGACCGGAAAATTCAGACACGTCCGGTTCATCTTCTTTTTATTTCCACAGGAAATCTGGTTCAGCCGAAACTCATAATTTCCGCCGGAAAATCTTCTGAGTCTACCTTTATCGAACATTTTATTTCTGACGGAAATCCGGCCGGTTTCACCAATGTTTCGACCGCCTTGTTTCTCGCAGAAAATGCTGTTGTTCACCACACTAAAATTACCGATGAATCGGATAACGGATTTCACATCGGCAGGATTGAAGCTTTTCAGCAAACCAATTCAACCTGGAAATCTCATGTGATTACAATGGGCGGCGGAATGGTGAGAAATGAAGTGACTGCCCGGCTTTCAGGTGAAGGTGTTAACTGCCTGATGAACGGACTTTATCTCGTCACCGGTACGCATCATGTTGAGAATATTACACTTATCGATCATCAGAAACCCAACGGAACCAGTCAGGAATCTTACAAGGGGATTTTGTCGGATAAATCGACCGGCGTTTTTGACGGAAAAATTATCGTTCAGAAAGATGCCCAGAAAACTTACGCCAACCAGTCAAACCGGAATCTGCTTTTATCAGATGAAGCAACTGCCGACTCCAAACCACAGCTTGAAATTTATGCCGATGACGTGAAATGTTTTCACGGGGCAACGGTGGGTCAACTGGATGAAATGCAGCTGTTTTACCTTCAGTCAAGGGGAATTGGTGAGCCGATGGCCAAAGCCATGTTAACCCATGCTTTTGCCGTTGATGTGCTGAATTCAATCCCGCAGGCTGAAATCAGGGAATATCTCGATCAGCAGATATTGGAACGCCTTCACAGTCCGTTCCACTTTGAGGAAACGGAAGTATGACTCATTATGAGGTCAACCTGACAGCATTTTCAGCAGAACAAATCAGGAAAGATTTCCCGATTCTGCAAACCAAAGTCAACGGAAAACCTTTGGTTTATCTCGATAATGCAGCAACGGCTCAGAAACCGGTTGTGGTTATCGACCGGATGAATGATTATTACCGGAATGAAAATGCCAATGTTCACCGTGGAATTCATACGCTGAGCCAGCAGGCAACGACCGATTATGAATCCACCCGGAAAAAAGTTCAGGCTTTCATTCATGCTGCCGAAGAAGAAGAAATCATTTTCACTTCCGGGACGACAGAAAGCATCAATCTGGTTGCTTCAACTTTTGCAAGAATGGTCCTGAAACCCGGCGATGAAATTCTTATTTCAGCCATGGAACACCATTCCAATATTGTGCCCTGGCAGATGATTCTCGAAGAAAAAGGCGGCGTACTGAAAGTCATCCCGGTCAATGACAAAGGTGAATTGATTCTGGAAGAGCTGGATTCACTGCTTTCAGCAAAAACAAAACTGGTTGCCGTTTCCCACATGTCGAACACGCTGGGAACGATAAATCCGGTCAAAGACATTATCAAAATTGCTCATGAAAAAGGTATTCCGGTTCTGGTGGATGCAGCCCAGTCGATCCCTCATTTTCCTGTCGATGTTCAGGATCTGGATTGTGATTTTCTGGCTTTTTCGGGGCACAAACTTTTTGGTCCGACCGGAATCGGAATTTTGTACGGAAAGAAAGCGTTACTTGACACATTGCAGCCTTATCATGGCGGTGGTGACATGATCAAAACGGTCACCTTTGAAAAAACGACTTACAACGAACTGCCTTTCCGGTTGGAAGCAGGAACACCCAACATTGCTGCCGGAATCGGACTCGGTTCTGCAATTGATTATGTGAATTCTCTCGACTGGAAGTCAGCTGTTGCCTGGGAACATGAGTTGCTCACTTACACAACTGAAAAAATGCTTGAAGTTCCGGGTTTGCGCATTATCGGTACGGCAGCCAACAAGGGAAGTGTGATTTCTTTTGTGATGAAATCTGCACATGCCAGCGATATCGGGATGATTCTTGACCAGGAAGGCATTGCCATCAGAACCGGACATCACTGCACTCAGCCTGTGATGAAACGGTTTGGTGTTCCGGCAACTGCCCGTGCCTCTTTTGCTTTTTATAATACCAAAGAAGATGCAGATGCTCTCATCAGGGGACTGCTAAAAATTAATGATCTGTTCGGGTAACCGGCAAAACAAAAATCGGAACTGAAATGGAAGAATCAGCAGTTACAGGTGAGGGCGGAGAAGTCCTGACCCGTGAAAAACGGATTGAACTTGCGGTTATTGATGTTTTAAAGACAATCTATGACCCTGAAATTCCTGTCAATATTTATGATCTTGGTCTGATCTATGAAGTCAATGTTGAAGCATTGAGTTTTGTGCGGATTAAAATGACCCTGACAGCTCCGGCTTGTCCGGTTGCCGGAACATTACCCGGTGAAGTCCAGGAAAAAGTAAAATCCGTAGCCGGTGTTGCAGATGCCCAAGTTGATCTGGTGTGGGAACCAAACTGGTCGAAAGAAATGATGAGCGAAGAAGCCAGGCTGATGCTGAATTTGTGGTAGATGGTTTTATTGTGAATTGTCATTCCCGCGAAGGCGGGAATCCATGAATTAAAAATGGTGGTTAAATACTAAAAAATACTGGATTCCCGCCTTCGCGGGAATGACAACAAAAAATAATATGTCACTTGAATATTGTGACCTGTGATTCGTCACTCGTCCCTTGTCACTCGTCACTTGAATTTTAATATAGTTGGAAGGAATAGAAGATGTTTGGAAATATACCTATGGCACCCATGTACGACCCAAATGCCGTACAGCCGATGCGTGATGAATTAACCTATGTCGGGTTTACAGAACTTACAACCCCAGAAGCGGTTGATGCCCATTTTGATGCCAATAAAGAAGGCACAACTCTGGTTATGATTAACTCTGTTTGTGGATGTGCTGCCGGAAGTGCCCGTCCGGGTGTTGCAGAATCCCTGCAGAACGCTGTCATTCCGGATAATATTGTGACTGTTTTCGCTGGCCAGGATCGTGCGGCAACAGATAAAGTCCGTTCAAAAATTACGGGATATCCCCCTTCATCTCCATCTGCAGCTTTGTTCAAAAATGGCGAAGTTGTGTTCATGATGGAAAGATGGATGATCGAAGGCCGTCACCCGGCACAGGTCGCCGATATGCTTAAAAATGCCTACAATTTGCATTGCGGAAAAACCGGACCTTCAATTTCAAAAGAAGATTATGAGAAGCTGGTTTATCTGAAAGCGTGCGGCTCAAAAATTCCTAAAAATCCTGCTTTTCAGGGATAGTAATGACATTATTGCACAGAGCAGCACAGAAGAAAAGGGAGTTCCACAGAGATTCTTTGTCAGGATGTGAACTCATTTCATCTTCAGTGTTTCTCTGTGTAACGTATTAGAAAGTTAAAATGAAATTCAGTTCACAGGAAGAATTGGGATTGCGGTGTCTGATCCAGGTGGCCCGCCACCCGAATCAGGATCGCGGAATCACCATTCAGGAAATTGCCGAGTCAGAAGGAATCACCGTTCACAATGTGGCGAAATTGCTGCGTTTGTTGCGGATTGGTGGATTTATTGACAGTACACGGGGTCAGGTTGGCGGTTATTTTCTGGCAAGACCCGCAAGTGAAATTGTAGTGAATGATATTCTTTCCACCCTTGGCGGCAGACTTTACGAATCCAATTTCTGCGAACGGTTTAACGAAGAAAATGAACCCTGCAATCATAAATTTGACTGTTCAGTCAGATCGTTATGGCAGAAGATTCAGAATGCCGTTGATCAGGTCGTCAAGAACATCACCCTTGAAGATCTGATCAGAGAAAATAATCAGCCCAAACCTGTCGAAATCAGCGAATTTAAACTGAACCGTCTGGCATAGCAGCCGTGATGGTATTTAGCAGATCCTGAACCCTGAACGGTTTAAAAATTACATCCTTCGCACCCTTCTGAAGTAAATCAGATTTTGATCCGTGCTCAAGATAACCGGTTGAGAATATGAGGCGGACTTCAGGCTCAAGAATTTTTAGGTTCTTGAAAAACTCCATCCCGTTCATGTGGGGCATGCCCATATCAGAAATAATCAGATCAATTTTATCCCTGTATTTCTTAAAAACTTCAAGACCTTCAACACCATTCTCACCTGTCAGAATCTGGTATCCTGCATTTTTAAGAATCTCAGTGAGGGTTTCTCTGATCAGTTCTTCGTCATCAACGACGAGAATTGTGCCTTTGCCTTTTGAGTCCATTCCCGCTTCACCAGATTCACCAAATAAACCGGATGCCTGAATGGTAGGCAGATAAACATAAAATGTTGTGCCTTTGCCAGGTTCACTTTTCACAGTGATAAAACCCTGATGTCCTCTGATAATGCCGTGAACGATTGAAAGACCAAGACCCGTACCCTTGCCTCTTTCTTTCGTCGTAAAGAACGGTTCAAAGATTCTTTGAAGAGTTGCATCTTCGATTCCGGTTCCGGTATCAGAAATGGTAAGCAACAAATAGGGTTCCAGTCTCGCTTCCGGGAATTCATCAGTCAGATCCCATCCCGAAACTTCCTGCAAAGCCAGAGTTAAAACGCCTTCGTCACCAGAATCTCCGATTTTCTCAACCATGGCATCCCGGCCATTGATCGAAAGATTCATGATCACCTGTTGGATCTGACCTGAATTACCAAGAACAAGTACATGTTCAGCTTCAAATTTTGTTTCAATCCGGATAGATTTTGGAAAGGAATGGAGCAAAAGATCCGAGACTTCAGTGATAACATGACCCAAATCAACAGGCTGAAGGTCGATATTTTCACTTCTTGCAAACAGTAAAAGTTGCTTCGCAATCGCTGCTCCACGTTCTGCTGAAGAAGAAACCATATCAGAATATCTGAGCAGCTTGTCATTATCCTTCGACAGAATTTTCATGGATTCTGCAGCCATCAGAATCATGGAAAGGACGTTATTGAAGTCGTGTGCAATTCCACCAGCCAACGTTCCGAGTGATTCGAGCCGCTGGGTTTGAATCAGTTGCTGCTCAAGTTTCTTTCTTTCACTTTCAGTTTGTTTCAGATCAGAAACGTCAATGACAATCACTTCGTAATATTTGATCTTTCCTGAGTCATCCCGCACGATTCTGGGGTTTAAGTTAACCATTAACGGACTTCCGTCTTTTTTCCGTAAGGTAACTTCAACATATTTGGTTAATTGGGCATGATGGGAATGTCTGAGAACTTCAGCCATATCCTGCATGTTATAAAAGAAACCGGTTTGATAGTTGATTCCCGAAAAATCAGAAAATGACGAATAGCCGAGCATTTTAACAAGGGCATCATTTACAGAAACGAATGAACCGGCTTCAGTAACCTGATAAATACCTTCTGCCATATTTTCAAAGATTGACCGGTATTTTTCTTCACTTTCCTTCAGCGCCTGTTCAGATGCTTTTCTCTGGCTGATGTCTTCAATGATTCCAACTCCGCCAATCAATCCGCCATCGTCCAAAACAATGGGTGAGAACGTTCCCCGTACGAACGGAACCAATGGGTTAAAGGAGTAAGCCCCTTCAAAACTGTTCGAATAATCACCAAGCCCCTGGTCAAGAAATGGGGTAAAGTCCTGCAAGGCTGCAACTTCACGGTAATTTTTTCCCAAAATATCACCGGATGAAATGCCGGTAATATCAGATAAATACTGGTTGCAGGCGGTGATCACACCTGAACTGTCGAAATGGAAAATCCCAAGTGGTGCATTTTCGAAGAGCAACCTGAATTTTTCTTCGCTCTCACGTAAAGCTTGCTCAGATTTTTTACGTGTGGTAATATCTGTGAAAATACCAAGCAGACAGGGCTGTCCGTTGTAATTAATCATTGAAATTGAGGCGAGAAGATTTAAAACATTTCCCTTGGGAATTTTTATTTTAATTTCGTAGCCAGACACTTTACCATGTGCGGTAATTTGTTTTAAAATTTCATCACGGTCGTTTTTATTGTAATAAAATTCTGACGTTGATGATCCTAAAATCTGTGAAACTGGTCCGTCCAGAAGGTGCTCAGCATATTGACTGACAAATATAATTTTATCGTTGCCAAGACTTGTAATAATAACCGGGGCAGGAATTGATTCGACCAACGTCCGGAATCTTTCTTCACTCTGTTTTAACTGGTCAAGTGCAAAATTAACATCTGTGATGTCTTCAATCAGAGACAATGAACCAATTACTTCGTTGGATTTACTCGTAAGCGGAACAATATTGACTTTTAAAAATCGTTCAGAACCATCTGAAAGGGTATAAACAGATTCAGTTGCGCTTGATTCCCGTTTAAAAAGAACATGTTCAAATTTCTCTGCAATTCCTGAATTATATAACTGGACCTGAGAGAAAACATTTTGTCCGGTTAACGATCTTACATCTTTCAGATTTAAAATTTCGGCAAGTTTCGTATTGATGCGTGTGATTATTCCGGCTTTATCTGTGGTCATTATACCAACCGGACTTTGGCCGAATAAAATCCGGTACGATTCTTCACTTTGCCTGAGTGCGTCTTCGTATTTTTTGCGTTCAGAAATATCACGAAAGGTAAGAACCCACACATATTGCCCGCCAAAAGAAACTTTGGAGGTTCGAACATCCATACTGACTGAATAGCCGTATTTATGACGGAATTGCTTTTCTCCGCTGAACGATTCGTTGAATAGTGCGTGAAGATTTAATTTCTCGGTTGTTTCAGAATACAGAATGTCAGACAGAGAAAGTGCCCCAAGTTCGGCTTCAGTGTACCCTATCGCAAGGGCTGCATTAGGGTTTGATTCCTGAATGGAAAAAGTCTCACTGTCTGCAATCAAAATTCCATCACTTGACTGTTTAAGCAGGTTGCGGTACCGGTCTTCAGTTTGTTTGAGTTCTCCTTTTGATTTTTCAAGTTCAGTGAAAACGATCGCCTTCTGAACATCTGCCTTTTGTTTTCTGAAAAGAATAAAAAAGAGCAATCCACCAAATAATACTGAGAAGCCATAAGTAAACCACGGAAGCCAGGTTCTCATAAAAGATGATTCGGGAGATTCAATCATCCATTTTTTCTGGATTTTTGCGATAAATCCATTTTTCTTCAGTAATTCTACAGTTTGATTAAATTCATTTCCATGACGTGAAAAAAAGGTTTTTCCCATTGGGAATGAAAGTGGAAAATGAAGAAGAAATGGCGTTCCGGTCAGGTTGTTGTTAATAACCATTTTTCCGGGGAAATTTTTCGAGACCAGATAAACCGAGTTAAAATAATCATTGAGAAGTCCGTCAGATTCACCTTTGCTGACTGACATAAAACAGGAATCTGTTGATGAATATCTGTTGATTGTAAGGTTAAGGTCTTTTTTGTTTAATTCAGTTGCCAGTCTTTCTCCGGTTGCGCTTTGTTTGACTGCCAGAGTATAACCGCCGATATCCTGAATTTTTCCCGGGGATTTTGAATGCGTGGTAACTAGAACCAGCCCTGTTTCCATGTAAGGAACTGAAAGATCAAATAATGTTAAAGCCCGTTCTTCAGTGTGATAAATAGCCCCGGCACCAATATCTGCAGAATCTGATGAAATGGTTTGCAGAAGCTCGGGAAATGAGGCGAGCCGGACAGAAAAAATCCAGCCATTTAGCCGGCAGATTTCAGTAAGTAAATCTATATCAAAGCCGGAAATACCAGTAGAATCTGAAAAAACAAAAGGGGGATAAACAGAAGTTACAACATCAATATGCTCAGGCGATTGGGCTTGAACAGGATGTAAGTTTGCAATTGAAATCAGCAAAAAAATGGGGATCAGAAATCGGGTAGGCAATACGGGAAAAATGGTTTGCCAGACCCGGTGTAAGAGTTGATTCATGATAAAAACCCTGAATGGGGTCAGGATAGGCCTTTCAATTTATTGATCTGATCTCTGAGTTTTGCAGCCACTTCATAATTCTCGGTTGCAATGGCGTTATTCATTTCTTCAGTTAATTTTTCAATGTCATTTTTTTGAAGAGAACCAGATGGCTCTTCTTCATCAGGAAGGTCAAGGTTGATAATCAATTCATCTTCAGGATTTTCTTCACCTGAACCTGGTTCATCAGATTCGGGGTTATGCAGATCTTCACCGGGTTCTTCCTCGGTAACTTCAACACCAGCCTCATCCAGAACGTTTTCCATAACAAAAATATCACATTTTATTCTCACCCCGAGAGCAATTGCATCGCTGGGCCGGGAGTCGATTTCATGTTTTTGACCTAGATGATCAACATATATTTTAGCATAAAACACCCCGTCACGGAGGTTGATAATGACAACTTCCGTGACAGAGGCTTCCAATATTTCGAGCATATTTTTCATCAGATCATGCGTTAGAGGACGAAAAGATTTGACCTTTTCGAGCTCAATAGCAATACTTTGAGCCTCACCGGCACCAATGATAATTGGCAAACGGCGGTTTCCGCCAATTTCTGCCAGTACGAGGGCAAAGCTTCCGATTGATGACGGACTTGATGAAAGTCCGGCAACTTTTACGGCAATCTTACGCAAATAAACTCCTGATCAGTGTGAACGTTTTTTCAATTCTTCAGTTAAGGCTGGAACAATTTCAAACAAATCAGCCACAATCCCATAATCTGCAATCTGGAAGATGGGAGCTTCTTTGTCTTTGTTGATAGCCACAATAACCTTTGATGAACTCATCCCTGCAAGATGCTGAATCGCACCAGAAATTCCGCAGGCAATGTAAAGTTTTGGAGAAATCACTTTTCCGGTTTGGCCAACCTGATCTTCATGTGACCTGTAACCAGAATCAACGGCTGCCCGGCTCGCACCAACAGCTCCGCCCAAAACTGCAGCCAGATCTTCAAGGATTTTAAAGTTTTCTGCACTGCCAAGTGACCGACCACCAGAAACCACGATTTCAGCCTCGGCAACATCAAGTTTACCAGACGCCGTAATTGTATCAACAACTTTACAGGCAAAGTCCTTATCAGAAAAGGTTACAGAAACGGCTTCAACTGAAGGAGAAGAAGGTGATGATACCGCCGGAAAAGCATTGGGTCTGAGAGTAATGACTTTTACTGGCTGTTTAAGTTCAACTGTTGATAAAGCCTTCCCCGTGTAAACCGGTCGAATAACTTTAAGATTTCCGCCTGCAGAATGAAGTTCAGTACAATCTGATGCCAGTGAGGCATCGAGTTTAACTGAAACAAATGCACCAAGTTCCCTGCCCAATGCCGTGGCAGAGAGCAATATCACGGTAGCTGATTTGGCCTTGGCTACTTCTGAAACTGCAGTTGCAAATGCACGGTTTGCATAGGCCGACAGTTTGGGGTCGGTAACAGTAAGGATGGAACTAACTCCATAATTTGCTGCTTCAGCGGTTAATCCGGCAACTTCATTTCCGCCAACCAATAAAACGTGGGCAGTTAGTCCCAGGTCTTTGGCAACAGATGCTCCCTTTGAAATGGCTTCAAAACTCGATTTTTTTAATTTTCCGTTCCGGTGTTCGGCAACGATTAATAATGATGACATGGTTTCTCCCACCCTTAAATGACTTTGGCTTCGTTATGTAACAAATCAACCAGTGCCGTTACTGCTGAAACATCAGCTCCGACAATTTTTCCGGCTGGTTTTGCGGGTGGTTTAACCAGTTCTGTTATCGCCGTCCAGGAAGCACCGCCACTGAAGGCTACTTCTTCCGGTTTTTTCGTTTTACTGGCCATAATTCCTTTTAACGTCGGCAGACGGGGTTCATTGAGTCCCTTTTGACAGGAAACAACTGCAGGAAGTGAGGTTTCTACGACTTCTTTGCCACCTTCTATTTCGCGTTCTGCACGGATATGAGATCCGGTGAGGTCAAATTTAACGGCAACATTGATGACATTGATATCAAGAAGTGCGGCAAGAAAGGTTGCAAACTGCCCTGAATTACTGTCAACTGATTCTTTCCCGGTAAAAACGAGATCCGGATTTGCGGTTTTCAGGATTTCAGCAACTGCACGGGCAGCAGAAATTCCGTCAACTTCTTCCTGGGTTTTGATGTGAACGGCTTTGTCGGCTCCCATTGCAATGGCTTTTCGAATGGTGTTGAGAACGGTATCATCCCCAACTGAAATAACCGTTACTTCGCCGCCGTGGGCTTCTTTTACCCGAAGTGCCTGTTCAACAGCAATTTCATCATACGGGTTCAGAATAAAATTAACATCAGTCTTATCAATGGTCTTTCCGTCAGCGGCTGGTTTGATCCGGGTGGCGGTATCGGGCACCTGACTGACACAAACGAAAATATTCACGTGAGGTCTCCCTTTCTTTGGTCTTAAGAAACTATGGTTTTGATTGCGGTCAGAAATTGGTCATTTTCCTCAGGGGTTCCAACATTTACCCTGAGGAATCCGCTCAAATTCGTGTAACTGCTCACATCCCGCACCAGAATACCTTCTGACACAAGGTTTGCAAAAACACTTTTTAGCGGATTTTTCAAGACCTTAAAGATAAAGAAGTTTGTATCTGATTCAAACACCTGAATTCCCTTAATATCTTTCAATATTGCAAATATCCGGGCTTTTTCAGTCTTGATAAGTTCAACATTCCGGTCAACCAAATCCATTCTTTTCAGAATCTTTGAGGCAATAATCTGACTCATTTCATCAACGGTAAAAGGAACCTTGGTTTTTCTGAGCTGCCTGATGATTTCGGCTGAAGAAACCAGAAATCCCAGTCTCAGCCCGGCAAGACCATAGGCTTTAGAAAAAGTACGTAAAATGATCAGATTGGGAAATTCATTCAGCCGGTCTACCAAAGATTGGTTTTCTGAAAACTCGATGTAAGCTTCATCAACCCAAACCAATCCCTCACTCATTTTTAGCAGAGAAATCAGATCGTCATACGGAATCCGCTGAGAGGATGGATTATTTGGACTGCATAAAATTGTCAGTTTTGGCTGATGCCGGTGAATTTCAGTGGCGAGTTCAGCCAGGTCCATCTTCAGTGTTTCAGGATTTGAAAGAACAGGAACAACGAGTGCTTCACATAAATTGGCAACGGTTTTATACAGAGAAAAGCTCGGTTCCGGAATCAGAATTTTTTCACCGTGACCTAAAATTGCCCATAGAGATGAATAAATCAGTTCGTTGCTGCCATGCCCGATCAGCAGGTTTTCCGGCAAAACACCAAAATGACCGGCAAGCTGTGCTATGAAGTGATCAGGGAAAACCGTTGGGTAACGGTTCCAGGCAGCATTCAGCAGATCAGCTTCAATTTCTGCCTTTAATTCTGCAGGAAAAGAATAAGGATTTTCATTCTGATTCAGCTTCACCTGACAGATATGTTCGGTGACTTTGTATTCATGCTCCAGCAAAACTGCCGGTCTGAAAAGAGATTCGATTGGATTCATTTTGTTGTTTCTTTGTAAGCCTGATATTCCTGCAACTTATAACCCCGAAGCTGGTTCGGGATCTTTCTCTTCCGTCGACTTATAACTTGTAACTTATCACTTATAACTATTCACTTACCCCTTGCCACGGATCCTGATACTGTCTCCGTGAGCGGTCAATTGTTCCAGATCCGCCAGAGAAGAAATGGCTTTTCCGTGTTTTCTGATGGCAGTTTCACTGTATTGAATGATTGATGTTCTTTTTATGAAATCGTAAACCCCAAGCGGAGAAAAAAATCGTGCAGTTCCGCAGGTAGGCAAAACGTGATTGGGTCCGGCGAAATAATCACCAACGGCTTCCGGTGAAAAATGACCCAGAAAAACAGCACCGGCATGTTGGATTTTATCAAGATGTTCGAGGGGCTGTTCGGTTGCAAGTTCAAGATGTTCTGGCGCAATCTGGTTGGCTAAAATAAAAGCTTCGTCCAGATTTTCTGTGACCAGAATTCCACCATATTTCGCAAGAGATGCGGCGATAATTTCCTTTCGGGGTTGCTTTTCCAAAAGTGTCGGAATGACTTGAAGAACTTTTTCGGCCAGTTCAGAATCTGGGGTTATCAACGTGACAGCAGCTTCTTCATCATGTTCTGCCTGACTGAATAGATCAATTGCCAAATGCTCAGGATCAGCTGATGAATCAGCGATAATCGTAACCTCACTCGGACCTGCAATACTGTCAATTTTTACAAATCCGAATACGAGCTGCTTGGCTTTCGCCACATACTGATTCCCGGGTCCGACAATCATATCTACCGGTGGAATGGATTCTGTTCCGAAAGCAAGGGCTGCAACAGCCTGAGCCCCGCCAATTGAATAAACTTCAGTAATTCCAAGCAAAGCACAGGTTCCCAGCACAACCGGATTCACTTCACCCGTTCTTGAAACTGGTGTTACCACGGCAATTTCGTTACATCCGGCAACCTGAGCAGGGATTACATTCATGAGCAGGGAAGAAGGATAAAAGGCTTTCCCACCCGGAACGTAAACGCCAACCCGTTCGATAGGTGTAATTTTTTGTCCGAGTAAAATGTCATCTTCCTTTTCAACCAACCAGGTTTTTTCAACCTGATGGCGATGAAATTCCCTGATATTTTCTGCGGCTTGTAAAAGATTTGTTCTGATTTCAGGTGTTAATGCAGTTTCAGCTGCTTTGAGTTTGTCTTCAGGAACCCTGAGTGAGTGCAGGTCTGCGCCATCCAGTTTTTTTGTGAAAGCAAAAACAGCCTTATCACCATTTACCCTTACTTCCCTGATAATTGAACTTACGGTCTCATGAAGCGAATCTGAATCAAACAACCGACGGTTTTTGAGGGTTTTCAGGTAACCATGAATTTCATTTCCCGTGTAAATCTTCATTTTTGACAATCCTTATAAACAGAAAAACCTGCCGGCAGCAGGTTTTTCTTTGAGAAAATGCAGTCCTGGCCTGGGTTGAACTCAACCGGCTTTATGGGAATCTTTTTCTAAGCGATCAAGCTTGCGGGTGATTTCGGCAATCATATTTTCCTGAACTTCAAGAACTTCCTGTGCTTTTCTGATAAAAGTTGACCGGTCTGAGTTCTTGATTTCTTTTTGCAGCTTTGCTTTAGCTTCCTGATGCTGGGCTAATTGTTCACGAAGATCATCGGCAACCCGTGATTTTTCCTGAACCTTCTTTTCAGTTTCTTTCTGCTGGATCTGCTCGCGGTATTGCTTTTGTTTTTCAGCTTCTTGCTGATAAGATTCGAACTGACCCTGCATATCCGTCCACAATGCTTTAAACCGTTTGAAAAGTTTATCTTTCTGACGGCGTTTCATAACCAGTTCAATCGCTTTTTTCTGAAGGGCTTTATACTGACCAAAAGCCTCTTTCGGATTTTTTATCTCAGGAAGGCGGGTAGCAAAAGCTTCGAGTTCCTGCTCAAGTGTATCATGGTTGGTTGTGTAAACTTCAGAAAGAAGTTCTTTGGCATCTTCTTTCGACTTTTTCCATTTTTTCCAGAGAGCGTCAACATGTTTTTTAATCAGGTGCTCATTGGTGAGTTCAGATTTGATAACTTCCATCGACTGAAAAAACCGGTCGTATGCATCCTGAGATTTTTCATTTACTGACGCAGTAAGTGCTTCAATCTGGGCATCAATTCTGGTAATCAGGTCATTTTTGATGACGTCAGATTCATTTAAACGTGATTCTCTGACTGCTTTTTTCTGTTCCTCAAAAGCACTTAGTAACTCAGTAAGTTTCTTATCAAAAACTTCACGGTCATGACGGTCTAAGGGGCGGAGAATTCTAACCCGCTTCTGAAGGCGAACGAGATTGTTGTAAAGCTCCATTGAAAAATCTGGATGTTCTGAACCTGTTAGAAGTGCATGTTTTTCTGCAAGTGGTTCAAGTTCTTTTTCAATCAGAACCTTATTGTAATGCATCTGCTCTTTAAGCGCAATATATTTTC
Source organism: Bacteroidota bacterium (assembly GCA_020161835.1). Lineage (GTDB taxonomy): Bacteria > Bacteroidota > JABWAT01 > JABWAT01 > JABWAT01 > JAFLBE01. Next base: position 173,326 of record JAIUNL010000004.1, on the reverse strand, counting down.
TTTCGCGCTCGGCCTGAAAGTTTTTAACCCGGTTGATTGAGCCTTCAAGTTCTGCTTTGTATTGTTCGTAGTCACTGGTTTTCACGTTCGGGAATTTAACCAGAATCTGAGTGAAATGGGTAACTTTGTTCCAATAATCCTGCTTGTGCTCCAATGTGTTTGAAAGCAGTTTTTCTTCAAGCGCCTTGAGTTCTTCAAATTCCTTTACGATCAGCTCGATGGGCATAGAGACCTTCCCGGGGTTAAATTCCTTAATGGGTTTCAAAGCCAAAAATCCGGTTTACGAATAAATGACAGCAGAAAATACGAATACGAACTGCAAAAATAGTAGTTTGCTCTTCATATTCAACTGATTTGTATCCGAAACGGGTCAATCAACCAAATTCTTGCCATGAATTTTACCGCAGAGGCGCAGGGGACGCTGAGAAATTCAAAATAAAATTGTTTGTTTGGGAATTTGAAAACAAAGATTTCTTCGACAATTTCCTATTGAAAACAGATGCTATATTTATTTTTTCTCTGCGTCCCCGGCGTCTCTGCGGTGAGAAAATTATTCCTCACGGAGGACTTCCAGTGGTTTATGTCTGAAGATTCCACCATTTACAACCCAGCCGATGATCAGCATCAGTCCGGCGGTAATAAGGGTTCCGGTTAGAATCAAACCCCATTCGATGGGCGCCTGAATCTCAAAAACAAAACGCAGCAATAACTGAGCTGATCCGCCCGAAAGTAATATTCCCGTAAATGAGGCAAGAATTCCCAATACTACGAATTCAATTGAGAAAATCCCTTGAATTAAAATCTTCACAGCACCCACTGTACGAAGTAAAGCAGCTTCACGCAGCCGCTGACGTTTTCCGTTTGAAATGGCACCAATAACCACAATCAAACCCGTTACAACGCTGAAAAACCCCATAAATCGGATGATAATACTGATTTTGTCAAGAACAGAATCAACCGTTTCAAGAACCAGAGAGAGATCAATGGCCATAACATTCGGGAATGCACCCACCAGTTCCCGCTGAAACTGACTTCGCTTTTCAGTACCGTCTATATGCAGGCTGGTTATAAAAGTTTGGGGTGCCTGTTCAAGTACCCCTGGTTTCATCACGAAAACAAAATTGGGAGATAAACCCATCCAGTCAATTTTTCTGAGGGAAGTAACTGTAAATGTTTTTTCAACTCCCAACACATCAAATTTCACCTGATCACCCAATTTAATGCCCATTCTGGCGGCAATGTCATTTGAAACTGAAACTTCAGGTCCGGTTGCAGGGCCTTCTTTTTTCCACCAGGTTCCTTCAGAAATAGTTTCCGTTTTTAAAAGATCCCACCGGTATGTCACCATGTATTCTGACCGGGGACGTGAGGTGAATGAAGAATCTGGCTTTGTAATCTGTCCATTTTTGCTGATACCGTTATATCTGGCCGGAATAATGGGCAGTAACTCAGTATTTGAAATTTTCTTTCCGTCAAAAATAGATTGAAGTGTATCTTTCTGCGACTTCTGAATATCAAACAAAATCATATTGGGTCTTGAACCCGAATCACCCAACTCGATCTGACCCAGCAAGGCACGTTGAATCTGATAAATAGTCATGATCAGGAAAACACCAAAACCCAGTGCAAGAACAAGTGTTACTGTTTGATTATTGGGACGGAATAGGTTCGATAAGCCCTGTCTGATCGGGTAGGGCAGTTTTCTAATTTTGAGCAGTTTGGTGGTTTTTACAATGCCCCAGGCAATGAGAACCAGGATTCCCAGAACAACCACAATGGCCAGACTGAACAAAGACCCAACCATCAGGGAATCTGCCTGTTCAACTGCAAAAGCCCAGAGTGTCCCCAAAAAGAGAATGCCAAGAAGGATCGTTAGAGGAACTGATTTTCCGGTTACGACTGTATCGTTAACATCCCTGCGAAGGGCATTCAGCGGTGAAATGAAAAGCACCTTGCTTAAAGGAAACAGACTGAAAAGGATTGAAATAACAAGACCGACTGCAAATCCTTTAAATAGGGACGTCCAGGAAATGAAGACAATCAGGTCAATCGGAAGGTAAGCTGAAACCAGGGCAGGAAGTGCAAATTGAATCCCGATTCCGGTTAAAATTCCAAGAAAAATGCCAAGCATCCCGATTGAAACCGAAACAAGCAGATAAATCGCTGCGACTTCCCACGATGTGGCTCCCAGACATCTCAGAACCGAAACCGTATCCAGTTTCTGCCGGATGTAAACATTAATTGAAGAGGCAACTCCAATGCCACCCAGTAGCAAGGCAATCAGACTGATGAGTCCGAGAAAATTCCCGACCCGGTCAATGGCATCACCCAGCATTTGCTCACGGTTAAAATAACTTGAAACACGGATGTCAGAATTCTGAAACTTGTCTGAAAGCTTTTTACTGAGAACGGAGATATCCTGTCCGGAATACGTTTTCAATTCTGTCAGGTATCGAACCCGGCTTCCAAACTGAATCAGATTGGTTTCCTGAAGATAATTTGAACTGAAATACACTTTTCCCGCTGAACCGAAACCAAAACCCGAATCACCCGGCATTTTTTTAACAAAACCGGTAACAGTGAAGTAGGCTTCACCAATTTTAATAGAATCACCGGGTTCAAGTTTTAACTGATACCTTAGTGAAAGATCAATGACTGCATTTTTGCCGGATTTAAATTCAGTCCATGCCGATGCGGGTTCAGTTACCACAACGCCATAAAACGGATAGTTTCCTTCAATAGCTCTCACCTGAATCAGACGGGAATCACCGGTTTTTGGGTTTAATGCCATCGAAAGAAACTGAACAATTTTGCTTTCCTCCATTCCTGCCAAAACCAGAGAGTCAATGACGGACTGAACCGAATCTGCAAGAACAGTACTTGAAGAAAAACTGAGGTCAGATCCTTTAAGTGTTTTTGACTGAACCTCTACCGATTTTTTTAGATTTTCACTGAATGAGTTAATTGCAACAAGTGAAGCAACTCCGAGGAAAATGGATAATATCAGAAATCCGGTTTTTTTCCAGTTCGATTTAAATTCCTGCCAGGCAAGCCTGAAGACAAATCCCCATCTCATAAGGAATAATCCGTTTTAGAAACAACCGCTTCATCACTTACGAGTTCGCCATCAGCCAGTCTGATAATTCGTCCAGACCGGTTGGCAAGGGCCTGATCATGAGTAACCATAACCAGAGTTGTCCCATTTTTTTCGTTCAGATTTTGCAGGAGATCGAAAATAACCGCACCTGTCTTCTGGTCGAGGTTTCCGGTGGGTTCATCGGCAAATAAAATAACCGGAGTGGTTGAGAAAGCACGGGCAAGCGCAACCCGTTGCTGTTCACCTCCCGAAAGCTGAACCGGGTAGTGAAACCGGCGGGGGAAAAGCCCAACTTGATTTAAAAGGGTCTCAGCCCGTTCTTCTGCATCTTTTAAGCCTAAAAGTTCAAGAGGGACCATAACGTTTTCAATTGCCGTAAGCGTGGGGATGAGCTGAAAGGATTGAAAAACAAAACCCACATTTTTATTCCGGAAAACAGAAAGCTGGTCTTCGGTAAGTCCGTTTAGGTTTTGTCCGTTCAGTGAAACGTTTCCGGCAGAAGGACGGTCGAGTCCGGCAAGTAATCCCAGCAAAGTGGATTTACCTGAGCCGCTGGGTCCGAGAATGGAGACAAACTCACCGGGTTCAATATGAAAGGACACAGATTTGAGAACGGTAAGGTCAGAATCACCAGACCGGAAAGTTTTTGTAAGTGTATTTGAAGAAATCATGCCTGAGGGGTTTCGTTTAAGTTTAGTTTCAGTAAACGCTTAAACGCAAAGATGAGGAACTTCGTTTCGGGAAAGAGGTAACGATTTGTAACAAAACAAAAAAGTCTGGCATTTCTGCCAGACTTTTCTTGTAGCCTGTACGGGATTCGAACCCGTGTTACCGCCGTGAAAGGGCGATGACCTAAACCCCTAGTCGAACAGGCCGTTTTTCAAAACTTTAAATCAGGGTGAGCAATGGGGATTGAACCCACAGCCTCCAGAGCCACAATCTGGCGCTCTAACCAATTGAGCTATGCCCACCATCGTAAGTCGTGCTCGTATGCCCGACAGGAGTCGAACCTGTAACCCTCAGCTTAGAAGGCTGATGCTCTGTCCAGTTGAGCTACGGGCACAAAGGACTGCAAAGATAAGCACAAATTTTCATGAGCGCAAGTAACCTTTGGCGACCACATCGCATTTTCTCAAAGTCGGGGTGCCGAGATTCGAACTCGGGACCTCCTGCTCCCAAGGCAGGCGCGCTAACCAGGCTGCGCTACACCCCGTTTTAAACGGAGCACGAAGATACGGCAAGAAAATGATGGTGTCAATAGTATCTGTATATTTTGTTAAAAATAGTGATTATGGCTTAACAGTTTGTTTTTTATAGACTTACTTTGGAATTGTTGTGTTTTGCCTCACTTTTAGGGCTACTTATTGGTTTGACATTAGTTGAAATTGACCTTAACTTGCAGGGTTATTATGGGATAATTACGCCCGAAAGGGTTAGAAAGCGATGTCCTTTTTTAAAAAACTGCAAAATTTCGGGTCAGAAGAAGAGGATAAGCCAATAGTGATTTCAGATACGGATGGTTTTTCGGGATCAGAGTCAGATAAAGACTCAGAGTGGTTAGAAGCCGGGGTAAGTAAGCCCAGGCCTTACCGGCCATCCGATGACTTTCAGGGGTCCGTCCGGAAAGCTCCGGCTAAAACACCGGAAAGGTCAGTTCAAGCCGTTAGTAATGAAAGTAAAGCAGTTCGTCCTGGTTTCAGGGCTGAAAGAAATTCAAACGCCGAATTCAATCAGGCACTTGAAGAAATTTTGTGGGTGATTAAAGAGTCACTTCCTGTTTATACTGTTTCTCTGTTTTGGGTCAATCGAAACCGGAAACAATATGTGCTGGAATCCTGCGTGACTGATTCCCAGAGTTTTTCTGGTGATGAACGAATTCCTTTTACTGATGACAGTTTCCTGCAAAAAATTCTGGAAACAAGAAACCCCGTCATCCGGTTTAAAATTCCGGCAGAAGAAATTGGTAAATTGCTTCCTTATTACCATCAGCCTGAAAGAATAAATTCCTTTCTGGGGATTCCTGTTTTTTTTGGCGATGAAATTTGCGCAATACTTTTTGCAGACAGTTTGAAGCCTGATGCCTTTGGCGGTGATGAAGTTGGTTTTTTTAACCGGCTTGGTAAGTTGGTATCACATCTGGTTTTTATTTACTCGATGAAGGATGACCTGGAGTTTTCTAACAGGTATACTCAGCAGATGAGTACACTTGTGGGTGACCTTCAGCAGATGAAAAGCGTTCGGGATCTGCTTTCACAGGTCACTGCTTTTATCAGGCAGGCTTTTGAGTTTAGTTATGCTGCTGTTGTTGCCTTTGACACAACCGGTGAGCTTTCTGTTCAGAAGGTGATCAGTCAGGGCAGTGGTGAATATGTGACTGAAGGTCTGGCCGTTGCAATAGATCACAGTATTGCAGGTGCTGTAATGCGGTCACTCAAACCCATGATACTGAAGTCAACTGAAGCCAGCCTTGAAGGACGTTTCAGGTTTCAGCCTGGTGAAGATCTGCGTCTGAATACCAGTCTGATTGCGGTACCGGTTGCATCCGCAAATAAATGTTACGGTGCAATTGTTCTTGAACATGAGGTGAAAGGATGGTTTACTTCCTCTCATCTGCAATGTCTTGAACAAACCGGATTTCTTGCAGGTCTGATGATGGAAAATATCTATCTTGACGAGTCTGCTGAAAATCAAAAAATATATGATGAAGCAACGGGTGTCTTTGATCACCGGTTTTTCATGGATCGCCTTTCGGTAGAGCTAACCCGGGCACTCAGGGTGGGTTTTGACCTGTGCCTGGTTGTATTTGAAATTGACCGTTTTCAGGAACATGAAGAACGGCTCGGTGCTCTCGTAACTGATATGGCAAGTTCACACCTGGCAAGACTGCTGAAAGTGAATTTAAGAAATTATGACTATTTGGGCCGCCTTGGACGGAACCGTTTTGCGGCACTTATGGTTCACAGTGATGCTAACAATGCCTTTCTGATTTCCGAAAAAATCAGAGAAAGTGTAGCCTCATCCCCAATTCGTTTTGAACGGATGGAAGTCCCCGTTACCATCAGTATCGGGATTTCACGGTTTAAAAAAGAAAAAGCCACGGCAGACTACCTGATTGAAGGTGCACTTGCTGCACTTCAGCGGGCCAGGGAAACCGGTGGAAATAACGTGAAAACTAATTAAATTTAGTATAAACTCTAAGGAATAAAAAAATGGCAAAGAACCAATTCGCCGATAAAAACGCAAAAGCAGCTTCCAAAAAGAAAATCTGCCCGGTTTGCAACTCTGAAATCACGCCTATCAAGATGGTAGCTTCCTTCAAGGATGAAAAATCTGGCAGCTATAAATTTGGTGAACGTTTCCACAAAGTATGCAAGTGTAACGAAAAAGACATCCTCGGCTGATAACTTTCACCCCCATCGGGACGTAAACCACATGGTTATAGGAAAAGTGATTGGAACTGTCTGGGCAACCAGAAAGGATGCCGGTTTAACCGGTATGAAACTGCTTGTTGTGAGACATGTTGACCTTCACTACCAGGTTTTGGATAAGTTTGTAGTTGCTGTTGACAGCGTAGGCGCTGGTGTTGGTGAAATCGTTCTGGTTGCGACAGGTTCGTCAGCCAGACAAACCGAAATAACCAAAAATAAGCCCGTTGATGCCGTCGTGATGGCAATTGTTGACAAACTTGACGCTGACTGGAGCTGATTCATGTTTTATGCCCGGGTCATCGGTACAATTTGGGCTACCCGGAAGGACGATCATCTTTCAGGGAGGAAAATGATGTTGATTCAACCGATGACATTTGAAGGAAAATTCACAGAGAAACCCATTATTGCGGTGGATACCATCGGCGCAGGTGTTGGGGAAATGGTTCTGTATGTGACAAGCAGTGAAGCTGTCATTCCCATGAACGTTCCTATGGCACCCGTTGATGCCTCCATCGTCGGAATTGTTGACCGTGTCGATCTGGCACGTTAACAGTTTTTGCGGAAGAACAGAGGACTATGAGACAACTTAAAATCAGCAAGCAGATAACCAACAGGGAAAGTGCTTCCCTTGACCGGTATCTGCAGGAAATCGGCCGGGTAGAACTTCTTTCCCCGGATGAAGAAATTGATCTGGCCGTCCGCATTAAAGCCGGCGATCAGATTGCCCTCGAAAAACTGACCAAAGCAAACCTCAGGTTTGTGGTTTCAGTTGCCAAACAGTATCAGAACCAGGGTTTATCTCTGGGTGATTTGATTAATGAAGGAAACCTTGGACTTATCAAAGCGGCTAAACGATTTGATGAAACCCGTGGGTTTAAATTTATTTCTTACGCCGTTTGGTGGATCAGACAATCAATATTGCAGGCTCTTGCAGAACAATCCCGTATTGTTCGTCTTCCCCTCAACCGGGTTGGTGCGCTGAATAAAATCGGTAAAGCGTTTTCAAACCTGGAACAGGAATTTGAACGTGAACCGAATGCTGAAGAAATCGCAGAACAACTGGATATGACTCAGTCTGATGTGGCAGAAACGCTCAAAATCGCGGGTCGTCACCTTTCGGTTGATGCCCCGTTTGCGCAGGGTGAAGATAACCGTCTTCTCGATGTATTGGCCAATGAACATCAGCCATCACCAGATTCATCGCTTGAAGTTGAATCTTTGAAGATTGAGATTGAGCGTGCACTTTCTACGCTGAGTGAACGTGAAGCTGAGGTTATCAGGCTTTATTTCGGATTAAATCGTGAGCACAGTTTAACCCTGGAAGAAATTGGTGAAAGATTTAGTCTTACCCGTGAGCGGGTCAGACAAATCAAGGAAAAGGCAATCCGCCGGCTCCGCCATGCTTCCAGAAGTAAGGCTCTGAAATCTTATCTTGGATAATAAATCCACGCTGAAGATGCTTTTAAACCCCGTGAAACTACTGTTTCCGGGGTTTTCTTTTTTTATGACAACCCGTTTGCAAACAAGTTCAGGACTTTCAGTTTGACCAAACTTCTTTTTTTGATTTTTGCTGCTTCAATCCTTCTGGGATCCTGTCAGGGACCTCAGGGTGTGAGCCGTTATAAACATCCTGAAGAAAAAGAAAAACCGGGTGAACCTGCACAAAAAGGTCGTTTTGAGACACCTGATTCTGGTGAAAAGGCAGCAGGAAATGAAGAAAAGACTGAAAAACCTTCACGATTTTCTGATCTGGAAAGTCCAGCTTCTGATCCGTTAATGACCTTTGTAATGGCATGGAAGGGTACCCCTTACCGGTATGGGGCAATGGCAAAAACCGGAACTGACTGTTCAGGTTTTATGAAGAATTTATTTTCAGCGGTTTATGGAATTAACTTGCCCAGAACGAGTAAAGACCAGTTCAAAGAAGGAAAAGAAATTTCAAAGGATAATCTGAAAAAAGGAGATCTGGTCTTCTTCAAACTGAGCCGAAGCCGAAGTGTGAGTCATGTTGGGGTTTATATCGGAAATAACCAATTTGCCCATGCCAGCATTCAGGTTGGCGTTACCATTGATGATCTTGATCAGGCCTATTATAAAAAATCGTATGTTGGCGCCCGCCGTTTAGTTCCCTGATTTCTTATTGCCCTTCAGATAGGGTTTGCTTTTCAATCCACCTGACAATTGGCACATCTGCCTCCGCCCAATCGAGTGTATTTAATTCTGCCGGTTTCAGCCAGGTAAAGTTTTCATGTTCGTTCAACGTAATAATTCCGTCAAGTATCTGACATCTGAATGATTTCATCAGAATGATGGCCCCTGAATACTCGTGTTGGATTTCAGGTCCCTCACTTATAATCCCGATGTCTAGATCAAGTTCTTCCCAGATTTCCCTGACAATACACTGTTCAGGCGATTCACCCATCTCAATTTTTCCACCGGGGAATTCCCACTTCAGAGAAAGATGTTCGCCTGCTTTCCGCTGAACGGCAAGAATCAATCCGCCACGTTCAATGATTGCACAGGCGACTGGTATTGTGGGCTTGCTCATGGTTTCACCAATAAGCTTCCGGGGTTAAGCCCAACTTGAACGGGACCTGCAACTCTTGTTCCTTTGTGAAAGGCCTCAAGCCATCCTCTGACGGTGTAGGCATCGGTAGAAGTGACCCAAAACCAATCCTTTTTCGGGTCATAAATGGTTTGGGAAAGAATTTTCCCTTTAAATAAAACTGATTTTCTATTGATCAGCGTATCGGTAACAACAAGATCTGAGTTTATGACAAATACGGCTTCGCTGGTAGTCACCGCCAATTTAGTTGTGCCATATTCGCAAACTGATTGAATTTGCATTCCGGCATCAAATGATTTGCTGACTGAATTCTGTCCATTTTCAATTTTTACAATCCGGCTTTGGGGTTTTGCATCCCAAAGATTTCCCAGACAAAAGACAAGAATCCCATCTGATACAACCATTATCTTATCAGGATTTTGTGGGACGGTGATTTTAGTTTTTCCGTCAGGATTCAGGAAAGGAATTTTCATGAGGGTCTGACCAGAGCCTAATCCGTTACAGCTCACATATAAATTATCACTGTCTGCAGCTAGGTTTTCGGGGTATGAGTCGACCGGAATTTTATTCACAACTTCATCAGTTTTGGAATTGATAACCAGAACCTGATGCTGGTAAAAGCTGGAAATATACAAATTACCATCCGGACCGATAAGTGATTCACGGGGAGTTGCTTCAGCAGGAAACTTATAGGATTTGACTTTTTTACCAGATTTAAGATCAAACCAAACCAGTTTATTTGAAGATGTAACTGAAATAAGCCCAAGTGAACCATTTGTACTCATCGAGTTCCCGGTATCACCCAGAGGTTCACCTAAAACGCCGGTTTTCAAATCACCGGCCACTGTTCCTGAAATGAGTGAAAAAAATTGAAGGGAAGAATTGTTCTGACCCCAAAGCCCCTCATTTAGAATATAAATTCCCGGATCCGCCGAAACTTCAGGCGGTATTTCCCCAGTGTCAGAATCTTGTTTACATGAAACCAAAACCAGAAAAATGAAAAAGAGAAATACGTTTTTCATGGATTGGTTTCCAGAGTTAACGTTACCAGAAAAGAACGACCGGGCATCGGGTAAGACATCACCCATTCATAAGACTGATTGGTTATGTTTTTAATGGAAAAATCGGTTGTCAGTGAAATTGCCGGGAAAACAAGTTTCCTGGCAATTGAAAAATCACCTGTAAGGAAAGCAGGTAACTGATCAGATTTAAGATTTTCAACGGATGCATTCCGGATGCCGGTGTAACGCCAGTTTGTAGTGAGTTCCCAGTCATTTTGTGTCCAGGTTGCAGAGCCGCCGGCTGTCATCCTGGGTGTATAGATCAACTGTTTTCCATCAGCCTGAGAACTGATTCCGTTCAGGCTTTTTACCGATTGGAGGGTAACAAATTGGCGAAAGAAAAATGAACGGATTTGCCATTCTGACGATTGTTCAATTCCTGATCCCTGAACCTCTCCGGCATTAATTGATGACCATACCACCGGGTTTTTGGGAATGGAAATGATTTTATCACGAATGGTATAGAAAAAACCTTTTATCCTGATCAGACCGACCGAAAATGGAAGTGTAACATCTGCATCAGCCCCAATAAATTTTTCAGAGACCAGACTATTATCACCTGATGCAGTTAAACGGATTTCATTCAAAGAGGGATACCGGATGTTTCTGTTCAGAGTTAAGGAAGTTATGAATGGTCCGGGTTGACCTGAAACAGTAATGGCACCTGATCCGGTCGCAGGTAAATTTTTCCCACCTTCAAACCGGCCATTTAACTGAAGTTTAAGTGCAGGTTTGTTGAATGAAAATGTTTTGGTTGAAAAAACAGCCAAAGCATTCCGATCAAGTTTGTCGGTTTCAGCTCTTCCACGCCAGGCATCGGCCTGCGATTGGTTCAGACGAAAATAAAGACCTGTATTCCATTGATTGTCACTGTTTTCAGTAAGAAAATCGGTTCTGATTGAAAATTCCTGCTCACGGAAGTCAGATTCACCTGAAGGAAGGGTTGAATCTGTATATTTCAGGTTTTGCGATCTGATCATGGCAGAGGTCCTGAAAAGGCCTGATGATGTCATGATGCTGACAGTCGGAATGATTTTTAAATCACCAGAATAAAGTCGGGCAGTTGAGAAATTTGAGTTATCCATAAAAACAGGACCAGGAACTCCCTGCTCCTGCTTACTCCAAAGCAGACTTAATGCTGACTCAATTTTATTTGTTTTAAAGGTTAGAGTTCCAAAACCAGACTTTCCTGAAAAATCCTGATTGAGACGGGTTTTGCCGGAATAAATGGGGTAATTGCCGTCTGTCCAATCAGAAGAAAAAGTGAAAAATCCAGAAAATGAGCCTGTTTTCAAGTGTTGTGAACCTTTCCAGGAACGGGTTCCGAAAGATCCGGCGGCAGATTGAAACAGGCTTTTGGTATCGCTTGACTGTCTGGTGTTCAGATAAATGGTTGAACCTAAGCCACCATTTGCCACATCGGCAGAAAAACCACCGGTTTGAACGGCGATCTGTCCCATATTGTCTGCAGAGAGTAAACTGAGATTGGCTGAACCGGTTAAAGCATCATTTACAACCATTCCGTCAAGAACAACCAGATTCTGTGATGCAGACGTTCCACGGGCAGAAACAGTTTTCAAGCCGCCATTACCACCGTAATCTTTAATTTCGAGTCCGGGAGAATGGGAAAGTAAAGCCGAAAGGGGTTCAGGTCTGTTCTCAGATGTCTGAATAAGATAAGGTTGGGTGAATGAGTATGCTTTTCTGAGTATGTTATCCCGTGTAGATGAAACTTCAATTGTCTGTAGCTGATCTTCCCTGGCTGATTTCCATGAAACGGAATCCGGCAAACCAACAGGTGTAACTGCTACCTGAGCAGAAACTGAACCAGCAAATGAGCCAAGTAGAATAAGTGCAAAAAGTTTCATTTCAGCAAAACCAGTTTGAAAAATCCGGTTTGGTTTCCAGATTGAATTCTTATGATATAAATTCCGGAAGCCTGTTTGTTAAGATTCAGTTTTCGCTGTTGATTTCCGGATGAAGAGATGAATTCAGACCACGACAGGATTGTTTCACCGGTTAGGGAAATCAAACTGAAAGTGGTGATGCCTGCAACCGGATGTGACCAGTTCAAAGTTGTTTCAGGGTTGAATGGGTTTGGCCATGCTGAAATGGTAATACCTGCTGGCTTTTGATTTTCCAGATCAGCAACTGATACGGGTTGTGAATGAATGGCAACAACTGCATCAAGATCAAAACCAGAGCCAAACGGATTCCAGTATGACCGGTCATCAATCCTGATAAAACGGGCTGAGGATAATCCAACAATAGAAAGGTCGAAAGCATTTCCGCCACAAGCCGGCCAGTTTTGAGGATTTTCAGAACCGGTTGTTGCAACTGTTCCCGCACAACCCGACCAGGTTACTGAATCGAATGGAAAAGTGAAGAATTGAATGCCATCTTCTGAAACTGAAACAATTCCGGGTTCCTTCCATGACTTTGTTGAATCTCCGCCCGGCCAGAATACATTTTCAAAAACAACAAAATCAGGTCCTTGTCCGTTAATGATCAGATTATCAGTAAATTCAAGAATGATCCAGCCACCCAGGCCAAGACTGACCACGTGTTCCGGGTTTGCGGAAGGAACTGTCACTGAAGCTGCTGTATCAGGATTCCCGATTACATTTGCAGGAAAAAATTCAGAGGACTGCCCAAAATCAGTATTATTCCCGAATTTCCAGGATAGAACTTTGTCAGCACCCGGCGTCTGGGCATGAACCGAAAAAGAAATCAGAAGAAAAAAAAGAATCTTCATGCGGACTCCTTTTTTACAAGTCCCAATTGATCTGCCAGGCAGGATTTGCAAAAATATAGAGACCCTGATTTGTAAACGGTTGAGGGTTTATTGCACGCAGCACATTTACCACCCCGGAGATCAGGAACCTTTTTGCTGAACAGATCGGCACATCTGTACTGGCAACTGCAGGAGGGGAATATACATCCGGTTGGATTTTTATTTTCCATCAGAAAGTACTATTTCTTAACTGTTTTAAAGGAAATGACATAATTACCAGAAGGGGAGTCAGCTGTTTTAAAGGTTTTTACCAGCAGACCATTTTCGATTTTTTTAAGGGTGGAACTGTAAGACTCACCGATGGTAAACTTAAGATCATTTCCTATCAGAACAGGATTTCCACCAACCAAACTCACCTCGGTAAGACTGCCAAATTTAGCGTCAAAGGAGACTTTTTTTATGCCTGATTTCTCAAAAAACACAGACTGGTTTTCAGATACAGACAGCTCACTGTAAAAACCACCGGTGATAGTGAGAGAATCGAGTTTGGTGGCCGTTTCCCCGTTGATCAGATATAGTTTTCCGTCAACAACAGGAGTTGACCAGCTTATTCCTGAACATTCAACCAGAAGCCGTGTACCCGATTTCTTCATAAAAGTTGGGTTTTCTGAAACAGTAAGCGTTTTAGAAACTGTCATATTGGAAATATCAATGACGGAAATAGTGTTTCCATACCCGTATCCTGAGTTGGCAACAAAAAGACGGTTTCCGATCAGTTCAAGCTGCCATGGATAGTTACCTACCTTTACTGTATCCAAAACTGATAAATCACTCAGCCTGATTTTGTAAACCTGAGCCTGATAGACATCAGTGGCATAACCGGTAATTCCATCTGCAGATGTCAGATAATTGACACCCGTGCCAGTCGGATAGGTTTTTTGTAAAACTTCTTTGAACGTTTCAGGGTTGATAACAGTGATTGAATTTCCGTCAACGCTGCAGATGTAAAGCAGATTATGTGTTAAAAAAACAGATTGAGCTCCGGCGGGTAATTGTTTGCCATTTACAGATTTATAAGCGAAAGTGTAGATTGAATCACCTGAAAAATCGTAGACTGACAAATCAGCATTTGAAGTCCCGAACGGACCATAAGCCGGAATGAAAAGTTTGTCGGGAATCGATGTTGAAACTTCTTCTGAGTCGGAAGATTCTGAACATGAAAAGAAAATCGCGGAAATAAAAAGAAAAGAAAAAAGCAGTTTGAATGACATAAAACTCCCTCGGTTTTACGGATTGATGTTATCCGTTCCGGGGTTGAGCAGGAAGGCAAGCAGTCGGGTAAGAAGAAGTTCAGCCGGTGCCCACCATCGTTTCTCCCTCGGAAACGGGTGAATCTCTCCGGCAGGTCTCCCGGCTTAAGGTGTTAAAAGTTTTGGGTCTCTTTTAAGATCCTGGCCCTTCCCGTTACGATTAAAATCGGAACAGTGGTTATGCCTGGTTTCACCTATCACGGTTGCGGGGCAGCTGCTGATTTATCCGGTAAAGGATGTACAGCATTCCCTTTTCATTCCGTCCCGGCAAAGCCTGGAACGGAAACCGAAAAGCAGATGCAAAGATGGGGATTTTTTGGGAACCTTCCAATTTTCCAGAGATTAGAGTTGGGTTAATTGGTTAAACTTACTGTTTCCACCGTTCTTCATACTTGTCACGTAAAACGGTGTGATGACTTTTCAGTTCAATTTTTGCACCGTCGATAAAAAGAAATTCAACATTACTGATGACTTCAAGCGGATCGCCATCGGTAACCATGATTGAGGCATCTTTTCCCACTTCCAAAGATCCGATCCGGTCTGCAACACCCAGAATTTGTGCCGGATACAATGAAATAGCTTTAAATCCTTCATCATGCGGCAGGCCAAATCCAACCGAATAACCCGCCTCATGCGGAAGATTTCTCAGATTGCTTTCTGACCCTGTCATGTCAGAATTTAAATTGGTAATGGCAAACGGAATCCCGGCATCGTGGTAAAGTTTTGCAGTTTTGTAAGATATATCAAAATCATCATCCCGGTTTCCAGGCATTGAAAAAACCGAGCCGATCAGAACCGGAATCTGGTTTGATTTCAGAACATCAAGACATTTGTATCCTTCCTTACCACCAAGCAAAATCATATTTACATCCTGTTCCCTGAAAAACTGAACGGCTGCCACAATCTGATTCAATTCGTCAGCAGAAACAATCACAGGCTCCTTTTTTTCGAGAACGGATAAAAATCCTTCCCACTTAGAATCATAGGCATGATTTTCTGAGAGTGCCGATTTTTTTGCTTTCTGATAGGCACGTGCTTCATTAAAAACCGATTTCAGTTCCTCAAGATTTTTCTGAATTTGCTTTTTCTGATCTTCAGCGGATGTGGTAATCCAGGGAGCCTCCCTGACTGACATTTGTGGCCAATTGACAACCAACCCTGCATTTTTTTTCACCAGAGTTTCTTCCCATGTCCATCCATTGAGTTTCATGAGTGCAGCATGACCGGCAATGAGTCCGCCAACCGGGATTGTCAGGTTGTAGCCGATTCCGTTTGCTCTGGCAACAGGAATCAGTTCACTATCGGTGTTATACCCGATTTCTGCACGGACGTCGGCATTGTTGCTGCCCATTTCAGCCTGATCGTTGGTTTGTCTGACGGCATCAATCTCTCTGAGTCCCAAAACAGAAGCAGGAGCAAGAATGGCTGGCCAAACCTGTTTGCCGGTAACCTGAATGATTTCAGTCCCGGCAGGTAGATCAATAGTTTTCCCTATTCGGGTTATCTTGCCGTTTTCAAAAAGAACGGTTCCGTTTTCAATGGTTTCCCCGGTAAGCGTGTGAATAGTTCCGCCAACCAGTGCAATCGGTTTTGTTTGTTTGGGAGAAGCAGGAAAATCATGGGCAAAAACTGAATTTGCAGTTAGACAAAACAGAGTTAAAAGAAAAGTTTTCATTGGTTTTCTCCCCGAACGCCATAGGCATGTTCGTCATAAATTTCCATACAGCGGTCAATTTTAAGATTAACCGGTTTTCCCTTCCCTGATTTATCCATCGGTGCACCTGACTTTAATATTTTCTGGATAAGTACCTGTTTTTCATTTTTTATATTTTTCCGCAAAGTTTCGTCTTCCTGCTGATCGAAATATTTCCGTCCGTCTATCCAGGTTTGTTCTGGTTTGCTGAATGTTGATAGTGGATTCCCGTTCCAAATGACGAAATCGGCATCCTTGCCTGCTTCAATACTACCGGTTTGTTTTTCGATTCCCAGATTTATTGCAGCGTTGATCGTTACAAACTTAATGGCATCTTCGGGCTTCAATCCGCCATATTTTACTGCTTTGGCAGCTTCTGTATTGAGCCGGCGGGCCAGTTCGTCTGAATCTGAATTGAAAGAAACGACAAGTCCTTGTTCATGCATAATGGGTCCGTTGTAGGGAATGGCATCAATGACCTCATATTTGTATGCCCACCAGTCAGAAAAAGAGGAAGCTCCGGCACCATGTTTCGCCATTTCACCGGCAACTTTATATCCTTCGAGAATATGCTGAAAGGTTTTAACTTTGAAACCAAGTTCATCACCAATTCGCATCAGGGCAAGGATCTCTGATTGAACATAAGAATGGCATTGTATTCCACGTTTTCCATCCAGAATTTCAACAAGGGTCTCCAGTTCCAGGTCACGGCGGGGAGAAACTCCTTTTTTGGTTTTACTCCAGTTTTCAAGATTTTTTTTGTATTCCTTTGCCCGGATAAAATCATCCCTTATGGTTTCATAAACACCCATTCTGGTTCGGGGATACCGGTTTCCGTCTCCCCAGTTTGATTGTTTCGGATTTTCACCGAGTGCAAATTTGATCCCAGGATACGAACTTTTCATTTTCAGTTCTTCCGCAGGCTGTCCCCATCGCCATTTCGCAATCTGGGTTTGTCCGCCAATGGCATTTGCTGAACCATGCATCAGATTTGCAATCGTTACGCCGCCTGCAAGCTGGTAGTAAATGGAAATATCAGACGGATCAAGTACATCACCGATTCTAACTTCAGCCGTCACAGGTTGACCTGTTTCATTCACTCCTCTTGAAATTGCTGTGTGACTGTGGGCATCAATAAGTCCGGGTGTGACATGTTTACCGGTTCCGTCTATCACAACTGCTCCGGAAGGAGCCGGAATATTTTTACCGGTTTTACTGATTTTTCCCTTTTCAATCAGAAGATCCGATTGATCAAGATTTCCATCTTTTCCGGCAGTCCAGATTGTGGCGTTTCTGATGAGAAGGGTTGCCGGCTGATCAGGAACCGGGGTTGCCCTCCCGAATGAACCAAACGGGAAAGTAAGGGGGAAACTTGATTTTTCAACAACCGAACCAACTTTTGTGGCTTCAGATTCTTCTTTAAACGGAGTTTTTAAATCCGAAGAAAAATAAGAACTTTTTCCGTCAGGATGGCTGATTGAAACGGTTAATCCGGTAGCCGTCCGGGTTGTAGAAAGAGTTGAAAGCCCGCTTCCGCCCAGGGAATCAGCTGTGAAAACGCCTGACAGAAGATTATTTTCAATGACGATTTTGGTGACGGCAACTGATTTTTGTCCGTATTTTAAAGTGACTTCGGGTGTTTTCGCCTTTCCCTTTATTACTAGTGTGTAATGGGTAGAATCAAGCCCGAAGGTTCCCCTGAAATCGGTTTCAGGATCTGGGTTGATCTCAGTTCGCTTGCCTCTGATCCAGATTTCTTTGATCTGGGTTTGTTCGTCAAACAAATTTCCGGAGGTTATGACCAGGTTTGCCGTTTTGCCGGGTTCAATCGTTCCGTGAGTGGCAGAAATGCCCAAAATGTTTGCAGGTGTTTCGGTCAGTGATTTGAGTGCTTCGTTTTCGGGTAGTCCTCTTTTTACCGCCTGTCTGAGATTGGCAAGAAAAGTGGTGCCGTCAGGAAGCCCTTTGGTGGAAATAGAAAACCTGATTCCCTTGCCGAAAAGCAAAGCAGGATTTTCAGGTGCAGAATCCCAAAAAAGCAGCTCATCAAGGGTCACATCTGCCGATTTCTCCGGAGAAGAAACATCTGGCGCCTTGGGGAAAAACAGAGGAACAATCCAAGGTGATGTTTTTAAAGTAGAAATCGCATCCAGCCAACGGAATTCTTTTCCTGATCCGACATAAACCGGATTGAATTTCAGTTCATCTGCAAGTCGTGAATACCGCTGAACCTGAAGTTCGTCTGCTGAATTACAATAAAATTGAATTTTGTTTTTCAAGTCAGCTGAAAGTTGTTCCAAGGCAGGATCCTGGTCGGGCAGTAGAGTTCCAGCAGGATTTTTCTTCCAGGAATCGAGGGTAGCTGAATACCAGTCGGCATCAAAAAATGTTTGGCGAACCAGGGCAATTGCACCCATTTCAGAATTCGGATCACTTCCGATACCCGGCAAGGAAATAGAAAGGGTTTGTGAGGGTAACCCATGCACTTTGTCTTTATCCGGATTTCTCAGTCCCAGATCAAGAATTTCACCCTTTCCACGAAAAACACCATCAGAGGGAACAAATTGGGCAGTTGTGAATCCGGCAGACCTGAATTTTTCGATTACCTTTTCATCGGGAAAAGAATTATCGAAAACTGAGGTTTCAGGTTTTACGTTTTGATTCCACTTCGCTGATTTTACGGGTCCGATTGGTTTTGCCTGTGCTTTGACCCAGCCGGAGGCAAAGGATTCAATAAATCCCGGATAAATTGTTTTACCTTTTAAACTGATGATTCTTGCATCAGCAGGGATTGACACACCGGCTCCTGCAAGTTCTATCTTTCCATCCCGGATAATCACCGTACAATTTGAAATTTCCTGTCCGGATTTAACAATGACAGTTGCTTCTGTAAGGGCAAAGACGTCTATGTCTTCGGTAAAAAAGGGAGATGGTGGCTGAATCTGAGCATTTAGGCTTAAGCTGATGCTGGATATCAGGCTGATCAAAATTGATTTCTTCATTATTTTCCTGACTTTACAGGTGAGTAGTTAGGTGAAATGGTATTCAAGTTAAGAAACAAAGGTGTAGATGGCAAAAGAGTGAAATTTATTTTTCAGGAAACAAAAGGTTCCTGATTTATTTTCTTTTTAAATTTTTGCAACCTGAATCAAATGAATCCGTAAGACTTTCACAGACCACAGGAGGCACTATGAAAAATTTGGTTATAGCCGGTATGGCACTCACTTTCTTTACCGTTTTGGCGGTACAACCTGCTTTTGCACAGGATAAAGCAGATAAAAAACTTGAGAAAAAAATAGAGAAACTCTCAGAAGAACTTGCACAGAAAATGGAAGATCTTGGTGAAAAAATCAGTGATCTTCTTGATGAAAAACAGCGGGATGCCAACCGTGATCTTGATGCCCGCCAGAAAAACCTTCAGAAACGTACAGAACGCCTTCACGACCGGTTGAAAGAACTTGAGACTGAAGCATCTTCTGAAGAAAAACAAGCTGAACTTGAATCTCTTAAAGAAGAGCTCCAGGCTGCAGAATCTGAAATGAAAGCTTTGGAAGCAGAGGCCGAGGAAATCGGGAAAGAATTGGAAGACGCACAGGAAGTTTCCCGTTACGTCAACGATAAAATTGTTGAAGAAGATGAAACCATTCCCAATAAAGTCATGGTGATAAACGGAAACCTGACGGTAAAGGGAAAAGTTGAAGGTGATGCAGTTGCCGTTAATGGTGATGTGAACCTGAAAAAAAGTGCTGTAATCAATGGCGATGTGGTTTCAGTTGGTGGAAAAGTAAATCGTGAAGACGGATCAAAGGTTTCAGGAACCATCAGTGAAGTGAAATCGGATACTGAAACCATGGATGCCGGCAAACGTCATTCCCCGAAAAAACCACGTGGGGGTTACACCAGTATTGACCCTGAAAAACAGGCAAAAAATCTCGATTCCCGCTGGGGAAATTCACGTACTTTTGATGATGATTCCTACTGGTATGATGACAGTCAGCCGCAGGTAGCCTACAACCGTGCAGATGGTTTTTACCTGGGTTATCAGAAGGGTAAAAATTATAACTGGCATGAAGACCGCCAGTTTGCAGTACATGGCTTTATTGGATACAGTTTCGGAAACCAGAAACTTCAGTATAAAGGTG
The DNA here is from genome assembly GCA_020161835.1 of Bacteroidota bacterium. Classification (GTDB taxonomy): domain Bacteria; phylum Bacteroidota; class JABWAT01; order JABWAT01; family JABWAT01; genus JAFLBE01. The sequence continues at coordinate 153,295 of JAIUNL010000004.1, read as the reverse complement.
CGTTTGACCGGTGGATAAATGATGATTACCGGACTGAAATTGGTGTTGCCGGATACAGTTTTACTGAAGGCAAAGATGACTGGAAGATTTCTCAGTTTGAAAATACCATCATGGGTCTGCTTGCACGTGAAGATTTTCTTGATTGGTATAATGTAAAGGGTGTTAGTTTTCATTTGGCACAATATTTCACACCTGATGCTAGAGTAACGGTTGAATATCAGAACAATGAGTATTCTTCTCTTGAAAACAGTGTTCAATGGTCATTGTTTGGCGGTGACAAACGCTTTCGTTTGAATCCGGCTATTCAGGATGGTGAAGGCCGTGCAGTTGTAATCTCAGGAGAATTGGATAAAGTTTCAGATTTTGGGAAAGACCGCAAGGGCGTTTACCTGAAAACGACTGCTGAACTTTCTGGCGGCGGTTTGAAAGGCGATTTTGATTACAACCGTTATCAGCTTGATTTTCGCGGTTACACCAGTTTCTCTGAATATGACAACCTGAATGTCCGGTTCAGAGTTGGAACTGGTGATGGAAACATTCCGCTTCAAAAGCTGTATGAACTTGGCGGCCCAGGTTCACTTGCAGGGTTCAAAACCAACGAATTTGCAGGCAATCGTATGGCCCTCTTAAGTCTTGAAAATCTGATTCATAGTGAAGACCTGCGTGAAGAACTGCCGATTGAACTGAATCTGCTTCTTTTTACTGATATTGGGTACATCAATGCTGCAAAACCTGGTGAAAAACCCTGGGACGGATTTGGCGGAGTGAAGCTGAATGATCTGAAGAACAGTATAGGTTTTGGTTTTGCCAGTGATGACGATGATTTCAGGTTCACTCTAGGTTGGCGTACTGATAAGGGTGGTGACCCCGTTCAGCTGATGGTGAGATTCCGTCAGCCATTCTGAGGAAAGTTCTTCGACTCGTATTCCGACTTCTTAAAACAAAAAAACCGGTGAAAACCGGTTTTTTTGTTTTAAATAATACTGGAGAATTACAAAGACAAAATTCTTATGCCTTTGCCATATCATATTTTCCAAGACGGTATAACATGACCCCGTGATTCCACATTGCTTTGAAAAAGGACGGTTCAACGTGATAAGGAATTCCGAATTCCTTTGTGGTTTCCTTCACGATTTTAGAAATATTTTTATAATGAACGTGACAGACATTCGGGAATAAATGATGTTCAGTCTGGAAATTAAGTCCGCCAATCAGCCAGGTTACAACCGGATTTCCTGTTGCAAAATTGGATGTGTTTTTAAGCTGATGAACAGCCCAGCTGTCATCAACTTTACCTGCAGCATTTGGGGTTCCGTAATCTGATTCCGGAACTACGTGTGCCGACTGAAAAATGCTTCCCAGTATAAAACCGGTAATGAAATGCATAATCAGGAAAAACGTAACCGTGAGATACCACGAAATTGGCAATAAAATGATGGGGAGAATAAGAAAAACGACACCATAAATGATTTTGGATAAAATAAGTTTTCCGAAAAGTTCATAAACTGACTGATTCCGGTCTTTAACCAGTCCCATTTCCTTGTATTTCAAAAGTTGTGGATAGTCTTTCCAGAAAAACCAGTTCAGAGTCACAAACATATAAAGAAACCAGGCATAAATATGCTGGGCACGATGATACCATTTCCGGTCCTGACCGGGTGAACATCTGATCATACCGCCGATGTTGATATCATCGTCAAGGCCATCGATGTTGGTGTAGGCGTGGTGAAGCATATTGTGCTGAATTTTCCAGGTCAGGGTACTGCCACCAACTAAGGTAAGCAGGTAACCGAGAATAGTATTCAGCCAGTGGTAACGGGAATAGGATCCGTGGTTGGCATCGTGCATCACATCCATACCAATTCCTGCCATACCAAAACTCATCAGAATGAACATTGAGAATATCAGCCAGATGTTTTCAACCAGACCGGTTATCATGAGCAGGTAGGGAATTATATAAAGGGAAACCATAAAAACAGTTTTGAAAACCATGCCAAAATTGGCTTGTTTTGAAATTTTCCGGGTCTCGAAATAATCGTTAACCCTGCTTCTCAACGTATGGAAAAAAGCAGTGTTCTGATCGTTGGCGAATTTCACAGTAATGTGATTCATGAATATCCAAAAATGGTGAGTAAAATTTCCGGACTTAAAGAAGTGACCGGTGAAGCCAGAACTTAGGTCTTCACCGGAAAGATAAGCAGAAAAAAGGAGGAATCCGTTTTTGATTACTTAGACGGTTTCAAAATAATGGCTGCACCACCACCCGGAGCCAATTGAATTTTCAGTGTTTTTTCAGCTGAAACTGCCTCTGTTTTGATGACATAATCCATTGGGTTTGAGTCCCAGTGTGCTTTTTTACCATCCTGAAAAAGAGTCGCCGTATATGTTTTTCCTGCGGGAAGGAAGCTTAGGTTAATTGTTGCCAATCTTTCGTTTTCATCAGTAATTGCACCCACAAACCAGTCATCTGTTCCCTTCGCCTGGCGGGCAACGGTAAGATAATCACCGGGTTCTGCTTCAAGATATTTTGTATCATCCCAATCAACAGCAACTTCTTCAAAGAATTTGAAGGCATCGGGGAAACGTTCATAATTTTCAGGTAAATCGGCAGCCATTTGTAGCGGAGAATAAAGGGTAACGTATAACGCCAGCTGTTTCGCAAGGGTGGTTTTTACGTTTTCTTTTTTTCCTGGCTGATAATAATCCAGTTTGATCTGGAAAATACCCGGCGTATAATCCATCGGTCCGCCCATGAGCCTGGTAAAGGGTAGAATTGTTTCATGTTCAGGCGTGTTTCCATAACTCCAGCCGTTGAATTCGTTTCCACGGGCAGCTTCACAGGCCATCCAGTTTGGGTAAGTGCGGTGAAGTCCGGTTGGACGGACAGGTTCATGGGCATCGAGCATGATCTGGTTATCTGCAAATCCTTTGGCCGTTCTAACATAATGGTTCACCATCCATTGGCCGTCATGATGTTCACCACGTGGAATGATTCGTCCCACGTATCCGGTTTTTACTGCATCATAACCATATTTTTTCATGAACGAAACGGCCTTGTCGAACCGGCGTTCAAAGTTGGTTGCTGAGGCTGATGTTTCATGATGCATAATCAGTTTTACGCCTTTTGAAGCAGCGTAGGTTTGTAATTCACTCACATTGAAATCGGGATAGGGTGTTACAAAATCAAAAACATCTTCCTTCCAGTTGCCGGCCCAATCTTCCCAGCCAATGTTCCATCCTTCAACAAGAACACCATCAATTTTATGTTTTGCTGCAAAATCGATATAGTATTTGGTCCGTTCTGTTGTGGCGCCATGACGACCGTTTGGTTTCAGCGATTTCCAGTCTGTATCAGCCAATTTTAAATTCCAGGTATCTGAATAATTCCAGGAGGATTTTCCGACATGCATTTCCCACCAGATTCCCACAAATTTCATCGGCTTGATCCAGCTTGTGTTTTCAATAACGGATGGTTCATTCAGATTCAGAATAAGTTTTGAATCCAGAATGGCTGTGGCCCTTTCGGAAACGATAATCGTTCTCCACGGAGTTTTGGCAGGAGTTTGCAGATAGGCTTTGGCCCCGGTTGCCGAGGGCACCAGATGAGCTGAAAGTGAAAAGGTTTTACGATCAACATTCAGATTCATGGCAGGATAGTCAACCAGTGCTGCTTCGTGAAGATTCAGATAAAGTCCATCACCAGACTTCATCATGAGCGGCGTCTGAACAACGGCTTCGCCGGCCTGCGATTTTTCACCTTTTTCCTTTGAAGCAAACACTTCAAAAGCATTGATTTCTGAAAGGGGTCCGGTAGTATAAAGATATTCGTTTGTGTCATAATCACCCGGCATCCACCAGGCTTTATGATTTCCGGTCAGGTTAAATTCGGTAATTTCACCAGTAACAGTGAAGTATCCAAGCTGGTTTTGGCGTGGAAATTCGTACCGGAAACCTAGTCCGTCATTGAACAAACGAAACCGGATCACTATCACTCTGTCTTTTCCTGATGGTTGGGAAAGTGTGACTGCCATTTCATTATAATTATTCCGGATAGTTTTTTGTTCACCCCAAACCGGCGTCCAGTTTTGGTCAAAAGTTGCGGTTTCCATTTTTGACTGAACAAATCCATCTGTAAAGCCTTTTCCCGATGAAGAAAGAATCCCAAGTTTACCAGTGTTCAGAACCGGTTTCCCCTGAAATGAAAGCGAATAAATGGGTTCACCTTTTTCGGTCAGAGAAAATGTGAGTTCAAGTTTTTTATCGGGGGAAAGGAGAGTTTCAGCCTGTGATTGTACAGGGAAAAGAAAAACCAAACCAATAATAAGGGGAAAAGCAATTTTCATTTGTCCTCCGGGTTAAATGATAACGACAACGTGTAGTAGGTAAAGTTACAACTTTAACTGCAAAAAAGGAATTCACTCCCTGGCGAGCTGAATCATTTGCCAGTAAGGTGGTAAATACCCGTTTTTCTTTCGGAACTGGTCAACTTTGGTTTCTGTACTTTGACGAAGTTTCTGAAAACGGCTAACAAATTCCTGATTTTTCAGGGCAATTGTAGAACTCATTCCTTCCGGAATTCTTTCAACATTTCCAAACTGATTCATCGTCCAGCAATAAGCTTTGAAAATTCTGATAAAGGGCAGCATAAATGGGTTATATGAAAGTTCTTCACCTGCATCTGCCTTTTCAATCAGAGCATCCATCACCGCACTGTAAACATGATCCTGTAATAACGTTTCAGGATCACGCCATTCAGCAACCACAGCCAATTGAGGATCATACTCCAGATCTGATGGCATTTGGGTGACAAAATTTTCAACACCGAATGCATTTAACCAGTTAACAATGCCTTGTGAAGAAATGGTCGAAACTGATTTCCAGATTTGAATTCCCATTTTCCGGTAGGCAAACGAGCCAACTTCAGAACAAAACAAGGCTGACGAGTCTTCATAATTCATTTTAAAATCGTAGGGAATATGACGGATTTTAGCTTCAGAAAGTGCGAACTCAGCCACCTGATGTGGCAGCATCGGGTTTTTTATTAACCCGGGTAAATCTGCCCTGGGCCTCAGAACCATGAACCGAAGTTTTTTATCCTGTTTATATTGCTCTGACGAGGCGATTGCAACCCCTTTTTCAATATGAGCCTCTATCAGGGAAGGTACCCCAGTTTGTTCATCAACATGTACGAGTGCAACATGACTGAAATTGCCGGGAAAATCATTCCCGCGGGAAATCAAAGCCGAAATTTCAAAGCCACCTCTCGAAACAAGTAAATCACCCGAGTGAACGACGATCCCAAAAAGTTCTGCAGAAGGTGTCTGACTTGGTGTTTCCTCTACAAAAAGTGCCGGGTTAAATTGAAGGGAATCTGATTGCAGTAAAACTTCTTCCGTTGCCGCACGCATGCCGTAAAGTAACCGGTAAAGTGTAATTCTGGAATCAGATTGTGTCATATCCCATTGCTGTGACTGGTGTTTAACTGCAATCCTGATTTCAGAATACAGATTCAGATATTTTTCTTTGAAATGTTGTCTGACTGCAACAGCCGGTGCCAACTGGAAAAAAGTGATTTCCAGTTTTTTAAAAATGGAATCTGAAGGAGCAAGGGAATTATTAGTAATCTGAGAAAGCAAACCTGAAATAACTTGCATTTCTTTTGTAAGAAAGGAATCCAATTTCGCCGGGTTTTCTGTCCGGTTGGCCAGATATTGAGTTTCCAGTCGCTGCCACTGTTCATTCTGATTCCAGATGAACGGTTTTTCTGAAGCCCTAATTGCTGGCGGATCAGGTTGATCTGGAATCAGAAGAATGACATAAAGCAGGATCAGTGAGAATACTGACCCCAAAAGAATTTTAATAGTTTTGTTCATGTCTCCAAGATAAGAATTGCCTGGAAAGAATTAAACTGGTATACGATTTCGATCCACCCAGGCTGCCCAAAGGATAAACAGCCATTGAAGGTGTGCCGTGTAAGCAATTACCCCTGCGTTAGGTGGTGGTGGTCCGACAAGATTCATTACTTGAATCACAAGAAAAAAAAGAGCAAGAATTGCCAGCGACCATTTTCCTGTATTGTTTTTTGCCCGTGTTGTTTTAGCATACAACCAAACACCAAGTGAAAACAGAGTTACTTCAATGACCTGAGAAAATAAAAGAGAATTCCAAAGTCCAAGGCCAACTTTTGGTGAATCGCCTGGAAACAGCGGAAGATCAGGGAGATGAACTAACAAATCCAGAACCCAGTGACTGAAAACCAACCCAGAAATGAGTAAAGCGCCCAGAGTATTTCGTTTAATCAACCAGTAAATTCCACCCACTACTCCAGACCAGAATATCACCATGACCATACTGTGGGAAAAGGGGTAATAAATGAAATTCAGTGGCGTTACAGGGGTTAACCCAGGCGAAATTTCAACCTGCTCCAGACCGAGCATGAGTAAAAACGGCCAGAGCAGATCAATAAACTGAGATGCAAAAAAAAGCGTGGCAAGAGAAAGCTCAGGGCGGATTTTTTTTCGCTGCAAATCCTAAACCAAAATGCCCGATAAACATAAATAACCTCCATGTATGTAAAATATGATTTAAAAAGGAAAAGCTGTGTTTTTGCCAATCCAGCCTAAATGAGTGTGCCCAAAATGATCAGAATATTTCAAACCATAACCCAGAATTCTGTCCATGCTGCTATGTGCAAGTAAAATGATGGATATTTCAACAATCAACGAAAGACCCAAGAAATGCCCTGTTATCCCGGTTATAATTGCTAGTCCCTGATGGTGACAACAATTATAGGCAATCAGTCCTGCTCTTTTTCCGAAAAAGTAACCGGTCAGACTGATATCCGGTAAAAATAAAAAGATCATAAAAATCCAAAAAGAAAGACCGGAATAAAACCAGAAAATGAGGGCAAGAATGAACTTGCCCAATTCCTCAAGACGAAGTAAAGTTGCCATCAGAACTGGAACCCAATGTGAATTGTTGGGAATACCGTCCAGATTTTCTGAGTAAACTTAATATTCCCAAATTCAACTTTATCGTAATGAAAGTTGTAATCAACACTTACCCAGGGCGCAAGGTAGAGCCCGGAAATTTTACCAGCCTGAACTGAAAACGGAAAGTACCGATAACCGATCATCGGACCGATTCCCAGTGAATTCCCGGTTTCTTGTTTATTTGATTTCCGATGAGTTGCTTCAGATTTAATCATCCCCGCGCCTATTCCAGTATAAAGACCGGGAAACTGATCAAATGAATATTGAACTTTTATCCCAAAACCAGTAAGCATGACATCAAAACCATCGTTTCCGTGATAGGTTTCGGGTGGTTGTGCACCAAATAGTCCGGCATCAAATGACCAATTATTAAAATATACAAGCCCATGAACTGAGTAACCTTTTAATCCATAAGCAATCGGATCTGCCTCAATGCCATATTTTACAGGTTGAGCATAAATTGAAGAAGCTGCGATTAAAAATAAAGTGACGAGCGGTTTCATATTTTTGTCCTTTTGTTTTGGTTTGACAAGAACAAAATTCTGTTGTTTGCTGATTTTAATCGCCGGAGTTTGGAAATCAGGACGTCCTGGTTTGTTAAACCGGACTTATTTAATAACTCTGAATTCGGAGGGAGTCGTACCGGTAAACTTTTTAAATGCGGCATTAAACGAAGATTTTGAGGTAAACCCACAATCAAGGGCTATTCCCAAAATGGAGTACGGGGAATAAACCGGGTCTGTCAGACGTTTTTTTATTTCATCAACCCGTAACCTGTTTATCAGATCAAAAAACGACTCTTTATATTTCCGGTTGATCAGCTCGGAAGTCTGATAGGGTTGGATACCAAGCTTTTCGCTTAACTGAACCAAGTTGAGGTTTTGATCAAGATATAATTGGTCATCATTTAAGAGCTTGTCAACTTTCAATGATAGCGAAACAAATTGTTCTTCACTTAGAGTATAGCGGATTCGGGACTTTAATGCAGAATCTCCTGATTTGAAATCCGATACATTCATTTTGGGATTCAGGATGTCAATTTCGGGAATCGGCTGGTGATTCCAATTTGCCCAAGCCAAGGAGTAAATGACCAAACCTATAAAAAGTGAACTTAAATTATTCAGGACAATAAAATTCAGAGGAATAAAAAAGCTCAGGAGAACCAGAAAGACCCCGGCAATTGAAAGAAAAACAAACAATCTGAGAATGAGCCGGGATTTGTCTAGACTTACCTTTTCAAGGTTTGAAAAATTTGCTTTCAAAGTAAGATCAAATTTTTTCAATAAGATCAGACAAATCAGGACGTATATCAGCAAATGAATTCGTCTGGTAATCTGAATCGATAAAGCAGTTAAGTTTATCGTTTCTGTTTGAAAATACGTGTTGGTAAAAGCAATTTTTTCTGTGCCGGAAAGCGCATAAAAAGGAATTAAATTACCAATGTATACCAGAAATGGAACGAAATGAACCCAATAATGAACAGGCAGTTTACTTTGGGTTAAGATATGGATATAGCCAAAAAGCAGCGGGCCAAATAGAAGAACAAGCGGGTCACCTACTCTGATCAGGTGAGGAAACTGGTTATAATAACCTGATAAACCAAGAACGGCACCAAGAATAGCAACTGACATTGCGGTAACCAAACCGGCAAGAAGTAAATGTTCGGGTGTATGGGATTTTCTGTTTATGAGCAGGTATGCAAGGAATAAACCCTGAATGGCAGCTGTGAAATTTAAAACAGAAAGAAAAGGAAACCATTCACTGAAATATGATCCCATTTTCCGCTTTTATTCCTTTACTTTGCGGTAAACATCGAAAGCGATGTTATTCTTTCCTGAATTCTTAACTGTATACATGAGCTGGTCAGTAAGGGTTATCATTTCATTCACAGAGTTGGGAACCGTTTCAAAGCTGATGGCACCAAAACTGGCAGAAACCGGCCATTTGTTTTTTTTCATGAGTTCATCAAGCTGTTGTTTTATTTTTCCGATTATTATTCTGGCTCCTTCAGCCTCTGTATTGGTTAGCAAAATGGCAAATTCATCGCCACCAAGCCGGGCAGGAATATCGACCTTTCTAAGGTTTTCGATCATAATATCGGCCACAGCACGAAGGAGTTCATCACCCTTCTGGTGACCGAAAGTATCGTTAACAGCTTTGAAATTATCGAGATCGAAATAAACCATCGTGAACAATTCACCTGACCGAACCATCCGTTCAATTTCAACATTGGTTCTTTCCCTGAAACCCCTGCCATTAGTCAACCCGGTTAACCCATCAACAAGAGAAAGTTCATGCTCCGTTTTAATTGCTTCCTGTAGTCTTGAAAAAAGGAAGGAAGCAAGAAGCAAAGAAAACAGTCGTATAACAGCATTCCAGATTAAAATTCCATCAACTTCGTAATTATTCCGAAGTGCAAAGTCTGTAATCAGCCAAACCACTTCAGAAAGTACGGCTGTTCTGAAGCCGGCTTTCCTGCCAAGAAACCAGGATGCAAACCCAACCGGAACAACATAAAAAACAGAAAGCAGAATTTCGGGTCCGGAGAGATAATCTAAAACTGAAATAATCAGAATAAACAGTAGCGTATAAATCCAGTTTAGCCTGATTGAGTTTGATTTGAAATGAAAATTGAGTAACCGGATCATAGACTTTTCAAGATAGTTATTGTTTAAAGATAACAACTCATGTCGATTTTATATTTCAATAAAGCTAAATTATTTTGGCGAATGAACCAAATAATAGTTTGTCTGAAGGGAAAAAGGGAAAGATTGGGGCGGTGGATTTCTGGATAAAACGGATACTGGATCCCGGGCACAAACCCACAATCCAGTATCAAAATAACAATAGTTACGGATTATTACTTCTGTAATTCGCCGGTTTTCTTGACCCGGTGGTGCCTTTGCCAAAAAATTGTTTGGTTTGGGTTGGCTGGGGATGACGGGAATCCGGTCTTGATGAATGAGACGTTTTAGGTTTGGGCTCAACCGTAAAAATTTTCATCGGGAAGGGATTGTCATCAGCCATGGGGATTTCTAATCCGGTCAGGCGTTTGATGTCACGCAAATTATCTCTTTCTTCGGCATCACAAAATGAAAATGCAATTCCTGAGGCTCCTGCACGACCCGTTCTTCCAATTCTGTGAACGTAGGTTTCAGGAACATCGGGGAGTTCATAATTGATCACGTGTGACAGATTATCCACATCTATTCCACGGGCTGCAATGTCAGTAGCAATCAGGACCCGGGTAATACCGTCTTTGAAATTATTCAGGGCACGTTGTCTCGCAGATTGTGACTTTCCGCCGTGAATAACTTCTGCATTTACACTCATCTTAACCAAATCTTTGCAAACCTTGTCTGCACCGTGTTTGGTCCGGGTAAAAACAAGCACTGATTCCAGATTTTCATCTCTGAGCAGATGGAGAAGCAGATTTTTTTTGTTGTCTTTATCAACCATGTACAGCCACTGAACCACTTTTTCAGCTGTGGTAATGTTGGGTGTGACTTCTACTTTTACTGGGTTCGATAAAATACTTCCGGCAAGTTTCTGAATTTCCATCGGCATCGTTGCAGAGAAAAATAAAGTTTGTCGCTTTGAAGGAAGCTTATTGATAATTCTTTTTACGTCATGGATGAAACCCATGTCGAGCATACGGTCTGCTTCATCAAGAACGAAGATCTGAATATGACTCAGGTTTACAAATCCCTGATTCATGAGATCGAGAAGACGGCCGGGTGTTGCGACGAGAATATCGGTTCCGCGGTAAAGTCCGTCAGTTTGAGGTTTTTGTCCGACTCCGCCAAAAATAACCAGAGTTCTGAGTCCGGTATGGCGGCCGTAAGCTTTGAAACTTTCTTCAATCTGAATGGCGAGTTCACGGGTTGGTGTTAAAATCAGGGTCCGGATTGTTTTTTTCCGGTGATCGTGATCCTGGTCTGCACGAAGCAGCTGAAGGATGGGAATAGCGAAGGCTGCGGTTTTACCTGTTCCGGTTTGTGCGCAACCCAAAAGGTCTTTTTGTTCCAGAATGTGGGGAATTGCCTGTTCCTGGATGGGGGTTGGTGTTGTGTAACCTTCTTCTTTTAAGGCAGTTAAAATGGAGGGGATCAGAGCTAGAGAATCAAAAGTCATCAAGGGTAAAATTGCTTTCGGAGAGTGAAAAATAATGAAAAAAGGCCGGAGGGTTTAGGTTCTGGCTGATCCGCGATTTCGTTATTTTTATCCGGATCCTGTACAAAGATACCGAAACGGACCAGAAATTCCGCATTGGATGACGAAAAGGGGAAAGTGGGTATTCTTGATTTAGCCAAAACAGACTCAATTAGAAACTGATTTGAATTGACGATTTTACTTTATTTCGGGTTAGGTTTTAGTGAAATAGCTTTCAGAAACTTCTATTTTTACAGATTAATCCTAAAATGAAAAAGTATGCCTCTTTCTGAATATTTCGTTACCGGCAATGTGACCCCAATTGGTCTTGATATGCTTCTTGAAGGTGGCTGGCGTCATTTCGGAGAATATTTTTTCAGATATGACAGTCAGGAAACCGGTGGCGAAAACCTGCATATCGTTCCCCTCCGGATTAACCTTGAACGGTTTAAACAATCAGAAAGTCAACGCAGGCTGGTACGGAAAAACAAAGATCTCACTGTTAAAATAGGGCCAACCTTCGTTGATAGTGAAATCAGGGAATTGTTCAACAAACACAAATCACGATTCAGTGATAATGTGCCCGAATCCCTTTCCGATTTTTTAAGTTTTCAGCCGGATAGTGTACCGGTTGAAAATAAAACAATTGTAGTTTTTTACGAGGGAAAGTTGATTGCGGCCAGTTTCCTTGATATTGGAAGTTGGTCAACATCGAGTATTTATGGCATTTTTGAGCCGGATTTTGCTGCCCGGGGTCTGGGGATTTTTACCATGCTAATGGAAATTCAGTTTTCGCTGAAAACCGGAAAGAAATTTTACTATCCGGGTTATGCGCACCTTGAACCTTCCTGCTACGATTACAAAAAACAATTTTTTGGTCTTGAACGGTACGACTGGGAATCTCAGCACTGGATTCCCGCCGAACGGTTCTTTTCAGGTTCGTTTTAAGTCATTTTTATCCGTTTGCAAGTTTTAACGGAACCCATCTCAAATGCTTAACACCATTTTCCATCAGATCAGGTAAATATTTCTGATTGATTTCAAGCAATTCGTCTTCGAGATCATCAAAATTCTCTGCTTCATCGAAATCAAGATCCGGGTATTTCTCTTCAAGATCCCGTGTAGACAGTTTGGTTGACAGATCAACAACAAACTTCACTTCAGAAAAATAATCCATAATTTCTTCGGCTTCATCCGCAACCAATCCATTTGGAACAAGAACGGCTTTATTTTCCTGATCGGCGATGACATCCCGGTTTCCCTTTAATGCCAGTTGGTGATAAATTTCCTGCTGAAGCATGAAAATATCAGGAATAATCTCTTCATCGGGACGGGCTGAATTGTAAACCCAATCTGCAATATATAAAGCCTTAATAAGTTGTCTGGCCTGTTTTTTATCTAGATTAATTGAAATGGACATATGTTTCTTTCTTGAAATATTGGGTGTAAAAATACAGATATACCCGGGTAAAAAGAAGTTAAAGGTAAGTTGACGTCAGATGGCAGGTAATTGAATTTAATTTTTTAGGGTGGGTATTCTGAGAATTACCCAAACACCTGTTAAGCCGAGAGTGATCACAACAATTCTGATTGTTGCAGACTCGTGAAACCAGACAGCCAGTGTAAGTGACAGGAAAATGGTGGTAAGTGAAATGATTTTCAGTTTTAGCGGGAGAGCTCCTTTTTCCTGATAATCCCGAATGAATGTACCTAATACCTTATGGTTTAACAGCCAGTTGTGCAGCCGGTCGGAACTCCTGGCAAAACACCAAAGTGCCAGAAGAAGAAAAGGTGTTGTTGGCAAACCCGGGATAAATATGCCAATGATTCCAGTTCCTGTAAAAAGGAGTCCGGCTATGGCATATACAAGTTTAAGTGGGTTCATTCGTCAATTGAGGGTACCGGGAGGTTCTTTAGTCCGTGATCCTGTCATGACGAAAAAGCGAGTCAGGTTTTTCGAGAAGGGATTTGATTTCAAATTTTAAAAGGTCTGATTGGGTTGATTTTTGTAAACCCTGAAGTTTTAACCTTGCTTCACTATCGGGAAGTTTTAACCTTAGAAGCCTGAATTCAGCATCTTCTGCCTCTGCACTTCGGTCAGCTTGCCGGTACATTTCTGTTGCCCTGAAATACCCGGCGATTGCTTCGGGGATTGCATTCAGTCTTTCGTTGGTTTGTGCGATACCAAAAACATCATCAGCAAGACCACGCAGATTTTCAAGTTCACGGTCAGTCCGGTAAGCCAGATTGTAAAAATGGAGTGCCTTTTTAAAATCAGAATTTGCATAGTAGGCCCATCCGGTCAGATAGGAACAGTAACTGTATGCGTACGGATCTTCAAGTTCATTATCGTCTTTCAGATCAGTCATATCTTCAACAGCAGATTCCAGTTCTTCAAGTTCATCGTCAAATTCCTGTCTGAGCCGGTCTTTTGAAAGAAGCCGATAAGCCCAGATTTGTCCTGAAATCTCAGGAGAAGCTTCAAATTTCATCTCTGTGAGTTTGATGACAGAATCAGATTGTCCAGAAATAAAGAGTTGCTCAACCTGAAGTAAAAGCAGTGATGATTTTAATTCGGGTTGATAAAGTGTAATCAGATTTTTTGCATTGTTCACCCAGGGTTCTGCCTGATCTGCTTTTTTTACCAGCAAATACTGACGGGCTACAGCCAGACAAGACCGGATTTTCCCCTTAATTTCATCTACCTGAGTGTAATACCCGTAGGCGGTCTGAAAATACTGAATAGCGAGTTCATGATTTTCCTGAAGGGAAGCCCTGATTCCCTTTTGCATTTGATCCCGGGCTGAACGAACCGATTCTGTCGGTTTTTTCTGATTTTCCGGAATTGAGGAACACGCTGCAGCAAGGCTAAGTAAAAGTATGAGCAGATATTTCATTTTGTATGTTTCGGACGAAGTTTTGAACCTTGAATTTCCTTTTCGGATTCGCTTTGGATTCCGCCTCTGATGAGCGGATTGTTGTTGATGCCTTCAAGGGTTTTTTGTGCGGTTGAAAGAGTTTGTTTGCCTTCACTGATTACACCAGATAGTTCAGGTTGCTGCTCATTCAGAAAAACAAGCATTTTTCCCATCTCTGTAAGTGAATAATTCAGATTTTTAAGGGTTTCATTTATCGGTTTGATGAAATTCTCACCTTTCGGGTCGGCTAATTTGACGACTAATCCGTTCGGATTTGCATAAGCAGACATCAGTGTGTCTGATTTGATCAGGCTTTTATTGATAAGGGCAGTTGTGGTCTGAAGCTGTTCGGTAAGATCGGCCATATTTTTCAAAGCTCTGAAAATTGCACCATCCTGCGGGTTGCCATCCCTGTTGAATTTGTCAAATGTAACGCTGATCTGATCCATGGTTTTATCGAGCTTTTCTGAAGCATCGGCAAGATTGACCAAAGCTCTGAAAAGAGCACCTGATTTTTCGTTGTTATCCCGGTTGAGATTTTCGAGTAAACGGTCAGTATTTACGAGCATTGAAGAAATAACATCACCGGTTTTGATGACCAGACCTTCATCTACCAGCCTTCGACCCTCAGGAATTTCAATGGATGGAATCAGCCCGCCTTCAGGCAAAATTTTCTGGGGATCAGGACCCTGAAGCAGTTCAATGGTACTTGCTCCGGAAATTGGATTTTTAGCCTTATTCAAGGCTGAGTTTTCAACAATTTTTGTTCTGTATTCTTCAACCACTGTAAAATCTGCATCAATGGTATTTTCTTCATTCAGCCTGAATTGGGTTATCCGTCCGATTTCGTACCCTTTAAACCGGATCGGGGTAGAGGTTGACAAGCCTTCTGCATCGAGAAAACGAGCTTTGAAAACGTATTTTTTAACAAATACTTTTTGTTGGATAGTAATCAGAATCAGACTTCCGATCAGCAATCCCAAAGCAACCAGCATGAAAACGCCGACGATCTTGTTTGTATATTTAAATTTGAATTTCATAGTTTAGTTTTTAAAAGACGAAATATGCCCGAACCCGATTAATTCTTGAAAATTATTACTCATACTTCGATACAATTTTTTCATAGAAAAAATTACTCAGTATGACAATCCTTGATTCACCTGTTTTTAATTCTTTGCCAGTATTTAACCCGTAACCAATTTAGTCACTTGTCCCCTGTCCCAGGTCACCGGCTGTTTCAGTCAATATGTAAAAGTTCTTTCGTTACCGGGTTTTCAGATTTTCTGACCTGTTCCGGTGAACCTTCTTCAAGTACTTTTCCATTTTGAAAAATCAGGACACGGTCACACCATTTTTCAAACCGGTCAAGACTTTGTGCCCCTACAATAATAGTGGTTTTTTGTGACTTCTGCTTTACCAGTTCCTGGATGATAAGTCTGGAAGACGTTGGGTCAACTGAAGCAAGCGGTTCATCAATCAAAAGTATTTCAGGACGGGTAAGTAAAGCTCTGATAAACCCCGACAGTTTTTTTTGTGCCTGAGACAATTCAGCAGGTCTTTTTTCCATGATATCAGCAAGGGAATACCGGTTAAGATATCCTGAAATAGCTTCCATTTTATCGGCTTTGGGTATTCCCGGGAAATGAAAATCCAGGGGCAGCATCAGGTTTTCACGAACCGTTAAATTTGAAAGTAAAGCTCCATCCTGAAATACAAACGACGTTTTCTGCCTGAGTTGTTTTTCTTCAGCTTCGCTCAGGTGTTCCGTATCAATTTCATCCAAAACAATTCGACCATTGTCAGGGAATAAAATTCCGCCAATTATTTTAAGTAAAATGGTTTTTCCTGATCCGCTTCCACCCAAAATGACTGAAAAACTGCCTTTCTCAAAGTTCAGGGTCAGGTCCTGAATCAGCGCTCTTCCATTATGGGAAAAGGTGATATTTTCGAGAAAAAGATGGGCGTTATCAGAGGACATAAAACACCATCGTGATTAAAATGTCGAGAATGATAACCCAGGTGAGTGATTGCACCACCGATTTGATTGTTCGCTGGGGGACTTCGGTGGTAGCAAAAGCAACTTTCATTCCCTGGTAACAGGCAATGGTTCCTACTGCAAAACCAAAGACAATGCTTTTGGTAAAACTTGAAAAAATATCAACAACGGCCAATTCATTCAGCAGACGGATGAAGAAATCTTCGATTCCGATCGGAAAGAAAAAGTAAGACACCGCCCATCCGCCAAGCAGACCGGCAACTGTAAAGTAAATAGTAAGCGTAAACATGGCGGCAACCACACCAAAAACACGGGGAACAACAAGATAGGAAATAGGTGAAATCCCGATGGATTGCAGAGCTTCGATTTCATGGTTCACAACCATGTTGCCGAGTTCAGTTGAAATAGCCGTTCCAGATCGTGCAATGATAATAAAAGCAACCAGTAAACTTGAAAGTTCTCTGACGACAACGGTTACCAAAATCACATAAAGTAACTGACCAGAACCAAAATCACCCAATATGAGGTGACCTTCAATAATGATAATTCCACCGATTGCAGCAGCAATAAGTGAAATCAGCGTCAGTGCTTCAAATCCGGTAAAAAGAATCTGGCGCATCAATACCAGTGAAGCAACCTGACTTTGACGGGAAAATAAAAACATTTGCCGGATGGCTTCGCCAAAAAATTGAAGAAATTCCTTAAATCCGGCTGCTTTTTCAAGCAGATTATCGCCAATACTTTCAGCAATTCTAGCCGGCATTTTGATTCCCTTATCTCAACTTACTATAAAAATAAGCAATCCGCTGTTATTTGAACACGTCCTGTCTTTATTTTTGTAGGTTATTTGTAAAAAATGCTTAAATAAGGAGTGGTTATGCGGTTGATTTCGTGGAATGTAAATGGAATTCGGGCGGTTCAGAAAAAAGGATTCATTGATTGGGTGACGAAAACCAATCCGGATATTCTGGGACTTCAGGAAACCAAAGCACATCCTGATCAGCTCGATGAAACATTATTGCAAATACCCGGTTACCAGGTTTATTTTGATTCCGCCGAAAAAAAAGGGTATTCCGGAACAGCAGTTTATACCAAGATTCAACCGGAGTCAGTTTCTTACGGACTCGGAAACCCGAAGTTTGATACAGAAGGCCGCACTGTTCGTTTAGACTTCAAGGATTTCACCTTTTTCAATATTTATTTTCCGAATGGTGGCCGTGGTGACGACCGGGTTCAGCACAAACTGGAATTTTATGATGAGTTTTTGCGGATCTGTGAAGATCTGAGAAAACAGGGACGGGCTGTTATCGCCTGCGGTGATTACAATACAGCACATAAAGAAATTGACCTTGCCCGCCCAAAAGAAAATGTAAAAACGTCTGGCTTTATGCCAATTGAAAGAGCCTGGCTGGATAAATACGTTTCACTGGGATACATCGATACGTTTCGTGAATTTGATCAGTCTCCCGGAAAATATTCCTGGTGGGATCAGCGTTTCAACAGCCGTGAACGAAACACGGGCTGGCGGATTGATTACTTTTTCATCACGCCGGATCTGCGTCAAAGGTTAAAAAATGCTTTTATATGGGATGATGTCATGGGGTCAGATCACTGTCCGGTAGGAATTGATATAGAGTAGAAAAGGGTGGTTGGTAGTAAGTGATAGGTGGTAAGCTTAAGTTTTCGAAAGTTGATAGTCGTTGGTTTTAAAGAGCTGATAAATAAAGAATTTCGATTCCCGGTGAAACGGTTTTCTTTTTGGACAGTGGAATAAAAAGCGACTATTTCTGGCTATCAAGTTATAAATAGTTTGCGAATTATTCAGTAATTTATTGTGCACCACCTGTCACTGGTTATTCTTTATCCAGTGCTCCAAAGTCGAGACTTTCGAGATCATCGCCCAGTGCTCCTGTTAAATCACCAAAGAAATCAAAACCCGAGTCGTCTTTAAAATTGGCCTTGGTTTCGGCAGGTTTTGCTTTCGAACTGCCCCGGTCTATATTCAGATCGAGAATATGTTTTTTCCATCGTGACGTCACAGAATCAAGTAATTCAATCTTTTCTAGAGTGAGTACTTCTTCTTCAAGAGCAATCATTCTGAGCGATTCAATAGCAAGAAGTGCATCTTCAACATCCTGATCATGTTTTCTGATCCACTGGAAAGTTCCGGCATCTGATTCAAGAACATCTGCAACCAATTCTGCGATTTCCTTCATCTGCCCCTGTTTTGAAACGTTCAGTGAACTTTCAGTCATACGGAAGGCACGGGCAGTTTCGATTCTGATCGGTTCATTGTCTTCTCTCTGAAGAGTAACCATGAAGCCTCTGACTGCTTTCACCACACCGGGGATCTCATCACGAAGGAACTGATCCATAAACTGGTTCCGGATGTCATCCATTGAAACATCAGTTTTATCAAGCTCTTCAAGTTGTGAAAACAGTTTGGTTTGTTCAGCAGACTGAATCAGCATATCGGTATTAAAATCAAGATCCTGATACATCTGATTCCAGACTTCCTGAGCCGCCATTAAGCCAGATTCACGCAAAGTCAGAATGGTATTGGTAAACCCTTCCTTCCAGATGGCATACAGAAAATCTTCAAAGTAAGATTGCTCCTCAGTTCTTTTAAGCGGATTTACCTTTCCGAATAACTGAAGGTAAGTTTTGAAAATCGGAAAATCGGGCAGAATAATTTTTGAATCATTGGCGATACTGATCAATTTCTGGGCAGTTTCGAGAATGGATCCCATTAAAATGATCTGTTCAAGTTCAAGAAGCTGACTTTGCGGAAGGGTTGCCAGATGCTCTTGCCACAGAGGAGGGAATTCAAGCAATTGCTGAATCTTGTTCCGGTTGGTATCGGTTTGTTCTTCAGGTTTGTTCAGTGAAGTTTGAATTCTGACCAGATCTTCAAATCTTGCGTAAGGCGGATTTTCGAGTGTTTCAGACCCAACTCCCCACCGGTGGCTTACATCTTCAAGAAACTGGGCTTTGGTTGCCAGAAGCTGGGCATGTCTGAGCTGAACGTAACTGATAACAGGTTTCAGTTCATTTAAAACAGATTTGCCTGCCAGGGTCTGAGGCGGTTCCGGGTAGGTTTTATACCGGGTCATCACTTTTGAAAGTTCACCAATAAAACCTTTGGCTTCACAATACACTGCAAAATCACGGCGGTCTTCGAGGGGTGAAGAAATTGTGGGAGCTGTGGCACCAAGATCAGATAAAACATTGAAAAAGAGAGATTTAACCCGGTTAAGGTCTTCCCAGATCATCTGCTGAAAACTAAGATGGTTGAGCAGTTCGGAAGTCATGAAATCCTGATTCAGGTTCATGATTTGAAGAAAACGGGTAGCAGAAACAGAAAAAGCATCAATCGAAATCTGGTGTACTGCCCGTTTTAAAGCAGTCAGCGCCGATTTTTCAAATTCTGCCTGAACTTCCTGAATTGTATTTCCAGCCATTCTGTCCCCCGCCTTACTCAGTCTGCTTAATCTGAAGTTTCAACAGATCAAGCCGGTTTTTCGTAGCTTTGATGACAGTGAATTGAAACTGTCCAAGTTCCAGTTTTTCACCTGTATGCGGAATTCTGCCTGAATTGTGGATGACGAAGCCGCCTACCGTTTCAAAGTCTCCCTGATCCATTCCAATGAGAAATTTTTCGTTAATATCATCAACCAATGTACGGCCCGAAACCAGGTACACATTTTCATCCAGTTTTTTCAGGATGTTTTCATCAGTATCGTACTCATCCTGAATATCACCAACAAGTTCTTCAATCAGATCTTCAAGAGTAACCAAACCGGCTGTGCCACCAAATTCATCAATCACAATGGCAACCGATGTTTTTTTATCCCTGAAGTCTTTCATCAGTTCACTTGATTTTTTAAACTCTGGCACAAACATAACCGGACGGATAATTTCCTGAAGACTCTGTGGCTTTTTGAACAGGTCATGGGCATGGATGATGCCGGTAATATTGTCGATTTCCTCTTCATAAACGGGAATTTTTGAAAATCCGGATTCTTTGAATATCCGGATGCAGTCTTCAATATTATCAGCAACATCGATGGCCACAATGTCAGTTCTGGGAATCATTGAAGCTCTGACTTTCTGATCTTTCAGTTCAAAGACGTTTTCAATCAGTTCAGATTCACCTGGGTCGATACTGCCGTTTATTTTCCCTTCCTCAAGAATCATTTCAACATCTTTATAATTGAAGAACGTGTCGAAAGAATCTGGTTTGATGCCGATAATTCTGATTAAAAGAAGGGAAGCCATTCTTGAAATAAATACAAACGGATATAAAGCAAAATAAAAAAAACGCAACGGATAACAGATAATGAAAACCAGCTTGTCAGCAAATTGCCGTGCCAGACTTTTAGGGATAATTTCACCCACAAAAAGCACCAAAGTTGTTGAAATTACGGTCTGAAGCAAAATATTTTTAATATCAAAAGCCAGAATCAGAAAAAGTGACATGACTGTTGAATAGGCAATATTGGCCAAATTATTACCAACCAATGTTGTAATCAGGAAATTTTCGGGTTTATTTACAAACCAGGAAGCCAAAATTGCACCGGGTCTGCCCTGACGGCTTTTGATTTCAATTTTTAGCCGGTTCGCAGTTACAAAAGAAATTTCTGCACCCGAAAAAAAACCACTCATGATGAGTGTTACTGCCAGTATGATCAGATAACCGGTTTCGGTTGACATATTTATTTTTGTTTAAATTTGGGATGACGTTTTTCAAGAAAGGCTGAAATCCCTTCACGGGCATCTTCCGTCGTTGCCGACAGGCCGAACAACGCAGCTTCTTTTGAAAGTCCTTCACATAAAATTGAATCAGAAGAATTGATTGCTTCAATTGAATATCTGACTGCAATCTGACCTTTACTGAGAATTTTATGCATCAATTGACGGGCTTCAGGCAGCAACTCAGGTGAGTTAACAACTTTATTAACCATACCAATTCTGAACGCTTCCCGGGCATCAATGAGGTCACCGGTGAGAATTAATTCCATTGCACGGCCTTTCCCAATCAGGCGAACAAGACGTTGGGTCCCGCCATATCCGGGAATCAAACCAAGATTGACCTCAGGTTGTCCAAATTTTGCACTTTCTGAAGCAATACGAAGTGTACAAGCCATTGCCAGTTCACAACCACCTCCAAGAGCAAAACCGTTAACTGCAGCAATAACAGGTTTACCCAGATTTTCAATCCGGTTGAAAACACTTTGTCCGCGGGTAGCAAAATCTTTTGCATTAGAAGTATTGAGCTGCTGAATTTCAGTAATATCAGCCCCTGCTACAAATGCTTTCGGTCCTGCACCCGTTATGATAACGCCACGTACATTTTCACTGTTTCCGATTTCATCAAGAACGGCAGAAAGATCTTTGAAAACCTGTTTGTTCAGGGCATTCATTTTGTCTGGCCGGTTGATTGTAATCGTAGCCACAGAGTCCTCTGTGGCGTACATGATCGTTTCAAATTTCATTGAATCCTCTTTACTTTTTCGTCAGGCTCAATTTTGCCATTCTGCAACGAAAACGTTAGTGCTTCGGGTGCCGCCATTATTCCGGTTCGAACTGAAAACAAGTTTTTTGCCATCTTTGGTAAACATCGGGAAACCATCAAAACCAGGGCTGGTAGTGATTTGTCTGGGTTCCGTTTTCCCTTCTGAATCAACCATGTAAAGGTCAAAATTTCTTTTTTTAACCGGATCGCCAATGTTTGATGAAAAAATGACGTGTTTATCATCAGGTGTAAAAAACGGAGCAAAACTCGCCATTCCGGCATGGGTCAGTTGTTTTTTGTTTGAACCGTCTGCATCCATAATCCAGATTTCAAAATTCATTGGCTTGATGATGTTCTCTCCCAGCAAAGCTTTGTATTCGGCCTGTTCTGTTTCACCTGCAGGATGATAGGCACGGTAAATGATTTTTTTTCCGTCATGGCTGAAAAATGGACCGCCATCATATCCGAGGGCAAAAGTAAGCTGTTTCAGATCAGAACCATCCACATTCATGGTGTAAATATCAAGATCGCCGTTTCTGGTGGAGGTAAAGACAATCTTTTTTCCGTCAAAGGAAAGAGTTGCCTCTGCATCATATCCGGCAGTTGTGGTAAGTTGAGTTACATTTTTACCGTCAGTATCTGCAGTAAACAGGTCAAAGGTATCGTAAATCGCCCAGACATATCCTTTTGAATAATCTGGCGGAGGTGGGCATGCTGAACCTGCACCCCGGGTTGAAGCATAAATAATCCGGTTTGTTCCGGGAATGAAGTAAGAGCAGGTTGTTTTTCCGCCACCAGAAGAAACTTTTGTAACATTCTTCCCGTCTAGAGTCATGGTAAAAATCTGATCACAGGGTGTGGTGTCATTGGCTGACTGAAAAATGAGCTGCTGATCATTTTCACTTAAATAGGCTTCTGCATTTTCACCTTTGAAAGTGAGTTGTTTCACTGATTTGAAATTTTTTTCCCCGGGAAAAATCAGGGTTGCATCGTCATTTTGTGCCAAAAGTGAGGTTGAAAAAAGCAAACCAGTTAAGGTAAGTACTGGTTTAAGGTTCATTTTTATCTCCTGATCCTGTCGTATAGATTAAGTGCTGAATTTATTGTAAGTTGCAAAGATTACTAATTAAAGGATTTCTGATGAACAAATCAAACCCGGCCGGGCAAGAAACAGCCGGGAAGTCGGGACCGGCAGATCGTTTCAGAGCAGAATGGGAGTCAGTTCTGACTCATTTGGATGAGGCACGGCTTTCTGCCCATCGTGATTCGGTTCACCAGTTAAGGGTGGGGATCCGGCAGATTATGGCTCATTTAAATCTGATTGGTTCTTCTGAGAGTTTTCGTTTACTTTCTGTGCTTAAAACCTGGATGAAAAAACCGGGTAAAATACGGGATATTCAGGTTCAGCGCCGGGTGATTCTTCAGTATGTTAATGAATTCCCTGTTTTACTTGATTTTGATGCCTTTCTTGAGGCTGAGGAAAAAAAACTTTGCGGAATTTCATGGTTACCATCCCGAAAAACTGTAAATCTGACAGACCAGGCAATGAAAATGGTCATTCCTGAAATTGAACAGAGCGAGATTTCCGGTGATTATTTAATCTGGAACCGGCAACTGATTTCTGTTTTGCAGGATATGACAAGGGGAATGCAGAAAATCAATTTCAACGATCCGGAATCTTTACATGATTTCAGGCTTGTGGTCAAGCGATCAAAATATGCCTGCTTTGTTTTAAATGAGAAATATCCTGTTGACCCCTGGGTTCTTGAAAAATTGACTGACTGGCAGAAAAAACTTGGAAAAATACAAGATTTGGATGTTCTTTTGAAAAATGTAGAACAGTTTGCCTCAGGCAACAAAGACCGGTTAAAAAATTTCAGACAGATTATCCGGTTTTTCAGATTACGCCAGGCTGAAGGTATTGAAAGCTTCAAAGAACAGGTAAGAAGATAAGACTTATGGCCTTGAATGCCGGCTGAAGAATTCCCAGATTAACTGTGAAGCATTCGGTTCCGGTTCAGGTTTATCACCTAAAATAAAACCTTTTTCTCCGCCGGGCCAGGCGTGACCTCCTTCAAAAACTGTCACCAAAGCCACCTCATAAAACCGGTTCTGAGAAAAATATGTGTCGATACGGTATGCTGGTTTTGTATCAACAACCGGAACAGGATTGCACTGATTTGCCTTTACCCAGGTCATGACCGATTCTTCAACCGGTCTCCAGTCCTGTTTCACAATTGATTCAGGTCCAATTCCACCTTCATACGGAACATGCAAATCTTTCATCCCATTGATGGCTAAAACGGATACAGGACCTTTGGGTGAAATCTGATTCATTGCCATTGTTGCACCAACCGGAGCAATTGCTGCTATAACATCCGGACGTTCATAGGCAAGTCTGTAAGCCATCATTCCGCCATTCGACATACCGGTAGCAAACACTTTTTTTTGATTTACCTGAAACCTGTGACCAAGTGTGTCAATCAGTGCCGAAAGAAATCCAACATCATCAATTTGGTTTTCCTGTGCATATCCGCAGCAATCGCCGGCATTCCAGGTTAAAAGGCGGTTATTGAGTTTTCCTGTCCCGTTCGGGTAAACAACAATGAATCCATTTTTATCCGCGACCTTGTTCATCCCGGTCATTTCTTTTGCATTCCCACCGTTTCCGCCACCACCATGTAAAACCAAAACAAGCGGATAGTTCCCTGATTCACGATATCCATCAGGGAGGTGGATGGTTGCCATCCGGGTTAACTCCTGATGTTCCATCACCAGAATAAAATCCTGCTGAAGTCCGGTATCAAAAATGTCGGCTTTTGGTTTTGAAGGAAATAAAAGGGAACACCCGGAAAGTAATAGACCGGTAAGTGCAGTTAAAAAAAGACCTGAATTCATCTTGAGAAAGTCCTGAACTGTTGAATTTTCAACAAGTTAGGAAAAAGGATGGAATTTTTCCGGATTTTGGGATGAAAATACGGTTTTGTTTGGGTTGTAAAACTTACCATTGGGTCAATTTCATTTTCATTTCATCGTTGCGTCTGAATTTTTAGTGCTGATAGGTTTGAAATAATTAAAAGCATTTGTTACTCTTATTTTTCACCACTTGCGAAAGATATTTGGGTTAAAGCTGACTCGTTTCCGATTTTCTAAAGTAGTATTATGAATACGATTACCTACTCAAAAGCTGAAAAGCATCTTGTTGCTGTTGATTGCATCATTTTCGGATATGACGAAGGTGATCTGCAGGTTTTATTATTTCCACGGGCAATTATGCCTGAGCAGGGTAAATGGTCGCTGATGGGCGGATTTGTAAATCTAGATGAGTCACTTGAATCAGCCGCAAAACGGGTTTTATTTAATATTACTGGTTTTCAGGACATCCGGTTGGACCAGGTTGGGGCATTTTCTGATCCGAACCGGGATTCGGGCGCACGGGTTATCAGTGTTGCTTTTTCTGCTCTTATCAGACCCAATCAGCATGATAAGGACCTCATCAGGGAGCATGGTGCGCAATGGTGGCCGATAAACAAATTGCCAAAACTGATTTTTGATCATGAAAAAATGGTTGATAAAGCATTGCTTCATCTTCAGGCACTTGCAGATTCAGAACTGATTGGCCGGGATCTTCTTCCGGAAAGGTTTACATTAATGCAGGTTCGCCGGCTTCACGAGGCGATTTTCAGAAAACCACTCGATCCGGGTAACTTTCGCAAAAAAGCGTTATCAATGGGTGTTCTTAATAAACTCAACATTAAAAACACCAGCGAGTCTAAAAAAGGTGCTTTCTATTACGAATTTTCAAAACCATGATAACAACCCCAACCCAACCCAATAATCCGCTGCACGGTGTGACCCTCGAAATGATCCTGACGTATCTGGTTCAGGCTTATGGATGGGAAAAACTCAACGATCAGATCAGGATCAACTGCTTTTTTGAAAACCCGAGTATCAAATCGAGTCTCAAGTTTTTAAGAAAAACCCCGTGGGCAAGAAAAAAAGTCGAAGATTTGTATTTGGTGACGGTGGATGAGGAGAAGAGGAAAGGGTAAATCAGACCGTAACCAGTTTTTAAGGTCATTTTTTGGTTTCTGAGAATTTATTGCCGTCTGCTTTAGCTGACGGAATGAAAAGGAAATAAAAGAAATTCGTCCGGCCACAAAATTTGTTGAAACTGGTGATTTTATTCCGGACGAAAAGGGTGAACAGTATTAAACCCCATACGGGGTTTGTGGATAAACCCGAAACTATCCACCGGGTTCCACCCGGGGCTATTCAGATTCAATCCTGCCGGGATTAGATAAAGTCTGGCACAATAGTGAATTGGTCTAAAAAATTTAACCTTTACCTTTTAGAATTTAACCTTACGCCTTTTCCCTAGTGCTTTAAACCTTATTTCCTATGCCTTGAATTGCATTACCCAACAGCCAAAAGCTAATAGCTAATAGCTAATAGCTTCCCTTCCCCCTATTTCCCTGTTAACCTGACAAGCAAAACATCATGCGACGGAACTTCAGTTTTTAAAACTTTTGCGGTTGTTCCCAGGTTTTTCTTCGTCCACAAATCCCGGATAGAATAAAGTTTTTCTTTCAGCACAAGTTTAGTCCCTGTTCCTTCATTTT
This sequence comes from Bacteroidota bacterium, assembly GCA_020161835.1. Classification (GTDB taxonomy): domain Bacteria; phylum Bacteroidota; class JABWAT01; order JABWAT01; family JABWAT01; genus JAFLBE01. Next base: position 127,100 of record JAIUNL010000004.1, on the reverse strand, counting down.
CAATAGCAGTTGCCTGCCAGTCAAAAGAAATAACCTGTGATTTTTTACTCCGGTTCAGAAAAGCAACAGCCAAATCACCACCGGCGAGTGGTTTTGCAAAAACCTGAATACTGTCGCCAATCGTGGAAAACTGAAAACCCTGAATTCCAAGTGTGTCCTGATCAAGGGCAATGACATCCATATTGGTTAAAATATCATGGGTTTCTTTACTCATGGTTGCAAGGTCATTTCCGGCAATGAGCGGTGCTGCCAGCATACACCACATTGAAAAGTGGGCACGATCTTCGTTGACGGGCATTCCGTTTCCTACCTCAAGCATATCAGGGTCGTTCCAGTGACCGGGTCCGGCATATTTTTCAAGACCTTTCTGCATGTCCAGAATTTTCATGACTCCCCATGACGACCAGGTTCCGTGGTTCACTTCTCCGTCAAAAACATTGTAAATATCACCGGTTGTTCTCCAGAGATGCCCCACGTTTTTACCCCATTCCCACGGTTTACTGTTTCCCCATTCGCAGAGACTGAAAACAACGGGTCTTCCGGCCGAATAAAGTGCATCTCTCATGGTTGTGTAGGCTCCGATGGTGGTGAGTCCGTCAGTGTTGCACCAGTCATATTTCAGATAATCAACTCCCCATGAGGCATAAGTAATTGCATCCTGATATTCATGTCCACGGCTACCGGAATGTCCGGCACAGGTTTTATTTCCAGCACAGGAATATATTCCGAATTTCAATCCTTTCGAATGGATATAATCCGCAACGGCTTTCATTCCTGATGGAAAATGTTCAGGATTTGGGTGGATGAATCCAAGACTGTCCCGTTTCCCGTGCCAGCAGTCATCGATCACAATATATTCATAACCGGCAGCTCTCATTCCCGACGACGCCATTGCATCCGCCATATTTTTCAATAAATCTTCACTGACGTTGCAGGCGAATTTATTCCAGCTATTCCAGCCCATTGGGGGAGTTTTGGCAAGATTTTCAAATTTCTGTGCAGCGACTGTTAAACTGAAAACAGTGAGAAAAAGGGTAAGGAAGGTTTTCATGGGTATTCCATTTGATTTGCTGACGAATATCCGGTTTGCGGGGCCGGTTAAATGAAAGTACTAAATCAGCAGAAAAAAGAAAAGTACAAAATACTTTTTAATCTCAATTCGAAATCCAGTTCGCCAGGACGCAAAGCGGGGGAATCATTTATTGGAATTCAGAATTTTTAAGGGCGCCTGCAAAGGTGGAGGAAACACTTGATTTTAAAAATTCTCCGATGTCATCCCGGACTTGATCCGGGATCCACGCATTCAAATTTTAAAGGTGTTTCCTTTATAAATCTATCAGACGTCTGTGGTAATTAATCTGACCGAGGTGATAGCTCAGATGGGCGAGTAAATGAAGCAGCATGTGTTCGGTGGTGACGATTTTGCCGTGTTTTTCAAGCGGGAAGTTTTCAGTCAGGCTGCTTTCGGGGAGTTTGGAAAAAGTAGTTGCAACCACACCAGCTGTTTTTTCAAGATCAGCCAGCAACTGGTTCATTGGAATGTTTTTTTGTGAAAACTCCAGGTCGCGCTGGCGGATGTAACCAGAATGTCCGAGGGTTGCACCAATAAAATGATTCAGGTTTCCGATCAGGTGCAAAGCCAGATTACCCGCCGAATTGGAGATGGCTCCGTTAATAACCCACAGGTTTTCTTCAGTTTTGTATGAACTGATTTCTTCGGCAACTTTTTTAATGTCACGGTCAAAAAATTCAGCGAGGGTAGAGATCATTTTTTTAATTCTTAAGTAGTTAGTAGACAGTAGTTAGTAGATAGTAGGGAAATTCGTGTTTTCGAAAATTTAATCCGTAACCTCCCGCAGTAGCGGGACAGGTTGTAACTGGAATTTCAGTCACTTGTCCCCTGTCCCTTGTCACCGTTATTTAAAAATTTCCCGTCCATTTGCAGACGACCTGATGAAATTTGTGGAAGGAGGTGACAGGCGGAGCATACATCAGAATGCATTTTCCTGAAATGAGTTCGAGTCCGAGTTCTGTGGCGTAACCGGTGGATTCTTCTGATTCCGCTCCCTGCTGAAGCCAGACCAATTTGAATCCGGCATCGGCAGCTTCTTTTAAAACCGGTGGAACTGATTTTGGCGGGATGGAAATAAAGACAGCTTCTGCCTTCCCTGAAACTGATTTCAAATCAGGGTAACACTCAACTCCGTTTATTTCAGTTTCGTTTGGATGAATGGCAAACACTTCAAATCCACGCTTCTGAAGTTCGGAAAAGGCTGCGGTCCCGAATTTATTTTTATTCCGTGAAAAACCAACAACTGCAATCCGCTTTTTTGAAATGAAATTTTGTATGGATGGTTTCATTTTCTTGATTTCGTTTAAGTAAAATCTTACCACTTACCACTTACCACTTACCACTTACCACTTACCCCGTCACACCGTCACACCGTCAGCATTTCCGCTTCGATCGGAATCAGTTCCTTTTGAAAATGATCCTTTTTCCATTTTTCAAAAAGAGGCACGAAGTCAAGCTGATTAATTTTCGCAACGGATTCCAGCCAATCCCATTCTTTCGGATGAATGTCATGATCACAATGACTGATCGTAATGCCATCCCTGATAAATCTTACTGCAATTTCAGGTGTTGAAAAAACAGGCGGACTGTCAACAATATGTTCGTTGGTCAAAATATCCCGGATTGCAGTGTCACAGAATTCCGTTTCAAATCCAAGATATTGCCCGATTTGTTTCATCAGAATCATTTCCGGATCAGAGATTTGGGCATCTTTTCTGATCAGGAGTAAAAGTCCTTTGAAATACAGACTGCGGTCAATCAATGAAATTTTGAGCATGTAGTCTCCTCGTGATTTACAAAGCAACGGAAACAAAGAATCAAAATCAATAGAAATCGGATGATCTCTGTTCCCTATCTGAATTCAAGTTCATAAATAGATTTCAGGTTTTTCCCGTTGTCAAACTGCACTTTAGTCGTAAGAATCACCTTTTCGTTCTTAAGAAGTAAGAAACGGGATTTTGCCGGTTCAGTTCCTTTACTTTTTAACCACAACGTATCGCCTGATTGTTCAAAAGATCCCTGGTCAGAATACACTTTGTCTTCGGCAGATTTTATTGCACCGATTATAAATCCCGAACTGGTGTTAAATTTTAGATCATAGTCATTTGTGATAGTCGAAAGGGTAAGCATACCCGAACTGCCGATTGCCGTCCAGACTGTATCATAACCGGTACTGTCAGTGTAAATAGATTTGAAGGGAAGTGAATTGCCATTGGCGGCAGTCAAAGTGTAAATTTTCAAGGACTGATTTTCTTCTTCACGGGAATCGGTATTGCATGAGGCGAAGGAAAGCAGAATGCTGAACAGGATAAAAACAGTTTTCATAGACACCTTAACACCCGACCTGATGAAATCATTTCCCGGTTGAGTGATTTATTCAAATTAAAAAGCGGGTATTCGGGATATCAAGTGCGTTTGTTTCAGGCATGGACTGATTCTGTGACCGGGATCGCAGGAGGGAAAAAATCAAGTTACATCCCCCCGGCTTCGCCGTTCCCCTCCCGAATGCGTTCGAGGATCTTCGTCTTCAAAGGGGGACTTTCAAAACAAGACAAAAGGTTTTCCATTTACCATTAACAATTAACCATTGACCATTTTGGTAAGCAATTCCGCCAGTTTTTCCATGTCAGTCACCTGAATTCCGGCGTGGAAGCTTAACCGAAGACGTGATGTTCCTTCGGGAACGGTTGGCGGACGAACGGCTCTGACGTCAAACCCGGCATCACGGCAAAAAGAGGCAATTTTTACAGCTTCAGAATCTTCACCAATAATGACTGGGACAATCATGGTTTTGGAATTTCCGGTTGACCACTTTGTTTTCTCTGTCACCCGTTTTCTGAAATCTGCTGACAGTTTCATGAGATAGTCACGTTCAGCGGTCATGGGCTGAACAAGCCGGATGGCTTCAGCAATCAAACCGGCCTGCCACGGGGGAAGGGCGGTCGTGAAAATAAAATTGCGGCATTTATTAACCAGATAATCACGGACTGATTTCTGGCAGGAAACAAAAGCGCCAAAAGTACCCAGTGCTTTGCCACAGGTGTGGATCGTTGCCAGCGGATAATTCATCAATCCGTCCCGTTCCAGAACACCGGCGCCGGTTTGCCCGATAACGCCTGTTCCGTGGGCTTCATCCACAATCAGATGGGCGTTATACTTTTCGCACAACTGAACCAAAGACGGAAAGTCGGTAATATCCCCATCCATCGAATAAACCGATTCAACGATAATGAATTTTTCGGCTTTGGAGAATTCATGTTTTTTCAGACGCCGTTCGAGATCGGTAAAATCCTGATGATTAAACCGTTCGGTAACGGCACCGGTTCCTCTGATCCCGTCAATGATGCAGGCATGATTCAGTTTGTCCGAAAAAACGATATCTTCTTTCCGGATCAGGGTTTGAATAACGCCCATATTGGCATCGTAGCCTGAATTAAAAAGAAGTGCAGATTCTGACTTTTTCCAGGAAGAAACTAAAGATTCAAGTTCTTCATGCAGCGGATGGTTTCCGCCAAGCAATCTGCTCCCGGTAGATGCAAGATCGGCAGTTTTGGCCAGTTCGATTGCTTTTTTTCTTAAGGATGGATGATGGGAGAGATTGAGATAATCATTTCCGGAGAGAATAATCCCGGATCCTGTAAATAAAGAACGGAACCTGCTGACCTGTTTCAGATCATCAAGTTCCGTTTCAATGCGTGTGAAAAATGAGGATTTCAAAAGAACCACCCCGCCCCGATCCCGCAAGCGGGCCGGGACACCCCTCCTTGAGAAGGAGGGGAATTAATTGCGTACTATTCTGAAAATGAAATCGGGCACTTCCCCGAAGGTCCGGGGCACGGCGCCCCTCGATACAATCCTGTCCCGAAAACGTTCGGGATCAGGATCACTCGGGGTACCAAGCTTGAAGTCCGATATTAAATCACTTGTAACTTACCACTTGTAACTTATAACTGATTTTACGCTTTGCACAAATCCAGTTCGACGGCGTGAAGTGGCTGGCTTTTTAGTCCGAGCTTTTTGAGCAAACTCTGATCCTGATCAAAACCCGGATTTTCAGTTGTCAGCAGGGTTTCGCCGGTAAAAATGGAATTCGCACCAGCAAGGAAGCACATAGCCTGAGCTTCTTCTGTCAGGGTAAGACGACCGGCAGAAAGACGAACCATTGAGCCGGGCATAGTAATCCGGGCAACAGCAATCATTCTGATAAATTCAAAAGATTCAACCGGGGGCCGGTTCGAAAGGGGAGTTCCTTCAACGGCTACCAACGCATTGATCGGTACTGAATCGGGATGTTTGGCAAGTGTTGCCAACGTATGAATAAATCCGACGCGGTCTTCTGTGGATTCGCCCAATCCCATGATGCCGCCTGAACAAACACCAATTCCGGCTTTCTGAACATTTTCAATGGTTTTGATACGATCATCAAATTTCCGGGTGGAAATGATTTTTTCGTAAAATTCGGGAGAGGTGTCAATATTGTGGTTGTAATTCGTAAGTCCGGCTTCGGCAAGTTGTTTTGCTTGTTCTTCGTTTAACATTCCGAGAGTTACACAACTTTCCATTCCCATTGCATTGACCTGACGAACCATGTCAAGAACCTGATCCCAGTCTTTGCCGGGACGTGGGGAACGCCATGCTGCACCCATACAAAGACGGGTTGAACCGTTTGCTTTGGCAATCCGGGCAGCTTCAAGCACTTCTTCGACATTCATTAATGGGGTACGGTCAACCGGTGTATCATAATGGGCAGATTGACTGCAGTAACCACAATCTTCGGGGCAGCCACCTGTTTTTACAGAAACCAGAGTTGACCATTGAACTTCACTGGCATTATGATGCTGGCGGTGAACTGATGCAGCTTCAAAAACGAGGTCTAAAAGCGGGCGGTCGAACAGAACACGGATTTCTTCCCGGGTCCAGTCATGGCGAATCTCACTCATCTCACATCTCCTACGATCGGGGAATTCCATCACAAACGATCCGGAATTCATTGTTATTGAATTAAAGTGTTGCAAAATTACGGGGAATCCGCTTTCAGATCAAAGAAATGACATTAGACTTTGGTTGGAGGGTCGTGGGGAACGCAATAAACGGGGATAAACCCGTATCCGATTAGCCTGGATACGGGTTATAATTCAATTTTTCCTGCTATTCAATGGCGGGGTCGCTGTTCTCAATTACAGATTCAAGTTTTTCAACTTCCTTTTCAGCTTCCTTGATCCGGTCTTCTTTTTCTTTAAGTTCCTTTTCAGTCACTTTTCCTGATTTACGTTCTTTGGAAATTTTATCTTTTGCCTTTTTGATTTTTTCCTTAAGCTCAGAGGTTTTCTTTTTTGAGGAATCGTAAACTTCTTTTTTTACTTTTTGTTTTTTTGAAGATTTGGCTTCTTCTGACCGTTTTTCTCCAAATTCCTTACCACTCAATTCACCCTTGTCCTTCCCATAGGCATTTCCCTTTTGGCCTTTGTCATCTTCATCGTCCTCACGGGATTCTTTCTCTGATTTATTGCCTTTTGAAGATTTTTCTGGATGACTTTTTTCCTTTTTACCCTTTTCGCCCGCTATTTCAGGTTTGTGCTGTGCAATGGAACCCGTTGAAACCAGTAAAATGAAGGTCAGTAAAAATATAATCTGTAGTTTCATATTTAGATTCCCTTCAATAAATCGTTTACTTTTTCTTCAGTTTTTTTGGTTTGTTCATCAAGGGATGAAACTGAATCCGGTAAGGAAACAACTGAGTCAGGTTTGGAAACCGATAAACTATCGGATGTAATTTCAGGGGATTCAGTTTTGTTTGAAGAACAGGCAGATAGTAAAAGAAGTGCCAAGCCAAAGAATTTGTAAGACATAATAATCCTCAAAAAATAGATTCCGAAAGTTACTATTCAATCTGAAAAAATCAAACGTAAGGTTCTACTGCCTGTCACCCCAATCACAGACGTGGGATTGGAGCTGTATTAGTCTGAACTTACCACCCCGAAGTTAATTCGGGATCTTCGCTTCGCTCGACTTGTCACAGTTGACCGGGCACTTTCCCGAAAATCGGGACTCAGTGACCAGTCAATTATTTCCCCAGGGTTTTGATTCCGGCCAGTTTTCGGTTTTGGATAATGACCGAGATTTTGCCGGAACGGTATTCATCCCGGAAGGCAAGACTATTTAAATTGGTACCATCTGCAGGTTTTTCATTGAACTGGAGCATTCTGAATCCAAAGGTGAAAACGCCGTCTGTAACATCTGCCGGAATGTTGAACTGGGTGATGACTTTGTTTGTTTTCCAGAAATCCCAGGTGATCCATTTGGTTTCTTCCCAGCCTTTTACACCAAACTGAAGCGGATTTGTATATCCATCTTTGGGAGTGTACATGAAATCAGCTTGTCCCGGAAATTTTTTGGTGATCTTGTCAGGGGCTTGCTGAATGTTGAGTTGGGCAAACTGATCGTCATTTCTAACCGGCAGGTAAAAAACAACAACTGAATCGGTGGTTTTCGTCAATCCAATAGTTAAATATTGGGTTGACCCGGATGTTGAATCCGGATAAAATTGTGCATGAACACGGATTCCACCATTTTCAGTGATTTGCTCCTGAGAGACTAGCGAATTGGATGAGCTGCCGCAACCGGCAAAAAGAAAGAAAAAAGAAAGTGCGGTGAAAGAAACAGTTTTCATAAATCCCCCTTCGGGTAATTATTAATCCGGCAAGTAAATTCAATTCGTGAAAATCCGGAACTGTCAGCCTGAGTGATCCTGCTTGCAGGATTTTATCGAAGGCCGCAATTCCACTTTATCCGCCGAAGTAACAGTAAACAATAGAAATCATGTCCGGGTGGATTTCCAGGCTAACATTCCCCATCCGGTAAGGAATGCGAGTCCGCCAAGGGGCGTAACCATGCCCAGCCACTTAAGGTCAGTGAGGGCCAGCAGATAGAGACTTCCCGAAAAAAGCAAAATACCTGCTGTAAAACACAAACAGATAAAATTCACTTTTAATTCCGGTTTGATCTTTGCAAGAATTCCGACCGCCAGAATGGCAATTGAGTGAATGAAATGATAGAAAACTGCAGTTTGCCAGATTCCTTTTGCATACTCATTCAGATAAGGTTTAAGTGCGTGGGCACCGAAAGCACCAAGTGTAACGGCCAAAAATCCAAAAATGGCGGCAATTAAAATCGGATTCATTTTTTTTCTTCCCGGGTAAAAACGATAAAATCAGTTGGCGGAACTTTTACACCCAATTCTTTAAGCCGTGTGGCAATCTGACCCCGGTGATAAGTTGAGTGATTAATCAAATGAGTCAGAATGTCCTTCAGAACTCCCGAAAACGGGTCACCTTTTATGTTTTTGTAATGGATTAATCCACGTAAATCGGTTTCAGTTATCTGGTCAAGAAAACCTTCCCAATTATCCTGATTTTCTTTGAAAAGCAGGATGTTCTCTGATAATTCCCTTGGATTCCATGATGTTGCCGATGAACTATCCGTTTTTATCCGTCCCAACCAGACAATTCTGGCGGTAATCATATGACTGATCAGATCTTGTAATTTAGGGTCATTCTGAACTGATTCTGCAGCTTCAATAAGACGTGAGGTTGCCCAGTTATCATAATTGAAAAGCTTGATGTAATGATTCTTCATGGAAACTTCCTTTTCTTTTAAAGGTACAAAATTGGAATTCAGGGAAAAATACCAAATATTGGTGATTATTTTTTAATTTATGGAAGATCCCTTTTGAAAAGAGTCCTCCTCTTTTTTATCCTTCTTGCTTTGGCAACCTGTTTTTCACAGGAAGTACGGGCACAAACCGTGATTCTGACGGTTATTGACTCCGTTACCGGATTAAAGCTCCCTGATGCCCGGGTTTTGTGCAATCCCTCCCCGGTTTCTTTGATTGTAAATTCGGACTCGGTGTTTAAAATTCATCTTTCAGCCAATTCTGAAATCCGGATTTCTCATTTGGGTTACAAAACCCAAGTCATTCAAACTGACTTGTATTCCTCACAGTTCCGCATTCTCCTAAAACCAGAAGATATTCCTCTATCTTTTGTTCAGGTGACCGGCGAAAGGTCGGTTGATCAGGTTCTTTCTTTGTTGCCGGCAGAAAAGCTCGCTGAGGGAAATTATTTTGCCGGTGAGCGTGATCCCTTGCGTCTTGTTTCTGTTTCGCCGGCTTTCAATACGGCGAATGAAGGACAGGGCATGCTTTTTTTCAGGGGAAATTTCCCCTATCAGTCCTCGATCTATTTAAATGGTTTACCTGTGCCCAATCCCTGGCATGCCGGCGGGTTTATCAGTGCAATTCAGGGTGATCTGCTCGAATCTGTTGAAACTTATGGAAGCTCACATCCCGGATGGAGTTTACCGGTTTCGGGAGCTGTTATTTCGATGAATACACCCCAATATCAACCTAATAAATGGGCATTCAGCACAGGTGCGGGTCTGATTTCTTCTCAATTTTCAGTTTCAGGTCCGGTAACTGATAACGGATATATTCGGGCCGGTTTCAGAAGAACCTATGTTGATTTGATTGTAAAAGGACTTTTTTCAGGATCAGATCAGCCATTGCCTCTTTATCATTTTGATGATTTCCTGATTTCAGGTGGGTATAATCCTGAAAACGGATGGAAACTGAGTTTTACAAGCTTGTTTTTTATTGATAATTTGTCCTGGAAAAATGGATCGGGTGGAAATTCTGCCAGTAAGTTGATCACTGATAAATTTGAATGGAATTATACGGGGTTTGAAGTAACCGGATCCCGGCAAATCAATGCCCGACTTGCTTTAAAAAACAAACTATTTTTTTACAATGAAACGCTAAATGGGAAAAATACACAAAAATATGATTTCTCACGTTCTGAGGGAAATGCTGCCGGTTTAAATTCCGAGTTGGGTCTGATTTCTGACAGTGGGTTACAACTGGTAACAGGCGTTTCAGTGATATTAAATAAACGGAATGCGATCCCCTTTTTTTTAATAGGTTCTGCACTTGATTCCAAAACAACTCAGGGATTTGTATATTTCAAAATGGGTAATCAGCTTTTACCGGGGTTAACCGGTAATGGTGGTTTAAAATTTCATCTTGTCAGGTCAGATTCACCCATGAAGGTAATGGGTAGCAATAATGATGAAGATTTTTCTTCTTTAATTTGGAGTTATACTGGTTACAATCTGCAAAAAGAAAAAAAACCTGCCCTTTTAACAGGCTGGAGTGGCGATTATACCCTTTCAGTTAACTCTCTTGATCCGATCATTCTTTCCCTGACCCTTAGCAGAAAAATACAATTCGAATACAATCTGAATATGTCAAATGTGATGACTCCCGGATTATTTTTATTCGAGCCAGCTACGGGGAACGACCAAATTCTGGTCGTCCATGGCATTGAATTTGCATTTTCTGGTGCCGTCAATGATGTGAGCAAAGTGAAGGGCTCTTTATTTTTTGAATTTTCTGAAAATGTGTACTATGCAGGTCAGCGAATTTATATTATAGCGAGTGTTGAAAAAGGAAATGTAAATTATAAAGAAGGTTATGAAAGGGAATACGAAAACTTTATTCCAGGTGGGTTTTCAGATTCAAAACGAGTTGGGCTTGAGTTGGAATATGAAAAATCAGGAGAAATTGCTGGGTATAAAACAAATTTGAGAATTCTGAAGTCCCTCCAGAGAGTCCCCGTTTATTGGGGGAAAAGTATTAATGAAAGAGTTTATTCCTGGGAGAATTCACCAGATGCAGCAAATATTCAGGCAGGATTTTTTATGTATTGGTCTCCAATTTTGAAATGGAAGTTTTCAGCCGATTGTTTTTGGGACTCGGGTTCCTGGTTTTCCCAAATTGAAAAAATTAGTACCGATAATATTATATTATCATGGGATAACAAGTTCCCCTATAGGTTCCGGGTTGACCTTGGTCTAACCCGCAAATTTGAATCTGAATCAGGAAATTTTAATGGAGAATTTATTTTTCAGATTTACAATGTTTTATCCAGGGCAAATCCATCAATTATATACAACTACTTAGAAAATAATTCATACTCATTTTTTTCGGATAAAATGACCATAAAACGAAAACAGTATTCTATGATTCCAATTATTCCTACTTTGGGATTTCGGTTATGGTTTTAAGATTTATCCTTATTTTTCTGGGCAGCATGTTAGTGGCTGCGTGTGAGTTCAATTTTGAGGAGGAAACTCTTTCAAAACGAGTTGATGAAACCAGATATTATTACTATGTAAATGTTGGAATAGATCGAAGCGAAAAGAGAATGGATGAGGTAATTATTTCCTTCACTATTAATCAACATTTTAGGTACCAAACTGACAGGGTTCAGGAAAAATCGTACCTCTTTTTTCAATTTCTTCCTTCACAATCAACCAAAATTATTAACTCGTACTATCGGAATATTTCACAGGAGTTGGGATATGCTTCAGGTTCTTTTTTAATAAACTATTCAGATAATGGATCTGATCAGGATTCTGTGAAATTGGTAGTTGGTGACTCTTTTCATCAGGATAGCCTTTGGATCGTTTTCCCAAGGGTTACGACAATAGAAATGCCGATTCCAGAAATAAATTTATTAAGAATTGACACCACTGAATTTGAAGGAAAAAAAAGGATTATAGGTAGGTTTTTTGCTGATACGAAAAAGAAAACAAAACTGTTGTATTTTTTTGACAACCTCGGATATTCAACGGATCAACTCAGTTACATGTTTTATTATTATAGTAGAAACTATTTTCTGGAAAAAGGTTATTTCAGTTTTAACCTTCGAAATTCCTTCACAAACATAATTCATTTTTCAAATGATTTAGAAAATGGTTTTTCTGGAATTTATCCGTTCATTAAATTGGATATCTTTGGTGTTAAGTATTTTAAAAAGGATTTTATTGAGAATAGTATTAAGAATAACTTCATAATTGGGGGCGTCAGATTGACCATGGGCGGTGATTTTTCAAAATAAAGGTTAATTTCAATAATATCCAAAAACAAAACTGAGTGAATCCGGTTTATTTTTTACTGAAAAAGACCCTGAGATGGTCTGAGCTGATCCTTTTCCCGGACTGAGTATTTTCCCCGAAAAAACGCCTTTAATTTCATTTTGATCAGACGAAACGACTTCCGTTTTTCCTGAATCGGGAACGCTGTAATATCTGGTTTCAAACTCAGGGTCAAATCCTGTAAAAACTGAATAAATGATTGCTTTGGATGAATCAATATCAGACCAGTTTTGAACTCCGGTCTGCAGCGTATTCAAGGTGAAAAAACCATAAATCCCGCCCGCATGCTGAACCCCGTCCGAATACGAAAACAGGTATTTTTTCAGGATCCGGTGATAATACAACCCCGAAATGGCAGCAGTTTTTCCTTTTTCGTCAATGGAAAATGAAAGTGTCCCGATGTTTTTTACCGAATCCGGAGTGATTTGATTTCCCCCTGTGCTTTTTTTGGTATCCTCTTCATCAGAACAGGAAAAAAGGGTTAAAAATCCAAAGAGAAAAATGAGCTTTTTCATGGGCCGGTTTCTTTAGTAAGCTTACGGACTAAAAGTACAAAGGAAGTAACAGATGTGCAAAACGGGGAAAAATTACGGGGGGAATTAATCGCAAAGGGGGACTTTCATTACCAGATTTCAGTTACTCAAGTACAATTATCTGAAAATACAGGGCACTTTCCTGACTTTCGGGGCATGTCGTCCTTCGATACAATCCCGTCCCGAAAGCGTTCGGGATCGGGATCACTCAGGATGACATGCTCAAAAAATATTCAGTGAAAATTGTTTTCCATTAACCATTAACAATTGACCATGAACCATTATCCGATCGTTCCTTTCAGATTCTCAGGCAGATTAAGTTTTTTGATCATTTTCATCGGGAAGGCTGCTGCAATCAGGGAAACCAGAATCATCACCACACCGGTAAAGGCCAGTTCACCAAATGGAATATCGGTTACAATCGTCCAGCCAAACGAATACCGGTTGATAACCTGAATGAGCAGGGCAGAAAGCACAGCACTTCCGGCGGCAGCCAGAATCAGACTGGTTCCGGTGAGAATCAGACTTTCCATGGCCAAGGAACGGTACATCCCAAAAGTTGAACTTCCCAGACTGACCAAAGTCGCAAAATCCTTCCGCCGCTCAAGAATAATGGAACTCAAAGTGGTGATGACAGCCAGTAAAGCAATGAAAAACGAAATCAGCTGAAGAATTCGTGTCATTCTGAATGTCTGATCAAAAATCGCCAGCGCATTTTCCCTGATGTCTTTGTTGACTGATAAATCCATTTCGAAATTTTTCAGGGAATCTCTGAGACTTAAAAGGGCAGAATCCGAAGAAATTCCGGGTTTCAGAAAAACTGCAGCGGCGGTCGGATCTTTATATCCGAAAAGCTGTGAAAACTGAAGCGTATCCATCAGCAAAAATCCACGGTCAGAACTGTAATTCCGGTAAACAGCGAGAATCGGATAGGCATATTGACGGATGTGGACGGTGTCTCCGGCAGTGAGATGGTGCTTGTTGGCAAAAACTTCACTCACGGCAACCCCGCCTTTTTTCTGCAGAAGCCCCAGATTCTCAGGATTTCCGGCAACCAGATCGGCCGGACTTGCCTTGAAATAAACCGAGGTTTCGTTGGCGCCGATATCAGTGAGAAGTCCGTCAATTTTAATCTGGGTTGTTCTCAGGGTAATCACATTTTCAGTCATCGGGTGATTTCTTAGAATTGCCATCACGTCCGGATTGATCGTTCCGACAAGCTGGGTTGGATCGGATGATGATTTGAGATAAATATCGGCAACAATTGATCGGGTTAACCAGTCATCCAAAGTCGTCCGGAAGGAGTGAACCATAATCCCGACGGCACCGGCCATACTTAACGTCATAGTTAAAGCCGCCACGGCAATCGAAACTTTCACCATGTGCTCTTTCACTGACGAGGTTGCCAGCAGAATTTCTCCGGCAGACGACAGTTTCTTCAGCAGGCTTGTAAGTAAAATTAAAACAGGAGGCGCAAGAAAGCTCAGCATCAGAATCGAAAAAGTAACGCCTGCATATCCCCAGAGCGGATTTTCTGCAACCGATGCCATCCAGACAGAAAATAAAACCAACAGAAGCGCAGAAACGCCAATGATGACCGATTTTTTTAATCTGGCTGATGAAAATTCACTTTGTCCGCGTTTGAGCGAACGGGAAATTGGAGTTCCAGAACCCAGCCATGCCGGATACCAGGCCGCCAGAGTGGCGAAAATGATGCCGGTCAGATACGATCCGGCAAGAGCCATCCACGAAAAGGAACTGAGCTGACTGTCAGAAAGCTGAAAAACGGCGGTCAGGGTTTGAGACACTTCTGAGTAGGTCAAAGAAGCCAGCAGAATCCCGGCGGCAAGTCCGAAAAGTCCGCCAATCGTTCCGAAAAACGCACCTTCAACCAACAAGGCAATGAAAATACTACGGCGGTGACTTCCCAAAGAAAGCAGGAGATTGATGGTTTGCCGCCTTTGAATGACCGAAAGGAAAAGCGTGTTGTAAACCAGGTAAGCAGAAACCAGAAGAGCAATTAAACCCAGCGCCTGCAAATTCATCCGGAATGCAGAAAACAGTTCGGCTGTGGTTTGTTTTCTCTCGTTCAGAGTTTCAATTCTGGCGGTGGGGAACTGAAGCTGAAGTTTATTTTTAACAGAATCGAGTGAATCTGCCGGAACGGAAATATCGAGTCCGGAAACGGTTTTCGTGATAGGAAGCAGAAGTGAAAGATCGGCAAAAATGGCATTTCGTGGCGGAAGTTTTCCGCTGATGGCGCTGACTTTTCCGGCAATAATCAATTGATACCGGACCGCATTAATCACAATCGTGACGGTATCGCCTTCGTTGCCCAAAGGGGAATCGACAGGAATAAAAACGCCATTGACGGAAGTTTTAATTGAATCGTTTTGCAAAGTCTGCAGCTGGCGGATCCGGCGGTCACCTACAAAATCAAATCCGTACAACCGGTAGGTTTTGCCTTTTGAAGTCCCTGCTGTCTGAATAAAGGGCGAGTAATAACCCACTTTCCAGATCCAGGACGCCGACCATAAACTATCGGGACTCAGTCCGGGATCGGCGGTAAGCTGAAGGTTGGCAGTTCCGGTTACCGATTCAAGGGTTTCTGAGAAGGAATAAACCGCACGGTCGCTGGTTAGATTGATTGACGTTGCCACGGCAACCCCAATGGCAACACCGGCGGTGCATAAAATCCAGCGGAGTTTAAATCGGCGGTAATAGTGGAAGGTGAGGACTTTAAAAACCTGAAACACTGACATCATTGCAGAAACCGTCCGTCCTCAATTCTGAGAATCCGGTCAGCAAATTCCGAAGCAGTTTTGGAATGGGTTGCCATCAGAATCGTCACCTTCAGATCCCAGTTAACCGTTCTGAGCAAATCGAGAACTTCACGTCCGGTTCGGCTGTCGAGGCTGCCGGTAGGTTCATCAGCGACCAGAACTTTGGGCTTTACAGCCAAAGCACGTGCAATGGCAACCCGCTGGTTTTCGCCGCCGCTTAGGGTTTCAGGCAATTTATGCTGTCTGGAGGTGAGACCAACTTCTTCGAACAGAAAAGAAATCCAGGCAGGGTCGACGGGTTTTCCCTGAAGTTTCAGCGGAAGAATCACATTCTCCCAGGCGGTTAAGGTCGGCAGCAGATTGAAATCCTGAAAAATAATGGAAACAAAATTCCGGCGGTACTCATGAAGATCATTGACAGGTTTCCCGTCAAGCTGGTTTCCGAAAACAGAAAGTGAACCTGAATCAACGGTATCAATTCCGGATATCAGATTGAGAAAGGTGGATTTTCCTGAGCCGGATTCGCCCATAATGGCAAGAAATTCTCCGGCAGGAATCGAGCAGCTTGCCCCGGAAAGTGCAGTGTAGCTGCCATAGGTTTTGATGAGGTTGGTGGCTTGTATCATAACCGCTGAAACGAGAAAACGGGGGAATTAAATTCCTGAAGGAAGTGAAAAACAGGAAATAAAAAAACCCGTTGGTTTCAACGGGTTTTTTTATTTCATTTTAGGGATGTCATCCCGGACTTGATCCGGTTAACGAAGTTCTGCGAAGCTCATCCATGCCTTCTATATTGGATTCCTCCCGGTTGCGGGAAGGGATGAAATCAATATATCAGTTATTTCAGAATCACATCGCTGTAACATCACCGGTTTCTAGGTCAAGTTTGAATTTCTTTTCCCTGTTGATGATGATTTCAGGAGTTTTCGTTCCATTAAAGGTGACCTGAACTGAGACGGTGATGGTTTTTACAACAGTTTTATCAGCTTTGCTCTTCGTTTTTTCGATAACCATGTTGTAGGTTGCTGTTCCTGATTCAGGATACTTGTCACTTTTCTTGTTGATGACAACATCGGTTTTAGAACCGGTTCCTTTTACATGGAAGGTCGTTTCAACGGCTTTCATCGTCATTTCACGGTAATTATCTCTTGACGAATTTCCGTTGATGGTGATGGCACCAGAAACGGTATCCAAACCGGTAACCCTGAGTGAATGATATTTATTGATGGAAACCGATTTGCTGTTATTGCTCATCCCGGCTGTTTTTGTCCATTCACCTTTAACTGATCTTTTCATGACCATTGAAGTTGAAGTACCTTTAATGTAAAAATCGGTTGAATCATTGAGAATTCCGGGAGCAAATTTACGGTAAAGGGAAATGGTAAGCGGACCTTTCTCGAAGGTTGTATCAACCGCCTCTTTTCCAAGGCCGGCTTTGACGTTGTAATTAGCTGCTTCGCTGATATCAGAAAAATCACCTTCAGTTGCTGATGAAATTTCTCCGCCGGCAACAGCTGCTACCTCAGTATATTCATCGTTTGTTAACGCAGTTGATTCCGATTTGTTGTCTTCATTGTCACAGGCTGAAAAAAGAACAAAGGAAGAAAGTGCAAGTCCGGATAGAAGTAATGATGCAGAACGTTTCATAGGTAGTCTCCTTAAAAGGTTTTGTTTGAGTTACGTCCGGTTCGATGGAGACGGGAAAGGAAAGGTTTAAACGGGGGCAGAAAAAAAACAGAGTGAGCAGAAAAAGGTGTTTCCGCTCACTTTTCAGTTTCAATAGGTTCGATTTCGACGAGCAAATCAATTTCTGATAAAACGGCGGCCACTTCCTGGCAGGTTTGAAAGTCAGAAGAAATGACGGTACATTTGCCTTTGAAGTGAACGATCATGGCAATTTGCTCTGCACGATCAAAAGAGTAGTCACAGGCTTTTACAACCTGGAAAATGACATCATCAAACGTATGATAATCATCGTTGAACAAAATAACTTTGGCTTCAGGCTCACCTGAATCGATCAAAGTATCGGTAATTTCAAGGGTTAAATCACGGGTTGACACAGCTTCCTCACGCATCAATGAACAACAAAGATAGCGAACTTCCTGAAAACCTGCAACCGGAACGGGATTGGGGACGTAAACGGAACGAGTGGTAAGTTATAAGTGGTAAGTGATAAGTTAAAAGTCCAGCGAAGCGAAGATCCCGTCCAAGGTTCGGTTACGAACCGCGGATCCGGTTAAACTTGGAAACACTTTCGGGGTGAGAAATGAAAACCGAACGCCGTTGGTAATTGGGGCAAGAACAATTTTGGTGATTCTATTTCTTGCAGCACCAGAGGTGCGACCTGTTTGTAGAATCCAAAACGCGAAAAAAAAATAAGCTCCTTAGGAGCGACCTGTGTCTTTCTGGTATGACCTTAAAACGGGTTTCAGTTTAGGTGCAATATTTACTATCAAGGAACAAAAAAATGAAAACATTAACTTTCTCTGTTTTAACTCTTCTTTTCCCGGTTCTTTCCTTTGCACAGGAAGAACCAGAAACCCTGCTTCCCGAAATGACAAGTTCCGGCGGTTATGGGGCACCCATTTTAGGTTATGGATCTGTTAACCAAGAGGGAGCATTTTTTTCCGGTGGACGTGGGGGGTGGATTATCAATCACCAATACGTGATTGGTGGCGGTGGCGGAAATCTGATCAACAATATCCGGGCAAACGGTAAAAGTCCTGCCGGGAAAGATTATCATATCGGGTTGGATTATGGCGGATTGATGCTGGAATACATCCATAATCCCGACTCTCTGGGCCACTGGTTTGCAGGCGGATTGATTGGCGGCGGTTCAGCCTGGCTGAAAGAAAGAGGTGCTGACCGGAAAACGGATGAACAGGTTGTCATCGTTTTTGAACCGTACATCGGCTGGGAAATCAATGTTGTGAAATACATGAGACTGGCTGCAACTCTGAATTACCGGCTGGTAAACGGTTATGACAATGATTTCCTTCAAAGCAATGACCTAACTTCGGTTTCGGTCAATCTGATTTTCAAGTTTGGGAAATTTTGAGGAAAGGCGGGAAGCGTTAGGCATAATGTTAAATGGTAAATGCTCAATGGTAAATGGAATTTATTGTAACACCGACCTCCGGTCGGTATTCTGAAATTTCCCGGAAAAATCTCCGACCGGGAGGTCGGAGTTACAGGAATACAGAATACAACATCCCCCGTCCCGATCCGATCAACGGAACGGGCCACCCCCTTCAAAAGGGGACGAATTACCACTGTCATTTCCCCCATTAACCCTTAACCATTTACCATTGACCATTAATTCTTCGTCCTTCCTTTCGGAATACGCCCATCCGTTTTTTATCTTCGCGCCATGATTTCACTTTCCAACATCCATTTACAGTATAACCACCAGGTTATTTTTGAGGGCGTTTCTGCCCAATTCACCGTCCGTGACCGGGTTGCCATCGTTGGCGCCAACGGTAAAGGCAAATCCACCCTGATGAAAATGATCACCGGGGAAATCCTTCCAGACAAGGGCGAAGTCCACAAAGCTAAAGGCGTCGAAATTGGCTATTTATCCCAGGATTTTGCCCAATCTCCCGGCGATCTTTCAGTCATTGATGAAGTTCTGACCGCCTTTGGTTCAGTTATGAGTCTCGAAGATGAACTCCGCAAAACCGAACTTCTCATCGAAGAATATTCGGCCACAAACAATCCTGATCTCGCTGATATTCTGAACCATTACGGCAATCTTCAGCATAAATATGAAGTTGCAGACGGATTCACAGCAAAAACGCGTGCAGAAGAAATTCTGAGCGGACTTGGATTCAAAACCTCAGATTTTACCCGTCCGGTTTCTCAGTTTTCGGGTGGATGGAGAATGCGGATTGCCATCACTAAACTGCTTTGTGCAAGTCCGGATTATCTGTTGCTCGATGAGCCGACCAACCACCTGGATCTTGAAACTCTCGAATGGCTCGAAAGTTACCTGAAGTCCTACGAAGGTGCGCTCATCATCATTTCGCACGATAGGTTCTTTCTGGATCAGATCGTTAACCGAGTGCTTGAAATTGAATTCGGAAAAATCACCGAATATGCCGGAAACTATACTTTTTACGAAGAAGATAAAGTTAAACGGGAAGAAATTCTTAAAGCCCAGTACGCCAATCAGCAGGCAAAACTGACTCAGTTAAACCGGTTTGTTGAACGGTTCAGGTACAAGGCATCCAAATCACGTCAGGTGCAGAGCCGGATTAAACTGATGGATAAAATGGACCGGGTTGAACTTGGCAGCAAGGAGAAATCCATCCATTTCGATTTCCCGGAAGCACCACGATCTGGCCGGATTGTTCTTGAAGGACGTGATCTTGCAAAAGCTTTTGGTGAAAACCATCTTTTCGATCACCTCAATTTTATTCTTGAACGGGGCGAAAAAGTCGCTCTTGCGGGGGTGAACGGTTCGGGTAAATCCACCCTGGTGAAAATGATTCTTGGTAAAGAGCCTAAAACCCGTGGTGATCTGATTATCGGGTCGAATGTTTCTGTTGGCTATTACGCCCAGCATCAGGTTGAAGAACTGAATTTACAATCCACCATTTATGATGAAGTTCTCGAAGCTGCTCCGGCTGAATTCCGTACCCGTGTGAGAACGTTATTGGGTTGTTTTCTTTTTGAAGGGGATGATGCTTTTAAACGCATCGAAGTGCTTTCGGGTGGTGAAAAAGCCCGGGTTGCATTGGCCAAACTTTTGGTTCGTGCCCACAACCTGATTATCATGGATGAGCCGACCAACCACCTTGATATGGAATCGAAAGATCTGCTCATTGAAGCGTTAATGGATTTCGACGGCAGTTTGCTGATCATTTCGCACGACCGGTATTTCCTCGATCAGATTACCTCGAAAGTGTTTTTCCTGGATAACAAGCAGATCAAAGTTTATGTTGATCCGTACTCAGAATTTTATGAAAGAGTCTGGAAAAAACGTCAGGCGGAAGTAAAAGCCGAATCTTCGAAAAAATCGGATAAAAAAGATCAGAACTCCGGTTTCAAATCGAAAGAAATGAAACGCCAGGAAGCTGAAGAGCGCCAGAAGAAGCATGAATCGCTGAAGGGTGTGAAGAAGGAATTCTCAACGCTTGAAAAGCAGATTGCCGAAAAAGAAAAGCAGATCAAGGAAATCGAAGCCGAAATGGCATCAGAATCCTTTTTGAAAAAGAATACTCAGGAATTGCTGAAATCCTCCAAGAAATACGATGCTCTGAAGTCAGAACTTCCACCGCTGTACAAGAAATGGGAAAAACTGGCCGCACAACTGGAGGAGTAGGGCGGGCTTAAGGCTTAAGGCGTAAGGGGAAAGGTTAAATTCTCAAGGCTAAATGTTAAATGGGTAATGGTGTTTCAAATCCCGCATTTTTGTAACTCCGACCTCCGGGTCGGAGATTCTTCCTTAAAACTCCTGAATACCGACCAGAGGTCGGTGTTACAATAAATTCTAAATACCTGACAGTTGAAAATCTTAGGGTCTAGGCTATTCGCTATTGGCCATTAAATTCCCCTCCTTTTCCAAAGGAGGGGTGGCGAAGCCGGGGTGGTTTTCCTGAACCTATAAAAATACAAACCACCCCAATCCGAGCACTTTCCCGATTCTCGGGACTCAGTGACCGGATTTTCCCCTCCTTTGGAAAAGGAGGGGAATCAGAAACTTGGGCAGACACCAACCCAGAAATTAAATAAAAAAAAACAGAATTCTTAGCGCCTTTGGGCCTTTGGGGTCAACCTAATAATTTGCATTTCTCTGCGTTCTCAGCGTCTCTGCGGTCGAATTAATTCCTGAAGTTCAGGATTTTCGCTAAGGCTTCGGCTCTGGTTTTAACCCCGAGTTTCCGGTAAATCGCTTTCACGTGACTTCTCACGGTTTCGTGGCTGATAAACAGGCGGTTACCAATTTCCTGATAATCCAAGCCGTTTACCACTTCCCTTAACACTTCACTTTCCCGGTTGCTCAATCCAAGTTCAGGCAATTGGGATTCAAATACATCCTTGATCAAATCCCGGTTCTGATTCTTGCTTTCAGATTTTTTTTCCTCATCCTGTGAAAAGGGAATATTGTTCATCATGAGAAAAGTTTTCAGACGGACCACATTTTCGGGATGGATGGCGAAATAAATGATTTGTCCGTCCGCATTGGAAACGGGATTCATTGACGAAAAGCCATTATTCATTTCGTTCTGATTATGATATGAGTAAGAAGCTGGGGTTGGCATAAATTATCCTCGTAAAATCCATTCACCTGAAACAGTATCGTCAAAGTCAACCGAAGGAATTCCAAGATTGTGGCATAAATCCTTTATTTCTTTATGATCTGATGGGGACAGATCACGGTGTAGAAATGCCTTTTCAATCTTCGGATCGAGCGAGATGATTATTTTTTCTGCCGTTGCCAGATCGTCTGCAGTGAACAAACTGACCCGGTTATCAGAAAATCTGAACCTGATGGCTTTTAGCACTTCCAGGTCAGGGGCAACAATTAAAATCCGCTTTTGATCCATTTACCTTCCGTTTTCTGATCCAAACTATTGAAAAGACTGTGCCGGAAATGTTAACCAGGAAAAATTAAGCTGAATTTGTGATTTATTTGGGAAATGGGCTGGTTTTGGAAGGAAACTAACCCTTTCGGGGGATGACTTGTAAGCAGATTGTTACAGGTGGGTGTAATCGATTGATTACAGGGGGGAAAGGAATTAAAAAACGATTTGTGGTCGAGCGGTGATGTTGGTTGGTGGTTCTCTTTTTCTACAATCAGGTCACCCCTAAGGGATTGCAAAACAGTCAGAATTTCATTAACCATTGATCATTAATCATTAACAATTCTTTTCTCATCCTGACAATCCTGAATATCCAAGTTAAAACGTATTTTCCGTGTAAATCAACGGGATCAGCGGGAGAACAATCTTGTTCCGCCCGGAACGGAGGTACCAGTTTCAAATGAAATGGTGGCCGGGCGGTTGGCTTTTGGGGTGACGTTATCCCCGGGTTGACACCCGGGGTTACAATCAGGTCACCCCTACGGGGTTGAAGCCAGGGAATTTGAAATTCATTTACCCTCAAAAAAGCGGCAATTCGACAGGCTAACCGTCCATTGCGCTCTGTGTCATTTGGCTACCAAGAGGCCACCCCGTCGGTTGACGGGTTACGAGTTTCCTTCAACATTCATCATTCAACGTCCCACCTTTATTTCAACAGATTTTTCCAAAGAACCACTTACCTGAACAAATAAAACGCCCGATTTCTGGTCGTAAAAGAATCCGGAATTTTCTTTCCGCAGATGAGCCAATGACGAATAGTCTTTGATTTTTTCCCCATCCGCCAAAACCGATTCCGGTTTTTCTTTCATCAGGCGGACTTCAAAAAGGTAAATCCGGTTTTGAACCTGACCTTTGAACGAGCCTTTTGGTTTTTCTACGGTGAGAGTGAGTTCCTGTTTCCCCTGACTCACCAAACCGGATTGAGAAAACGTGGTTTCCGAAAATGCCCCTTTCTGATACTCCAATGACTCACCATCATCTTCATAAAGGGTGAAAGAACCGGGCGTACCGGACTCTGGGTAAACTCTGATAATCAGCGTGTCCAACGGTCGTTCATCGGTAGACGCCATAACCGGAGCCATGGGGATCACACTTCCAGATCTGACGAAAATTGGCATTTTATCCAACGGAGCAGAAACGGATATTTTTTTTCCGCCAGTCACAACTTCATCCGTCCAGAAATTGATCCAGTTTCCTTTCGGCAGCACAACTTCTTTTTCCCGGATTCCGGCTCCAACAACCGGAGAAATCAGGAAGTTGTCACCCCAGAGATAAGAGTCGCTTTCATTCAGCAGGTTTTTATCTGAAGGATCCGTGAAAAATAAAGGCTGGGCGATTGGGAGTCCGGATTTGTAATTCTCATGAGCCAGCGTGTAAATATAGGGAAGCAAACTATACCTAAGCCTCAGAAACTCACGTGAAATCCGTTCTGCTTCCTCACCAAACATCCAGGGTTCTGTGGGTGATCCATTCGCATTTGTACCTGCACCATGAGCACGGGCAATCGGTGAGAAAACGCCGTATTGCATCCACCTGATATACAATTCAGGAGTGGTCGGATTTCTTGCATATCCGCCGATATCTGAGTTGTGGTACGCCAACCCGGACATTCCCATGTTCAGCAGCATCGGTGGCTGAACCGCAAGTCCGCCAAAATCACGGGCCACATCACCTGACCAGGGAAGGACACCATACCGCTGAATGCCGGCAAATCCCGACCGGGTCAGATTCATCACTCTTTTTCCTGGTTGAAGCTGGTTAAATCCGTCGAAAATCGTTTGTGCCCAAAGCAGATTGTAAATGTTGTGGATTTTGTTCGTGTTTCCGAGATAGTGAATCATATCCTCCGGATGGCGTTCCGGTTCACCCAAATCCGTCCAGATGCCGGGAATTGACGAACCGAAAGAGCCGGGATGCAAACTCCACCACCATTTTCTGGCTTCCGGATTGGTCATATCCAGTAAAGCAGCATTGCATCCAAAATTACACGACCACCATTTTGGCATCAAATAAGGCTTCCCGTCATATTTTTTTGTGAAAAACCCGTTTTCAACGGCAAACTTAAAATTGTGGGAAGGTTCAATCAGATAGGTCTCAGTAATCAGAATGGTTTTGATTCCCGTCAGCTTAAAATCCTGAATCATTTTTTCATGGTTCGGCCAGGCTTCTTCATCCCACGAAATGTCGCCCATGTGTTTAAACCACGCCAGATCGAGAACGATCGCATCACAGGGGAAGTTTTTCTCACGGATAGTGTTGACGATGCCCCTTGTTTCTGCTTCAGTCGTGTACCGGTTTTTCGACTGGATGTACCCAAAGGCCCAACGTGGAGGAAGGGGTTGACGGCCGGTGAGCCAGGTATAGTTTTCAAGTTGTTTCTGAACGGTTTTGCCGGCAATCAGGTAAAGAGAAAGTTCACCACCGGTTGCGGTGTAAGAAAACGTGGTTTTGTCGGAATGCCCAAAATCAAAAATTCCTTTGTAGGTGTTGTCAACGTAAACCGCATATCCATTTGTTGTGGTGAAAAACGGAACATTCAGATTCATGGTTGGGAGCGGAGTTGAATAGCCGCCGATCTGAGTGTTGTAACTCCCGAATTTTTGTCCGCGTTTGTCGAGACTGGTTCCCCGTTCACCGGTGCCGTAGAAATGGTCATCCGGTTTCAGAGAAAAGGTGGCCTTCCGTGCTTCATTTTCGGTTGAAAATCCGCCGGCAACAGGTTCTGCCAGCAGAATTTTTCCAGTGGAATCAGAAAAAGTGAACCGAACGGGAAACAGAGAACAGGAAACCGTGAGTCCGGTGGATGAAAACCGGATCAGAGAATCGGAATATTCTGTTTTAACCGGGATGGTTTTATCCGGTTGCTGAATGACTACATATGAAGAATCAATGAGGGTGGATGTGGACGGAAGAAAATCCATCCGGAGAATGTCACTTTTATAAAAGGTAAACTGAAAAGCAGAGGTTTCTGAGCGGATGAAAATGGAGTTGCCATCCTGTGAAAAAGATTTGAAATTTTGAGCAAATGCACTTGAAAAAAGCAACAGGAAAAGGAAGGCAAGTCTGGTTTTCATTTGATTTAAATTCCCTTTTACTTCGAGAGTTAATTATACTTTTTTGATTGGGCTCATGGGGCTGTCATTCCCGTGTTGTAAATCCGTCAACCGACGGAAAGACGGGTCATGCAATGTGCGTAGCAAATCCATCCCACCGTGTATTTGAATTAATTAGAAAAAATACTGGATCCCGGATTCCGTCGGTGGACGGATCTTCGACATCCGGGATGACAGTAAAAGAACCTGACCCGCATTTTTCGCCGCTGGCAGACTTTAAAAACCAAACCCCTCTGCCTTCGGCATCTCCCCTTTTTGAAAGGGGAGAACCTAATCTAGTTAGTTCACTCATTCCCGAACCATTACCACTTCAATATCCTCCAACACAGAAAAACTGCCCGCCGAAAGTGAAAGGAATTTCCTTACAGGATCCCAGTTTGTTTTTGTTTTTTTTCCGTTCACTGAAAAAGAAACCGGTTTTTTAAATCCGTGAAAGACAAACGTCCAGGCTTTTTGGGCTGGTGCATTTTTGTAAGTTCCATTGGCTGGCAAAACGGTAACCGACATCTGATCCTGATTGAAGGTGATTTCAGTTGTTCGTTTTTCTTTATGTCGGTAACCTTCAGTAAGTCCGTCGTCTTCGTACAAAGTGAACGATCCGTTTTTCCCGGTGTAGATGTGAATTGTTAAACTATCTGCAGGAAGGGAGCCGGTGCTGAGGGCAAAATTCGTCATCGGAAGGATAGATCCGGCTTTCACAAAAAGAGGAAGTTTTCCGGTAGGTGACGGATAGGAAAGAACCTGATTTCCGGAAAAAAGAGAATCACTCCAGAAATCAAACCATGATCCGCCCGGAAGCCAGACTGAAACCCGGTCACTGTCTGAACAGTTGGGTGCAACAAGAAATTCGTTCCCCCACATATATTGCAGATCCCGTTTCCATGCTTCAGGCTCCTGCGAAAACCCAAGAATCATGGCTCTGGCGATCGGAATTCCGGTTTCAGAAGCCAGGTGGGCATACGTATAAAAGTAAGGCATCAGTTCATAACGCAACCGGCTGTAAGTTTTTGCATCTTTCTGAACTTCAGCGGAACGGTCAACCGGCCAGCGGGACTCACCCACGCCGTGGGGTTTCCAGGTTGGGGAAAAACTGCCAAACGCCATTGACCAGTTCCGGTAAAGATGGTCATCCGAACCGTTTTTGGTTTCCCAGTTGTAAAATCCGCCAGCATCATGGCCCCAGAACGGAAAGCCTGAAAGTCCGGCCGATTGCATACTTCGTACCTGAGTTTTCATGTCGTCAGTTGTGGGTCTGATGTCTCCGCTCCACAACGTCGCATACCGTTGGGCACCTGCCGTCATCCCTCTCACCCAGACAAACGGACGTTTTGATTCCTTAAAGCTTTTATCCCAGCCATCGGCGACTAAAGATTTGGCGATCAGGAAAAACCAGTAATTTTTCATTTCCTTCCAGGTTTTTCCGTTGCCCAGAATCATAGAATCAGGTGCAGCGCCCATTTCATCGAACTCATCAATCCACAAAGCATCTCCCGGATAGTTCTATTCCGGATTCAGTGATTTTGTCCAGAAGAGATTCCAGAACCAGTCACGCACTTCCCTTTTCGTGAAATCCGGCGCACTGTCACTGAAATCAATTTTTCCGGAGGCGGGAATGAGATAATCCGGTTTCCAGCCTTCACTGTGGCTGGCGATACACCGGTTAAAATCGAGGGTGACAAAAAGGTGATTTTTCTGAACCCAACTTTGATACTCGGTCGGATCCGGGTAACGGGTTAATTCCCAGTCGAACCGGGAAAGACATCTTTGTCCGCCGCCTGCACGCCACCGGTTGTCGTTCACGATATGATCAATCGGGAATCCAGCTGCCCGGTGTTCAGTGATTTTTCGTTTCCACCAGTTTTCATCTGAAGGATCCGTTGAGGTGTGATCGTTTCCCTTGTCAGAAAGTGAAAGTCCGAAAGCAGCTTTTGGCGGAAACCGTGGCCGTCCGGTGAGTTGGGTGTACCGGTCAAGAACGTCGGTGAGCTCGGGTCCGGCAATGACGAAATAATCCATCCGTCCACCAGAAACCGAAATTTCATACTTTCCGTCTTTACCGAAAGAAAAAGAGTTGGGAAAAGTGCTGTTAAGAAAGATGCCGTAACCTTTTCCTGATAGAAAGAAAGGAACGATCAGAGGTGCCTGCTGATGATGTTCAGTGCCATAATTCCGGCTGGTTTTTTCACCCTTCAGATCCAGTTTATCGGTTCTGGCAAAATAGGTGTGACCCAAACCGGCAAAATGTTCTGATGAATCTGACTGAAAAGAAACCGAAAGTGTATCCTGTTGCCACTGAATACCGTTTTTATCCTGCAGAAAAGGAACAGAAAGATTGTTTTGGAAAAAGGAAAGTCTCAGCGGATTTTTGCTAACCTGAAGGGAAAGGCCATCCCCGGAGTTTGTTTTCAGAATAAAGCGATCGGACTTTTCATCTGCGGAAATTTGTCCCGTCCAATTGTGCGATTCCACCATTTCGGTGTAATCATCCGGGAAAAAATCTTCATCTTTTCTGACAGCCTGAACACGGACGATAAAATTGCCGTATGGCGTAATCCTGAGTTTTTGTCCGGTTTCGGTTGAAAAAAGAAGACTTCGTCCGGTTTGTTTGAAGGATGAAAACCCGGAAAGAGATTCCTGAGCGAAGGCGGGGTGAATGGAGAGAAGGTTGAGAAAGAAAAGAAAAAATAAAAAAGAAGGGTTGAATAAATTAAGGAGGAATCGGTTCATTCTGCACCCGGATTAGTGATTTTCTTTTACATTTTAGATGATAATAAAGGTTAACTTCCTTTTTTTAATAGTCAATATTTGAATCTGATAATCTGAAAGATTTTGTTGGGGAAAATAGGAAGGGGAAAATGCTGGATCCCGGACTTGATCCGGGATCCATGTATTTAGAGTTTAGAATTTTCCAATCAAAACGCCCCTATTTTAAATCATCAACAACATCTTCTGCTTCTTCAATAAAATCATCTCCCCAATCATTGATCACATCTTCTCTGATGTCTTCATACAAGTCAGAACCCGTTTTTCCTGCAATTTTAAATTTCAGTAAAACCCAGGGAGTATCGCCATAAAGTTTAACTTCGGCCGATTCTGCCAATTTTGGTTTTTTCTTTGTCACCCAGGTGTTTAATTTTTCTACCACTTTAGTATTAATTTCTTTGGTCGAGTTTTTAACCTGAATGTAAACGAAACATTCTGTTCCAAAATTATCAACCTGGATAACTTTCTCACCTTCACTCTGACTCCAGACAAATCGTCCGTCTTTGACTTCATTACCTTTTGAAACCATATCTCCAACTTTTAGAGCTGCACCAAGCTGGGTCTTATTCCAAAAATCAAACTTCATGTCGCCGATTTTTTTTGCAGCTTCATTTTCGTCGTACTTGATTGTATAGTTAACGAAATTTGCAACCCACATATAAAAATAGGAAATAATATCGCCGGCTTTCGTCGGTTTTAATCCTTCAAGAAGCATGATATTTCCTGTTACTTTACAATAAAGTTGGCCTTCTTCGTAGTGAGGAGTAACCGTCACATTCAATTCATCTTCGAAGTCATCATACTCATCCCTGACCGTTTTTAGGATTTTATTGATGTCAACTTTGATAATTCCGGTATCCAGACTCAGAGTATAAAATTCCATGCTGATCATGGGTCCAAGATTCATGATGGAACCGGGTCTTGAGAAAACCTCATATCCTTTTGAGGATTGACCAATCCAATTATTTGTTTCACGGAAGGTGGTTGACCATTCTCCTCCGGGCAACGGACTTTCTTTTCGTTGAGCAAAGAAAACAGGAACATAACTACCGTCAGCCAAAGCAAAACTACGGTTATGGTTAACATTCATGGCAATATTAATTGCCCATTGCATACAGTTCGGGCCAAATTCAGTTCGTTTTGAGGCGAAAAGATCTTCCATAGAAGAACTTGGATCACAGTCATCATCCTGAGCAAAAAGAGGAAGACCTGCACAAACAAATAAAAGTAAAACGACCAGCTTTTTCATGATTTCTCCGTTTGGTTTTTCTGACTGAAAAATCGGGACAAATCAGAAATGAAGAAATCAGCCGAATGGAGTATTTTGTTCAGGAAGGTTTATTGAATAATTTCAGAATTGCTTCGGTACCAGAGCGGACCTGAAGTTTTCTGTAAATATTTCGAAGGTGGGTTTTGACGGTGAACGTACTGATAAAAAGCTCATTGGCTATTTCGCGGTATTGATATCCTTTTGAAAGCAAATGAAGTACTTTTTCTTCCTGGGAAGTCAGGGTGTCGAGTTGCTGGTTTGCAGCAGGTTCGGGTTTTCTGAAGGAATTGACAACCCGTCTTGCGATGGATGGTGACATTGGCGATCCGCCCGTAAGTAAATCTTCTACAGCTTCCTTTAATTTCAGGGTAAGATCTTTTTTGATCAGATATCCGGTTGCACCGGCCTTCAGAGAATTAAAAACGGAGTCATCATCTTCAAAAGAGGTCAGCATCAGAATAAGAATTTCAGGATTTTCTGCCAAAAGCGTACTGCAACACTCAATGCCAGAACAACCCGGCAGATTAATATCCATAAAAATGAGGTCGGGATGTAAATCCGGAATGATATTTACCGCTTCCAAACCGTCACCAATAATTTTTATCAGATCCAGACCCGGCAATTGTCTGATAATCTGACCAATGGACTCCTGCAGATCGGGATCATCTTCTACCAGAATGACGGTTTTATTTTTCATAGTTTCTCCGACATGAAAGTACTCAGATGGCTGAATGAAAACAATGCTCCATTTGGAGTATATTAAACGGGAATTTCGATTTGAATTTGAGTTCCATTCCCGGGTACACTTTGAATGACAAAGGTTCCGTTGATTTCTTCAATCCGTCGTTTCATGTTAATCAGGCCATTTCCTTTTTTACTTTTAATTTCCGGCTGAATACCAATACCGTTGTCTGAAACACTGAAGAAAATCTTTCCCTCAGAAATACTAAGTTTAATTTCAACAACGCTGCAACCGGAATATTTCAGAATATTGTGCAGAGATTCCTTGTAAACCAGAAACAATGTCCGTCTGATTTCAGCGTGTAATTTGATGTCAGGAAGCGGATCCTGAAAAACAAACCGGCATTCAATGTTTGTATTTTGAAACCAGTCTGATGCGTAAGTTCTGAAATATCCTGCCAGATTTTCGGCAGGATCATGGTAGGGATTCAACGCCCAGACAATATTGCTGAGGTTGTCTATCAACCCGGATGCTGTTGATGCCGCTTTTTGGATATCAGGATCATCTTCACCCGAAAGGTGTTTTTTGTGTTGGTAACCTTGCAAAGTCAACGCAATTTTTGTGAGTCCAGCCCCGACATCATCGTGCATATCCCGTGAAATTCTGGCTCGTTCACGTTCTTTTTCCTTTTCAACTTCAAGTTTTCTTTCATAATCAGCGACTGCCTTTTTTACTTTCCGGGAAGTTATCATTCTGGATGTTTGGATGACGATTGCGACCACAACAAAAAAAGCAGCAACAAGAAACCAGGTTGTTTTCCAGAATGGAGGTTGAATGACAATCATCAGGATCCGGTCGGAGTCAGACCAGATTCCATCCGGATTGCTTCCACGGATTAGCAGCCGATAGTTGCCAGGATCGAGATTGGTGTATCGGATGCTTCGGTTTGTTGTTACAGGTCCAAAATCAGAATCAAATCCTTCAAGTTTGGTCTGAAACCGGTTTAAATCGGGATGACTGAAATCAAGTGCAGCAAAATCAACTGAAATCGTATTTTGGTCATGCGATAAAATCAGGTTTTTCTTTGCTGTGACAGATGAATCCATCGCAAAAGGTAGGTTGTTGATCCGGATATCGGTAAGGACAACTGTTGGTCTAAATTGGTTTTGATTTAAAGAATCCGGATGAAAGTAATTCAGTCCGCCAATACCGGCAAAATAAAGAAACCCGTTGCGATCCTTGAAACTTGCTCCCGAATTAAACTCATTGGATTGAATTCCCTGCCGGGTGCTGTATTGTTCAACATCCAGAAAAACCGGATCTGCATCAAATGAATCGGCCAGTTTGATTTGAAAAGAAAAAAGTCCTTTGTTGCTGCTCACCCACAGCCGAGATTTATTTTCAATTTCCATCCGGTAAATAAAATGGTTGGGGAGACCATTTTTTTCAGTCAGGAGCCAGGCTTTGTTCGTCTGCAGGTTCCAGCAAATCAACCCATTCTCCGTTCCGATCCAGAACCGATTTTCACTTTCTTTTAAAATAGTTTTCAATCTGAGATTTTTCAGACTGATCGTAAGTCCGGGTAAGGTTCTGATTATTCGTTTCAACTCCGTTTGGGTATTGAAAAAAACGAGTCCTTCCGGTGAAATGCAGACCAAACTTGTATCCGATAGAAACTGTCCGTTCAATTGCCAGACATCCAATCTTTTATTCGGATCCGTTGAAAATGAATCAATATAATGAAAAGTACCGGAGGTTTGATCCAATTTTGCAAGACCTGAAGGGGTAAGTATCCATCCGATGCCCTTAGTATCTTCACCAATCCAAACATGATAATCGATGGTGCCCGGCGTAATTCTGTAGGAAGTAAATCTCCTGACTGTTCCAGCTACCGGATCAAACCGGCATAGCCCTTTTTCTGTAGAAATCCATAAAAATCCATTTTTACCGGGAGTAATCGTGGCAATCCGGTTATCGGGAAGACTGGTTGGTTTCCCTGGCTGATGCTTCCAGTTTTTTAAAAGCTCACCCGTTTTGAGATCAAAAAGCTTCAGTCCGCCATCGGCAGAATATGAACCCACCCAAACTTTTCCGTCACCGGTGCTGTAGATGGCTTTGGTCATGTTATCCAAACCCGAACGGAAAAGTTTAAATTTGGGTGGTTTCAGATCAAGTTTAAAAACGCCGTTTCCATCAGTTCCAATCCAAAGATTCTGACTTTTATCAATTAGTAAAGAAGTTAATAAATCAGTTGGAAGGGCATGTTCACTTTTTTTAAAAACCCGAACCACTTTCTTTGAATTCGCATCCAGTTGAATCAAACCAAAATTGTGAATTGCAATCCAAATTTTCTGGTCACGGCTAACCCCAAGTCCGGAAAAAATGATGGCCTCATTGGGTTGAAATTTAAATGAAGTGTCACCCAGTAGCTCTAATTTTTTGGTCGACAGGGAATATGAATAAACCAAAAGGGAGTTGTTAGCTCCTTTTCCTGCAAGAAAAAGGGTTTCTGAATCGCCGGAAATTTCAATCCATTCAGCTTGCTTAAAGGGAAGGGGAAACAAGAAGGAGTGACTTTGTTTTCCGTCAACAAAGACCGAAAGTGTTTTGAAGGAAATACAAGCTGAAACTGAAGAAGAAAAAGAGTGGAATCCGTAGATTTGACTCACTGAACCTTTAAAGGGCGAAAGTGTTTTGACTGAACCTGACTTCAGATCATATTCGTTCAACAGTTCATTCGTGAAATAAAAAGCCTTTTTACTGGTTACGCCCTGAATTGGATTGCCCGGAATCCGGATTTTCGAAAAGGTTTGAGTTGAACTCTGGTAGCTGAAAAAGGTTGAAAACGAATTCGAATAAAAATCACCGTTTATTCCCGTGTAGAGACCGGTAATGGGGTTGGCAGGAAGTGAAGTTGAATCTGCGGGATCATTTCTGAATACGAAAAAGGAGTAACCGTCAAACCGTGCCAGTCCGTCGGCAGTGCCAAACCACAAAAACCCGGTATCATCCTGAATAATGGAGAAAACCGTACTTTGAGGTAACCCCTGATCTACGGAGAAGTTTTCAAAATCCTGGCTGAAGACAATAGGGGAAAATAAAAAACCAATTCCGGGAAAAATGAAAATCAAAATGATGAAAAGTCTTATCGTTTTCATTTCAAAATGATTCCATGTTTACATTCCCCCAACACCTGCCCGAATTGCATCTCAAGGCACATAACTTGTAAAAATAACCGGGCACTTCGACTTGGTTACTGAGCGGAGTCGAAGTACCGCTCAGTGTCCGGTCATTTTATTAAATTATAAATTCAAGCCTTGACGCTTAAAACTTACGCCTTACGCATTGAGCCTTTTTCGGATTTACCTAACAGCTAATTGCCAACAGCTAACAGCTTTCCCCTCACGCTTGCTTATTCAGCAATTGATGGAAATAGTTACGTGAAATGCCCAGCATCTGTGCAGCTAAACTCTTGTTACCATTGGCTTTGTGAAGGGCTTTTGCGATCAGTTCCTGTTTAAAGTCGGATACCAGATCTTCAAAATTGAGTTCTTCTGATGTGGGCGCCGGTGGTGCATCTTCCAGAATTTCCGGCGGAAGGTCACGGCGTTCAATCCGGTAATTTTCACAGAGAATCATGCCACGCTCGATTACATTTTCCAGTTCTCTGATGTTGCCCGGCCATTTGTAATTGATCAGAACATCAAGTGCTTCATCGGTAATCAGGTAGGGAGTTTCTCCCATTCTGGCTCTGATTTTTTCAATAAAGTAATGAACCAGAACCGGAATGTCCGTCCGGCGGCTTCTGAGTGGCGGAAGGGTCAGCGAAACCACATTCAGCCGGTAATACAGATCTTCACGGAATTTCTGGCTTTCTGCCATGAGTTTAAGATTCCGGTTGGTGGCAGCAATCACTCTCACATCCAGCGGCAGGGGTTGTTTTCCGCCCAGAATATCAAGCTGGCGGGTTTGAAGAACACGCAGGAACTTGCTTTGCAGATCGAGACTTAAATCCCCGATTTCATCCAGAAAAATGGTTCCCTTATCCGCAAGTTCAAACTTCCCGGGTTTTCTTGCATTGGCGCCGGTAAAGGCACCTTTTTCATAACCGAAAAGTTCTGATTCAATCAGTTCTGCCGGGATGGCCGAACAGTTCACCGCAATGAACGGACCTGTTTTCCGTTTGGAATTATCGTGAATCGCACGGGCAATCAGTTCTTTTCCGGTTCCGCTTTCGCCGAGAATTAAAACCGAAGCCTCGGTGACCGAAACCCGTTTTGTCATTTTGATGATATCCCTGAAAACGCCCGATTGCCCGGTAACGCCGGGGAAAATAAATTCAGTTTCGGGTTCTTCTGCAGCCCGGGTTTCCAGATCATTCATGATTTTCAACTGGCGGAGTTTGGGTGCCAGCATCTGGCAGAATTCCATTAGTTCCAGATTTTTGGAACTGTCAAAAGGGTTATTCCCCGTTTTTCTGTCGAGATATAAAATGGCAACCGGTTTGCCGTCATCGCTGATCGGGAAAGAAAGCACCGACCCGATGTTGAGGTTCATGATGGACAGATACTGAAATCCGTCTTCCCCAGATTGTACCTGCCTGATCGTTCCTGCAGCCAGGGTTTCTCTAAGAATGGTTTTGCTGATTTGGGAGTTGGGATCTTCGATTTCACCGCTGCTGATGCTTCGGGCAGCATAAAGTTCAAGATTTCCGTCATCTGATAAACTTGCCAGGAATCCACGATCGGCGCCGGTCATTCTGATCAGAGAATCCACCGCAAAATCGAGGAGTTTTTCAAGATTTTTTTCGGCGATAATTGACTTGGCATTTTCAAGCCGGCGGTGGGTTTCTGTTTCTTTTCCGGATGGGGCGGGCTGCTGTTCTTTTCGTTTCAGTTCGGCTTCCAGCTTCACAATTTCATTGAAAAGTTTCATCATTGCCGGACGGACAGCCGGGAGTGTGGAAACCTGGGCATTCAATTCCTGAAAGGCAGCATGAACAGCTTTAAAAGCATCAGTTACAAAAGACAAAGGACTTTCTCCGGCTACATTTTCAAGAAAATAGGAAGATGAGGTTAAACTCTCAACAAAAATCAGGTTAAAGGTTGAAATTTGAGACAAAATGCCAAATGCTTTTTCACCACAGAAGATACGGAATGGACAGAAAGGGAAATGAATTCGGATTTAAAGATTTGAATTTAATTTTCCGTTATTTCTGTTATTTCTGCGGTTAAACTGGTTTTTTTGGCCAACTTTTGAATGGCTTGGTTGAAGACAAAATGCCAAATGCTTTTACACCACAGAAGATACAGAATGGACAGAAATGGAAATAAAATCAGGTTTAAAAGGTTGAATTTATTTTTCTGTTATTTCTGTTCTTTCTGCGGTTAACAATGGTTTTTATCCGGCGGGTCTTCTGACTCGCTTGGGAGCGGGAGAAAAGTATTGTATTTGAAAACCCGGGATAAAAACAAAACTGCAGGCTTTAAAAACCTGCAGTTTTTAAATTCAATTCTTAAACATTAAACCTGAAGTGCATGACATCGCCATCCTGGACAACGTAATCTTTTCCTTCAACTTTCAG
Source organism: Bacteroidota bacterium (assembly GCA_020161835.1). Taxonomy (GTDB): domain Bacteria; phylum Bacteroidota; class JABWAT01; order JABWAT01; family JABWAT01; genus JAFLBE01. The sequence goes on along the minus strand of JAIUNL010000004.1, from coordinate 91,724 downwards.
CAAGCCGGCTTCTTTAACTGCAGCTTCAGATTTCAGACGAACGATATCGTCATATTTCTGAACTTCAGCGCGGATAAATCCTTTTTCGAAGTCAGTATGAATGACACCGGCTGCCTGAGGGGCTTTGTCGCCTTTGTGAATCGTCCAGGCTCTCACTTCAATTTTACCGGCAGTGAAGTAGGTCATCAAACCGAGCATATCAAATCCGATCGTGATGATCTGATCTAGTCCGGATTTATCAAGTCCTAATCCGGCAAGAAAATCTTTTCTTTCTTCCATTGGAAGTTCGGCAATTTCTGCTTCAATGGCTGCAGAAATGGTGACGATTCTTGCTCCTTCGGCGTCTGCGATTTCCTTTACCTGTTTCACGTAATTATTTCCGGTGAGGATATCCTTTTCAGCCACGTTGGCAACATAAAGAACCGGCTTATCAGTCAGGAAAAAACAATCGGCAAAGACTTCCTTCTGTTCAGGTGTTGCCGGAAATGTTCTGACGGGTTTTCCCTGACCGAAGTGATCATTCAATGCCATCAACAAATCAGTGTCTTCTTTTGCTTTTTTATCGCCGGATTTGAGTCCGCGAGCTGTTCGCTGAAGCTTTTTCTCAAGGGTATCGAGATCTTTGAAAATGAGTTCGGTTTCAATGACTTCAATATCTCTTTTCGGATTGACCGATCCATCGACGTGAATGACGTTATCATCATCAAAACAACGAACGACGTGCAGAATGGCATCGCATTCCCGGATGTTGGAAAGGAACTGATTTCCCAAACCTTCACCTTTTGACGCACCTTTGACGAGGCCGGCGATGTCAACAAATTCAACGGCAGCCGGAATAACTTTATCGGTTCCAACGATTTCTTTCAGAACCCAAAGGCGTTCATCCGGAACGTCAACAACGCCGACGTTAGGTTCGATGGTACAAAAAGGGAAGTTCGCAGCCTGTGCTCCGGCTGATGTAATTGCGTTAAAAAGCGTGGACTTTCCCACGTTTGGAAGTCCGACAATACCAATTCTAAGACCCATGATTTTCCTTATATGTTATAAATTTCAAGTAAACCGCAGAGACACAGAGGACGCTGAGTTTTAAATACAATTCATTTTGTTTTTAAATCAATAACAACATCCGTTTAAGTGCTTTACTGAGTTAGCAAGGCAAATGATGTTTTATTTAAAAAGGCTACCGGATTATTATTTCCCGACTCTCAGTTCGTTTCCGATTTCGTTTGTGTCGTCAGATTTGATGGCAACACCGGCTGTTTCGAGTATTTCACCACATTTTTCAATGGCCGAAATAATTCCGTCAGTGGCTTTTCCTGTTTTAATTCCGGTTACAACCAAACCGGCAACTTCTGCCCAGACTTCCGGTTTCACTTTGGCATTGATGCCTGAATCACCAATGACCAGAACACGGTGCTCCAAAGCGGAGATAAAGATTAAAATCCCGGTCCGGTCACGGGTTGCAAAAACTTCTTCTGACACAAAGGCTTCTGCAGCACGGGAAGTAATGCGGTCCTGAATGGATTTTCTTCCGGCAGCGAAACGTAAAACCGGATCAATTTTTACGAGCAGGAAACAAAGAAGAATGGCTCCACCTGTAATTGCAGTTAAAATCTCAAAAATTCCAAAAGTGAACCACCAACCGGAATACTCAAAAATAAATGCTGTCAGCAGCAAGGAAAAAATCAGGGTAAAACCCAAAAGCTTCCAAAAGGCATCGACATACGAATCACTTGCTTCAACGAAATAGGGAACAATTTCTCCGGATGTTTTCTTTTCAGCGGCCGTGACGGCAGTTTCAATCCGCTTTAAATCTGATTCTGAAAATAGTGACTTTGACATAAATGCTCCTTTTAAAAGGGTGAACTATCAGAAGGTGTAACCTAATCCGATTTTAAATCTTGGGCCAGAAGTATTCATTTGAATTTCCTTCCCATTTGAATTAAATAAACCATTTCCAGAATCATTTTTTAATTGAGAGGAAATATTTAAATTGACTGACCCGGTTCCAGCTATAAACAAACCGTAAAACAACCTTACCTGGACTTCAAGTGCAGGTTCTGAAAACCAGGATTGACTTTCGAATGTCGTATTTTCTTCAGCAGATTGGTCGTAAAGAGTCAACGATGAATTGAGCTTTACAGTTGAAAAGTTTACTCCTGCAGAAATAGTTCCGATAACTGAAATACGATTCCCACTGGAATATATGGGTTGCCCCAGAAAGATTTCAAAAGATTTTCTTTCGAAGACAAGAATTTCATTGATCTCCCCCGAGTAATCTGCGTAAGTTATTTTTGAGCCGGTTGAAAAGTAATTAAAACTGCCTCCCAATTTTAAATTTTCACCAAAAATATTTCCGAACGAAACCCGTACTTCATAATTTGGCCTGGCCGGGAACCGATCAGTTACCTTCATTTCAATTTCTTCTTTTTGATATAATTCAACAATTGCATTTGGAATATCATCCAAATCTGATGTTTCTCCAAAAGCAAATATTCTATTACCAGAAATCGTTACCTGTGCCTGGACATTGAGACTTAAGGCAATAATAAAGAAACCAATAAGAAAATAGAATTTATTTTTCATCTCCATTTTACCTGATATCCTAAAGAGGTGATGAGGTAGTCACCATATAAATAGCAACTTCCATCATAGCTGTAAGTTGAAATAATTGTGTTTGATAACGTGTTGTACAAAAGTATTCTTGTATCTATTTCAATACCGGCAACATCCAGGTTTTGTGAGAGACCAAAAAAATTAATCGTGTTTGGAAATTTAAAATCAAATTCACTTTTAACAATTACGGATGGTGCCAAATCAAATAAAGTGACCTTTCCATCATAGTAAATTCCAATAAAAGAATTGTCCAAAGGATTTGGGATAATATTATAGGGCAGGTACCCGCCGTTAACTGGCACATCTGAAATTGCAACCGAACTGATTCCTGAAATGTCATAAACCGCACCCGAGGAAGTAATTGCCCGTTTTGCATCTGCAGTTATAAGTTTAATATTTTCTATGTAAAACAAATCTTTAACTTTTTTCCCTTTTGAAATGGAAAAAAAACCAAGAAATTTTAATGGTTTATCATTATTATTTGGATTCTTGTCATCTTCATAAACATTAAAGACCAGGTGATCTCCATTCATCATAACTGATTCGACATAACCATAAATTGTGGGGTAAAAATCATCAAGGTTTATAGATTGAATTTTTATGAAATCACTGGTTCTATATATATCAATTTGTTTCCAGTATTTACCATTTATAGATTTGCCTGAAAGCCCTGCAAAATAGGTCAAGTCCTGAGAAACAACCGGCTTGTTGATCTGAGGCACTGATATTTTGGTTGCAACGTCAACTCCACTTATACTAAACATAGTTGAAAGCGTAGAATTATAGTGTAAAAACCGGTTGTTTTTCTCGTCTGGCCAGGCCACTGAAAAATTATTAAAAATCCGTGTTCCCAGATTTAACTTAACTGAGTTGGAGGAAAATGGAGTTGCAATAATCTTATACTCAACGCCCTGACCAATTCTACTGGGAATACAGGTAAGCGATGAATCTGACGTATTACCATAAGATCTTCCATATTGATCAACAACAGAATATTGAGAAATCGGTCCGTATAAGATTGGCCGGCTCCATGTGAATTTATATTCCTGTTCATTTATTCTTTCGGGCGATAAAAGATTAATTTGGGTAGGAATTGCAACATTTAATACAGGGGATGAAACTTTTTTTCCTTTTGCTGCGAGTTCCACAACAACTGTGCTTGGATTTAATGGTATTGTCAGAATTTTAAAACTGGTTGTATTGATGTCGGTAATCCGGTTCGAAATTTCGTTACGGTATACGTCAATATATTTCAGGTTATAATACTCAAACCCAATACCTGAATATTTTTGCCAATTGATAACTAAAAATCCATCTTCTATCGTGTAGGTTAATGGATTGGAAAAACCAGTTAATTGCTTATCTACCATTAAATTCCACGTTGGGGAATAGGTTATATATTCTGTTTTTAATTTATCGGCGAGACTGCCAGAGCTGGTACTGGTAATCAATTTAATTTTTATTGTGTGAGTGCCATCTGATAATTTACTGCCATCTATCGAAAAGGAGTCTTTAAAGGTAAAATCACCAACCAGCTTTTCGTCAACAAAAACGGTCAATTCCCTTTCCCTTTTATTTCCCAGATTTCTTGAGATAGTAAAATTATTTTGACCATATATCGAAAATGTTACACCCGGATTTTTATTGTTCAACTGAAGCCCAACATTAAGTTCCGGCTTTGCAACTTCCACAAAATTCTCACCCTGAGGCTCATAGGGTTCACAAGAACTCAGTGAGAAAGAGAAAAATAGCATGAAAATGGGTCTGAAATTTAATTTCATGGGGATTTATTCCGGTTCCTGCTGACTTAAACAATGAAAACTTCCCAAGCCCCAGATAATGTCAACGGAATCGAGTCCGATAACCTTCCGGTCTTTAAAAACTGAGGACAAAATATCCAATGCCTGATCGTCCTGTTTACACCGGTAAGTCGGAACGATGACAGATGAATTGGCGATGTAAAAATTGGCGTAGGATGCGGGCAATCTCTGATCTTCAAAAATAATCGAATCCGGCATGGGGAGTTCAACCACATTCATCTGTTTTCCGGATTCCAGTCTCATTTTCTTAAGTTCTTTCAGGTTGTCCTGAAGAATGTCATAATTCTCATCTTTTTTGCTGGATTCAATAACGGTAACGACGGTATCGTGATTCACAAACCGGGTCAGGTCGTCGATGTGTCCGTCTGTGTCATCGCCCACAATTCCGTCACCCAACCAAAGAATGTGATCGACAGCGTAATAATCCCGCAGAAATCCTTCAATTTCATCCTGATTCAGATGCGGATTCCGGTTCGGATTCAGCAGACAGGCGGAAGTCGTCAGCAGGGTTCCTTTCCCGTTAAACTCGACGGAACCGCCTTCCATGACGATGCCGGGTTTGAAAACCGGATATCCGAATTTTCGTCCGATTAAAGTAGGAATGACATCATCCAGATCGTAAGGCGGATATTTATCACCCCAGGCGTTGTAATCCCAATCAATGACGATTTTGGGTTCAGGTGCAGATGGATTCACAAGAAAGGCCGGACCATGATCACGGCACCAGGCATCATTAGTTGGGAAGGGGTAAAATTCCACTTTTGAAAGATCTGGTCCGTTGGCAGAAAGATACTTCATTGCATGGTTTTTCATGGCGTCATCAGCCACGTTGATGCAAACCCGTTCACCGGTTGCAAGAATTTTGATAAAATCAGCATAAACCGGATAAATCGTATCGATTTTTCCAGGCCAGGATGCTTCTTTGTGCGGCCAGGACAGCCAGGTTGCCGTGTGACGTTCCCATTCAGCCGGGAACCGGTAGCCAAGAGATTTCGGAGATGTATTCATTGGAAAGGAGACCCCAAAGGCGCTAAGACGCTAAGTTTTTTAAAGTTAAAGACAAAGGATAATTCAAAGAGACCCCAAAGGCGCTAAGACTCTAATTATTTTATAGTTAAGAGCAAAAAAATGATTATTTTTCCAAACCATTTACGAAACGGCGAATTCCATATTTAATTAAAGGAACATTGAAGTTCACCAGAAAACCGAGCCGTTTATCTGCCAGTTTTAAATAAGAAAGAAGTTGAGCTTCAAAAACAGGAATCATGGTTTCAACTGCTTTTATTTCAATTACAATTTTATCTTCAACCAACAGGTCAATATAAAATTCCTTTTCAAGATCCACATTTTTATATTTCAAAGGAACCGGGACTTGCCGGTCAGTTTTAATTCCACGGTGTTTTAATTCAATCTCAAGACAATTTTCATATACAGATTCGAGCAAGCCGGGACCAATATTCCGATGAACTTCATAACAAGAATCAACAATTATTTTCGCAAGATTATTTAATTCTTCACTCTGAATTTCATTCCTAAACCCAGATTTAATCATAGAAATTAATTTTTAATTCTTTGTATTTTCTAAAAGATTGAATTTCTTAGCGACTTTGGGCCTTTGCGGTCTGCCCTACCTAATCTATAAACCTTTTAAGTATTGGGTCGTAGGAATCGATCCTTCGGTCTCTTAAAAATGGCCAGTGAATCCGGTACGAATTGGTTTTGCTTAAATCCAGGGTTTCGACATGGATTTCTTCTTTATCGTGACTGGCTTTGTACAACAATCTTCCGAACGGATTTGAGATAAACGATCCGCCCCAGAAATTCAGTTCGCCTTCAAGTCCGACACGGTTTACCGAAACCACATGAACGCCGTTTGCGACGGCATGTCCGCGCTGAATGGTTTGCCAGGCGTTGTACTGTTCATCGTTGGTTGCTTCATCCTGTGAGGTGGCCCAGCCGATTGCAGTCGGATAAACAAGGAGATCAGCACCCATTAACGCTGTGATTCTTGCTGCTTCAGGGTACCACTGATCCCAGCAGATCAGGACGCCGATTTTCGCAAACTTCGTATCAAAAACTTTGTAGCCCAGATCTCCCGGTGTAAAATAAAATTTCTCGTAAAAGGAAGGATCATCCGGAATGTGCATTTTCCGGTATTTCCCGAGGTATGTTCCGTCAGCATCCAGGACGGCGGTTGTGTTGTGATACAATCCTTCCGTCCGTTTTTCGAAAAGGGAAGCCACGATGACCACGCCAAGTTCTTTTGCAACTATTCCCAGTTCATCGGTAGAAGGACCAGGGATTGGCTCTGCCAGATTGAAATTGTCGTAATCTTCAACATCACAGAAATAAAGTGACTTGAATAATTCCTGAAGAACGATGATCTGAGCACCGGCTTTTGCAGTATCCCGGATTTTCAGAATGGTTTTTTTCATGTTTTCAGCAGGATCCTTTGAACAGGAAACCTGAATCATGCCCACATTGACGAGTTTTTCCTTCGCCACAACAGTCCTCTTTTCAATTTCAGTTAAAACCTGCAAAGGTAGGAAATTGACAGATTAAAGGGAAATGAATGGTAAATACAGACTCTTTAGTTGTCATCCCGGCCTACGAGCCGGGATCCATGTTTTTTTTTCAAATGGTTGATAAATTTTCAGTCACTGATGGTTAACGAAGTTCTGTAAAACTCCTTCATCCAAATAGGTGGTTTTTCCTTCGGAGAGGTACTTTTGACGGGACAAAAGTACCCAAAATCCCTTTTCGCCCATCCGCTCTTTGACTTGCGGCTGGCACTTCGGCCCTGAAAAATGTCAGAACATAGACGATTAAGCACAAAGCAAATTTTAAAAAGCAGACACTGACATTTTTTGTCAGGGCACTTCATTGGCCGCGGCGTCGACCGGATGACGGCGAAGAAGCAAATCGATTTCAAGACTTTTCTAAATCCCTGTATTTCCCGTTACCCGTAATCCGTGACCTGTAACCATTCCGTCCCCGGTATTTTAAAATTTCGTATCTTTACAATTTACTTTCTGCAAAAACTATGACGTTCCATTGCGACAATTCTGAATTCCTCGTTAAACGAAAACAATTCCCCGTTTTTGATGTCCGTACCGAAGCAGAATTCCGTCAGGGACACATTCCAGGTGCCCTGAATCTCCCTCTTTTTTCTGTTGAAGAACGGCATATCATCGGATTGACTTACAAAACTGAAGGCAAGCAGGCGGCAATTCTCAAAGGGTTGGATTTTGTCGGACCCAAAATGCGGCCAATCATCGAACAGGTTAAATCGGTTACCGATTCCCGGGTTGTTTTGGTTCATTGCTGGCGTGGCGGAATGAGAAGCGGTGCGGTGGGTTGGCTTCTCGGTTTTTATGGATATACTGTTTACATCGTCAATGGCGGATATAAGGCTTACCGCCGCCATATTCTTGAGGAATTTAAAACCTCAAAGCCACTGGTGATTCTTGGCGGAAGAACCGGTTCAGGGAAAACAGATGTGCTTCACCTCCTTCCGGAAAGAAATCAGCAGATCATCGATTTGGAACTGCTTGCAAATCACAAAGGTTCTGCATTTGGTGACATCGATCAACCTGCTCAACCGACTCAGGAACAGTTTGACAACGATCTTGGGTTGGATTGGGTTTCGGTAAATCCTGAAAAAGTGGTTTGGCTGGAAGATGAAAGTCACAAGACCGGATCCATTCAGATCAATGAATTTTTCTGGCCGAAAATGAGAACGGCGCCGGTAATCTATCTGGATATTCCGGTTCAGGAACGGGCGAAAAAGCTGGTTGAAGAATACGGCAAAACCGAACCGGTCAATCTGGAAAAATCAATTCTGAAAATCCGGGAAAAACTGGGCGGAACCGATACGAAACAATGTCTTCTCTGGCTTGAAACCGGTGACTGGCTGACCTTGTCCGAATTTCTGCTGACCCGTTATTACGATCCGGGCTATGATTTCGGGACGTCGAAACGGGATCCGGAATCGATCATCCGTGTTCCATGCGAAAAGATTGATCCGGCGGGAAATGCTGACCGGGTGGTGGAGGCTTTAGGTAGGCTTAAGGCTCAATGGTAAATGGTTAATGTTTAATGGTATAAACTGATGTCATTCCCGCGAAGGCGGGAATCCATAATTGAATTTTGTATTAGTTTGTTTGAATAAATACTGGACTTGCTTCGCACATTTCATGACCCGCCTTCGCGGGAATGACAATTAAATCAAAGATTTTTTTCATTCTTCAATTTTTAAAATTCAAAATTTAAAATTTGCTTCGCAGAACTTCGTTTCGTCATTCGTAATTCGGAATTATCCCCATGAACTCAGACATCAAACTAACTCAATACAGCCACGGTGCCGGATGCGGATGCAAAATTTCTCCGGCCGTTCTTGATAAAATTCTTCAAACCCGGGAAGTGAAACCCGATTTTAAAAATCTGCTCGTCGGAAATCACAGCCGGGATGATGCTGCGGTTCTCGATATGGGAAACGGAATTGCACTCATTTCAACGACCGATTTTTTTATGCCGATTGTGGATAATCCGTTTGAATTCGGACGGATTGCTGCTGCCAATGCGATCAGTGATGTGTACGCCATGGGCGGAACGCCGTCACTTGCCATTGCGATTTTAGGCTGGCCGATTGATAAACTCGCACCCGAAATTGCAGGTCAGGTTGTCGACGGCGGACGGTTTGCCTGTCAGGAAGCAGGAATTGCACTTGCCGGCGGACATTCTATTGACTGTCCGGAGCCGATTTTCGGGCTGGCTGTGAACGGATTTGTCCCGGTGAAAAACCTCAAACAAAACAATACTGCCAAAGCCGGAAATCTCTTATATTTAACAAAACCCCTCGGTGTCGGAATATTGACAACTGCTGAAAAAAAAGGGATTTTGAGGGAGCCGGAAGTCGGACTTGCAGCCCGGCAGATGATGGAACTGAATAAAATCGGTGCTGAACTCGGAAAAATGGAAAAAGTAACGGCTTTGACCGACGTTACCGGATTCGGACTTCTGGGTCACCTCGTTGAAATGGCTGCAGGAAGCGGGCTTTCTGCAGAAGTGGACATGAAATCCATTCCGCTGATTATTGATGATTTAGTGTATTATATCCAGCTGAAATCCATTCCCGGAGGGACCAACCGGAACTGGGCCAGCTACGGATCGAAAATCGGACCGGTAACCGATGAGCAAAAAGCCATCCTTGCTGATCCGCAGACCAGCGGCGGACTTCTGATCGCCATTGATCCTTCAGGACGGGAAGAACTTGAAACTCTTCTGAAGGAAAATGGACTCGTAAAATTTTCCAGACCCATCGGCAGGTTAATGCCGGAAAACCATGACCAACCCAGAATACAGATACGGAGCTGACCCATGAAACCACTCGCCAAAGCCTACGATAAACCCGATTTTACCATAAGTGATCTTGAAGACCGGGGGCCGCAGCAGAACGTCCTGCTCACCATTCCCGATTATTTTGATGTGATCGACGTTAAAAACGTGTACATGGAAGGCAGTATCATCGACCGGCGGCTGGCAAAAAAGCAGTGGCAGCAACTTCGTGATACCTATGAAGCTTTATACAAACGTGGACTTATCCGTGGCTTGTTTGTTGAACCGGGTGCAGAAGGTTTGGAAGATATGGTGTTCTGCTGCAATCCGATTTATTCCTGGGTAGTGGATGATACCCGCTGTGTCGTCCTTTCGCACATGCGTTACCCAAGCCGTCAGCGGGAAGTGGAACATCATCGGCTTTTCTGTGAACGTCAGGGATTTAAAATCATTGAACTGGAAGGAAAAGGACTTTTTGAAGGTGGTGGTGATGCCATTCCGCATCCGTACAAAAGATTGATCTGGGGTGGTTACGGTCACCGGTCTGACCGGTTTATGTACGATGAAATTTCTGCAAAACTGAAAACACCGATTATCTGCCTTGAGCTCGTTTCGCCGTATTTCTATCATCTCGACACCTGTTTCTCTCCTCTTGATGATGATACCGTTCTCATCTGCCCCGATGCCTTCAGCAAAGAAGGACTTGCCGTCATCCATCAGATGTACAAAAAAGTGTATGACATTCCGATGGCGGATGTGAAGGAAACTTTTTCTCTGAATTTCGATGCCGTTTTTGATGAATCCGGTGAGAAAAAAGTTGCCGTTATCCAAAAATCCAATTCAATCGTTATTGATATTCTTCAGAAAGAAGGATATGAAGTCATCCAGATTGAAACCGGCGAATATATGAAATCCGGCGGATCAGTTTTCTGCATGAAAACAGTAATGGATTAAGGATGGTTACGGGTCACTTATTACGGGTCACGGGAAAACGCAAAACGTATTACGGGGGACGTTGTACGCTATAAGGTTTTTGAAATGTAATAAGGATGAAAAATTCCCCTCCTTTTTAAGGAGGGGTGTCCCGAAAGCGTTCGGGGCAGGCTCTCCTTTAAAAAAGGAGGGGAACCTGGAAATTAACACGTGATCTGTAACCCGTAATATGTAACCAAAATGCCCCTTCTCCAATTTACACCCAACGGAATTTACTGCGAAGCCGGAGATTTTTACATCGACCCGCTTCGTTCTGTTCAGCGGGCTGTGATTACGCACGGACATTCAGATCATGCCCGGTCCGGGCACGCTTCTTATTTCGCTCACCGTGACTCTGAACCGGTTCTCAAAACCCGTCTCGGGAAAAATATTCGCCTCAGAACTGAAGAGTATGGTGTCCCGGTAACCATCAACGGCGTTACGATCAGTTTGCACCCGGCAGGACATATCATCGGTTCGGCTCAGGTCCGTGTGGAGTATCAGGGTGAAGTCTGGGTGGCGTCGGGAGATTACAAACTTGAAAATGACCGGGTTTGCCAGCCTTTTGAAACTGTGACATGCAACACCTTCATCACTGAAGCAACTTTTGCACTTCCCATTTATCGCTGGCCCGATCAGGATCAGGTTTTTGCTGAAATCAACCGCTGGTGGAAACAAAACCAGGCTGAAGGAAAAACTTCCGTATTGAACGCCTACTCTTTGGGAAAAGCCCAACGGATTCTTCATCATCTCGATTATTCAACCGGACCTGTTTTCTGTCATCCTTCCGTGGAGACCATGAATCAGTCACTCCGGGAATTTGGAATTCCCGTTCCAAAAGTCAATTTACTGGTTGACTCAGTGAAGCCGGAGGAACTCAGACGGGGATTGGTGATCACACCGGTTTCGGGGAAAGGATCACCGTTCATGACTCAGTTTGAACCGTATTCGGTTGCTTTTGCTTCGGGGTGGATGGCGGTGAGTAAGAGAAGAAACTGGCAGGCGTTTGACCGTGGATTTATTTTGTCAGATCATGCTGATTGGCCGGCATTAAATAAGGCGATAACTGAATCCGGAGCTGACAAAATCATCGTAACTCATGGAACAGAAGGAATTTTCAGCCGGTGGCTCAGAGAACAAGGCTTTGATGCGGAAGACGCAGGGGAATAATGGTTAATGGTAAATGATTAATGGTTAATGAATCTTGAATCCGGGTTTTTATTGGGAAATTACTTTCTGCTCCTTCTGTAATTTCTGTGGTTAAACCCATTTTTCTTCAGATGAAATCACAAAGTCAGGACAGGACTCCAATACCTTTTCACCACAGAAGACACAGAATATGCAGAAAAGGAATTGAATTCAGGTTTTTAATAGGGAATTTCCTTCTGTGCCTTCTGTAATTTCTGTGGTTAAACTCTTTTTTTCTTCAGATGAAATCACAAAGTCAGGACAGGACTCCAATACCTTTTCACCACAGAAGACACAGAATATGCAGAAAAGGAATTGAATTCGGGTTTTTATTGGGAAATTTCTTTCTGCTCCTTCAGTAATTTCTGTGGTTAAACCCATTTTTCTTAAGTGAAAGTTACAGTGATATTTTAATCCTGCCTTTGATGGATTCGGAGGACAAATTACATAGTAAAAGTGAAGGGAAAAAGGCTATAATGGTTAAGGGGCAATGATTAATGGTAAATCAAACTCAGCATCAATTTTTCTGATAACCGGCTATTTCTTTTTTGGTATTTTGTAAACGATTTTAAGTCCTTCATGAAATGTTTTGAATAAAAATTCAGTCATTTCTGTTACTTCTTCCGCATCGTCAAGTGTCCATTTTGAGCCGTCAACGCCCGTTTGATGATTATGCAACAGAATTTTGCCTTTTTTATCAGCTAACCCAAAAGAGATTAAATAGGGGTTATGGTAAACCGTACCTGATCCAACCAATACAGCAGAAACAACGCCCGCCGTCGCTGCAAAATTTCTCCCGGCAGAATTCCGGGTTTCATATCCCTGAATAAAAAGAAATCCATCAACCTGATACTGTGTGGCAAGAGAATCTATTGAACCGATGTCAAATTCAAATTTCCATTTGGTTTCATCAGTACTTTTTGTAAGAATAACCTCATTTACCGTTTTGAACATGGCACGTGTTTCATCAAGACGGGTGGAATCGGGACCCTTTAAATCGATTAGTTTTACTTCAATTCCAGATTTTTTTAACTCGGATGTAAAAGCGTTTAGAATAAGCACTTTGGATTTTTCAGATTCTGCTCCAAGTTTTTCAGAACTTCCGCCGGCACTTAACTCGAAAATTCCCAAATCAGGTGAAATAATTCCAATGGTTTTTATACTTTGAACCAGATAAGGGCCTTTTGAAGAATACCTTGTATAATCAGGAGTACAACCGTTGAATATCACCCAGTTTAATAGAAGAACTGAAAAAAGGATACTGTTTTTTTTCATTGGAGAACTTTTTATAAGTAAAATATTCAGTTTTGAAAAAGTAAGGTCAACTTATTTTTTTAGATCTGGTGACAGTTGGAATTTGCTTAAAATGGCTTCGATTTCAGGTTTATACTTATCAAAATAGACTCTTTTCGGAGCTGTAAATTCAAGAATGACTGCATTATCCTGCAGACTTATCCCAACCGTTAGCATTTTCATCGGGTTACCATCACCCGATTTATATTCCGAAATAAGACGAAATCCTTCAATTCCAGCCAATACTTCCGGATTGTTTTCTAAAACTTTAAATTGAGATAAACCCTGATTTAATTGGTAATTATCAGTAATCAGTGCAGCCAAATCTTCAGGCAGCATATTTTTTTGTACAATTTGTTTGGTAAACCGCATGGGGTTTGAAACAGAGAGAACCTGATAAACCAAAAGTCCTAAATCCGGGCTGTCAGGAGTGAGCATAATTTTATTCTGCAGCTCCATGTATTTCCAGCCGGTTGGCGCAGCTAAAACGGCACCGGTTTTTTTATCAGAAACTGATTTTGTAACGGTGTTCCATTGTGGTCCACAAGAAACCAGAAAGATAGAAAGAAGTAATAGTGAGTACGTTATTTTTTTCATTTTGAATCCATTGAGGTTTTAATTTTTCTGAGGTAACCTTCGATATAGCCTTTATCTTTTGCATCAGGTGACAGTTTCAAATAGGCTTCAAGATAGGGCAATGCAGCCGTATAATCACCCTTTTTAAAATGCCATTTTCCAAGATTTTTTTGTGCTTCTGCCTGGGTAGAATCCAGATCAACAACTTTTTTATATAATTCCATTACCTCAGTTTGTTTATTTGAATCATCAGGGAATCGTTTGTTCATAATTTCAGCCTGAAGCAGATAGATGCGGTAATCTGAGGGGAATCTGGTTGCATAAACAATTGAAGAGAAATGAGCAGAATTATAACGTCCTGACTGAATATCAATTCCGATATTATCAAAGAGGAGTTTTCTGGTTTTCTTTATAAAAACAGAATCAACACCTGCCGAATCTGGTTTTACCGTTAAATTATTTAAAAGCTGGTTGTAATTTTTTATCCGGTCATCCAGTTTTGGATGTGAACTGAAAAAGAAAGATTGTTTTTCTGCAGGTGGTTCCTGATCAAGATCCCGTTTGAGTATTCCAAACAGCTTGGGGGCTTCAGTCACGTTGTATCCAGATCTTTTCATTCGCTGAAACCCAACCCCATCAGCTTCCTTTTCCAATTCCTGAGAATACCCGGAAACCGATGCCATATAACCCACCTCACCAATCAAACGTGCGACTGCCCCAATCAACCCAAATCCACCTGAAAGAATGCTAAAAAATGCAAGTGCGTCACTGTTGCTCTTTTGTGAGCGAAAGGCCAGTACAGCATGACGGTTGGTAGAATGGGTAATTTCATGTCCGAGTAAGGTTGCAAGCTGGGATTCATTTTCCATTTTGGCAAGCAAGCCTGAATGGATATACATGACTCCGTTTGGATAGGCGAAGGCATTTAACACGGGACTTTTTAAAACTTTTATTTTTGGCTGAATCGGTTCAGGATAAATTCCTGTAACCTTAATCAGAACATTGTTAAGATAGGCTTCGAGTGAATCATCCTGGTAAATGAGTCCGCTTTCATTTATTTTTCTTTGTTCGATCTGGCTTTCTTTCCAGATTTCTGTTTCATCGTTTTCGAAGATTCTCGCTTTTTTTTCCTGTGCTTTAAGCGAAAATGCAAAACAGAGAATGGAAATGGTTAAAAAATTATACAAAAACGGAAACCGGGTCATAGTTCATTTCCTGAATCATAGTTACTTTTTCTTTGAGAATTCTTTGAAAAGCTTTTCAGTCAGCTTTTTTACATCTTTTTCCTTAGTGTAATTCCAGGTATCCATTTCATTGTTGAAGTTATAAAACAAAATTTTACCGTCACGGTCTGCAAGTCCGACAGAAAGAAAGCTGGGTTCATGTAAAATGACGCCCACGCCAAAAAGAACGCCTGTCACCACCCCTGCAACTGCTGCTGCGCTGCGGTTCGATGAGGGTTCAGTATCATAACCTCTCAGGAAAAGAAAGGCATCGACATCATAATATAATGCAAGGGAGTCTAATGAACCCAGATCATATTCAAATTTTTTCTTGGTATCGCTTGTCTTTTTACCCAGAATGGCATCATCAACTGTGCGGTACATGGCCAACGTTTCCTGAAAAAGAAGGGAATCTCCTCCCTGCAAATCAATCTTTCTGACCTTCATTCCCAGATTCTGCAATGATACTTTTGTATTCTCAAAAAGAAAATTCCGGGCAATTTCTGTTTGTTTTCCAAGAGGAGTATTTGCTCCGCCTGCTCCAAGTTCATAAACTTTAACATCTGGGGTAATAATTCCAACTTTTTTTATTTGCTTGATTTGCTGATGGCCATTCGAAGAAAAACGGGTATAGTCAGACGTACAGCCGGAAATTGTCATTCCTGCAAAAACCAAAAAAGTGAAAAACGACATTTTTGAAAAGTTCATGTTGGGATCCAATCAAAGTTTTGGTAACATCTGGGTAGGGTTTAAAGTTAAGAGTTCGGCTTGGTCAAATCAATAAGAGTATCATAAGACGGTAATCTAAACTTAATTTATAATCACAGGTTAATTTTTGATCGGGAAGGAAGCGGAAATAGATTCAATACAACATGTGCTGGTTATCAGGAAAAACCATTTTGTTTGATTAACAGATCAATTTGTGAAAATTTAGGGTAATCATTGGATTACGATTACCCTAAATTGAAAAAAACTTAAAGCTTTCTTGTGTAATCTCTTGTCACCTTAATCATCAGGTCTTTAACACTTTGTTCCCGGGTAAAAATCCAGATATCCGGTTCATTGTTATAACTGTGAAAAAGTAATTTTCCGCTTTTATCTGCTATTCCAAGACAGAGTAAACTTCTCTTTTCGGATGCCCCTAATCCCCCAACTGCGACTAATGCAGTTTCAGCAAAGACTCTGCTTGTTGATGATTTTAAATCATATCCGGAAAGAAATAAAAACCCATCAACCTCGTAGAGTGCTGAAAGAGAGTCAAGAGAGCCAATTTCAAATTGAAAATTATTCCTCGTTTCAGACGGATCTTTTTGTAAGATGGCATTATTTATTGTTCGGTACATGGCCAATGGTTCAATAAAACGAAGCGAATCCTGACCAGACAGATCGATAAATTTGACTTCAATGCCCTTTTTTTCAAATATCTTTTTTGTGTTTTCAATAAAATATTTCCTTGAAGTTGCAGTATGTTCACCTAAAACGATACTGGAGCCGCCAGCGCTGATTTCACGGATATTGATTTCAGGGGTTAATAATCCGATCCTTTTTATTTTCTTTATCTGTTCGGGGCTCTCAGGCGAAAACCGGGAATAATTGGCCGTACAGCCTGAAAAAATTGTGATAACAAAAACAATGGCTAAGAAATAAGTCGGGTATGTAAATTTGTTCATCATATTTTTTTATCCGGTTTTTTTAAACTCGATGGGTTTAGAATAAATGAAGTTAAAGTATTTAAATTGTTTAATCAAACAAGAAACATTTTGAATATTTACTTGTAAGTATTCAAATTGGAAATCCCAAATTCAGGACACGCCTCCAATACCTTTTCACCACAGAAGGTACAGAATATGCAGAAAAGGAATTGAATTCGGGTTTTAAAAAGAAGTTTTTTCTGTGACTTCTGATATTTCTGTGGTTGAATTCTTTTTTCTTCAGCGGAAATCACAAAGTGAAGTCAGGACTTCAATACCTTTCCACCACAGAAGGTACAGAATATGCAGAAAAGGAATTGAATTCGGGTTCTTAAAAGGAAATTACCTTCTGCTTCTTCTGTTATTTCTGTGGTTAAACTCTTTTTTCTTCAGCGGAAGTCACAAAGTGAAGTCAGGACTTCAATACCTTTCCACCACAGAAGAAACAGAATATTCAGAAGAGGAATTGAGTTTATGTTTTAAACAGGAAGTTTTTTCTGCTACTTCTGTAGTTTCTGTGGTTGAACTCTTTTTTCTTCAGCGGAAGTCACAAAGTGAAGTCAGGGCTCCAATACCTTTTCACCACAGAAGGTACAGAATATGCATAAAAGGAATTGAATTCGGGTTTTAAAAAGAAGTTTTTTCTGTGACTTCTGATATTTCTGTGGTTGAACTCTTTTTTCTTCAGCAGAAATCCGTTAGATCTGCGGGAAAATTTGCATTTCCCATTTAACCTTTACAATTAAACCTTTAACCTTTGTTTTAGTAGTGCTCTGCCTGCCATTTTGCAATTTTCGGGAGACGGAGCCGGGTTGCAGTAATTCCCAAAGCAAGAATCAGAAGCAGATGAAAAAGTTCGGGGAGAACGTGTTCCAGATCTGCACCCAGGAAAACAATTCTGGAGAATCCCTGAAAATACGGTGTTCCCGGAAACAGATTTGCCAGCCACTGAAGCCAGACCGGCATGGAGCCTTCCGGCCAGCTGTAACCTGATGCCAGAAATATCGGGTAAGTGGTGAACGCCAGAATCTGCAGAGCCACAATCTTCCTCGTGAAAAAAGACGCCAGGAAAATCCCGGCATAAATCACCGACAAAATCATTAAAACGGTTAAAACTGCCAGAGCCAGATAACTTCCAGCAACCTGAAGATTGAAAAACGTAAGTCCGATCGTGAGGAAGAAGACGGCATACGCACAATATAGCACCAGGTAAAACGATCCCTTTCCCATGACCAGCGCCCAGGTTGATCCTTCTGCCGTCCGGTACAGTTCACCCAGAGAACGGGTTGCCCGTTCATCCGCCATACTTTCTGAAAGTCCGATCAGCAAAGTCTGGTGAAGGACCAGAATGAACAGGGCAGGAATCATAAAATTCCCGTAGCTTTCAGACGGATTGGAAAGCGCATGACTGCGGACAGAAATGGGATCGATGTGAGCAAGTGCCTGTTCCCGGTTTTCGCCTTTCGATTCCAGGATTTTCAGTTTGATGCCGGCGCCAAACGTTGCCGTCACTTCATTGACAGCTTTGTTGATATCGTTGGATACCAGAAAATAGGCGTTGTTCAGATATAAACTCACCGTCACCCGTTTGCCCGACTGGCGGTCAGATTGAAATCCGGCTGGAATCCGGATAATTGCCATTCCGTCCAGATCTTCCATGGCTTTTTGGGCCGATCCGGGGCCCGGGTACACATAAACATCAAGATACTGACTGGTTTCATACGCACGGAGGAGCTGGCGGCTGAGGGAAGAATGATCTTCATCAACCAGAATAACAGCCGGTTTCAGTTCAACTTTGTGATAGTAAATGGCCGTGTAAAAAAAGGCGTAGAACAGAGGCGCCAGAATGATAATCAACAGAATATTTTTATCGGCTTTGATCATCCGGGCTTCCCGTTTTGCCGTGGCAATCATGCCTCTTAGCCGGAATTGAATCATACAACCACCTCCGGATGGGCTTCTTCAATCACAAATCCGGGACGGGTTGATTGGTACAAAAAAAGGAGAGAAAGCACGATTCCGAGAAGAGAAAATCCGCCTAAAATCAGGACATCACCCAGCCAGGAATCGGCAGGCGTGTTCATCACCGCCAGTTTCACCCATGCCCGAAGAAAATGGGTGAAAGGCAGAATGCCTGCAAATCCCTGGTGAAGGCCTGGCATCGCCCAGAGGGGGAAGGTTAACCCGCTGAAGATGAAGGCCGGGGTATTGAAAAAAATGGCCACTTCGGTAGAAAGAAATTCGTCATGAATCCAGCAGGAAACTGCCATCCCGAGAAAAAATCCAGCAGAAATCAGAAGAAATAAAAGGAAAACTGCACCGGCGGCCGATCCGGAAAGATGAATTCCGAATACATGGAACCAGAAGAAAACCAGAACGACCGACTGAAGTCCGTGAATAAAAAGATGGGGAAGCGATTTCCCGGAAAAAATGACCAGCCAGTCAGATCCTGACAGATCCAAAACTTCCTGCCAGGTTCCTTCCCGGAATTCATCTGCAATAACCAGAACGGAAACCACCATGACGCCCAAGAGCAAAACCATGGCAAGGAGAGACGGAATCAGGAACTGTTCGTAATTGTAGGTTGGATTGTAAAGACCGTGAGTGTCCACTTTGATTGGATCAGCGGATGCCAGCGCCTGATCGGGTTGCTGGCCTTTGGCTTCAAACCGGCGGACTAAAATTCCTGCCGAAACTGTTCGGACAATCGTTGAAATTTCTTTGGTAACAGAGTTGGAATAAAGAAGATTGGAGGCATTTTTAAGCACTGTCACCGAGCCGGGCCGACCGGATTTCGCATCGGAGGTTAATCCGTCCGGTATTACCACAATAGTTTGCAATCGACCAAACAACAAGGCTTGCCTGGCTTCAGTGACAGAAAGGTAGTGACCTTCCACGGAAAGTGCTTGCGAGTCGTCAATGGCTCTGATCAGCATCCGGGAAAGAGGCGTCTGGTCGAGATCCACAATCCCGACCGGAATATCAGTGACGGATCCTTTCAGATAAATGGATCCGATGAAAACCGTCAGAACCGGCGGAAGAATCACCATCAGCAGCCAGTAGGTTTTCCGTTCAAGAATACGGTTCCATTCCCGGATGGCAATCTGCACCCAGGGGGAACGTGGTTTTTTTGTCATTCCGGCCATTCCAATTGAACGGTCATTCCCGGACGGAAATCAATTCCTTTCGAAACGGGTTTCAGGCGGACTTCAAAAGTTTTCAAATCGAAATCTGCTTTTTCCTGAGTGGATCGCCAAGTGGCATAATCGGCGGCAGCAGCAATAGAATACACTTCAAAGGTGACCGTTTCGCCGCCAAGTCCGGGTAACCTTCCCGGCATTTGTGTTCCTGTTTTAATAAGAGCAAGATCGGTTTCTCTGACGTTGATGACGACGTAGGATTTACTTCTGTCTATGACCGTAAAAACCGGATATCCGGCGGCAACCATTTCACCCGCATCTGCTACAATTTTGGTGACTTCCCCGGCAACCGGTGACTGAATCTGAGTTTCGTCCAGATAACTTTTTACTTCGTTATATTGCTCTCCGGCAGCAGCAGCCATGGCTTCTGCAGCCTGAACTTCTTCGGGCCGGAGTCCGGATTTCACCATGTCGGATTTGGCTTTTGCTGCTTCCATCTGATCACGGGCAGCGTTGAATTGAAATTCTGCCTGATCCCGTTCCTGGGTTGACATGACGCCTTCCGAATAAACCGACTGAACCCGTTTCCAGGTTTTTGATGCCAGTTCAAACTGATGACTGGCCTGTTCATACAGTTTTTCCACTGCCTTAATTTCTTCTGGTCTCGCACCTTTCCCGGCAATCTGGGCTTTCAGTTTGGCTGCTTTCCAGGCGTCTTCGGCAGCATTTGCTTTTGCCTGCAGTTCCGGACTTTTCATGGTTCCGAGCCGGGTTCCTGCAGAAACCACATCACCTTCCGAAACGAAAATACTGTCGAGTCTTCCGGGGATTTTCACAGCAATATCAGTCTCCGGCGCCTCAATCATTCCCACCCGGATGTTGGCAGGTTCCGGTTTAAACAGCAGATAAACGACCGTTACCGAAATCAGAATCACGGGAACCAGCAGAATGAGTAACGTTTTATTCAATTTCATTTCAAATTTCCTTTTAAAATTCTTTCCGTACTTATTTAACCCACCAGGTCAGAATTTGGTCTGAAAGTCCGGCTGCAGCATAACAATCTGCCACGGACGTCTGATAGGTAAACAACGCCTGATGACGGTCAATCTGGTTTTTTTCAAGAACAAGCCGGGCATCAATGACATCGAGAGACGTTGCCATTCCGGCTTTAAAACGGGTTTCTGCAACACGCAGATTTTCCTGGGCCAGTTTCACATTAACGGCCAGATTCTGATACCGGCTGGCAGCACTTTTCTGGGTTTGCCACGATTTGCTCATCCATAAACTGATCTGCCGTTCTGCTTCCTTCCGGGCAAATTTCACTTCATCAACCTGACTTTTTGCGGCTTGCCAGTCGTAATAAGATGATCCGCCACGGAACAAATTCATGCTGAGGCTAACCCCAACAATCCATTTCGGTTCCAGCACAGAAAGATCATCAGGAAATAATTCATACCGGCCGAAAAGGGCAACGGTTGGCATAAATTCAGACAATTTAACCCGGCTTCCCATAACGGCTGATTGTTCTTTGGCAGAAAGCAGGGACAGAACCGGCTGATGGGAAAATCCGGAACCGGCGAGTTGAACAGAATCGGACAGTTCCCGGAAAAAGAGAGAATCCGTCAACGAAATGACAGCAGATTCCGGGATTCCGGCGACGGATTTAAAAGCGGTTAATGCAAGGTCCAGATTATTCTGATCGGCGGATAAATTCTGATCTGCATCTGACACGGCAACTTCTGCCCTGAGCCGTTGCTGGTACGAAATCAGTCCTTCCGACTCGGCTTTGATAGCTTGTTTCAGGTGGATTTTCATGCCCACGAGAACCTGTTTCCGGGTTTCAACAACCGATTGCATCAGTAATACGGTGCAGTACGATTTGGTCGTTTCAAGGATAATGTCTTCCCGGGTTTTTCTGAATTCTGCATCGGCGGCAACTTCTTCTGCTCTAGCAAAACCAGAGGCTGCCAGCAGTTTTCCACCGGTGAAAAGAGGCTGAACGGCGGTAATGTTGGCGGAAGGATATGTCTGATCTTTCACACTTTCCACAAAAGCCGGAATGGATTTGTCCAGTTGCTGATAAGCTCCTGCTGCAACCTGGGCTTTCTGTGCATCGGTCATGGAACCGGCACCCTGTGCAATTCCGTACAGATTTTTAATTTCTGCTGAGTTTTTCGACTGAAGCTGAAGAATGACTTCCCGGACCGGCGATAAATTAATTTCGAGCGGACCATTCAGCCGGTTGTAAGTTCCCTGAACGGAAACTGACGGCATATAATTTCCCCAGGACGATTTGGTCAGATCGGATTTTTGTTCTTTCCGGGATTCCATTTGCTTCAGTTTCGGATGGGTGGAAAGGGCTGACTGAACCGCATCGGGGAGGGAAAAGTTTTGAGACGTACCTGTCAGGGGGAGAAGCAGGGCAAGAAAGAAAAACGGGGAAATTTTATGGGTATTCATGTTGATAGCTGGTAATAAAATTCTGCACCCAGAAAAAGGTGCAGACCTGGAAAAAAAGGCAAAAGAAAAAAATTCATTGTGAAGTGAAAAACGAATTTTCTGGTGATCTCAGACAGACAATCCATTCCGGATGATTTTCTTGATACCCGTTCTGAAAATGACCAGGGATTCAGCATCAGGATGTAACGTCCACTGATGAACCGAAAACCGGAGTCCGCCAAAAATGAAGGAAACGGCAACATGAAGATTGGTTTCAGGATGGAAAAGGGATTGTTCACGGCCTTCAGCAAGAATTTTTTCACCGATGGAAATGAACTGTTCAAAGTAAGTGCGGAAAGGGGTATGTTTTAAATTTGAAACGTGGTGCATTTCTTTTTGGAATACTGCCCCCAAAGACGGATTTTCAGCAAACGTGTCAAACACAACATCCACAATGCCGTCAATCTTTTCAAGGGCATTCAGGTTTGGGGTTTCGATAAGTTTTTGGGAATGGTCGAGAAGTCCTTCCCAGAGAGTTTCGAAAATCCGTTGCAAAAGATGATCTTTGTTTTCGAAATAGAGATAAACCGTTCCGACGGAAAGTCCGGCCTTTTCAGCAATCTGCGAAATTTTGGCGAGGTGAAATCCTTCCCGAGCAAAGACTTCAGTAGCTGCCTTCAGAATATCTTCTTCCTTATTACCTTCTTTTCTTCTCATGACCCACCTGTTTTGTGATGGGATAAATCTGAGGATAATTATAAATGAATTCAAATTCATTTAAAGGAATGAGGTGGTCTCTAATCTGATTCTAATGTTTGGGCAGGTGGAAAATTCAACCGCGGAGACACGGAGGAAGCAGAGCGGTGGGATGGGAATTTTATTTTACCACAACGGGCACAAAGGAAATACCAATGAACACAGAGCGGTGGGATGGGAATTTATGTAACACCGACCTCTGGTCGGTAATCCCGGAGGTACTATTTTCCCGCAGATCCCGCTGATTTCGCGGATAAAATCAGGATTAAATATCAATTTTGGGAATGCGGTTTTAATAGTTTAAATATCAAACCACCCCTAACCTCCCGAAAGCGTTCGGGACGGGCTCTCCTTGAAAAGTTGAAAATCCCGATTTTATCGGGAGAGGGGAACTTAATTCGGTATTTCTATTAAAAACAAAAAAACACGGGCGACCGGCCGGTCGCCCCTACGAATTTCATCCATGAATTAAATAAAAAACCCTCCCTCCGCTTAGCGTTTTCTTTGTGTCTTAGCGCCTTTGCGCGCAAATCCGCATTTAAAAAGAAATTGAAGTTCCCAGCACTACCGTCCGGTTGCCGAAGTAGCTTCTCACCGGTATTTTTTTCGTGTAATCTGAGTTCCAGGAATAGCCCATCGGGTTATCTGTATCCAGAATATTCAGCAGTTCTGCGTAGCCAACGAGAAAAAAACGGTCAAGAAATGAATTGGTGTAAGTGATTCTCACATCCAGCCGGTGGTAGAAGGGAAGCCGGTCTGAATTGGTTTTTCCGTAAACCGGAGTGAATAATCCGAGTGTTGTATCTGCAAGGCCGCCGGTGACGGGCGTGTAAGGTCTGCCGGTTGCCAGTTTCAGATTCCATCCCAACTGCCAGAACGGATTTAGATTCTTCTTTCCGATCCAGGTCAGGTTGTGGGTAATATCTGCAGAAGACGGTGAAAGTCCGTCTGAATCGAGCCACTTTCTTTTCGAAACTGACCATCCGTAACTGATCCAGCCGTCAATGCCGCCGGGCAGCAATCCTTTGTAAATCACATCGAGACCCCGGGCAAATCCGTATCCATCCGAAGAAAACGTCGTTCCGGTTTTTAATGGAAGATGGTCATAGTTTTTATTCCAGATTTCTGCCCGGAAGGTGTTCGATTCGGTACCGGAATAGGTCATTGAATATACGGTGTGAATGGCCGACATGGCCGGCAGGTTTTTGTTAAGATGCTGACGGTCGGATACAGGCAGCCAGGCAGATTGATGGAAAATTCCCCAGTTTAAACTGGCTGTCCAGTTTCCTGAGAGCGGACCTGCAAGTGTGATTCTGGGATCTACGGTCGGATTTTTCCGGTCGGAACTGTTGTCGGTGCGGAATCCTGCCCGTGTCGACAAAGCCGGAATTCCCAGCCAGCCGGATTGTTCCCATTCGAGATATCCGCCGCCGGTTGTGATAGATTCTGACGGGTTGATGGTTTTAAAGGCTGCCCCAGACCGGTAATCTTTGTCTGATGCCGGGACTTTACCGGAAAAGCCATCCTTCCGAAAACGGACTTCTCCGCCGAAATACCATTTTTGTCCGTTGGCTCCCATCCATTCGAAATCGGTACGGGTTTGCACGGTTCTGTCGGTTTCATCGAGATCCAGAACACCCAGTTTCCAGGTTTTGGCAAACTGATTCACGGCAACACCGGTTTTGATGACCAGTTTCTGATTCCACACATCCGACAATGAAAGTCCGAGATTCTGATTCTCAGAATTTCCGTCAAATTGTGATTGTCCTTCCGGACGGTTTACATTTACACCCTGTGCATCTTCACCGGCCAGAATATTGAGTTTCACCCGTCCGGTTTCAGAATATTTGTGACTGTACGTTCCGCCCGTCGTCCAACCTGCCGGATACGATGTAAAGGGGCGTGTATTCTGATTGATTTTCATGAGCAGACCGGTCTCACTTTTCTTGAAGAAAACAGTCATGCCAGATTTTTCTTTACGAATGGGAATCGAGGCTTGCGCATCCCATCCCGCAAAATTCCAGCCTGAATTAAACCGGTAATCTGTAGGTTCATTCCGGGTTTCAATATCCAGAATTCCGGAAAGTGCATTTCCATATTTCGCCGGAAAACCACCGGAAGAAAACCACAGATTTTTCACCAGCGATGGGGGAAGGGAAGAAAACAACCCGCCATAAGTTGATTCAAACGTGCTCGGATGGTAAATCGCCGCCTGATCAGTCAGAACAACCGATTCCATCGGTTCACCGCCTCTGACGTACAAATCTGCACTTTCAGAAACGGGTGTGAGTCCGGGCAGGGTTTTCAGCATCTGGAAAACATCGGCAGCACCGCCGGGCGTCATCACAATTTCCATGGGACTTACGGGTAAACCTGAAACCGATTCGGTGCTGTAAGAAGATCCGGTCACAACCAGTTCAGAAAGGGTGATATCGGCTTCTTCAAGTGTCACTTTAATGACAACTGGTTTACCGGCTACCGGCTTGATGGCTACCCATTTTTTCTGATATCCCAGCAGTGAAATCTGCACAGTTCCGGGTTCTGTTTTTGTTGCGGAAAAGGAAAACGACCCGTTTTCATCGGTCATGCCTCCTGAAGTGGTGCCGAGCAGAATGACATTGGCATAACTCAAAGGTTCACCGGAACCGGATTTAACCGTTCCGGAAATTTTAGTCTGGGCGAAGGTGCTGCTGCTGATGAAGAATAAGCCTGCAGCAAGAAAAATGGCGATGAAATGACGGGTCGTTTTCATGGGATTATTCCGGGAATTTTTCGTTAACCATGGGTAAAAGCTGGTGTTTCACAAATCCGTATTCCGGCTGAAGGGAAAGGGCACGGTTGCACCAGGTTCTTGCCAGTACGCCATCTTCCATTTTGAAAGCAGCCTGAGCAGCCCAGGCACAGGAGGTTGCATAAGCTAACCGATAAGAGGTTCCGTCATAGTTTGGTGCAGATTCAAATCCGGCAACTGATTTTTCGAAATAGCTGAGGGCTTTTTCGGCACTTCCGCCAAACATTTTCGGGGTGAAAAAATACATCATCCCTCTGATCAGATTTAACCGTGGATTTTCAGGCTGGATGGCTTCTGCATCATCCAGATAACCGTGGGTTTTGAAAGAAAGGATGGGAGCCGAAGCACCACCAGAAACCGACAGTTTGTTCATCGTGTATGCAGCTTTCAGAACAAGTCCGTCTACTTTGTAGCCGGGAAGTGAGGACAGTTTTTCTGCGAACTCCATATTGGTGTCATAATTTTCGGTGACTTTATCACCCATTTTCCTGACCATGTAGTAAGTCCCGAGTTCATATCTTGCCCATCCGGAAGCAACCAGCAGATGTCCGTTTTCGGGAACAAGAGCCGACAAACTGTCCAGAGTGGAAATAGATGTAAGTAAAGCGGCTTCTTCAAACCGGTTGATGGCAGTTTGAAGCTGATTTAAAGCGAATTGGATTTCGGATGTTTCCGGATTTCCGGTCAGCAGTGTGAGTGTAAGCAAAGCAGTTAACATGTTATATCTCCTTGTGTGTAAAGAACTTTAAAAAGCAAAGTATAAGTATAAAAAAAGGGGGTTGTTATTGTTTTTAGAATGTCATTCCCGCCTTTCCGTCGGTGGCCGGATTTTCAACGCGGGAATGACAGCTGCTACTATTAAGAACCCTTGTATCCATCCCAGCATTCTGTCTTCTTAAAAAAATCTCCCTCCGCTTTGCGCCCTCAGCGCCTTTGCGGTCTCCCCATCCCCATCATTTCCCCAGCAATTTTTCCAATTGGTCAATGTAAACTTTAAAGGCAGTCCGGCCTTCTTCTGTCAAATGATATTTACTCGAAGGTTTCCGGTCGATGAACGATTTGGTAACGGTGAGGTAACCGGCATCTTCAAGTTTTTTCAGGCTGACGCTCAGGTTTCCGTCGGTGGCGTTCACCTGTTTTTTTAGGAAGTTAAAGTCAGCTTCCGTAATCGTTACCAAAACCGACATAATCGCCAGCCGGATCCTGGAATGGATGATGTCATCCAGTTTCTGATAATCAAAATCGCCCATGATTATTCAGCTTTCTTTGCATCACGGTAAAGAATTATGCCAGGAATGATTTGTCCGGTAATCAGAAGAAAGGCCATGAAGAGCAGAACTTCGAGCCGGGGATAAAAAAACATGCCGATTGCCCCGGCCCACCAGTAAAAAGCGAGGTAAGTAACCCATTTTTTCTGATAGAGAATTCCGGAAAGGTAATAGGCGATGGCAATAGTGGATGCAATGACGGGAGAAATAAAAGGTCCTTCAATAGCACCAGTCCACGGCGCAATAAATCCGAAAATAGTGACGGCAATTCCGACTGACAACCAGGTACCTTTCATCATTTTGCCGGCAAGGGTTGGGGCGGCATGACCTTTTTTGAAGCTACCCCGGGTAAAGGCAAAAATCCAGCCAATGGCGACTATTGAAATCCACATCCACATACCGATTTCCCGGTAAAAATTGAAAAGAATGCCGAAGTACGTGCCGAGAAGTCCGATCGTGATGAGAATGCCCCAAACCATAAAATCGAGTGTCCGTTCCCGGATAATCGTCTGACTGTCTGCCATCATCTGGCGGATAAAGGTTAAGTCGTCGAGTGCTTTCTGCTGATCCATGGTTGCTCCTGATAAAGAACTTTATAAAGCAAAGTTAGTGAGTATTAAAAAGGTTGTCAAGCAGACAACCGGCTGAGTTGTACGGGGTTGGTTTCGGAAAGGTTTCGGGGGTTGGGGTGGGATTTATAAGATTGTCATCCCGGACGTGGTCCGGGATCCAGTGTTTTTCTCTAAAGTCCTTCCTTTTCCCCGTCCCTCTACTCAAAACTAACCAGTTCATATTTTACCGGAATGGTAAATTTAAATTCACTGCCTTTTCCCAGTTCACTTTCCACAGTAATTTCCCCGCCATGTCTTTCCACAAATTCTTTGCAGAGCAGCAATCCGATACCCGTTCCTTTTTCCTTTTCTGTGCCAACGATCGAAATTTTTTCGTTGATTTTGAATAGTTTATTCCGGGTTTTGTCATCCATACCCATTCCCGTATCCCGCACAGAAATTGCAATTTCATCGTTCTGTGAACTTGCGTAAATCGTGATTTCCCCGCCCTTGTGAGTAAATTTGATTGCGTTCGTGATTAAATTCCGGAGAACAGTATTTAACATGTCATAATCGCCATAAACAATCAGATTGTCGGGTATGTCATGGTGGATTGAAATATTTTTCGATGCGGCCATATTCTCGCACAATTTTTGATTTTCCACCACCAGATTTTGTAACAACAAATCGTGGGGTTTATACTCAATTCTTCCGGTTTGCGATCTCGACCATTCCAACAGATTTTCGAGCAGTTTATAGGCACTTTGAGCGGAATTATGCATCATCCCGACAAAACTCTGTGTTTCCTTCAAATCATAATCGTCAGGAGATTCTTTCAATAAGGTGGAAAAGCCCAGAATGATATTGAATGGATTTTTCAGATCATGTGCGATAATCCCGAAAAATTTGTCCTTGGTGGCGTTCAGCTCTTCAAGTTTTGCATTTTTCTTTTCCATTTCGGAATTGATGGCTGTGATTTCATCCCTCTGAGCAGATATCTCTTTATTTAACTGAACCAGCTCTTCGTTAATGGTTTCAATTTCCTGTTTTTGCCGGATGAGAACCAGATTTGTTTGATGTTTGAGCCGGTAAGACCGGTAAACAAAAACTGCCAGGGAGGACACCATCAGAAATCCGAATATCAATGAAATAATGATGATTTGCTGTTGTTTTTCTTCTGCTTCATGAATGGCATCTATTTTCTGCTGCTCCAATTCAAGCGCCTGTTTTTCCTTATCGTATTTATAGGCAAATTCCAGTTCAGTTATTTTTCTGAGGTTCTCTGTATTGTAAAGACTGTCATTGATTTCCTTAAACAGCTTTTGGTGGATAAAGGCGTTTTTATAGTCCCGGGTAGCAGCATAAATTTCTGCGAGCTGACCATGATTTCCCTGTTGTCTTTCCAGTAAATTCAGTTCGTTGGCAAGGGCCAGGCTTTTTTGGGAAAAACTCAGGGCTGCGGAATATTTTTTCTGCTGAAGGTAAATGTTGCCGATTTTTTCCTGTGCTTCACAAAGGGTACGCTTTTTTTTAAGTTCTTCAGAAAGCTTTAAAACTTTTTGGTAATAATCAAATGATTTTTCCAGTTCGCCGTATTGCAGATAATAGTCACCGATGTTGCTCAGAATGCCAATGGTCAGCATTTTTTCTGTCATCCCCTCACTTATTTGAAGGGCTCTTTCAAAGTTGACAAGGGCCTGAGGGTTATTCATTTTCTGATAGGCGACTCCGATATTAACCAGAATGGTGGCATGTTCCCTTTTTCTCTGCAGTTTTTCTGCCAGTTTCAAAGCCCGCTGAGAATAATCAAGAGATTTGGGAAAATCGGACAACGATAAATAAATCACCCCGATATTTAAAAGTCCAGCCGTGATATCCTTTTCATCCTGACGTTCTTCGCTGTTTTTTAAAAATCGCTGATAATAGTCAAGTGCAAGCGGGTAATTTCCCTGATAGCCATTTATGGTACCTAAACTGTTTAAACAGGTTGCAATTGAAGATTTAATCTTCAAAGCTTCAAACAATCTAAGCGCTTTCTGATACTCCGGTATCGATTCTTCAAAATTTCCGGTTTCTTTTAGAATAAGTGCAAGGTTGAGCGTGACCCGTGCAACCCAAAGGCTATCCTGCAAGCCGGAAAACAGGGTAATGGCCTGACGGTCGGATTCAATAGCCTGCGGAATGTCGCCCTTTGCCTTATAAACCAGAGCCAGATTATAGGTATACCTGGCAACTCCGGCTTTAAAGTTGATTTCACCGGCCAGTTTAATTGCTTTTTGAATGGTTTCAATTGCAAGTGCAGGATCTGATTTGATGTAAGAGAGACCCAAAACCCACAAACTTTGGGCTTTTCCTTTTTTGAACGCCAACTGATCAGCCAATTCTCCTGCCTGAATGGCATAAGGCCGACCCATATCGGGTGTTTTTATCCAGTAAGAGTGAGCCAGTTCAACCAGCAAATTCACTTTTGCGGTGTCCGATGTTGTGTGTGAATTAAGCACGGCAAGAAGACTGTCTGATATGGCGTTCTGTGCCGAGGTCGGATTTGAAAATAAAGTGAGAACAGAAACAAGAACTGATATAAAAATGAGTTTCATCAGAAGGTGAAGAATAAAGGTGGATGGATCTGAGTGCGGTTTCTTTAAAGAGTTATTATAAAGACAAGATAGTCTTAATATATCAAACAGTCAAAAGCAAGGGTGGGTTTGCTTCTGCCAGGCAGTTTTTAAATACGATTTACTTCTTTTTAGTTTATTCAAACGATAAAGTAATCTTATTGGTTAGTGTGTAATCAGCCTGTTTAAAAATGAAATAAATTAATCTTATGTCTATTGACAAGTCCAGAATATCGCCGTAACTTTGCATCACTTTTTTACGGAACAAATCATTTGTTTCTGAAGAATATTCCGCGATAGCTCAATGGTGGAGCACGTGACTGTTAATCACGGGGTTGTAGGTTCGAGTCCTACTCGCGGAGCAAAAAAAAAGCCAGTCCCACGACTGGCTTTTTTTTTTTTACCAAAATCCTGTTTTCTCACCTGAACAGCAGCGGTTCAAATTCAGTCAGATAATCCCGCCAGTTCAGCCAGGTATGGGCGCCTTCTGTTTCCTTGTAGGTTACTGTGAACCCGTGTTTCCTCAGCATATCAACTGTTTTTCTTGAGGTTTCCAGAAGAAAATCTTCCTTTCCCGTTGCAAACCAGACCAGATTCAGTCCTTTTTTCAGGTCCGGATTATCAAGATTGGCTTTCCAGGTATCTTCAAATTCGGTGGAGGGTGCTGCTCCCATTCCGCCTGCTATGCCGAATATACCTGAGCTGAAAACTCCCAGTGCAGAAAACTGATCCAAATGCGAAATTCCGGCTTTCAGCGTTTGTGCACCGCCCATTGAAAGTCCGGCAATTGCCCGGTGTTTTTTATCCGTCAGAATCCGGTAATGACTTTCTGCATACGGCATGAGGTCCTTGGTAAAATCCTCATAAAACTCATCAACTTCCCGGTCGATCGGATTTCCCCACGTGAATGGTCCGGTATGACCGGCAGGCATGACGATGACCATCGGAACAGCTTTGCCGGCAGCAATCAGATTGTCTGTGATAAACCCCGACCGGCCGACTGTTGACCAGGAATCATCACAATCCATGGCACCGTGGAGTAAATAGAAAACCGGATATTTATCACTTCCTGCCTCATAGCCCGGAGGAAGATAGACGTGCAGTCTCCTGAATTTTTTCAGGGATTTGGAAAAGTAAGTCACTTCAGAAACAGTGCCGTGCGGTACATCCTTCACTTCATAAGCATCCTTTCCCGGAAGGTAAAACAAACTCCAGGCGTTCATATTTGATTCACTCATGGATGTGTTTTTCGGATCAAGAACAAAAACCCCGTCAATCTGGAAATTGTACCGGTAGGCACCGCCTATTAACCCTGATAAGGTGGTTTCCCAAACTCCGTTATCAAGTTTAGTCATGACAGAACCTTGATTTACACCTGGAAGATCAGGGCTTTCGAGTTTAACTTCCCCAGCTTTTGGTGCATAAATTGAAAATTTGACCTTATCAGCGGATATAATTCTGACAGATTTTAATGTGTCGTTGGGGCCAGGTTTCCATCCCTGAGAATAAACAGATAAACTGAATATGGTAGAGAAGAGAAATCCGGAGAAAAAACTAAGGATTTGAAGGTTTGTTTTCATGGTTTTGCCTTTGGATGTTTTGGATTGAAATCTGCGGCGATTTACCGGTTTTTGTAGAAAATGTCAAATGAACAGATAAACAAGTCTTTTTGTGGATAAATAAAACCTTTCCATAACCTGGGTAACCCTTGTTCATATTTCTTGATATTATCCCCGGAAAATCAGGATTGATTCGAATTTGACCGGTACAAACCATTCTCCCGCCAGCAAACGTTTGTAAATACACAGAAACTTATCTAATTTAATAGTTGTTCTGAGATTACAGACACTAATAAAGGTTTTTATGGAAGGTAACTTTTCAAATCGTGTTCAGGATGTTATCCGTTATTCCCGTGAAGAAGCACTTCGACTCGGTCATGACTACATCGGAACAGAGCATTTACTTTTGGGCGTGATTCGTGAAGGTGAAGGTATTGCGGTAAAGATCATCCGCAACCTGGGGGTCGACTTATACAAGCTGAAAAAGGCGATCGAGGATTCGGTTAAGCCAACCTCCGGGACATTGACAATCGGAAATATTCCGCTGACCAAACAAGCTGAAAAAGTTCTGAAAATCACGTATCTCGAAGCCAAACTCTACAAATCAGACGTTATCGGGACTGAACATCTGCTTCTGTCACTGATGCGTGATGATGAAAACGTGGCTGCTCAGTTGCTGATGCAGTTTAATATTACTTACGATTCTGTCCGCAGTGAACTTGATAATATCATCAGCGGAAAGGGAAGTTCGGGCGCATCTGCTGCTCAGGCTTCAGCCGGCGGACTTCCGTCGTCATCGTCATCTTCAGGCTCGTCCTCTTCATCTCAATCCGAGAAAAAAATGGATAAAAGCAAAACCCCCGTCCTTGATAGTTTTGGCCGTGATCTTACCAAGCTTGCAAAAGAAGACAAGCTGGATCCGATCGTAGGCCGTGAAAAAGAAATTGAACGTGTGGCTCAGGTTCTCAGCCGCCGTAAAAAGAACAATCCCGTTCTCATCGGTGAACCGGGCGTTGGTAAAACTGCCATTGCCGAAGGACTTGCCCTTCGCATCGTTCAGAAAAAAGTTAGCCGTGTTTTATTTGATAAACGGGTGGTCACACTCGATCTGGCAGCTTTGGTTGCCGGAACGAAATACCGGGGTCAGTTTGAAGAACGGATGAAAGCCGTTATGAATGAGCTTGAAAAAGCCCGTGAAGTCATTCTTTTCATTGATGAACTTCATACGATCGTCGGTGCAGGTGGTGCATCGGGTTCTCTCGATGCTTCCAACATTTTCAAACCGGCTCTGGCCCGCGGTGAACTGCATTGCATCGGTGCAACAACACTCGATGAATACCGTCAGTTTATCGAAAAAGATGGTGCACTCGACCGTCGTTTCCAGAAGATCATGATTGATCCGACTACGGTTGCAGAAACTGAGCAAATACTTAATAATATTAAACATAAGTACGAAGAACATCACAACGTAAACTATACGGCTGATGCCATCAAATCTGCTGTGAAGCTCAGTGATCGTTATATTACCGACCGGTTCCTGCCGGATAAAGCCATTGACGTGATGGATGAAGCCGGTTCACGGGTTCATCTGGCGAATATTTCCGTTCCGAAAGAAATCATCGATCTGGAAGCCAAGATTGAGGAAGTCAAAGTTCAGAAAACCTCTGTGGTGAAAAACCAGAATTTTGAAGAAGCTGCCCGTCTGCGTGACAAAGAGAAAAAGCTTCTCGAAGATCTCGAAACTGCAAAAACAACATGGGAAAATGAGCAGGCTGTCAAGTTTTATACGGTGACCGAACAGAATGTGGCTGAAGTGGTTTCCATGATGACCAGCATTCCGGTTCATAAAATTGCCCAGGCTGAGAACGATAAACTGATCAAAATGGCTGATCTTCTCAAACTGGAAATTATCGGACAGGAAGAACCGGTTGAAAAACTCACCCGTGCCATCCGCCGTTCCCGTGCCGGACTTAAAGATCCCGCCCGTCCGATCGGAAGTTTTATTTTCCTTGGCCCGACCGGCGTCGGAAAAACTGAACTTGCAAAAACTCTGGCCAGATTCCTGTTTGATTCAGATGAAGCACTCATCCGGATTGACATGTCTGAGTACATGGAAAAATTCTCGGTCTCCCGTCTCGTGGGTGCCCCTCCGGGATATGTGGGATATGAAGAAGGTGGCCAGCTGACTGAGAAAGTCCGCAGAAAACCTTATTCCGTTATTTTGCTGGATGAAATCGAAAAAGCACATCCTGATATTTTCAATATTCTGCTTCAGGTTCTGGATGACGGAATTCTCACTGACGGACTTGGCCGCCGGGTGGATTTCAGAAACACAATCATCATCATGACCTCGAATATTGGTGCCCGTGATATCAAGAACATGGGAATGGGAATCGGTTTTTCGCAGCCTGGCAAGGAAGTTACAACGGCCAGTTACCAGAATATGAAAACCACCATCGAAGATGCACTGAAAAAGGTCTTCAATCCTGAATTCCTGAACCGCCTGGATGATGTGATCGTCTTCCATTCACTCGAAATGGAACACATGATCAAGATTATTGATATTTCGGTGGCCAAACTGCTGAAGCGTATCAATGAACTTGGAATCGAAGTTGAACTGGATAAAAAGGCAAAAGAATTTCTTGCTGAAAAGGGATTTGATCCGAAATTCGGAGCCCGTCCGTTGCGTCGTGCACTTCAGAAATATATCGAAGATCCGCTTGCTGAGGAAATCCTGCTGGGTAAATACCCTGAAGGAACCAAAGTCATTGTTAAACTCGATGCCAAAGAAAATGTTCTGAAGTTCACCGAAGCCCCGAAGAAAAAAAGCAAAGAACCGATTCAAGCCGGGGAAGAGGGACAAGGGACCGGGGACAAGTGACAAGACCAGTGACAAGTTACAAGTGGTAAGTGACAAGTCGAGCACAGCGAAGATCCCGAACTAGCTTCGGGGTGACTAAATAAAGAACAGGTCACTGAGCGGCACTTCGACTACGCTCAGTGACCAAGTCGAAGTGCCCATACTTTCAAGTGTTTATTTCCCCTGATTAACATTTCCAAATAATCCGCTTGCCTTTTACCTGATATTTATCCAATTTGAATCCGACCAATCTATCCGGATATAAATAGTCAGGTTACCCGATGAAAAAACTCCTTTTTCCAATTTTCCTTTTCCTGTTTTCCATTTCTGCCAATGCTCAGATTCCCGGTTTTGAAAAGGTTTTCAGATGGGGTTACGGACCAGTCACAACCATCGAAGGAAATGACGAAGCAGTATTCTATACAAGTGGATCGTTACTGATTACAGGTGATATTTCCAACCCGGACACCCTGGTTGAGGTTGCAACACTGGATTTAGGGGAAGGAATTGACGATGCGTTTCTTTCAGGAAACCGGTTGTATCTCATTGGGAAAAGTTTTTTTATTATTGACGTGACAAATAAAAAAGACTTGAAAATAATTTCAACGCTTTATATGGGTGGTTATTCTCACAAATTGTCTGTTTATAATGCTTCAGTTTTCATTAGTTTGGATGGATATATAAAAGTAATTGATATATCGAATGAAAAAGAACCGGCATTATTTCCACTTTTTGGTAGGAAATATTTTAGGAGCATGACAATTGCAGGTGGCAAACTTTGCTTAGGGAAAAGAGATTCAATTTTTGTAGCAGATTTGTCAAACCCATTGTCACCTCTTATTTCAGATACACTTGTTGTTCAAACAGATAGCTACAGTATTTCAATTGGTGGAAATCAAAAAAAATTATTTGTATCAAATAAAGCAGGTAAAATCCTTTATTTCCGGCAAAATGAATTTGTTAAATTTGAACTTGAAGATTCACTTTCCGTTGAGACGAGGGAAGGTAATTATTTTACAATCAGAGAAAGCCAATTGGGCTATTTTGAACAATACATCGTGGGCAGCAGTGTTAAAGTTTATGATATTACCGATTTAAAAAATCCGATTTCTTTAAATGATAATTTTGTACCTTCTAATGGGGATTACCAT
Organism: Bacteroidota bacterium; assembly: GCA_020161835.1. GTDB lineage: Bacteria > Bacteroidota > JABWAT01 > JABWAT01 > JABWAT01 > JAFLBE01. The sequence continues at coordinate 55,878 of JAIUNL010000004.1, read as the reverse complement.
ATTGGAAACGACGTTTTACTATCAAGCGACAATCATGACGGGCTTCATTTATTTAGCAAGATTTCAGGTAATCAATTCAATTGGAAATTAACCCTTTATGAAAGTGGTTATATGACCAACCCTCTTTTAAAAGGAAACGATTTGTTTGTTCCTGAGTCTATCGGATTTCAGCATTTTGTTCTTGATGAACAGAATTCGGCAAAACTAAACACAACCCGATACTTTGGTGAAACTGATGTCTTTGACTACTCTTATAGTGTTTGTGACTTATATCAGAATTATTTGTATATGAGAATTGCAGACGGGGTTGGTATCTATCCATTCAGTGATCTTAATAATCCTGCAAACTGGATTTCAGCACGAAATTATAGTACTAGTTTTAGTCAACTTTCAATTCAAGACTCATTTCTTTTAACCTTGTATGGAATTGGTGATTGGGGTTATAGTGAACATAATAACTTTGTTTTTCAGCAAAGTCTTAAAAATCCGTTGAATCCAGTAATTCAAGGGGCAATTTACTCTAATGTTCCATTTTCTTCTTTTTTAGTGGATCAGAATCGCATTTTTCTTTGTTCGCCTGATTCCGGAATCTACATTTACAACTATCCATTCGAAATGTGGACTTCGACCCCAATCGCTCACCCGTTCGCAATATCCGAAAAACCATTGAAAATGATCAGGGATGGAAACCTTTTTGCAATTTGGTCAAAAGCAAAAATTTCGATTTATCGTGAAGAACCAGAAAGTAATTTCACAAAACTTTCCGAAATATCTGTAAATCAATATGGATGTAATATGGTTTTTCTCGACCATTTGTTACTTGTTCAGGAATACAATTCCTTTGTTTCAGCTTACAATCTTGAAAACCCGGGAGAACCCAAATTAGTTGGGTCATTTGGCAATTTACGTGAATCTTCCGGAATTACCGTCAACGGAAACCTGCTTGTCGTGACTCAAAAGGATCTTGGTTTCACAATCTATAAATACAAATCCGTTCCGGATGGAGTTGAAGAACCAACATTTTCTTCACCCCAATCTTTTTCACTCAAACCCAACTATCCGAATCCGTTCAACCCGGAAACCAGAATTCCTTTTACTTTGCCCGGCAAGGGAAAAGTAACGTTTAAAACGTATTCAGTTTTGGGTCAGCTGGTTAAAGAAGAAACTTTGGATGCAAATCCGGGTTTGAATTCCTGGCTGGTGAATCTGGAGAATCAGTCTTCCGGGATATATCTGGTGAAAGGAACCTATCAGAACCGGACTGAAACGGTGAAGATTTTACTGGTTAAGTAAAATACAGTGACAGGGGACAAGGGACGAGTGACCTTCTACAATGAAAAGAATTTGGTGAAAAAGGCATGGATTCCCGCCTTCGCGGGAATGACACTCCTCAAATAATATCAAAAAACAACGTAATTGTCACCCCCGTGAAGACGGGGGTCCAGCATTGTCTGCATTTGGACAACACCAATCAAAATTTAAAGTTATGGGTTAAATGGCCAGTTTTTTCGACAATTTCTGAGGAGCAATCAATGAAAAAAATGAACTGGATATTTATCATTCCATTCCTTCTTTTTTCTGCCTGTCTGATGGATTCTGATGATACCAATGAAAAAAGAAATCCGGAGCTTGTTGGTGTCTGGGTGACATCAGCCTGGGAAAATGATTTTGTTCTTTATACCCGTGCCACCAAATTCAAAGACGATGAAGGCGGATATCAGTTTAAAGCTAACGGAACTCTGATTGACCGGAAAAATGCAGGCTGGTGCGGGACTCCGCCTATCACTTATGATAATTTCGCCGGAATCTGGGACCAGAATGAAGACACAATTCTGGTAAAATCTGGCAGCTGGAATGGAGAAACTTCCTGCAAACTGGTTGTCATTTCGGTTGATTCTCATTTCCTGAAAGTGAAAATGATGTATTGAGTTTTGGGTCAGGATTTTAATCTTTGGTGGTAAATTCCCCGCCCCTTTGGATGCACCGCTGTCATCCCCGTGAAGACGGGTTCACGAAGTTCTGCGAAGCTCATCCAGTATAAAAGGCATGGATCCCGGATCAAGTCCGGGATGACAACAATATCTTTATTTGAATGAGCAACCCTGCTACTGTTTTTCCCGTCACATGTCCCTCCCCGAAAGCGTTCGGGGCAGGCTGTCACTTGTCACCGATTATTTGTGACCCGTAATCAGTGACCCGTAACCCACACCAACGATCCCCTGAAAATATTCCCACTTTCAACCTGATTTTTACTATCTTTGCACGTCGCAGTCAAACCCTCAGGAGACCATCGTGAGTCAGCAAATCATTTCGGATGCTGTCAGTCAGAAAGATAATCTGATTGAGCAGATTTTTTATATTTTACACCAGCCTGGAGATCTTGTTTTATCTGCCAGTGACGTTCACGGACTCATCAGTCCTTATCAGACAAAACTAAACCCTGAAATTGCCAATCTGCTTGCTTCCATTCAATCGGTTATCAAAAAAGGTGATCAGATTACCATCAACCTGACCAATCCCGGAAAAAACACGATTCAGATTGCTGGTTTCTCGGTCGATTTGTTTGCCGAACAGGTGATGACTGCCACTGCAAATCCTGCAAGTTTATCGTTAAGTTCGGTAAAAGGATTAAAAGCCGGCATGGGACTGATGAAGCTGGAACTTCAGGGTGTTCAGTTCAAGCGTGACAGTGGTGCCTTCCTTGTTGACCTGATGACGCCAATGAAGACGTTCACGGTTAAGATTGCAGTGATCTGATGCAAAGTCTCAAAGAATTAGCTGAACCCCAATTATTGACCTGCCTAGAAAAAATGCACCTTCATCTGAATGAGGTTGAAGGTGTATCCAAAATGTTCAAAGAGACTGATATCGTTTCCATTCTTGTTATGTCACCCACCATCATTGGTTTTACCCTTTTTGTTGATCATGGAAAACTCAAATTCAGAATCGGTGTTGACGAAGCGCATCCCAAAATGGTCTGGAAAGAAAAAGGACATTATCTGGAATGGCTGGAAGGAAAAAGAGGAATGATGAAACTGATGGTTTTGCGGCGGGTGAAATTTGTGGGTGGTGTACCGGGTTGGGTTTCAGTCATTGCACAACCGCTTCGTGATTTTGTACAAAGTGAAGTTCTCAAAAAAGCCCAGAATAAACCTGGTGAAGAATAAGGTGATCTTATGTTTGGATTAACCCCTCTCGAAATTTTTGGTTATGTCGGATCGGTTCTCGTTGCCATTTCGCTCATGATGAAAAACATCTGGTATCTGCGCTGGGTCAATTTCTGGGGAGCCGGTGCATTTGCCCTTTATGGGTTGCTGGTTGGCGCCTATCCGGTGTTTGTACTGAATGCCTTTATATCAGTTATTGATATGTATTACATCATTCAGATGAGAAGCAAGAAAGATTTTTTCAGTCTGGAGCAGGTTCCTGAAGGGAATTCGTTTCTGATTCAGAAGTTTCTTGATTTTTATGGGGAGGACATCAGAAAACATGTTCCCCAGTTCAAAACTGAATCCGTTGAAACGGGTAGTAAGGTTTTTATTTTACGGAATCTGGTTCCGGTCGGACTTTTTATCTACACGCCAAAGCCTAACGGAAGTCTTGAAATTGAGCTGGATTATGTCATTCCTGATTACCGGGATCTTAAAAATGCATCCTTCTTATTTAACGAACAGAGACTGGCTTTTAAAAGTCAGGGGTTTCATTCCTTCGTGACCCGGTCAACCGTTGAAGTTCACCAGTCGTATCTTCAAAAAATCGGCTTCGTTCCTGATCCTGCCGACCCGACTCTCTACTACAAACCCATATAAAAAAGAAACCCTGACCTCTTCCTTGCCAGACCGGCAGGTGGTGATCAGGGTTTTCGAAAGGCTAAACCTTTTTGACGCGTATGTGCTATCAAAAGTAGTACCGTCAGGGACGGTTATGAAGGCTCTTTGCTATGTTGGGTTGTAGTTTTGCGATAGTTCAGACCCTCCTCAGTTTAGTTTACCTGCCAATGGTTTCGACGTCAAAACCTGATTCAAGATTACGGCGATTTTTGATCATCCGCAAGGGGTTTAGATTAGAGAATTAATCAGGTTTATATGATTAATTCAGGAGTTAGAAGTCAGGAGTCAGAAGACAGAATGGTTAATGATCAATGGTTAAGGGTTAATGGTTAATTTTATTGCCGTCTGCTTTAGCTGACGGATAATTGGATTTGCAACCCCCAGCGCCCAAGACCTTCAGTCGCGGGTTAAAAGGGTGGTCTGTTTGTAGGAAAATAGCCACCAATCAAAAACCGCACGATCACCATTCTGATTGAAACTGGAAATCTGGTCACTGAGCGGAGTCGAAGTGCGGGCGGAGCCGGGATTTCCTCCCGCGGATTGCACGCAATTTTCAGAAAATGCAACCTCACTTTATTGAATGATAAATTGTTTTCTGCTGGAAGTTGGTTGTATTTTTATCCCTATGAATTCTGTTGCTCTTTCACGATGGACATCCGGAATTCTTCTTGCAGCACTGATGATTCACCTGAACGCACAGGCGGTGATGACCCTGCTGTTTGAACTGAACCGGAAAAATATTGCAGCCTCGTCCTGTGAAAAAGTGGTCCGGAACTGCAACGGACAATGTTATCTGAATAAGCAGATCGAAAAAGAAACCGATTCAGCTTCAGTTCCCGCTTCCCGGCAAGACCCATCTTCAAAAGGATCCAAAGACGTAAAAGAAACGGGAATCCCAAAATCTTCACTCAATTTGTTATCTTTCAATCATCAGACCTCATTTACTTCACTTTTCGGCGACCGACTGATATTCCATCCGTCAGATCCTGAAATCCAGCCACCCAGACTACTTTCCTGAACTCAGGTTCATTGACGGAGTTTAATTAAGCACTTTTAAATACTTCGAGAATTCAGGGTAATGGATCCCGGATCAAGTCCGGGATGACATTTTTGCAGATTTCTTGAGGGGTACAATAATTTGTCAGATTTCTTAACCAGCTGAACTCCAGAAGTCTCAGTTATTGGTTTATTTTACACTTTTATTCAGGATTTTTCTATGAAATTGATCTATTTGGTTCTTTCATTATCTGTTCTTGCTTTTTTATCCGCCTGCGATGATAACTCATCGGGGTCAGATTCTGATGATCATACCCACAGTCATGTGGTATTAAATATTTCAGGGGCTTTTGGTTCAAGTGCCCTGACATTGAACACACCGTACTATACCTCTTCAGGGGATACCGTTCAGTTCACAACCCTGAAGTTTTACGTTTCTGAGATTGCCCTGGTTGACTCTTTCGGCGTTGAACACCCGATCGGTTCCATCCACATGGCAGATTTGTCTTCAGCAGATTACACTGCTGACGGAAAAGTAACCCTTGAACTTGAAGCAACTCCGGGTTTTTACCGTGGCCTAAAGTTTAATGTTGGGGTGCCTTTTGCTGATAATCATAAAGATGCTGCAACTCAAAAAGCCCCATTGGGTGCAAGTTCAGGGATGTACTGGTCATGGAATCCCGGTTACATTTTCCACATGATTGAAGGAAAAACCGATTCTGCCGGTAAATCGATTAATTTCGGCTGGCATGTTGGCGAAGATACCCGCAATCTGACTGTTCGTCTTGCTTCCCTCACAGGAACCAAAACTTCTTTTATTGTTGAATCAGGGAAGGACAATGTCTTTAACGTGTCTGCAGATTATTCAAAACTTTTTGATACCGGTTTGAATCCTTCCGGCAAGCTGAGTCCGAAGAATAATCCTGCTGAGCGGATTCACCATGTCGGACCTAAAAATCTGGCGGACCGTATTTATGCCAATTCCAGCCTGATGTTTTCACGTAAATGAAGTTGAACTGGTTTCTGCTGCCGGTCGGGATATTTTTCCTGACCGGTTGTGGGGTTGATGTGGAAGACGGCTCCGGCCCGACTCCCCATCCGCCTGATGTGCCCAGAGACTTTCCGGCAGTTCCGATTCCGGCTGATAACCCGATGACCCTGGAAAAATTTGAACTGGGTCGACGGCTGTTTTACGACAGGAAGTTTTCTGCTGATCAGTCGGTATCGTGCGGATCGTGTCATCAGCAGGCAAACGGATTTGCCGATGGTGGAAATGCTGTAAGTAAGGGATTTCACGGTTTGACGGGGAAACGAAATGCACCCGGATTATCAAATGTGGCTTATCAACCCTTTCTGCTGTGGGAAGGTGGCGTGGAATCTCTCGAAAAGCAGGTTCTTGCACCGATTGTGAATCCGGTTGAATTCAACATCCACACCGATACACTCATGATGAGACTTGCCATGGATCCGGTTTATCCTGCACTTTTTGAAAAAGCGTGGGGTTCAAAGGATGTAACAATGGAGCGGATTACCAAATCCATTTCAGCTTTTGAGCGGTATCTGATCACCGGCAATTCTGAATTTGACAAGTGGAACCGTGGTGAACCGAATATACTTTCTTCGGAAGCAAAAAGAGGATTTGACCTGTTTTTCGGGGAAACTGCAGATTGTTTTCACTGTCATGGCGGATTCAATTTCACCGATCAGAATTTTCATAACAACAGCAATGCCTCAGTTTATGAAGATGCAGGCAGGTATCTTTTGACCAGCAGGGATTCAGATATCGGGAAATTTAAAACTCCGACACTCCGGAATATTGCCCTGACCGCACCTTACATGCACAATGGCAGTTATCAAACTCTTGACGAAGTCATCCGGAATTATAATGCCGGTGGAAAAGGACATCCGAATGCAGATATTCTGATGCGTCCGTTGGGATTGTCTGAACAGGACATCAGTGATCTGATTCAATTTCTCAATTCGCTGACGGATACGTCCTTTATCCGGAATCCGGAATTTTCGGATCCTTTTAACCCTGTAACCACAGGAAATTAACTCAAACATGAAAAATACTTTTTTTACTTTTTTCGTTTTGCTGCTTTGGGCAGAAAACGGTTTTTCCTGCGATTTCTGTAACAATGTAAACGGAATAAATCCGTATTACGCCGGGAAAAACCGCATTGCAATGACCTATCTGTTTCAGCACTCGGTAACGGATGCAACAACCCATATTCAACCCTCATTGGCCAGGCTGGCTAAAATCAGTCACAGTGCACCCGGAACAACCAGCGGTTCAAAGGAATATCGTTCAACCGTTGATTTTTCAATTTTTTACCATCTTTCTGATCATTGGGCCATGTCGGTTTCATTACCCTGGCAGGCCAACCGCATGATTTCAGATCAAACCATTACGACTGCCTGGACGGGTGATCTGACCCTGATGGGCGTTTACCGGTTGGATGGCGGATATAGTAATCCGTGGTTCCGGTTTATTCTGATTGGCGCCGGGCTTCAGCTTCCAACAGGGCATGACCGTCTGGAGGATGATAACGGATCCCGTCTACCGGGTGATCAGCAGATCGGAAGCGGCAGCTGGGATGTTCCGCTTAATCTGGTGTGGATTCAGACCGTGGAAAAATGGACAATCAATGCGGATTTATTTGGAAAAATAAACGGGACGAACGGATTTGGTGAACGGATGGGAACGTCATTGAGTTCATCTTTGTCAGCAGCTCATGATCTTTATCGGGATAATCCGTCAGGAACAGCTGTTATCGGATTGGCCGGACTCAGAGCTGAAACTGCAGAATATGACCGGAATAACGGGAAAAAAGTAGAGAATACCGGTTATTCCAGTTTGTTTTTGCAGGGCTCTTTAAAGCTGGTGTGGGACGCTTTCCGGTGGAATATGACGGTTTTAACTCCTGTTGCATCACAACGTCCATCTGGCTCTCCCGAAGAAAAAACACGTTTTTCATCCGGTGTTAGCTGGGAATGGGGGGATTGACGGGGATAATGGTTAATTGAAATGCAAATCCCGGATGGGATTTAACATGAATAGCCCCGGGTAACGACCCGGTGGATTCGTTTTTTTTCGAAATCCCACCAACCCCGAAGGGGGTTGAACTTGTATCCGTTTCGTCCGGGAATGGATTTGTGAATTTTCTGGTATAATGCCCGGACGATTTTGATATCCCAATTTTTCGTATTCCGTCAGCTATCCGTCGGTGGCCGCCCTTCGGCAAGCTCAGGATACAAGATTTGAAAAAAGCAGACGGCAATAAAAACCCCAATTCTCTTTAAACTCTCACTTTTTCCATGGCAGCAATCCGGACACTCAGGGGTGGGTGTGAATAATGCAGAAACACATGCATCGGGTGAGGCGTCAGGTTAGAGAGATTCTGACGGGAAAGTTTTTTGAGTGCTTCCGCCAGATGAATCCAGGAACCGGTGGTTTTTACCGCCCATTCATCCGCTTCGAACTCGTGCTTGCGTGAAACCGCATTCTGAATCAGATCAAGCAGCATGTCAACCGGAGCCAACAACATTCCGAAGAAAATTAATCCGGCATAAACCGACATTTTTTCCATCCCGAAAGCTGCAAAAAGTCCTTCATGACTCAGGAAAATCCCAAGTAAGAATAAAGTCACACCCGTTTGCAAAATGCTGGTGATCATGCCTTTGATGATGTGTTTTCTTTTGTAATGTCCGATTTCGTGGGCGACGACGGCAACAATTTCTTCGTTGGAATGTTTGTCAACCATCGTATCAAAAAGCGCAATCCGCTTATTCTTTCCGAATCCGGTAAAAAATGCATTGGCTTTTGCAGATCGCCGGCTTCCATCCATAATGAAAATATCCTTCAGCGAAAATTTTACAGAATCCGCATAGTTTTGGATGGCGGACTTCAGTTCCAGGTTTTCAAGCGGGAGGAATTTGTTGAACAAAGGCATGATCCAGGTTGGGGCAATAAACTGAATGATCAGCATGATGACCGTGATCGAAATCCAGATCCAGAGCCAGGCAAAGGAACCAGCAGTCAGGAAAAACCAGATGACGAGCGCAAGAACCGGTAACCCGATTGCTGCACCCAGGGCCAGACTTTTTGCCATATCAGAAAACCAGGTTGCGTAGGTGGTTTTGTTGAATCCGAATTTTTCTTCAATGACGAAAGTGCCGTACCAGCTGAATGGCAGGCCGATGATCATTTTCAGAACAAGTAAAAGTGAAATAAAGGCGAGCCCCGTTGGGATTTCCGTCCAGCCGAATGACCGGATAAAGGTGTCGAGGAAATTGAATCCGCCGGCGAACCAGAATCCGAGAGTGATGAAGAGACTGAAGGTTGAAGAGATGAGTCCGAACCGGGTGGTTTCCCGGGTGTACTGCTGGGATTTTCTGTATTCGTCTTCCGGGTAGACGTCTTTAAAGGTTTCAGGGATTTCATCCCGCATGGCTTTAAGGTTGAGCCGGTCGCTGATGAGATTCAGGGTGAAATCCAGGAGGATGGTGATAAGGATAATGTAAAAGTATAAGTTCAGTTCCATGAGAATCCGGATTAAGTTGAGATGGTAACACAACGGATGCAAAATTAATTCAAAAAGTTGGTAACCCCAGAGGAAAAGGAGTTTTTCACAGAGGAATGTGGTGGTTTTTTTGTACAGAGTTTTTAAAATTACAAAACCACCCCGTCCCGAACGCTTTCGGGACACCCCTCCTTAAAAAGGAGGGGAATATAGACCTTTAAATTCAATGCTTGTTGGGATTGCTACCCAAGGCTTCGCCACGGGCATGCAAATGGGTCGGGACAGTGTCCCTCTGCTGGAAATTGCATGAAGCCTCATGAGGTGCAACCATGAGAGTCCTTGATGTTAGTATCCGATTTCATTCATCCCGCCAAATGCTGTCCTTCGACTCCCGCTCAGGATACCAGGTTTTAAACATTAATCATTCACCATTAACCATTGATCATTAACCCTTAAGCCTTTTCCTCCGCTCTGGCATGAAATTTTCTTTCTGAAATAAAGGTTAGCTCCGCCTTTTTTTCTGAAACTAAATTTCCAGGACCCACCATGAAAAAAGTGATTCTTTTTGTTCTTCTGACCTTGCTGATATCCTTTTCAACAGAGGCTCAGATTTCTTCTGTAAAACAAAAAACTGCCAACCCAAACCAGTATTCCAGGACTGATTTCAATGTCATTTTAACTTCAACTTTCTCAAATCCGTTTTGGTCAGCTGAAATTGCTTTGGATATGCTGATCACCTCCCCTTCAGGGAAAAAACTGGTTTTACCCTGTTTTTATGTGTCTGGCAAATCGGGGAAAGAAAGCAACTGGCAGGCACGGTTTACGCCGGTTGAAACGGGAAGCTATTCCTATCAGTTTGCTTTGAAGAAGGATGGTAAAGTTGTGAATTCTTCCGCGGCCGGGACTTTTTCGGTTTCATCCTCAAAAGGAAAAGGATTTCTCCGGTTGAAGTCCGACTGGGCTTTCCAGTATGACAATGGTGAAATCTTCAGGGGAATCGGTGAAAATATCTGCTGGGAATCCAGAAAAACCGATGACAACAAATACTTCAGTGCATTGCATGAAGAACCCCGGTACAACTACGATTATATGCTTCCGCTGCTTGCAAAAAATGGGGGTAATTTTTTCAGAACCTGGATGTGCTCCTGGAATTTACCGCTGGAATACAAGAAAATCAGTGAAAATACGAACCGGTATCAGGATACTGACGAGTATTTCAATCCGGGTGGAATCAAGCGGATGGATCATCTGGTTAATCTAATGGATTCACTGGGAATTCACGTGATGCTGGCCATTGATGCACACGGCAACTACCTGGGCGACACCTGGGAACAAAGCAATTATAATGTGAAAAATGGCGGATTTGCAAAAACCCCGGCCGAGTTTTTCAGCCATCCGAAGGCGAAAGAACAGTATAAAAACCGGTTGAGATATCTTATTGCCAGATGGGGATACAGTCCGTCAATTGGTGCGTGGGAATTTTTCAATGAAGTTGATAACCTCATGTATGCCGGTAAACCCGAAGACAAAATTTCAGATGAATCTGTTACTGCCTGGCATCAGGAAATGAGTGATTATTTTGAGGCAAATGATCCGTATCAGCATTTGGTTACCACTTCCATTTCTCACCGGGATGTTGCCGGCATGAACTCGATTAAGTCCATGGATTTTAACCAGAAGCACATCTACAAAAACACGACAATCATACCTCAGGTCATCAAAGAATACACAAAAAACCACGGGAAACCTTACGTTATAGGTGAATTTGGTTATGAGTGGGACTGGAATAAGAATTTCAACACCATCGCAGAAGAACTTGACAGTGATTATAAACGTGGATTGTGGTACGGCTTGTTTTCACCAACACCGATCCTGCCGATGAGCTGGTGGTGGGAGTTTTTTGAGAATCGTGGATTGATGCCGTATTTTTCACGGGTCAGAACCATTCATGATCAGATGTTGGCAGCCGGAAAGGGAAATTATGAGTCGATTTTGGTTGAAAGTTCTGTTAAGGACATTCAGGTTTATGGTGTAAAAACCGGAAATAAAACTTTTGTCTATCTTTACAATCCGGGTAAATCTGAAGTGAAAACGGATTTATCAGTTTCATCCAATGTGAAAAAGGGACAAGTCTTTGATTGTGAAACGGGTGGAGTTTCAGAATTTACCGGATTGAAAGGATTTACGCTTGCTGCAGGAAAGGATAAAGTTCTGATCCTGGAATAGTTTTATACATTTTACCGCTGAGAACGCAGGGCTGGGGGATTATTTTTTAAGAAATTCAGAATTCTGTAGGGGCGATTTGCTGTCATGCTGAACTTGATTCAGCATCCAGTATAAAATGCATGGATCCCGGATCAAGTCCGGGATGACATTTTTTTCTTTTTGAATCAAATACCTACTCTGCATTCCTCTGTGATTAACTCTGCTCACTCTGTGGTAAAATGTATTCGTTTTTCCATTTTAATAAAAACATTATCGAATGAATAAAAAAATCGTTTTTCTCCGGGGCATCAACGTATCCGGACAAAAGAAAATCCTGATGAAAGAATTACAGGCTTTGCTGGAAGCTGGCGGATTTTCTGAGGTTGTGACTTACATTCAAAGTGGTAATCTGGTGGTCAGTTCAGATCATTCGCTGAAGGAGACCGAAAATCTGGTCCACCAAATCATCAAAAATCATTATGCTTTTGACGTGGATGTTCTGGCGGTGACTCCTGACTATTTAAAACAGGTTCTGGCTGATTGTCCATTTTCTGAAGAAACCCTGAAGGAAGGTGAACGGCTTTATTTTACTTTTCTGGGTGACGTTCCGTCTGAAGACCGAAAGGTAAAACTGGACTCGTTTAAAAGTGACGTCGACGAAATTATTCTTTCAGAGAAAGTCGTTTACATCCACATCAAAGGAAGTTACGGAAACTCACTTTTCAGCAACAATTTCATTGAATCCAAACTGAAAGTGACAGCAACCACCCGTAATCTGGAAACAGTGAAAAAAATGATTGCCCTTGCGGGGGGATAATTCGACCGCAGGGACGCTGGGAACGCTGAGCGGGGGGAGATTTTTTGGGTTAAATACAATTTGGGCTTTAAGTAACACCGACCTCCCGGTCGGTTTGGAATGAATAAGGAACCGACCAGGAGGTTGGTGTTACAACGGGATATGAACCCACTAAAACCGGGTGAAAAGAAAAATTAAATTCGTTTGAATGGTTTTTAATAAAAAATATCTCTGTGTTCCTCTATGAAAAACTCTGCTCACTCTGTGGTAAAATAATTCCGATTTTCCCATTTCCTCCTTACCTTTCCCAATCGCAATCCAAAACATCCTTAACTCCAAAAACCATCCAGCCATGAAGAAAACCGTCGTTTTATTTCTCCTGATTCTCTTTACGGGATTCGAGGTTTTTTCACAGTCTAACCTCCTTCAAAACCTTCCAAACCGGAAAATCACCTCTCTCAACGGAAAATGGCGATCCATTGTAGATCCGTATGAAACCGGTTATTACAATTACCGGTATGAACCGCATGATTCCCAGCCTGGATATGAAAAAAATCCGGGAGCTATTTTTACCGATTATCACCCGGTTAATCAATCCGAACTGGTGGAATACAACTTTGATGAATCACCGTGGCTACTGGTCCCGCGAAGTTGGAATATTCAAGATGATAAATTGTTCTGGTATGAGGGAACTGTCTGGTATCGGAAGCTTTTTGAATTTACTGCAGCAGACCCGACCAACCGGATTTTTCTTTATTTCGGTGCTGTGAACTATCAGGCAGAAGTTTACCTGAACGGACATAAACTCGGTATACATGTTGGCGGATTTACGCCGTTCAACTTTGAAATCACCAAATGGCTCAGACCCGGAAGCAATTCTCTGGTCGTTAAAGCAGATAACCGGCGGAAAAGGGAAGCCATCCCGACAGTGAATACTGACTGGTTCAATTACGGCGGCATTACCCGTGAAGTTTGGCTCGTTGAAGAATCACAGACGTTTATCCAGGATTATGTCATCCAGCTGAAAAAGGATAATCCTAAAAAAGTTGGCGGATTTATTCAGCTTGACGGAAGCCAGCTTAACCAGACCGTAACTGTTGAGATTCCTGAACTCAAACTGAAGGAAACGGTTCAAGCCAATTCCTCCGGTTGGGCTGAGGTGGATTTTTCTCTTCCGGATTACACACCCTGGTCAACTGAAAACCCAAAACTTTACACGGTTTCACTTTCCATCCGGAATCAAAAACTAACTGATCAGATCGGGTTCAGAACCATTTCAACACAAGGAGCCGACCTGCTTCTGAACGGGAAATCCATTTTTCTGAGGGGAATTTCAGTCCATGAAGAGAACAGTCTTCGTGGCGACCGGGCGTGGTCGGTTGAAGATGCTCGACTCATTCTTGGACGGGCAAAGGAGTTGAACTGCAATTTTGTAAGACTGGCTCACTATCCGCACAACGAAAATATCATCCGTGAAGCAGAAAAAATGGGAATTCTTGTCTGGTCGGAAGTCCCTGTTTACTGGACGATTTTATGGGACAATCCTGAAACGGTACAAAATGCAGAAAATCAGCTAACAGAAATGATTACCCGTGACCGGAACCGGGCGAATGTGATTATCTGGTCGGTTGCCAATGAAACCCCGGTAAGTGAAGCAAGAACGAAATTTCTTCACCGGCTGGTTGAAAAAGCAAGAAAGTTGGATGGAACCCGTTTAATCAGTGCAGCGTTGGAGAAGCACTCAACGAAGGAAGATCCGATGACCCTCGTTATTGAAGATCCGTTTGCTGATTTTGTTGATGTGGTTTCGGTTAATGAATATATCGGTTGGTATGACGGACTTCCGGAAAAAGCTAACCGTGTAAAGTGGAACGTGAATCCAGATAAACCGCTGATCATCAGTGAATTTGGCGGTGATGCCCAGTTCGGACTTCACGGCAGCAAAGAGGCCCGCTGGACAGAAGAGTATCAGGAAGAATTGTATATCCGGAATTTGGCCATGCTGGAAAAAATTCCGTCACTTCGTGGCCTATCTCCCTGGATTTTGTCGGACTTCAGGTCACCCAGACGGTTACTTCCCGGGATTCAGGATGGCTGGAACCGAAAAGGATTATTTTCTGAATCCGGAGAAAAGAAAAAAGCTTTTTTCGTACTGAAGGCATATTACGATAAGAAAGAGAATTTCCCGCGTTGAAAATACAAATTCCTTTTACCACAGAGGTTACGGAGGAAATACAACGAGTACAAACCGGGGGGAGAATTTTTTTATTTTGGTTTTCGTAGAGACACGATTTATCGTGTCTCAGTATTTTGAAATTTTGGATTTTTTTGTAACACCGACCTCCGGTCGGTATTGAATTAAATGGGAACCGACCGGAGGTCGGTGTTACATCAGAAAAGAATTTACACCACACATTGGAGAAATTTATGAAAATTAAAGCAATTATTACCGGGGTTACCGGAATGGTGGGTGAAGGGGTTCTTCACATTTGTCTGAATCACCCTGATGTGGAATCGGTTTTGGTTATCAGCAGAAAGACATGCGGAGTTCAGCATCCGAAATTAAAGGAAATCATTCACAGTAATTTTCAGGATATTTCTTCTCTGAAAAAGGAAGTGACGGGTTACAATGCCTGTTATTTCTGTTCAGGCGTTTCTTCCGCCGGAATGAAAGAAGAGCAATACCGTAAACTGACCTACGATCTGACGCTGGGATTTGCAGGCACGCTTGCTGAAGTCAATCCGGACATGACGTTTTGCTATATTTCAGGCTCAGGAACCGACAGTACCGAAAAAGGGAAAATGATGTGGGCACGGGTTAAGGGCAAAACTGAAAATGATTTGATGAAATTGCCTTTTCGTCAGGTTTATGCTTTCCGCCCGGGCGGAATTCAGCCGTTGCCCGGCATGAAGCACACCTACACAACCTATAAAGTTCTTGGTCCGCTTCTTCCTGTCCTGAAGTTTCTGATGCCGGGAATAATGGGTACACTTGAGGAAATCGGTCTTGCGATGATTCATTCGGTAACCAAAGGATACCCCAAAAAGGTGCTTGAAGTGAAAGACATCAGAGCTTTGGCAGGGAAGTGATTCGACCGCTGAGACGCGGAGATCGCAGAGCGGGGGGAGTTTTTTTAGTAAATGCAAATTCGGTTTTTCGTAGAGACACGATTTATCGTGTCTCAGAAAATGGAAATGCATTAACCACAAGTAAGGATTTTTGTAACACCGACCTCTGGTCGGTTGCCTTTTAATTTCTGGATACCGACCGGGAGGTCGGTGTTACATGGGAACAAATACAATTGGAAAGAAACCATGAAATCAAAACTTATCCTGACCTCAAGTGCCATTCTTCTTGCTCTGACCGGACTAACTGCGACCTTTTTCCCGCAGGAACTGCTAACCTGGTTTCAAATTCCGGCCAATGGACATTTATCGGTTTTGATTCAGGTTTTAGGCGCGCTGTATTTGGGGTTTGCAATCCTGAATTGGTCGGCGAAAGGTTCAACCGTTGGGGGCATTTATAACCGCCCGCTGACCCTGGGAAACGGACTCCATTTTTTTGCGGCCGGAATGGCTATGCTGAAAGGGGCCATTTCTCACCAGCCGGAGTTCTGGATTCCGTCAATACTTTCCCTTTTATTTGCCGCGTTGTTTTTCTGGATCATGTTCACTCATCCGTTGACAGAAAAATAACTATTTATCACCCCAGCGTACATGAAAAAACTGAATATTGGTTTAGTCGGAACCGGATTTATTTCCAGGTTTCATTTTGATGGATTTTCGAAAAACCCGGATGCCCGTATTACGGGGATGTGCACACACAGCAACCGGGAAAAATTGAACCGAATGTGTTCAGAGTGGGGAATAAAACCTTATGATAGTTTTGAAACTATGGTTTCTGACCCTGAGATTAATGCGCTGATAATTGGAAGTGTAAATTCAGATCATTACCACCAGATTTTAATGGCAATTGAGGCTGGCAAACCTGTTTTGGTTGAAAAACCGGTTGTTTCTTCGCTTGCCCAGATTGATGAAATTATCCGTTTGGCATCCGAAAAGAACGTTCGGGTGATGCCAGCTCACAATTTTGTTTATCGCAGTTCAATTGTTCTGGCAAAGGAACTCCTGAACAAGGGAGAATTGGGAAAAGTGACTTATGCGTCCTTCCAGAGTTCTCACACCATTTCAACAGATCATGCTTCCGGATGGAGAGGAAAGAAAAGCCTGGGTTTTGGCGGAGCACTCATGGATAGTGGCCACCATCAGGTTTATCAATCTCTTTATTTGCTTGGAATGCCCGGGAAACTGCAGGCTTTCAAATCCAATCTGGTTTTAAATGGGATGGAAGGTGAAGATATCGCCCAGTTAAATTTACGTTATCCGGATGGCACTTTGGGTTGTGTCATGCAATCCTGGACGTCAGGGTTTGCTGAAGATATAAATGGAATCAGGATTCTGGGAGAAAAAGGACAACTAAAAATTACTGACAGACTTTTTCTGAACGGGAACCCAGTAACCGAGGTAAATGATTACGCCAACTCATTTGAAAATCAGGCATTAGTCTTTACAGATTACATTTTAAACGGAAAAATGCCTTTATCAACGCTTTCCGATGCCAGAAACTCACTTCAGCTTATTTTGAGTGCGTATGAAAGTTGTGAAAAAGAAAAAGTCATCACATTATGACCCGTATAATTGGGTTTCGGTTATGGATTACCTTTTCGGTGGTTTATTATAACCTTTGTCCCCGTACGGTTTCAATTCTTCCAGAAACAGAAGTTCAAGATCTTTCATTTCACCTGAATAATCACCTGATTCACCCTCTTTTTGCTGAACTTCAGCAAGAATCTCAAATTTAAATACCTGTTCCCCGTAGGTTTTCCAGTCAGACTGAAGATCAGGACTCGGGTGGCTTCCAACATTCAACTGGAGCTGATGCCGGTTCCAGATGGCATCCAGATTCACATTACTTCCAACGAAAATCTTACCGTTAACTGTATTCCTGATCTGGAATACACCGATTTTGAATTTTTTCTGTTTGTATTCGTCTTTAAGTTCTTTTTGGGTTTTCATTTCTTGCTGAAATTAATAAGTGCACTGCAGGTTATGATTGAATTAGAAATCAGGATAGTTGGTCTGTTCTGATGTTTTTTAAATTAGTTTTTCTTCCGGAAAAAAGGAAAGAGTTGTCTTAAATTCCTACATTTATTCATCATAAATCCGGATTTCTTCCATGAAAAATCTCCTTTTCTTTCTTTTGATGCTGGCTCCAACCCTTGCTTCCGCCCAAAATTATCCGCCGTTTTCCCGAGGTGTAAACCTCACCAGCTGGTTTCAGGTTTCAGATATTCAGCACATGACTTTCGGGAAATATGACGAAACTGACTTTGCAAATATCAAATCGCTGGGTGCCGATGTCATCAGGCTGCCGGTTGATCTGAAGGGAATGATCGGGCCTGCTCCCGATTATACGGTAAATCCTGTTTTTTTTCTTTTCATGGATCAGACCGTCGTCTGGGCAGAAAAAAACGGACTTCACCTGATTCTTGACAATCACAATTTTGATCCGTCAATCCCAACTGCCCCAACCGTTGCAACCTGGTTAATTCCCGCCTGGAAACAGATTGCAACCCATTATCTGGGGAAATTTCCGAACTTATCCTTCGAAATCCTGAATGAACCTCATGCCATTACAGCTGCGATCTGGAATCCGATCCAAACTGCAACGATCTCTGCCATCAGGGCCATTGATAAAGACCGCTGGATTATCGCAGGTCCGGTTGATTACAACAGCTACAGTCAGCTGGCCAGTTTGCCGGTTGTTTCCGATAAGAAAATCATTTACACCTTCCACTTTTATGATCCGTTTTTGCTCACGCATCAGGGTGCAAGTTGGACAGATCCGTCACTGGAAAGTTTGCAGGGAATTCCGTATCCCTACGATGCCGCCAGAATGCCAGCGTTGCCTGCCATTTATAAAGGCACCTGGATTGAAAACACATTTAACAACTATAAAAATGAAGGAAATGACACCTGGGTACGGAATGTGCTTAATGCCCCGGCAAATTTCAGGAAATCGAGAAAAATGCCTTTATTTTGCGGTGAATTTGGCGTTTATGCCCGCCACAGTCCGACTGAAGACCGTGCCAGATGGTATAAAACCGTGAGTAAAAAGCTTGAAACGGATAGTATTGCCTGGACGATCTGGGACTATCAGGGTGAGTTCGGACTTTTCGTTCCAAAGTCATCAGAACGTTTTTTCTCAGATCTGAATTTGCCGGTTGTTGCAGCGCTTGGTTTTACAGCTCCACCACAACTTCCGTGGGTGAGAAAACCTGACAGTGCCGGCATTTCGATCTATTCTGACTGGATTAAAAAAGGGTTTACGAATGCCAGTTACACCAATGCAGGCTCGATTACCATTCATGAACCTGATCCGGCCGGTGAATCTGGTTTCGCAATCAAATTTTCAAATGGTGAGCAATACTCACAGGTTGTTTTTAAATCACCCGACAGGCGTGATCTGAGCAAATTAAGAACGTCTGGTTACTGGCTGGAATTTAAAGTTCGGGGAACGTCTGGTGTCAACCAGATTGAAGTTCGTTTTCTCGATTCAAAAACCGGTACGGCAGATCATCCGTGGAGAAGCCGGGTTACACTGAATTCAACCAAAGTGACCTGGAATGACACGTGGCAAACGGTGAAATTCCCGCTTTCCTCCTTTGTTGAATCGGGGTCATGGGATGGTTCCTGGTTTGATCCGAAAGGACTTTTCGACTGGAAAGATGTTGAACGGCTGGAGTTTGTGGCTGAAAATCAGGCTTTGACCGGACAAACTTTATACCTGGATGACATCAAAATCACCAACGGAACCGGGGTTTCAGTTTCCGAACCGGCTCAAGTGCCAAACGGACTTCAGATTGTCAATACCTGGCCGAATCCGTTTAATCCGGAAGTTTCCGTCCAGATCCGGAATGGTAATAAAGAAATGCTGACTCTTGTGGTTTTCACTGTTCTGGGGCAAATCGTTCGTCAGGTTGAACTTCCATCGGGAAAAGAAAATCAGATTGTTTCGTGGGATGGAAAAACCGCTTCAGGTATTCCGGCGTCATCCGGTACTTACCTGCTAAAAGTCATGGGCAAAACCAGTTCGGTAACGACGAGGGTGATATTGATGAAATAAGTACTTATATTAGTACTCATATAATTACTTTTCTGGAGATAACCATGCTGGCGGCGAATTTTACAGAATTCAGAACGGATTTGAAACGGTTTTTGGATTCCGTTGAAAACAACAATGAAACGCTAATTATTAAAAGAGGTGCCGGAAAAGGAACCGTCCTGATGTCTCTGGATGAGTATAATTCAATCATGGAAACCCTGCATTTGCTGAGTTCAAAAGCAAATGCCGACAGGTTGTATGAATCGATTCAGCA
This sequence comes from Bacteroidota bacterium, assembly GCA_020161835.1. Classification (GTDB taxonomy): domain Bacteria; phylum Bacteroidota; class JABWAT01; order JABWAT01; family JABWAT01; genus JAFLBE01. The sequence continues at coordinate 36,089 of JAIUNL010000004.1, read as the reverse complement.
AATGAAAGCAGGTAAAGTTGTCCGCCAAAATCTGATTGAAGAGTAATGCTGATCACTTTTTCATTGAATGCCTGGGAAGATTATATCTCGTGGCAAACAGAGGATAAAAAGATGCTGAAAAAGATCAATGAACTGATCAAAGACATTCAGCTTCATCCTTTTGAAGGAATTGGTAAACCTGAACCCCTGAAATATGACCTTGCAGGATATTGGTCCAGACGCATCGACCGGGAACATCGACTTGTTTATCAGGTTGAGGGAAAAGAGTTATTGATTTACAGTTGTAAATATCATTACGATAAATAATCGACCTCTATCCTCTATTTTCCTTCATTCTCTGCTTTTAACCGGCTTTTCCGGTAACCGTAAGAAAAGTACAATGCCAGTCCGATAATCAGCCAGATCCAGAACATTTTCCAGGTGATCGAAGGAAGGCTGTAGGCAATATATCCCGAGCACAACGCAGAAGAAATAGCAACAAAGTGAATTCCCTTCACACGAAATGGGCGTGGAAGATTCGGGTCAGTGTATCTTTTCACCAAAACGCCGATGCTAACCAGAATAAAGGCAATGAGCGTACCGATGTTGGTCAGTTCAGCCGCCTGTCCGATATCAACAAAACCTGAGAAAAAAGCCACAAAAACGCCGGTTACAATCGTTGCCACGTAAGGAGTTTTATGTTTCGGGTGGATTTTTCCCATAAATTTCGGAAGCAGTCCGTCCCGGCTCATGGCATAGAAAATCCGGGGTTGTCCGAGTCCAAAAACAATCAGCACGGACGTCATCGATATAACTGCGCCGGCAGAAATCAGCCCCGCAACCGTATCGGCACCGACAGATCGAAGTGCAAAAGAAACCGGTTCAGGCACATTCAGTGTCCGGTAATCGACCATTCCCGTCAAAATCACAGTCACCACCACATATAATATCGTAACGGCGATCAGGGAGGTGATAATTCCGCGCGGAATTTCCTTTTCGGGATTGATGGTTTCTTCCGATGCAGTAGAAATGGCATCGAAACCGATGTAAGCAAAAAAGATAAGAGCTGCACCGGTCATCACGCCGTTGAATCCGTTCGGAGCAAACGTGTTCCAGTCATGTCCCCAATGTTCAGGTTTCACGTAAGCGATTCCGACGAAAATGAAAAGAAAAACCATAAGCAGTTTCAGGGCGACGAAGAAAATATTCACCCGGCTCGATTCTTTAATTCCGTAAACCAGAATTACCGTCACCAGAAGATTGATCAGAACGGCAGGAAAGTTGATCACAACCGGAATTCCGAACAAATGCGGAGCTGCCTGAATAATAGTTGTGGTAGTTGAACCGTATTCCAGCCGGGTAAAAGCAGTCACATAATCGGTAACCATCCAACCGGGAAGGTGGATGTTGAATCCACGAAGCAAATCAACAAAATAACCACTCCAGCCGATCGCAACGGCAATATTTCCGATGGCATATTCCAAAACCAGACACCAGCCCATAATCCAGGCAATAATTTCACCAAAAGCAGCATAGGAATAGGTGTAGGCCGACCCGGAAATTGGCATCATGGATGCGAATTCAGCATAACAAAAAGCTGCAAGTGCACAGGCAAATCCGGTAATCAGAAAACTGAGAGAAAGTGCGGGTCCGGCTCCGATATGATTGGCGCCTCCGGCAGCAGCGGTTCCCGTCAAAACGAAAATCCCGGTTCCGATGATCGCACCGATACCAAGTGCAGTTAAATCGAGCCAGTTCAGTTTTCTGACAAGTTTATGATCCTGTCTATCGATGGAAGCCAGATGCTGGGCGAGGTTTTTTTTGCGGAAAAGATCTTTGAGCAAGAGAATATCCTTCTGATGGTCTGGTGTGGTTTGATTTCTAAGCTATAATAGGAACTTTTTCTTAATAATGGAAGGGGGAGGCAAAAAGGCAGGTAGTTAGTAGGTCGTAGACAGTAGGTAGTAGTTGGTAGAATTGCATTTCTTCCAACTGAAAATGGTTGTCAGCCTGAGTGGCGGTTTCAGGTAAACTTGAAACCGCTGTATCGAAGGCCAGTCTTCCCGATCTACTCATTTTCATACGAAAAACTCCTGAATTACTCTGTGGTTAAAATTTATTGTATTTTTAAAGATTCAATTAAACCAAAAATCAAAAAGGATTTCCCATGAAATTGTCGTTAACTCTCGTTTCCCTACTTTTCGTTTTTTCTTTCGGATGTGACAAGGCTGCGTCCAACGGATCAGCATCCACGTCTGACTCAACCGCTGTTATGGATTCTACTGCAAAGGTAGCGGGTTACCATTGCCCGATGCACCCTGAAGTGAAAGACTCGGTTGCCAGTGACTGTCCGAAGTGCGGAATGTCCCTGATTGAAGATAAAAAGGATTTAAAAGCTGATCATTCATGACCAAAGCATCCATTCTCATCATTGATGATGAAGAAAAATTGCGGAGTTTACTTTCCCGGATTCTGAGACTTGAAGGCTTTAAAGTTTTTGAGGCGGGTACGGGTGAAGCCGGATTGCAAATGGCTGGTGAACTGGATGTTCAGGTTATCATCACAGACGTTCGTCTTCCTGATATTTCAGGTCTGGATCTGGTTTCAAAACTGAAAAAAGTGAATCCGGTTCCTGAAATTATCGTTTTGACTGCCTTCGGAAATATACCTGATACAGTAACAGCCATTAAAGCGGGTGCTTTTGATTATCTGACAAAAGGCGATCAGGAAGATCTGATCGTTCCGAGGGTTGAACGTGCACTTGAAAAAGTGAAGCTCACACAACGGATCCTCTTTCTTGAAAAACGGGCAGAACTCCCAACCGGATTTGAATCCATCCACGGAAAGTCGGCTGCAATTCAATCCGCCATTCACCTGGCCAGAAAAGTTGCACCAACTGAAACCCCGGTTTTACTTTTGGGTGAAACCGGAACCGGAAAGGAAGTTTTTGCTTCTGCGATTCATCAGGAAAGTCTGCGAAAAGACGGTCCGTTTGTCGCCGTGAATTGCAGTGCGATTGCCCATGACTTGCTTGAAAGTGAAATGTTCGGGTATAAAGCCGGGGCATTTACGGGTGCGATGAAAGATAAAAAAGGACTTTTTGAGGAAGCCCAGAACGGCACCCTTTTACTGGATGAAGCAGGTGATTTGAATCTGGATGTTCAGGCGAAACTGCTCAGAGTTCTTGAAACCGGAACGTTTATAAAACCGGGGGACACCAAACTGACACAGGTAAACGTGAGGATTATTGCTGCCACGAACCGTGATTTGAAAACGGATAGTGAAACCGGCAGTTTCAGGTCAGATTTGTATTACCGGCTTTCTGCTTTTACTATCACTTTACCGCCACTTCGTGAAAGAAAGGAAGACATTCAGTTTCTTGCTGAGGAATGTCTGAAATCCCTTTCCCTGAAAATGAACCGTCCGTTAAAAAAAATGTCAACGGAGTTTGCAGAGAAACTGATCACGCTACCGTGGCCGGGTAACATCAGGGAATTAAAAAATGTGCTTGAACGTGCCATTATTTTGTGCGATGGAAATGAACTGACGCCTGATCTGTTACCGGTTCATCCGACCAGCACATCCGGAACCGGATTGCAACTTTCCGATTCTGAAAAACATCAGATAGAAACCATCCTGACCCGGTTCAACTGGGATAAACCCGCCGCAGCAAAAGCCCTTGGAATCGGATTGACAACCCTCTACCGCAAAATTAAAGAATATGGGCTGAAAGAGTAGTGAATTGGAGATTTGAATTTGGTACGCCAACCTCCCGGTCGGTTGTATTCTTGTGATCCTGTAACACCGAGGTTTAAGTCAGATGCCTTACCGTGGTTTTGTAACGCCGACCTCCCGGTCGGCTCTTTCATGAAGAGTTTATCAGATTCGGGATACCGACCGGGAGGTCGGTGTTACATAAATCCAAAATACAGGTGAGGCTGTCATTCCCGCGAAGGCGGGAATCCAGTATTGTAAAGCGTGGATGCCTCAAGCTTGCGGGACGGGGATTACATCTTTGTAGACGTTTGGATGTGCCCAATATTTTTTAAAATGAAAAAGAGTTTTTCCAAAATGGAAAAATCTGACGAATTTGTTTTCCCCTTCCGATATTAAATTTCCCCGAAAAACAACTCAAAACTGATATTAATCCCTCTTTTTACCACTTTTACTCATCCTGCCTGCTTCCGGCACGGGACTTGTTTACATCTCTATCAGGCAACCAACAGGTGAATAGCCATGACAATCAGAACAAAACTTTATTTCGGCTTTGGCGGACTTTTTTCAATCCTGGTTTTAACCGGGGCAATCGGGTTATTTCACATTCTCCATCTGGCAGAAAATGCAAGTGAAATTATCAAGGATAATCACCGATCAATAGAATACCTTGAAACCATTAAAAACTCGCTTGTTCACTTTGATTTGCTTCAGGCAAAAACCTCACTCTCACCTGAAGATTCTGAATTGGAAATGAGTTCAGCCCGGGTTGATTCCATTCTGCTGGCAAATCTGAACCTTGAGGAACAGAATTTAACTGAACCCGGTGAAAAAGACCTGGTTAAGACCTTTCGTTCCCTTTATATGTTGTACAAAAATGAATTTATCAGATTGAAATCAGAGGGTGGATTAACTTCCGGACACTACATCAGTCAGTTAAAGCCATTGAATGCGCAGCTGAATGAAATAAACTCAAAAGTTATCCAGCTTAATCTGAGTGCTATTCTTAGAAAAAATGATATTTCACAAGCCAGTGCAAATCGTGCCATTATTATGATGATCACGTTTTTGTTTGTTTTTCTTTCCCTTAGCCTGATTCTGGTTTTAAAATTCCCGGGTTACATTGCCAGGCCGGTCAACAAACTGGTGAGAGGAATCGAATCGGTCGCAGAACGGAATTATGAAGTGAAAATGGACTATCCGGAAACAAGTGATCTGTACGAAGCGGGTGTTGCTTTTAACCGGATGGCAGACCGACTGAGAGATATGGAAAACAGCAATATTGCTAAAGTATTGGCTGAAAAAAGCAGAATCGAAGCTGTCATAAACCGGTTTTCAGATGCCCTGATCGGGTTTGATACTGATTTAAACGTCATTTTTGTTAACCCTTCCGCTTGTGAGTTAACCGGTATGGATGAGCCTGCACTGATTGGAAAAAGTGTTTCAGAAGTAAAGAATGTAAATGATTGGATGCAGATTATTCTGAAGGATTTTCCTGCTGTTCAGGAAAATCCGGAAAAACCATATCAGCATATCATGTGCAAAATTAACGGGAAGGAACAGTTTTATTCCCGTGAAATTATTGAAGTGGTTACTCATGGCCCTGAATTATTCAGGTCAGGATATGTGATTATCCTCAGAAATATTACCATTTATCATGAATTGAATGTGGCAAAAACCAATCTGATTGCCACAATTTCACATGAAATGAAAACCCCGCTGGCTTCAATTAATCTCACCCTGAAACTATTAAATGATCTGCGGGTTGGTTCTCTGACTCATGATCAGGCTCAGCTTCTCAGTTCGATCCGGCAGGATAGCCAGCGCCTGGCGAAAATTGTGGGTGAACTGCTTGATCTTTCACAGGTTGAAAGCGGACATATTAAACTGGTACAGACAGAAATTCAGCCGGGCGATCTCATTTTATATGCCGTCAGTTCATTGATGGTCCAGATTGAAAGTAAGGCCATTGAACTTGAGGTTTCCATACCAGACCACCTTCCAACCGTTTTGGCTGACCTCGAAAAAACCCTCTGGGTAACCATCAATATTATTTCAAATGCCATCCGGTATACGCCTGCAGGCGGAAAAATTAAAGTGGATGCAAACACTACTGATCAGGAAATCGTTTTTCGGATTCAGGATACCGGACCCGGTATTGATCCGGCTATGAAAGATAAAATTTTCGAAAAATTCGTCAGGTTAAATCCGGAATCCGCCAACAAAAAAGAAAGCACCGGCCTTGGCCTTGCCATTGCAAAGGAATTTATTCTGGCTCAGGGTGGAAAAATCTGGGTGGATTCAAAACCTGGCGAAGGTTCAACTTTTTACTTTTCCTTTCCCGGTTACAGGAAGTGAGTTATTAAAAAATGAGTTCAGTTTCTGAAACCGAAGCCCCATCTTTTAAGAGAAATCTGCTGCTTGCCTTTGGTGCATTGGGTGTGGTTTACGGTGATATCGGTACAAGTCCGCTTTATGCTTTTAATGAAGCTTTTTTTGGCCATTATCCCTTGGCAAAAGGTTCCCCTGAGGTTTTGGGTGTACTTTCCCTCTTTTTCTGGGCACTGACTCTTATCGTCACCATCAAATATCTGGTTTTTATTCTACGTGCTGATAATCAGGGTGAAGGTGGCGTGTTTTCTGAACTTGCACTTTTACAACAAACCGGGAAAAAATCGAAATCAATTAAAGTTGTAACCGGACTTCTGGTTTTTGGTGCTTGCTTGCTTTACGCAGATGGGCTCATAACTCCTGCAATTTCAGTTTTATCTGCTGTTGAAGGAATTCAGATTGTGGCTCCCGGCATGTCGAAATTCATCGTACCCATTACGATTTTGATTCTGATTACCCTTTTTTCTGCCCAAAAGTTTGGGACGGGTGCCATCAGCCGGTATTTCGGACTGATTATGACAGTTTGGTTTTTAACTATTGCAGGGTTGGGTCTGGTTTACCTCATCAAAGTTCCCGAGGTTCTTGCGGCTTTGAATCCGGTTTTTGCCGTTCAGTTTCTTTTTCACCATGGATGGCATTCTCTTTTTGTTTTAGGTGCCGTGACGTTGTGCATTACCGGCGGGGAAGCTTTGTATGCGGATATGGGACATTTCGGGCGGGCGCCGATCCGGCTGGCGTGGTCTGGTTTGGTTTATCCGGCGTTGGTTCTGAATTATTTCGGTCAGGGGGCCTTATTACTTTCCGGGGATCCGATTCAGGCGAATAATATGTTCTATTCGCTTGCACCTGACTTCCTGCTCATTCCGCTCGTTGTTCTTGCTACGATGGCAACGGTAATTGCCTCACAGGCTTTGATTTCAGGTGCTTACAGTCTCACCCAGCAGGCTATCGGACTTGGATACTTCCCGCGGATGCAAATCACCCACACGAGTCACGATGTTCACGGTCAGATTTATATGCCGGCGGTAAACTGGCTGCTCATGGTCGGATGTATTGGTTTGGTTCTCGGGTTTAAATCATCGTCAAATCTGGCAGCGGCCTATGGGTTAACCGTTACTGCAACAATGGGAATTACCACTATCGGATTTTACCTGGTCGGAACCAAAGTCTGGAACTGGAATCCGTTCTGGATGGCACCGTTGTGTGGTGGATTTCTGGTTCTTGATATGGGATTTTTTACTGCCAACACACTCAAGTTTCTGGAAGGCGGTTACGTTCCGGTTATTATCGGACTCACCATTTATTCCGTCATGTGGATCTGGAACTGGGGAAAAGGAAAGCTGGGAGAAGTTTACCGGCAAACAACCCTGACTCTCGGCGATTTACTTTCCTTGAAAGGAATTGAGTGGAAAGACCGGATTCCATCGAAAATCAGTTTTTTTACTCCGACTGCCGTCACCGATGAAAATAGTTTTGTTTCGCTGACGCTTCAAACCTTCATGACCCGGTATCATTCCCTGCCGGCGGCAATGGCTTTTATCACCGTAAAAATCAGTCACAAACCCATCTGGAATGGTGAACGTGTCATTCGGTATGAGTTGCCTGAAGATATGGTTTCTCTTGTCATCAAATACGGCTATATGGAAGACATCCGGTTGGGCGAAATTCTTGAGGAACAGGGAATAAGAGGTAATATTCTGGTTGGTGATCATGAAATTGTGGCCGACCAGAGTTCCTGGTTTCATGATCTGAAGGTCAGACTTTTCAGAAATCTATTAAGACAAGCCTTTCCGACTTACCGTTACTTTGGTCTCAAAGGTCACACCAAAATTATCAGGGAAATTATGCCCGTTAAAATCACCAATCATAGTGCTTATCTGATGGATGTGGAATAAGTAGTAGGTCGAGCGAAGCGAAGATCCAGAATGCTTTCGGGATAGTAGGTAGTAGGGTTTTGTAACTCCGACCTCCCGGTTGGAGGTTTTTTTATTGTTTTATTTATTAATAATTAATAAATTAGTTTTTTTAAAAGAATAAATTGAAAATCCTATGAAAACTTACCCTTCAGGTCTTGTAATTTTAATGCCGATTCTGGCCTCATTTTTCCTTGCCGGATGCCCGAAGGAGGAAGATGAAGACCCTCAATTATCTCCATATTACCACAGTGCAGCAGCTGAAATTGATATTGCAACTACCACTCAGTTTGTGGTAGCCAGTAATTCAGCAGGGACCATTTCAGTTTCTTCAAAAACTCCCGATAATCTCCTGAATGCTTTTCTATACAAAACAATTTGGGCAGAAACTCAGAATGACGCCAATCTGCATTTTAAGGATATCGCATTTTCCAGTTTGGTTTCTCCAGATTCAGTGAAATTTGTAGTTAATGCACCGGCAAGTTCATCTGCGATCAGGTTTATTGGAAACTTAACCTTACATGTACCGGGTAATTTAGTTCCTGTTTTCAGATCTCCAAATAAAGGTGTGATCACAGCTAATCTTTCCTCAACAGTTCTTGTTTATGGTTCAGAAGGTAAAATTGACATCACTAAGCACAACGGTTCGGTTGATCTGAAAACGTCAAATGGGGATATTTCAGTTGGATTCGTTTTTTTAAGGAATGGCGGATTCTGCAGATGTTACTCGGGAAATGGGAATATTACCATTGAAATTCCAAAATCTGTTTCAGCAACTCTTTCAGCAAAGACGGGCAATGGAACTGTTTCTTATTCCAATCTCACCATTTCTAATAAAGTTGAATCACCGGGCATTCTTACCGGTAACCTTGCAATTGGATCCGGTGAAATTCATCTCGAAACTAAAAAGGGAAATATTACAATCAAAGGGATTTAAGGGAAGGATGATGGGGTGATTACCCCCATAAACCGTACCTCGTACAGCGTCCCTTCACAGTTTCCCGTTCATTTTTCCGGCATAACCTGTCATTTCTAGATATCCTTTTCCTGTGACAGGTTTTCCGTTGAGTTTACCTTTTACTGAAATGGCGCCTTCCCAATACGTCACTCCGGTTTCTTTCATCACCAATTCCTGATTGTCCATCCAGGGTGTAATCTGAAATTGGTTCTCACCCGATTTTATTTCCCACTCGACCGGATAAACACCTTTGCTCTCTTTGGATGTCCAGGTTCTTCCTGGAAGAAATGATATTGTTTTTGGGTCCAATGCAGAAACTTTTCCGTCCGGAGAAATTAAGCTTCCCGACACAAATTGCGGATTCCCACGAACCTGAAAAGCCATCACTTTCCATCCGTTATCCAAAGACAAAGTCACCCAATCCCAACCGGACTGAAAAGGGGACAAAGCGTTTGAGCTGAATTCATGATCCATCCACGCCGAAACTGATTTTACCGGAACCGGTTTTCCCTTAATTTCAAGTGAGCCACTTCCCAAAAGATTGACGACCGAATAATAATGGGAAGCATTTCCCGGCTCTTTACTTTTCGGACTGTATCCGTTTACACCATGCAATACCGGCGAAAGGGCTGATTCCAGATCAAATGAAAAAGAAAAGTCAGTTCCGTGAAAAGAAAGATTGTGACGGTTCCCTGATATTTTAAGATGACTTCCTTCAACGTTCAGAGACGAATCTGCCGGATTGATTCCTGCACTTCCCGGAAATTCCCGCTGAAGGATTTCTGCATATTGAAAAGTTTTGCCGGACAAATCAGTTACCGCTGAATGGAGCAAATACAAAACCGGCGGACGGTTTGGAACACCGGGCGGGGCCGGTTCAACTTTAAAAATGGTGAATTGAAATCCGTATTGATTTCCAGATTGAGCTTCAACATGTCCGGTATAATACCACCACTCCGTCCGGAAACCGGCATGAGGAAAATGATCTTTTGGGAAGCTGAGTTGATACTCAGGTGAGGCAACCCGGTAAATTTGGGAAAATGCCGGCAGGAAAGTGAAAAGTATTAAGATCAGCAGGGAATTGAATTTCATAGAACTTATGGTTAATTTTTTGGATGGTCACAAATCACGGGTTACGGGTTACGGGTTTCTGGCTGTAAGCCGTACGTAGTAAGCTGTACGAATTGAATTGCCCAGCTTAAACCTTAAGCCTTATACCTTACGCCTTACCCAAAACCCCAAAATGGAAAATAAAACTCCTGAAATGAACAGAATTTTCGAAATGAAATCAACCTTGGTCTTTTTCAAATGACAAATCGTTCATTTCTATGGTTTATTGGCTTTTTCAGTATCCTGATTGTGTTCTACTGGTTATTCGATTACGCAAATTCCAAACAGCATCTAACGGCTGCTTTGGTTGAAAAAACACTCAGCATTCACCGTCTGATTGGTCCTGAACTCGAATTCTCAGCAAAAATCCGTGAAGAGTTTATGGATGAACGGCGCACTAGAATTGAAGGGTCGGCTGATATAATTAGCCAAATGGTTTTAAATGGTAGACTTTCAGATAAAGCTCTTGACCGGATTTCAGAAATAAATCACTTTTCCCACATTTTTATCTGGAACCAGAATAAAAAACTGATTCATTTTCACCAATCTTCAGATTATGAATTTCCCGATTCACTCAATGCCGCCATTTTGTCGCAAGCCAACGACCTGATTGAAAAAAACAATTCCGGATTTATTGAATTGTTCAATGTGGTTGACACAAACCTTGTTTTTCTTGGTTACACAGGTGTTCTGAGTGGTTTTCAGCGGATATTGATTTTGTCTGATGCCCGGTACAGGGAAAATCTACTCAGGAATCTGGGGTTTCAACGGTTGATTGAAAATTTTTCAAATGATCAGGCTGTTTCCTTTATCCGGGTTAATGACGGCCTCAGTGATATTGCTGGTTTTGGAACTGAAACTCAGGGGGTTTTAATAAAAAATCTATCTGTCTATTCTCCAGTCGGATATTCGCTTTGGATAAGTAATGACTCCACCGGGAATTGGTTGATTAAAAGTAAAGAGCAGGTCAGTGTTGGTGATAAAACACTTACCATTTTTACCGGGATTGTTGCAAACGAATTGGGTGATCTTCCCAGTCTGGTTTTAATTAAAGGTGTATCCACACTTTTAGGTGCCTGGTTAATCATGGGGCTGGGTTTGCTGTACTTCGAATCCAGAAAAAAATACTTTTCCACCATTGATGAAAGGGAATTCATCCGCCATCAATCTGAATCTATGATTGAAGGGTTGCCAGAAGGACTTCTTGTTTTGTCGGATGCCAGCAAGGTTCTCGTGGTCAACAGAAAAATTGAATTGTGGTTTTCGGTTAAAAGGAAAGACATTTTTGGGAAAACAGTTTCCGAATTTCCCGACCATCTTAAAAAAGTAATCAGTTCAATGGAAATCAATAATCTAACCAATTTCCAGATTCCTGATTCACCGGGGTTTGACCGGGAACTCGTGGTTTCACGAACTTTTTACCCGGGGAACCCCGCCTTTTATGTGTTTATTTTTACTGATGTTACTGATTTTCAGAAACTACAGACAGAAATGGATAACCGGAAACGACTTTCTGAGCTGGGTACACTTTCTGCCGGACTCGCACATGAAATCAGGAATCCCATCAATACACTCGGGCTTATTTTGCAGCGGATCAGAGCCGAAAATGAAAATCTGAATCCGGATGTACAACCCATGCTCAGTGCTGGACTTTCTGAAATTAATCGAATCAACCGCCTGATCGAGGAAATTCTGACATTTGCCCGTTCACGGGCGTCAGCAAAAGTACAACTTGGAATTGACGACCTGATTTCCCGTCTGAAGAATCGGTTGGAGGTTCAAATAAGGGAAACCGGTGTAATTTTTGAAACTGATTTATCACAAACCAGTTTATCTGTTTTTACCGATCCGCTTAAATTGCTTCAGATTCTTGAAAACCTGATTCTGAATGCCGTCACGGTTTCTTCACCCGGTAGTTTGGTTGCGTTAAGAGTCAGATCAGATGAAAAAATAGTGAAGTTTTACATTTGTGACTCCGGCCCCGGTATCCCCAAAGAAAACCGGGATCAGATTTTTTATCCTTTTTTTACAACCCGGCAAGACGGCACCGGGCTTGGCTTGTTTCTCGTCAACCAATATGCCAATCAGACCGGAATAAAAGTCAGCCTGACTTCAGTTCTGGGAAAAGGAACGATTTTTACACTGACTTTACGAAAACAAGAGCATTGAAATGAAACTTCTTTTGGTGGATGATGAAGTTGCCCAAAGGCAAATTCTGGCCGGATTTTTACGGAAACAGCAACTCGACATAGTTGAGTGCAGTTCTGGTGAAGAAGCACTTGCTGCTATTCCCGGTTTTCGTCCGCACCTGGTTTGTACCGATTACCGCATGCGGGGGATGAACGGATTTGATCTGCTGAAAAAAATCAAACAATCCTGGCCTGAAACCGATGTTCTGGTTATTACAGCTTTCGGCAATATCGAGGATGCAGTTGCCTGCATCAGGGCAGGAGCCTATCATTATGTGAGTAAGCCAGTCAATCTGGATGAACTTGTCCACCTGATCAGGCAAATCCAATCAAAGCGCAAGACTGATCATGAAATTCAGATTTTCAAGGATCATCTTCAGGCCGCTGAATTTTCTGAAGGCATCATCGGTAACTCACCATCCATGAAAAAAGTTATGGAAATGGCCGGAAAAGTTGCACCAACTGCAACTTCACTTCTGATCAGAGGAGAAACCGGAACCGGAAAAGGACAACTTGCCAACTGGATTCACTCCCATTCCCAGCGAAAAACAGGTCGTTTTGTAGCCGTAAATTGTGGTGCTTTACCCGAAAACCTGATTGAATCTGAACTTTTCGGGCATGAAAAGGGAGCTTTTACCAGTGCTGACCGCATGCGGACGGGTAAGTTTGAGTTTGCGGATGGCGGCACTTTATTTCTTGATGAGATTGGTGATTTACCGGCGCTGGCTCAGGTTAAGCTGTTACGGGTTCTACAGGAAAAAGTCATCGAGCGGGTTGGTGGCAATCAACTGATTCCCGTTGACGTCAGAATCATTGCTGCAACCCACCAGAACCTTGAGCAGCTTATTCAAGCCGGAAAGTTCAGAGAGGATCTCTACTACCGTTTGAATGTCATCAGTTTGGAGTTACCACCACTAAGGAACCGTCAGGAAGATATTGAACTGCTTACCGGAAGTTTCCTGAAAAAATTTGCGGCTGAATACCGGAAGCCACTGCCGGTATTGTCATCTGCTGCACTTGGGATTTTACAAAATTATGAATTTCCGGGTAACATCAGAGAACTCGAAAACCTGATTCAGCGGGCTGTGTTGCTTTCTGAAGGTGATCAACTTCAGCCCTCAGATCTTCCGGTTGCCGGTTCGGTAAAATTCAATGAGCCGGTTTTTACCCAGGATGATTTTTCCCTGAACCAGCAGGTTCAGCTTCTTGAAATGTCTCTGATTACCCGTGCTTTGGAAAAAACAAATGGCAACCAGATTCAGGCTTCAAAACTGCTCGGACTTTCAGAACGAAACCTTCGCTTCAAACTTGAAAAATACCATCTTAGAAAAGATCAGAAATAACTGATCCTCCCGTTTCCCCGTCATATCTGCCGTATTTAAGCTTCTAATTCGTCAGATATGACGAATTAGAAGCTTTCCAACCTTCCAGTTTTTACCCATTTTATAAATTAAATTCATTGTATATCTCATAATTACAATGATTTATCGACTTATTTGGTTGAATTGATTTTTGGCGGATTTTTATGGCACATCTTTTTCTTTGGGAATAGCAGTCGAACCCTGACTTTGAAGAAATAAAATTAGGGTGATAGGTGATGAAAAATTTTCTCAGTCTTGTGGTTTTACTTCTGGTTTCAACGCCATTGACCTACAGCCAAACGCAATCGGCCGGCAAGAAAAAGACCGAGCCTAAAAAAGTTGAAATGAAGAAGGCAGAAATTCCTGCTGTAAAAGCGGAAAAGGCAGAAGCAAAACTGGATACAAAAGTCCCAAAAGTCGGGAAAAAATTGGTGACCAGGGCAAAAGCAAAAGCTGAGAAATAGTCCGCAAAAATTATGAAAGCAGAACCCACTGTCCTGGAAACGGGATGGTATTCTGAATAGAAAAAGCCGGGTCCGGGTTCCCCCGGCTTTTTCGCTTTATAGAGAAATTGGTGACAGGTGGTAAGAAAAAATCGGTCACTTTTTTTTGACTCCGGAGCCTGAGGCTCTCGAAGGCACCGGAAAGATGAGGTCACTTCGAGAGCCTCAGTGACCTCATCTTTCCCGATCCTGACCATTAACCTTAAGCCTTTTGCCTCCCATCCCCTGCCATATCCCACTCAACTGCGACTCAAAGAAACTTTTTTCCTGAATTTTGCATTGAGGTGAGTTGGAATCAACCCCATAAACTAATTTGAAATTTGTCAGCCACCGCAACAATCGGTGGATTGATCGAAAAGTTAACCGATTTATAAAGTGTAATCAGATGTCTTTTATCCAAAATAAAACAGCTCAGATCGTGAATTCAGGTCAGTTTAGGTATTTTATCCTGACGCTGATCATCATTTCAGGCATTATAGTTGGTCTTGAAACCTATCCGACAGTTTATAACCAGTTTGCTCATATCTTTTTTGTGGTCGATCAGATCATTATTTACATTTTTCTGGCTGAACTCATTTTGAAGTTGCTTTCACATGGATCGAAACCATGGGTTTATTTCCAGGATCCCTGGAATGTTTTTGATTTCATCGTTATTGCAGTTTGCTTTATTCCCAATATTGATACTCATTTTGTAACCGTTCTGCGGCTGGCCCGGATCCTTAGGGTTTTCAGAATTATTTCAATTTTACCCAAACTTCAGTTGCTGGTCAATGCACTCCTGAAAAGTATTCCTTCAATGGGTTATGTTTTTGTTCTGTTATTCCTTGTTTTTTATATCTATGCCGTCATTGGCAGTTTTATTTTTGGAAAAAATGATCCGGTACATTTTGGATCACTTCATGCTTCCATGATTACACTTTTCAAGGTTTTAACTCTTGAGGGTTGGACGGATATCATGAATATCCAGCTTTTTGGTACTGCGAATCCGACGTCTGAATACCTGATGAAACCCGGTTCATTTGCATCAATGGCTTATTTTGTGTCATTTATTGTTTTTGGTGCAATGATTATTATGAACCTGTTCATCGGTGTGATTATGAACAGTATGCAGGAAAGTCAGGATGACCTTAAAAAAATGCTGATGAAAAACCAAAAGCCAGATTCAGATGGTCAGGCTTTACTGAAGGAACTGGAAAATAAAATCGATGAACTGAAGCTGGATATTCAAAAAATAAGCAAGTCCTTGAAATAAGGATTTGCTTGTAACTCTGTATTTCCCACCAGCTAACCCTTCGACTTCCATTTCATTCTTCGATACATCCCGATCCCGATTCTCGGGATGGGATACTCAGAATGACAAGCCCGGGGATCGCAGCCAACAGCTATTTCCCATTTAACCTTGATCCTTAAACCTTTAACCTTTTACCTCCTTTACTTACCCCTGCCTTTTTCTTATTTTTCCCGCAGATCAAAATCAAATTTCAATTCTATGCTGTATTCAAGAAAACTTGCCTTTATCAAACGGCTTTTCGGTTACCACGAAACGGTCGGACTCCGTTTTTCTCTGATTTCCACTTTTTTTAAATTTTTTCTGCGGTACAATAAAAACGTACCCTGGGCCGTTCATTATACATCCACAGTCGGGAATCCTGAAAATATCAAACGTGGGAAACACGTCTTCCCCGGCGATTCACCCGGCATGTACATCAATTCGAAGAACGGCATTGAAATTGGTGATTATTCCAATCTTGGTCCGAATGCCGGACTCATTTCTGCCAATCATGATTCCATTGACCTGACGATTCATCTGAAGGGAAAACCAATCAAAATCGGCAAATTCTGCTGGGTTGGGATGGGTGCAATCATTCTTCCTGAAGTGGAACTGGGTGATTTTACTTTGGTGGCTGCCGGTGCCATTGTAACCAAATCATTTCCTGACGGATATTGTATCATTGGCGGAAATCCAGCAAAATTTATCAAATCCCTCGATAAAGAAGCCTGTCTTGCCCATCAGAAACTTGTTGAATCAGGGCAGCACCCTGTCTTCCCGGGTTTAAATGATCCAGAATAAGGCCTGACGGTGGTTTATCCTCTTCTCATCAGAACGTTCCGGCTGACGTTGTCGAAAACATTTCCAACGCTGGCGGTTCTCTTTACCGGAATTCTGTTTTCCCATCAGCTGGACCCTTCGGTTTACGGACATTATCTCACCATCTGGGTAACGGCCGGAGTTGGTACCCTGATCAGCGTCTGGGGATTTCCATCCATCATTCTTGCCTTCGGTACCCGTCTTTCTGAATCAGTTAGCCGGCGGATTTCACTTCACGCCATTTTGCTCACAGCCGTGTTGTCACCGGTTTTTGCCGGAATGATGGGTTTTCTTGATCCATCCTGGCAAGTTTCCATGCTTGCTCTTCTTTCCATTTTCTTTTTCTCTCAATCGTTGTTTTATATTCAGGAATCCTGGATGATCAGCCGGAAAGGGGAAACCTTTCTTCAGTGGCTGAATACGGGTTATGCTGTTTTATTTTTCGGAATCCACTGGGTTGTACTTCAAACCGGATTCGATCTGTTTAACCTGATTGCTTCGCTGACAGTTCTGTCGGTTGCCCGGAATGCCATTTTATTTTCCGCCCGGAAAAAACAGGAGGAAGTCATTACAGAAGAAATTCCCATTTATCAGCACTGGTTGATGTTTGGGTTGAATGATTCCTTCCAGATTCTTTCCCGCTGGCTTGATAAACTCGTTATTCTGGCGATTGCCATCCCGGCTGATTTTGCTGTTTATTACAACGGAACCTTTGAAATTCCGTTTGTGGGGCTGGTGATGAATGCGGTTGCGGCAGTTCTGACTTCGGTCATGGCCGAAAAAATCAAAGCAAATTTTCAGGCTCCGGCGATCATTTTCAGGGCATCGACGGCGTTGATGTCGGGACTCATTTTCCCGGGCGTCTGGCTTTTGTTCACCAACCGGGAGTGGCTGGTTGTGACTCTGTTCAGTTCACAGTATGAAGCTTCAGTTCTGCTTTTTGGCATTTCCGTCTGGATGATGGTGTTCAGAATTGGTGCATTCAACACGTTGCTTCAGGTGAACGGACAAAGCAAAGAGCTTGTTACCGGCGCCATCATTGACAATGTTTTTGTGCTGCTGCCCATGTACCCGCTTTATCTTCTCTTCGGTCCGGCCGGACTTGCACTGGCGATCTTAATCGGCGGAACGGCTCAGGGTATTTATATTCTCGTAAAAGGATCAAAAAAAGCAGAAATGAAATTCACCGAAATTCTGAATTGGGGCAGACTGGGTTTCCGGTTTATGATCTCCGGACTTGTCATTGGCTTTTCAGGATGGATGCTTCTGTTTCTCGGATTTGAAAAACTGCCGGTTTTACTGATTACCGTTTTTCTGACGGGAGGTTTAAGTTTGTGGTGGCTGAGAAAAGATTTGTCGAGATACGGAGTGGGGCTGAGGACAATGGTTAATGGTAAATGATTAATGGTAAATTCAGGTTTAAGGCGTAAGGCTTCAGGTTTAAGGCTGAACAAATTCCCCTCCTTTTCAAGGAGGGGTGGCGAAGCCGGGGTGGTTTGTATTGGCCAAAGTTTTTGAAAAACAGCCCCATCACGGGCACTTCGACTCCGCTCAGTGACCGTGACTCCCATTGAAAAGGAGGGGAATTTACACCATTTACCATTCATCATTTAAAATTTAACATTCAAAATTCAAAATTATTTTTCCTGCCATTCAACCAGAGTCACTTTGTCGAACGGTTCATCCATGAACATTTTCCCGAGTTCTTTAAACCTGAAATTAAGGTCGGATACAAAATACTGAAACGCTTCTGTTCGTTTTGAAACCCTGAGCAGTTTGTGTTTTTCCAAAACTGATTTCACATCTTTTGCAACTTCTTCACCTGAGTCAACCAGCGTAATCGAAGAAAACACTTCCCGGTCAATTGCCGATTTTAAAAGCGGATAATGCGTGCATCCCAAAACAAGTGTATCAATCCGTTCATTTTCGAGTGGTTTCAGATATTCCCGGATAATCAGACTCGTTGCCGGATGGGTAAACCAGCCTTCTTCAACCAAAGGAACAAACAACGGTGCCGCCTGACTGAAAACCATCATATCGGCGTTCAGCTTGTGGATAGCTTTTTCATAAGCTTTTGAGTTTACAGTTCCAACCGTTCCGATCACACCGATTCGTTTGCTTTTGGTGTAGTTAACAGCAGCTTTTGCACCGGGATCGACAACACCGATAACCGGCAGATGAGTTGCTTTTTTAACAGCATCAAGTGCATGAGCTGTAGCTGTATTGCAGGCAATGACAATGAGTTTGACGCCCTGTGATTCGAGGAATTTAGTGATTTGCAGGGAATAATCAATGATGGTGGATTTTGATTTATTACCGTACGGAACCCGGCCGGTATCGCCAAAATAAACAATTCCTTCATTTGGAAGAAGACGTTTTATTTCCTTGACGACGGTGAGTCCGCCAATTCCGGAATCAAAAACGCCAATGGGCAGATCTGGATTGAGATGAGATAAAGTCATGGATGCAAAAGTAGGGAAAAATTACGAATAACGAATTGCGAATGGCGGATAACGAAACGAAGTTCTGCGAAGCAAATGGCGAATTAACCACCAGCCAATCACCGGGCACTTCGACTTGGTTCCTGAGCGGAGTCGAAGGACAGTGACCTGTGATTTTCAATTAACCATTAATAATTCACCATTAACCATTTGCCAGTCCCTTGTCCCTGGTCTCCCGTCACTGGCATTTATGTTCCCGTTTCAACAAAAGATTGAATGGCTTCTTTTAGCCGGGCGGTTGCATTCACCACTGAAGCGTCTTCACCAAAAAGGAGTCTGTTGATGTAAAATGTATCGTTTACGCCATCCACACGGGTGGCAATTTTGGCATGATGAATAGGTAACTTCAGTTCAGAGAACGTGCGGGTGATTTTGTACATCAGCCCGAGGGTATCGGGTGCATAAATATCCAAAATGACCACGTCACCAGAAAACTCCCAGGTAATTTCGGGTACAAAAACAGCCGATGATTTGAATTTTCTTTTCCATTTTTTACGGAAACGGTCAACAAGCGGCTCAACCGGCTGGTTCTGAATTAAAACGGATTGAAGCCGTTCAATAGCCTGCTGGCGTAAAATTTCAGTATCCGGCATTCCATCGGTTACCGGAAAAACCCGGAACCGGTCAATGCAAAGTCCGGCCGGAGAGGTGAAAACCCGGGCATCAAAAATGGACGTATCCAGACTGGAAATAATGCCGCAGAGTTTATAAAGAAGCCCGTCACGGTCATCACAGATGATGGTAATTTCAAGATAGCCGTCAAACGGAGTGACTTCAACTTCAAATTCATTGGTATTCTGACGGAAGCCGGCATGTTTGGCAATTTCCTCCGGTTTAAAAGTCAGCCAGTAATCGGTGTGGATATCGAATTCTTTGATGTGGGCCAGTACCTGCGGATCTGTCTCATGCCGTGTCAGTTCGGCAACTTTGGCGTGTTTCGATTCCTGAAGAATTTTTGCCGATGTGGTCACTGTTACTGACGTTATCGTTCTTCGGGTAATCCGGTATAATTCATCCAGCATCATACCTTTCCATTCTGTCCAGACATTTGGGTTGACGGCACTTAAGTCGGAATATGTGAGGCAGAAGAGGACGTCGAGATATTCCACATCCGGGAAAAGATCAATGAAGGATTGCAACGTATCAGGATCGTGATAATTCCGCCTGAAGGCCATTTGCTCCATGGTGAGATGCTGTTCAACCATAAAGCAAACAAGATCAATTTCTTCCTGATTAAATCCCCATCTCGACATGACCTGCTGGGTTACATCCATCCCGACAATTGAGTGATTGGCGATATCAAATCCTTTTCCGATATCGTGAAAAAGAATACTCAGAGAAAGCAACTCCGGGCGCTCGAGAACTTCACGCCAAACCCGGTAAACCGGTGGAAACCGGGTTTTACTCATTTCGAGCCGTTCAATGGCGACCAGTGTGTGATAATCTGCCGTGTAAGAGTGGTAAGCGTTTCGTTGGTACAACCCAACCAGATTGCCGTATTCCGGAATGAACCGGTTCAATACACCAAGTTCAAGCATGTTTTTAAGCGCATAGGATGCATGCGGAGCCAGCATGATTTTCCTGAATAAGTGCACAGCCCTCGGGTTTGCCTGAAATTCTTCGGTGATCAGTTCGTAAGATTGGATAATGGCGCCACGAAGCACATCAGAAAACCGGAAACCATATTCTGCCTGAAAATAAAACGCCATCATTTGCAGGTATGGTGCTTTCACAAATTCTTCGGTGATTGCTGATTCATACGAACTTCGTCCCCAGTGAATCCGGTTATTCCGGATCGCAAATCCGCCATCCAGCTGTTCATCGAGGTCAGATACCGGCGGACGGCAGAGTTCTTCGATTTGCTGAACAAAAGTTTTCGAAAGTCTGAAAATTTTACGGGCATGAAGGTAGAATTTCTTCATCAGCGCTTCACAGATTTCCTTGCTGAGTTCACCTTTATATCCCAGCATTTCTGCAACTTTAGGTTGTTGCGGAAACCCGAGCTGGTCGGTACTTCTTTCATCGACCAGGTGAAGGGCAAACCGGGTTTTGAGCATAAAATCTGTGGCTTCGAAAACGTGGCGGTATTGGGTTTCGTCTATGAGACCCTGTTTAAATAACCGCAGAAAAACCCGTTCGGTCTGGGTTTCATCATCTGATGACCGGCGGGTGAACAGCCGTTGTCCTTCTGAAATTAACAGATACGCCCATCCGAGAAAATGAACGTCACGAAGTGTTCCCGGCGATTTTTTAACGTTTGGCTCGAGAAGATTTACCGACCCGCCGTAATTGGCAACATTGGTGTTGTAATTGACGACAAGTTCATACAGAAATTTCTGATTTTTATTGGATTGAAGAAAATCGTCAATAAGTTTATCAAATTTGGCAGCCAGATCCGGATTCCCGTCAAGAAACCGGCTGTCAAGGCAGGTCATGAGGGTTTCTACATCAGAAACAAGAGCTTCCCGGGCTTCTCCAAGCGTTCTGACGGCATGACCGATTTTGAGTCCGTTTTGCCACATGGGATAAAGCAGATTTTTAACACCGGTTTCGAGTTTTTCCTTATCCATATTATCAGGTACGAGAATCAGAATATCCACATCGGAGTTGGGACACATTTCCCGTCGACCGAATCCGCCAAGCGCAATAATGGCTGTGTCTTTCAATTCAGGCAATTCACGGAATTGTCTGATGAGATCTTTACCAAACTGATTGGCCAGATGGCGCACCATCAGAAATCCGGTTTCAGACGGATTATAGATCTGTTGTCCGAGTTGATGAAGAATAGTCATGGTTTTCCCGCTTGCAATTAAGTTAATATAGTAAATATGGGTGAAATATTAAATTTGTAAGGGGGGAAATAAGTTATAAGTGATAAGTTATAAGTGGTAAGTGGTACACCGTACGGGATATGCGCTCCGAAGGAGCGAAATATGAGTAGCCCCGGGTGTCAACCCGGGGGAAGAAAACGAATAAAACCATCGGCCGGTCTTTGATTTTTTTTGAAATGATAATGCAATTCCGGCCGAAATTTGGAAAATCCGAATTCGAAATCCACCATCCAACCTAACGATGACAAATCAACAATAAAAACCAACCCTAAAAAAGACTGGTTTATCCCGATAAAGGTATTGACTATCTCCTTAAAACCGTTTAATTTTAGTAAGAATATTTCCCGGAGTTTTCATGAAATCCAAGCTGATTGTTCTTCTTTCCATTTTCGGAATGACCACCGGTTTTGGACGTCCTGCAATTGGGTTAATTCGCTCTGAAGGTGATTCTGCAACTGTGACCTTCAAAGTCAATACGGCCTTTGTACAGGATACCCTTACACCAGGTTCAGTCGTTTCATTCAGGGGAACTGCTTTTGGCGGTGACTGGTCTCTTGAAAAGGGAATCAAATTAAAAAACGTGGGTGGGGATTATTGGGAAGCAGAAAAGAAAGTTCCCCTCGGGTCTTCTGGCGGTACCTTCAAAATTGTAACCCAAACCGAAACAGGAACCGGCTGGGATCGCCATGATCAAAGTGCGTTTATTATAGAAAACGACACGACAATTGAACTTTTTACGACGGGATTGAAAGAAACCTACACTGACCCGGTTACCGGAACTGAAATTACCCGGGGTGATGACTGGAATCCGCTTGAACTTGCAAAAAATGGGGATACCAGTGTATTTGCTGTTCACTTTCGGGTGAATATGCAGGGAGTTCTTGCTTTCAATCCAACAAAGCATACAGCTACCGTTCGCGGATCATTTAATGGTTGGTCTGCAGCCGACACACTGAAACCTGAGTCCCGTCATGATGATTTATCCGGTGTTTACGGTGTTTATGAATCAGAAAAATACCTTTTCAGCAAAACAATCCTGATCCCTAAAGCTTCTGCTGGTATTTTGAAGTACAAATTTGTTTGGAGTGATAGTGGTGCGATTTCAACAAATTGGGAAGATAAAATTGGCGGGGATAGAACCATTCAATTGGGACGTGATACTACCCTTGCCTGGAAATGGTTTGATAATACAGCCCCCATTATTTGTATTGATGACATATTCTTTCAAATCGTTTTGAATGTTGACCTGGAAAAAGCAATCTCCGCAAACGGATTTAATCCGCAAACCGATACTCTGATTGCTGTGGCTGGATTTCTTGGAACTGCTTCCAGGCCTGTTGAGTTTGAACTTCACCCTTCTTCAGGAACGGTTTATACGGGGTCCGATTCTGTTTCTTCTGGATTTAACAGTACTGTTTTTTACAAATATTTTAAAAAGAGTGGTTCAATCCGGATCGAAGAATCCTATTTAGATTTCAATGATCCCAAAACATCAAGAAGTGCCCCCCTTTACCGGAAAATTGTAATGCCATCGATTGGAGTGTCTGTATCAGGCTGGGATATTGATAAATCTGATGAATCCTCACACCGGCAACCTGTATTTAGGTCTTCAGTCCCGATGACAGATTCTACACAAGTGATTCTTCATGTTGATCTTCGTCCGGTCTTTTTCTTCGTTAAGCGGTTAGGGGATTCCCTGAGTTATTCCCCACCAGTTAGTAGGTACTATCTCACAGAAAAAAACATTGATTTGCAGCGATTATTTTGCGCTTCCCCCACCTATTGCTGGATGTGTATGGGACCCTGGGCACCCCCTGAAATGAATGATAAAGGACTTGATGGCGATAAAATTGCCGGAGATTCTGTTTATTCAATAACAATGAAAGTAAAAAAAGGTGAACTATCCTCAGTTGAGTATCAGCTTGCCTTTGGTTGGATGCCTAATGAATCCAGCTTTTTAAATACACGGTTTCATAATCTGGAGCAAAAACCTGTAAATGAATTTTCATTTCAATTCGGTGATATTGAACCTGACCGTTACAAGAACGATAAAGGTTTTTGGGACTTTAATACTAAAAAGGGAGTGGTGACTTCAGTAAATGACATCCCGGATTCAGAAATTCCGAAAAAAATAAAAATCTCTGCCTACCCAAACCCGTTCAATCCGGCAACACTGATAACTTATTCCATTCCCCAATCCGGGAAAGTAAGTCTGAAAGTGTTTGATCTGCTGGGAAGACAGGTTGCCCTTCTCGCAGAAGAAATAAAACCTGCTGGAACGCATCAGATCCCATTTCGTGGCGATGATTTGTCATCAGGCATTTATTTGGTGAGAATGGAATCCGTCAGTAAAACCGAATCGGTCAAGGTCATTTTATTAAAATAGTAGAGACGGGTCTCAGACCCGTCTCCGATAATGCAGGACAATGTGTTAATCGCCAGGACGCCGGTAAAAGCGCAAAGGAATTCAAAGCGGTGGGAGTTTTTGGGGTTAAACGCATAGTGGGAAAAAACGGCATCGTAGAGACGCGATTTATCGCGTATCTGGAATTGAAATGCAGGGTCTCAGACCCGTCTCCGAAATTGAAATTGTGTGATTAATCGCATTTCTGAATTGAATGTGTAATTCATCAATCAAAAGGATTGAAAAATGAAAAAAGAGATCGTTCTCTATTGGTTTGTATCTGCAATAAATATGATTGCTTTTCAAACCACCGGTTTTTCCCAAATCCAGAATCCGGATTCTGCCACTGTTACCTTCAAGGTCAATACTGCATTTGTTCAGGATACAGTTACTGAAGGTTCGTTGGTTTCAATCAGGGGTAGCGTTTTTGGCGGAGACTGGTCTTTTGAAAAAGGAATCAAATTAAAAAATATCGCCGGTGACTATTGGGAAGTACAGAAAAAAGTACCAGTTGGATCTTCAGGAGGTTCATTCAAAATTGTAACACTGACTGAATCTGGATTAGGCTGGGATCGCCATCAGATTGCTGAATTTGAAATAGAGAAAGACACAACTCTTACTCTTTTTACAACCGGCTTGAAAGAAACCTACACTGACCCTTTTACTGGCGCAAGTGTTACCCGTGGCGATGATTGGAATCCGCTTGAGCTTGCAAAAAAGGGAGATACCAGTGTTTTTGCAGTTCACTTTCGGGTGAATATGGAAGGCATAAGACAGTTCAATCTTGCAAACCACACGGTTACAGTTCGCGGTGGATTTAATGGCTGGTCTGCAGCCGATACACTGAAACCCGAAGTCCGGCATGATGATTTAACCCTTGGTAAGGGTTTTTATGAAGCAGAAAAATACTTTTTCAGCAAAACAATCCTGATTCCTAAAGCTTCCGCCGGCCTTTTGAAATACAAATTTGTTTGGAGTGACAGCGGCGCTGAAACCAACTGGGAAGATGCCATTGGCGGGGATAGAACCATTCAATTTAAAAGTGATACAACCCTTGCCTGGAAATGGTTTGATAATAAAGGTCCATATTGCAGTGATTGCGGTCATCCGATTGATTTTAAGATCAATTTTAATGTAGATCTGAAAAACGCAATAAAAACTAATGGATTTGATCCGGAAAATGATAAACTGATTGCCAGAATCGGCTATCTGAGAACCGCATTGAAAACAGTTGATATCCAATTGATTCCACCTCAGATAGGAACCGTTTACACCGGCAGTACCGGAGCAGATAGTCTTTTTGCCTATTGGGAAAGGGTTGTTTTTTACCAATATCTTAAAAAGATTCCTGGTGGTGAACTTGAAGAATTCTTTTTTGATTATTTTAATGAACAGCCTGGCTTTTACGCCCCAAGATACCGGAAATTGACATTGCCCACTATTTTTAACGGAAATGAAGTCGTTGTTGAAGATTTAACCGATGATCTGACATCTACCCACCGTCAGCCTGTTTTCAGAAATATTTCCCCCTTGCCAGATTCAACTTCAATTACTGTTTATGCTGATCTGCGCCCGGTTTATTACTTTGTTAATGAATTGGGTGATTCTCTTGCTCCAGAATTGTCAACAAATCCGTTTTACATCAGTAAGAGAAATATTTCTGAATTACCGGTAAGGATGGTTATCAATTCCTACTGCTTTATTTGTATCGGACTTCCGGGACCCACATTTTCTCTTAAAGATGATGGGATTTGGCCGGATGTAGTCGCCGGAGACAGGATATTTACCACATCAATGATTGGACGAACAGATTGGGATCAGGGAATTGAATTTTCCTTTACAATCGGAGGGCAGAATGTTGAATCCAGAAATCTGCGCCATTTGTTTAACCTTTTCCCTCAGCCACAGAATGAAATAAAGGTTCAATTCGGCGAAACCGATCCGCTTCAATACAAGAATGAAAAAGGATATTGGGACTTTAATGCAGGAAAAGGAGTGATAACTTCAGTTGAAGGGAATTCAAACACTGAAAAACCAGAAAAATTCTCCATTTCTGCTTACCCAAACCCGTTCAATCCGGCAACGCTGATCTCCTATTCCATTCCCCAATCCGGGAAAGTGAGTTTGAAAGTGTTTGATCTGCTGGGAAGACAAGTTGCTCTTCTCGCAGAAGAAATAAAACCTGCCGGAACGCATCAGATCCCATTTCATGGCGATGATTTGTCATCCGGAATTTATATCGTCAGAATGGAATCAGGCAGCAAAACCGAATCGGTCAAGGTCATTTTATTAAAATAGTAGAGACGGGTCTCAGACCCGTCTCCCATCATGCAGGAAAATGCGTTAATCGCCAGGACGCCAGTAAAACGCAAAGGAATTCAAAGCGGTGGGAGTTTTTGGGGTTAAATGCACGGTGGGAAAAAACGTAATCGTAGAGACGCGATTCATCGCGTCTCCGAAATTAAATGCAGGGTCTCAGACCCGTCTCAGTTTGAAATTTTTAAATCCAAAAAGGATTGTCCCATGAAAAAGATGACACTGTTACTTGCTCTAACTGTCCTGTCAGGGTTGGTTCTGGCCGGAAATCCGCCCAAAAAAATGACTGCAAAGCTCGATAAGGACGAAAAGTCAGAAATGACAACATTCCGAAGCCCGGCAAAAATCAATGAATCCTCCGTTTTTGTCGGAAATGCTGCCAATGCCTATGCGTGGCAGGCTCCCGGAACGAACCAGATTTATTATGATGTCGCCAGTTCAACTTTGGCAATTGTTAAGCGAAGGGGTTCCCTTGACACTCAAATTCCTGCCGGTTCAGGTCGTATTGTCGTTCAAAAGGCGACTGATCAGGGAGCTGGCCAAAGCTGGAGTGAAGGGTTCGAGATCAACGGAAATCTTGCTCCACAGGTTTACGGTCGTCACCCCAATATTGCCATTCTTACAAAGGGTAGGCTCATCACTCAATGGGCAGAGCTTTATCCAATGGGAGCCGATTTTCAGGCTATTGGTCTTGCAGTTAACAAGGTGTCTGATGGCAGCGTAGTAACTGCTGCTAATCTGCATGTAGAACTCATCGCTGAAATCGATGATATCGCAGGAAATGATACCGTTGGTTATGGTGTTCCTGATGAAATTTTCGTTGATGAAAAGAACGGAACCTTTTACTTTGGCGGTGCTGCCGACAATGCAACCAACACGGTTTATTTGTGGAAATCATCAGAAAATGTTGCTTCTCCCAAACTGGTAAAATTGTGGAAAGACTCTATGTTCGGTGGAATTTCTGCCGGGGTCAATAACTCACATGGAGATTTTTGTGGCGATTATGGTACTTATATCATCAGTATGATGCCAGATTCTGCCACTGCTGCACAAAACCAAATGGATCAATTCAAGTATTCACCTTATTTCGTCCGGTTTAAATATGGTTTTATTGTTGAAGAAGGATTTTTTGATTTGTCCGGTTTATTTTCCACACTGGGAATTGATACCTGGACCGGGGAATGGGATATGGTTACCGATAAAAAAGGGAACTGGCACCTGTTCATTCAGGGATATAAAGACGGTGAACAAATAAGTAATATTGGTATTTATGAAATTTATTCAAGAACGCCAGGGCTAACCTATATCAGCGCAAAGAAGGTTGCAGATATAACGTTGGGTAACCGTGTAATTGATGCTGCAAACAGCCTGGACGGAACTGCAGAGATTCATGCTGCACGTGATGCTGAAGGGAAATATGTATTTGTGAAATATCTGGACTGGGATCCGACCGATGCTCCAGAAACCTCAACAGAAATGTTCGTTTCAGGCCGTGCAATTTCCAGCGAGTCATTTGTTAGCCCGATTGCAGTAAATAACAATGATCTGGCTATACAAAATTTCACCCAGGCCGCACCCAGGGTATCCTCATTAGGTATTGGTGATTCCCCGGGAACCAGGAAATTTCAAATCCATTCTTCCTGGGTCGGGTTTGGCGGAAATCCTGCTTCCGGAACTTCCCCTGCAAATCTTTATTATGTCGGACCCAAACTGGATTTGGAAGAATATATAAATCCCGGTGATTCTGCAACTTTGATCTTCAAGGTCAATACTGCCTTTGTGCAGGATACCCTTTCTGCAGCATCTTCAGTTTCTATTCGTGGTAAGGCTTTTGGTGGTGACTGGTCTCTTGAAAAAGGAATCGAATTGAAAAACGTGGGCGGTGATTACTGGGAGGCAGAGAAAAAAGTATATATTGGATCTTCTGGTGGTATGTTTAAAATTTTTACAGTTACCGCAAGCGGAACCGGTCGGGATCGACATTCAATTGGTGAATTTGAAATTACCGGCGACACAACGCTGATTTATTTTACAACCGGTTTGAAGGAGATCTATAATGACCCGATCACCGGAGCTGAAATCACCCGCGGTGATAACTGGAATCCGCTAGAACTAGCCAAAAATGGCGACAATGATGTTTATGCCGTTCATTTTCGTGTGAATATGCAGGATGAATCCTCACTGGACAAATTTAACTCTAAGTCCGATGTGGTAACAGTTCGGGGTTCATTTAACGGCTGGTCTGCTTCAGATACCTTAAAACCTGAAATCCGACATGATGATATGTGTTGCGGATTGGCCACGTATGAAGCCGAACATTACTACAGTAAAACTGTACTGATTCCCAAAGATTTCGCCGGGGAAATTAAATACAAGTTTGTTTACAGTAATGCAACCGAAACGAATTGGGAGTCGAGTTCTGACAGAGTTTTCATGCTTTCTGGAGATACAACTCTTTACATGAAATGGTTTGATGGGGGGTGGATAGTGGATCCATCAATTGAAGGTTTTCCATATAAAATAAAGGCCGAAGTTTATATGGAAAAAGCAATCAATACCAATGGATTTAACAAATCAACCGATACCCTGATTGCCAGGTTTGGATTTCTTGGTTCGGGTTCAAAAACTGTTGATGCAAAATTGAAGGCTCCGATTTTTTCAACCTCTTTTTCCGGGGAAACTGGAGTTGACAGTCTATATGCAAAACCTGGTTCTGTTGTATTTTATCAGTATTACAAAAAAAATGCAGATGGTGAATTTGAAGAATTTTACTTTGATTATTACAATACTGAACCTCAATCTGCAGCACCCAAATTCCGCAAACTCACAATTCCGGAGCATGGGAATACAGTTTACACCCAAGATTTTTTAGAGGATGAATTTTCAACACACCGGCAACCGTTTTTTAAGAATATGAGCAAATTAGGGGATTCAACCTTATTTACATTAAATGTCGATCTCCGGCCAGCGTTGTTTTATACTGAGTCGCTTGGAGGAACCCTTTCTGACATCCAGGGAGGACCATTGGTTGTTGATTCTGAAAATATCAGAAGCTTGCCGGTTTATATTAATGGCCCTGCTGTAGGTGGATGGAAACCCTGGAATGCAGATAGCCTGGGAGAATCCAGGAAATTAAAAAATAATGGAAAAGGGCAATGGACTATTGATATCCAGTACACTCCTGATGCAACAGTAAGTCAGGAATTTAAGTTAAGTATTGGTGGAGCAGATAATGAAGCAGGCCTTGGAAAATACCATATCGCAAATTTATTTCCAAGTTCAACCAATAGCACAAGTGTTCAGTTTGGTCAAATTCAGCCTTCTAGGTATTGGATGGATGAAAATAATTATTGGGATTTTCCGAATTTCTGGTGTTTTAGAAATGGATATCCATGTATTGTGCCCCATGTTGAAAGTGGGCAGCTTCCAGACAAATACTCAATCTCGGCCTACCCTAACCCGTTCAATCCGGCAACCTTGATCTCCTATTCCATTCCCCAAGCCGGGAAAGTGAGTCTGAAAGTGTTTGATTTGCTGGGAAGACAGGTTGCCATCCTCACAGATGAAATAAAACCTGCCGGAATGCATCAGATCCCATTTCGTGGCGATGATCTGGCATCAGGTATTTATATCGTCAGAATGGAATCAGGCAGCAAAACCGAATCAGTCAAGGTCATTTTATTAAAATAGGTGAGACGGGTCTCAGACCGGTCTCCGTATTAAATCGATATTAAACCCAAAAAGGTGCCCCATGAAAAAGATGCTATCCCTGTTCGTTCTAACAGTTCTACCCGGTTTGGTTTTCGCCGGAAATCCGCCAAAAAAAATGTTACCAAAATTGGACAATGGGGAATTATCTGATGTCGTGACAACCCCGATCCGGGCAAAAGTTAACGAATCGATTCTGATCGGAAATTCGGTCAATTCAATTGCCTGGCAGGCATCAGGTACAAATCAAATTTATTACGATGTTGCCAGTGGTACAATCGCAGTGGTAAAAAGAAGGGGATCTCTTGATACTGCAATTCCTATCGGTTCTGGTCAGATCGTTACCCATCAATCGTTGGATAGGGGTGACACATGGAGTGCAGGAAACCATATAAATGCAACACTTCCACACCAAAATGGAAGACATCCGAATGTGGCTGTTCT
Organism: Bacteroidota bacterium; assembly: GCA_020161835.1. Lineage (GTDB taxonomy): Bacteria > Bacteroidota > JABWAT01 > JABWAT01 > JABWAT01 > JAFLBE01. The sequence continues at coordinate 5,678 of JAIUNL010000004.1, read as the reverse complement.
TCCAACAGGCGAGTTGATCACGCTATGGAATGACATTTATAACGGAGCCATGTTTGGGATTTTGGGAGTTGCTTCAACCAAACTGTCTGATGGAACTTTGATTTCGGCTTATCTTGACAGTACGCTTTCAGCTGAAATCGATGAAAATCCTGGAGTTGATGAAGCGATTTATGAGGTTCAGAATGAACTTTTTGTAGATGAAAAAAATAATGAATTTTATTTTTCCGGCACCGCAGTCAATTATCCAAATACCTTGTTTCTTTTCAAATCTGCCAATAAAGGTCAATCCCATCAACTGGTCAAGCTCTGGAAAAATGTGAATGACGGCGGCCAAATTGCAGACGTCAGTACAACTCATGGTGACTTTTTTGGTGATTTTGGTTATTTCATTGCTCAGGTATTACCTGATTCAGCATGGGCCGTTGCAAACGGATTAACACCAAATGTTTGGGCTCCCTACCTGGTCCAAATTCAGAATGGTTCCATCGTAGATGAAGGATTTCTTGACCTTGGTGAAATTTTTACTTCTCTCGGAATTGATAGCTGGACCTATGAGTGGGATATGGTTACTGATAAAGACGGTAACTGGCACATGTTCATTCATGGGTATAAAACGGGTGACACCAAAACAAACGTTGGTATCTATGAAATTTGGTCAAATGAACCCGGTTTGACCAATATTAAAAGCAAGAAAGTTGCAGAAATTACCTTGGTTGAATGTGAAATTGATGGTTTGAACGATCTGTATGGAGCTGCAGATATTCACGCCGCCCGGGATTCAGAAGGAAAGTATGTTTTTGTAAAATATCTGGATTGGGATCCGACCGATTATCCCCCCAAAACCTCAACAGAAATGTATGTTTCTGGTCGTGCAATTTCAAGCGAAAATTTTGTCTTGCCTTTAGCAGTAAATGATAACGATTTTGTAAACCAGTTCTTCACCCAGGCTGCTCCACGTGTTTCGTCATTGGGCTTTGGTGATTCTCCGGGAACCAGAAAATTTCAAATCCATTCCTCCTGGGTCGAATTTGGCGGAAATCCTGCTTCCGGAATTTCACCCGCCAATCTTTATTACTCCGGACCTAAACTCGATGTGCCAGTCTATTACCTGGATGGTGATTCTGCCACCGTCACCTTCAAGGTTAACACGGCGTTTGTTCAGGATACTTTATCTGCCGGTTCTTCAGTTTCAATTCGTGGCAGCGCCTTTGGTGGTGACTGGTCATTTGATAAGGGCATTAAGTTTACCAACATTGGGGGAGACTACTGGATGGCAGAAAAAACCGTACACACCGGAAATGTGGGAGGTAGTTTCAAAATTGTAACCCAAACCAAAACCGGAACGGGCTGGGAGCGTCACACAATTTATCCGTTTGACATTACGGAAGACACAACAATTACCTATTATACAACCGGATTGAAAGAAACCTACACTGACCCTTTTACTGGGGCAAGTATTACCCGAGGTGATGACTGGAATCCGCTTGAACTTGCTAAAAATGGAGCATCGGATGTATTTGCAGTTCATTTCAGAGTTAATATGCAGGCTATTTATCCCTTTAAACCAACTCAGAATGTCGTTACCGTTCGGGGTTCATTCAATGGCTGGTCAGCAGCAGACACCCTGAAACCTGAAGTTCGTCATGATGATATCGGACCATCTCCTTTTGAAGCGGAAAAATATTTCTTCAGCAAAACTATTCTGATTCCCAAATCATCGGCAGGGGAGCAGAAGTACAAGTTTGTGTGGGGTAAGGGAACAACTACAAACTGGGAATCAATTTCTGATCGAACTTTTAACCTTTCAGGAGATACAACCCTTTACTGGAAGTGGTTTGATGGGTATGATGAGTGTTTCGGTTGCCCTGAGCCGGGTGTTAGACCTTTCGCTGTAAATTTTGAAGTGGATATGTTAAAAGCAATCAATACCAATGGTTTTGATAAATCAACTGATACCCTGATTGCCCGTATTGGTTTTCTTGGAACAGCAATGAAAACAGTTGATGTGAAATTGGTAACGCCATTTGCAGGCACACTTTTTACTGGCAGTACAGGTGTAGACAGCCTGTATACCGAACATGACCGGGTGGTTTTTTATCAGTATTACAAGAAAAATGCAGCAGGTGAGTTTGAAGAATTTTACTTTGATAATTACAATACTACGTATGGCTCTGCTGCGCCCAAATTCAGGAATTTCACTACGCCGGAGCAAGGAAATACAGCATACACAGAGGATCTTTTAGATGATGCAGTTTCAACACACCGTCAACCGTTTTTTAAGAATATGGATTCACTTGGCGTTGAAACAACCTTGACTTTGGAAGTCGGCCTTTGGCCTGCGTTGTTTTACACGACCTACCTGGATGGAAAATTATATTCAGCAGGCGGAGAGGCCTCCGTTATTGATGCATCAAACATCAGAGAATTGGGTATTTATGTAAACGGACCCGCAACCGGTGGTTGGGAACCTTGGGATCCTGATAAATTGGGGGAACCCAGAAAAATGAAAAGCCTTGGTTGTGGACTGTATTCAATTGAGTTAGCCTTCTCACCAAGTGCTAAAATCAGTCAGGAATTTAAACTCGGAATTGGTGGATTTGATAATGAAGCAGCAATTGGGATCAACCATGTTGTTAACCTGTTTCCTATTGCGACCAATTCAACTTTCGTTCAATTTGGGGATATTCATCCACTCAGATATGTGATAGATGAAAATAATTATTGGGATTTCATCGGATTCAAGGGTGCCAAAAATGGATACCCAGTTTATATTTGTACACGCCCTAAAACTGAAAATCTTGAAACGCCCCAACAGATAGCACTTTCTGCTTACCCCAACCCATTCAATCCGGCAACCTTGATTTCGTATTCCATTCCCCAAGCCGGGAAGGTGAGTCTGAAAGTTTTTGATTTGCTGGGAAGACAAGTTTCCATCCTCTCAGAAGAAATAAAACCTGCCGGCACGCACCAAATTCCATTTCGTGGCGATGATCTGGCATCGGGTATTTATATCGTAAGAATGGAATCAGGCAGCAAAACCGAATCAGTCAAGGTCATTTTATTAAAATAGTAGAGACGCGATTCATCGCGTCTCCGATCATGCATGACAATGCGTTAATCGCAAAGATGCCGGTAAAAACGCAAAGGAATTCAAAGCGTTGGGAGTTTTTGGTGTTAAACGCACAGTGGGAAACAACGTGATCGTAGAGACGGGTCTCAGACCCGTCTCCGCAATGAAAATGCAGGGTCTCAGACCCGTCTCCGTATTAAATTGATAATAAACCCAGATAGGGCAACCCTATGAAAAAGATGTTACCACTGTTCGTTCTTACCATTTTATCCGGACTGGTTTTCGCCGGAAATCCGCCCAAAAAAATGTTGCCAAAACTGGATAACGGTGAATCATCCAATGCGGTGCCAACCAATGTCCGGGCAAAAGTTAACGAATCGATTCTGATCGGAAATTCAGCGAATGCTTATGCATGGCAAGCTGCCGGAACGAATCAAATCTATTATGACGTAGCAAGCGGAACACTCGCGGTAACCAAACGCCGTGGAACACTTGATACTGCAATTCCATCCGGTTCAGGTCGTATTGTTAATCACATGTCAACAGATGCCGGTGCAACCTGGTCTGCTGGTTTGGAAGTTAACGGTACTCTTGCACAGGTATTTGGCCGTCACCCGAACGTTGCAATTCTTCCATCCGGTGAAATGATCACCCAGTGGGCTGAATTGTATCCTGCCGGTGCAGGTTTTCAGGCAATGGGAATGGCAACCAACAAGTTGTCAGACAACAGCCTTCTTTCCGCTTATCTTGACGTAGAAATCGTTGCTGAAATTGACGATGTCGCCGGAAATGATACAGTTGGATATAGCGTACCTGACGAAATTTTCGTAGATGAAAAGAACGGAACTTTCTATTTTGGTGGTGCTGCTGATGGTGCAACCAATACCGTTTATTTGTGGAAATCATCTAACAAGGGTGCTTCACATCAATTGGTAAAACTGTGGAAAGATGCTGAATTCGGTGGAATTTCTGCCGGTGGCAATCCTAGCCATGGTGACTTCTTTGGTGATTACGGAACCTATATTGCCAGCATTCTTCCAGATTCAGCCTATGCAGTAGCAAACGGACTGAGCTACGAAAATTATGCTCCTTATGTAGTCCGTTTCAAAAACGGATCCATTGTAGAAGAAGGATTTGTTAACGTAGCTGCCGCTTTTGCTTCAGCCGGAATTGACAGCTGGACCTATGAGTGGGATATGGTAACAGATAAAGACGGTAACTGGCACATGTTCATTCAAGGTTATCTTGACGGAACAGAAGCTACCAACCTGGGTATCTATGAATTATATTCAAAAACTCCTGGTCTGACTGATCTCGGAATCAAAAAAGTTGCAGATATAACTTTGCTTTCTTTTGATTACGGAACTGATGCTCTCACAACCCTTGCAGATATTCATGCTGCCCGTGATGCTGAAGGCAAGTATGTATTTGTGAAATATCTTGACTGGGATCCAACAGATGCACCTGAAACTTCAACAGAAGTTTTTGTAAGTGGCCGTGCTATTTCCAGCGAAGCATTTGTTACCCCAATTTCTACAAACGATAACGATCTTGCAGTTCAGTATTTTTCACAAGCTGCACCCCGTGTTTCTGCTAAAGGTGCTGGTGATGTTGCCGGAACTGCTAAGTTCCAGATTCACACTTCATGGGTTGAGTATGGCGGAACTCCTGCTGCAGGTACTGCCGCTGCAAACGTTTACTATAACGGACCAACTCTTGATGTTGCCGAATATGCTACCGGAACAAGTGTAACTGATAATTTCCGTGCAGAACAATTTGAATTGCTCGGAAATTACCCGAATCCGTTTAATCCTTCAACGAAACTCCGTTTTACAACACCACAATCCGGAAAAATTACATTTGAAGTATTTAATATTTTGGGTCAGAAGGTATCTTCTTTTGTCTACCAGGCAACCACTTCAGGGTTACAGGAAGTCAATTTTGATGCAAAAAATCTGACTTCTGGTTCCTATGTTGTTCGCATGTCTGCGAGTGGTTTTACCCGTTCGATGAACATTGTGCTAACAAAGTAACGTACTGTAATTATTGTACATAAGCCTACCAATAAGTGTTCCGGTAAAAGTTGATCCTTTACCGGAACACCATTAAAGAAACAATAAAAAATATAATTGAAATTTATTCATAAGCACACCCGTCTGAAGTCATGGTTTAAAAGGTAAAAAGAGAAGCGCTTTTTTTCTGCCCTGTTTTTTCATCGAGGCAGATATTGATTTTGAAAAAGGAGTTGCTTATCATTATCGAAAGCAGTGTACTCCCCTGCTTTTAATTAACCAACACAACACTCTCATGACTAGGAGGAAGTTTATGAAAAAAACTTTATTGCTTGGAACAGCTCTGCTCGTTGCTGCCAGCGCATACGCCGGTAACAACACAGGTAAAGCTGTTGCAAAACTGGATAACGGTGAATCATCCAATGCGGTGCCAACCAATGTTCGGGCAAAAGTTAACGAATCGATTCTGATCGGAAATTCAGCGAATGCTTATGCATGGCAAGCTGCCGGAACGAATCAAATCTATTATGATGTAGCAAGCGGAACACTCGCGGTAACCAAACGCCGTGGAACACTTGATACTGCAATTCCATCCG